>NZ_JACVBP010000006.1:0-452961 GCF_014852425.1 Ensifer sp. ENS09
CCCAAAATCAGCCTCAGCCAATCCAGGAAACTCTAGAGCGAAGGTCGTCGTCGCCAGCAGCGCCGCCGCCCTCGTCAGTGATCGGGCTTATAGACCCCCGCCCTCACAGACGTCAACAGGGATTTTCGGAAAAAATGACAGATTTCTGACAAAGCCCACAAACGCAGGGCTTTGCGCCCCCAAAAAACTTTTGCCCCCTCCCCCGGGCCTGTGGAGACACAATTTGGCCCTACCTTTTTCACAATCCGCCTATCTAAGCGAAGACGAAGATGCGTCGCGGATGCCGGCGCGCGGATAGGCTTGGGATATATAGGATATCGCCCTTGCCGCTTCCGCGCGTGATTTGACTCCGCCGCGTGAAAGATGCACACCTTCGCGCAACGTATCGCAGGCAAGAATACGGTTTAGAGAAATCGGGGACCCTCAGTTCGGCATGATCACCGACAAGAACATGGTCAGGTCGCTTGGCGACCAGCCACCGATCCTGGCGCATGGCCGGCGCGCGCCCGACAGGCGCGAGATCTCGCTGCGCTGGCTATCGGGTACCTTCCTGACGGGGATCACCTCGAGCCTTCTGATGGGTGTCGCGCTTTTTGCAGCGCTTGACGGACGCCAGCAACTGGCAATCCCGGCCGAAGCCTACGCCGCACTCGATGCCGGTTCGAACGGCGACGAGCAGGCAACCGCCGTTCGCGGCGGCCGCATCCTGTCGCCGAAGCTCGTTGCCAAGCCAGCCGACAAGACGATCATGGAAGTCTCGACGATGACCCATGACGGCGAGAAGGAGGTAGTGCGCAAGCAGCCCTTCGTTCATGTCAAGATGGCGCTCGCCGCCAATCATCAGGCCTCGGAAAGCTATCCGGACTTCGATCCTCTGGCGATCTTCTCGACGGAAGAGGCGGACGAAGAGTCCCCCGTTTCGCGAACCGGCACACTTTACGGCTCGAATGTCGATTCCGAAGTGGCGCTGAAAACCGTCGACTTCCCGCTGCGTGGCGGCGCCACTTTCGACAGCTCGATGTCGCTCGAAGAGGTCGAGGAAAATGTCCGCACCAACGGTTCTGTCCTGACCGAAGGCAGCACCCAGGTTGCCTCGCTCTATTATGTCGATCCGCAGCGCTTCGCCTCGGAGAATGACGGGCTCGATCTTCTCCAGGGCCTGACCGCCCGCATCGTCGAGCAGAACAAGAGCGACGCCGCCTACGAGACGATCGACGAAGAAACCACCGAATACGCCGACGACATCATCCCGGTGCGGCGCCAGACCGACATCGCGACCGTGATGAGCAGTGCCGGCTATACCAAGGCGCAGGCCGAAGACGCCGCCGGCTATCTCGGCCAGGCGCTCGGCGCCAGCGAACTTTCCGAAGGCGATGTCCTGCGCATCGGCATCATTCAGAACGGCGAGACGCAGAAGGGTCAGGACGCGCGCATCGTGCGGGCCACGATCTATTCGCGCAACCGGCATGTGCTGACGATGGCGGTCGACGACAAGGGCCGCTTCGTGCCCGGCGCCGAGCCGCCGAGACTTGACGCGGTCGCCACCGCCTTCGACGACAACGGCGCGCCGGTCATGACCAGCAGCCACGATCTGCCGCGGGTCTATGACGGGATCTACCGGGCGGCACTTTCCTACGGCATGAACGCCGACATGGTCGGCCTCGTCGTCAAGCTGCTCGCCAGCAATGTCGATTTCCAGGCGCAACTGAAGCCGACGGACTCGCTCGAAGCCTTCTTCTCCGTGACCGACGAACGCGGCATGGCAACGGAGGATTCCGAACTCCTCTATGTTCGCGCCAAGTTCGGCGACGCCGTTACCGCCTTCTACCGGTTCCAGGATCCGAGCGACAACACGATCGACTATTTCGACCAGGACGGCAAAAGCATCCGCCAGTTCCTCTTGCGCAACCCCGTGCCGAACGGCCACTTCCGCTCGGGCTTCGGTATGCGCCGCCATCCGATCCTCGGCTTCTCGCGCATGCACACCGGCGTCGACTGGGCAGCCCCGCGCGGCACGCCGATCATCGCCGCCGGCGGCGGTGTCGTCGAAAAGGCCGGCTGGGATTCCGGCGGCTATGGCAACCAGACGCTGATCCGCCATGCCAACGGCTACGTGTCCTCCTACAACCACCAGAGCGCGATCGCCAAGAACGTCAAGGTGGGCAACAAGGTCGTCCAGGGCCAGGTGATCGGCTGGGTCGGCACAACAGGCCTTTCGACCGGACCGCACCTGCACTACGAGCTGATCGTCAACGGCAACAAGGTCGACCCCTTGCGCATCCGCCTGCCCGGCGGCAAGTCGCTTTCCGGCGATGCGATGGCGAAGTTCGAGAAGGAACGCGACCGGATCGACGAGTTGCTGAACAAGGACGGCACGGGCGCAGAGGTCGCGAGCAACTAGCCGCAGCTCCCCTCCCCTTCTCGAAAATCCGCACAAACAAAAAGGCCGCCCCGAAGGGCGGCCTCTTGATTTGAGCGTTGCTGGACTTAGGCGGCTTCCTTGTCCGGCCCCGCCCCGCGCTTGAAGTTGAGGCGATCCGAGCCCGAGAGCACCTTGACGGTCGAACCATCAGGGAACTCGCCTTGCAGGATCTTCTCGGCGAGCGGATCCTGCACGAACTTCTGGATCGTCCGCTTCAGCGGACGGGCACCATAAGCCGGATCGTAGCCCTTGTCGGCCAGGAACGCGCGGGCATCGTCGTCGAGCTCCAGCGTGATCTTGCGCTCGGCAAGCAGCTTGCGCAGCCTTTCGAGCTGGATATCGACGATCGCACCCATTTCCGAACGGCGCAGCCGGTGGAACAGGATGATCTCGTCCACGCGGTTCAGGAACTCCGGCCGGAAGGCGGACTTCACCACCTCCATCACCTGGTCGCGAACCACATCGCTGTCCTCGTTTTCGCCAAGCCCGACCAGATATTCCGCGCCAAGGTTCGAGGTCATGATGATCATCGTGTTGCGGAAGTCGACGGTGCGACCCTGACCATCGGTCAGGCGGCCGTCGTCGAGCACCTGCAGCAACACGTTGAAGACATCCGGATGCGCCTTCTCGATCTCGTCGAACAGCACGACCTGATAGGGCCGGCGCCGAACGGCTTCGGTCAGCGCACCGCCTTCCTCGTAACCGACATAGCCCGGAGGCGCGCCGATCAGTCGAGCGACGGAGTGCTTCTCCATGTATTCCGACATGTCGACCCGCAGCAGCGCGGTTTCGTCGTCAAAGAGGAACCGGGCAAGCGCCTTGGTCAGCTCGGTCTTGCCGACGCCGGTCGGGCCCAGGAAGATGAACGAGCCGATCGGCCGGTTCGGATCCTGAAGGCCGGCGCGCGAACGCCGGACGGCACGGGAAACCGCCTGCACGGCGTCACCCTGGCCGACAACCCACTTCGCCAGTTCGTCTTCCATGCGAAGCAGCTTGTCGCGCTCACCTTCCAGCATCTTGTCGACCGGAATGCCGGTCCAACGCGAAACCACATGCGCGATGTTGTCGGGGGTCACAACCTCCTGCACCATCGGGTTGGCATTGGCGTTCTCCTGGCTTTCGGCGTCCGAGAGCTCCTTTTCGAGCTTCGGAATGACACCGTAGGTCAGTTCGCCGGCACGCTGGAACTCGCCCTTGCGCTGGACGATCGCCAGCTCGTTGCGGGCTTCGTCGAGCTGCTTCTTGAGATCGGCGGCACGCCCGAGCTTCTGCTTTTCCGCCTGCCAGCGGGCCGTCAGCGCGGATGCCTGCTCTTCCAGGGAAGCCAGATCAAATTCGAGCTTCTCCAGCCGATCCTTCGACGAGACGTCGGTTTCCTTCTTCAGGGCTTCGCGCTCGATCTTCAGCTGGATGATGCGACGATCGAGCTCGTCGAGCTCTTCGGGCTTGGAATCCACCTGCATGCGCAGCCGCGAGGCGGCTTCGTCCATCAGGTCGATCGCCTTGTCCGGCAGGAACCGGTCGGTGATGTAGCGGTTCGAAAGGGTCGCGGCGGCAACCAGGGCCGAATCCGAGATCCGGACCTTGTGGTGCTGCTCGTACTTTTCCTTCAGACCGCGCAGGATCGAGATCGTGTCCTCGACCGTCGGCTCCTCGACCATGACCGGCTGGAAGCGACGGGCAAGGGCCGCGTCCTTTTCGACATGCTTGCGGTATTCGTCGAGCGTGGTCGCGCCAACGCAATGCAGCTCACCGCGCGCCAGCGCCGGCTTCAAAAGGTTGGAGGCGTCCATGGCGCCATCGGCCTTGCCGGCCCCGACCAGAGTGTGCATCTCGTCGATGAACAGGATGATCTCGCCGTTTTCGGCCTGCACCTCGTTGAGCACGGCCTTCAGCCGCTCCTCGAACTCGCCGCGGAACTTCGCACCGGCAATCAGCGCACCCAGGTCGAGCGCCATCAACCGCTTGTCCTTGAGGCTTTCCGGCACGTCGCCATTGACGATGCGCAGCGCCAAACCTTCGGCGATCGCGGTCTTGCCGACGCCGGGCTCACCGATCAGAACCGGATTGTTCTTGGTGCGGCGCGACAGCACCTGGATGGTACGGCGGATCTCGTCGTCGCGGCCGATGACGGGGTCGAGCTTGCCCTCACGCGCATCGGCCGTCAGGTCGCGTGCATACTTCTTCAGGCTGTCGAAACCCTGCTCGGCATTGGCGCTGTCGGCGGTGCGGCCCTTGCGGATGTCGTTGATCACCTGGTTGAGCTTGGTCGGCGTGACACCGGCCTTCTTCAGCACATCGGCGGTGGCAGCCGAGCTTTCGATCGCCAGCGCCAGCAACAGGCGCTCGACGGTCACGAAGCTGTCGCCGGCCTTCTTGGCTGCGTCTTCGGCACTCGAAAACACCCGCGCGAGCGGCTGCGACAGATAGACGGAACCGTTGCCGCCGGAAACCTTGGGGAGCTTTGCCAGCGCTGCGTCATTGCCGGCGCGCGCTTCGCGGGCATCACCACCGGCCCGCTCGATCAGCGAGGCGGCCATGCCCTGGTCGTCATCGAGCAGTACCTTCAGCACATGCTCGGGCGTGAATTGCTGGTGTCCTTGAGCCAGCGCATAGGTCTGCGCCGACTGCAGGAAACCGCGCACGCGCTCGGAATATTTTTCGATATTCATACTCTACCTCCATATCCCGGCAGGCCCATCATGGCACCCGTCGGTGTTTCAGGATCAGGCTCCCGCATTCGGCAAGCCTGGCAGTGTGGCGCGATCCCCGCTTTGCGTCGGATCAACGCGTCCGAAGTGAATATGGGGCAGCGATTTTGGAAATTAAAGAGCCTCGCGACGCTCCTGAGATGGAAATCTGCAACCGCGAGGCGGCCGCGCGCCGAAAGGGCAACGCGGCCGCCAGATTGCCTATGCCGCGGGCGTCCGCTCGGCAAAGGTCGCGCCGAAATCCTTCATCCGCCGCACGTAGTAGCCCGGGTCGATCAGGACCTCCGGCAGATAGAGCCCCGGCGCCGGGGCTGCCCCGCCCTCAAGGCCGAGCATGCGCTCGACCGCAAGGGCGACGCCAAGGGCCGTCAACGGCGCCTGGCCCTGAGGGTGCACGATCTCATACCGACGGTCGACCGGTTCGCCATGCTTGTCGCGGCCCTTGATATCGATGGCGATCTCGGTCGAGAACGGCTCGCCGCGCCGTCTGCTCGCGGAGACGCTATAAGCAAGATCCAGCCGGATATCGCTGGCGTTGGTGCGGGCCGAAAGCGCCATGACGTCGAAGGGCGAATAGGCGGTCGCTTCGAGCTCGACGCCGTCAACGCTTCTGAAGTGCGTCTTGGAATCCTCGCCGCCAGCCCAGTGGAACTTGCCATCCGTGACGGTCAAAGCCGCGGGCGCGAGACCGGTGATGCGGTTGTAATCGGCAAGCGCTGCCGGCCCGCCCATGTCCTCTTCGTCGAGCAGGACCCCGATGCGGATCGCATCGATCGCCTCATAGGCTTTGGCAAAGTCGAGGATGGGGAAGATCGCGGCGCCGGCGAGCCAGTGACTGGCGAGCAGGATCGGCGCGCGGTCCGGCGCGTGGATATACTGCGCCATCTCCGGACCGACCTCGAAGGTCCCGCTCGATAGGCTGATATAGGGGATGCGGTGGCGCTGGGCGTAGCGCATCGAGCTCAGTTTTTCGTCTTTCAGGAAGATGACGACCGCACTGAAGCGGCGCTCGGCGCCGAGGCCGAGATCCGGTCGCCCGAGGTCAACACTGACCCCGACTGCATCGCCAACCTCGCGCGCGACCGCTTCGGCCTTGCCACGGTCGCGACCACCGATCGCGATCGGCAGCGCCGGGTGCAGACGACGAATGATCTTTGCGGCCTGCGACCCGACGACCCCGGAACCGCCAATGATCAAAACGGGCAGAAACTTGCTCGACATCTTCCTATCTCCTAAACGAGAGGTAAGTGGCACCTACAAAACTTACCATTAGTAACTTACTATTGGTAAGTAAGATGCCGAAGGCCACTTTCAAGAGGCGTGAGCCGACGCGAAAAGAGGATTGTGACCGATGAGCCGGACGAAGGGCCGAAAGCTTGCCAAGCCGGAGCGACGCGCCCAGTTGCTCGAGACCGCAAGGGAGATCCTGCGCGAACGGGGCGCCGACGCCCTGACGCTTGGCCATCTCGCCGAAAGCGCCGGCGTCAGCAAGCCGATCGCCTACGAACACTTCGGCACGCGCGAGGGGCTTCTGATCGCCCTCTCCCAGGAAATCGAAGACCGGCACACGGAAAAACTGAGGGTGGCGCTGAATGGTGCCGCCAGTCGGCTCGATGCGGTCGCCGACATCATCAGTTCGGTCTACATCGCCTGTGCGGTCGAAAGCGGCGAGGAATGGCAGGCGATCTCCGGCGCGCTGCGCGGCAATGCCGACATGATCGCCACGCAGCAACAGCAGGTCGACGACTACGTCGCCATGATCAAGACGGCCCTCTCCCCCTTCTCGGAAATCGCTGAAGACGATCTGAGGCTTCGCTGTACCGGTATCGCCGGCGCGGCCGAAGCGATCGGCCGCGAACTGATCCGTGGGCGCACAAGCGAGACGGCCGCGAGCAGCAACCTTGCTGCGCTCATCATCGACAGTGCCAAGAGCTGACCAACACAAAGGCTGATCAGCGGTGGCCGGACAAAGAAAGACCCGGCCGCTAAGGGCCAGGTTTTTGGTGCCTGCACTGGACAGGCTAAGGATTGCGACTTCGCTTATTCGGAAGCGGCGAGAGCCGGTGCTTCCGGCGCGTCATCACCCGACGGCTGAGCCTCGTCGGCGGCACCTTCGGCGGCGCTGCGGCGCGGACGGCGCGGACGCGGCGTGTTGCGGCGGCGCGAAGCGGCGCGGCCGGAAGCGGCCGGTGCCTCTTCTTCCATCGCGACTTCGGCCGGCGTGCCTTCGATCACCGGCTGCGGGCCGGTACCGTCGATGACAGGCTGCGGCTCGGAAACCGGCGCTGCGGCTGCGGCAACCGGAGCCGGCATGTCGTCTACATAGCCCTGATCCAGATCGTCCTGGTCCTGGTCGGCGGCATCGTGGCCGCGGAAGTCCTGACGGTCGTCACGCTGGAAACGGTCCTGCATCTGCGCCTGTGCGGCAGCAATGATGCGGTTGTAATGCTCGGCGTGCTGCAGGTAGTTTTCCGCCATGACCCGGTCGCCGGAGCTCTGGGCGTCGCGCGCAAGTGCAGAATACTTCTCGGCGATGTGCTGGGCCGTACCGCGAATCTTCACATCCGGACCGGAGCTGTCGTAGGTCCGCGTCAGCGGGTTCGAGCCCTTGCGGTTGTGATTGTTGTTATTACCATTGTTGTTGTTATTGTTGTTGTTATTCCGCCCGCGGCCGCGCTTGTTTTGCTGTCCTGGCCTCATAGTACATTCACCCGAATTCTCTTGATAATGATGATCATGTGGTTTCGTCTTCCGGCCGGATCCGTTCACGCCCGACAGAACACGCGCCGTTGTGCTCGCACAATGGCGGCTTCGGCGCCGACTGACGTCAAATTAACAGGTACCCGCACAAGGCACTGTTGAACCCTAGCAACTCTTTCTTGAGAGCAATCCCCGTGGCCAGGTCATACCGGAACGAATCTTAGGTCCATGACCTTCTGCCCAGTGCGCGGGCAAACTAGCCCGCTTCCTCTGGGATTCCAAGCCCTTTCTTTGCCTCTGCAAGAAAGAAGATGCGCCAGTGCAGCATTTTTTCAACGGTTTGTGTCGCGTTCGAAGATCAGGACGCGGTCATTGCCGCCGAGATCCTTCGCCTCTTCACGCAGACGGAATTTTTCGGCGTAAAACAACGCCGTTACCGCCTCTTTCTGGTCGAAACCGATTTCCAAGCCTATCACGCCGTTTGTCTCAAGATGATGAACAGCTTGAGAAGCGATGGCGCGATAGGCATCTAGCCCATCTTCTCCGCCATCAAGCGCTGCGGCCGGGTCGTGAAGTCTCACCTCCGGCTCAAGCTCGTTTACTACACTGGACCGGATATACGGCGGATTTGAGACGATGACGTCGTAGCGACCATCCACCTTTTCGTACCAGTTGCTAAGCAAGGGCCGAAATCGATCCGCAAGTCCGAGAGCGGCGGCATTTGCCGTCGCCGTTGCCAGCGCGTCTCCGGATATATCGGTCGCCGTGCCCTTGGCTTCAAGAACCTCAGACAGAAGCGCGAGACAAATCGCGCCCGTGCCTGTGCCGAGATCGATGATCTCGCACCCTCCCTTTCGCGCGACCACCGCGCGCAGATAAGGGATCATGCGATCGACCAGGGTTTCGGTGTCCGGGCGCGGCTCCAGCGTTTCCTTCGACAGCTTCAGCGGCAGGCCGAAGAACTCGCGCTCACCGAGGATGCGATAGACCGGCTCCCGCGCCAGCCGGCGGGTAACCGCAGCCCGGATCCGCTGGGCATCCTCATCCGAAACCGGGTCCCTGCCCCGCGACACGACCGCGCTCAGCGACAGGTCGAGCAGGCCCGAGATCAGATGCCGGACGTCGAGCGCCGCGTGTTCGATGCCGCCCGCCTGCAGGCGATCGCGACTTTCGGCAACCAGGCTCGCGAGCGTCTCGGCCATCGCTCAGCCTCGCTGCTCGCCGAGCTGCGCCAGCTGGCTTGCCTGGTAGTCGGCAAGCAGCGCATCGACGACTTCGTCGATTTCGCCCATCATCATCCGATCGAGCTTGTAGAGCGTCAGGTTGATGCGGTGGTCGGTCAGCCGTCCCTGCGGGAAATTGTAGGTACGGATGCGTTCGGAGCGGTCGCCGGAGCCCACCTGACTCTTGCGGTCGGCCGAGCGTTCGCTGTCGGCGCGCTGGCGCTCCATGTCGTAGAGGCGCGAGCGCAGGACCTGCATCGCTTTCGCACGGTTCTGGTGCTGCGACTTCTCCGAGCTGGTGACGACGAGCCCGGTCGGCAGGTGAGTGATGCGCACGGCCGAGTCCGTCGTGTTAACGTGCTGGCCACCGGCGCCCGACGAACGCATCGTGTCGATGCGGATATCTTCTGGCCGGATCTCGATGTCGATGTCTTCGGCCTCGGGCAGCACTGCGACGGTTGCCGCCGAGGTGTGAATGCGACCGCTCGCCTCCGTCTCCGGCACGCGCTGTACGCGGTGCACACCGGATTCGAACTTCAGCCGGGCAAACACGCCGCGCCCGGAAACGGTAGCGATGATTTCCTTGAAACCACCGGCTTCGCCTTCGCTCGACGACAGCACTTCGACCTTCCACCCCTTGCCCGCCGCATAACGCTCGTACATCCGGAACAGATCGCCGGCAAACAACGCCGCCTCGGAACCACCGGTTCCGGCGCGGATTTCAAGGATCGCGCTCTTTTCGTCGGCCGCATCCTTCGGCAGGAGCAGGATCTGGATTTCCTGCTCCAACCCCTCGATCGCCGCTTGGACCTCGGGCTTTTCCATTTCGGCGAGATCACGCATCTCGCGGTCGGTCGATTTGTCGGCGAGCATGGCGGTGATGTCAGCAAGCTCCGCCGTCGCCTTTTCATAGGCGCGGATCTTCGTCACCACCGGCTGCAGTTCGGAATATTCCGAGGCGAGCTTGACGTAGACGTCCGCGGCCGGGCCGGCGGACATGCGCGCCTCGATTTCGCCGAACCGCCGTTCCAGTTCGCGCATCTTTTCAACGGGAAGCTTTGCCAAGTCTCACTCCAATGCGTCTTGCCCCGGCCGGATCAGCTCCGGACGAGGGTTGCGACGCGTCACTTCGATCTAAACCGGAATGCCGTTTTCCGCGGCGAAATCCACCAGCATCTGGCGAACGGGCGTCTGATCGCGCGTATCGTCCAGTGCAGCGTTGAGCTGTGCGCCGAGCTTGGAGGCGTCAAGCGCCAGAAGCATCGCCTTGATCGGCCCGACGGCCGTTGGCGACATCGACACCGAACGGAAGCCAAGCCCGAGCAGCGCCATGGCCGACAAGGGCTTGCTCGCCATCTCGCCGCAAAGCGTCACCGGCGTATCGTGCCGGTCGCCGGCGCGCACGATGTCGCGCAGGATTCTCAGGAACGGCCGCCCGAGCACGTCGAACCGGTCGGAGACACGGGCATTGCCACGGTCGACCGCCATCGCGAACTGGAAGAGATCGTTGGAGCCGACGGAAACGAAGTCCACCTCCGTCATCAGCTCGTCGAGCTGCCACAGGAGCGCCGGCACTTCGAGCATGGCGCCGAACTGCAGCTTGCGCGGCAATTGCTCGCCGAGCTTCGACTGCCGCTCGATCTCCTTCTGCAGAAGGTCGCGCGCTATCCTGAGCTCCGAGACTTCGGTGACCATCGGCAGCATCAACTTCAGCTCGACGCCCGCCGACGCGCGCAACATCGCGCGAAGCTGGGTTCGCAACAAACCCGGACGGTCCAGCGAAAGCCGGATGGCCCGCCAGCCGAGCGCCGGGTTTTCCTCTTCCGCGGCGCGGAAATAGGGAACGACCTTGTCGCCGCCGATGTCGAGGGTGCGGAACGTAACCGGCTTGCCGCCCGTCTGCTTGAGCACGCTGCGATAGAAGGCTTCCTGCTCCTCTGCCTTCGGCATGGTCGAGGCGATCATGAACTGCAGTTCGGTGCGGAAGAGGCCGATGCCCTCCGCACCCGCTTCGTTCAGATGCGGCAGGTCGACGAGCAGGCCGGCATTCATCTGCAAGGTGATGCGCTTGCCGTCCTTGGTCAGCGGCTCGACGTCCTTGAGCGCCCGGAACTGCGCCTGGCGGCGCGCCCGGAAGCGGACTTTTTCCTCGTAGGCGCGCTGCAGGTCGGCGAGCGGGCGCAGGTGCACCTTGGCGTCATCGCCGTCGATGATGATCGCGTCGCGGTTCTCCGCAAGCGCAACGGCACCGGTCGCCTGGCCGATCACAGGGATCCCCATGGCGCGGGCGACGATGACGACATGGCTGGTAACGGCGCCCTCTTCCAGCACCAGGCCGCGCACGTTTTCGCGCGGGTAGTCGAGCAATTCGGCAGCACCCATGGCGCGCGCGACGATCACCGCATCGTTCGGGAAGTCGCTCGCCGAAAGCTTGGCGCCATAGCCCGAAAGCTGACGCAAAAGTCGGTTGGCGAGATCGTCGAAGTCATGCATGCGCTCGCGCAAGTACGGATCCGTCAGTCGGATCATGCGCGCCTTGGTCTCGCTCTGCACGCGCTCGACGGCGGCCTCCGCCGTCAGGCCGTTGCGGATCGCCTCTTCGAGCTTGCGCACCCAGCCGCGGTCATGGGCGAACATACGGTAGGTCTCGAGCACAGCCCGGTGCTCGCCTTCCATCGACACCTCGCGGCGCGACAGCATGTCGTCGATCGAGATGCGCAACGATCCGAGCGCCTCGGCAAGCCGCTGCAGCTCCTGGTCGGTGTCCTCGTTGAGCAGGTTCGTGACGACGATCCTCGGCTCGTGCAGCACGACGTAGCCAAGGCCGATGCCTTCGCCGTAGCTGTTGCCGTCGATCGAGACGGGACGCGACAGGTCGAGTTCGAGACCCGGCTTGGTGATCTTCTTCAGTTCGCCCGTCGCCACCATCTCGGCGAGCACCATGGCGGTGGTCTCAAGCGCCTCGACCTCGTCCTCGCGGTAGTTGCGCATCGCCTTGTTCTGGACGACGAGAACGCCGAGCGCGCGGCCGGTGCGCAGGATCGGCACGCCGAGGAAGGAATGGTAGATCTCTTCGCCGGTCTCAGGCAGATAGGTAAAGGCCGGATGCGACTGGGCGTCGGAAAGATTGAGCGGTCGCGCCGAAGCGGCGATGGTGCCGACGAGGCCCTGACCCATCTTCAACTGCGCCAGGTGAACGGCCGACTTGTTCAGACCTTCGGTCGCGTAGAGCTCGAGAACGCCGTCGGAGCGCAGCACGTAGACTGAACACACTTCCGCGACCATGTTCTGCGCGATCTGGCGCACGATACGGTCAAGGCGCTCCTGCGGCTCCAGCGGTTCCGCCATCAACTCGCGCAACCGCTTGAGGAGAACGCGCGGACCTGCGGAAAGGTCTCTCATCGCGTGGGGTCTCCCGATATAGAATAGACGGGGCAAGAGGAGCCGCGGCCGGACGGCCGCGAATCCCAAATCAGTCGCCTGTCGCTTAACTCTTATCGAGACCGTAAGCGGAATGCAAAGTGCGAACCGCCAATTCGGCGTAGGGACCGTCGATCAGGATCGAAATCTTGATTTCGGAGGTGGTGATCGCCTTGATGTTGATGCCCTTGTCGGCAAGCGCACGGAAGGCGGAAGCGGCAACGCCGGCGTGGCTGCGCATACCGATGCCGATGACCGAAACCTTGACGAGGCCTGCTTCGGACTGGACGACGTCGTAACCGATCTTGTCCTTGTTGTCGCCGAGCACCTTCAGCGCCTTGTCGACGTCGCCGGAGGGAACCGTGAAGGTCATGTCGGTCTTAGAGCCGTCCTCGGAGATGTTCTGGACGATCATGTCAACGTTGATATGGGCTTCAGCCAGCGGGCCGAAGATCGCGGCGGAGACGCCCGGCCGGTCGGCGAGACGGCGCAGCGAAATCTGGGCTTCATCCTTGGCATAGGCAATGCCGGTTACGACTTCCTGTTCCACGATCTCATCCTCATCACAAATCAGCGTACCGGGCGGATTGAGAAGGTCACCCATGCCCGGCGCATCGGGATCTTCGAAAGACGAACGCACGAAGGTGCGGACCTTGTGCACCATGGCGAGCTCGACCGAGCGCACCTGCAGCACCTTGGCGCCGAGCGATGCCATTTCCAGCATTTCCTCGAACGCGATTTTCTTCAGCCGCCGCGCCTTCGGCTCGATGCGCGGGTCGGTCGTGTAGACGCCATCGACGTCGGTGTAGATGTCGCAACGGTCTGCCTTGACCCCTGCGGCAATCGCAACGGCCGAGGTGTCGGAGCCGCCGCGACCGAGGGTGGCGACGCGGTTGTCCGGGCCAAGCCCCTGGAAGCCGGCAATGACGGCGACCTGGCCCTCACCCATGCGGCGGACGAGTTCGGCACCGTCGATATCGAGAATACGGGCGGCGCCATGGGCATTGTCGGTGCGGATCGGGATCTGCCAGCCCTGCCAGGAACGGGCGTTGATCCCCATCGACTGCAGCGCGATCGCCAGCAGGCCGGAGGTCACCTGTTCGCCGGACGCGACGATCGCGTCATACTCGCGCGCGTCATAGAAGGGGGAGTTGGCGCCGGTTGCCTTCGGCATGTTCTGCACCCAGCCGACCAGCTCGTTGGTCTTGCCGGACATGGCGGAAACGACGACGGCTACTTCGTGGCCGGCATCGACTTCGCGTTTCACATGGCGGGCAACATTGTGAATGCGGTCCAAATCAGCGACGGACGTTCCGCCGAATTTCATCACGATGCGTGCCATGTGCCTCTACCGGTACCCAATTTGCGCGCGTGAGGCGCGCGTGACAGGAAAGTCCCCGCCGGCGCCCGACGATCAAAAAGCTTGGGAGACTTCTCGGACATCGGCAGTCACCGCTTCGGGGAGCGGAAAGTCGCGGCGTCTCTTAGCGGATCGGGGGGCCGCACGCAATGGCAAGAGGGCAGGAATAAGGCGCGGGAACCCCGGCCGGAAACCTGTACCGGGACAAGAATGCGCCACTTGCAATTGCAGCCATGGCGGCTAGGCTGCCAGCGAGGGATCAAGGGGGCAGACATGCAGACACGACGCATAGCCGCAACCGGGCGCGCCGCAGCCCACCTTGCCGGCACATTTGCGCTGGCGCTGCTCGCTTCCGCACCGGCGCGCGCTGCCGATTTCGACACCGAGCGTATGGCGCCTGAGAGCGACTGGACGGTGATCGTCAGCCCCTATATCTGGGCCGCCAGTCTGAAGGGCGACGCATCGCTCGCCGGCTTCGACACGGATGTCGATGTGCCGTTCAAAGACACGCTCGACCATCTCGATCTTGCGCTGATGGGCAATATTGAGCTGACCAACGGTCAATGGGGCGTCTATTTCGACGGCCAATATGTGCGTACCAGCCAGGATGAAGAGCTGCTATCCCACGAGATCGGCCTCGATATCAAGATAACGACGCTGGCCGCGGGCGCGTTCTATCAGATCTACGAGCAGGAGCTTGGCGGCAACACCGCCTTCGGCAAGCCGAGAACGTTCTCGATCGAGCCGACGGTCGGTCTGCGTTGGACGAAGCTCGAGGCCGACGTCTCCGTGCTTGGCTTCAACGCGGCGAAGAGCGCCGACTGGACCGACCCCTTCGTCGGCGTGCGCGTGAAGGCGGATCTCAGCGAGCGATGGAATCTCGCGGCCGAGGCCGACATCGGCGGCTTCGACGTCGGCTCCAAGCTCAGCGTCAACGCCCAGGCCTATCTCGGTTATCGCACCGAAATGTTCGGCCAGCCGACGATCCTGCGCGCCGGCTATCGCCTACTCTACCAGGACTATGAAAGCGACGATTTCACCGGAGCCAACAAGTTCCGTTGGGATGTGAACCAGCATGGCCCGGTCATCGGGTTTTCGATGCTGTTCTAGAGAGACTTGATCCGCACGCGACCGAAAGGGAGAATGCCGTGACGTTTATCGGAAAGTCCGCCCGCTCGATTGTTTCAGCGGCACTCGCCAGCCTTCTCGTCTTTGCCCAGACCAGCGCCGAAGCCTGCACGCGCCTCGTCTATCTCGGCCCTGACGACAATATCATCACAGCGCGATCCATGGACTGGAAGAGCGATGTCGCCACCAATCTCTGGGTGCTGCCGCGCGGCACCGAACGCGATGGCCAGGCCGGCCCCAATTCGTTCAAATGGACGGCGAAGTATGGCAGCGTCGTTGCCACCGGCTATGACGTCTCCACCACCGACGGCGTCAACGAGGTAGGGCTGAATGCCAACCTTTTGTGGCTGGTCGAATCCGAGTACCCAAAGTTCGATGACAAATCGAAGCCCGGCCTGACGATTGCCGCCTGGGCGCAATATGTGCTCGACAGCTTCGCAACTGTCGAAGAGGCAGTGGCAGCGCTCGAGAAAGAGCCCTTCACCATCGTCACGGACAATGTTCCGGGCGAGAACCGCCTGACGACGCTGCACCTTTCCATCTCCGACAAGACGGGCGATAGCGCCATCGTCGAATATATCGGCGGCAAGCAGGTGATCCACCACGACCGCAAATACCAGGTCATGACCAACTCACCTGTCTTCGACCAGCAACTGGCGTTGAATAGCTACTGGAAGCAGATCGGCGGAACGGTGATGCTGCCCGGCACCAACCGAGCATCCGACCGGTTCGCCCGCGCCTCCTTCTACGTCAATGCCATCCCGAAGGACGAGAACCCCGACCGGGCGCTGGCGAGCGTCTTCAGCGTCATTCGCAATGTCTCGGTCCCCTATGGGCTCAACACCCCGGAAGAACCGAACATTTCCTCGACCCGCTGGCGCACCGTCGTCGATCACAAGCGCAAGCTCTACTTCTTCGAATCCGCGCTGACACCAAACACCTTCTGGATCGACCTGAAGAAGATCGACTTTGCCAAAGAGACGGGCAAGGTTATGAAACTCGATCTCGGCGAAAACCAGGATCACACCTATTCGGGCGACGCGACCGGCGATTTCAAGCCGGCCGAACCATTCAAGTTCCTCGGCCTGCAGATGTGAGCCTTCGATGCCGGGGCATTGAAAGTTGCACGCGACGATGGTATTCACACCGCGCAACTTGAATTCGAGGAAGGGGGGCTGCACGTGATGACATTTTTCCGGCACCACCGCCAGCGTGGCCCCGTCCAAGCCCTGCAGATGCGTTTGCAGGGCTGACCAGAAACCTTTCGCACAGTTGCGAGCCCTATCCCTGGTCTGCCCAGAGTGATGTAGTGCGGAACCGTTCCGGTTCATATGCCTGCATCGTCTTCCAATACCGAGCCGACGTGGCCCGAGCACAGCAGATTTGCTGTTGCGGGCGCAATCATCCGCCAACCACGGCATGAGCTTGCCGCCCCGGATGTCGCATCGTCGCTCGCGCAGTCCAGAGAACGACCATGGCCTTGATCAATATCCGCAACCTCGGCGTCAGCCTGAGCGCGCCGCTTTTCTCCAACCTCAACCTCTCCGTCGCCGCCGGTGACCGCATTGGCGTCGTCGCCGCCAACGGGCGCGGCAAGTCCACGCTTTTAAGATCGGTCGCCGGCACCTTCGACCCGACCGCCGGCGAAATCACCCGCTCGCGCGGCCTGACGGTCGGTCACGTCGAGCAGAACGTGCCTGCGTCCCTTTTGCCTCTGTCCTTCCACGACGCCGTTCTTTCGGCGCTCCCGGCCGACCAGGCGGAAAACGAAAGCTGGCGTGTCGATATCGTGCTCGATTCCCTCGATGTGCCGGAGGTTCTGCGGGCGCGCGCCGTCTCGGAGTTGAGCGGCGGCTGGCAGCGGCTGATGCTGCTTGCCCGCGTCTGGGTCAGCGAGCCGGACGCCCTGCTTCTGGACGAGCCGACCAACCATCTCGATCTCGCCAAGATCGGCCGGCTGGAGGCGTGGCTGAATGCGCTGCCACGCGACGTGCCGGTGCTGGTTGCCAGCCACGACCGCGCCTTCTTGGACGCCACCACCAACCGCACGCTGTTCCTGAGGCCGGAGCAATCGCCGGTCTTCGCGCTCCCTTATTCAAGGGCGCGCGCCGCTCTCGACGAGGTGGACGCATCGGAGGAGCGGCGTTACCAGCGCGACATGAAGGTGGCCCAGCAGCTGCGTCGCCAGGCCGCCAAGCTGAACAACATCGGCATCAACTCCGGTAGCGACCTGCTCACGATAAAGACAAAGCAGTTGAGACAGCGCGCAGAACGGCTGGAGGATGCGGCAAAGCCTGCGCATCAGGAACGTTCCGCTGGCGCGATCCGACTCGCCAACCGAGGCACCCACGCCAAGATCCTGGTGACGCTCGACGACGTCCAGGTCGAAACGCCAGACGGCACCCCGCTCTTCCGCACCGGCAAGCGCTGGATCTGCCAGGGCGACCGCATCGTGCTGCTCGGTGAAAACGGCGCCGGCAAGACCCGGCTCGTCAACCTGATCCGCACCGCGATCGAGGAGCCCTCCCGCGCGCCGGAAACGCTGAAGGCAACGCCCTCGCTCGTGCTCGGCTACAGCGACCAGGCACTTGCCGGCCTGTCGGACGAGGAGACGCCGCTTGCGGCCCTCTCCCGCCGCTTCTCGCTCGGCGATCAGCGCGCCCGGAGCCTGCTCGTCGGTGTCGGCGTCGGCATCGACATGCAGGAGAAGGCGACCGGCCGGCTCTCGGGCGGCCAGAAGGCGCGTCTTGCCATGCTGGTGCTGCGCTTGAAGGAGCCCAATTTCTACCTGCTCGACGAACCGACCAACCATCTGGATATCGAGGGCCAGGAAGCGCTCGAAGCGGAGCTGTTGAGAAACGAGACGAGCTGCCTGCTCGTCTCCCACGACCGCAGCTTCGTGCGCAATGTTGGCGACCGTTTCTGGCTGATCGAAAAGCGCCGCCTCGTCGAGGTCGAGGATCCCGAGGACTTCTTCGCCTCGGCGGCTGCAGGCGACGTCGGCTGACATAACCGCAATCATCGCAAGCGTGGCGCCCGCAAAAAAGCGGGCGTCATCAGTCGCAACACCATCAAGCTGGCGGCCGCGCAATCAGGCAGGCGACCTCGCCGCTGTCGAAGCTCTCCCCCAACCGGGCCTCGACCTGCCAGCTGTGGCGAAGGGCCGCCGCCTCGAGTCGCGCGCCAACGTCGTCCGCCCCTGTGGACGGCTCGTCATGGAAAAGAAAAAGGCGGCCCTCCGGCTTCAACACCCGCACCAGCGCCGCAAACTCGCGGGCGGGATCGCCCCGCGTGAACACGCCGACGCGCATGGCGAACACCTTGTCGAAGCGGCGACCACCGAGATCGATCGAGTACAGCTCCGAAACCCGCAAGGCAGCCCGCCCGGCGGCGATGTATTCGGCATTTCGACTTGCTGCCGCCGCAATCATCGCAGCCGAGCGGTCGATGGCGACTATCTCTCCATCGACAAGCCGCTCGCAAACCCTCGCTACGGCAACGCCATGGCCGCAACCGACTTCTAGCAGATGATCGGACGGCTGCGGCGCGACGACGTCGACCGCCCAGTCGATCCTGTTCAGCGTCATCTGGATTGCTCCCCTTTCCTGCCTCGGAAACTAGCACGCATACCGGCGCCAGTCCATCCGATGCAAATATAAAACCGCTTGCATAATTATATCAGTTTTGTCACTCTTCCCGTGAGAGAGCGTGCCGTAACGGGAGAGAGAAATGCGCAAGGTCATCATGTGGGACATGGTTAGCGTTGACGGCTTCTTCGAAGCACCGGGACACGACATCGGCTGGTTCGTCTTCGAGGACGAGCTCGCCGCCTATATCGGCGAAACACAACTCGGAACGGGCACCCTGCTTTTCGGCCGCGTGACCTATGAGATGATGGCGGCCTACTGGCCGTCGGCCGAAGGTGACATCGCGACCTTCATGAACGGCGTCGAGAAATTCGTCTTTTCGCGCACGCTGGCCTCCGCCGATTGGGCAAGGACGACGCTCGTGACCGGCAACGCCGCCGAGGAAGTCAAACGATTGAAGACGCTCGAAGGCGGCACGATATTCATCTTTGGCAGCGCCGATTTCGCAAGCGAACTGGTCGAGAAGGGCCTCGTCGACGAATACCGCCTCGGCATCAATCCGGTATTGCTCGGCGAGGGTGTGCCCCTCTTCAAACCAGGGCTGAAGCGAACGAAACTCAAGCTGACCCACGCGCGCCCTCTGACGTCCGGTGTGGTTATCCTGCACTACCAGCCGGACGCGAGCGCTTAGCAGGACGGGTGTCACGCAGGCGCGTGCGCCGATCTGGCCCAGCGCCACCTCTTGACTTCCTTGTCCGATCGTCCGACTTCACTGCTGCACAACTCCCTAAATCGGGATCGGTTTAGGGATAGATGATGCAGCAGTTTAAAGTGTTGCGGCGTCCGTAGCGCGTGGTAAATGACGCGCGGCGCTGTCGGGACGATGCAAGGAGACGGCGACATGAGCGAGACCGCACGCACGACGATCGACCAGAGCGAGGTTGACCGCTTTTCCGCCATGGCCGCGGAGTGGTGGGATCCGACCGGCAAGTTCCGGCCGCTGCACAAGTTCAATCCCGTTCGCCTCGCCTATATCCGCGACAAGGTGGCTGAGCATTTCGGCCGTGATCCCAGGAGCCCACAGCCGCTGAAAGGCCTGCGGCTGCTCGATATCGGCTGCGGTGGCGGTCTCCTGTCGGAGCCGATGGCGCGCATGGGCGCAGAGGTGCTCGGCGCCGACGCCTCCGAAAAGAACATCGGGATCGCGAAGACCCATGCGGCCGGAAGCGGGGTAACTGTCGACTATCGCGCGGTGACCGCCGAAGCGCTCGCCGAAGCCGGCGAGAGCTTCGACATCGTGCTCAACATGGAAGTGGTCGAGCATGTCGCCGATGTCGACTTCTTCATGACCACCTGCGCCCATATGGTGCGCCCCGGCGGCCTGATGTTCGTCGCCACGATCAACCGCACGATGAAGGCGGCGGCGCTTGCCATCTTCGCCGCCGAGAACGTGCTGCGCTGGCTGCCGCGCGGCACGCACCAGTATGAAAAGCTGGTGCGTCCGGAGGAACTGGAAAAACCGCTCGTGGCGAACGGCCTCGAAATGACCGAGCGGACCGGCGTGTTCTTCAATCCGCTTTCCAACCAGTGGAACCTGTCCAAGGATATGGACGTCAACTACATGATCGTCGCCAAGCGACCGCTATAAGCAGTTGCCGGCGGGCTCAACCGGCCTGCCGACGCTCCTGCCATTCGCGCTTCAAGAGCGCATAGACGTATTCGTCTCCCCAGACATCGTTGAACCGGTCGTTCTCGATCAGATGCGCTTCGCGGCGCATGCCGAGACGCTCGACGACACCGACCGATCCCTTGTTGAGGGCATCGAGCCGGGCAAAGATCCGGTGGAAATTCATCGTCGAAAAGCCGAGATCGAGCATGGCCCGCATCGCCTCGGTGGCATAGCCCTTGCCGGCAAAGGCGGGATCGAAGATGTAGCCGGTCTCCGCCTGCTCCGCCGCGCGGCTGGCGAGTTTCAGCAGTACCTCTCCGATCACGGCGCCATCGTCGCGACGCTCGACGGCGAACAGGGCGACATCCCCATCGTCCACAAGCTTTGGCGCCGAAGCCTTGGCGAATTTTGTCCGCGCTGCCGTTTCGTCCAGCGGTTCCTGATAGAGATAGCGATAAACTTCCGGCAGCCGGTGATAGGCAAAGTAGCTCGCGAAATCATCGGGTGCAAAAGCCCTGATGATGAGGCGATCGGTGGAAATGCGGATATCGGACAACGTCATAGGCTGAAAAACTCCCACTGCAAAACCGCCAGATGGGAAGCAAGCCGTTGTTTTTAAAGAGGCACCCAGGCTTTTACGCAAAATGGGGTGAGCATTTCCCGCTCGCGCGTCAGTTGACTTCGTCGGGCAGAATCGGCAGCGGCGCGACGGCAATGCCCTCTTCGAGCAGCGCCACGGCCTCTTCCGCGGTTGCCTTGCCGATCAGGCCGCGTTCTTCCGCTTCGCCGTAATGGATCTTGCGGGCCTCTTCCGGAAAGCGCTCGCCGACATCCTCGGCGTTTTCGCGCACGGACTTCACCAGCTCGCGGATCTTGGCGACCGTCTCCTTCTGCGCCTGGTCCATGATCACCGCCCGCGTCGCTTCCTTCTTGCGCGCAGTCGCGACCGAAGGCGCCATCAGTTGCTTGGCGACCGACGTTGAATTGCAGCTCGGACAGGAGACCAGCTTGCGCTCGACTTGGCTGTCGAAATCGTCGCTCGACGAGAACCAGCCCTCGAAATCGTGGCCGTTGTCGCAGGAAAGGGTGTAGCGGATCAAGCGGCAACGCCTCCCTTCCCGGTCGGCGCCACTTCATCGAGCACGAAACTGCGGGCGTTCTTCAAGTTCGGTATCTTTGCGCGCGCCGCGTGCACGGCGGCGACATCGATGTCGGCTAGCACAATCGCCTCACCGGTCGGCCCAGCCGATGCAAGCACGCGCCCCCAGGGATCGATGATCATCGAGTGGCCGAAGGTCTCGCGCCCATCCTCATGCGTGCCCCCTTGCGCGGCGGCAATGACGAAAAGGCCGTTCTCGATCGCGCGGGCCCGAAGCAGGATTTCCCAGTGCGCCTCACCGGTCTGCCGCGTGAAGGCGGCAGGCACCGACATGATCTCGGCACCGGCAACGGCCTGCTGCCGGAAAAGCTCCGGGAAGCGCACGTCGTAGCAGATGGAAAAGCCAAGCTTGCCAAGGTCGAGTTCGGCCAGGCGCGCTATGCTGCCGGGCTGATACGCGGCACTTTCCCGCCAGCTCTCGCCGTTGTCGAGATCGACGTCGAACATATGGATCTTGTCGTAGTCGCAGATCTTCTGGCCGCTCGGGCCGAACAGCAGGCCGCGATTGGCGATCTTGCCGTCGGCAAGCGCGATCGGCGTCGAGCCGACATGGAGGTAGACACCAAGTTCGCCGGCAAGCTGAGCTGCCGCCGCGGCAATGAGATCGTTGGCCTCGTCCTTCAGGATCGCGCGCAAAGCCGCCCGGTCGCGCTGGAGCGCCCCGGTCATTTCCGGCGTCTGGATATAGGTCGCGCCCTGGGCTGCCGCCTCGCGCGCAAGCCGCACCATCGTCTCCGCATTCTTGCGGGTGTCGACGCCGGAACACATCTGAAGGGCTGCAGCCTTGAAAGTCATCTCGTCCAACTCCCGGCGCGCACCGCTGACAAACGGGACGTCGCCTCTTGCAGGGGTGCGGTGCCTCAGGCAGCCAGCATCGCGTCGAGTTTGCCGGCGCGTTCCAGCGCGTGCAGGTCGTCGCATCCACCGACATGAATGTCGTTGATGAAGATCTGCGGGAACGTCGTCCCCCCGTGCGACTTGTCGATCATCACCTTCCGAACACTCGGATCATAGGTGGCATCGTGCTCGAGGAAGGAAACGCCCTTGGTTTCCAGGAGTTTCTTTGCGGCCGAGCAATAGCCGCAGAACTGACGCGTATAAATGACCACCGAAGCCATGATCCTGAACCGCTCCTTTGCCGGCGACCGTGCCGGACATCTGATTGTCATATAAGACCGGATACGGCTCTTGCAAAGGTCAAAACCGTGACCGACCCCGCCCCCGCCCGCTTCAGCGCACGGGTCGCTGCGGCAACGGTTGCGCCGGTCGTATATACATCGTCGACGAGAACCACGCTTTTCCCACTGAGACCCGCCTTGCCGCTTTCCGAGACGGCGAAGGCGCCGCGCACGTTCTCCTCGCGGGCGCGCAGTCCCAAGCGAACCTGCGGGCTCGTGCGTCGGATGCGTTTCAAAAGATCAGGCTGATAGGGACGACCGGAGAGCTGCGCAATCGCCCGCGCCAGCTCCGCCGACTGGTTGAACCGCCGCTTCCACAGCCGGAAGGCATGCAGCGGCACGGGAATGATCGCATCGGCGGAAGCGACGGCACCGTCGCTCGCCCGGATCATCCATGCCGCCATCATCGGCGCGAGATCCGTGCGGTCGCGATACTTCAGCCCGTGGACCAGATCGCGGGCGACGCCTTCATGGATCGCCACCGACCTTAGCCGATCGAAGGCAGGCGGGTTGGCGATCGCCTCCGGTGACACCGATCCGGCGCCATGGTCGACCGAAAACGGGGTGCCGAGAATATCGCAATAGGGCCGTTCGATCAGCGGCAGCGTCGCCCAGCAGGAGGCGCAGACCGCACGATGATCGCCGACCGGCCGGCCGCAGCCGCAACAGACCGGCGGAAAAACGAGATCGACGAGCCCCAGGCCGAACCGTCTCAGCATGCCCGCGCGCCACGCCTGCGGAATACGCAACCTCTCCCATGCCATGCGGTTGACTTTGTGCCTCCGAAGGTCTCTTTGCTGCCCATCGCGGAGAGACTATCGTGGAAAAAATCTTTGACCAGAGCCTCGTCGAGGCACACCGGGCAAGGGCGCTCAGAAACGCCGATCCAAAGGCCGGATTCCTTCTCGACATCGTGGCCGAGGAGCTCGCCGAGCGTGTCGGCGTCGTCGAGCGCCACTTCGACCGCGCACTCGAACTGCACGGTTATACCGGTGAAACGGCCCGCCAACTGATGGCGACCGGCAAGATCGACGCCATCGAGCGCGTCGAGACCGACGCCCGCTTCGGCTCGACCGAGGCGCCGGTGACGATCGCTTCGCTCGAAGAAGTTCCAGCCGAACCGGAAAGCGTCAACCTGATCGTCTCGCCGCTGTCCCTGCATCTGACCAATGATACGCCGGGCGCCTTCATCCAGGTGCGACGGGCGCTGAAGCCCGACGGGCTGTTCCTCGCCGCCATCCCCGGCAGCGGCACGTTGCAGGAACTGCGCGAAGCACTGCTGGCTGCGGAAGCCGAGCTGACGGGCGGCGCCAGCCCGCGCGTCATTCCCTTCGCCGATGTCCGTGACGTCGGCGCGCTCCTGCAGCGCGCCGGTTTCGCCCTGCCGGTAACCGACACGGAAAACTACACGGTCCGCTACGATTCGCTGTTTGCGCTGATCCGCGACCTGCGCGCCATGGGCATGACCAGCCCGCTTTCGGCGCGCAGCCGCACGCCCGTTTCCAGGCGCTTTTTCCTCAGAGCTGCGGAAATCTATGCGGAGCGCTTCTCCGATCCGGACGGTCGCATTCGCGCAACCTTCTCGATCATCTACCTGTCCGGTTGGGCACCGCACGAGAGCCAGCAGAAGCCGTTGAAGCCGGGTTCGGCAAAACAGCGGCTTTCAACCGCTCTCGGTACGAAAGAGCAGCCGCTTTAGGGCGGCATCCACCCCCATATCCGGTTTTAATGTTTATGCGCTTGGGAACGCTGCGGCGAGCGAGTCGTAGACGTAGGTCAGGGCGCTGCCGATCTGGTTGGCTCCGAAGATCAGGCTGAGGGAGACGAGGGCGGCAATCAGCGCATACTCGATGGCGATGCCGCCATCCTTGCCGCGAAACAAGCGTCTAAGCGTTTCCATTCGTCCCCAGCCTGATTTCTGTTCAATCCGAAACGCAAGCCAGCACCAACGGGCCGATGGCGTTCGTTTCAGCAGCCGCTCTTGCGGCCGTCGGCATCGATAATGCAAACCGCTCCGGGCATTTCCTGAAGGACGCTGCGCCGAACCGTGTAGCGCTTGGTAGTCCCGTTCGAAGGGATGGAGCCGGTGGAAATGTTGTCGTAATCGACAGGCGTATTGGCCATGATGCGCTTGTCTGTCTTTGACGACAGCATGGGCGTCAGGATCAGCGTCAGTGCGATCACCGCTGTTCCGAACAACAGCGACAGATTGAGCACACCTGTCCGGCGGGACTGATTGTTCATCAGATCCTTTTCCTGAACCGTGTTCCAGAAATCGTCGTCCACCATCCCAGCCTCACAAACGCGCAAAATACGGCGAACGCAAGCGCCCTTCCCAAGCTTGGTTCTACCGCACTGCCTGAAATCGATACGCCGTTGCTAACGATACGTACCGAAACTGAATTGGAGCTATCTTTGCGCCAGGGAGATAAACGATCGATTAATAATCAATCAGATTTCGGGTAGGTTCAGAGCAAATCCATGAGAAACGGGATGAGCGGTTCGTCCGCCGGCGGCATCGGATAATCGCGCAGGGCCTTTGGCCGGACCCACTTGATCGCCTGGCCTTCCCGCCCGGTCGCAACCCCTTCGTAGCGGCGGCAGACATAGAGCGGCATCAAGAGATGGAACTCGTCATAGGTGTGGCTGGCGAAGGTGAGCGGCGCGAGGCACGCGACCTTGGTGCGGATGCCGAGCTCTTCCTCGAGCTCGCGGATCAGGGTTTCCTCCGGCGTCTCGCCGGCCTCAACCTTGCCGCCCGGAAACTCCCATAGGCCGGCAAGCGATTTTCCTTCCGGCCGCTGCGCAAGCAGGATGCGGCCATCGGAATCGACCAGCGCGCAGGCCGCGACAAGCACGATCTTCTTTCCGTTGGCGTCCATGGCCTCAAGCTCCCGGCGTTCTGTAGATGTAGCTGTAGACTTCGGAGAAACCGGCGCCGCGATAAAGCGCCATGGCCGCGCTGTTGTCCGCCTCCACCTGCAGCCAGGCCTTCTTGGCGCCGCGAAGGCGCGCCCAGCGCAGGCAGACGTCGAGCATTGCCTTGCCGACGCCCTGGCCACGGACACGCTCGTCGACGGCAAACTGCATGATGCCGGCAAGGTCGTTGTCCTGGACAACCAGCGCCACGGCCGTCGGCCCCGTTTCGGCATCCTCGAACAGGAAGAGGCCACTCTCCGGCTTGATCGCATTGATGATTTCCGCCAGCGCCGCCTTGCGCTTCGGATCGCCTTTCGCAATCCCGATGCAGGCGTCGACGAAGCGGCCGACATCCTTGATCGGCAGGTGATCGATGCCGTCGCCAAACTCGCGCTCGACGAGATCGACCGTCATCACCAGGCTGCGGCTGAACGCGGTCCAGCCCTCGGCGTCCATATGGGCGACAAGCTGCGGCGGTGTCAGCGGCGTCTGGCGCACGGTCAGCGGCCGGCCGTAGTCGGCAAAGCGCCGGGCGGCCTTTTCGAGACGGACCGGGATGTCGCGATAGTCGGACGGATCGAGCGGATTGACGGAATTCAACCGCTTGGAATCATGGCCAGCATTGAGCCGGATCAGCCAGCTGCCATCATACTGCACGGACGCTGCCGGCCAGGCGCGGAAACCCACGGCCTCGAGACGGCGCACGTTCGGAAGATCCACCATTGCCACTTCCCCAGCTTGGGCCTGTGCCTTGCCCGCCACGGGCCGAATATCACTCGATGTCATCTTGCTACCTCTGTACGGCCTGGCACGCCAGGCCGCTCACCATCCTGCAATCGGTGCCTCAGCTCCGGTAATCGCCGTTGATCTCGACATACTCCTTCGTCAGGTCGCAGGTATAGACGGTGGCGCGACCGGTACCGAGGCCGATCTCGACGCGGATCGGGATGTCCTCGGCCTTCATCACGGCGGTGGCCGCAGCTTCCGAATAGGTCGGGTCACGTTCGCCCTCGACCGCGACGCGCACGTCACCGAACCAGATCGCCAGACGGTCGCGCTCGGCCAATTCGCCCGCCTTGCCGACAGCCATGACCACGCGGCCCCAGTTGGCGTCTTCGCCGGCAACGGCGGTCTTGACCAGCGGCGAATTGGCGATCGAAAGCGCAATGCGCTTGGCGGCGGCATCGCTTTCGGCGCCCTCGACGGTGACTTCGACCATCTTGCGCGCGCCTTCGCCGTCACGCACCACCTGGAGCGCCAGATCGCGCAGGAGATCGTTCAGTGCTGCGCGGAAGGCATCGAGCCGCGGGTCGGACGCGTCGGTGATCGCCGGCTGGCCGTCAGCCGATGCAGCGCCCGTCGCAAAGAGCATCAGCGTGTCGGACGTCGAAGTGTCGCTGTCGACCGTGACCGAATTGAAGGTCGGGCCGACGCCGGCCGAAAGCAGGGCCTGCAGCGCGGCCGGCGCAATGTCGGCATCTGTGACCACGAAGGAGAGCATCGTCGCCATGTCGGGCGCGATCATGCCGGCGCCCTTGGCGATGCCGTTGATCGTCACCTTGACGCCGCCGATGTCGGCGCTGCGCGTCGCAACCTTCGGATAGGTATCCGTCGTCATGATCGCCTTGGCGGCTTCGAACCAGAAGTCCTCCTTGCCGGCAGCAGCCAGATCGTCGAGCACGCCGGCAAACTTTGTCGCGTCCAAGGGTTCGCCGATGACGCCGGTCGACGCCAGGAACACTTCGCTCTCCGCGCAGCCGACAGCCTTTGCCGCCGACTTCGCCGTCAGTTCGGTCGCGTCGCGGCCCTTCTTGCCGGTGAAGGCGTTGGCGTTGCCGGAGTTGACGACGACGGCGCGTGCGACACCGCCCGAAAGATTCTTGCGGCAGAAATCGACCGGGGCCGAGGGGCACTTGGAACGGGTGAAGACACCGGCCACGACAGCCGGCCGGTCGAACACCATCATCAGCACGTCGGTGCGGTTCTTGTACTTGATGCCGGCGGCTGCGGTCGCCATACGGACGCCGCGCACGGAGGGCATTTCGGCAAAGGTTTTCGGAGCGAGCGGGGAAACGGAGCCGGACATGGGAAACCTGCTGTGACGTGTTGAAACCAAAGCATCTCCAGGAAGAACCAGGGCGGCCTTCAGGAGTGCCTAAGAACAAAGATCCGGAGCGGTCTACAACCGAAACGGCTCCAGATCCATCTTGCGACAAATGCCCGAACGGTTTTCACCGCCGGGCATCGACAAAAAGCGGTGGCGCCAGGCCCCGCCGGTGGCAGGGCCTGGCGATCGAATTACTTGGCTTCTTGCGCCTTGTTGGCCTCGTCATAGGCCTGCTTCAGCGCCGGGTCGGAAATTTCGACGCCTGCATCCTTCTTGGCAGCGGCAAGCAGCTCGACATACTTGTCACGCATGACAAGCTGGCGAACCTGCTGTTCGACCTGCTCGAGCGGCGGCGGAGCCTGCGGACGCTTGTCTTCGACCAGGATGACGTGGAAGCCGAACTGGGTCTTGACCGGGGTCTTGGTGTAGGTGCCCTTATCGAGAGCGAAGGCCGCCGTTTCGAATTCCGGCACCATGCGGCCCTTGGTGAAGTAGCCGAGGTCGCCGCCGTCGTTCTTGTTCGGATCGGTGGACTTCGCCTTGGCAAGCTCGACGAAGCTCTTGCCGGCGTCGAGTTCCTTGATGATTTCCTTGGCTTCGTCTTCCGTCTTGACCAGGATATGGCGGGCCTTCACTTCTTCCTGAGCCGGAATGGCCGCGACTTCCTTGTCGTAGCGGGCCTTCACCTCGTCCTTGGTGATGGCGTCGACGACGTGCTTCTTGAAGTAGGCGTTGTGCAGTTCGCGCTCGGTGAGGTACGCGACGCGCTGCTTGAAGGTGGCGTCGTCCTGCAGGCCTTCCTTCTCGGCCGTGGCGGACAGAAGCTTGACGTCGATGATCGCCGACAGTGCTGCGGCGCGCTTCTGTTCTTCCGGCATCTGCTGCAGCTGCGGGTCGAGACCGCCCAGAGCAAGATTGAGTTCGGACTGGCGCACGTCCTCGCCGCCAACCTTGGCGACCACCGGATCGGCGTCTTCCGCCCGCGCGCCACCATGTACGGCCATCGCCGCAACCAGTGCCGCGGCGGCCAGGGTTTTCAACTTGGTCATGCTCACTAACCTTTCACATTGGCCTTCGGCGCAATTGCCTGCAGCTTGTAGCGGCTGCACAACACCAGAATGTGGCGGTTCTGTAGCCGTCCAGTAGTGCAATTGCGTTGACATAATTCGACCCCCCTCTTATCTGTCACGCAACCTCGCGTCCAGAACAGTTTCCGGGCGTTTCACGGCATTGCGCGGTTTTCGCGGCGCGGCCATGAGACCCAAGGCAACAAAAAAGAAAGGACCATTCATATGGTCAGTCTCGGCGGCCTAGCCCGCAAGTTGTTTGGCTCCTCCAACGATCGCCGCGTGCGCGGCTACAAAGCCCGGGTGGATGCCATCAACGCTCTCGAAGCCGACATGAAGGCCCTGTCGGACGAGGCGCTCGCCGGCAAGACGGTGGAATTCCGCAAGCAGCTGGAAGAAGGAAAGACGCTCGACGACCTGCTGGTTCCGGCCTTTGCAGTCGCCCGCGAGGCGGCCCGCCGCGTGCTGGGCCTGCGCCCGTTCGACGTCCAGCTCATCGGCGGCATGATCCTGCATGAGCGCGCCATCGCCGAAATGAAGACCGGTGAAGGCAAGACGCTCGTCGCGACGCTTCCGGTCTACCTGAACGCGCTTGCGGGCAAGGGCGTGCACGTCGTTACCGTCAACGACTACCTCGCCCAGCGCGACGCCGGCACCATGGACCGCATCTATAGCTTCCTCGGCATGACCACGGGCGTGATCGTCCACGGCCTGACCGACGAGCAGCGCAAAGCCGCCTATGCCTGCGACATCACCTACGCCACGAACAACGAGCTCGGCTTCGACTATCTGCGCGACAACATGAAGTACGAGCGCGGACAGATGGTCCAGCGCGGTCACTTCTTCGCCATCGTCGACGAAGTGGACTCGATCCTCGTCGACGAAGCGCGCACGCCGCTGATCATCTCCGGCCCGCTCGACGACCGTTCGGATCTCTACAACACGATCAACGAGTTCATTCCGCTGCTTTCGCCCGAAGATTACGAAATCGACGAAAAGCAGCGTTCGGCCAACTTCTCCGAAGAAGGCACCGAGAAGCTCGAAAACCTGCTGCGCGAGGCGGGCCTGCTCAAGGGTGAATCGCTCTACGACATCGAAAACGTCGCGATCGTCCACCACGTCAACAATGCGCTCAAGGCCCACAAGCTGTTCCAGCGCGACAAGGACTACATCGTTCGCAACGGCGAGATCGTCATCATCGACGAATTCACCGGCCGCATGATGCCGGGCCGCCGTTATTCGGAAGGCCAGCACCAGGCGCTCGAAGCCAAGGAAAAGGTGCAGATCCAGCCCGAGAACCAGACGCTCGCATCGATCACCTTCCAGAACTACTTCCGCATGTATTCCAAGCTCGGCGGCATGACCGGTACGGCCTCCACCGAAGCGGAAGAATTCGGCAACATCTACGGTCTGGAAGTCGTTGAGGTTCCGACCAACCTGCCGATCAAGCGTATCGACGAGGACGACGAGGTCTACCGGACCCAGGGCGAGAAGCTGAACGCCATCATCGAGGAGATCAAGTCGGCGCACGAGCGCGGCCAGCCGATGCTGGTCGGCACGACGTCGATCGAAAAGTCGGAACAGCTCGCCGACCTCCTGAAGAAGTCGGGCTTTGCCAACTTCCAGGTTCTGAACGCCCGCTACCACGAGCAGGAAGCCTTCATCGTCGCCCAGGCCGGCGTGCCGGGCGCCGTCACGATCGCCACCAACATGGCCGGTCGCGGTACCGACATCCAGCTCGGCGGCAACGTCGACATGCGCATTCAGCAGGAGCTCTCGGACGTCGAGCCCGGCCCCGAGCGCGAACAGCGCGAACAGGCGATCCGCGCCGAAGTGCAGCAGCTGAAGGAAAAGGCGCTGGCCGCCGGCGGGCTTTACGTTCTCGCAACCGAGCGCCACGAAAGCCGCCGCATCGACAACCAGCTGCGCGGCCGTTCCGGCCGTCAGGGCGACCCGGGTCGCTCCAAGTTCTACCTGTCGCTCCAGGACGACCTGATGCGCATCTTCGGCTCCGACCGCATGGACGGCATGCTGCAGAAGCTGGGCCTCAAGGAAGGCGAGTCGATCATCCATCCGTGGATCAACAAGGCGCTCGAACGCGCCCAGAAGAAGGTCGAAGCCCGCAACTTCGACATCCGCAAGAACCTTCTGAAGTACGACGACGTTCTCAACGATCAGCGCAAGGTGATCTTCGAGCAACGCATCGAGCTGATGGATGCCGAAAGCGTCACCGAAACCGTGACCGACATGCGCACCGAAGTCGTCGAAGACATGGTCAGCAAGCGCATTCCCGAGAAGGCCTATGCCGAGCAGTGGGACGTCGCGGGCCTCAAGGCCGATGTGCAGCAATACCTCAATCTCGACCTGCCGATCACCGAATGGGCTGCCGAAGAAGGGATTGACGAGGCCGACATTCTCGAGCGCGTCATGGCCGCTGCCGAAAAGGAAGCCGCCGACCGTGCCGAACGCTTCGGTCCCGAGATCATGCAGTATGTCGAACGCTCGGTCGTGCTGCAGACGCTCGACCATCTGTGGCGCGAGCACATCGTCAACCTCGACCACCTGCGCTCGGTCATCGGCTTCCGCGGTTATGCCCAGCGCGACCCGCTGCAGGAATACAAGTCCGAAGCCTTCGAGCTGTTCCAGGCCCTGCTCGGCAACCTGCGCCAGGCCGTGACGGCACAACTCATGCGCGTCGAGCTGGTGCGCGAAGCGGCAGAAGCGCCGCAGCCGGTCCCGCCGGCCATGCACGGCCACCACATCGACCCGCTGACCGGCGAAGACGATTTCGGCGGCGAAACGCTTCTGGCAGCTCCGCCGGTACAGCGCGACGCGGCCAACCCACTGTCCTGGGGCAAGGTCTCGCGCAACGAGCTGTGCCCCTGCGGTTCGGGCAAGAAGTACAAGCACTGCCACGGCATCTACGAGGCATAAGCCGAATATGGAAAGGGGTGCTGTCTGCACCCCTGCCCTTCAGAAATGCCGCCTCCGGGCGGCATTTTCGTTTCGCGGGGCCTGCTTGCTAGCGATCGGACGACCTGGCATGGGCAATCAGGCTTTCGAGTGCGCGAATGCCAGTGCGGTTGATGTGGCGGCGACCGAGCGTGGCGTTGATGCGGAGTGCGAGGTCTTGCGCATCCGCCATTTTGAGGTCGTCCAGCCGCTCGATGCCGATCTCCTGGAGATAGCCGACCATGCGCGGGCCGATCGATTTCGCCTGCATCATCCGTTGCCGCTCGATGTCCTCAATCGGCATGGTTGCCCCCATTCCTTACAACCGCGCTGCACCCTTTGTTAACGCTGTTCTGGCAGTACTGAAACCCTGTATTGCGTAATCTCAGGGTGTTCTCGTGTTCATGGCGGTATGTCAAACGGCCGGACGAATGCTGCCGTCGGCACTGAGACACCGCCTGTCCGCAATATTCGCCGGGCTTCTCCCCATCCTCACCGGTTCGGACGCGAAGAACGCCGCGCGCCGCATGGCGCTCGTCGCCTTCGCGGTTCGTATCGTCAGCGCCGCCATCGCCTTCCTGTCGCAGATCATCCTTGCGCGCCTGATGGGCGAGTTCGAATACGGCATATTCGTCTTCGTCTGGGTGCTGGTCATCCTGTTCGGCAGCCTCTCCTGCGTCGGCTTCCACTCGGTGGTCATCCGCTTCCTGCCGGAGTACCAGGCATTGGCCGCCATGGACGAGATCCGCGGCGTGACGACGACGGTGCGCATCTTCGCACTTTCCTCCGCCACCACGGTCGCGGTCCTCGGCCTTGCCGGTCTCTGGTTCTTTTCCGGGCACATCGAGGCCTACTACCTCGTGCCCCTCTATCTCGGGCTCTTCACCCTGCCGATGATTTCGCTCGGCGACGTCATGGACGGAACGGCGCGTGCCCATGGCTGGCCGATTGCCGCCATGAGCCCCACCTTCATCATCCGGCCGCTGCTGGTGCTCGTTTTCATGGTGCTCGCCGTCACCGCCGGGGCGCCGCATACGGCGCAAACGGCCATGATGGCAGCCATGGCCGCGGCCTATGTCACCAGCGTCTCGCAGTTTCTCGCGCTCACCTATCGCCTTCGCTCGCGCTATGTTCCAGGACCGCGACGCATCGAGCTTCGCCGCTGGCTAAAGGTCTCGATCCCGGTCTTCCTGGTCGATGGCTTCGGCTTCCTCTTGACCAATTCCGATGTGGTGATCGTCGGCCTCTACCTTGAGCCGGACGACGTCGCGATCTATTTCGCCGCCGCCAAGACGATGGCGCTGGTGCATTTCGTGATGTTCGCGGTCAAGGCCGCTGCAGGCCCGCGCGTCTCCAACGCGATGGCGCGCGATCCCGGCCAGATCTCCGGCATCGCGATCGAAAGCGCCCGCTGGGCCTTCTGGCCGTCTCTTCTGGTCGGCGCGCTGGTGCTTCTGGCCGGACCGTTCCTGCTATCGCTTTTCGGGCCGGCCTTCGTCACCGGGCTGCCGCTGATGATGGTGCTTTTTGCAGGCATCCTCGCCAAGGCTTTCGTCGGTCCGGCCGAAACACTGCTGACGATGGCAGGCCAGCAGACGCTATGCGTGGTCCTCTACTCCGGCGCGCTGGTGGTCAACATCGCACTCAACCTCAGCCTCATCCCTCTTTTCGGACTGAACGGTGCTGCTTTTGCAACCGCCGGTGCTATGTTCGTAGAGGCGATGCTGCTGCACATCGCCGTCCGGCGTACCTTCGGCTTCGCGCTCTTCGCCTTCGCAAGAGCACGGGCCGGCAATGATAACAACGGGGCTGTCCATCCATGATCGGCAATACCAATCTTCCGAGCGATGCAAACAGCCGGGCCGCACGGGTTCTCGGCGGTCTGGCGCAGGCCGGCGACAGCGGGCCGACCGCAGAGCAACTGATCGAGGTCGGTCGCCCCGGACGCCATCTTGCCATCTATCCGGCAAGGGCCGGCTACGAGTTGCAGCGCGAGCTCGACTTCCTGTCGAACCGGGCGCTGGAACCGAATGTCTTTTTCACCGGCCGCTTCCTGGCGCCGGCCATGCCGCGCCTCGAAGAGCGCGTCATCCGGCTTGCGATCATGCGCGACAACGATGAGCGCCGCAGCCGCCTGCGCTTCCTGATGCCATTCTCGATAGAAAAGCCGGGCTTCTCGATCGGCGCACCGATCATTCGCGCCTGGTCGAACCCATTCGGTCCGCTCGGCGTGCCGCTGCTCGACGCCGAGGATGCGGCCGAGACAATCGACAACTTGTTCGAAGCTTTTGCCGCGCCGGCAACCGGGCTGCCCTCGATCCTGGTGCTGCCCGACATGCGGCTCAACGGCAAGGTTGCCCGCCTCACCCGCGCGGTCGCGATCGGCCGCAACCTCCCTTTGACGGTGACCGACACCTTCAGCCGGCCGATGCTCGAAAGCCTGCTCGACGGCCCGACCTATCTGCGCCAGGCCATCAACCCGGCGCACTTCCGCGAATTGCGGCGGCAGTGGACCAATCTCGAAAAGCAGGGCGAACTCGTTTACTCGGTCGCCCGCCAGCCGGCCGACGTCCGCCTGCGCATGGAGGAATTCCTGGCGCTGGAAGCCTCCGGCTGGAAGGGCAAGGCGCGCAGCGCCATGGTGCTCGACCGTTTCCGCGCCGCCTTTGCGCGCGAGGCGATCACCAATCTGGCGGACGGCGACAGCGTGCGCATCCACACGCTCGATCTCGACGGCAAGGCGATCGCCTCGATGGTCGTCTTCCTGATGTCGGGCGAGGCCTATACCTGGAAGACTGCCTATGACGAGCGCTATGCCAAGTTCTCGCCGGGCAAGCTGCTTCTCGCCGAACTGACGGAATGGCATCTCGACGACGCCAACATCGCGCGCTCGGATTCCTGTGCAGTGCCGGACCACCCGATCATGAGCCGCTTCTGGCAGGAGCGCGAAGACATGGGCACCATGGTGATCGGCCTGCAGCAGACCCGCGACCGCGAAGTGCGCCAGGTGGCAGCCCAGCTCCATCTCTATCGCAACACCCGCAACATGGCGCGGATCCTGCGCGACAAGATAAAGGCCCTTGCAGGACGTTAATGCCTGTCGCGCAAAAGTGCGCAGCGGTTTTGCGGCAACGACATGTATCAAAACAAGAGCTTAAAGCCTGAGGTGTGAATCCTTTTTCACGCAACAGGCTTCAGAGCGGGACGAGAAACTGCGCGCTGTTTCCGCCCGTTTTCCCGCTCCAGCCTATCGGAATCGATCGCGCAACGGCCGCGGGACTACGAAGCTTCGGAAATCTCGATGGCCTCGTGCGCTTCCCCCGCTGCCTGCTCGCGCAGGAACCGCCTGATCACCTTGCCCGAGGTCGTCAGCGGCAGGCTGTCGACGAAGGCGATCTCGCGCGGATATTCGTGCATCGAAAGACGGGTCTTCACCCATTCGCGGATGGAGGTGGCCACACGCGCATCGCCAACGACGCCCGGTCGCAATACGACATAGGCCTTGACGATCTCGGTGCGCACCGGATCGGGCTTGCCGACCGCGGCGGCAAGCTGCACGTCCGGATGGCCGGCCAGGCAATCCTCGATCTCGCCCGGGCCGATGCGATAGCCCGACGAGGTGATGATATCGTCGTCACGCCCAAAGAAGGTGAAATAGCCCTCCTCGTCCATCACGCCTTGATCGCCTGTCGTCATCCAGTCGCCGATGAACTTCTTGCTCGTCGCCGCCTCATTCCCCCAATAGCCGAGGAACATAACCGGATCCGGCCGCTTGACCGCCACCTGTCCGACGCTGCCGGCCGGCAGTTCGCGGCCCTCGCCGTCGATGATCGCCACCCGGTGACCGGGGGCGGCCTTGCCCATCGATCCCGGCTTGACGACGCCGAGATCGGCAGCCGACGATATGACGATGTTGCACTCGGTCTGGCCGTAGAACTCGCTGACCTCAAGGCCGAGCGCGGCCTTTGCCCACTCATAGGTTTCGCGACCAAGGGATTCACCGGCCGAGCCAATGGTTCTCAGATTAAGCCGATAGCGCTCGCGCGGGTTTTCGACCGCCTTCATCAGCCGAAGCGCCGTCGGCGGAATGAAGGCGTTACGCACGTCCATTTCTTCGAGGATGCGAAACGCCGTATGCGGATCGAATTTTTGGGCCGGCGACGACACGACCGGCACGCCGTGCAGCAGCGACGGCAACAGCGCGTTGAGCAATCCGCCCGCCCAGGCCCAGTCGGCCGGCGTCCACATCCGGTCGCCCGGCTGCGGCAGGAAGTGATGGTGAAACTCGAAGCCCGGCAAATGGCCGAGCAGCACCCGGTGCCCGTGCAGCGCCCCCTTGGGCGGTCCTGTCGTGCCTGACGTGTAGATCATCAAGGCCGGGTCGTCCGGGCCGGTATCGGCCGCAACAAAGCCCGAAGGATCACCCGATGCCAAGTCCGAGAAGGCAATCGTGTCCGGAAGCGGCTGATCGTCCGCCAGCACCACAAGCCGCAAATCAGGCAGCCGTTCACGGATCGCCGCGATGCGTTCATAACCGAAGCTGTTGGTGATGACAGCCGCCACGCCGGCATCGCGCAGCCGGTACTCGAGCGCCTCGACGCCGAAGAGCAGCGCCAGCGGCAGAGCGATGGCACCGTGTTTGTAGATCGCCGCATGGGCGATCGCCGTTTCGAACCCTTGCGGCAGCAGGATCGCGACCCGCTCGCCGGGCACGATACCCTCCCCGGCAAGCCCCTTGGCGAAGGCCGAGGATTGTCGCGCGAATGCACCATAGGTAAGCGACCGATGCGCACCGCCGGGATCAAAATGCTGGAGACAGACCCGCTCCGGCGCCCGCGCAGCCCAGGCGTCGCTGACGGCAACGCCGATATTGAACTTTTCCGGGATCTGCCAGCGGAAGGCGCGGTAGAGGTCGTCGTAGGTCTCTATTCTCGGTAACATGACGCTGCCATGACAGTTTTCTTGCTGCAGCGCACCTAACACCTTCGCAAGCGACAGTTCAATGACCGCGGCGGCGTTCAGGCATGTCGGACGATGGATGTGAAGAAAGTGTATGTGGTGGTGCCCCATGCCGGAGTTTACTAAATGCGTAGAATCAATAGCTTGGCACTTTACGGGACATAAGGACTATCTACTATTTCATTGAGCTTTCTGCCCACCATGTCCCGCGCGAGCGTGCGACCGGTGACCATCCTTCAACGCTCCATGCACGTAAACCAGTTGCAAACGACCATGACTTATGCTCGCGGCCAGCTTGCGAATGTAAATAGAATCACAAATTACTTGGCGGCAGCCCGAGCGGTATCACCGTTCGGGCCGCCTTGCGTTTCAGACATAACCGAAGGTGAATGCAATGCAGATTGACGCGGTGGACCTGTTTTGCGGTGCAGGCGGCTTGTCGTTTGGTTTGGGAAAAGCAGGCTTGGCAGTTAAAGCGGGCTTAGATTTTGACCCGAAGTGCCAGCATCCGTATGTCGCAAATAATGCCGGCGCAGAATTTGTCCTTGCCGACCTTCAGGTAGTCCCTGCTAGCGTAGTGGATGCATACTACTCACCCGACGCCATTAAGCTGCTTGCAGGCTGCGCGCCGTGCCAGCCATTTTCTACCCTGAGCAACGGGAGTAACCGTCAGAGCAGCAAGAAGTGGCCTCTCCTGAACGAGTTTTCAAGAGTGGTCCGAGAAGTGCTCCCGGACGTAGTGACCATGGAAAACGTCCCCGTCCTCAGGGGGCAATCAATCTTTCAAGATTTCGTTCGGACACTGAAGGACAGCGGGTATCACGTCTATCACGCGATAGTTGATGCCGCGAATTACGGGGTGGCGCAACGCCGAAAGCGCCTTGTCCTGCTCGCGTCGAGATTCGGTCCCGTTCGCCTGCTCACCCCCGAAGAACTTGAACTGTCCCCAAGAACGGTCAGAGATGCGATCGGTCATTTGGTGCCGATCAAGGCTGGACAGCGGAACGACCGCGATCCGCTTCACAAGGCAAGAACCTTTACTGAGATCAACCTAAAGCGGATTCAAGCATCGCGTCCTGGCGGGACTTGGGCCGACTGGCCGGAGGATCTCCTATTGGAATGCCACAAGAGGGAGTCTGGCTCCACTTTTAAGAGCGTGTATGGACGCATGGAATGGGACAAGCCTTCTAGCACCATGACGACCCAATCTCATAATTACGGCACAGGTAGATTTGGGCATCCCGAGCAGGATCGGGCACTTTCCTTGCGTGAGATGGCTATCCTGCAGTCGTTCCCAGAGGATTACGAATTTGTACCACCAGGAGTTGACGCGGACTTCACTTCAACAGCAAGATTGATTGGCAACGCGGTTCCGGTCGAACTCGGGTACGCGATTGGCATTTCAATTCGTCAGCATGTGGCTGCCTACCAGAGTAGTGTTAATGGCAAACAGTAATTCCTTTACATTCCAAGTAGACATCAACGTTATTAACCACCTAGGAGTCGGACTTTATAGTTCGACTCCCGCCGCTCTTACCGAACTAGTCGCAAACGCTTGGGATGCAGACGCCGAAAATGTATACATAACAATCGAACCAGACACTGATACTATCATCATCGAGGATGATGGTCATGGAATGGACGCCCTTGCGATCCAGAAGAAGTTTCTTCACGTGGGTTATTCTCGGCGCGTTGCTTCCCAAAACCATCTAAGCGCTTCGGGCAAGCGTCGCGTGATGGGACGGAAGGGCATTGGAAAGCTCTCGATGTTTGCGCTGTCCAACTTTGTGAAGGTAAGTTCACAAGCGAAAGGCTCGCCGATCGTCGGATTCGAAGTAGATGTCCCGCTTCTAAAAAAGAACATCGAAGCGCAAAAGCCGATACTGCTGGATGAGTTCACACCGAGTCCGTTTCCAAAAGGCCACGGCACAAGGATTGAACTAACCTCAGTTTTGAAAACCTTGAACAAAACAGAAGAATATCTTCGGATTAAGCTCGCGAGAAGGTTTAGTATTCTTGGCCCAGAGCATGGGTTCCGTGTTCATCTAAACAAAAGAGAGATCGTAGAGAGCGATCGCGCAATTTACGACAAATTCCAATTCCTGTGGTCGTTTGACCAGCCCACACTCGATCGCGTTAACAAACTCGCGAAGAATATTTCCTCCGTTGGCGAAGATGGTGCGCCGAAGGAAAAGTGCGAAAAGTTGCTTCCGAACGGTGTCCACCTAGATGATGGCACGCCGGCGACGGTCACCGGTTATATCGCGAGCGTCTTTCGCCCGCGAGACTTGGGCAGCAGGGACGACAGCGCCAACACGCTTTCCATTTTTGCGAATGGTCGCGTATTTGCAGAAAACATCCTCACCGAGGCAAATAGCGCAAAATACTATCAAAGCTATCTCGTCGGCGAGATACACGCGGACTTCCTTGACGAAGACGACGTTGATCGCGCGACCGCCAGCCGTGAAGCAATTAAGAAAGATGATCCTCGCTATAAAAAGCTCCTTGCCTTCGCGCTGAGCACGCTGGAGAGCATCGGCGATGATTGGGACGAGTGGCGAACGTCACTAGGACTAACTCCGGGAACCGCAGAAAATGATGCAGTAAACGAATGGCTTGCGACCTTACCGGACAAGCGCGATCAGCGCACTGCTCGAAGGCTGATGACGTCCATTCAGAACGCGACGGTTCATTCGGATGACGCGAAAAACGAAAAGGCGAAGGCGGTTCTCTATCGAGGCGCGATTATCGGTTTTGAGAAGCTTCGCATTAAGAACCAGCTTGACGAACTCTCGCGCATCACCGACGTTTTGGGCCCTCAATTTGCGGCAATATTCAGCTCGTTGAGTGACGTGGAGGAGGCCGCCTACGCAGACATTACTAAACAGCGTCTAGAGGTTATTAAGCACTTCAAGGCAATCAAAGACAGCCCTACGGACCTTGAAAAGGTCGCTCAAAAATATCTCTTCAATCACCTTTGGCTCTTGGATCCGTCTTGGGATCGCGTCACAGGTCGAGCAGAGATGGAGTTGACACTCACTGAGCACATCAAGAAAGTTAATCCAGACTCTACCGGCGCGCGACTAGACATTTCCTACAGATCCAGCTCAGGTCGTCATATCGTCGTGGAGCTGAAAAAGCCTGCGTTGACCAGTCTTCAATTCGACGACCTAATCAAGCAAGCCCGCAAATACCGGCATGCGGTCGAGGAATACTATCGGTCGAACTTCCCGAGCAAGCCTATCCCGCCGCTTGATATATACCTCTTGGTGGCGAAAACCCCCACTGGCATGGATGAAACCGACCGGCAGTCCCTCGCTGCGCAGAATGCGCGGATTATCACGTATCAGCAACTCATAACGGATGCGGTAAATGCTTATCAGGAGTACCTGGACGCAACCAGCAAAGCAGGTCCGCTAGAGCGAATACTTGAGAAGCTCTAAGAGACACAAGTCAGCCCCTCTGAATGATCAGGCGGGCTGACGCATTCCGCGCAGGGATTCGTCGATCGAAAGAAGGGAAACTATGTGGGGAAAGTAGTCGAACTGGATGATCCTAGCGTGCCCCGGTTTGCCTCGTGGCGAAGCTACAGCCTATTCGCCTTTAACGTTCGCACCGCGCGACGGTATGTGTGGACCCGCGAAATTGACGCATTTTTGCAGACCCTGCTGGCAACCACGGTCAAGCGTTTGGACAAGATCCCGCATGGCGCCAGGTTTTATAGGGCGCAGAAGGGTTGGGCATCCTCGAACGAGCGAGGACATCACTACCCCTACGGGCCTGATCGAATGAAGCCGCAAGAGCGCCGGGCATCAGAAGGGCGAGCTAACTCGGTAGGCATCCCGGTTCTGTACTTGGCGACGTCCCCCGAAACCGCAGTTTCCGAGACGCGCCCATGGGTAGGCGCGCAGGTGTCAGTTGGAACCTTCGAGGTGACACGAGACCTTACGATAGTGAATTTCACACACGAGGGGCCTACTGGCGCCTTTCGAAAGCTTGGTCTAGACGGCATTTTTGGAGAGCGAAAGCCGTCAACTGAGCAAATCACAGACGCCGTACTGGCAGATATTGACGACGCATTCTCGCGCCCAGTGTCACGCGAAGATTCCAGCGCAGCCGATTACGCACCCACGCAGATCCTCACAGAGCTTTTCAAGGATGCGGGCTATGATGGAATTGCGTACAACAGCCACTTCAAAGGAGGCCACAACGTAGCGCTGTTCGACGTCGAAGCTGCCAGGCTCCGAGTTTGCGCTCCCTACGAGGTCAAAGAGGTTCAAATCGCGATCAAGCAAGTAGACGCCGAATTGTACTATGAGAATTGATGTTTGCTACCGAGTGGCGGCGAAGGAAACCGTGCGGTCTGGTTCGCTCAGCGGCCAATAATCTCAATGAGTCGGGTTGCCAAGAGATCTGGCTGAACTGCTTCGCACTGCCATATAACGTCGACGGCCCAGCCCATTGAAGTCAATTCAGCCACGTTCCGCTGGTCACGCTCGACATTCCGCTGAAATTTGGTGCGCCAAAAGTCTATATTGGTCTTGGGAAGGGCGGATTTTCGGCAGTCATGGCGATGCCAAAAACATCCGTGAACAAATATTACCCGTCCACGAGAGCGCATGACTATATCCGGACTGCCCGGCAATCCCTTTAGATTAAGCCGATAACGCACGCCCATTTTATGAAGTGCGCTCCTGACCCTCATCTCAGGTAAAGTATCCTTCTTCTTTACCTTGGACATAAGCTCGGATCTCTTCAGCGGAGTCAGATGGTCCACGTCATTACCCAACTTCTAAAACTGTCGCTGTTTAACAGTTGGACGTGACGAAATTAGGAAGCAGACGTTCATCATCCCGACAGCTTGTTCAATGGTGGCGTGCGTGATCGCCTCGTACGCCCACCTTTGGACATCTGGCCGTAGTCTCTCCGCTCGCCGAGCGGTTGTCTGAGCGGAAGGGGAAGGCAGCCCTCCCGCTCAGCAGGACGCGTCATCCTGGCAAATTCGCTATCGCCGGTTCTTTACGATCAATGATCACCACCTCACCCACCTCTTTCCCCGCACCGCCGGCGACGGTGTAGGTGAGATCTACGCGCGCGATAGGAAAAGCCGCGAATATTTTGCGGACCTCCGGTCGATCATTGAGTGAGACTATGAAGCGCCCCCGGATCGTCGCCAGCCTCTCCGCCATCTCCGCGAACCGATCGCGGGTGAAGGCGTCCTTGCCATAGTCGCCCTCGTTTCCAAAATACGGCGGGTCCAGGTAGAAGAGCACGCCCGGCCGGTCATATCGATCTATGAAATCGCGCCAGTCGAGATTCTCGATCACCACGCCGCTCAGCCTCTCATGCACTTCTTCCAAGACGATCCCGAGCCGGCCTATGTTGAACCGCGCCGGCCCGGTCGTGTCGACGCCGAATGATCGGCCCGTGATCTTGCCGCCGAATGCCAGGCGCTGCAGGTAGAGGAAACGGGCAGCACGTTCGAGATCCGTCAAGGTCGACGGATCAGTCGCCGCGAGCCGTTCGAATTCGCGCCGCGACGTAAGCTGGAACTTCATGACCTCCATGAACTGCGGATAGTGCCGCTGCAGGATGCGGAAGAGCGTGATCACGTCTCCGGAGCGATCGTTGATCACTTCCGCCCTGGGGATCAGCGATCGGCGTAGGAACACGCCGCCCATACCGACGAAAGGCTCAGCATAGATTGAATGCGGGATCTGCTCGATCATCGACGCGATGCGCGCCGCGAGTTGCTTCTTGCCGCCGAGGTAAGCCGCCGGCGGGGACACGGGCCGAACGGCCGTGAACTGAAAACTGTCTTGCATTGTCGAGAACCATTTTTTCTGGCACACCGCCGAGCGCCTGCGCAGGCAGCGGGTGTGGCAAGGATTCCTGTGGATTGCCAGGCGGGAACGACGCCAATCAGCTCCGCCGTTGCAGCTCTAGGGCTGCGACCACCCGTGGCCGGGCAGCCAAAGGCCGGAGGGTAAGCCCTCCGGCCAATCTCTTTCACCCTGCATCGGGGTTTGGCTAGATCACGTAGACCTCAGCGGGGCCTTGCATCTCGCGCACGCCCTTGAATGAAGGGTGCCGAAGTTTGCCGTCCTGCGTCCAGGCGCGATACTCGATATCGGCGACCAACAACGGCCGCGCGAAGACCGCGCCTTTTTGCCTCAGAGCAACCGCCGGGCTGTCGGCCGGGATCGCGTTCAGCAGCTCCCGCAAAGCGGTGGACTCCTTGTTGCTCCATCCGGTACCGCACCCCCCGACATAAATCAGATCGTCGCCCTTCCTCGCCGCCAGCAGCAACCGGCCGATCCCGCCTGGCACGGTCGAGGGCTCATAACCGACGATGACGAATGTATCGCGCCGCGCGCATTTGATCTTCAACCACTCCGGTTGGCGGCCAGATCGATAGGGCTTGTCCCGCCGCTTGGCGACGATGCCTTCGAGCCCGTGCTCGCACGCGACCTGAAAGAATGCGGCGCCGTCGGCCTCGACCTCTTCGGAGAAGCGGATCGCGCCGGTACGGCCGGCGACGATCGGCTCAAGAAGACGCCGTCGCTCGGACAGCGGCAGCTTCCGCAGATCGCGCCCATCCAAGTAAAGCAGGTCGAACGCAAAGAAGATGATTTCGCTCACGTCGTGCGCACTCGGACGCCTTCCCACGGCGCGCTGCAGCAGCCCGAAATCTGACCGGCCCTGTTGGTCGAGCACTACCGCCTCGCCGTCGATGATCATTGACGCGTGCCCCAGCTCGCGCGCCTCCGCGACAATTGACCCAAATTTCTTGGTCCAGTCATAACCGCCGCGCGTGATCGCCCTCACCTCAACCGGCCCGACGTGGATGGCGAGTCGGTAGCCGTCCCATTTCACTTCGAAGGCCCACTCCGGCCCCTTCGGCGGCTTATCGACAAGAGTAGCCACACAGGGCTCGACCAGGCGCGGCATCGGATCTGCGACTAGCGTGGGGGATTTTGTCTTTGGTGCTTTAGCCATCACGCATTAACGCATGAAACGGCGAAAACGTCAGCTATCGCGGCAATCGACCTATCAAGACGACATTGTTGGAGTGGTTCCCACAGCCGCAGCGGAACCGATTGCGCAGGTTCATTAGATATTGATCGCCCCAGCGCGCGAGCACGGCGTCCTTGTTGACCCAGCCGATGCGACCGCAAGCAGAGCAGCGCGCGCCCAGCACCTCCCATTCCCGAAGGCCCTTCACGGTGTTGTACATCTTGGGGTCATGTTCGATGTACGACGACGGGGGGAATGGTGCCTTCAGTCTCATGGCCTTTGCTCAATCTAAGATCAGAACAAAATAGGAACGTATTCCCATTGATGTCAAGGGAAGGGCAAATCTATGCCCATCATTCCTTGATCAGTTCGTCGGCCAAATTGCAGAGGGCGTCCGCAAATTCTTCCTGCGACCAGCCCGCCATCTTCGCCGTTTCGAGCACGGCGAGGATAGAAGGGCGGATAGCGCGAAGAGCATCGTCACCGCGCCCGTCGTATTCATTCTCAGAAAGTGGATGGTTCAAATCAATTCCTCCTGCCGACGTGCTACCAACCAAGCTTGAACGACAGCCATTTCCAGAATGTTATGGCTGCCGCGCCGGCCGAGCCGGCGAGGAAAACGACGAGCATCTGCATACCGATGAAGCGCTCGCGCCAGCGCTTGATATCGGAGATGACAGGCGAGGCATCCGCCATCTGCTGCTCAAGGCTTTCGACTTTCGCGCGGCTCGCTGCCGCCTCCTGTCGCACCTTCTCCAGCTCGCTATAGATACGCGCCCGCCCCTGCTTGCTTTCGTCCTGCCCCTTCTCCACCGCATCGACGAGGGCATCAAGTTTGCCCTCCAGCCTGCCAATTGCCCGCTCAGAAGTCCCCTCCGTCATTACCGCCCTTCCCCGTGTCGCTTGCATTCCGCCTTCGTCCATACGCCGCCGGCGCAGAGGCCGACGACTGTCCGGTCTATCTTCCGCTGATCTGCCGGCGTCGCCCCTCGCGTGCCGACTAGATCCGCTCCGACGATGCTCCTAAGGGCCGTCACACTCGCCGGCGCCGAAGTTCCACAGCCCGCCAGCATCAAGGCAGGAATCGTAATCAGTGCGCTTTGAATGAGCGCGGCTCGCCGCTGCATTGTTCTGCCTTTCAATCTTGGTGGTGAGCGACCGGGCGCCGTCCTCGCGGATCTCGGCGACCAGCCAAACGAGGCCGGCGAGCGCGAGCCCGCCGACGATGACGCGCGGCCACATGTCAGCGGGCCGGTGCGCGGTTCACCGACCAGCGGCCGGTGAAGAACATGAAAGCTGCGACGGAACCGACCACGATCAGCAGCGCCGCGATACCAGCGGCGTAGGGATTGTTGACCCCGAGAACTGCCGAAAGCCCTGCGCTGCCGAACAAACCGCCCACGGTTGTCAGGGCCGTGCCGCTCTGGCTGGCTGGCACGTCGTCGGCCTTGGCCGCTTCCGGCGTGACATCCGCCACCTTGACCGGCGACCTCGCCGCCTCGAGCGCATCCAGAAAGCTCCGATAGTACCCCGCAATCAGCGGCGCCTTGTCGGTGCTGATGATTGCGCGGGCGCCGACCGCATCGTTTGCCACCTGGTTGAAATAGTCGGCGAGCTTCTTGCCGGTGAACAGACCGCCGATCATGCCGTCGAAGAGGATGCGGATCGCGGTCTCCATCTCGGCCGCCTTTTCAGGAGCGTCGGCAATCCCAAACTTGGCGTAGTTGTCGTGGCCGGTGATCTGCGGCAGGCCGCGGCCGCGATAGCGCCAACCATCATCGGGCGCCTTGTTGCCCATCCGGCCGCCGTATACCTTGTTTGCAAGCTTGCGCGGGTTGCGGGCATAGGGCTTGGCGCTGGCGAGATCCGGAAAGCGCTTCGGCCAAACCTGCATGAGCCGTTCGGCCGAGTAGTTCAGGTTCTCGGTCACCGGCTGCATCGTCGCCCCGGTTTCATGGAAGGTGATCGCAAGCATGTAGGCAAGCCACCGGTTGTCGAGCACCTTGCCGGTCGACTGGCGCCGGTCCCACTCGTCGAGGATGGCGATCATGCCATCCTTCTGAGACTGCTTCATGCTCACGCCAAAAGGTGCGCGCTTCGCATAGGCGAAGAACGTTTCGCGGTTCATCGGATTTACCTCTTCGTTAGGAAAACAGGCCACCATTCCGGCGCGGCATGATGCCCGGCTGGGGAACATGATGGGCTATGATTGGGATGGCGCTCGCGGGCGCCGGATGAAGATTGCGCGATTGGGAACGGCCGTCGCACTGGCGGCCTTGCTGGTATCGGTCGCGGCTCAAGTGGTGACGCGAGCGATCTGACGAGGGAGTTACAGCTTCAGCGCCTCGACCCACATGGTTTCGAACTGCTCGGCCGAGATCCCGAGCTGCGCGGCGATGGTCGTTAACAACGGATGGTCACGATTGAACTCGCCAGCGTACTGCCATTCGATCCGGGCCTTTTCTTTCTCTGCGCCGTCCGGCAACGCCTCTATCGCGACGTCCACGTCTGCAAGAGCAAAGCCGTTGTTGACCAGGCCCAGCCGGAGCTGCCGAGCAGTTAACGGCTTGGTTCTCTCCATCTCGGCACGCTCCTGCTCGGCCTTCGCCAGCGCCTGGGCGTTTCGCGCGTCCGCGTCTGGCGCCGTCGATGCACTGATAATTGCATCGTCGCTTCCAGTCAGAGTACGACCTTCGTTAGCGGCCGCCTCTCGCTCATGCCGCAAAAGCTGATCTCGTGCCGAATTCACTACGGTGGTGAGCACGGAGTTGAATGCGAACTCCACCATGCCCGATGGATGCGAGTAGGTGAGGGCCTTTTCGTCGGCTTCCGATGTCTCGATGGTAAAGGTGCGTATCATCTGGTTTTCAGCTCCTAGAAGTGCATGAAGTCGATGCTGAAATTCGTGTGCTCCAGCGACAGGTTCACGGAGCCCGAATTGCAGTAGAGGCAGAGATGGTCATTTGCTGTCATCGGCATCGTGTAGGTCGCAGTATGAGTGCTGTAAGACGAGCTCGTCGCCGGAATGAACAGGACAGGAATAACTGCTGCGCCATTTCTGGCCAGAGTTAGAGAGGACTGACCTGAGGGGGAGTTGGCCGTTACTGTCAGCGTTATCCTATACCAAGCAGTATGGGGGACATGGACAACACGCCCTCCTGCACCTGGGTTACCGCCGATGCTAAAGGTCATGCCGGACGGCCCAACGATCATATCGAAGCCGACTGCACTCCGGAGCAGGCCGTAATATTGACCGGCCGCCAGCGGTTGAATTGGCCCGTAGGGAGTTCCCGCGCATCGCGGGTTGCTACCCATCGTGACGCACCCGGTCCTGCGGTTCACAATGATCGGCGCGTCGATGTACGCCCCGGCATCGCTCCATCGGCTCAAGGCGAAGTTCGCGCCAACATTCCCTCCGGTTTCAGGCTCTCCTGTCTTGGACAAAACGAAACGATGACCACCTGCCGCCTTCAACGATAGGAAGGTTTCGATCCCCGCGGCAGCATCCGCTGAGTAGTTTCCGGCGGCGTGGCTTCCGTTGACGACCTCCGATCCGCTGACCGTCAAATTGCCGGCAATCGTTCCACCAGCCGAAGCAAATGCCCCGATTTTGTTGCGCCAGGCGGCCGCATCCCCGAGTGCAAGCGTCTCCCGACCGAAAGCCGACAAGGCCGTCCACGCCATCGAGCTGAGGCCAGTTGTATAGGCGAATTTGTCGGCCGTCATCGACGCCGCCAGCGAGGCCAGTGCGGAGAGCGATGCACTGTCGAGCCGCTGCAGGTAGGTCGAAAGTGCCTGCGCATTGGCAACCGTCTGCTGACCATAGGCGGTGTCGCGCATGATCGCATAGGGGTAGCTGCCAGTTGCGCCCTTCCATTTGATCGCAGACGTGATCTGCGTGTTGCTGTCGACGGACAAGATCGGCAACGGGTTGCCGTCGGCCTCAGCGTAAAGCGTGCCGCCAGCGATCAAAGCCGTCTGCCAGGCCGTGCCGACACCAGTCACCACGGCGCTGCCGTTCGTCAGGGTCACCGACCCTGTCGTGTAAGGAGTGGTCATGTTGGGAGCTTCCTAAGCTGGAATGCCGAAAACGTAATAACGGATGCCGAGAGGCGGCGTGGCGCCAGAGGTGCGCCAGCTTCCGGGGCTATTGCGTCGGTTGTAGTAGTCGCCGACATTGCCGGCGAAGGTCCAGAAGCGGGCGTTGTCCTGGGTCAACTCGCAATAGGTGCTTTCGCCCGCGTGCGACTGGTTGCCGGGCGCCGTGTACTTCAGCCGCTTCACGAACGGGAGACGGTAGACGTTCGTCCACGATGTATTGAGCTGATTGAGGCCGTCCGGGGCAGCGCTGCCACCTCTGCCGGCGCCATGCGTCGTCAGGTATTTCACCATCGGGAACATTCCGGTTCCGTCGAATGGTATGTCGTAGGCGACGCCGTTTCCCGCAACTGTGTCGATCCATCCCTGCGCAAGGATTTGCACCTGCGGCCATCGACTGTCGATGACGATGTCGGCCCAGCCCGGCGGATCGGCCGAGCCCGGTCGCAGGATCTGCGTCACCTCCTGCACCCCGTCGTGAAACTTCCGCAGCACCTTGTTGCTGCCGCTGGTCGGCGGGCTGTTGTCTTCGAGGTAGAGCATGAACCGGGCGCGCATGCCGGTCGAAGCGTCGAAGCCGATCCGCGTGCCATCGAACCAGTACTCTGCGCCGAAATTGTTAAGTTGCGGATTGCACGGATACATGATGGTGGCGCTGTTGTAGAAATGCACGTCGAGCGCGACCATCTCAGGGATCTGGAAGCCGACATCGAAGTAGCTCACGCCAGCCGGAAGTGCGATGTCGCCCGACCGAATGACCTTCACCGGTAGTTTGGCGCCGATGTCGAAAGCAATCTGCGCCGGTGTCGCCGTATCGACCGGGTAACCGGGTCTCGCCGCCTTGAACTCGGTCGACGAGATCTTGATCGTCTTGCTTCCATTCGGCGCCAAAGCAGGCGCCTCGTCGACGGGCGCGTTGTTGCCAGGCAGGTTCCAGACAACGAGCGTCCGATCTCTCGACAGGAAACGGTTAAATCCGTCGATCGTGTCGAACCTGGTAATATTGATCATGATGCCAGACGCCCATGAACCCCAGGTATTGTTGAAGAACGAACTGTCGGTGCCCGTTACCCACGCCAGCTGTTGGTAGTTCCCGGCAACATAAAATCCGCCCTGACCATTGTAATAGTCGTAGCTGTCGAACCAGAAGACCATCTGCTGGTTATAGCGGTTGCTGCCCTCGCCCTTCTTCGCCTTGATGTCGTAAAGAGGCACTTCATACCGGAGCGTAGGAAAATGCTCCTTCTTATAACACCAGGTACTAGAGCCACCAGCTGACCCCTCGCCGTACACAAAGTTGCTGCTGTTGGAACCGGGAGGATAGTAGTACATCACGCCCGAGTCATTCAGCCCCGGCCGGCTGATCTGGTTGACCCGCTGCATGTCGGCCAGGTTCATCGTGATCGAGAACTTGCTGTTGTAGAGGAACTTCCAGCGCTCGCTATCCGGCGTGGTGCGCGGATCATCGGCGTCGCTCTTCATCATTTTGATACAGCCGGCGCCAGTGCTGTCGACGCCAATCATTGTGCGAACCATCAGCTATAGATCTCGATCGTGCCGTTGTTGAGGTTGATATCCATCTTGCCGTTCTGCGACAGGAGCCTGCCCGATCGGATCAAGCCGATATTGGCGATGTTGAGCTTCAGTTCGCCGTTCTCGATGACGATGGGTAGGAACGCGGGGCTTCCGGGGTTCCAGATCACGAACTGGTCGGCCTTCACCGCGAAGCGCGATTTCAACACGCCGCCCTCGGTGTAGATCTCAAGGTAGAAGCCGCTTTCCTTGAACTGGTCGCCAAGCCCAGCACGAAGCATCACCGAAAAGCGAGCGTTGACACCCGATTGATCGGCTGACGCCTGAAACTTCACCAGGCCGCCGGCAAATCGCCCGTTCATGTCGGCGCTGATGCCCGTCATGCTCGCTGTGAGCACGCTGTCGGCGGTGGCGCGAGCCTGTTCCTCGCTGATCAAGCGCCCAAGGTTCCCGGCCACGCTGACATCGAGCGACGTCAGGCGGCCGCTCAAGGCGCTATCCGCCGTCGCTCGCGCCGTCTCCTCTGTGATCAACCGTGCGAGATTGCTGCCGACCGTCGCCGTCAACGCAGTATAGAGCTGCGACAGGGCCTCATCCTGCGAGGCGCGGACACGCTGCTCGGTAACGATCTGCGCGAACGCATCGCCGACCGCCGCCTTCAGCTCCTGCCGTTTGACCTCGCCGACAGCGCCATCGAGCGAAAACGCCGTGGTCAACTCTTCGAGCCTTTGCCAGACGCCGTTGAACTCGCCTTGCAGTTCCTCGAAGCGGTTTTTCACATCCTCGCCGAGCCGGCCTAAGCCGATCTCCAGATCCGCATTGCCGCCGTCGACCGATTTCACGGTGATAGGCGCCGTCCAGTTGGTCGGGCGATCGGCAAGCAGCCTGTAGCGGAACTCGTAATCGGTCAGGCTAAGGATACCCTCCTGAAGAAAGGTAATCGTGCCGTCGCTGGCCGATACCTGCTTGGAGAACTTGTTGGCCGGCGCCGTCTTGATCCACCACTCGAATGTGATGCCCGTTACGGTCATGTCGACGATCGGCGCCCATGCGATCCGGAAGGCCGGGTAAGAGCGACCATCCGCCCCAACTGCCTTCACGCCGATGACGCTGAAATCCTGCAACTCGCTCAGATAGACAGGCTCGCCGGGCGGCAACGGAATGACCGGAGCCACCACGCCAACGCCGTCATAAATCGCGCCGTCACGCTCCTGCAGCGAAAGCATCACGTTGCGCGGGCCATCGCTGGTCAGCGCCCTGATTGCCCGAGCCTGCACCATATAGACGCGGTCACCATAGCGAGCCGAATTCCAGCGCACCCAATCGCCCGCCTTGATGGTCTGGAACCGGGGGCGAAGGATGATGTCGGCCGTCGCCTCGTAGCGGTTCTCATTGAAGTAGATCGAGGCGAGCTGGTTCGCCTGCGCCTTGTAAGGCACGGTCGGAAAGTCGAGCGGCACGTCTCGCGTACGGCGATCCAGCGCCACATAGGCCGGGTTCGTCTGAACGTCATAGCCGGCCGGCGACCACATATTGGCCGGCTCCGGATAGGTGCCCGAGACGATGTTGACGAGATCCGCCATCGACCGACGGCGCTGATAGCGCACCGGCTCCCCTGCGACCAGGTCGTCATCCGTGAAAGTCTCGACGATCGGCTGATCGGTTCCGACAAGCGGCCACGAGCCCTCGACGCTGTCGATCACGATGCCGCCACAAGCACGCATGACCGCCTCGATGTTGTCGCCGTGGTCGACATCGGCATCGAACATCACTGAGCAGCGATAGCGCTTGCCGTGATCCGTCGCCTCGTCGCAGATGTTGGCGGCCGTGGCATAGCGATCGAACGGCAGATCCGCCGCATCCATGCCCATGCCGCAGAACATGTCGTCGTTGACCGAAAAGCCGCGCCGGTAGCTGTATTCGAACAGGATTGGGTTTTCGGTGAACTCGTATGTCGAGTAGACGCCCCAGCGATGCGGGCCAGATCCGCCAGCCGTGGAATCCTTGCGAATGTCGTAGAGACGGGCACCGCGGATCTCAAAAAAGAAGTCCGGAAACTGGCCGAGCTTCTCGCTGTCATAGGTCAGGCTGACCTTGATCCAGGCGATGCCCGTGCCGATGTGATCGGCGGTCCAGCGACCAGGCGGATTGGAGTTGGCGACCATGCCGGCGTCGGCGGCCGTCTGCGTGCCATCGTAGAAGGTGAAGACCATCAAGCCGGCGTAGGTGCCACTTGCGACGCGATAACTTTTCGCGTGCGGGATCGACGGCAGAATTTCTTCGAGCGGCAGCAGCGCTCCGCCGGCCCATATCCGCGACAGGCCATCGCAGGGAAAATCCGCAACGGTGTAGGCCTGCTCCAGGTACTTGTTGGAAGAGCCGAAGGTGTTGACGTAGGTGTCGTGCCCCGCCAGCCCGACGAGGCCGCAGGCCACCTTGCGGCTGACGTTCTCGCCATATTGACGCTCAAACTCGACGCCACCAACCTGCTTCTGGTTTTTCTTGGCGCGGCGCTCCTCCATCTTCCCAACGATGAGGTTGAGGCCGACGGCAATCACCATTTTGCCGATGATGCCGAGAGATCCAGCGCCGAAGACGGCGCCGAGGATCGGAGCGAGAAAGCCCATTATTCCACCCTGAAAGCTGAATTCACGGCACTTGCCGGAATGAATTCGACCGCGCCTCCATGGGCGCGCGTCATGAAACCAAGGACGGTGAAGACACCACCGGAAAAGGCGCCATCGCGCTCGATCACACCGATGTCGCCCCGCTGCGCCATCATTGCCGGGATCTCCGCGAACCGTGCCGCGAATGCGTCCCGCACATTAGCGAAGCCATGCCGGCGCAGCGCCTTGGCGGCGCCCGCCTCTGTCTGGTAGCCCCGCGCGTTCGGATACATCACGGCACCCGTCAGCGCCTCGACCGCATCGTCAGGGATGACGTAGCAATCGGAGATGCCCCAACGAGACGGCAACGCCTGGTGCTTCGCCACAACCGCGTTGAGGCGTCTTTCCCATCCGGATTGTCTGGACATTCAAAGCCCCTTGAAACCTAAGGCTCTAGCCGCGCCGGCGGCGACGTTCTTGGCAGCGTTCATGGCCGAGCCGACAACTCGACCCCATGCGATATCGACACGGCCGGCCGTGGCGGCATGTTCAAAGAAGCGGTCGCCGGGATCTCGGCGCTGCTGGTCGACGAGCGTTCGCTTGCGACCGTTGCGACGGCTGTAATCGAGCTGCCGCCCCTCGCATTTCGCTTCGAGATAATAGCCGCGCGTGTCGTCCGCATAATGCTCGATGATATCGAGGTATCCCCGCGCGACGGGCTCTATCTGGATCAGCGCGAGCGTGTCTGGATGAAAGTGCGCGTCGTAAACGACAACGGGCCGGTCGCGGTAATCTTCGTTCTCGATCTGCGTCAGGATCGCAGGCGTGAGCCCGTCATCCTTGCTTTCAGCCAAGCGCAACGTAAACCCGCCATCGGCCGCCGTCCCCGTGCCCCCGCCGATCTCCGAGACCTCCAACAGGCCAAACGGCCGATAGGTGACGCCGCCGAAGTCGAGAGGTTCCTTTCGAGCGATGAAGCCATAGACGCCCGAGCCGAGTGTTACGCGCACCATCTGCCGCGTCGAGATCCTGCCCTGGTCGTAAAGATCCTTGACCTCTTGTGACAGCGTCATTGGCTTTCCCGCAACTGAAACGAGACGTTGAAGCGATGGCCCGCTTTCGGAGCCTGAAAGCTTCCGGGCACGGGCCTCATGATCAGAGCCGGGCGTGCGAACCGCACGACGGCACCCGCCTGCGTCACGACGCCTTGCGGGGGCGGCTCGATCGCAATCTGCCGCGCCGCGCCAGCGCCCGAGACATCAGCCACACGACCAACGTGATACCGGCCGAGGCGCTCAAGGCCGACCCGATCGCCGATCGACAACGCGAGCGCTGGATCGACGCCAGAAACCGCCAGCTCGTTGCCACTGGTCACAGAGACCAGGACGCCGGCAACGTCTGCCGGCGCGTGGTTGCCACGGTGGAGCCGAGGGTAACAATCCCAAGGATGGCGGAACAACACGGCTCGCAGTCCCTCGCGCAAAGACAGCCACCAGGTCTCAACCGCCGAATACTCTGAGTAGAGCAACGGCCTCGTGACCATCGACGCCTGCCACACCGGATCTTCCACCTGCGTGTAGTTGATGAGCCGGGCGCCCGATGGCGACGCCTTGACGGGATCAGCGAGTATGACATCGGCGGTGACGAAACCGACATCGGGCAGCTCGCGAGGAAATACGATCGCCATTTCTAAAACGAGCCTTTCGACTAAATCATGCGTCGTTTCTGAGCGTCACGCACCGCCTTGATCGTGCGGCCCTCAAACTCGGCGCGATCCTGCGCCATCTGACGTTTGAGCGCGGCGATCTCTTCCCCCGTACCGGTCACGCTGTAGCTAGGGGCATAGCTCAAAGAAACGGATTGCCCGCCCTTCAGCCCCATGCCGGCAAGGTTTGGCATGCGCGGCGCCGTCAGCTTGACCGGGCCACCATCCGCGAGCCGCAACGCACGGTTCGAATTGATGGCATCGAGCAACGCGCGGTGCTTTTGGGTGGCGGCCGCATTGACCACGTACTCGCCATCGGAAAGCATCGCCGGGATGCTGTCGCTTCGGCTCGTGCCCGGACCGGTGACCTTGCCGCCCGATGCAGCCTTGACCGGCCCGCCATTGGCAAGGCCAATCCATTTCCCGATCGCCGAGAATATCCCGCCGAACATTCCGCCCGACGAGCTGGAGGTGCGCGGCTGAAAGAGGCTATCGAAGCCGCTATTCAGCAACAGACTGGAAAGGCGCTTTCCGACGTTCTCCAGAGCTTCGGAAAGGCTGTCGGCGCCGGTGATGGCGCCTATGGTGCCCGACTTGAAGACATCATAGAAATCTTCGGCCGCCTGCTCTGCCCTATCCTGCTGCTCCTGCACGCGGCGAAGAACATCGGCCTGCTCGGCATACGCTGCCGAGGCCTCGCGGATCTTCGCCGTTTGATCCGCCGAAAGCTTGATGTTTTCGAGATCCGTCTGCCCTTTACGGCGCGCCTCTTCTCGCAGATCCGCAAGCGCGGTCTGCTCCAGGTCGAGCGCCATGCGCCGGCGCTCCTGGTCCTGAAACGACAGTCCGACAATGCGCTGCTCTTCAACCAGTGCCGCCGTGCGATCCTTGACCGCCTGAATGTCGGCATCGAACCGGCTTTCAGAGGTCTGCTTTACGCCTTTCGTGCGACCGCTTCCGGACGACTTGCTGCGCGCCTGGTCGGCCGCAACATTCGCTTCGGCCAACGCCTTGATCTGGGCATCAGCAAGGAAACCACCTTTGTCCTTGAGATCCTTCCGGATCGACGCAATTTCCTTTTCGACGGCGAGCTGATCCTTGCTCAGCTTGTTCTGCCGCGCCGCCTCGTCGGCGTAGGCTTTGCCGAGGCGCAACATCTCCTCGCTCTTAGAGCGAGACTGACCGTACTGACGATAGGCGGCCGCGCTTTCCGGTGTAACGGCTTGACCGGATGCCAAAGCTAATTCCTGTTGCGCCTGCTTAGCCGCAGTGACCACTTGCCCCAACTTTTCGAGCAACGGTTTAAAGGCGTTCGCAACCGCCTGAAAATTGGGATTGGAGTTGGCAAGGCTATGCAGCGCGTTGTTTGCCTCGTCGGCTCCGACCGTGCCAGCCTTCAGCTTGTCGCGCAGATCTTCAAGCTGACGGATTTGCTCTGGAGAAATGGTGTCCCGATCGACGTTCCGGAAAAGACTGTCGAACAGGTCGACGACAGCGGCGGTGGCAGCCTCAACCTCACTTTTCGCGGCCGAGACCTCACTCGTCAGCTGATTCTTTACAACCTCATCGACTTTCCGGCTCGCCGTCTCTGCCCTTGAGGCGGATTCCTCCGCAGCGTCCCCCATTCTGTGGAGGCGCTCAGCAAAGCGATCTGCGCCGCTTCCGGCGCTATCTGTAGAACTCGCGAACAGCGCGAGCGCGGCGACAGCGGTTCCACCGACAATGACACCGATCGGGCCGGCCGCCGCTGCGAGCCCGCCGATGGCCGACGCGACACTGCCGACCGACGCAGCGGCTCGCAGTGCAGCAACGAACTTCAAAACCACCGTCGTGGCGAGGCCGAGCTTAGCAACCATCAACGCAATCGATCGACCAACCAACGCTCCAGCGATAACGCCGGCAACTTGGAGCACGACGTCAGCAGTTTCGCCAAAATTGTCGGCAAGCGCGTTTAGACCCGCGACAAGCCGCTCTGATGCGCCGAGACTGGCATCCGTCTCGCCAATGTACTTCGTGAAGGCGTTGTTGACCTTCGTAACACCCTGCTCGATCGTCTGCGTGGAGTTGGCGGCCATCGACTGGATCTGAGGAAGACCCTTGAGGAAGGCTTGAAAGAACTGGCGACCTGAAACGGCGCCCTCATTCACCAGTTCTTTGAGTCTGCTGACGGAACCGCCGGCCTCGTCGAGACCAGCCGCAACGGCCATCAGGATAGGCCGAGCACCGTCATTGATGGAGTTGAATTCTTCGGCTTGAACACGCGCGGAACCGAGCAACTGCCCCAGCTGCGTGAGCGCCCCCGAAGCGGCGCCAGCGCTTGTACCGGCAACACGCAAGGAAGTCGCGACGCCATCGGAAAATGCGATCAGCTCTTTTTGAGAGGCCCCGAGAACGTCGGAGGCCTGCGAGGCCTTGCCGAACAGATCTGCAAGCGCCCCGACCGGCGTGGCATTCGCCTGCGCCGACTGATACAGGCGATCGAGAACATCGACTTGCTGCTGCCCAACGACCCCGGCCACGGAAAGGCTGTTCTTGGCCGTGGTCCAGGCGTCGGCGTATCCAAGCACCTCGTTGACCGAGATGGCCGCAGCGACACCGGTTAAGGGGGCAATCAAGGCGCTGGCTGACCGGCGCCCGATCGAATCCAGCTTTCGGCTCATGTTCTCGTAGCGCTTCTCGATCGCGCGCGCCGTTGCGTTGGTCACGCCGACCGATTTCTGCATCTCGCGCGCGTAGCTCTTGATGTCGGCAGACAACTGCACCACGAGCTTTTCAAGGTCGATGGACAAAACGAAAATTCCTTGAGAGATTGCGGCCCGGAGGACACGCAATGAGTGTTTCGAAGTATCGATTGAACGCCATCGGCAAAGTCGGAGCGGCATTGTTTGTGCTGCCCACGCCGTACGCCGCGTGGGAGTACAACGCCGCACTTACGGCGTTCGCGGGCCGGAACGAATTCCAGAAACGCTTGGAGGACGTATCCGGCACGATCGCAGTGCCCGACATGCCGGAAACGCTTTTCGTTGCGCTCGCGACCCTCACCCTAATAGGTTTCGTGATGCTTCTTATCGGCCGCGAAATCGTGACCGAGGGCTAACCAGCCTCCAGCCACTCCCAAAGCTCCTCAGCCTCTTTCGCCGTCAAACCCGTGTCTTCGGGCGAGTTGGCGGCGATGAAGCCATCAAGCGCGGCCATGAACTGCCACATCGACATTGCCCGGATTTCTTGTGGCGTGAAGCTCATCGCCGCGCCATTGCCGTAGATCGCGCCAAACCTCAGCTTTCCGTTGGGGAGGTCGTCGAGGCGTTCTCCTCCGCCGGGCTTGGCGCGCCCTCCTCCCCCACATTCTCCTCCGGAGCGCCGACACAGGCTGCCGACAAGATGACCTGCGCAAACAGGAGGTTTTCGGCGGGCGGGCGAGCTTCGACGAACTTGCGCACCTTCAGCAGCGCGTCGGTCATCTTCATGCCGCCGCCGACAAGGCCGAGGCGGATGGTATGGCTGATGTCACCAACGCGCCACGTATCGTCCTGCAGGCGAGAGAGGATGACATATGGCCCCGCGTCGCAAGCCTCCTGCAGCTGCTCCAGCTCGCCCCACCCGAGGCGGAAGGTGTAATCACCATCCGCCCAAGGGAACGTGATTTGAGCGTTGCGGCTCATACCGGCGTCACCACGCGCGTCATCTTGCCGTCGCTCTGCAGGCTGACGTTTGCCGTGACGCGGCGACCGTTCGGCGCAGTGGTTTCGAGCGTCTCGACGTGCATGCGCCCCGTCCAGGTGATCGTTTTCGTGGGAAACACCCACTCAACCTTGACCGGCACGGAGTCGACATCTTCCCACGCCTCGAGCCAGGTCTCGACGCTTTCGGACGCCAGCACGCCCTCGCCGCTGATGCTCATCGACAGCGAAGTGGCATCACGGCCGAGCCAGTCGACCGCATCGGGGTCGACGCAGTTGGGGATCTGCACCTCCTCCAGCCCCTTGTTGAGCGTGACGGACTTCTGCGTAAAACCGCACGGCGCCGTGTAGACGGTCGGAGTCGCGGCATTCCCGAGCAGCACCTTTACCTTGCCGCCCTTAATTGTCGTTGCTTCATCTGCCATGTCTGTCTCCTTTGATGGCAAGCGGAATTGCCCGCCCGTCGGGCAGGTTGGCGAAATGCCGAATTTGCGAAGGATCAGGCCTTGTCGATGCCGGCCCGGAAGGTCATTGCAGCCTGAGACGTCAGGCCGTCAGGGTCGCGGAACACGCGGCGCCCGTCATACTCGAAGTAAACCATCGCGTTTCCGGGTAACAGAAACTCGACTTCGTGAAGCGCATCCTCGACGGCGCGCGCCACCTTCTTGACTTCCGGGAAACCCGGCTCGCGTGACCAGGCGTCGATCTGGAGCACAAATTCCGAGGCGCGAACGCAATCGGCGGCCTCCGGAAGCTCCTGGTCGGGACCAAGCGAGACGTACGGAAATGTGGCCGTCACTTTGTTCGTGGCCGGATCTCGCGGCACGTGATCGTAGACGCGGTCACCAATGAGCGCGGTTAGCGCAGGGGCGTTTTTCAGGAGCGCGACGATAGCGACCTGAAGCTCAAACGAAGCGTCGCTCATGATGCCGCTACCTTCTTTGCCGCCTGCCGCGAGGCCTTGCGGACCTGTCGGAGGGCATCTTTGCGACTGGCGCGCCAGCTCACATAAAAGAAGGGCTGCGCCGGCAGATCCTGCGTGCCGAACTCCTGCCACCGCGCATAGTAGGCCTCGACGCTGCCGGCGTAGATGGTGATGGTGAGATCCGCGCCCATCTTCGATTCCACGGTCGCGACGATGCTCGCGCCCTTCGGTGCCTTGCCCCACGTCCAGCCGATGCTATCGCTCAGCACGCCGTCCTCGACGGGCACCAGGCGCTTCATCATCTCAACGACCTGGTCGGCAACCTTGCCCATTTCGGCCCGGATGAACTCCTTGGCAACCGTCGGCAAGCGCTTCAGCTTCTTGTCCAGCTTGGCGAGATTGAGGATCTTCGTCATCCGTCAGCAACTCCGCTCTCGCTCAACACTTCGATCCACTGCCGATCGTCGGATCGGGTGATTTCGCGGATGTTGTAGGAAACGCCGGTCCACTTGCCGTTGACGAAGGCGCCGGTACGAACATCCCTCAGGCGCCAATCCGTAGAGATCGAGCGCGTCTGCGACGAGGCGCGGACAAAAACGACCTGCGTGTGCTTGCCCTCAAGGCGGCCGGCCATGACGGCCTCACCGCCGCGAAGATTGATAACGCCGGCACGCACCGAGAACTGCTCGATCCATCTCCCGACCGTATTCCCGGCGCCATCATCGATTTGCTCGCGCTTGTCGAAGGCGTAGCGATGATAGAGATCACCGGCTGACCGCTTCACCATCGGTCACCTCCTTTCGCTTGGTCGGGACGGCAACAGCCTTGCCGACCGCAATCGCCTGCTCGGCGCATTCGCGCTTTACGACCTCCTCCATGCCGGCGAGGTATCCCACGGTCGACTGAGGCGTCGGCTTGTAATCGAAGTCAGCAATAAAACGCACGCGTGGCATGTCAGCCTCCATCAAGCGGGTATCAGATGCCGGTTCGCCGAAATGGCGCGATCAACATTGAAGCGCCGAAGGGAACTTCGACGGACTGACCTTCGACCGCGACCTCTCGGTGGTTGTACCAATGGGCAACCATCATCGAGATCGCCGCGCGAATGGCCTGCGGAACATCGCCGGCAGCAGGTCCATATCCCGCGACGAATTCCACCGTGACCGCAGCGGAACGGTCAGCGAAGACGGCGGGACCGGTGAAGCCCTCGCGAAATTCGACGATGGCGCCTCGCTCATCTTCGACCCGCTCGAAGAGTGAGGCATCAACGGTCTGCTCGACGTTGTCGACATCGAAGTATTTGACGGTCGCGTCAGAGACATCAGGAAAGGGCAGCCGGATGGAGCGGCACGCCGGCCAGCCCGTCAAACTCAAACGCCAGCCCTGATTTATGAGGCACCGCCCCAGCACACCGGACCACCCGTCGAGGTGCGAGACCGCAGCATCAATAAACGCTGCGATGACGACATCGTCTTCGTTGGTGTCGACCCGGCAATGCTGCTTGGCTTCCTCAAGGGATACCGGCTTTACGGCAGGCGCCGAGGTGCGAATGGGGCGGCGCATGATCAGGCCTGTTCGCCGTTTTCGCTGTCGCCGCTGGCGGCCTTCAGCTCGGCCGCAGCACCGATTTCGACGAGCCGATCAGCGTCGGCCTTGTCGAGGGTTACAACGTCGCCAGGACCATTTTCGCCATGGTACGCCGTCAGTTTGACTTTCTTCTGCTCGGCTTTCTTGCCGGCATCCGTTTTCGCATCGGTCATTGTCATTACTCCTCTAGGGGGATCAAACGAAGGAAAAGCGGGCCGCCGTGTGCGACCCAACTGGTTTGCGCAGCGATTAGGAAGCGGCGTTGACGAAGACCTTCACCGCGCCGCCGACATCGAGCAGGTTGCCGCCGGCACGCATCCAGGCAAGAAAGCCGACTTGGCCCTTCTTGGCGTAGACAGAGTCGGCAAACCGGAACATCTGGATCGCCATCACATCGCGGATCGTGTAGTGCTTGAAGTCGCCGTAGCCGATCGACCGGGCGCTTGCCGCCATCTTGGCGACGTTCTGGTTGACCTTGATCGGATCGCCAAGAAGTCTGTCCGGCGCTCCACCGGGCACATTCGTCTCGTAGCCGGGGACAAAGATCGGCCGCTGCGAACTGTCCTTGATCTTGCGGACAATGCGCACGCTATCGTCGTTCATCATCCAACGGCAATTGCCGCCCTCGCGATACGCAGGATCGACCGAATGCTGCAGATCGACGAGGCTGTCATAGGTGACGTTGGTCACCTGAGAGCTTCCGTTTGCCGCAGCGACGCCGACCGTTGCGGCAGTGATGACACCGTTCGGCTGGTTCGTATTGTTACCGATGGTGAAGTGCTTGTTGGTCACGCGGCCGAGACGAGTGATGAAGCGCCCCCGGATGAAGGCCTCGATGTCGACGCTGCTATCCATGAGCAGCTCAAACGGTACAGTCACCACTTTGGATGAATACTTGTAGACGGGCAGCCCGGTCGTGCCAAATCCGACGTCCTGGTCGGAAGCGGACTGGTTTTCCGGTACAATTTCGCCTTCTTCGGTGGTGCCGTCGGAGGTCGGGAACGACATCGGGTTGCCGCTCAACGTCTGGATCACGTTGGCAACCTCACGCATGCCGCCGTACGCCTTCAGCGCATCAAGAACCGTCGTAGCGACATCGGTAGCGACAGTGTAGCCACCTTCGGCCGGCGTGGTCGTCGACATCGTGTTGCGAACGATAGTCCATTCTTCGGCAGAAAGCGCATTGTCACCACCGCGCAGCCACTTGGCATAGAGCCGCGCGCCGTCGGACTTTTGATCCTTACCCGCCTTTTCGGCCGCATCGATAACGCTGTTCTTCAAGGCATCTTCGGCAACGCGTTCGTTTACCGCAGTGATGCGCTTGATCTGATCGTCGATGGCGTCGATATCGGCGATGCCAGCATCATAGACCGGCTGGTCCTTTTCGGCGTTCCAGTCCTTTTTCTCAACCAAGTCCTTCAGCGCCTTGGCTTTGGCCGCACGCTGTTCTCGCAATGCCTGAATAGACATCTCGTTATTCCTTTCAACGATGTGGAAATTGACCGCCCGGCGGTCGGTTTTCTGCTACGCGCGGCGCGCTTAGGCAGCTCGTTCCAGCATACGAGCGGCATGCTGCCGAACGCGCTGGGCAATGACATTGTCTGGGGTTGGCTCCGGCTGCGGCGGCGAAGGCTGCGGCTCCGGAGCTGGATCAGGAAGTTTCGGAGCCGCCGCGAAAGCGCTCATGTCCCATTTCGCGGAAGCCTTCGGTTTATCACTGGCAATCTCGTTCGCCAGGCCAATTTCGACCGCTTCGGCCGCGGTAAACCATGTTTCCTTGGCCATAAGGTCGAGGAAATTGGAGATCTCGCCGCCACTCTTCGTTGCGTAGGTTTCGGCGATAGATCCGTCGACCTTTACCAGCAGGTCGGCCGTCGAGACGAGGTCGTCCGAATTGCCGACCGCTATCGTCCAGGCCTTATGGATCATCATAAACGACCCCGGCGCCATGACGACTTGCGAGGCCGAGGCAGCGATTACCGAGGCAGCCGACGCAGCGTAACCATCAACGTGGACGGTGATAGCGCCGGCGTGCTCGCGCATCGCTTGGCACATGGCAACCGCTGCGAAGACATCGCCGCCGGGTGAGTTGATCCGGATCGTCACGTCACCGCTGATGGCTGACAGCTTTTCGACGAAGGCAACCGGCGAAACCCCGCCGAACCATTCGGCCTCAAACTCATCGGCAACGATGATGTCGTAAATGTAGATCGTGTTGCCTTCTGCTCGGAAGGAACCGCGCTTGGCGTTCGACGCCAGGAGCGCGCGGAGCTTGTTCTTCATACTTGAGCTTCCTTCTGCTTTTCAGGTTTGGCTGGAGCCGGCATGACCGGCGCAAGGCTGTCGCTCCCCTTCTCCTTGTCCTTCTTCAGACGAAGGACTGATCGGACTTCGTTGACCGACATCATTTTCTCTTCGCCGGCGCGACCGAGAGCGATCCGCAGCGACTCGAACAGCGATCTGGTATCGGCGCGCTCAAGGTCCGTGGTGTCGAACTCGGCCACCCGCGAAGCGGTGCGGAACAGCTTTCGATTGAGCTCGTTCTGGAACTTGTTGAGGTGCTGCCGCAGCGTGAACCGGACAAACCCGACGGCCATTGCCTCGACACCTGAGCCCCAGGACGTCGTCTTCTCGTTGTGGCCGATCATGAAGGGCGGGACGCCGTAGATGCGGGCAACTTCCTCGATCTGAAACTGACGCTGCGCGATGAGCTCCATGTCTTTCATCGGCAGGGTTATGGTTTTGATGTCCAACCCGCCATGCAAGAGCATCGGGCGGTGTGAATTCGCCGTGCCTTGATGCTTTGCGTCGATTTCCCCTCGAAGGTCGGCAACGGCCTCCTTGCCGAGGGTATCCTTCGACACGAGCGCATAATCGGGCCGAGCCGAATTAGCGAAAAAGTTCGCCGCGAAATCCTGCATTGCGATCGAGGATGCCCCCGTCATGCGCAGCGCGTGGCGCAATGGCGAAAGCCCGCGAACGCCATCAAAGCCGAAGCCCGGAATGTGCAGCATGTCATCCTGGTCGATCACCAGCATGCCTTCGCTTGTCTTGCCGGCGATAGCTTCCGGCTCGACGGCGTAAACCAGGCGCGAGCCGTCAGGCCAGACGCCAACGGTCACTCGTTGAGGGTGAACCGGTGTCAGAGTTCCCGGTGTCCCGCCCGCCTTGCGGCCGATAACAGCGAACGCATCCCCGTGCAGCAACAACGACTGGCAGAGGAACTCCCATCCGCTCGCCGCCGTCCACCGTGGGCTCATCTGCTCATTGAAAACCCAATGCAGATCGTCGTTGTGGATCCTGTCGCGCTCGCCGTCCTCGACGTTGACCCGGTAGATGTTGACCGGCAAGGCAGCGATGGCGCCTGCGATGAGATTCACCGAGGCATAGATCGCCGAAACCGTGAGCGCCGTGCGCTCGGTCGGCGCCGGCAGCTTACCCATCCCTTCCACAAAATTGGTCCAGCTCGACGAATTGCGGGTAATCGCGGGCAACGGAACTTCAGCGGACTGCGCCAACACCGGCTCAACACGATCCACTGGCAATTGATTGGCATCGCGCCCGGCGACCCAGTCAGCGATACGGTCTCGCCATCTGCTCATAGGAACTCCAGGGACGGTTTGCTGATCGCCTTGGCGACAGGGTTTTGAAACATCAGCATCGCCGCGTTGTAGGTCGCCATCAGCGGATCGATCTTCGCCGCGCCGGAGGCTTCCTTGGTGACGATGTAATTGGAGCCTTTCAGCTCGGTTTTCGCGTTGCCGACCGTCCACGCCATCAGCGGCTGACCGCAATGCTGCATGGTCCGATCCTTCAGCTTACGCGGGAGCGTCGTAACTGCGGATTGGAGCTTCCACCCCTGCCCGACTGCCATAGTCAGGTCGCCGGCCATGCCGCGTTCTGCCAACGCATCTAGCAGGCTCGCGACGCCATATGCATCGAGACCAATGCCCGCTTTCTCCGGCAGCAATGCCGCCAAATGAAGCCGCTCGCAGATGTCGACAATCGCCGTAACGTCGTCGTCGACCTCTTTGCAGACCCAGAGATCTCCATCCTTCTCAAAGTCGAGAAGACGAGGCGCGATCTCCTTTCGGCGCTCAAAGACGTCAGTGTGTGCCCATGCCCGCGCCCAGTGCAGCCAGGTACGCGACTTGGCGTGGCGCCCGATCACAGCGATGGCCATCAAGTCGTCGAGGCCGCCGCCGTCGATCCCGACGACGCAGACATCGCATTCCTCGATGATAGTATCGAGCGTCAGGCCCTTCCGCGCGGCGTCAGACCAATACAGCGCGCCGGCCCAGCGATCAGCGTGCAGGCCTAGACCGACCTCGACGTTGAAGTGCTGCGAGGCAATCAGCGCCAGCTTTTCCGGCCCCTCGCGTTCCGCAGTCGCTATCTCACCAGCGAGGTAGTCCGCACTCACCGAGCGGTTGAGGTTCGGGTTAACGAGGCCCCAGGTTTCCTTGCGCTTCCACTTTCCGTCGACGGCGTCCTCTGGCGGCAGCTCGTAAAGCACGGCGAGCATAGGAAATTCGAATTTGCCGTCGCGCACGTCGCGCGCCTTCTGCAATTCCGCCTTGAACACGCCCGCCGGCGGCGTCTTCGACTGCGTCGTGATCTGAAGCAGAAAACCGTCCGGACGCGCTGCCAGCGAGCCGCGAATTTCGACAAAGATCTCAGCGGCTTTGGCGATCGACGCGAAAACGTGTGTTTCGTCGATCAGGATGTATGTGGCTTTGGAACCCGTGATGACGTCGGCAGCAGCCGCCTTCACGACGATAGCTGCCAGCGTGTTGAAGTGCGTGATCTTCTTCAGATGATCCTGCACGTGGAAAAGCTTCGACAGCTCGTCGTCAAGCCGGATGATGCCCGCAGCCTGCTTGAACGAGATGTCCGCGATGGCTTTCGTCGGCGCGATCAAAAGCAGTTCTGCTTCCGGCCGTTCGTTGAGTATCGCGGCCGTGACGATGATCGCTGCCGCGATCGACGACTTGCCGTTCTTTTTCGGAACGAGAAGAAAGAACTCGCGGAGCGCCCGGCGCTTCGTCTCCGGGTCGTAGCTACCAAAGACGACACGGACGAAGTCAAAGACCCAATCGTCGCAAGCCTCGCCATAGGTCGGGGTGCCGATGATATCCGGCACCCTCAGACGCTTGAAAATCCGAAGCGCCTTCTCGGCAACCACGTCGTAGAGCGGCAGATCCGGCACGAGCGGCAGGCGCTTGCGGATCCGATCTTTCCAATCCGGAACGGCTGTCGACCAGGCGGTAGCCGGCATCCATGCCGTATCCATCACTGCACCCTATGAACACCCGGCAGCAGATCGTTGCCCCAAGAGCTGCCTTCACCGGCGGTCTTGGCAGCGTCTTTCCGTGCCTCCTTCTTTCCGACTTCCGGCTCTTTCTCCGGCTTGCGATCGTCGCCGCGCAGGCGAGCGTCAATCAGCATCTGGTCTGAGCGCTCGATCATCTTGCCCAGCTCTTTGAGCGCGGCGACGTTGCCGGCGTTCGACTGCTCCATCGCGATCTCGAAACGCCGCGCATCGAGCCGGTCGCGCATCGCCGAGCGTTCTTGCAGCTCGGCTCTAAAATACCGCTTCAGCGTGGCCGGCGAGATGCCAACACCGTTTGCCATCCGCTCGATCGACCAACCAAGCGCCAGCAACAGCTTGATTTTGTTGCGATCTTTTTCGGTCGGCTGATAGGGAGGCCGCCCACGCTTGCCTTTCCAGTTCGGCACCAGCTGGCCGAACAGGTCAAAATCCTGATCCATCGGAAAAAAATCTCTGAATGAGGGGGACGCGGGTCTAGGCGGTGAGGCCCACTAGACTTTCGACCCACCCCCCTTGTCCCGGATAACGAACCCTGTGCAAATGCCGGTCGACAACCAATCGAACGACGAGGACCGACCGAATGAACCGCTCACAACTGGAGAGCATGCGCGACAGATACACTCGCCAGATGGGCGAAGCGCAATCGATGATCGAGTACATTCGGGAGCATCGGTTTGTCTTTAAGGATCAAAGTGACGACCGCTCTGATGAGGAGATCATGGCAGAGGACATCGCCTCGCATCAGCATTTGATTGATAAGTACGCCTTGTACATCAGGCGCCTTAACGAACGCCTTGCTGAAGGTTCATAGTCAAAACAACCGCGAACGCTCCTGCTTCTGCTTCAAGCGGTCATGGCATGGCTTGCAAAGGCACTGCAGGTTGTTCTCATCCCAGAACAGCCGCTCGTCGCCCTGATGGCGGATCTTGTGGTCAGCGACCAGTTGAGAGGTGTTAGCCTCAATGCGCCCGCATCCAACCATCTGGCACGTGAACAGATCACGCTTCAGCACCTGCATGCGCAGCTTCTGCCAACGCGCCGTCTTGTACCACTTGCGCCAGGTCACGTTGCGATCGCGCTCTGCGAGGCGAGCCGCTTCACCTTCCGGCCGAGCGATGCGCGAGCCCAGCGTCGTAAGCCTTGGCTTGAGTGTCGAGAGTCTGCCCATAACCCTTAAACGAAAAAGGCGACCTTTCGGCCGCCTGTAATCTGGTCATAGCAGTAGCACTTGCCCTGACTCGGTGCCTCGCTTCGGAGGCTGTGAGGGCGTGGGGCTGGTGATCGTTGGTCCCTGAGGCTGCTGCCTGCTCTGCCCTAGCTCCAGGCTAGGGGATCGGAGGGGTACGTCATCCGGCTCGTCCGTTGGCAGAATGACTCTCACACCTTCTTCAAATGCGCAAGAGGCAAGCTCTCAATGTCGAATACCTTGCCCTGCACGTCGATGCGAACGCTCGCCTTCGCCTCACGGCACCACCTGACGGCGGTAACGATACACCTGAAACCGGCGAATGGACCAAGCACGATATCGGCCTCAGTGCCCTGCCCGATGCTCTTGTCCGTCGCGACACGCAGCGGGTTTTTGCTCCTGAAAACAGCTACATCGCTATCCTTGATCACGTGATATCCGGCAGTGCCGCCAACGAAATCGAGAACATGTCTCAGGTTGCGGAGCGCAGAAAACGCTTCAGCGGATGGCACCAGGCGCACCAGCAGATAGCTCGCCAATCGCGGCACTTCGGTCTCGATCTTCTTGCCTGCGCGTACCGAAACGATCTTTTCACGCGGCACAAAGACCTCAACATTGGCCGACATCAGTGCGTTTTCCACATCGAATTCTTTGCCGCGCAAGATGTGGAGGCAGTACCAGCGGGCATTTTCGGGGTTCATTTCGGTCACTTTCATTGAGGCTGCCTTCAAATTCCTTGCTGTGATTCGCCGCATACGGTCCCTAAAACCGTCTCTCGATGCGGTTGCGATCGGCTGACCCTTCATTCCCCTATGCTGCATCATGGTCGCCCTGCCCTTCGCTGATGGTTGCCTTGAACGTCTCGATTGCCGTTTCGACGCCGCTGCCAGCCTCGATCGGCGGGAAGCAAATCCACTTGGCCTCGCCCATGCGCGGCCATGGCCAATCCATTCGCTCATAGAGCTGCCGATAGGCCTGCACCTCGGCTGAATCGACGTGGTAGCTCTTGAAGACTTCGCCCGCCTCGACGATGGCGCCGTCGATGACCTGTCCGCGAAACTGCTCTGCCGCCGCATACATCTCGCTCACCTTCGGCCAAGCCCAACGCTGGCGATGTTCACGGCGAACGCGATCGGCCATGGGACCGCCAGCCTTCACCGTCTGCTGGAGGAAGGGCGTCATCGCCGGCATGGGTGCATCGGGCTCAAGCAGGCGGCTTATCGCCAAGGCCTGCCACGCCTTGCTGAAAGGCTTGTGCACGCTCGGCGGGTTGACCGCAGCGGCCGCCACGGCACCAAGCCGCTGCCAGCGCTTTTCGTGCAGGTATTTGCCGGCGGCGACGGTGCCTTTCTTCGTCCGACCGAGCTGCTCGCGTGCCCGGAGATAGGCCGGCGTGAGTTCGATAGCGTCCTTGCGTTCGGCAGGCGTCAGCCGATACCAGGCCTTGCGGGCTTCCGTTTCGCTATCGTCGAGATTGGTCGGCCACGTCGGGAACCAACGCTTGAAGCCACGTTCGATCGACTGTCGGCTTTCAACCTTTTCGTCATCGCTCGCGCGCTCTCTCTCACTTCGTTCAGCAGGAGGCGTTAAACAAGAGTCGTTAATAGGTGCCGACCCAGGACCGGCAGGGGGTGCCGACTCTGGACCGGCAGGGGGTGCCGATATATCGGCAGGGGTGCCGGTATACCGGCAGGGGGGTGCGCCCTCGTCGTCGCCGGAAGTGGGAGCAAATTCCTCGTCGGAAACATCGCCGTCATTGTCCCATGATTGGAACGCCGTTTCCGGCGTCTCGCGATCGTAGATGACCCGATACCAATGCGCGCTGTCGCGGCCGCTGTCGCTGGCAACCACGCGCCGTTCCACAGCGCCGATCACGACAAGGCGATCGAGCGAGGCCTGCACCGTCGAGCGGGCACAGCCCATCTCCTCGGACATCTTGACCTGGCTGCGCCGGCACCATCCGTGCTTGCTACTGGTATGCCGTCCGAGAACGCAGAGAACCTGCAAGTCCCGCCCCTTGAGCCGCTGATCGGTGACCAGCCAGCCGGGGATAATCGATAGTCGCGCCGTGCTCACTCGCAGGCCCCCCATTCATTACATGATGTTCCAAAGTTTTCAGCTGCGGCGACGAAGGCGTCGTATTGGAGCCCTCCCCGCGACGTTTTCGACCACTCGACACGGGCGCGGATGCCGGTGCGCGATAGCGACCAGTCGTAGCTGTCGCTCTGCCAGCCATCGGCGAGCAGAGGGTCGTCGGTTACGTTGAAGAAGGTGGAATTTCCGCGTTTCGAAACGTCGGAAACCAGCGCCTCCCAATTCGCGAGCCTGTCCACGTGCTCCGGGAAGCGGGTGCCGATCAGGCGCATTTCCTCTTTGCGGCACATGACACAAGGAAAGCAGCCGACCCGCGTAAAGCCCAAGGCGTAGAGAGTGTTTCGAGGGATGCCGAACCGATCGGCGTACGCGAAGACATCTTCGACGCTCCAGCTCTCGATCGCTATCCGAGCAATCGGGGCATTCCAGAAATCGGAAAACAGAGCAGCGCCCTCATCAAGCTCCGCCCACATTTGTTCAAGCGTTTTGCCTCGCGGCGGTTTGGTCAGCCAGCGCACCCCGCTGTTGCAGAGCCGTGTGCAAGGCGGATGCGCAACGATCAGCAGATCCCACCCGTCATCCAGGAAATCGCGGGCGTCGCCGACGATGTGGCGGTTGCTACCATCCTCGCTCGGCAACAGGTCGCAGGACCACGCGTCATAGCCCCGAGCGCTGAATGCGTTACGAACGGTACCCGAGAACTCGCAGGCGACCAGAACGCGATAGTTTGCAGATGTGTTCATCATCAATTGGGCCTCTTGCGCGCGATCTCGACGAGCTGCAGGCGCGCGTACTCGCGCGAGACCCGCAAAGTGATGGGATGGCCGCCGTCATCGCAGCGGGTGCCGCAGAGCGCGGCGATCTCGGTGGCGAGGCACGTGAGGCCCGGCTGAAATCCCGCCCGCTGCAGCGCGGCGCGGATCGACATCTGGTCGCGCAGCAGCACGTCCAGCGGTGCGTTGAGGATCCAGCGAGCCCGAGCGGCATCATCGGTCGCGTCGAGCAGTTCCTCGACGATAGGAAGCGGCGCCGTCATTGTGCGACCGCCTTCCACGTACCGTCGCCGTCAGCGACGATCAGCCCGTCAGCGATGAAACCCCCAATCAGAGCCACGGCGACCGCACCGCGCACGGCGACGCCGCGACGAAAGGTGCCCATGTCGAATGCGCCCTGCCCGCGCACCCATGCGAGTGCCCGATCGCGCTCCTCGTCGAGGCGCTCGTCGAGCGTCTTGCGCGGCGTCTCGCGGGCGAACTCGTCGGGCTGCGGCTTGAAGGTCATGGGCGCGACATTGCCGCCCGCCCCCGGCACCAGCGGCGCGGCGTCCTCGTAGGCCTTCCAGTCCACGCGGATGATGCGCGGGAAGCCGTCGCCATAGGTGCCGTCGTCGTTCCGTTCCCAGACGAACCACGCCGTGTTCATCTGGCTCGACGCTTCCGGCCCGTCCCATCCGTCGCGGTGCATCATCGGCAGGCGGCGAGTGAAGAGGTAGACGCGCGAAGGCGGGTTTTCGTCCATGACGAAGACGCGGTTCGGATCATCGAACCCGGCCGCGAAATTCCAGTTGAGCAGCAGCGCCATCTTGCGCGGCTTGTGCTCGCGCAGCGCATGCGCTGGGAAAGAGTTCGCCAGCTCCGCATAGGGCGGATTGGTGACGATATCGACGCCGACGGAACCGCCTGCAACGGAAAGCAGGAAGTCGCCGACCTGCTGTAATTCGCCGTGCCGCGTTGCAACGCCCCGGTCGACGAGATCCGCGATCATCACCTCGTAACCGGCGTCTTCGAGCGGGCGCATGATCGCGCCCTTGCCGACTGCCGGCTCTTTCACAGTCGCCGAGAAGCTTTCGAGCGCCAGTAGCGTGCGCATGGCCTCGATCGGCGTCTGATAGAGCTGGTCGCCCTTGTCTTCCGCAGGAGCCGAGCGCGTGCCGATCGCGTGCGACAGGCTGCGGCGGCTTGGATCAAGCCCGGCCTCCAGCCGCGCGGCGATCACGCGATCGACGAAATCAGGCTGCTTGCGAACGGCATCGCGCAGCTTGCGTGCCTTGTGGAGTTGCAGCCGGTCGATCCCGACCTCTTCCATCGTGAAAATGTTTTCATTGGAAACATTTTTCGGACGGCCTTTTCCGGCGATCCGTCCGCCCGACTGCGCCTCGTCGACCGTGTCGGCCATGGCGACGTAGCACATGCTTTCGATCTTCAGCGCTTCCGCCTGCATCTGGCGAGCCTTCTCGATCAGCTCGCGCGAGGCCTTCACCTTTCCGGCATAGTTCACCGCCGCCTTCGCCTGCTCATACGCCCCGGTCGAAAGCAGAAGCGCCGCCCGCACGTCGCCGGCGCTCAAGAGCGCGCGAGCCGTCTTGATCGAGTCGACCAGCTCCGACGATCCCGCATCCGGCGCTACCCTGGTCGCGGGCACCGTGAAACCCACGCAAGGCGGCGAGACCGTCAACACATCGACCCCGCCGCCGTCGATGCCGATCGGCACGATGTCGGACGCCTGCGCATGGTTCCCGGAATGAATGGCGACCGCTCCGCCCCAATGGTTCACGAGTTCATCGGCGGGCCGGTCCACGCCCGATAGGCTGTATGCCAAGTCAGTCGGATACCAGATGCACGCGTCCTGCGGATTGCGGCGGAGCAATCCCCGGCCGTTCAGGTTCCGGCAGGTCTTCATGTCCCGCTCAGCGTCGACGACCAGGACGCCGGCTGCGAGCGCCCCCGACAGGAGTCGTTCCGCTTTCTCGCCTAAGTTCTTCGGGAGATTGCCGATCACAGCGCCCGCCTTTCCGACTGTTCGATGATTTCGCAGACCGCGCGCTCGTCGATGTCGAGCAGCGCGGCGATGGCAAACGTGTCGTGCCGGCCGTCGTGCCAAAGCTGCAGCACGCGCTCGATCAGGATCTGGCGAGCGAGAGAGGGCATCAGTCCCTCACGAGCCGCAGCGCTGCAGGCATTCCGCCCTGCGCCTTGACGACGGCCGCCATCGCGCGCAGGTCGGACATCGCCTTTTCGAGGGAAGCCGCGACACGGTCGACGCTGGCCGCTTCGGTCGGCGAGAAATGCCCGTCGGAGATCGCGACCGCGACGCAGTTCGCCAGCTCGCCGGAAAGGCGCATCACCTCGGCGTGTGCGGCAAGCACGTTGACCTCGGATTGCCGTTCGGCTTCCGGATCTGTCAGCCGGCGTCCGCTGGCTTCCGCCATCACGGCCGTGATCAGCGGTTGCCCGCAGTCCTGCTCCAACGCGCGAACGGCGCCGATCGGCATCAGGTCGGGGTCGTTCGGGTTGTTCCAGCGGCCAACATGGCTCTTGGAAAAACCGGTGATGCTCACGGCGCGCTCGATCCCGCCGCAACGTTCGATCAGGTCACGCTGCGCAGCTTTCACGCGGTAGAGGAAGGCGTTGGACATGGCTGTCTCCAGACAAGAAAAAGGCGTTCCCGCGCCGGGAAATCCGGTCGGGTTTTCCCGTTTTGGGAAAGGTGTCGAAGTGCGAAATTCAGGCCATCAGATCAGGGAGGGCCACATGGATACGCGGATGGAAAAAAGGAGGCAGGGACGCGCAGGTCAGTGGCGCGCCCCTGCCAGGTGGCAAGGCCATTCACCTTCAGGAGGAGGGCAGGTTTCAGTCCTTGCTTGGGGAACATCGTCATTCGGCGGCCTCGCGATGTGCGAGCAGGGACTGCAAACGTTCAGCCGAATGGAAATCCTCTGGGCGCAGGTCTACGCATTCGGTTTGAGCGTAGTAGAGCAGCTTGCGTTGATCCTTCGCCGGAATGAGACCGCCACAGCCCTCGCGTGCCGTCTCTGGATAAGTCCAGCGATAGACGCGCGAAACATGCTTCCCAACGATGCGCGAAACAGCCTTCGCACCGCCGAGAAATGTGATGACTGATTTTGCCGGTTCCATATCCATGGGCGAGATTTGCGATAATCGCGATTTCAAGTCAAGCGAGATTCGCGATATCCGCGATATCAATTTTCGCGTTTCTCGCGAAAATGGCCGCATGAAAGATCGGCGTCAGGAAATTCGGGATTGGCTGCAGGCGGAGCTTGACCGTAAGGGTTATGGCGCCAAGGGACAGCTGGCGAAGTTTCTCGGCCTGCGAAATGACGGCATTACCCGCATCCTGAACACTGCCCCCGGAAAGGAGATCCGGGAGGTGAAAGCCGACGAGCTAGTGAAGATGGGTGAATTTTTCGGCTCGACTCCGCCCGGTCTCACCGGCACGTTGACCCGCTCAGAAGCGCCAATTAACTCAGTAAAAGTCATTGGTCGCATCGCAGCGAACACGTGGATGGATGTTGACGAAATGGATTTTGGATTTGACGACATCGAAACTGTTCCGTCTGTCGGAGACTATCCGGCGGCCTGGCAGTTCGGGTTGCTCATATCCGGCAATTGCTTAAACAAGATCGCCAGCAACGGCGACCGATTGGTATGTCTTGACCTCGCGAAGGCCGGGCTAGATGCCCAACCTGACGATCTGGTCATCGTCGAACGCTCCAAATTCAGCGGCCAGATGATTGAGCGGACTGCAAAGCGCCTGCGCCAGTCCGCGAAGGGTTTCGAGCTTTGGCCCGAAAGCAACGACCCCGCTCATCAGGATCCAATCCCTTTGTACGAGGATGGCGACGACGACATCGAGCTTCGCATCGTCGGCAAGGTCCTCTGGATTCTGCGTAAGCCATAACGGCATCGACTAATTTTTAAAGCCGCATCGCGAAGTGATTCGCGATGCGGCTTTTTGTTGTCGCGATTATCGCGATTTCTAAGTTGACATGTTTTCGCGATTATCGCAAATTCTCCGCCGACCAAGACAATCTGGTCGTTCAAAGTTCGGAGAACACACCCCATGCAAAACCAGCTCGGCACCACCCCTGAAGCGATCACTCACTCGATGGCTGACGCCATGCGCATGACCGGCGACGGTTGCACTGAACGCGACCTGCTTCTGCGCGGCTTCACCCGCCAAGAGATCCTGAGGCACGGCGACGCCGCACGCGAAATGGCGCTCGCCAGCTCGTCGAGCAGCATCCGCGCGCGCGTCCACGCACGTCGCGCCGCCTGAGGCCGAACGCTTTCGGCGTCGGCCTTATGGCCGACATCGAAGGTGTTCCCTTCGCTGTCCTCAAACGGAGTCTCTGATCATGAATGAGCACTTCACCGGCCACAACAAGGCACGCCTTGATGCCGGCTACAGCCGCTTTCGGCTACTCTGCGTCACCCTTGCCATGACGGCCGCCTTGGCGATGTCGGCATTCCTCGCCGGCGACACGGCACTCAAGAAGGAATGGCAGTTTGCATCGGAGGCTCGCGTCTGATGGGCCACTACCCCCTTGACGGCGCCATCCCCGCCGAAGCGATCGTTCACCGCCTTTGGGAGCAGGGCGCGACCTTGCACGACATGTCGCTGCGCTTCGCAGTGCCACTCCCCTCCATAGAGCGCTATCTGCGCCTGCGCCTGCCTCGCTGGATTGGCGTGCAGCAGCGTGCCGCCGCGCCCGACGATCGCCGCATCGTCCACACCGTCCGCTGCATCGAGCGTGGCGCCTACCAGGTGATGCACGTGTCTCTTCCCCGTATCTCGATGCACGTGAAGGCGATCGAGGCGCAGGACAAGGGCGCTGACTGGAGGGTTGCGGCATGAGCATCACCCTCTGGAAACCGGAAACGGACGTCATTCTGCACCAGGCACTAGGCAAGTGCGCCGAGGAATGCGCAGAGCTTTCTCAGGCCTTGGCCCGCTGCCTCATCCAAGGCTTCCACGAAGCGGAACCGGTCACGCACAAGCCGAACCGGACGCACCTCTTAGAAGAGGTCGCCGACCTCAAGGCGGCTCTGCGCTGGCTTTTCGACGTTCTGGACGAGCCGTTCAAAGGCGAACCCGAACGGGAGCGCCGCAAGTTCGACGGCTTCAAGCACTGGCAGAAAATGCTGGAGCGCGACCAGGCCGCCCGTGCGGAGGCGAGCCAATGACGGCCGGTTTGCACCCCTTCCGCATCCATTTCCACGACCCGGATCTGTCGCCGATCGACATCGACGCCACCGACGCCAAAGCGGCACGCGACATCGCGGCCGAGCGCCGCAGCGTCTCGCCGGCCGCTATCCGCAAGGCAAAAGTCATCAGGGACAACGCCAATGGCTGACGGCAGCGAGGCCAAGCCATGAACATGGACTTCGCCAAAAAAACATATCTCGACGCGCGTCACCTGCTCGGCCTTGCCAGCGACGAGTGGTGCGAGTCCTATGAGATCGAGAGCGGCCGTCCCGAGATCTGCGCCAAGGAAGCAATGACCGGCGAGGTGGAGCCGATAGCCCTCCTACTGCCGGCCTGCGGCTACGAAGATCGTCGAATCATGACGCACGCGCCGACTTACATGCGTGCGATGGATTTCCTGCTGCAGCACGCGTTTCGCGAGATCCGCGAGCTGCGCCAGAAACTCGGCGCGAAAGCGCCGGAGCCTAAGCAGTACGCCGCCGAATGCGCCATGAAGTGCGGCGAGCCGGCCTTCCTAAAGTTCCTTGAGGAAAGCCACGGCCTCCAGCGCCCCCTGACGAAGGATCGCGCCGCGACGAAGGTCCGCTCTATTCTCAACATCAAGTCCCGCCGCGAACTGGATAGCGACCAGAACGCCGCAGCCCGTTGGCGCAGCCTGGTCAACGCCTTCGACGCATGGAGGCGGCACGGATGATGATGAGCCGCCGCGAGGAGATCCGCGAGAAGATCATGGCGAGGGTCGTCGTCGACCCTGTAACCGGCTGCTGGATCTGGCAAGGCCCGACATCGGGAAAATCCGGTCGAGGCAAGGACTACCCGCGCATGTCGCTGAGCGGCCAGACGGTCGCCGTGCACCTGGTCATGTGGACCAATGAGCACGGCTACATTCCGGGCAAGAAACAGATCGACCACAAATGTCGCAACCGCCTTTGCGTCAATCCGGACCCAGAACATACGGAGCTGGTGACGCACAAGCAGAACCAGAAGCGCCGCGACCAGGCACGCGCCGCCGCAATGATCGGCCACAACGGCGGCCCGCCGCTCGAATGCGAGGAGATCACCCAATGAGCCGAGAAATGACGGCCGTCGACACGCGCGCTCGCCGCTCCGCCATGCTTCCTCCGAGCCTGCCGCCCTTCGGCGTCACACGCGAACAGGCGGCGGGCTTGCTAAGCATCAGCGCTTCCCTCTTTGACAGCGCTGTCGAAGCTGGCACCATGCCACAACCGAGAGTGCTCGGCGGGCGTAACATTTGGGATGTCGACGAGCTTTGGGCGAGCTTCCGAGCACTCCCGCACAAGGGCGGCATGAGCCGAGATCCCGACGAGCTGCGACCACAAGGGAACGCTTTCGACAATGCCAAAAAGGCTTGATGACAAACTGCCGAAGGGCGTGAGCCTCGATCGCGACTGGCGCACCAGGGAAGCCCGCTACTATTTTCGCGCACCAGGTCGCAAGAAAGTGCGACTCAAGGAGACGCCGGGAACAGACGAGTTTGACAAAGAGGTAGCCTGCGCCCGCCTTGGGATACCCTACGCGCCCGAAGGCACCGAGCCAGCGGCTGCCGTGGCGACGTTGAAGCGAGATCCCGCCGAAGGCACCGTCGATTGGCTTTATGCGGAGTACAAGCGCCGAGCCACCATCAGCGCCGGCGTTATGGCTCGTCGCGCCACCATCCTGGAAGCGGTCTGCGACTACAAATTCGGAACAGCTCGTTGCGGCGACTTGCCCTATGCTGACATGCGCAAGCGCCATGTCGTCGAGATCCGCGACGCGATCCGGGACAAGCCCGGCTCCCGCAACGACGTGAAGAAGGCGATTTCGGCTCTATTCGCGTGGGCGGTCGAATGCGACCTCGCCCAGATGAACCCGGCAGCAAAAATCAAGCTGCTGCACTCCGGCGACGGCTTCCATACCTGGACGGTCGAAGAGGTGCGCCAATATGAAGCCAAGCACCCTGCCGGATCAAAGGCCCGGCTGATGTTGCACCTCGCGCTCTACACCGGGCTGCGGCTCGACAGCCTCTCAATCGTCGGCCGCCAGCACGTGCGCGACGGACAGTTGACGATTCGACCTGAGAAGACACGCAAGTCGAGCGGCGTCATCGTCGATATTCCCGTACTGCCCGAGTTGCAGAAGACGGTCGACGAATGTCCGACCGGAAACCTGACCTTCCTCGTCACCGAGTTCGGCAAACCATTCACAACGAACGGTCTCGGCAACAAGATGCGGGACTGGTGCGATCAAGCCGGGTTGTTCCATTGCACCACTCACGGCCTGCGGAAAGCCGGTGCGACGATCGCCGCCGAGAACGGCGCGACGGACGAGGAACTGATGGCAATTTTCGGCTGGACGACGAAGAACCAGACGACGACCTACACGAAGAAAGCGCGCCGCAAACAGATGGCCGCAGGCGCCATGCACAAGCTCGTGCCAGAACAAAAGTAGGCCGCATTTTGTCCCACACATTTCGCGGTGCGAAAATGTGGGGCAAAAACAGCCAAAAAGAACAACAAAAACAATAGCTGTCTGGTGTAGGTGGTGCCCCATGCCGGGGTCGAACCAGCACTCCTTTCGGAACTCGATTTTGAGTCGAGCGCGTCTACCAATTCCGCCAATGGGGCTCAGGGAAGTGCGATATCAGCGGCTCGGGTTTACACTGAGGATTTCGCCGTGGTCAACCATCATTTTCAGGATGCACGACCAACAATCACGAAAGCGTGCGGGCAGGTCGCGGCCGCCGCGATTTACAGCGCGTACGATCCTGCCTAAGAAGGCGCCATCCAGTTTGCACTGCGGCATGCGTCGGTTTCGAGCTGCCGCCCGCGAGGTATAGATGATCGACGCCGACACCCAATCCCGCCAGCATCTGCTGATCGCAGTTATCGTAACGCTCGGCATGGCGGCGACCGTGGGCGGGGCGCTCGGCTTCGAGCATGTCGGCGGCTATATCCCCTGCGCGCTCTGCCTGTTGCAGCGCGATCCCTACTACTACGGCATCCCGGTCGGTGTTCTGGCAATCGCCACGAGCGCGTTCAGACTGCCGGCGTGGACGACACGCACGCTGCTTCTCATCGTCGGCATCCTGATGCTGGTCGGCGCCGGCATGGGCGTCTACCATTCGGGCGCGGAATGGGGCTTCTGGGAAGGCCCGTCCACCTGCGCCACGACCGCGCAAGGGATTTCGTCCAATGTCGGCGACCTGCTCGGCGACCTCGATTCCAAGCATGGCCCGTCCTGCACCGAAGCCTCCTTGCGGGTGCTTGGGCTCTCCTTTGCCGGATGGAACGTGATCGCCAGCCTCATCCTTGCAGCGATCGCCCTGCGCGGCGCGGCAAAGGCGCGCTGATCCAGATCACTCTCGAGAAACAGGCACGGCGTCGCGTGAACGCCCCGACAAGGGTTCGCGAGCGCACGTACCTCTCCTGATCCCGCTTTCGCGGCCTGATCCGGCAAGAAGGCACGAACAGCGTCAGGGCTGCAGTTCGACGTCCCAGTAGAGATAGTCCATCCAGCTTTCATGCAGATGGTTCGGCGGGAAGAGCCGGCCGTTGTTGTGCAGGTCCTGAACCGTCGGCTGATAGGGCCGCTGGTGCGGGAACATGCCGGCCTGCTTCGGCAGCTTGCTGCCCTTGCGCAGATTGCAGGGCGAGCAGGCTGCGACGACATTGTCCCAGGTCGTCTGGCCGCCGTGAGCGCGGGGCACCACGTGATCGAAGGTGAGATCGTCGGGCGAACCGCAATACTGGCATTCGAATTTGTCGCGCAGGAACACGTTGAACCGGGTGAAGGCCGGGTGGCGTGAGGGCTGCACGTAGCTCTTGAGGCAAACAACGCTCGGCAGTCGCATCGAGAAGCTCGGAGACGACACCGAATGTTCGTACTCGGCAAGGATATTTACACGGTCAAGGAAGACGGCCTTGATCGCGTCCTGCCAGGACCAAAGCGACAAGGGGTAGTAACTCAGCGGCCTATAGTCAGCGTTCAAGACGAGCGCCGGCAAGGCCTGTGGTGAGACTGCAATCGTCAAGCGTATTCTCCTGATCGATTCGGCATCTGCACCTTCTATATTAGGCCCGTTGCAACAGGATTGTGAAGCCGGAAACAAAAATGCGTGCGCTGGATTCGCTTTTTCCTTCAAGGTGTCACAGGAACAGCATCACGACGCATTTCCTGTGAGTAATAGGCCCAGAAGAGGCGTGCGGCGACACTGCGCCAGGGCGACCAGGAAGCGGCGAGCGAATCAATTTCGCGTGCGCTCGGTCGCAGTTCGAGGCCCAGTCCGTGGCCGATCGCGTTTTGCAGCGCGACGTCGCCGGAGGGAAAGACATCCGGGTGGCCGGCGCAGAAGAGCAGATAGACTTCAGCCGTCCAGCGCCCCACCCCCTTGATCGCCGTCAACTCCCGGATCGCCTCCGATCCGTCGATGTTGCAGATCGCGTCGAGATCGATCTGACCACCGACGACCACCTCGGCCACGCGCCTCAGCGCCTCGGCCTTCGCCCGCGACAGCCCGATCGCCCGGCAATCCTCGTCGCTCAGCGAATTGACGCCTGCAGCCGTCACCTCACCAAGCTTCTCCTCCATGCGCCGCCAGATCGCGGCCGCACTGGCCTTCGAGACCATTTGCGAGACGATGATGCTGGCAAGGCCGCGATAGCCGGGATCGGTGCGGCGGAGCGGCACCGGGCCGGCTCTCGCAACGACGTGCCCGAGGCGCGCATCGAGCATCACCAGGCCTGACAGGCCGGCCTCGATATCCTCATGTGTCCGGATGATCCGCATGACGCCTCCACAAAGCGGGTGATTTTTATACCCCTTCCATGGCAAATGGAAACGATGCCTGACACGCCACCCGTTTTCCGCTTTGCCCCGAGCCCCAATGGGCTGCTCCATCTCGGCCACGCGCTTTCCGCGGTGTTGAACCATGACTTGGCGAAGGCCGCAAACGGACGTTTCCTGCTGCGCATCGAGGACATCGACCAGACCCGGTGCCGCCCGGAATTCGAGGCGGCGATCTACGAAGACCTTGCCTGGCTCGGCCTCGGCTGGGAGCGCCCGGTGCGCCGGCAGTCGGACCATCTCGACGCCTATGCTTCGGCGCTTCAGCGGCTGGACATGCTCGGCGTCATCTACCCCTCCGTCATGACCCGGGGCGAGATCAAGGCGGCCGTTGCCGAAGCGGAAGCCGGCGGCCAGGCCTGGCCGCGCGATCCGGACGGCAGCCCGCTCTATCCCGGCCGCGAGCGCGAATTGCTCCCAACCGAGCGCGCGGCCCTGACCGCGAGCGGCAAGGCCTATGCCTGGCGGCTGGACATGCAGAAGGCGGTCGAACGTCTGGGAAATGACCGCCTGACCTGGGCTGAGAGCGGCCATGGTCCCGAGGGCGAGACGGGCACGATCATCGCCGACCCCGCCGCCTGGGGCGACGTGATCCTGTCGCGCTCCGATGCGCCGTCGAGTTACCATCTCTCCGTCGTCGTCGACGACGCGCTGCAGGGCATCACCCATGTGGTGCGCGGCCGCGACCTCTATCACGCGACATCCGTTCACCGGCTGCTGCAGCGGCTTCTCGATCTGCCGGAGCCGCTCTATCATCATCATCGGCTGCTCCTTGGCCCGGACGGGCGCAAGCTGTCTAAGAGCAACCAGGATACCGGCATCGCGGCCTTCCGCGCTGCCGGCCGCACGCCTGAAGAAGTCCGTGCGCTAATCGGCTAGGTCCTGTTCCTCGCGAGCCGTGTCCCCACCATTGCGCAGCTGGAAGCTGCGCCGCACCATGCGCTTGACCCTGTATTTGAGGATCGCGGCATTGATCTCGGCGCCGATGATGAAGATCGCCGCGATCATGTAGAGAAACACCAGCACGATCATGATCGACGCCAGACCTGCATAGGTCGAGACATAGGTGGCGAAGGTTGCGAGGTAGGAAGCAAAAGCATAGGCGCCGATCGTCCAGCAGACGAGCGTCAGCACGATGCCCGGCAGCACGTCGATCACCTTGCGGTGGCCGTCCGGGAGCCAGAGATGCGACACCAGCAGACCGGTGGTCAGCACGACGAGAGCGAGCGGCAGGCTCCAATTGTCGACGGTTGCAAGCACGCCGCCAAGCCAGGGGAGCCACTGTCCGGCATACCGCACCGCCAAGGGTACGGCGACGAGCAGGATGCTGAGTGCGGCGAGGATCAGGACGCCAGCCAGCACGAAGCCCAGGCTCGCAAGCCGGGTGACGTACCAGTAGCGGCTCTCGGTGACGCGATAGGCGCGGTTGAGCGAGACGCGCAGCGCCTCGACGCCGTTGGAGGCGAAATAGGCGGCGGCCAGCACCGAAACGGTCAAGAGCCCGCCGCGCGGGATCGTCAGCACCCGCACGATTTCGTCGGCGATGGGCTTGGCGATCGATTCCGGCCAGGCGTCGAAAATCAGGTGTACGGCCGTTTCGGCAAACTGGTCTGCACCGAGAAAGCTGCCGAGCGCGGTGCCGAAGATCAAGAATGGAAAGACCGCGAGCAGCGAGGACAGCGCCACGTGGCTCGCCATCGCCCAACCGTCATCGAGGCTGAAATGCCAGAGCGCATCGAAGACGACTTTCCAGGTGATGCGTATGAATGCTGGCATTCCATTCCAATCCTAAAACCCGCCCGATACCGGCGGTCCGCTCACATAGGTATCGCCCGGGCCCGGCACAATTCCTGATGTCGCAACGCAGGCTGGTTCCAGTCCGCGCAATTCAATTGTATCCCGCGGATGAATATGGGAAACCGAGGCAGGATTTCTACAGGATTCGACCGGATGACGGATCGCCCCACAATCATTGTCACCGGATGTTCGTCCGGCATCGGCGCCTATTGCGCCCGTGCGCTTCACGCCGATGGCTGGCGGGTCTTCGCCACCGTGCGCCGGGAAGAGGACCGGCAATCGCTTGAAAGCGAGGGCATCGAGACCTTTCTGATGGACTACACCAAGCCGGAGAGCATCGCGGCCTTCGCCGATACAGTGCTGGCGCTTTCCAGCGGGCGCATCGACGCGCTCTTCAACAACGGCGCCTATGGCCAGGCTGGTGCGGTCGAGGATCTGCCGACCGAGGCGCTGAGGCTTCAGCTCGAGACCAACGTCATTGGCTGGCACGACCTGACGCGACGGGTGATCCCGGCGATGCGGGCGCGCGGAAGCGGCCGCATCGTGCAGTGCTCCTCCATTCTCGGCATCGTGCCCTATCGCTGGCGCGGCGCCTACAATGCCTCCAAGTTTGCGATCGAGGGCCTGTCGCTGACCCTCAAGATGGAACTGGCCGGCAGCGGTATCGAGGTAAGCCTGATCGAGCCCGGGCCGATCACCTCGAAATTCACCGCCAATGCCGTCACCTATATCGAGCGCTTCATCGACCTCAAGAATTCGGTGCATCGCGTCGAATACGAACGGCAGATGCGACGCTTGAAAGGCGAGAGCAAACCCGCAGCCGGAAAGCTTGGCCCGGAGGCGGTTTATGCGGTCTTGAAGCACGCGCTGACAGCAAAGAAACCGAAACCGCACTATATTGTAACAAGGCCCGCCAGACAGGGCGCGCTTCTGAAGAAGCTTCTGCCGGCGGCACTGTTTTATCGCATCATCGGCCGACTTGGCTGACGCAAGAATTGCAAGGAAGAGTTCGATGTCCAGCTTCTTTACCGGCCTGACCCTGTTCGTCATGGGCCTGGTCGTGATCGTCTTGATCCGCGGCCTCGTGAACATGGCAAAGGGCGGCAGTGGCAACACGTCCAACAAGCTGATGCAGGCGCGCGTTCTGCTGCAGGCGATCGCGATCGCCCTGATCATGCTCACGCTCTGGATCACCGGCGGCGGCCGCCCGACCTGACGCAATCTTGAACGGACAGCCGTTCCACACCGTTCCTGAAATTGCGCGAGAGGACTGCGTCCACCCATGGTGAAGCTCAACAAGATCTATACCCGGACGGGTGACAACGGCACCACCGGGCTCGTCGCGGGGCCGCGCCGTCTGAAAAGCGACCTGCGTGTCGATGCCTATGGCGCGGTGGACGAAACCAACGCCTTTGTTGGCCTGGCGCGGCAGCATACGGCCGGCAACGTCGATCTCGACGCCGCGCTGATGCGGATCCAGAACGATCTCTTCGATCTCGGCGCGGATCTCGCGACACCCGACGCCGGCGAGCCGCCGCAATACGAACCGCTGCGCATCGTCGCAGCACAGGTGACCTGGCTCGAAACCGAGATCGACCGGCTGAATGCCGAGCTCGATCCCTTGCGCTCCTTCGTGCTTCCGGCGGGCAGCCCCGCCTCTGCAGCCCTCCATGTCGCCCGCACGGTCGCACGCCGTGCGGAACGCCAGGTGGTGGCGCTTGCCCAGATCGAAGGCGAAATCGTCAGCACGGAAGCCATCGCCTATATCAACCGCCTGTCGGATTTCCTGTTCGTCGCGGCCCGCTTTGCAAATGACAAAGGTCAAGCCGACGTTCTTTGGATTCCCGGGAAAAACAGATAACGTCCGCTTGCGCATCGTCGCCCGATCGAGATTCGGCGGGAGAAACGGGCCGTAACCTGTGCTTCGGGAGACCGCATGTTCATACCGCTTCACGATACGAACACCCTGAAGTACATCAAGGTCCAGTACGTCACGATCAGCCTGATTGTGATCAACGTCGTCGTCTGGCTGATCACCGGTCCGATTGCCTCCGAGCAATTCGCCAACGCAGCACTGCTCGGCTTCGGCTATATCCCGGCGCTCATTTTCGACTACGCCCAGCTTGATCCCTCGCTGGTCGTCGTCCCCGACGGCTTCACCTTCGTCACCTATTCCTTCCTGCATGGCGATTTCATGCATCTCGCCATGAACATGCTGTTCCTCTGGGTGTTCGGCGACAATGTCGAGGATGCACTCGGGCACTTCCGCTACCTCGTCTTCTACCTTCTCTGCGCCGCTGCAGGCGCGCTGGCGCATGGGCTGCTCGACCCGGCCTCCGAGGCCCCGCTGATCGGAGCATCGGGGGCGATCTCCGGCATTGTCGCCGCCTATTTCCTCCTGCACCCGAAGGTGCGCGTCTGGGTGCTGGTGTTTTTCCGCATCCCGCTGCCGCTGCCCGCCGTCATCCCGCTCGCCTTCTGGATCGGCCAGCAGTTCTTCATGCTGGTCGTCGATCCCGGCAGCGGCGTTTCCTGGAGCGCCCATGTCGGCGGCATCATCGCGGGGCTGGTTCTGGTGGTCATTTTGCGACGCCGCGATGTGCCGCTGTTCGACCGCACGATCGTTACCCCCCGCGCCGTCCGGCACAAGGCCGAACCGGTCACCGCAAGCCAACAACCCTCGCCAGATGCGACAAGACCACCCGTTCCCTGGGGGCGCCAGACCGGATCCTGATACCGGCAATCGCCAGCCTTCAACGAGGATGATCCATTATTTCAATGGCTTGCCTGGACGCTTCCCGGCCCTCCCGGGACAGGGCTTCATCAGGCCCCGAGCCACTTGCCATCGACTATTCTTACGTGTACGTAAACGTAATTCCAATTCTCGGGATTATATCGATTTAGCGTCATGCACAGCGATTGTAATTGGAGAAAAAACGCGTATCGATGTCGCCAACCGACAATCAGGCGGCTCCGTTAAGGCGCATTTTCCTGCGAAAGCTCTTGGAGGGAAGAATCCATGAAAATACTTGTGACGGTGAAGCGGGTCGTTGACTACAACGTCAAGATCCGCGTGAAGGCAGACGGTTCGGGCGTCGAACTTGCGAACGTGAAGATGTCGATGAACCCCTTCGACGAAATCTCGGTCGAGGAAGCGCTGCGGCTGAAGGAAGCCGGCAAGGCCGAGGAAGTCGTCGTCGTCTCGGTCGGTCCGGCAAAGGCCGAAGAGACGCTGCGCACCGCGCTCGCCATGGGCGCCGACCGCGCCATCCTGGTTGAGACCGAAGACCAGGTCGAACCGCTCGCCGTTGCCAAGATCGTCAAGGGCGTTGCAGACGCCGAACAGCCGGGCCTGATCATCGTCGGCAAGCAGGCGATTGATGATGACAGCAACCAGACCGGTCAGATGCTGTCGGCTCTCTTGGGCTGGGCACAGGGCACCTTTGCCTCCAAGGTCGAGATCGGCGACGGCAAGGCGACCGTCACGCGCGAAGTCGACGGCGGTCTGCAGACCATCGACATCAAGCTGCCGGCAGTCGTCACCACCGACCTGCGTTTGAATGAGCCGCGCTACGCATCGCTGCCGAACATCATGAAGGCGAAGAAGAAGCCGCTCGACAAGAAGTCGCCTGCCGACTTCGGCGTCGACACGTCAGCCCGCCTCAAGGTGCTGAAGACCGAGGAGCCGTCGGGCCGCAAGGCCGGCATCAAGGTCAAGTCGGTCGCCGAGCTCGTCGAAAAGCTCAAGACCGAAGCCGGCGTACTTTAAGTTCAGGAAAGGGAGACATCATCATGGCCATTCTTCTTCTGGCTGATCACGACAGCAACCACCTTTCCGACCAGACCGCCAAGGCGCTGAGCGCGGCCTCCAAGATCGGCGGCGATGTGCACATCCTCGTTGCCGGCGCCGGCGCCAAGGCTGCGGCCGAACAGGCCTCCAAGCTCTCGGGCGTTGCCAAGGTACTCGTCGCCGACGACGCCTCGCTGGCCAACAACCTCGCAGAGCCGCTGGCCGCGCTCGTCGTCTCGCTTGCCGGCAACTACGACACGATCGTTGCGGCCGCGACTTCGGTCGGCAAGAACGTCATGCCGCGCGTCGCAGCCCTGCTCGACGTCAGCCAGGTCTCCGAAATCATCGAAGTTGTCTCTTCCGACACCTTCAAGCGCCCGATCTATGCCGGCAACGCCATCCAGACCGTGCAGACGACGGAAGCCAAGCGCGTCATCACCGTGCGCACCGCCTCCTTCGCCTCGGCCGCTGAAGGCGGTTCGGCTGCGATCGAGAGCGTTTCGGCTGCCGCCAACCCCGGCGTTTCTTCCTTCGTCGCCGACGCGCTGTCGTCGTCCGATCGTCCGGAGCTCACCTCTGCCAAGATCATCATCTCCGGCGGCCGTGCGCTCGGCTCGTCCGAGAAGTTCCAGGAAGTGATCCTGCCGGTCGCCGACAAGCTCGGTGCTGCCGTCGGCGCTTCGCGCGCTGCGGTCGACGCCGGTTACGCGCCCAACGACTGGCAGGTCGGCCAGACCGGCAAGGTCGTCGCGCCTGATCTCTACATCGCCTGCGGCATTTCCGGTGCCATCCAGCACCTCGCCGGCATGAAGGACAGCAAGGTCATCGTCGCAATCAACAAGGACGAAGAGGCGCCGATCTTCCAGGTCGCAGACTACGGCCTGGTTGCCGATCTTTTCGACGCTCTGCCGGAGTTGCAGAAGGCGCTGTAAGCCCAAATCGATGCCACCCGCCGCACCCGTGAAAAGGGCTGGCAAAAGCGGGGACTTGGCATTAACAATCTACCGGGCCGGCCAAACCGGCCCGGTTTGCATGTCTGACGGCGGCCTCACCGCCAAGCTTTGAAGATGGATGTTCGCTGCGATGATCAAGACGGTCGGAATTATTGGTGCCGGGCAAATGGGCTGTGGCATCGCACATGTTTCGGCAATCGCCGGATACAAGGTACAGATCTATGATCTGGCCGCCGAGCGGATCGAAGCAGGCCTTGCCACCGTCAACGGCAACCTTGCCCGTCAGGTCTCCTCCGGCAAGATGACCGACGAGGCCCGCAAGGCGGCACTTGCCCTGATCAAGGGCTCTTCCGACATCAACGACCTGTCGCAGGCCGATCTGGTGATCGAAGCCGTCACCGAAGACGAGACGATCAAGCGCAAGATCTATGGTCAGGTTTGTCCGATCCTGAAGCCGGAAGCGATTCTCGCGACGAATACCTCGTCGCTGTCGATCACCCGCCTCGCCTCCGCCACCGATCGCCCCGAGCACTTCATGGGCATCCACTTCATGAACCCGGTTCCGGTCATGAAGCTGGTCGAGCTCGTGCGCGGCATCGCCACCGACGAGCAGACCTTCAAGACCGCCAAGGAATTCGTCGCGACGCTCGACAAGACCGTGACGGTCGCCGAAGACTTCCCGGCCTTCATCGTCAACCGCATCCTTTTGCCGATGATCAACGAGGCGATCTACACGCTGTACGAAGGCGTCGGCAGCGTCGAGGCGATCGACACCGCCATGAAGCTCGGCGCCAACCATCCGATGGGCCCGCTCCAGCTTGCCGACTTCATCGGCCTCGACACCTGCCTCTCGATCATGCAGGTGCTCTATGATGGCCTGGCAGATTCGAAGTACCGCCCCTGCCCGCTGCTGGTAAAATATGTCGAAGCAGGCTGGCTCGGCCGCAAGTCCGGGCGCGGCTTCTACGACTATCGCGGCGAAGTGCCGGTTCCCACCCGCTAATTCCGTCAGCATCTGACAAGAAAAACCCGGCGATCCGCCGGGTTTTTCTTTGTCTAGATCCAGGCCCCTTCAGCTTCCCGCAGCCGGGGCGAGCGCAGCGCTGACCAGCGCCTTGGCATCGTCGCTGTCCCAGGCGGCCGGGCCGTTCATCGAGCCGATCAGGCAGCCCTTGTCGTCGAGCAACAGGGTTGCCGGCAGGCCGAAAGCCAGGCCTTCCTTCTTCATGTTGTTGAACACGCCCATCGAAGCATCGCGGTAATAGCCAAGCGCGTGCACGGCGGTCTCATCGAGGAAAGCCTTCGGCTTCTCGTCGTCGCCGACATCGATATTGATCGCCACCACTTCGAACTTGTCGCTGCCGAGCGACTTCTGCAGGGCGTTCAAGGCGGGCATTTCTTCGCGGCAGGGAACGCACCAGGTGGCCCAGAGATTGACGAGCAGCGTTTTGCCGGCAAAGGCCGAGACATTGGTCGGCTTGCCGTCCGGGCCGTTAAAGTCGAGCGCGATCGGCTGCGGTGCCGACGCCGGCGACATCGCGGCGACCTGCCCCTTCATGAAGGGCGTCAGCGAGGCGACCTTGGCCGAGGTCAGCGGGCAGCTGGCTGCAGCCGTTTCGGCCGTCTCGCCATTGCCAGACCCGGTCTCCTTCACGTATACCGCTGCCGCACCGACGATCACGCCGAACAGGGCGGCGAGCGCGAACAGTTTCACGGCCGGGGGGGATTTCTTCTGGTCGGGCATTTCATTCTCCAAGGCGGGCATTCTTCATGGCTGACGGCAATTCCGAGACGAAATCCTCCAACCAGATGTGGGGCGGTCGCTTTGCCTCGGGTCCGGACGCGATCATGGAGGAAATAAATGCCTCGATCGGCTTCGACAAGAAGCTCTATGCCCAGGACATCCGCGGCTCAATAGCGCATGCGACGATGCTGGCGCATCAAGGCATCATTTCGGCTGACGACAAAGACAAGATCGTTCACGGCCTGAACACGATCCTGTCAGAGATCGAAAGCGGTGCGTTCGAGTTTTCGCGCCGTCTCGAAGACATTCACATGAATATCGAAGCCCGGCTCGCAACCCTCATCGGTCCCGCGGCCGGCCGCCTGCACACCGCCCGCTCGCGCAACGACCAGGTGGCGCTCGACTTCCGCCTCTGGGTCAAGGAAGAGTTGCAGCGGACGGAGAAGGCGCTGACGGCGCTGATCGCCGCCTTTCTCGACCGCGCCGAGGAACATGCCGATACCGTCATGCCCGGTTTCACCCACCTGCAGACCGCACAGCCCGTTACCTTCGGCCACCATTGCATGGCCTATGTCGAGATGTTTGGCCGCGACCGCTCGCGCGTGCGCCACGCCATCGAGCACATGGACGAAAGCCCGATCGGCGCCGCAGCCCTTGCCGGCACCGGCTTCCCGATCGACCGCCACATGACCGCCAAGGCGCTCGGCTTTGCCGGCCCGACCCGCAACTCGATCGACACGGTATCGGACCGCGACTTCGCGCTCGAATTCCTGTCGATGGCCTCGATCACTGCCACGCACCTGTCGCGCCTTGCCGAAGAGATCGTCATCTGGTCGACGCCGCAGTTCGGCTTCATCCGCCTGTCGGATGCGTTCTCGACCGGCTCCTCGATCATGCCGCAGAAGAAGAACCCGGATGCTGCAGAACTGGTGCGCGCCAAGACCGGCCGCATCAACGGCTCGTTGGTCGCGCTGCTCACGGTCATGAAGGGCCTGCCGCTCGCCTATTCCAAGGACATGCAGGAAGATAAGGAACAGGTCTTCGACGCCGCCGAAAGCCTCGAACTGGCGATCGCCGCCATGACCGGCATGGTGCGTGACGTGACCATCCGCACCGACCGCATGAAGGCGGCCGCCGGCTCCGGCTATTCGACCGCGACCGACCTTGCCGACTGGCTGGTGCGTGAGGCGGGCCTCCCCTTCCGCGACGCCCACCATGTCACCGGCCGCGCCGTGGCGCTTGCCGAACAGAAGAGCTGCGATCTCGCTGACCTTTCGCTTGCCGACCTGCAGTCGATCCATGCCGACATCACCGACAAGGTCTTCGATGTCCTGACGGTGGAAGCCTCCGTGGCCAGCCGTACCTCCTTCGGTGGCACCGCGCCGAACGAGGTCCGCAAGCAGATCGCCTGGTGGCGCGCCCGCAACTAAGGCATCCGCGCCAAGCCCGCTGCGGGCGGTTCCTCGCCCGCAGAAACAGGGTGCACAAGTGCCTGAAAAATCGGTAAGACATCGCACCTGCATCAGTTCCCGCGAAGGAAAATCACGATGACATTCACGAAGGCGGCCCGGCTTGCACTTCTGCTGGCGATCCCCGGGCTGGTTCTTGTCGGTTGCGGACGCAAAGGCGACCTCGATCGCCCCGGCTCGACCGCGCCGATCAACACCAAGGCGCCGGCAGGAACTGTCGAGCAGAAGGAAAAAGCGGACGAGCGTTCGTTCCTGCTCGATCCCCTCCTCTAGTAGAAATTATGCAATTCCGAACGGAAGCCGCTTCGCACTTTCCTGGAATTGCTCAAAGCCGAGCTGCCTGACGTGAACCATTTTCAGTACCGCGACGGAATTCTCTACGCCGAAGATGTGCCGGTGACCGATATCGCCCGCGCCGTCGGCACGCCCTTCTACTGCTATTCGACCGCCACACTCGAGCGCCACTACACGGTGTTCTCCAAGGCTTTTGCCGATGTGGATGCGATGGTCTGCTATGCGATGAAGGCCAACTCGAACCAGGCAGTGCTGAAGACGCTCGGCCGCCTCGGCGCTGGCGTCGACGTCGTCTCGGGCGGCGAACTGCGCCGCGCGCTTGCAGCCGGCATCCCGGCAAGCCGCATCATGTTCTCCGGCGTCGGCAAGACGCCGCAGGAAATGGATCTGGCACTGGAGGCCGGCATCTACTGCTTCAACGTCGAGTCCGAGCCGGAACTCGAAGTGCTCAACCAGCGCGCCGTGCGTGCCGGCAAGCGCGCCCATGTATCCTTCCGCATCAATCCGGATGTGGACGCCGGCACGCATGCGAAGATCTCGACCGGCAAGAAGGAAAACAAGTTCGGCATTTCGTGGGAGCGCGCCCGCGCCGTCTACGCCCATGCCGCAACCCTGCCCGGCATTCAGGTGACCGGCATCGACATGCATATCGGCAGCCAGATCACCGAGCTGCAGCCCTTCGACGCCGCCTTCAAGCTGCTGCGCGAACTGGTCGACACGCTCCGCTCCGACGGCCATTCGATCGATCACGTCGACATCGGCGGGGGCCTCGGCATTCCCTACAAGGACGACAACAATCCGCCGCCGCTGCCGGACGCCTATGCGGAAATCGTGAAGAGCCAGCTGCAGTCGCTCGGTTGCAAGATCGTCACCGAGCCGGGGCGGCTGATCGTCGGCAATGCCGGCATTCTGGTGACAGAAGTCATCTATGTGAAGGACGGCGGCGACAAGACCTTCGTCATCGTCGACGGTGCGATGAACGATCTCATCCGCCCGACCCTCTATGAGGCCTATCACGAGATCCGCCCGGTCCGCATTTCCGCCGCCAACGCGCCGCGCATCCGCGCCGACGTCGTGGGCCCGGTCTGCGAAACCGGCGACTATCTGGCGCTCGACCGCGAGATGGCGATGCCGAAGCCCGGCGATCTCTTCGCCATCAGCTCGGCCGGTGCCTACGGCGCCGTGCAGGCCAGCACCTACAATTCCCGGCTGCTTATCCCGGAAGTTCTGGTCAAGGGCGACCGTTTCCACGTCATCCGTCCGCGCCAGGACTATGATGCGCTGATCGGTCTTGATTCGGTGCCGGACTGGCTCGACTGAGCCGTCCTGCCGCAGAAACGACAATCTGTGGATCGGCCGTGCAAACGATCACGATTGTGTATGCGCCCTCGTCTTCGCCACAAACGATGGTATCCTGAACGCAAGCGGGATAGGCGAAGCTGCGTGCTTTTTTGAGCGCGGCCGTCGCCTCACTATATTGGGTCAGCCACAAGCGTTGATGGGCGACCGAAAGGAAACTTGGGCGGATGACGCAATTCCGGCAGGATGAAACGCCACAACCGAAGCCGTTTTCGAGAACTCTGGCGCTGAAGAGATGGCTGGCGCGCGCCGTGCTGGTCGCCGAGCAGGTCCTGCCGCGCATCCTTCTGCCCGGCTCCGTCGCCCTTCTGTTTCTTGCCTTCGCCTGGCTCGGTTTCTTTCGCGCAGCGCCTTTCTGGCTGCATGCGGCGGCCCTCTTTGGTTTCGCCCTAGCCTTCCTTGCGTCCCTCGTCCCGCTCAGTCGGGTCCGCCTGCCCGCGAACGCCGATGCCGATCGCATGCTGGAAGAGCGCAACGCCCTGCCGCATCAGGCGATCCGCGTCCAGGACGATCGCCCCGCGACCGACAATCCCCTCGGTGAGGCGCTCTGGCGCGAACACCAGGCGCGCATGGCGCGGATGATCGGCGCGCTCGATACCGGCCTGCCGCGGCCCGATATCGCCAGGCACGATCCCTTCGCGCTCAGGGCCGTGCCGGTGCTTCTCGCCTGCGTCGCTTTTGCCTATTCCTACTCCAACCGCGCCGGATTGCTCAGCGATGCCTTCCGGCTGCCGCAGACGTCGATCGAGGCTGCCAATATCCGCGTCGATGCCTGGGTGACGCCGCCGCCCTATACCGGGCGGGCGCCGATCTTCCTAACGGGCAAGCCCGAAGCCGCCGCGGCCGTGAATGAGGACGCCGGGACGATCACCATTCCCCAGTTCAGCGATATCACCGTCCGGATCACCGGCGCCGGCGCAGACGCGTCCGTACGCTACGCGGAAACCGGTGCGAGCGAACCGATCATCATTCCGGTGGCCGGCGAGAAGGCCGAGGAAAAACAGACGCAGCAGCAAGTGGGCGAAGCCGGGCCGAAGGTCGCCGAAGTGGTTGCAACCGAGCCGGCACGCAACGCGACCGCCGTCCGCAACCACGTCTACAAGGTCGTCAAGGACGGCGAACTCACGGTCGGCAGCCAGCGCTGGGCGTTCAAGATCACCCCGGACGGGGTGCCTCAGATCGCCTTTGACGGGATCCCTCATCCGACCGTCAACGCAGCGCTCGAAATCACGTTCACGGCCAACGACGACTACGGCATCGCCCAGGCCTGGGCTGAGATCAAGCCGCTCGAGGAACCGGCAGAAGGCGCCCGCGCGCTCTATCCGCTGCCAGAGTACCGGCTCGATCTGCCGCGCCGCAATGCGCGCGAGGCAAAGGGCACCACCAGCCGGAACCTCAGCGAGCATCCGCTTGCCGGCAAGCGGGTAGAGGTGACGCTCGTCGCCCGGGATGCTGCCGGACAGGAGGGCCGCAGCCCGCCGCACGAGATGATCCTGCCTGCCCGCCAGTTCTCGCAGCCGCTTGCCGGTGCCGTCGCCGAGCAGCGTCAGGTCTTCGCGCTCAATGCCAACGACCTGCCGCGCGCCATCGATCTCAACGACGCCGTAACCTCGCTTGCCGAGGACTGGATCCCGAACCTCACCCATTTCCTGCTGTTGAAATCGGCGCGCACCCGCATGGCGCTCGCCTATAACGACGACATGTTGCGCGATGCCGCCGGATACCTGTGGGAGATCGCGCTCGGGATCGAGGATGGCGACCTGTCGCTCGCCGAGCGCCGTCTGCGCGAAGCCCAGCAGGCGCTGTCGGATGCGCTGGAGCGCAACGCTTCGGACCAGGAAATCGCCAAGCTGATGCAGGAACTGCGCCAGGCGATGCAGCAATACATGCAGGCGCTCGCCGAGCAGGCGATGAAAAATCCACGCATGACCGGCAAGCTCGACCCGAACAACATCCTGCGCCAGCAGGACCTCGAGAAGATGATGAACCAGATCGAGAACCTGGCGCGGTCGGGTGCGCGCGATCAGGCACAGCAGATGCTCTCGGAACTGCAGCGCATGATGAACAACCTGCAGGCTGGCCGCGGACAGCAGCAGATGGGCGAGCAGAACGACGCCATGCGCCAGCAGATGGACAAGCTCGGCAAGCTGATGCAGCAGCAGCAGCAACTGATGGACGAGACCTTCAAGTTCGATCAGGCCCTGCGCGACCGGATGCAGCGGGGCGACCCGCTGCAGGGCGAGGACAACGAACTCTTCGGTCAGGAAATGCCGCAGGATCCGGGGCAGCAGGGCGATCCGAACGGTCAGCCCAATCCGCTCGACGACATGACGGCCGAACAGCTGAAGGATGCGCTGAAGCAGCTGAAAGAGCAGCAGGACGCGCTCGGAAAGCAGCTCGGCGAGCTGAACAAGGGCCTGGAAAGCATGGGCATCAAGCCCGGCAAGGGCTTTGGTGAAGCCAAGCGCGAAATGGACGGCGCTTCCGGCGCGCTCGGCAAGGGCCAGGGTGAACAGGCCGTCGGCAATCAGGGCCGCGCGCTACAGGCGCTGCGCCAGGGCGCCCAGGACATGATGAACCAGATGCAGGGCCAAGGTCAGGGCGGACCCGGCATGGGCGTGCCGCAATACGGTCAAAACGGCCGCGATCCCCTCGGACGGCGACAACAGAATCTCGGCCCGAATTTCGGCGACCAGGTCAAGGTTCCAGACGAGATCGATTCCCAGCGCGCGCGGCAGATCCTGGATGAGATTCGCCGCAGGCTCGGCGACAGCCTGTCGCCGGAGCAGGAGCGGCAGTACCTCGAACGCCTGCTCGACATGCGCTAAGCCGAGCATCCGCCCGGTTTCGGCCGCTTGCCCGATCACGGCAGAACATGACAACGCCCCCCGTCGCATCGAAATCGCTGCGACGGGGGGCGTTCTTGTTGCTGTAATGCAGGTCGGTGGGTCTGCCCGTCAGGCGGCCAGCGCCAGGGCGACTGCCTTGCGGATATCGGGAAGGGAAAAGGGCTTGGAGATGACGTCGACGATCTTGTCGGTGAGATCGTCCGCCCGCTCGCGCTGCTCGGCATAGCCGGTCATCAGCAGGATCTTCATGGCCGGAAAGGCGGCCGACGCCTGGTGCGTCAGCTCGATGCCATCCATCACGGGCATGCGGATATCGGAAAGCAGAAGGTCGAAGGCCTGGGCCTCCAGGCAAGCAAGGCCATCGGCCCCATCGCCCGCTTCGACCGTCTCGTGGCCGTCGAGCCTCAGGGCCCGCGCGACGAAGGAACGCAATGCATCCTCGTCCTCGGTAATCAGGATCTTCGCCATCATGGCCTCCGCGTTCGCTTCCGAGTCCGGCGTTCACGCCGGCACCCGCACCTGATCCAAAGGTACAGCGAGCGTGGATCATCGGGAGACACACTGGCGCTGCAGCGCCGCCGATCCTCGTCGAGAATCACTGCGGCACGCACCAAAACAACCAGTTTTTCGTTTGTGTTCGGTAAACGCCGAACGACTGGATTTCAGGGCGCATGCCCCAAAACGGGACGTTTACTCGGCGTCGCCGGTGACAACGCCGACAAACGGCAGCTCGCGGAAGGCATAGGCGACGTCCATGCCATAGCCGACGACGAAGTGATCGGGGCATTCGAAGCCGACATAATCCGCCTCGAGCTCGACCTTGCGCTTGACCCGCTTGTCGAGCAGCACCGCGATCGTCACGTTGCGGGCGCCGCGCTCGTACATCAGTTCCTTGGCAAAGCGCAGCGTGCGGCCGGATTCCAGAATGTCGTCGATCAGCAGAACGTCGCGCCCATGCACGTCGCTGTCGATGTCCTTGGTGATCTTGACGCCCTGCGAAACGGTGCCGGTGCCGTAGCTCGACAGCGTGATGAACTCGACTTCCGGAGCGAGACCGGCCGTATGCATCGAGCGGATCAGATCGGCCGCGAAGATGAACGATCCTTTGAGCACCGCGATCACCAGCAGATCCTTGTGCGGGCCGTTGACGATCATTCCGGCAAGCTCGCTGTTGCGGGCAGCGATCGTTTCAGCCGTATAGAGAGGTTCGATATTCTTACCGCGAACAACGGGCATCAGGGCTTCTCCAGCGTTTCATGCGGAAGACCTCGGCCTTCCCGTTGCCGCCGCTTAGCACAATCAGCGGGCCGAAACACCGTTTTCGGCGAAGGAAACCGCGACTTCCGGCATTTTTCCACCTGCATAGGGCAGTCTCGTCATGAAATGACGGCTCTCACCGGGCGCGATGGCAGCCCCCTCGGGCATCACCCGCGTCGTCGTGACCTTGCGGCCGTTGGCGGTGATCTCCACCACGACCTGCGGCAAACGCTGCTCGACATCGGAGCGATTGTCGATCGAGCCATAGACGGACAGCACGCGCATGCCACCGGAATAGTCGAGCCCGCTCTTGATGCCGGAAATCGCCAGCGGCTGGACGTCGGCCTGCCCGTCGCCGGCAAAGCCGACGATCGCCAGGAAGGACGCGAGCGCAACCCCCGCCACCATGCCCGCAAAGCGGCGTGCCGGCATGTCGCGAAGCCGCGTTTCAGCAAGGCGAAGCAATCGACCGCCGAGCGTCGGCTCCTGCTCCACGACCGTCAGCGTCGGCCGCCGGCGACTGCCGGTCTTCGCATCGTCGTTGAACACCGGATAGGGCGTGCGACGCGACGAGGCGGAGATCACCTCGAATTCCGCATCGACGACGTCGGCGCGCCGCGGCGCTGTAGCCCCGTCGCGTCCGCCGCGCTCCGGCGGCAGGAAGTCGGTATAGGCGCTGCTGCTGGCGGACTTGGTCCGGAATGCCTGCATGATCATTTCCTCCTGTCCCGCAAGAGAACACGGCCGCAGGCGGCCGGCTTGGCTGCGAAACCCTCGGGCAATGGCGAGCCCCTTGCGGTGCAAGAACTAGGCATTGCGTCAAATCTTTCCGACACGTAAACCGGAATGGTTAATGTTTCGGAAAGACGTCGCGAAAGCGGCGCGTTTTCATGAAAAATTAACCGTCACTTAACCATGATTCCGCTGGCGGTTTTGCCTTTCCTGGCTGGTCGTCCTATGCGCGGAGGACCGGAACCGGCCATCGGTTGCAGGGCCGTAAGAGAGACTGGGCTGCCGCTTGATTCACTTTGAGAACGTCGGACTGCGCTATGGCATGGGACCGGAAATCCTCCGGGACCTCACCTTCGACATTCCACGCCGTTCGTTCCAGTTCCTGACGGGCCCGTCGGGTGCCGGCAAGACGACACTGCTGCGGCTTCTTTTCCTCTCGCTGCAGCCGACACGCGGCCTGATCCGGATGTTCGACCGGAACATTTCTTCGATCCCGCGCGAGGAATTCCCGATGCTGCGCCGGCGCGTCGGCATCGTCTTCCAGGATTTCCGCCTGCTCGAACATCTCACAACCTACGAGAACGTTGCGTTGCCTTTGCGCGTGCGTGGCAAGGAAGAGGCGAGCTACCGGGCCGACGTGATAGAACTCTTGAAATGGGTGGGACTTGGCGAACGCATCAACGTGCTGCCGCCGGTGCTTTCCGGTGGCGAAAAACAGCGCGCGGCCATCGCTCGGGCACTGATCGACCGGCCGGAGATCCTGCTTGCCGACGAGCCGACCGGCAACGTTGACCCGCCGATGGCAAGGCGCCTGCTCAATCTCTTCCTCGAGCTCAACCGGCTCGGCACGGCGGTCGTTATCGCCACCCACGATCTGTCGTTGATGGACCAGGTGGAGGCGCGGCGCATGATCCTTTCGCAAGGGCGGCTCGACATCTATGAGTGACAGCCACACGAAACGCCAAAAGGACGCGCCCGAACAGGCACCGGAGGCGCAACAGCGCCGGACCGAAATGCGCGTGCGCCCGACCGGCCCGATCGTGCCGTCGAGCAATGTGTCCGGCAATGCGCTGATGTGCGTCATCGCCATCATGTCGTTCCTCGCCTGCCTGACGCTCGGCGGCGTCAGCATGGTGCGAGCCACGGCCCAGAGCTGGCAATCGCAGATCTCCCGCGAGATCACCATCCAGATCAAGCCCGACGACAACCTCGACATGGAAAAGGCGCTCGCGGATGCGCGCGACCTGGCGCTGACCTTCAGCGGCACGACAGACGGCAAGATCGTCGACCGGGCCGCAACCGCCCGCCTGCTCGAACCCTGGCTCGGCGAGGGCCTCGATCTCGACGAGTTGCCCGTCCCGCGCCTCGTCATCATTACCATCGACGAAAACAACCCGCCCGACTTTGCGGCCATGCGCAAAGCGCTGACCGAAATCATCCCGCAGGCTTTCCTCGACGACCACCGCACCTGGGTCGACCGGCTGGTCGCCATGGCCAACACCACAGCGATGATCGGCACCGGCATCTTGGCGCTGGTCTTCTCCGCCATGGTGCTGACGGTGGTCTTCGCCACGCGCGGCGCGCTGTCAGGCAACCGACATATCGTCGAGGTGCTGCATTTCGTCGGTGCCGAAGCCGGCTTCGTCGCGTCGGAATTCCAGAAGCATTTCTTGAGGATCAGCCTCAAGGGCGCCGGCGCCGGCGGCCTGCTCGCGGCACTTTTCTTTGCGCTGGCGGGGTTCTGGCAGTCGCGGACCCTGGCGACCCCCGAGACGGATCAGGCCACCGCCCTCTTCGGAACCTTCACCATCGGCTACGGCGGCTATCTCGGCATCGCCGCGATCATCGTCGTCATCGCCATCCTGACGACGGTTACGGCGCGGCTGACGGTGACCCGCACGATCTACGAAATCGACCTCATCCGTTCGGACCCCGGCCGTACCGACCTCTACCAAAGCTGAGCCGCCTGATGTTTCGCCGCCACTCGATCTATTCCTTGCCGCAATCTGCGGCTATGTGAAGAGAATCATGATGGCGCGAGAACTACGCGGGAACGGAATGGCCGGAGGAGACAAATGGCACGGGAAAGCCGACGATCGCCGGCGGTCCCGCAGTCTCCTGCGCAAAATTCTCCGCCGAACCTTCTTCGTCCTGCTCCTGCCGCTGGCAATCCTGATCGCCGCCTTCCTGAATTTTGCCGACACGGTGGCGTCGCTGCAGCCGCCCGGCCATCCCAAGGCCGATGCGATCGTGGTCCTCACCGGCGGCTTCCAGCGCATCGACCAGGCGGTCGATCTATTGAAAGGCGGCGCCGGCAAGCGCCTGCTGATCTCCGGAGTTCACCCGACGACGACAGGCAGCCAGATCCGCCGCAACACCCAGAGTTCAGCCGATCTTTTCAAGTGCTGCGTCGACATCGGCCATGAGGCGATCGACACCATCGGCAATGCGACCGAAGCGGCGCAGTGGATCCGCGATCGTGGCTACGCGACCGTGCTCGTCGTCACCAACAATTATCACATGCCGCGAAGCCTGCTGGAGCTTCGCCGCGCCCGGCCAGAAACGGAGTTCATCCCCTACCCGGTCGTCAACTCCGATCTGAAGACGACAAACTGGCTGCGCAATCCGATGGTGCTGAAGTCGATCCTTCTGGAATTCGGCAAGTATACGGTGGCGTCGATACGCGACCTCGCCGGCGCCCGCCCGACCAGCGGCCTGCGCACCGATGCCTCGCGCGCGACACCCGCCGAAGAATAGGCCGTCAGGAACGGCCTTCGCCGCTGCAAAGTGAAACAGAGCAGTTTTCCTTCAGCACTTAATCGTGTAGGCAGCGATCAACCGGCTCAAAGACGCCGGTCCCCTTGAGACCTCGCCTACGAGAGCGTGCCTGATGATCGTCTTGCGTTCGATCCTTTTCAACGTGGTGTTCTACGCCAATCTGATCGTGCAGATGATCGTGCTGACCCCGATCTACTTCCTGCTGCCGCGCAAGAAGGCGTGGTTCGTGCCGAAGAACTGGGTGCGCAGCAACCACTGGCTCCTGGAAAAGATGGTCGGCACGACTTTCGAAATCGAAGGCCTGGAGAACATTCCGAACGGCCCCTACATCTTCGCGCCCAAGCACCAGTCCTTCTGGGACGCCTACGCGCTGCTGCCGTGGCTGAACGACCCCTTCTACATCCTGAAGCGCGAACTGACCTGGATCCCGCTCTTCGGCTGGTACATCCTCAAGCAGCGCATGGTGCCGGTGAACCGCGCGGCGCGCGGGAAGGCGATGACCAGCGTCATGGATCGCACCAAGCAGGAAATGGCGACGGGCCGCGAGCTCATCATCTACCCGGAAGGCACCCGTCGTCCGCCGGGCGCGCCGCCGGAATACAAGTACGGCATCGCCCGCCTCTATCGCGATCTGAACGTGCCGGTCGTACCGGTCGCCATGCATCCGGGCCTGTTCTGGCCGCGCCGCAAGTTCCTGCGCTTTCCGGGCCACTTCAAGGTCCGCATCCTGCCGCCAGTCGAGGCCGGCATGGACCCGGACGCTTTCCTCAAGAAGCTTGTCGAGGTAACGGAAAAGGCCAGTGACGAACTGCTCGTCGAAACGGTGAAGGCCAATCCGCACGTACCGCTGCCGCCGACCGCCGAGCAGCGGATGAAGGAACTGAAGGCCGAAGGCCGGGCCTGATCCTTCAGAGCCCTGCCGGATGCGGCGCCTGCCGCAGCAATCCGACCACCTCTTCCAGCCAATGATCGCGGATGCCCATTTCCTTGAGATGGGCGAGCGTATTGAACACGTATTCGCTGTTCGGCCCGGATTTTCCGGTCGAAACCGAGACGATGCCGGCCGCCTCCGCAGTCGTCAGCGCGCCCGCATACTGGACATGGCCGCGATCGATGACATAGGCGAGCGCCGGCACGCGGCGGCCGTCGGCGAGCAGCACCGGCATGGTGCGCTCCTTGTAGACGTGGGTCACCAGTTCGCGCTCGCGCAGATAGTCGACGACATCGGCCTGCTGTCCGCGTTGGACGCGAAACGCCGTCCCGATGCAGGAGCCGCCACGGTCGAGCCCGAGCACCAGCCCCGGCCGCTGCTCGGTGCCGCGGTGAACCCAGGAACGCACGCAGAGCGAGCGGCGAAATCCGAAGGCGCGCGCCGTCCGCTTCTCCTCGAACGCAAAGCCCGGGTTCCACATCAGCGAGCCGTAGCCAAAGACCCAAAATTCGTCCATATCCACTGTCATTCAACCCGCGCTGCTGTTCTCACTGCCGAATCACGATCGGTCGCGTGGGACGGTGAGCCATTTCGGTTTCTACGGCACAGCATCCCGGCACGAAAGAGACAAGCTCGTCCTCCTGCGGCCGAAGGAAAGAATAGTTTTGCGGATCGACGGCGCCACCCGAAAGGCAGCCTCCATCCTGTTTTGAGTGAGGTACCCGCGCCCATGTCGGCCACCGCAGTCTCCAACCCATCGCCGGTCAGCCGGAAATTCCGCTGGCTCATGGCAGGCATCGTGCTTGTCACCGGCGTTTATTCAGCCGGCTGGTTCTTTGCCGCCGACCAGATCGAGAAGCGGCTAACGACCCGCCTCGCCGAAGGACAGGCGGCCGGCCTCGGCGGCGAATGCACCAACATGGACGTGCGTGGCTTCCCGTTCCGCATCGGCCTCTTCTGCGACAAGGTGCATCTCGACGACACCCGCAACGGCACCTCTGCTTCCTTTGGAGCACTGAGGACCGCCGCCCAGGTCTACCAGCCAGGCCATGCGGTGATCGAGCTCGATGGCCCGGCCGAGATCCGGGCTTCCCCTGGCCTCAACGTGTTTGCCGACTGGACGCTGCTGCATGCGAGCGTGCGCGCGACCCTGTCCGGTGTCGACCAAACGTCGCTCACCTACGACAACCTCACCGGCCGCTTGCGCCTTCCGCTCTCGGGCGACGGCCTCGGCTTCGGCGCCAGCCACGGCGAAGTGCACCTGCGCCAGAACGGCGCGGACCTCGACGCCGCCTTGAGCGTCGACAAGCTCGACGTTCGGCCCGAAGAAGGCCCGAGCCTCGCGCCGCCGGCAACCGTCGCCGCGGACCTGACCTTCACCGACCGGGCCGGGTGGATGACGGCCCCGCCGACGCCGGAGATGTTTCGCGGCAGCAAGGGCGAACTGCGCCAGCTTACCCTCGACCTCGGCTCCGGCATGAACGCCAAGCTTTCCGGGCCGTTCTCGGTCAACGATCAGGGGCTGATTTCCGGCGAGTTCTCGCTGACGATGACCAACATCGAAGCCTGGCGCGCCAATCTGGTCACCCTGATCCCGGATGACGCCAATCTCGTCGACAACACCACCAACATGCTGAAGGCGCTCGCCAACGGCAAGAACGAGGCGACCGTGAAGCTCAACGTGCGCGACGGCACGGCGTTCCTCGCCTTCATCCCGATCGGCGTCCTGCCGACCCTCTAGGCCACGGGTATAAACCGCACAGGAAGGAAGACTGCTCCACGGTCTTCCCCGGCCTGCTCAAGGCTATTTCTGGTCCATGGCATGGCGGCCGAAGTCCGGCATCGCCGTGTCCTGGCCTGCCTGGATGATCGAGCGGCGAATGGCCCGGGTGCGGGTGAAGAGATCGAACAGCTTGTCGCCATCTCCCCAGCGGATCGCCCGCTGCAGATAGGCAAGATCTTCCGAAAACCGCGCCAGCATCTCCAGGATCGCATCCTTGTTGTGCAGGCAGACGTCGCGCCACATGGTGGGGTCGGATGCCGCCAGGCGCGTGAAGTCTCGGAAGCCCGAAGCCGAATATTTGATGACTTCGGATTCGGTGACGGTCTCGAGATCGTCCGCCGTGCCGACGATGTTGTAGGCGATGATGTGCGGCAGGTGCGAGACGATCGCCAGCACCTTGTCGTGGTGTTCGGCGTCCATCTCCTCGACCATCGAGCCGAGCGTTTCCCAGAAAAGCCTGAGCCGCGCCACCGCTTCGCCGTCAGCGCCTTCCGGCGGCGTCAGGATGCACCAGCGGCCGCGGAAGAGCCCGACGAAGCCCGCATCCGGACCGGAATGCTCGGTACCGGCGATCGGGTGCCCCGGCACGAAATGCACATTCTCGGGCAAATGCGGCGCCATCTGCGCAATCACCGAGCCCTTGGTCGAGCCGACGTCGGTGACGATGGCGCCCGGCTTCAGATGCGCTGCGATCTCGGCGGCAACCGCGCCGGACGCGCCGACCGGGACCGACACGATGACGAGGTCCGCATCGCGAACGGCATCGGCGGCCGACAGCGTATAGCGATCGCCGAGCCCGAGTTCCTGCGTCCGCTTCAGCGTCGCCTCGCTGCGCGTCGAGACGACGAGCGTGCCGGCAAGCTGCTTCTCGCGGATTTCGCGCGCGATCGACGAACCGATGAGACCAATGCCGATAAGGGCGATCGTTTCAAACTGCTGAGCCATTATTTCCGTCCCATAAATTCGGTCAGCGCCGCGATGACGCCTTCGTTGGCTTCTTCAGAGCCGATGGTCATGCGCAAGGCATTGGGAAAGCCGTAGCTGCGGACCGCCCTCAGGATAAAGCCGCGGTGGGTCAGGAACGCGTCGGCCTCCTCCGCCCGCTTGCCGGGCTCGTCGGGAAAATGGATCAGCACGAAATTCGTGACCGAGGGCGTGATGCGAAGACCGATCGCGGCGAGCGCTTCGGCAACGCGGGCAAGCCAGGTGAGGTTGTGATCAACCGCCGTTGCGACAAAGGCCTGGTCACGGATCGCCGCAGCACCCGCCGCGATGGAGGGCGCGCTGAGATTGAAGGGGCCCCGGACCCGGTTGACGGCGTCGATCACCTCCGCCGGCGCATACATCCAGCCGATTCTGAGGCCCGCGAGACCATAGATCTTCGAGAAGGTGCGGGTCATCACCACGTTGCGGCTGGCCGAAACCAGCTCAACCCCGGCGGCATAGTCGTTGCGGCGCACATATTCGGCATAGGCCGCATCGAGAACCAGGAGTACGCCGTCCGGCAGGCCCGCATGCAGCCGGCGCACTTCGTCGACGGGGATGTAAGTGCCGGTCGGATTGGCGGGATTGGCGAGAAAGACCATCTTGGTCCGCTCGGTCACGGCCGCCAGAATGGCATCGACGTCGACGCGCGCATCCCTTTCCTTGACGGTCACGGGCGTCGCGCCCGACGCCAGGATCTCGATCTTGTAGACCAGGAACCCGTGCTCCGTGATGATGCCCTCGTCACCGGGACCAAGATAGGTGCGGCAGACAAGAGCGAGCAATTCGTCGGAACCGTTGCCGCACATGATGTTTGCCGGGTTGAGCCCGTGAACCGCACCGATCGCCTCACGCAGCGCCTTGGCCTGGCCATCCGGATAACGCTCCAGATTGAAGGCCGCCGCCTGGAAGGCTTCGATCGCCTTCGGGCTGGCACCGAGCGGCGTCTCGTTCGACGACAGCTTATGCACCTTGGCGACACCCGGCGCATGCTCCTTGCCCGGTACATAGGCGTCGATATCGAGGATGCCGGAACGCGGCTCAGGGCTCTTCGAAGCAAGGCTCATCGGGTCAGCTTTCTATGGCCATCAAGGTGCACAGCGACCTTTGTCGCGCCTTGGGAGGCGCGGGGCGCTATGGCAGGAAAAGAGGTCAAGCCATTACCGGCGCAAGCGGCTTTTGTCGAGGGTCCGCCGCCTGGACGTAAGCCTTATCGGGTGAGGCGTGGCTGTTCGCGCGTGCTCGGCACGCCCTGTGGCGCCAGCACCGGCACGAAGACGCGGCGGGACGCGCGGGCTGCGACCGGCAGCCCCTGGTAAAGCCGCTTCTGCGCCTCGACGACGATGACGCCGGAAAAGACCGGCCAGAGCCAGCGGCCGAGCCGCTCGAAGCCCCGCCGCAGCCGCAGGATCGCCCGGAGCTTCGACGGCGGGAAGAACAGCGCGTCGGCCGTAGCCCCCGGCGTGAAGTTTGTCTCGCGCAACAGCGCCGTCAGCTGCCCGCGCGAATAGGGCCGGCCGGAACCGAAGGGCGTATGCTCCATGCGTGCCCAGACGCCGCGCCGGTTGGGCACGACGATCACGAGCCGCCCGCCCGGCGCCAGCACCCGCCAGATCTCCTTCATCGTCTCGCGCGGACTTTCGGCGAATTCCAGCGAATGCACCATCAGCACCCGGTCGATCGACGCGTCCGGCAGCGGCAACTCCTCGTCGAACACCAGCGCCGTCGAGGAAAGCTCGGCGACCGGCCAGTTCACCGCACCCTGACCCGCGGGCATGAAGGCGAAGGTGCGCTCCGTGTCCTTGCGGAACCGTTCGAGATAGGGAACGGCATAACCGAGGCCGACCAGCCGCTCGTCCGGCAGGCGCGCCCAGACGGACGAAAGCGCCATGGTGACGGATTGCTCCGCCATCCGGCCAAGCTCGGAGTGATAGAATTCGCGAAGATCGACAATATCGGTATGCATTCGCAACATGTTAGCTTCGAAGCGGTAGACTTCAAGGTAAGGCTCGCTACATTCGGCAGCATCTCCCCTTTCGCGACCGGAGGACCTGCCATGGCCGCGCTCGAACTCGATCTTTTCCTCTGCCGCACCGACAATTTCGGCGTGCTGATCCACGACCCCGAAAGCGGCCTGACCGCCTCGATCGATGCGCCCGAGGAGGCGCCGATCCTGGAGGCGCTGGAACGCCGCGGCTGGACGCTCACCCATATCTTCACGACGCATCATCATGGCGACCACGTCGCGGCCAATGACGCGTTGAAAGCCCGCTTCGGCGCAACCATCGTGGGTCCGTTCAGCGAGGCCGCAAAAATTCCGGGCCTCGACAAGACCGTGCGTCATGGCGACCGCTTCGACTTTGCAGGCCGCGCCATCGAGGTGATCGAGACGCCGGGCCATACCGCCGGCCATATCTGTTTCCATTTCCCAGAGGACAAGCTTCTCTTTGCCGCCGACACGCTGTTTGCGCTCGGCTGCGGTCGACTGTTCGAGGGGACGCCAGCGACCATGTGGCAGTCTCTGAGCCGGCTGATGGCGTTGCCGGACGACACGACCGTCTATTTCGGACACGAATACACGCTCTCCAATGCCCGCTTCGCGGTCACGGTCGACCCTGAGAACGCCGAACTCAAGGCGCGCGCTGCCGAGATCGAGGAAATCCGCTGCGACGGCGGCTTCACCGCACCGACGACGATCGGCCTGGAAAAACGCACAAACCCGTTCCTGCGCGCCGCCGATTCCGGCATTCGCGCCCATCTCGGCATGCGAGACGCCGACGATGCCGCCGTCTTTGCGGAAATCCGCAAGCGGAAGGATAATTTCTGATGGCTGCGGCCCAGACGGCTGCAGAGGTCATTGCGGCGCTCGGTCTGGCGCGCCATCCGGAGGGCGGCTGGTACATCGAAACCTTCCGCGATAAGGCCGGCGGCCCGCGGAGCCATTCGACGGCGATCTATTATCTGCTCGAGCGTGGCGACCGTTCACACTGGCACCGCGTCCGCGATGCTGTCGAGATCTGGCACTACTACGCCGGCGCGCCGCTCGAACTCAGCATCGCCGAGGACGGGAAACCCGCCGCGACGCTGCGGCTTGGGCCTGATATCCGGGAGGGCGAGCAGCCGCAGGGGATCGTCCCGGCCAACTGGTGGCAGTCGGCCGCGTCGTTGGGTGATTGGACGCTGGTCGGCTGCACGGTCGCGCCGGGCTTCGATTTTGCCGCCTTCGAGATGGCAACCCCCGACTGGCAGCCGCCGACCCGATAGCCGTCTTTCGGGCTACTCCGCCGGCTGGGTGGCCGCGGCATTCTTGCGCAAGATCAGATCCTGGGCGGCGAGCACCGCGCCGCCGGTGACGAACAGGCAGGCGAGCGCAATGCGCCAGGACGGCTCGGCAAAGCCGAAGAGGATCAGGATCAGCGTCGAGAGCACCGGTGCCGCATAGCTCGAAACGCCGAGAAGCTGGATGTTGCCGTTCTTCACCCCGAAGTCCCAGGCATAGAAGGCCGCGCCGACCGGCAGGAGGCCGAGGCCGGCGACTGCCAGCCATTCGAAGGTCGTTTCCGGCCAGACCGTCGTTTCGAGCGCCAGGTGACAGACGAAGGAGAGGATCGAGGTCGCGAGGCAGAAACCGGTGACCACATCGGTGGAGACCGCCTCGAAGCGGCGGGTGATCAGCGAATAGCCGGACCAGGTAAAGGCGCAGAGGAAGGCCGCGCCATAGCCGATGAGATAGGCATCGTCGAAGGCCACACCATTGCGCGCGACGATCAGGATCGTGCCGGCAAGGCCCGCCAGCGCACCGGTGATGTGATACCAGCGCAGCCGCTCACCCGGCAGCAGTGCCGAACCGACGACGATCAAGAGCGGCCAAAGATAGGCGATCAGACCTGCTTCCACGGCCGGCGCATTGCGCAGCGCCGTGAAGTAGAGGAAGTGATAGCCGAACAGGCCGGCAATGCCGGTGATCCAGACCTTCGCCGGTTGCTTCAGCAGCGCCAGGCGCTCCGGTTTCGCTGCCAGCACCGCAAGACCGGGCAGGCTGCCGATCAGGAAACAGATCGCCGAAAGCTGAAATGGCGGCATCTTGCCCGATGCGGCCGTGAACAGCGCAAGCAGCGACCACATCAGGATGGCCGAAAAACCGATTAGAGTTGCCTTGAGTTTCATTGTCGTCCCCTGGCGCGATTTCTCTAACGGAAACCTGCGCCGTCAAAATCACGGTGCTTGGTGGTATTTAACCTTTTAGTTGCACGCGATCGCGCGTCAACCACCAAATCGCGTCGCCGAGACCGTGACCGGTCCGAGCTTGGTTGGGATGCGGACATAGACGGGAGCATAGACGTTCACGGTCGGCGCCTTGGCAAACCAGATCTCCATCGTCTGCAGACGCCGCAGATACTCGACGTCTTCGCGGCCCTTCTTGTAGCCGGCCTTCGGCACGAAGCGGATGCCGCAGACGATCACCTCGCCTTCGAAGCCTTTCGTCTTGAAAGGCCTGGTGCCCTTCGGCGAAAGCTTGATGTCGAGCCGCGACTCGCCGTCGAAGATCGGCAGCGTGTTGGGGCAGACGCGCGCCTCCGCGGGAATGATCAGGCCCGAAAGCGGATCGAGCACGTTGCGCATGTCGCGCGAGGTGACCGGCACCCAGTTCTTCGGCAAAGGCGTTCGCTTCGGCGTCATGCTCGCATGCACAACATTGCCGTTGCGGTAGGTAACGCTGATCGCCCGGCTCTTGGAACCGCTGCGATAGGACATAGAATACTGCGAGGCGCGCAGGTAATCCTTGTCGACGACGCCGGAAACCTGCGTCTGGCCCGACGTGCGGCTGAGGATATCGAGCAGGCCCGCCGATTTCAGCGTCCCCGATATCGTGTAACGATTCTTCTGAACCTCGGTGTGGAATGAGGCGCGCGCCACCGGCAGACCGGCCAGCGAGATGCTGTAATCCGTCAGATGTTCGACATCGGCGGCCGATGATGCTGTGGAAAACAAGACCACGGAAAGCAGCATTGCCCCGCGAAAACCATTTCGCAACTTCATGCCCGAAGAAATCCATCACTTGAATATTGCCGCAATACCCTGAAATGCAGGGTATTTACGGCTTTTCTGCGCCCATTTCGCTGCCGCCGGCTACGCGGTCGGTCCGATCACGGAACCAAACCGTCGTGTGTCCTCAATTAAGAAATAGCGCATACAAAACCGCTTGGAATGGGTCTCGTGAGGCATTATTCTTGCCCAGACAGCGCTTCGGATGTGAAGAACTGCCGGGAAAATCCGCGGTTTTCCGAGAATGCAAGAGGTTTGGCTTGACGGACGAGCCGTCTCTGACTATAGAACCGCGACTTTCCAATAATGGCCAATAGGAACGCGGCCTGGGCTCTGGGCCCGCTACCGCATTGTCCGCCGGCGATAAAAGAGAATAGGTGTACTATGTCCCGTAGTTGCGAATTGACCGGCAAAGGCGTCCAGTCGGGCAACAATGTAAGCCACGCCAACAACAAGACCAAGCGCCGGTTCCTCCCGAACCTGTGCAACGTCACGCTGATTTCCGATGCTCTCGGCCAGCGCTACCGCCTGCGCGTTTCCGCAGCAGCTCTCCGCTCGGTTGAACACCGTGGCGGCCTCGACGCCTTCCTGCTGAAGTCGGACGAGAACGAGCTGAGCATGCGCGCTCGCCTGCTGCGTCGCCAGATCGTCAAGAAGGTTGCTGAAGCCGCCTAATCGGCGCCAGCGCACCGTCTTTGACACGCGTTTAAAAGGCTTGCGGGTTTATCCGGCAAGCCTTTTTCTCGTGCGCGCGTTTCTTAACCGATACGCGCTTTTGCCTTCATCGGCCGGGTGCACTACCCTGCTTTCATCCCTCTAGCTGGTGGCATACCCCAGGATAAAAAAATGCTGATCAACCGCACGTTCTTCGTCTATGTCGCGCTGATGACCCTCGTGGTCGTCGCCTCCAACATCCTCGTTCAGTTTCCGCTGCCAGGCTCGATTGCCGGCATGCAGCTCGGCGATCTCCTGACCTGGGGCGCCTTCAGCTACCCCTTCGCCTTCTTGGTGACCGACCTTACCAACCGCCAGTTCGGGCCGCGCATCGCGCGCCGTGTGGTGGTCGCAGGCTTCATCGTCGCCATCCTGCTCTCCTTCGTCGCCGCCACGCCGCGCATCGCGATCGCCTCAGGCTCGGCCTTCCTGTTCGGTCAGCTGCTGGACATCTCGGTGTTCAACAAGCTCCGCCGTCAGAGCTGGTGGCATGCGCCGCTGGCAGGTTCGCTGATCGGCTCGGCGCTCGATACCGCAATGTTCTTCTCCTTTGCGTTCGCACCGTTCTTCGTATTCTTCGGCCCGAACGACAGCTTTGCGCTGGAGACCGCGCCGCTGCTCGGCGTGCTCGCGGCTGAAGCACCGCGCTGGATCTCCTGGGCGATCGGCGACCTGAGCGTGAAGATCCTCTGCGGCCTCGTCATGCTGCTCCCCTATGGCGCGCTGATGAGCATCGTGAAGCCCATGCCCGCAGCGGAAAAGCAGGCGGCCTGAAGGCCGCTTGGCGGCAAGCCTCGGCCCGCGCCTAAGGGGTGACCGGGCATCGATTGCCGGGCGCGGGGAAGAGCGGCAGCCGCCCTTCCCCGCGCCGCGCCTGCTAGCGCTGCCTCAGGAGCATCTGCGCGTTTTCGAATGGCAGCCCCTCGTCGTCTTCCGACCGCCGGGTCTGTTCTTCAAAGCCGAGCTTCTCGTAGAAGGCATAGGCCTGTGCGTTGGCCGTGTAGACCTCCAGGCGGAGCTGCCCCTTCAACCGCAGGGCATGCGAAACCAGCAAGCGGCCAATGCCGGCACCCTGATGTCGCGGCGACACGAAGAGCCCGCCGATGAAATCGTCGAGCAGGCTGACGAACCCGGCCGGTTCGTCGCCGCGGGTGGCGACCCATGTCTCTGCGTTCGGCAGATAGACGGTCTCGATCAATACGCGCTGTTCGCGCAACCGCGCTTCGCCGACAAATGCGTGCGCCGTGATCGAGGCCTCGAACCAGATGGCAGATAGTTCTTCCATATCCGCAGCCCGGTAGGCGCGGATCATTACATCCATATTTTTCATGGTTTTTCCGTTCAATAGATATGCGTCAAGAGGGACGCCTGTTGGGCGCCTTGAACAACCGCAAATGCGGGTAAATTTTCAGCCTCTGCGCATAAATCTCCTTCAACGGACAATCGGCCAATAGGCCTTTGCCGAGACGCGGTCAAGCATCGTGCCGGCCGATCCGCGGCTTAGCCACGCGAGACGGCCCGATCGTCCGCCGGTTCTTGACCGGATCTCCGCACGACCGGGCGGAGATCGCGCCTTTCAGGCGTTGGCTTACTGCGTCAGCGCGGTGTTGAGCCGGAACTCCAGCATCAGGTTGCGCTCCAGGATCGAATGGTTGTCGTCGGAAACGACGATGACCCGCACTTCGCCGTCGGGGCGCACGACGACGTCGAGGCCCTCCATGTTGTCGATCTGGTAGCGCATGTCCGCCTCGAAGACGACGTCGCCGTCGACGACCGCACCGGGCTTGATCCTGTCGCCAGGGATCCGGCGGATCTGCATGCCGAGCCCCGAACCGAAGGAGAAACACCGCTCCAGGAGAAGCAGGTCGCCGTTCGGCAGGAAGGCGCCATCGGTCGCCGCATAGGGATCCTTGCGCACGACGCTGAATGCGCCGCGTTGCGGTCCGTCCAGGATGCCGGCAAGAAGATTGTCCGCCTTGTCGACACTGCGCTCGGCAATGGCGATCATCGCGCCTGCAAGCGGGCTGTCTTTCGGCGAGACGGCAATCGTTTCGATGCCGGCATTGCTGCGCAGCTCGCTGATCGGGAACGGCAATGCCAGGCTTCCGATCGGCTTCGAGCCGGCAAAGCCCGGATCCGGGTAGATGTCGATGCGATGGGCCTGCTCGTAACTGACGATCGCCTGGCCGTCACGAAGAGCAAGCCCTTCCGAATCCACCTTCCATTTCGCAAGGCCCACATCGCCGTTGCGATCCGCCATCGGTGTGGCGGTCAGGTTGGTGATCCCGGAAAGCCTCCCCTGCTCGTCACGGGTCACGGCCCCTTCCAGCCAGTGGCCGGTGTCCATGACGGCGACGAAAGAGCTGCCGTCAGGACGAAAACGGATCGCGGAGACGGCGCCGAACAAGGGATTTGACGAGGTCATCTCCAGGCCGCCGAGAAACTCCAGGGCGCCGAACCGGGTGGCGCTGGAGCCGACCTCGAAAGAGCTGATCTGACGGCTGCGGATCGGCAAGTCTTCACTATCGGAAGCGGACCATGCCGGGTAGGCCGAGGCCAAGAGGAAAAGGGCAAGGAGACCGCGGCCAAGCATCAAGAGAAGTACCTTCAGGGGAGCATCGGGAATGAAGCGGCGTGCGAACATAGCAACGCCACCAGGCATTGTCGCTTGGTAGACTGTAAAACTATGTCCGTAAATTGACTTCGGCCACCAGCGATGCGTGCAGGCGCTGATTGGCAGCTCGGAGGCGATGTTCCACCGCCCCCAAGCGGGAAGGATCACCCGGCGCGGCGAAGACGCGAGGGACCACGGCGCTGGCTTTCGTCCTCGAAGAGTGCGGCCAGCTGCTCGGTCATCGCGCCGGCGAGCTCGTCGGCATCGACGATGGTGACGGCGCGGCGATAGTAGCGCGTCACGTCGTGACCGATACCGATCGCCAGGAGCTCCACCGGCGAGCGCGTTTCGATCTGCTCGATGACCGCGCGCAGGTGCCGCTCAAGATAATTCCCGGGATTGACCGACAGCGTCGAGTCGTCGACCGGCGCACCGTCCGAAATCATCATCAGGATGCGGCGCTGTTCGCGCCGCGCCATCAGCCGCTCATGCGCCCAAATCAGCGCCTCGCCGTCGATGTTTTCCTTGAGCAGGCCTTCCCGCATCATCAGGCCGAGATTGCGGCGTGCCCGGCGCCACGGAGCGTCGGCAGACTTGTAGACGATGTGGCGCAGGTCGTTGAGGCGACCCGGAGCCTGTGGCTTGCCGCCGGCGAGCCACTTCTCGCGTGACTGCCCGCCCTTCCAGGCTTTGGTGGTGAAGCCGAGGATCTCGACCTTGACGCCGCAACGCTCGAGCGTGCGCGCCAGGATATCGGCGCAGGTGGCGGCAACCGTGATCGGCCGGCCGCGCATCGAACCGGAATTGTCGATCAGCAGCGTCACCACCGTATCGCGGAAGTTGGTGTCCTTCTCGCGCTTGAAGGAGAGCGGCTGCATCGGGTCGATGATAATGCGCTGCAAGCGTGCGCTGTCGAGGTAGCCCTCTTCGAGATCGAACTCCCAGGAACGGTTCTGCTGCGCCATCAGGCGCCGCTGCAGCCGGTTGGCAAGCCGGCCGACCGCACCCTGCAAGTGGGCGAGCTGCTTGTCGAGGAAGGCGCGCAGCCGGTCGAGTTCGGCTTCGTCGCATAGTTCTTCGGAAGCGATGGTCTCGTCGAACTCACGGGTAAAGACGGCGTAGTCGACCTTCTCGTTGAAGTCGGCAAACGGCTGGTTCGGACGCTTGACCTCGCCGGGCGTTTCGCTGTCTTCGTCACCCTCGTCCTGGAGATCGTCGTCGGAGATCTCCGCGCCGTCCATCTCGCCTTCTTCCATCTGCTCTTCGGCAGCCTGGTTTTCATCGGCAGGGGCAGCATCGTCGCCGGCTTCCTCGTCGCTGGCGTTCTCGTCCTGCTCCTGACTGCGCGGCTGGTCTTCGTCGGTTTCGCTTTCCTGCTCGTCCGGCTCGTTGTCGTCGTCACCGTATTTCTCGGCGACGTCCATCGAGGTCAGTATGTCGCGAACGACACGGGCGAAAGCCTGCTGGTCGTTGATCGTCGAGGACAGGTTCTGGATATCGCCGGACGCCTTGCCTTCGATGAACTCGCGCCACAGGTCGAGCACCTTGCCGGCGGATGCCGGCGGCTTCTGGCCGGTCAGCTTCTCGCGCACCAGCAGCGCCACGGCCTCGCCGAGCGGGGCGTCGGCCTGCCGCTCGATCGTTGCGAAATTCGCCTTGGCGTATTTCTCTTCGAGCATGACGTTGAGGTTCTTGGCGACACCCGCCATGCGCAGCGAACCGATCGCCTCGACACGCGCCTGCTCCACCGCATCAAAGATCGCGCGGGCGTCTGCCCCTTGCGGCGACATGGTCGCGTGGATGCGCGCATCGTGACAGGCCTTGCGCAGCGCCATGCTGTCGCCGAGGCCCCGCGTAACGCTGAGTTCCTGCAGGGTCGGGCGCTTGGAAAGTTCCGGCAGACGGATGCGTTCGCCGGTCATGCCCGGCCGCTCGTTGGCGAAGGCGACTTCCACCTCGGCATCGCCCGCGATCGATCGGATGCAGCCGGAAAGCGCCCGCTTGAACGGTTCCGCAGCATTCTCGCGCGTGGTTGGCTTTGCCTTCGAATTCGAGCTCACGACAGTTCCTTCTTCAGCCAGAGGCGATAACGCCCCAGCGGGGCATTATCCGGTTTGCCACAGCGTCATGGCCCGCCCTCGCCAAAGGGACGGCAGGCCGTGGGATCAGGCGGTGGCTTCGAGCACGATGTTGGCAGCGCTTTCCTTCAGCTCGATGCCGAAGGCGCGCTGGTAGTGCTCGGCGACCAACGCCCGCTCCAGCTCGTCGCACTTGTTGAGGAAGGTCACGCGGAAGGCGAAGGCGATGTCGCCGAAGATGTGGGCGTTCTCGGCCCAGGTGATGACCGTACGCGGGCTCATGACGGTCGACAGATCGCCATTGATGAAGGCAGCGCGCGTGAGGTCGGCGACGCGCACCATCTTCGAGACGGTCTCGCGGCCCTTGTCGGCGGTGAAGCCCTTGACCTTGGCGGCAACGATGTCGACTTCCTTGTCGTGCGGCAGGTAGTTCAGCGTGGTGACGATCGACCAGCGGTCCATCTGCGCCTGGTTGATCTGCTGCGTGCCGTGATAGAGGCCGGTCGTGTCGCCGAGGCCGACAGTGTTGGCGGTCGCGAACAGGCGGAAGGCCGGGTGGGGACGGATGACACGGCTCTGGTCGAGCAGCGTCAGGCGGCCGGAGGATTCCAGCACGCGCTGGATGACGAACATGACGTCCGGGCGGCCGGCATCGTATTCGTCGAAGACGAGCGCGACATTGTGCTGGTAGGCCCAGGGAAGAATGCCGTCCTTGAATTCGGTGACCTGCATGCCGTCCTTGACGACGATCGCGTCCTTGCCGACGAGGTCGATACGGCTGACATGGCTGTCGAGGTTGACGCGCACGCACGGCCAGTTGAGGCGGGCGGCAACCTGTTCGATATGGGTCGACTTGCCGGTGCCGTGATAGCCCGAGACCATCACGCGTCGGTTGTGGGCGAAGCCTGCGAGAATGGCGAGCGTCGTTTCGCGGTCGAAGAGGTAGTCCGGATCCAGGTCCGGGACATAGGCGTCACCCTTCGAATAGGCAGGAACGCGCAAATCCGTATCAATGCCGAAAACCTCCCGGACGGAAATCGTGGTGTCGGGGAGGTTGGAAATGTCGAGGTCAATCTTGCTCATCATGTCTCCAGAGCGGCCACCGGACGGCATCCGCGCATTCGCCTGCAAAAGTGCTTCTGTAATAATCCGCGTTGTTAGCAGAAGCCAGCCTGTTTTAACAATTGGTAGGCTTGAATAACCGCGCGAAAACGCTCTTCCGACCCTCTATCTCCGCCATTGGCATCAGGGTGATGCTTTTTGACGAGATCCTTGTAGGCAGCCTTGATGTCGGCGGTCGTCGCCGAGGCGGTCAGGCCGAGCGTGTCGAAGGCCTTGGCCTCGAGCGTCTTCAGTTTGCGCTGGCGCGGCTCCGGGCGGCCGGACCGCGCCCGCGCCTCGCTGACAAAGCCGAAGGGATCGCGCATGCGGGCCTGCGCGCCGGCGGAACCGGACCGCGTCTGCGACTGGGTCGGGCCGTTCTTGGCGTTCTTGTTGACGCCGACGGTCCAGGTGGGCCGATGACCGGTGATCGCTTCCTTCTGGTAGCGGGCGACCTCGCCGTCGGAGAGGCCGGAGAAGAAGTTGTAGCCCTTGTTGTATTCCTTCACGTGCTCGAAGCAGAACATGAAGTACTGCCCCTCGGCGTTGCGGCCGACCGGCGCCCGGTGCACACCCTTCTGGTCGCAGCCGTCCCACTGACAGACAGGAGCCGCCGGCTCCGCCTGCGGCTCGACCTTGCGCCGGGTTCGAATGCGATCGAAGTATTTTGAATCGAGTCTCATGGCGCTCATTATGGGGTTTGGCGGGAGTCACAACAAGAATTGACAAAGCGGAATGTTGCTGGCTTTGTGCGGGCATTTTGCGCCGCCGTGCCAGCAATTGCCGGGTTCTTAGGAGCTGCGAGGGGGCGACAAGCAAACAGCAAAATTGGACGGAAGAATGTCGCTCACCGAGACCATCGAAAAGAAGCTGACCGAGGCCTTCCACCCTGAACGGCTCGAGGTCATCAACGAGAGCCATCAGCATGCCGGCCATCAGCCGGGCTTCGATGGCAGCGGCGAGTCCCATATGCGCGTGCGCATCGTTTCAAGTGCCTTTACAGGCATGAGCCGTGTCGCCCGCCACCGCGCCATCAACGATCTCCTGAAGCCCGAACTCGACGCCGGTCTGCACGCGCTCGCGGTCGAGCCAGCCGCCCCCGGCGAGCCGACCCGCTGGTAAAGGCAATCGCGGTGATCAGGTCGGCGGAGCGCCCTCTTCCGCCGGGCGGATGCGCAGCTTGGTGATGCGGTTCTTCACCCGCTTCATCACGATGAAGCGCTTGCCGTGGAAGGTGAAAGCCTGGCGCTCCTCGGGAATGCTCTTGGATTCGTGGATGACCAGACCGGCAACCGTCGTCGCCTCCTCGTCCGGCAGCGACCAGTCGAGCGCGCGGTTGAGATCGCGGATCGGCACCGAGCCGTCGACGACGATCGAGCCGTCAGCCTCCTGGCGCACGCCCTGGATATCGAGGTCGTGCTCATCGGCGATATCGCCGACGATCTCCTCCAGAATGTCCTCCAGCGTCACCAGGCCCTGAACCTGGCCATATTCGTCGACGACGATGGCCAGATGCAGCTTGCGGCGCAGGAACGCGTTGAGCTGGTCCTTGAGGTTGGTCGTATCCGGCACGAACCAGGGTTTCTGCGCGATCCTGACGATATCCAGGTTCTCGGGCTCGACATTGGGTTCGGCCAGCGCCCGCAGCAGATCCTTGGAATGCACGACGCCGATGATGTTGTCGGTCGAGCCACGCCAGACCGGCAGCCGGGTGAACGGGCTCTCGAGGATGTCGCGAACGCACACCTCGGGCGGCTCATCGGCATTGATCGCCCGCATGCTGGTGCGGTGGATCATGATGTCGGAGATTTCGAGCTCGCCGAGGTCGAGAACGCCGCCGAGCCGATCGCGGTCGGCCTTGATCACCGAACCCTCGCGGTGCAGCAGATCCACCGCGCCACGCAGTTCCTCATGCGCCGAAAGCATCGACATGTCGGCGGCGAGATTGACACCGAAGAGGTTCAGAATCCGACGCACGATGCCGTTGACGAGGCTGGAGAGAGGTCCAACGACCGCAACGAAGGGGCGAACGAGGGGCGCCACGGCGATCGCGAAACGATCCGGCGAGGCAATCGCCCAGCTCTTCGGCAGCACTTCCGAGAAGATGACGAGCAGCACGGTCATCGCAAGTGTGGCGATCGCCACACCGCTGTCGCCGAGCAGGCCAATCAGCAGGCTCGTCGTCAGCGACGACGCCAGAATGTTGACCAGGTTGTTGCCGATCAAAAGCGTACCGATCAGCCGGTCGCGCCGTTCGATCAACCGGTTGACGATGCCGGCCCGCTCCTCGCCGTTGTTTTCGAGCGTATGCATGCGCGAGCGCGAGGCGGCAGTCAGCGCTGTTTCCGAGCCCGAAAAGAAAGCCGACAGCAACAGCAGGCAGAAGACCGACAGGATCGACAGCCAATACTCCGCCAGGAAGGCAATGAAGGCTTCGCCGGTCATTGCGGGTGTTTTTCCCTCAGGAAGTTCAGGACCTCGGACGACGGAACGTCATCGGCGACGAAGGACTGGCCGACGCCCCTGGTCAGGATGAAGGTGAGCTTGCCGCCCTTGACCTTCTTGTCCTGGGCGATCGCATCCATCAGCCGTTCGGCCGGCGGCAGCGTGCCCGGGATTTCCGCCATGCGCGTCGGCAGGCCGACCGCCCTCAGATGCGCCTCGACACGGGACGCATCGTCGGGGCTTGCAAGGTTCATGCGCGCCGAAAACTGATGCGCCAGCACCATGCCGATCGAAACGCCTTCGCCATGTACCAGCCGGGCGCTGTCATATTCGGTTGCCGCCTCCAGCGCATGGCCGAAGGTGTGGCCGAGGTTGAGCAATGCCCGCAGGCCGTTCTCGCGCTCGTCTGCGGCGACGACATCGGCCTTGGCCTGGCAACTGACCGCGATCGCCTCGATACGGGCAGCGCCGCCGGCAAAGACCGCCTGCCAGTTGTTCTCGAGCCAGGCAAAGAAGTCCGGCTTGTCGATCAGCCCGTATTTCGCCACTTCAGCATAGCCGGCGCGGAACTCGCGCTCACTCAGCGTGTCGAGCACGTCGGTATCGGCCAGCACCAGGTCCGGCTGGTGGAAGACGCCGATGAGGTTCTTGCCATGCGGCGAATTGATGCCGGTCTTGCCGCCGACGGAGGAATCCACCTGCGCCAACAGCGAAGTCGGGATCTGGATGAAGCGCGAGCCGCGGCGCACTATGCCGGCGGCAAAGCCGGTGAGGTCGCCAATGACGCCGCCGCCAAGCGCGATCACCGCATCGTTGCGCTCGATCCGGGCGCCGAGAACGGTTTCGCAGACGGGGATCAGATGTTCGAAGCTCTTGGTCTTCTCGCCAGCGGGAAGCACCAGCGACACGGCGTCGATATCGCGCTCCTTCAAGCTCGCCATCAGTGGCTCGAGGTAGCGCGGCGCGACGTTCTCATCGGTGATGACCGCCATCTTGCGCCCCTTGAGGCGAGCCGCGATCTCTTGGCCGGCGGCGGCGATCAGCCCGGGACCGATCAGGATATCGTAGGAACGGTCACCGAGGTCGACACGGACCTTGCGTTCGGCGGCAGGCATCGCATGGCTATTCATGGGTCTTCTTGTCCTGGTACTCGATGACGGCGTTGAGGACGTCCTCGACCATCGTCTCTTTCTTCACATCGCGCGACAGCACCGTCAGGTCCGCTTCCGCATAGATCGGGTAACGCGCATTCATGAGGTTTTCGAGCGTCTGCCTGGGGTTCTCGGTCTTCAGCAGCGGCCGGGTGTCGCGCTTGTTGACCCGCTCCCAGAGCACGTCGAGTTCGGCATTGAGCCAGACCGTCAGGCCGCCCTTCTTGATCTGGCGGCGCGAACGCTCGTTGATATACGCGCCGCCACCGGTCGAGACCACGCGCGGCCCGCTGCGCAAGAGCCGCTTCAGCACCCGCGTTTCGAGTGCCCGGAACTCGTCTTCGCCATAGCGGGCGAAGAGATCGCTGATCGTCATGCGCGAGACGCGCTCGATCTCATGGTCGGAATCGACGAAGGGAATGCCGAGCGCCTGGGCCGTCAAGCGACCGATCGCCGATTTGCCGGCGCCCATCAGGCCGATGAACACGAGATTGCGTTTACCGAGTACAAGCTTCGCCCGCTCGGCCAGCGTTGCGGAAACCGGTTCGATCACGTCGTTCATTGGACTTCTTATTCCCCATTCCCTTTCGGTATCGACAAATCAGGGTGTAGCGTCAAGTCGTCGCGCGCGTCCGCTCACGGTTCTTGAACTCGGCGGAAGCGGCGTTCATATAGGTCTGGCACCCGCCACGGCGTCGCGCGCTCATTCCGGGCGCTGAAACGCACTGGCCGTTTGAACGCCTGCATGTATCCTTGCGTCCGCTTCGATCGAAAGGCACATGCAGAGGAGATTGAAATGCCGACCCTCTTCCGGTTCCTGTTCTTCTGCGCCGTTATCGCCGGGATAGTGTACGGCACGATGATCTCTCTCGTCACCTTCGTCGAGCCGACGCAGCGCGACGTCACCGTCAAAATTCCGTCCGAACGGGTGAACAAGACCCAATGAGCGATCTTTCCGCCGCCCACGTCGAGGCTTTCCTCGAAATGATGAGCGCCGAGCGGGGTGCCGCGATCAACACGCTGCAATCCTACGAGCGTGATCTCGAAGATGCCTCCTCGCACCTGCGCACACTTGGAACCGGGCTGACGGCAGCGACACCGGACGATCTTCGCGGGTATCTCGCCCACCTCGCCGGCCAGGGCTTCAAGGCGTCCTCGCAGGCGCGGCGGCTTTCGGCACTCAGGCAGTTCTACAAGTTCCTCTACGCCGAAGGCATGCGCGGCGACGACCCGACGGGGATCCTCGACACACCGAAGAAGGGACGCAGCCTGCCGAAGACGCTAAGCGTCGACGACGTCTCGCGGTTGATCGGCCAGGCGGAGACCGAGGCGGCAGCCGGCGGCGCCGACCACCTCGGCAGATTGCGCATGCATGCGCTGATCGAACTGCTCTATGCGACCGGCATGCGCGTCAGCGAACTCGTGTCGCTGCCGGCAAGTGTGCTGGCGCAGAACGGCCGCTTCCTCGTCATCCGCGGCAAGGGCAACAAGGACCGCCTCGTGCCGCTGTCGCAGGCGGCGATCCGGGCCATGCGGGCCTATGGCGAGGCGCTCGCCGACGAGATGGCGCGCGACGAAACTGGCAACCGCGAGAACCCGTGGCTCTTTCCCTCCTCGGGCAAGCAGGGCTTCCTGCCGCGCCAGGTTTTTGCGCGCGACCTGAAATCGCTTGCGGCCCGCGCCGGAATAAGGGTCGCCACGATCTCCCCGCACGTGCTCAGGCATGCCTTCGCCAGCCACCTGCTCGCCAATGGCGCCGACCTTCGCGCGGTGCAGGAACTGCTGGGGCATTCAGACATTTCCACGACACAAATCTATACGCATGTGCTGGAAGAACGGCTGCACAACCTCGTGCAAAACCATCACCCTCTTGCCAAACAGGCGAAAAAACAGGATTAGGACCGCCGGGCAGGCTGGTTTCGGCCCGCAGACCCTTGTCGCAAAATGATCGGAAACGCATCTCATGCACAACTATCTCGATTTCGAAAAACCCATCTCCGACCTCGAAGGCAAGATTCTCGAATTGAAGAAGCTCGCCGGCGAAGACGAGAGCGTGAACACTTCGGATGAGATCGAACGCCTGGAGACGCGCGTCCGCGACGCGATGGTCGAGATCTATTCCAAGCTGACGCCGTGGCAGAAGACCCAGGTCGCCCGCCACCCTTCGCGTCCGCACTTCCTGGACTATGCAGCAGAACTCTTCACCGAGTTCACGCCGCTTGCCGGCGACCGCAACTTCGCCAATGACGACGCCATCCAGGCTGGCCTTGCGCGTTTCCGCGGCATGCCGGTCGCCGTTCTCGGCCAGGAAAAGGGCAACGATACGAAGTCGCGCATCAAGCACAATTTCGGCAGCCCTCGTCCGGAAGGCTACCGCAAGGCGATCCGCGTCATGGAAATGGCCGATCGCTTCGGCCTGCCGCTGATCACGCTGGTCGACACCGCCGGCGCCTATCCGGGCGTTAACGCTGAAGAGCGCGGCCAGGCGGAAGCCATCGCCCGTTCGACCGAAATGTGCCTCAACGTTCGCGTGCCGATCGTCACCGTCGTCATCGGCGAAGGCGGCTCCGGCGGCGCGATTGCGATCGCCACCGGCAACCGCGTCTACATGCTGGAGCATGCGATCTACAGCGTCATCTCGCCGGAAGGCGCTGCCTCGATCCTGTGGCGCGATTCCACCCGCGCGAAGGAAGCGGCCAGCAACATGAAGATCACGTCCGAGGATCTGAAGGCGCTCGGCGTCATCGACGGCATCATCCAGGAGCCCGTCGGCGGCGCGCATCGCGACCCGAATGCGGTCATCGGTCGCACCGGAACCGTGATCGCCGACGCGCTCAAGGAACTTTCCGGACGCGATGGCGACCAGTTGCGCACCGATCGCCGACAAAAATACCTGAATATCGGCCGTAATCTCTAAGCCGGGATCGGCAGTCCTTAGGCGGGGACGGGGCGAAAGTCCCACGCCTTTCCCCTCGCCGGTCTCCATGGCCCGCGATTGCGGTAGAGTGTTTCGCAACTGCAAAGCGGAGTGTGGCCAAATCTTGGCCATATTCATAAGGTCATGAACAGCGCATCGGCAGGGCCACCCTGCAGGGTTAAGAATTCGTGAAGTATAATCGCTTAGTGATTCTCTAAAGGGCCCACCCTCGCGGACTGGGCTATCCTAGTCGAGTTTGGGTTTGAACGGGCCTCTGCTGATGCGTTTCTGGAACCTTTTAGCTTCCGCCGCCATTGTCGCCACACTTGCCGGCTGCACCAACGAAGCGCTGGATGCGACGACGTCGGTCGATATCAAGTCCGTCAAGAACAAGACCGAGTACCAGGTCTCTGCGCCGATGGTCAGAAAGATGACCGAACTCGGCATGCAGAAGCAGGCGCCGATCGCGCTGCGCATCTTCAAGGAAGAAGGCACGCTCGAGGTCTGGAAGGCCAATACGGCCAACCGTTTCCAGCTCTTGAAGACCTACAAGATCTGCGCCTGGTCCGGCAAGCTCGGCCCCAAGGTGAAGGAAGGTGACCGGCAGGCGCCGGAAGGTTTCTACCCGCTCTTCCCCCGCCAGATGAACCCCAACTCCAACTATTATCTGGCGATCAACACCGGCTATCCCAACGCCTACGACAAGGCGAACGGCCGCCAGGGCACGCACCTGATGATCCACGGCGCCTGCTCGTCGTCGGGCTGCTACTCGATGACCGACGAGCAGATGATCGAGATCTTCGCGCTCGCCCGCGACAGCTTCAAGGGCGGCCAGGAGAGTGTGCAGTTGCAAGCCTTCCCCTTCCGCATGACCGCGGAAAACATGGCGCGGCACCGCGACAATCCGAATATCGACTTCTGGAAAATGCTGAAGGTCGGCTACGACCAGTTCGAAGTCACCAAGCGTCCGCCGGAAGTCAACGTCTGCGAAAAGAAGTACGTCTTCAACCAGCAGGCCTCCGGCCCGTTCAATCCCGGTGGCCAGTGCCCGGCGATGTCGACGCCGCCGGCGCTGCAAGTCGCCATGGCTGGCTTTGAGAAGACCTACCAGACCGACTACGACAAGGCCATGAAGAAGTATGACGGCATGGTCTGGTACGAGCCGAGCGAGGCCGAGCGCAAGGCGATCGTCGCCAAGCAGCGCGTCGGCCGCGAGCTCGCCTATGCTCCGACCGGCAACTCGCTTGACGCCGGCAAGATGATGAAGGCGAGCGATCTCGAAAAGAAGCTCGCCGATCAGAAGGAAGCGGAAGAAACCAAGGTGGCTGTCGAGCTCCAGAAGAAGGAACTCGAAAAGGCGACCGATGGCGGCAAGCACGTGCCCGTCCCCGCCGCCAATCCCATTCCGCAGCCGGTGATGCAGGCAGCCGTCGAAGAGCCGAAGAAATCCTTCTGGAGCCTGTTCTCGAAGAGCGAACCGGAATTGCAGATGCCGGCTCCCGTCGTCGTGACGCCGGACCAGCAGGCAACCGCCGCACCGCAGGCACAGCCGGCTCCGGCAACGACCGCAAAGCAGGCGAAAGCAGCGGCTCCCGCCGCCCAGCAGCAAGCCGCTGCCGTGACCACGGCAACGACGCCGGCAACCGGTGCGACCGCCGAGGCGCCGGTTCTGACGGAAGAGCCGCCGAAGAAGCGCCCGTTCTGGAAGATCTGGGGCAATTGATGCCGGACGAACAGAAGATCGTCTACGACCTGAGGGGGCTTAAATGCCCCCTTCCCGTTTTGAAGACGCGCAAACGCATGACCTCGCTGGCGCCAGGCGCTTTGCTGGAGATTACGACCACCGACCCGCTGGCCGTGATCGACATTCCGCATTTCTGCAACGAGGACGGCCACAAGCTCGAAGAGACCGCACCCGCCGACGGTGGCCACCGGTTCCTCATCCGCAAAGGCGCGTAAGGTGCAGCAAGCCGCAGAGCGGCTTCGCATGATTTATTCGGGTTACTCGCAGACAGAAACCGGTCCACACTTGTCCCGAAAGGTGCCTCAAGGTCGCAACTCCGGACGGAAAACCGCTTCGCACTTTTCCTGGAGCTTGCCTCAAAGGCGCAACTCCGGACGGAAAACCGCTTCGCACTTTTCCTGGAGTTGCTTAGAACCGCATGCCCGGAACGGCGAGCGGGTTGTCGGAGAGCGCCTGGGCGTCCGGCCGGTCGATGCGCGGCTTGCCGGTGAAGGCATCGAAGAGATCGCGAACGAAGTCTTCCGTCAGCCCCTTGGTGATCAGCACCATGCGCGTGCGCCGGTCGTTCGCGTCCGGCCAGGCGGCGAGCCGCTCCGGCGTGTGGAAGACGTTCTGCACGCCGTGCAGGACAAGCGGCCGGTCCGGCCTGTCGGCAACCGCAACGATCGCCTTCATCCTCAAGAGCTTCTCGCCATGCGCCGAGCGCAGCAGGTCGATGAACATATCAAGCGCCATCGGCTCGATCGGCCGGTCATGCACGATGCTGAAGGAACGGATGTCGCCGCCATGCCGCGTCACATCGTGATGGTGGTGATGATCATGGTGGTGATGATCGTGATCGTGGTCATGGTCATGATGATGGTGGTCGTGGTGCGCCTCGTCCTGCAGCCAACGGCCGACATCGGCGATCTTCGATGAAGGGTCGTAAAGACCGCAATCGAACAGCTCTGCGCGCCCTGCCTCGGCACTGTCGCCATCGATCAGCGGCGCGCGCGGATTGAGCGCGCGGATCCTCGCCGTCAGCGCATCACGCTCCGACGCTTCGGCAAGGCCGGTCTTGCTGATGACGATGCGGTCGGCAACGGCAACCTGCTTCAGCGCTTCCTCGTGGTTGGCGATCGTCTGCAGGCCGTTGACGGCGTCGACGACGGTGACGACGCCATCCAGCCGGAAGTTCTGCGCGATGATCGGGTTGCCGATCACCGACTGCAGCACCGGCGCCGGGTCGGCAAGGCCCGTGGTCTCGATGACGACGCGCTTCAGCGGCTTGATCTTGCCGGTCTGCATACGATCCATGAGATCGGCGAGCGTATCGACCAGTTCGCCGCGCACGGTGCAGCAGAGGCAGCCGTCGGAAAGCTCGATGACCCCGTCGCTGGAGGCTTCCACCAGCAGGTGGTCGATCGAGACGTCGCCGAACTCGTTGATGATCACGGCCGTATCCGAGAGATCGGGATCCTTCAGCAGCCGGTTGAGCAGCGTCGTCTTGCCCGCACCGAGAAAGCCGGTGAGGATCGAGACCGGCACCGCCGACAAGGGACTAACCATCATGCACTCCGATCAGAAGGTCGGCCGCGGCACCGGGATCGGCACATTGGCGACATCGCCCTGGCCGGCCGGGTCGCCGGCAAGCTTCGGAGCCTTTTCGCCGCTGCCGGCGATGAGCCCGGCGAAGGCGAGCTTCAGCGGCCGGTTGATTTCGTGGATATAGGGCGAAAGCAGCTTCTGGCGGCCGGCCTCGTCGCGGCCTTCGCTGCGAACCTTCGCGGCCGATTTCGAGCAGATCTGCTTGCTGACGTCGGCGACCATGTCGCGCGTCTCGCCATAGGGCGGGATCTGCACCAGCGACGGTTTGCCGTTGCCGTTCGTCGTCAGTGCCATCTGCAGGAGCCTTGCCGACTCGTCCGCACGCGCACCGAGGCTGTCCTCGCCGAGCACGACCGAGACGACGCTGCGCCCCTCGCGGGTGGCGGACGAAACCTGGTTGAAGCCCGAGGCGCAGATGAAGCCGGTCTTCATGCCGTCAGCCCCTTCGAAGCGGCCGATCAGCATGTTGTAGTTCGGATAATCCTTCTTGCCGGTGGTAAAGCCTTCCAGCGAGAAATAGGAGGCGTATTGCGGAAACTCGCGCTTGAGCGTGATCGCCAGCACCGCAAGGTCGCGGGCCGTCGTGTACTGGCCGGGACCGGGCAGACCGTTGGGGTTGACGAAGTTCGAGGACGTCATGCCGATGCGGCGGGCCTCGGCGTTCATCCGCTCGATGAAGGCGGGCTCCGAACCCGCGACCGTTTCGGCGATCGCGACGGCGACGTCGTTTGCCGACTTCACCAGCATCATCTTCAGCGCGCTGTCGAGCGTCATCGCTTGGCCGGGCTTGTAGAACATCTTGCTCGGCGGCTCGGCGGCGGCGTTCTTGGTCATGACGACCGGGCTCTCGAGCGTGAGCTGGCCGGACTTGATGGCGCGGAAGGCCGTGTAGGCCGTCATCAACTTGGTCAGAGACGCCGGATACCATTTCTGGAAGATATCCTGGTGCTCGTAAACCTTCAGCGAATTGACGTCGACGACCAGCCTCGGATTGGCCGCAGCCGGCAGCGCCGCAAGAAGCGTGGCGCATGTCGCCGCCGTCACTCCGAGCGCCTTTATCTTGCCACGCGTGAAAAATCCTGCTGTCACCACGATAGGACCTCGAAAATCCGCTGTTGCCTCGTCTCGTCCGGCTATTTAGCCTATATGGCGAGGAGATGGCAAAGCCCATTCACGGGCAGTGATGCCAATCCACACCGATACGCAGATACAATTAGTGATCGAACAGACCGACAGGACGAAACGATGCCGATACTCAACCGTGCCGCCGAGCTCCAGAATGAAGTCACCGAATGGCGGCGCCACCTGCACAGGAATCCGGAGCTCCTGTTCGCGGTCGAAAATACGGCAGCCTTCGTCGAAAAGAAACTGAAGGAGTTCGGCGTTGACGAAATCGTGACGGGGCTTGGCCGCACCGGCGTCGTCGGCCTCATCCGCGGCAATCTCGGCGCGGGCCGCACCATCGGCCTGCGCGCCGACATGGACGCGCTGCCGATCACCGAGACGAGCGGCAAGGACTGGGCGTCCGAGACGTCTGGCAAGATGCATGCCTGCGGCCACGACGGCCACACGGCCATGCTTCTCGGCGCGGCGAAGTATCTCGCCGAGACCCGCAACTTCGCCGGCCAGGTCGCCGTGATCTTCCAGCCCGCCGAAGAAGGCGGCGGCGGCGGCAACGAGATGGTCAAGGACGGCATGATGGAGCGCTTCGCCATCGCCGAAGTCTACGGCATGCACAACATGCCGGGCATGCCCGTCGGCCAGTTCGGCAGCCGCGTCGGCCCGATCATGGCTTCGACCGACGAGTTCACCATCACCATCAAGGGCCGTGGCGGCCATGCCGCCCAGCCGCACAAGACGATCGACCCGATCGTCGTCGGCACCCAGATCGTGACCGCCCTGCAGACGATCGCGTCCCGCACCGTCGACCCGCTCGCCTCCGTCGTCGTCTCCGTGACCAAGTTCAATGCCGGCTTCGCCCACAACGTCATTCCGCAGGAAGCCGTGCTCGGCGGCACCGTGCGCACCCTGATGCCCGAGGTGCGCGAGATCGGTGAAAGCCGCATCCGCACGATTGCCGAGGGCGTTGCCCAGATCTACGGCGCGACGGTGCAGGTCTCCTACAACCGCAACTACCCGGTGACCGTGAACCATGCCGACGAGACCGGTTATGCCTTGCAGGCAGCCGCCGAAATTGCCGGCGCCGGCAATATCCAGCCGTCGCTCGATCCGATGATGGGGGGCGAGGATTTCTCCTACATGCTGCTTGCCCGCCCCGGCGCCTTTATCTTCATGGGCAATGGTGACACCGCCGGGCTGCATCACCCGGCCTATGACTTCAACGACGAGGCGATCCCCCACGGCATTTCCTACTGGGTGAAGCTCGCGGAAACGCGACTTGCCGCCTGAGGCACGGTTGGGAGGCTCCATGCATCAGATCGACAAGATTGACCGACGAATTCTCAACATCCTCCAGGCAGACGGCCGCATCACCAATCTGGAGCTGGCCGATCGCATCGGCCTGTCGCCGACCGCGACCAGCGAACGCCTGCGCCGGCTGTTGAAGGAGGGATACGTCTCGGGCTTCGGCGCGCGATTGGACCCGCAGAAGCTCGGCTTTGGGCTGCTGGTCTTCATCGAGGTCATGCTCGACAAGACGACGCCCGACGTCTTCGACCAGTTCGCCGCCGCCGTCAAACAGGCGCCGGCCGTGCTCGAATGTCACATGGTGGCAGGCGGCTTCGACTATCTGGTCAAGACGCGGTTCGAGGACATGGCGGCCTACCGCAACTTCCTCGGCCAGGTTCTCTGGACGCTCCCGGGCGTCAAGGAGACCCGCACCTATGCTGTCATGGAAGAGATCAAGAACGACGGGCCGCTGCCGCTGGTGTGAGCCTCTGTCGCAGAAAATAACAGAACGGCCCGGGATCTACACAGATCCCGGGCCGTCTGTTTTTCAACTTAGGCGGCGTCCGCCAACGACGCCATGTCGATGACAAACCGATAACGGACGTCGCTCTTGACGACGCGTTCATAGGCCTCGTTGATTTGTTGGATGCGGATCGTCTCGATTTCCGAGACGATGCCATGCTCGCCACAGAAGTCGAGCATCTCCTGGGTTTCCTTGATCGAACCGATCATCGAGCCGGAAATGCTGCGGCGCGCCGGCACCAGCGAGAAGGCGTGCACCGGTACGGCGTTTTCAGGAATCCCGACCAGCACGAAGTCGCCGTCGACCTTCAACAGGCTGACATAGGCGTTCCAGTCGATCTCGGCCGCAACCGTGCAGATGATCAGGTCGAAGGTGCCTGCCAGCGCCTTGAAGGTCTCGGGGTCGTTGGTGGCGTAGTAATGGTCGGCGCCGAGCTTCAGCCCGTCTTCCTTCTTGGAAAGCGTCTGGCTGAGAACGGTCACGTCCGCGCCCATGGCATGCGCCAGCTTGACGCCCATATGGCCGAGACCGCCCATGCCGACGATCGCGACCTTCTTGCCCGGGCCGGCCTTCCAGTGGCGCAGCGGCGAATAGAGCGTGATGCCGGCGCAAAGCAGCGGTGCCGCAGCGTCGAGCGGCAGGTTCTCCGGGATCGACAGAACGTAGCCTTCCTTGACGACGATGCTGTCGGAATAGCCGCCCTGCGTCGGTGTCTTGCCGTCGGCTTCGACGCCGTTATAGGTCACGACCAGGCCGGGCATGTAGTGTTCCAGATCCAGATCGCGGGTAGCGCAGGTGGTGCAGGAATCGACGAAGCACCCGACGCCGGCGCGGTCGCCGACCTTGAACTTGGTCACCTTGGAGCCGACCGCCGTGACGATGCCGACGATCTCGTGGCCCGGAACCATCGGGAACGCCGAGTTGCCCCATTCGTTGCGGGCCTGGTGGATGTCGGAGTGGCAGACGCCGCAATATTTGATCTCGATCACCACGTCGTCGTCGCGCGGTTCGCGGCGTTCGAAGGTGAAGGGCGTCAGCGGCTTCGACGCATCGGTCGCCGCATATCCTCTTGCAATGGCCATCAGTCTGTCCTCATTTTGGGAAAGGGTGCAGGTCCGGAGGGAGCCCGGCCTGACGCATCAGGACTATGAGGGTGCGCACGCTGCAAGCGTTAGAGCGATCCTGCAAAGTTTTTGCACGATCCTACAAGATTGACGGGGGCATCCTGGAGATGGCACGTCGAGACCCTATCTGAGCCTTGCCTCACACGACGCTAAGCCGCTGGAAAGACCTGATATTATGACAGCCACGCGACAGACTGCCCGCCCCGAGATGATCGACGTCATTGCCCGGTTTGCCAAAACCGACGGCGATCACATGACGCAGATTGCCGGCCTGAGCCTGCACCGCCACGGCGGCGATGCCCCGGTCAACTGCTCCGCCTACAGGCCAAGCCTGGCGATCATCGTGCAAGGGGCCAAGCGCGTGGTGCTCGGCGAAGAGACGCTGATCTACGGCGCCTCGGATTATCTGCTGACGTCGATCGACCTGCCCGTTCTGTCCCAGGTCTGCCAGGCCTCCGCAGAAGAACCCTATCTCAGCATGGCCTTCACGCTCGACCCGGGCAAGATCCAGGCGCTGCTTGCGTCCCTGTCGCAACTGCCGGCATCCGCCACCTCCGTGCGCGGCATGAGCGTCAGCAAGATCACTGTCGAACTCGAAGATGCGGCCCTTCGGCTCTTGCGCCTGCTCGAACGACCGGACGATATCCCAGCACTCCTGCCCCTGATCGAACAGGAGATCCTCTATCGGCTCCTGACCGGCCCGCATGGCCACCGGCTCAGGCAGATGGCGACGACCGACAGTCAGCCGCATCAGGTCGGCCGCGCAGTCGCCTGGCTGAAGGAACATTATTCGCGGCCCTTGCGGATCGACGACCTCGCCAACCGTGTGTCGATGAGCGTCTCGTCGCTGCACCATCACTTCAAGGCGATCACCGCCATGAGCCCGCTGCAATACCAGAAGCAGCTGCGGCTGCAGGAGGCCCGGCGGCTGATGCTGGAGGAGAGTCTCGACGCCGGCGATGCCGGCCATCAGGTGGGTTATGAAAGCCAGTCGCAGTTCAGTCGCGAATATGCCCGCCATTTCGGCGAGCCACCGATGCGCGACATCGGCCGCGTGCGCCGCTCGCTGCTCGAACGGCTTGCTCCGCAAGCGGAGATGCTGAGCGAGGGCTGACGAGGCGCCCTCGGTTCCGCTGGCGGCGTATCAGCTTCGCTCGATATCCCGCCTAAGCACGATCGAGGTGGTCAGATCCTCGACATTGTCCATCGTCGCCACTTCGTTACGCAGCTCGTTGAGCGCATTGATCGAGCCGACCTCGACCTCGACGACGAGATCAAGCTGGCCGCTGACGGAGGACACCTTGCGGACCGCAGAGAAACCGGCAAGCCGGTCGAGCACGCCGATCGATGGCGTGCGCTTCAGCGTCACCAGCAGAAAGGCCTGAATCGTGCCCTCGTCCAGCTGGCCGATATCGGCGCGATAGCCGCGAATGACGCCAGCCTTTTCCAGTCGCGTGACCCTCTCGGTCGTCGCACTTCTGGAGAGCCCGATCCGGCCCGCCAACGACTTCATCGGGATCCGCGCCTCCTGCGACAGGATGCTGAGGATGGTGCGGTCGATCGCGTCGATGTCCTGCATGCCCCCTTCTCCGTGCCCGCCGACAAGATGACGGTTATTATAAACATAGTGCCGGTGCAACCGGCATATTGCCGGATGCATCCCCTCGCCGCTCATGCAAATCTTCTCACCGAGATGAGGATCCCCATGAACGATATGCTGAAGACCACGCCCGACTTTTCGACCGAAGCGGCAGCCGCCTTGCTGAAGGAGCATTACGGCCTCTCCGGTACGCTCTCGCTGCTCGCCAGCGAACGCGACCAGAACTTCAAGGTCGAGGCTGAGGACGGCAGCATCTCCATTCTGAAGATCGTCAACGGCGCCGAGCCCGAGGTCGAAAGCGATTTCCAGACCGCACTGCTCAGCCACGTCGGCACCCATGCCGCCGACCTGCCGGTGCCACATATCCGGCCGACGCTGTCGGGCGCGAGCCTTGCTTCGACCACCAGTGCGGGCGGCGTCACCCACCGCCTACGGCTCGTCAGCTGGGTCGAGGGCCTGCCGCTTGCCGAAACCGGACGCAGCGAGGCGGCGCTCCAGTCGCTTGGGCAGATGCTCGGCCGCTTCGATGCCTCGCTCAAGGGCTTCATGCATCCGGGCGCGCTGCGCGATCTCGACTGGGATATCCGCCACGCCGGCCGCTCGGCTGACCGGCTGCACCACGTCACCTCGGCCGAAGACCGTGCCTTGCTCGAACGCTTCCTTGTCCGCTTCGAAAAGGCCGTGGCACGACGACTTGCAACCCTTCGTGCCGCCGTCATTCACAACGACGCCAACGACTGGAATGTGCTGGTCGATAAAGTCGATCACGACACCATTTCCGGCCTGATCGATTTCGGCGACGCCCTGCATGCGCCCGTGATTGCAGAGGTGGCGATCGCCGCCGCCTATGCCGGGCTCGACCATCCCGATCCGATCGGCGCCGCTGCGGCAATCGCCCGCGGCTTCCATGCGGAGTATCCGCTGGCGGAAGAAGAGGTCGATCTGCTCTTCGATCTCATCGCCATGCGCCTCGTCACGTCGGTCACGATCTCGGCGTCCCGCCGCGCCCACACCGACGACAATCCCTATCTCGCCATCAGCGAACGGCCGGCCTGGACGCTTTTGCGCAAGCTCGACCGGATGAATCCGCGTTTCGCCACCGCCATCCTGCGGCATGCCTGCGGCTTCGAGGCAAGCCCGGGCGCGCGTGCCGTTGCCGCCTGGATCCGCGAGAACCGCAAGACGCTGAAGCCGCTGCTCGCACGTCCGGCCGCCACCTACCCGGCAGCGCTCGTTCCCTATGGCGACCCGCAGCATCCGATGACCGTGAAGTCGGCAGCCGAACAACCGAATGAAGCCCAGGCGATCTGGGAAGACTATTGCCGCACGCACGGCGTCGAACTCGGCATCGGCCCCTTTGGCGAAGAACGCACAGTCTATGCCGGCGAGATGTTCGTCTCGCGCTTCATCGACCACACCCGCCGCACCCGCCATCTCGGGCTAGACCTGTTCATGGCCGCCGGCACCAGGCTCTACACCCCGCTTGCAGCAACCGTCGTCAGCGTCGAAATCGAGAAAGATCCGCTCGGCTACGGCTGCCTGATAGCGCTTCGCCACGAGCCCGAGGGCTGCCCGCCCTTTGTCACGCTCTGGGGTCATATGGCGCACGAAGCGATGGGACGCATCAAGGCCGGCGATCGGCTGGAGGCCGGCGCGCTGGTCGGCGAGATGGGCGCCCCGCAGGAAAACGGCGGCTGGGCGCCGCATCTGCACCTGCAGCTTTCCGCCGATACCAGCCTGACGGCGACCGAAATCCTCGGCGTCGGCGAACCGCAGTTTCTCGATGTCTGGGCCGAACTCTTCCCGGATGCGCGCACCTTTGCCGGCATTGCCGAGGAATTCTATGAAAAGAAGGGCCGCTCGCACGAGGAGATCGTCAAGCGCCGCAAGGAACTGCTCCTGCCCAACCTCTCGATCTCCTACGACAAACCGATCAAGTTCGTGCGCGGCGAAGGCGTCTGGCTGATCGACGACAGCGGCCGCGCCTATCTCGATTGCTTCAACAATGTCTGCCACATTGGTCACGCCCATCCGGCAGTGGTCGAGGCGATGGCAAAGCAGGCAGCGATCCTCAACACCAACACTCGCTACCTGCACGACAACATCGTCGCCTATGCCGAGCGGCTGACTGCGACGCTGCCTGGGGAATTGACGGTCGCCGGTTTCGTCAACAGCGGTTCGGAAGCCAACAGCCTGGCGCTCAGGCTGATGCGTGCCCATACCGGTCGCGAGAATGCCATCACACTCGACTGGTCCTATCACGGCACGACCCAGGAGCTGATCGACATCAGCCCCTATAAGTTCCGCCGCAAGGGCGGCAAGGGTCCGAAGCCGCATGTGCATGTGGCGACCATTCCCGACAGCTACCATGCGCCGGCGGACTGGCCGGCCGAGGAACACGGTAAGCGCTTCGCCGAAAGCGTCGCCGAGCTGATCCAGGCGATGCAGGCCAAGGGCGAAGGCCCGGGCTTCTTCATCGCGGAGTCGATCCCGAGCGTCGCCGGCCAGGTGTTCCTGCCGGAAGGCTACCTGAAGGAAGTCTATCGCCTGGTGCGGGAAGCCGGCGGCGTGTGCATCGCCGACGAGGTGCAGGTCGGCTTCGGCCGCATCGGCAGCCATTGGTGGGCCTTCGAGACGCAAGGCGTCGTGCCTGACATCGTCACCATGGGCAAGCCGATCGGCGACGGCCATCCGCTTGCAGCCGTCGTTACCACCCGCGAGATGACCGACAGCTTCAACAACGGCATGGAGTACTTCAACACCTTCGGCGGCAACCCGGTCTCCTGCGCCGTCGGTCTCGCCGTACTCGACGTGATCGAGGGACAGGACCTGCGCGGCAATGCGCTTTCGGTCGGCAACTATCTGATCGATGCCTTCCGTGCCATGCAGGCGCGTTACGAGGTCATCGGCGACGTGCGCGGTATGGGCCTGTTCCTCGGCATCGAACTCGTGACCGACCGCAAGACAAAGGCGCCGGCAACCGAATTCGCCCGCGCGGTCTCCAACGGCGCCCGCCACCGCGGCGTGCTGATGGGCACCGAAGGTCCGCACGACAACATCTTGAAAATGCGCCCGCCGATGATCTTCTCGAAACGCGATGCCGATCACCTGCTCGCCGTGCTCGAAGAGACTTTCGCGGAAGTTGCAAGGACGCTCGGCTAAGGCCGGGTCGAACAGCAGAAAAACCAGATGCAATGACCGGGGTGCACGACACGCATCCCGGCAACGAAGACGCATGTCCTAAAACAAGAGAAGAGGAGAACAGGAAATGAAACTTGGAGTGAAACTTGGAGTTCTGGCTCTGGCGAGCGCGGCGTTTCTTTCCGGCACCGCCGCCAACGCCGGCATGCTCGACGTCATCAAGGAACGCGGCGAGCTTCGCTGCGGCGTCAGCCAGGGCGTGCTCGGCTTTTCCGCACCCAACGACAAGGGCGAATGGACCGGCTTCGACATCGATTTCTGCCGCGCGGTGGCTGCCGCAGCGCTCGGCAATCCCGACAAGGTGAAATACGTGCCGCTCTCGACCAAGGAGCGCTTCACCGCATTGCAGTCCGGCGAGGCCGACCTGCTTTCGCGCCAGACCACCTGGACGCTGTCGCGCGACACCGATCTCGGCATGAGCTTCGTCGGCGTCAACTACTACGACGGCCAGGCCTTCATGGTGCGCAACGACCTCGGCGTGAAGAGCGTCAAGGAACTCTCCGGCGCCTCCGTCTGCACCGAGACCGGCACGACGACCGAGCAGAACATGGCCGACTATTTCGGCGCCAACAACATCCAGTACCAGGTCGTCGCCTTCGAGAAGGCCGACCAGACGATCCAGGCTTTCAACACCGCGCGCTGCGACGTCTACTCGACCGACGCTTCGGCGCTTTATGCCCAGCGCCTGACGCTGAACGACCCCGATCGTTTCGTCGTTCTGCCGGAAGTCATCTCCAAGGAGCCGCTTGGCCCGGCCGTCCGCCAGGGCGACGATCAGTGGTTCAAGATCGTGCGCTGGACGCTGTTCGCACTGACCGAAGCGGAAGAACTCGGCATCACCAAGGACAATGCCGCCAAGCTGATCGAAAGCGGCACGACCGCCCAGAAGCGCTTCCTCGGCATCGAGAACGAAGCGGGCAAGTCGCTCGGCCTCGATCCGAAGTGGGCCTACCAGGTGGTTTCTGCCGTCGGCAACTATGGCGAAGTCTTCGAACGCCACCTCGGCAAGGACAGCCCGCTGAAGATCGATCGCGGTCTCAACAAACTCTGGAGCCAGGGCGGCCTGATGTACGCCCCGCCGGCACGCTGATCCGCAAGGAGCAATTCCGGCAAGTCTCCGTTCGGAATTGCTAGACCCAAGGAAAAGCGCCAACGAGACGCCGCGGCCCTCCCCGCGGCGTTTTCGCTTTTACCAGCCTTCCTCCAGCACGCGGCCCAGCATGTCGGCGAAGAAGTCGGCGCTCTCGCGCGACAGGCAGAGCGGCGGCTTGATTTTCAGCACGTTCAGGTGGTCGCCGGTCGGCTGCATGATGACGCCAAGATCGAGCAGGCGGTCGCAGATCGCCGCAGTCTCTTCGGTTGCCGGCGACAGGGTCTCCCGATCGCGCACGAATTCGACGCCGAGATAGAGCCCCATGCCGTGCACCGCGCCGATCAGCGGGAAACGCTGCCCGAGCGCTTCGAGCCGCGCTTTCAGATAGCCGCCGACTACCTGTGCGTTTTCCGGCAGCCGTTCCTCGGTCAGGATATCGAGCACCACCTGCCCGACGACCGAGCTCACCGGGCTGCCGCCCGAGGACGAGAAGAAGTATCCCTCCTTTTCCAGCGCATCGGCAATCTCGCGGCGGGTAATAACGGCGCCAAGCGGATGTCCGTTGCCCATGCCCTTGGCGACCGTGATGATATCGGGCACGACACCCTGCTCCTCGAAGCCCCAGAAATAATCGCCGAGCCGGCCGTAGCCGACCTGCACCTCGTCGGCGATGCAAACACCACCACGCGCCCGCACCATCGCATAAACAGCGTCGAGATAGCCCTTCGGCAAGGGAATGCCGCCGGCGTTGCCGTAGACCGGCTCGCATATGAAGCCCGCGAGCTTCTCGTCCGCCGCGTCCAGTTCGGTCAGCTTCTTGACGACGGAGCGCACATAGCTGTCGGTCGTGTCGGCGCCGCGGAATTCGCCGCGATAGGTATTGGGCGCGGTGACCGGATGCACCCAGGCCGGGCGGGTTTCGAGCGCCTGCGGATTGTCGGCGATCGAGGTCGACACCGCATCGCTCGCGACCGTCCAGCCGTGATAGGCCTCGAGCAGGCTCACGACATTGCGCGCACCAGAATAGGCCCAGGCAAGCCGCAGCGCCAGGTCGTTCGCCTCCGAGCCGCTGTTGACGAGGAACACCGTGTCGAGCCCATCCGGCGCGAGGGCTGCAAGCCGCGTCGAGAATTCGGCGACGGAGGCATAATGGAAGCGCGAGTTGGTGTTGAGCAGCGACCATTGCCGCCCGACCGCGGCGGCAAGCCGGGGGTGCCCATGGCCGAGAATGGTGACGTTGTTGACCATGTCGAGATAGCTGCGGCCCTCGATATCGAACAAATGGTCCTTCCAGCCGCGCTCGATCTGCGGCGGTTGCAGGTAATAGTTCTTCTGCGGCCTGGCGAAGTGCTGCTGGCGGCGGGCGAGCAGTGTATCGCTGTGCGGCTCCGGCCCATCGCATTCGAAGCCGAGGATGCCAGCCGGTGACGGGCACAGGTGCTTCCACGCCGCCGCCTGATGCGGCATGACGAAAAGCGGCGGCACGAGGCCATGCTCGCGGCAAAGCTGGACACGGATCAGGCCGTAGGACTTCTGTTCGCCGGAGACGACGCCCAGCACGGCACCAGCAACAATCGTGTCCTCAAGGTCGGCACCGGCTTCCACGCCCTCGAGAAACAGGCTCGCCTCAGCCCCCTCGAGCACCAGCAGCCCGTCCTGCCGGACGATACGAGCGGCAAAGGGAGCGACAATCTCGCGCCCGGCCTCCAGGCAGATATCGACATGCAAGGCAAAGGTGGCATCGGGCTTCGGTGACCGCAGCAGGGTCTCCGTCATCCGGTATTCGCCGTAGCGCGTCGTCGCGATGCCGATTGCGTGCGCGGCGTGCTGCAGCAGCGAGATCGGCAATCCCTGGTGCTGCCAGCGCTCCTCCGGCAAAAGCGGACTCAGGATCGAAAGGTCGATCTGGCGCACGTCCGTGGGGCCGAGCCCCGGGATCAGGCTCTCACCGGTCACCCGGGCCGAGACCGGCGCGAAGCCGACGGCTGAAAGAATGGCGTGCTCCATCAACGCCGAAGGCACCGACGAGGCGACCTCGAAGATCTCCCGCTCATGCGCGGCATTGCCTTCGACGTAAGCGTTGTCGGGCTCGCGAGAGAGCTGGTGTTCGGAGCTTGCGACCAGTACCGCAGCGCGCGCAACGATCAGCGGCCAGAGCGCTTTCAGTTCCACCTCGGTCAGCGGGCATGCCGCATGAAACGCCTTGACCGCGGGCAGGATGTACCAGGGGTCGCCATCCGCATGATGCAGCAGCGAGGCGCAGGTGACGGCAAGTTCGGCGACCAGCCAGCCATTGAGGATATCGCCGAAATCGATCACGCCGTCCGGCATCGCCCGGCCGGCCGCGTCGGGCCGGCTGACGACGTTGTCATCGGTGACGTCATGGTGGATCGCCTGGGTCCTGAGGCCAGGGGTGAGCGGCTGCAGCCGCCGCATGGCGCCGACCATCACTTCAGCGATGCGCTTCTTGCGCTGCTGGTCCGCCATATCAGTAAGCAGATGCAGGACGACGGGGCCGGCGCGCCTCAGATCCCATTGCAGCTCCCGTTCGAGCCCCGGATGCTCGAAGTCCTCCAGTGCCGACGCGAGCTGGCCTGCCAGGCCGCCGAGGGCAGCCACGGCTTCGCGCGACAGATGTTTGCGCCGGGTGAGCGGTTCGCCTTCGAGATAGCTGAGCAGGCGAATGCGATAATCCGCGCCGCGCACGGCGACGCTCTCGATCGCCTCGCCCTTGAGAGAGGGCACGACTTCCGCAACGCGTGCGGTCGGCAGACGGTTGCCGAGATGCCGCAACGCCGCGTTCTGCGCTTCCAGTTCCAGCGGCTCGTATTCCGCCCGGCAGATTTTCAGAACATAACGCCGTTCGCCCGTGTCGAGGCGGTAGTTGCGGTCCTGCTGGCTGCCAAGCTCGCTGATCGTACCCGACAGGCCATAGTGTTCGGCGAGCAGTGAACGTGCCTCCTCGGCTCCGACATCGGGTCTTGGGAGCTCGGTGCGAAGCTTCAGCGCGTCCTCAACCATGGTCTCGTCATCCTCCCCTTCGGCGGTCGATCCTCCGAATCGACCGGAATGTTGTCGAGATTAGAGCGGGATCAAGGAAAAGATGTGCGGTTTCCCGTTTACACCCACCCGCAGCCTACTGCGACATGCCTTCCAGCCGATAGCGCGTGCCGGGATAGAGCAGCCGCGCCGTCGTCACATTGCCGGCGTCCGACCAGGTGCGGCGCCGGATCATCAGGCATGGCTCGTTGCGGTCGATGCCGAGCAGCTTGCATTCCCAGAGCTGCGGCGCCACCGCTTCGACGATCTGCTCGGTGCGGGTGATCGGCGCCATTGCGGTGAGATAGGCGTTCGGCGTCATCGCCTGGAAATCCTGTTCCAGATAGCGCGGGCAGATCGCCGGATTGACGAAACGATCCTCGATCTGGATCGGCAGCCCGTTTTCCGAATGCACCATGATCGAGTGAAAGACGCGGGCCCCGGTGGCAAGGCCGAGCGCATAGCCGATTTCAGGCGTCGCGACCTCTTCCTTGAGCAGCGTCATCAACGACGTATGGGCGTGGCCACGTTCGTGGATCTCGTCGGCAATGTTGCGCACTTCAAGCAGCGCGGTGCTGCCCTTGTGGGCGGCCACGAACGAGCCGACGCCCTGCACCCGCGTGATCGCGCCTTCGGTTGCCAGTTCCCTCAGCGCCCGGTTGGCGGTCATGCGGCTGACGCCGAGGTCGGCGACGATCTCGTTTTCCGAGGGAATGCGATGATGGGCGGGCCATTCGCCGCTCTCGATGCGGCTGCGGATGAACTGCTTGACCGCCTCGTAGCGCGGCACCGGGCCGTCTTCGAAAGCGGTCGTCTCGTTCCGTTTTCCCAGTGCCGTCATCAACTCAAGCCCCGCCTTTCCGCGCCGCCGAACAAATCGTGCGCATTCGCACTCGAATCTTTTCGTTCATTTCACGCTTGCGCGCCAGCGCAAAATATCTATAGTTCCATATACAACTACGTACAGGAAAATGCACATGGCTAGTTTTCCCGTCAACCGGATCTTTGCAGAGCGGGCTCTCCTGCCCGGCGGCTGGGCCGAAAACGTCGCGATTTCGCTCGACGCGTCCGGTCGCATTGCAGCGATCGAAACCGGCAGCGCCGCCGCTGGCAGCGACGAGCGCACGGCCGGCCCGCTGATCCCGGCGATCGCCAACCTTCACTCCCACGCCTTCCAGCGCGCCATGGCCGGCCTTGCCGAAGTGGCGGGCAGCGGCGACGACAGTTTCTGGACCTGGCGCGAGGAAATGTATCGCACCGTCGGGCTGGTAAACCCTGACGATGTCGAAGCGATCGCCGCCAAGCTCTATATGGAAATGCTGAAGGGCGGTTTCGGACACGTCGCCGAATTCCACTACCTGCACCACCAGGCCGATGGCACGCCCTATTCCGACCCCGCCGAGATGTCGCTGCGCATTCTTTCAGCCGCCCGCACGACCGGCATCGGCCTTACCCATCTGCCTGTCTTCTACGCCCACGCCAATTTTGGCGGCGTCGCGCCTAATCCCGGCCAGCGGCCGTTCCTGCACGATCCTGATCATTTCCTCGCACTGCTTGAGCGGCTCGCGCCGCTCTGCCGCGACGCGGGCCAAACGCTCGGCTATGCCATCCATTCGCTGCGCGCGGCGACGCCTGAGGAGATGCGCATCATCCTCGATGCCGCACCTGTTGCCGGTCCGATCCACATCCATGTGGCCGAGCAGACCAAGGAAGTCGACGACAGCCTCGCCTGGAGCGGCCGCCGCCCGGTCGAGTGGCTGCTCGATGAAATGCCGGTCAATGAGCGCTGGTGCGCAATCCACGCAACGCATCTGACGGAAAGCGAACGGCAGCGTCTGGCGCGTTCGGGCGCCGTTGCCGGTCTCTGCCCGGCGACCGAGGCCAATCTCGGCGACGGCATTTTCCCGGCGGTCGATTTCATGGCCGAAGGCGGCGTCATCGGCGTCGGCACCGACAGCCATGTGGCGACCAGCGTTGCCGAGGAACTGCGGCTGCTCGAATACGGCCAGCGGCTGCGCGATCGCCGCCGCAACCGGCTGGCGACCGGCCCCGGCGCCTCGATCGGCCGGACGATTTTCGACGCTGCCTATAAGGGCGGCGCCCAGGCGGCCGGCCAGAAGACGACCGGCATCACCGTTGGCGCGCGCGCCGATTTCGTCGTGCTCGACGGCAGCAATCCCTACATCGCCGCCGCCACCGACAACCAGATCCTCGACCGCTGGCTCTTTGCGCTCGGCGGCGAGACTGTCCGCGACGTCATGGTCGCGGGCGCGTGGAAGATCCGGAACGGACGCCACGACCGGGAGGACGATATCGACCGTGCCTTCGCGCGGGTGCTGATGAAACTGAAGTAATCGTCAAAGCCAAAATCAAATCAGGGAACAGCTTAATGTCGATCAACAAACTGAAACTCATCCTCGCCGCCACCGGCCTCGTGCTTGCGGCCTCCACCGGCAGCGCCAGCGCTTCCTATTGCGGCGACGGCAAGACCGTCATGTTCGCCGGCATCGACTGGGAAAGCGGCGCCTTTATCACCGAAGTGATGAAGACCATCCTTTCCAAGGGCTACGATTGCCAGGTGGATTCGATCCCCGGCAACTCGGTGACGCTGGAACAGGCAACCGCCAACAACGACGTGCAGATTTTCGCCGAGGAGTGGCTTGGCCGCTCCGATATCTGGAACAAGGCGGTCGAGGAAAAGAAGGTCGTCGCCGTCGGCAAGACCTTCGTCGGCGCCAGCGAAGGCTGGTTCGTGCCGGAATACGTGATCAAGGGCGACGCCTCACGCAGCCTCGAAGCCAAGGCGCCGGACCTGAAGAGCGTCTCGCAGCTTTCCGACCCGAAGATCGTCGAACTCTTCGCCGATCCGGAGGAGCCGACCAAGGGCCGCTTCCTCAACTGCCCGTCGGGCTGGACCTGCGAGGGCGTGAGCTCCGCCAAGCTCGAAGCCTACAAGCTCGGTGAGACCTACGTGAACTTCCGTCCGGGCACCGGCACGGCACTCGATTCCGCCATCACGTCCGCCTATCTCCAGGGCGAGCCGATCCTCTTCTACTACTGGTCGCCGACCGCGATCATGGGCAAGTTCAAGCTCGTGCAGCTTGAGGAGCCGGCCTATAGTGAAGAATGCTGGAAAGAGCTTTCGAGCGCCAACGGCAAGCGTGAACAGGGCTGCGCCTTCCCATCGGTGGACGTCTCCTATGGCGTCAACAGCACCTTCGCGCAGGAAGCCCCCGAGATCATCGCCATCCTCGAAAAGGCGACCTTCCCGCTCGAAGCCGTCAACGGCAGCCTCGCCTACATGGCCGACAACAAGGTCGATGCGACGGCGGCCGCCGCCGAATTCCTGAAGACCAAGGCAGATGTCTGGGGCAAGTGGGTTTCGGACGAAGCCCGCGGCAAGATCGAAGCCAGCCTGAAGTAATCACGCAATCGCTGCGATCGGGCCCCACATACATGTCGGTGGGGCTCCTCCCGGCCCCTTGCGACCATTCCCGAGGCAAGCGTCATCGATGACCGCAGGAGGCGGCCATCGATGACCCGAGCAAGGAACGTTTCCGATGTTTCCGGATTCTCTCAATCTCTCCATTCGCGGGCCGGTGAACGATTTCATCCAGGCGCTGGTCAGCGGCTATGGCTGGGTCTTCAAGGCGATCAGCGCCGTCATTCTGAAAGCCGTTCTGTTCATCGAATGGATCCTGCGCGGCCTGCCCTGGTGGGTCGTCATCCTCATCTTCATGGCGCTTGCCTGGCAAAGCTCGAAGCGCTGGACCCTGACGGTCTCCGTCGGCGTGCTTCTGTTCTTCGTCGGCGTTCTCGGCCTCTGGGACCTGACGATGCAGACGCTGGCGCTGATGCTGATGGCAACGATCGTCTCGGTCGTCATCGGCGTTCCCATGGGCATCTTCGTCGCCAAGAGCCGGACGGTGCGCAGTATCACCCTGCCGGTGCTCGACGTCATGCAGACGATGCCGAGCTTCGTCTACCTGATCCCGGCGCTGATGCTCTTCGGCCTCGGCAAGGTGCCGGCGATCCTTGCCACCATCATCTACGCCGTGCCACCGCTCATCCGCCTCACCGATCTCGGCATCCGTCAGGTCGACCATGAGGTCGTGGAAGCTGCGACCGCCTTTGGCGGCAGCCCCAACCAGATCCTCTTCGGCGTCGAGCTGCCGCTCGCCACGCCGACAATTATGGCCGGCCTCAACCAGACGATCATGATGGCGCTGTCGATGGTGGTCGTCGCCTCGATGATCGGCGCGCGCGGCCTCGGCGAGCAGGTTCTGAACGGCATCCAGACGCTCGACGTCGGCAAGGGGCTGGAAGCCGGCATCGGCATCGTCATTCTCGCGATCGTTCTCGATCGCATCACGCAAGGCTTCGGCAAGAGCCAGACGGAGGATCCCCGCAATGGCTGATATCGAGATCCGCAACGTCTACAAGATCTTCGGACAGGACGCGAAAGCAGCCCTCGCCATGGCCAAGGAAGGGCTCAACAAGAGCGAAATCCTTGCCCGTTCCGGCTGCAGCGTCGGTCTCAACAATGTCAGCCTGACGATCGGCGCCGGCAAGATCTTCGTGATCATGGGGCTTTCCGGCTCCGGCAAGTCGACGCTGGTGCGCCACATCAACCGGTTGATCGAGCCGACCAGCGGCGAAGTGGCCTTCGACGGCAACAACATCCTCGACCTAGACGCCAAGGCGCTGCGGACCTTCCGCATGCACCGCGTCAGCATGGTGTTCCAGAGTTTTGCCCTGATGCCGCACCGCACCGTGCTGCAGAACGTCGTCTACGGCCAGCGCGTGCGCGGCCTGCCCAAGGCCGAGGCCCGCGACATCGGCATGAAATGGATCGAGACGGTCGGCCTTGCCGGCTACGACGCCAAGTTTCCGCACCAGCTTTCGGGCGGCATGAAGCAGCGCGTCGGCCTCGCCCGGGCGCTTGCCGCCGATACCGACGTGATCCTGATGGACGAAGCCTTCTCGGCGCTCGACCCGTTGATCCGTGCCGACATGCAGGACCAGTTGCTGCAGTTGCAGCAGAACCTTTCAAAGACGATCGTCTTCATCACCCACGATCTCGACGAGGCACTGCGCATCGGTTCGGAAATCGCCATCCTGAAGGACGGCCAGGTGGTGCAGGTCGGCACGCCGGACGATATTCTGCAACGGCCGGCCAACGATTATGTTGCCCGCTTCGTGCAACGCCGACAGGGACGACCGGAAGCCCATGAGTGAGAATGTAGTCCTCGATGCGCCGCTGACCTGGAAGCAAATCGCAGCGGTCGCCAATGGCGCACCGCTCGCGCTTTCCGCTACGGCACGCCAGCGCATCGTCCACGCTCGCCGGGTCGTCGACGCTCTGGTCGAGCGCGGCATCCGCGGCTACGGCATCAACACCGGTGTCGGCGCGCTCTGCGACGTCGTCATCGACCGCGAGAACCAGCAGGCGCTGTCGCGCAACATCATCCTCAGCCATTCCTGCGGCGTTGGCGAGCCGCTTGCCCGGCCCGAAGCCCGGGCGGTGATGGCCGCCCAGATCGCTAACTTCGCCCACGGCTATTCCGGCGTGCGCATCGAGACAGTCGAGGCGCTGCTGGCACTGCTCAACGCCAACCTCATCCCCTACATCCCCTCGCGCGGCTCCGTCGGTTATCTCACCCATGCAGCGGCGATCGGCCTCGTGCTGATCGGCCACGGCATCGTCGATGACGGCAAGGATAAGATCAGCGGCATCGAGGCGCTCGCGCGGATCGGCCTCAAGCCGCTCAGGCTCGAAGCTAAGGAGGGCCTGAGCCTCGTCAACGGCACACCCTGCGCCACCGGCCTTGCGGCGCTTGCGCTTTCGCGCGCCACGCATCTCTTCGACTGGGCGGATGCCGCCGCCGCCATGACCTATGAAAACCTCGGCAGCCAGGCCAATGCCTTTGCCGCCGGCCCGCTGGCGCTTCGTCGCTCGGACGGATTGGACGCGGTCGGAGCAACGCTACGCGCCTATCTCGCCGATAGCCCGATGCTGGCCGAGACTGCCGGCACCCGCACGCAGGATCCCTTGAGCCTTCGCGCCGTGCCCCACGTGCACGGGGCCGCGCGCGATGCGCTCGCCCAGGTCGCCGAAGTCGTCGACCGCGAGCTTGCAAGCCTCACCGACAACCCGGCCGTGTCGGGCACGCCTGAGGCGCCGGAAGTGCATTCGCAGGCCCATGCGGTGGGGGCAGCCCTCGGCCTTGCCATGGACAGCCTGGCCGTCGCCGTCGCCGAAGTCGCGGCCATTTCCGAGCGTCGCATAGACCGGCTGGTCAATCCGCTGGTGAGCCGCCTGCCGGCCTTCCTTGCCGGCGACAGCGGTGTTGCCTCCGGCTTCATGATCGCGCAATACACCGCCGCCTCGCTTGCCGCCGAAAACCGGCGCCTAGCCGCACCCGCCAGCCTTGACGGCGGCATCACCTCGGCGCTGCAGGAGGATATCCTCACCCATGCGACGCCCGCCGCCTGGAAGGCGCTCGCAATCGCCGACAATCTCGAAACGATCCTTTCGATCGAGCTGCTCGCCGCGACGCAAGCCTATGACCTGCAGCCGCGTGGCCGCGCTGCCCGCACCGGCGCGCTCTACCGGCGCATCCGTGCGGACATTCCCACCTATGCCGACGACCGGCCGCTCAACGGCGACTTCGCCCGCATGCGCACGCTGATCGAAGGAGGCACGCCATGAAGATCCTGCGCGCGAAAGACTACAAGCGCATGCCCTGGAAGAACGGCGGTGGCGAGACGGTGGAGATCGCCATTTTCCCCGAGAAGGCCTCGCTTGGCGATTTCGACTGGCGCGTCAGCATGGCGACCGTTGCCACCGATGGCCCCTTCTCCAGCTTCCCCGGCATCGACCGCACGCTGTCCATCCTTCAGGGTAAGGGTATGCGGCTGATGATCGAGGGCCGCGCGCCCGCCTTGATGACCGGCGAGACGGCGCCGCTCCCCTTCCCGGCCGACGCCGCAACCTCGGCGACGCTCGTCGATGGTCCGATCGTCGACCTCAATGTCATGACACGGCGCGGAAAGCTCGCGCACTCGGTTCAGCGCCTGGCGATAGACCACCCGCACAGGGCGGAAAGCCTGGGGGGCACGACCCTCCTGCTTTGCCACGGCGGCGCCGCGCGGCTGACCGCAGGCGAGACCACTGCCGACCTCGCAGCGGGCGACGCGGCGGTGCTGACGGACGCAACCGCCGTCACCATCGAACCGGCGGCCTCTGCCGTCCTGTTCCTGATCACCATCGACAAGCCGGCCGCCTGATCGGGCGCCGGCTCGCAGCGTTCAGCCGCGCTTGAGATGCAGCAGCGGATAGGGCCGGCCCGCATCGTCGACAGGCGAACGCCCGACCACCTCAAAGCCCATCCGCTGATAGAAACCGGCGCCCGACACATTCTGCTCGTTGACGTCGACCGTCAGCACCGGATGCAGGCTCATCGCATGCTCGACGAGCCGCCGGCCGACACCTGCGCCGCGCGCGTCGGCGTGGACGAAGAGCGAGTCGATCTGCGCCACGCTCATGCCCATGAAACCGAGCGCCTGGTCATTTTCGTCCGCTGCAATCCAGAACTCGGCGGCCGGCAGATACTGGTCGCGCACCAGCACCTCGATTGAAGCAAAATCCTCCGGCGTCAGGAAATCATGGGTGGCAACGACGGCGCTACGCCAGATTTCGAAGGTGCGCGGAAAATCGGATGGACGGGAGGAGCGGATGGAGATGGTCATGATGCAATCGCTTCTGAAAATCCGGCGGGGCGAGGCGTTGCCGCGCGTCCGGTTGAGGCCAACGCCGTTTTGCGCGGGCGCCAGCCTGTGAAGATGTCCGGTCCTGATCCGGTCCGGCCGAGCCGCGCACCTTATCCGCCGCCCCGACGATCGCAAGCAATCTCTGCACCTGCGGTTTTCAGGCCACGCCGGTTAAGAATTCAGCAACCATATTTCATGTTCCCCGGGGAACAGCACAATTGACGCCACACGATAGTCTCCATGTCACGGTTTTTAACCACACATCAACAAGCGCAGGACATGGGGGACAAGGACATGATCAAAACCGCTTTCGGCGTCAACGTCACCGTACTGGTCTTCTCGATCACCGTGATCGCGATCATGCACTTCGCCCTGTCCCAATATCGCGCGGCCGAAATCGCCAATATCGACCTGCCGGACTACACGACGATCACCTCGTCGATCAGCAGATAATCATTTGGTTTTTTCGATTGGGCGTCGGCCAAGTCACGGCGAATGCAACGTCGCTGCCATGAGCGACCGTCCCCGGGCGGTGTTGCTTACGTACCGCCAACACAATTCCAGAGCCTTGCAACCGCAGCTGGCGCGCCTTTCAGGTCGACCTTGACCTCGGCGTCACCAACGCGGAACGTGAGTTGGACGCTTTGTTCGATTGGCGCCTGGAAGCCACCTTCCTCACCCCCGCCGCGCACGACCAGTTGCTGCGGCGTGAGAACCTCGACGCTGACGGCGGGGTAAGGCTTGCCATCGAAAAGCAACTCGGCGCTTGGAGGCGTCTCGGCCTTGAACGACCAGGCTTCGTTGTAGAATCCAAGATCAAATGCCTCGTTGGCGTTCGCATAGACCATGAATGTCGTCGCCCCATCGGCGTCTCGCGACAGCACGCAGCCATTCGCTTTGTCGCCGTTCAGGCGCGCACCACTCCAAACGCCGAACTTGAAAGCGCGATCCGGGGCGTCCTTGGCAGTCTCCTCGATCCCATAGTTCAGGAGGTTCGGCGGCGTACCATCCGTCCTAAATTGCAGAACATAGGCACTTTTCTCGGCATCAGTGCCTTCACATTTGGTCGTCGCCGGTCCTTTGAACGGATTTTCGTAGAAACAGGAACCGGTTACGTCTTTGGAGCTTATAGGCTCGCCATCCTTGCCGCGGTTCACAATGACCTTGTCGACACTCTGCAACTGGCTATCGGCGTCCGGCTTTTCGCCTTCGATGCCGCTAAAGGTGATGGCGCCGCCAAAGCCGATGTTCACTGTGAAGCCCGTCCGGCCGGTGCGGTAAATCGACTGGATGAGCCGCCCCTCGCACGTGTTCGTCATATCTTCGCCAGCAACGACCAAGCGTTCGCAGGTGCCAGTCACCATCGCCACGCCACTCAGATCACCCATCCCTTGCGCGGCAGCCGGCACACTGGCAAGGCCGCCCGCCATCACGGTTGCAGCCAGCAGACCAAAGAAGAGGCTCGACGTCGCACGCATCCCTATCTCCACAAAACCGTTCGAATATCCAAAGTTGTAGTCAACCTACATAGCTATCGTTTGGTCCGCCAGTGGCGTCGGCACCTGTATGAAGTGGATTGGGCGATGGATTATGATACGGAACGCTGATCAACGAACCAGCACTTGGAACAAGCGCGAGAAGAACGTGCAGAAAGGCCCAGACAAAATGACGGACCCGCAAAACGAGCTGAAGCTCAGTGCCTTCAAGTTCCACGAACAGGCGGTCCGCGCATCCGTCGGCAGCAAGCAATTGACACTCGATGCCATCGAACTCGGCGGCGAAATCCTGGTTGTGCTGACATGGCTCGGCAATTCCGAGAAGGGCCTGCGCAAACCGGAATATGTCCTGCCCTTGAGCGCCGTGGCCCATCAGGAACTGGGCAACGAGCCGGACGCGAAATACAAATGGGCCATCAGCGCGCCCCTGCCGCAATCGCTTTTCGACGGCACCGCGTCACGGCCGTTCAGAAGGCAGTTCGGGGTCAAGAGTGGGCCGGCGCTGACATTGCCGCTGAAGCTGGCAAAGCCTTAAAGACGGGTGCCGGCACGCAGCACCGGCAACATAAACCGGTCTCCTTCTGGCGAGCGGCCGTTCCCTCGTTCTCGTGGGCGAATCGGGCTATGGTCGCAGCATGACCGCGACCACAGTCGAGCGCTTCAAAAGCCATGACCGAGCTTGAGGTGGCTTGCCAGTTCGTCTGACCGCTGCAGCAGCGAGCGATGCTCGGAGGTAAACGCCGCCCGAAAAACCGGGCGGCGGGAATCCTCGGCTGCAGCCAATTTCCAATGTTCGTCAGAGGTCGTTGTCAACGAACGACGATCTAGCTGCAACGCATCACAGGGTTGCCGAACTCGTAGGAAGTGGTTCTGCAAGTAACTTGTGGGCTGACTGGAGCAGGGTTTGCGAGTTGGATGTCTTCGCGCTGCTTGGCCCGCACGCGCAAGGCGACTTCACGCTTGTATTCTGCATCATAGCACTGGCGAAACTCACCGGACTGGGGCCCATAACCCTGCTTCACGCAGCGCATGGCCATCTGGTTCACGAATTCCTTCTGCTGGGTCTAGGTCATTTCCTCGACCTGCTGGGTTTGACAGCCAGCCAAAAGCGTTGCGGCAACGACCGCTGGCAGTATGCGCATTTTCATGTGAGCCCCTTCAACTAATGGGGCCATCAACCAGATCGCCGGCAAGTTGTCGAGCGATGAGCTTTCTCGCCGAACCGTCGATCCACAGTCCGGAGCAACAGATGAGCGTCACGGCCATTGGCACGTTCAGGATGCTTTGCGGCACGGCACTCTGTCCGTTTCTTTACAGCCAGATGACGAAGCCGCCGATCAGGATCAACGCACCCCCTGGCCAAGCCGGTAGTGCTGCGAGCCACTCGAAGAATCGGCCACGGGCGGCGATTTTCTCGGCGGAAACGTCACGCTCGCGTATGAGGCCCTCAGCCAGAGTTTGGGATTTAACGATCCATCCCGCGTGATACTGCGGTCCTAGTGTTAAGACTCAGGAAAATCGCAGCGAGCTATAGCCAGCGCCACAGTCGCGTTTCGTCTTGGATGTGGAAAAATGGTAGCGGAGGAGGGATTCGAACCCCCGACACAAGGATTATGATTCCTCTGCTCTAACCTACTGAGCTACTCCGCCGGGTACCGCGTCAGCGCTTCGAAGTGGAAGCCGTCTTGACTGGACGGGCGGCTTATACGGCCCGCTTCCGTCCACTGTCAACCCAAGTCTCCGGGAAAATGTGAAGTTTTCACAACAGCCTGGAAATCAAGGGCTTCAGGCGGCTGCCTGCGCCGAAAGCAGCGCCTTCAGCGCGGCTTCCGCGCCGGCTTCGCGTTCCGATTTGCGAATAAATCCGCCGCCATAGACGCGCGCGTCCTCACCGACGCCGGAATAGAGCGCGCAGGCCTGGCCGGGCGCGATGCCGGCTTCGCCCTCGGCAAGCTCCACATAGATGCCCTCGTCGTCCATCGCGAGCACGGCAGGCGCCGGCTGGCGGGTGGAGCGCACCTTGGCGAAACATTCAAAGCCGCGTGCGGCTGCCGCTTCGACATCCTCGTCGCCCAGCCAGTTGACATCGCGCAGGTAGACGCGTCGCGTCTCCAGCGCTTCCTTGGGGCCGACGATGACGCGGCGCGAGCGGGCGTCGAGATAGACGACATAGAGCGGCTCGCCGGTCGCAACGCCGATGCCGCGGCGCTGGCCGATCGTGTAGTGCAGGATACCCTCATGCGTGCCGAGCACGCGGCCGTCGAGATGCACGATGTCGCCGGAGAGTGCTGCATTCGGCTTCAGCTTCGAGACGATGTCGCTGTACTTGCCCTGCGGCACGAAACAGATGTCCTGGCTGTCGGCCTTCTGGGCGACGACAAGGCCCATCTCTTCGGCGAGCTTGCGGGTTTCGGCCTTGGAGAGATGGCCCAAGGGGAAGCGCAGGTAGTCGATCTGCTCCTGCGTCGTCGCAAAGAGGAAGTAGCTCTGGTCACGATCGGCATCCGTCGGCCGGTAGAGCGCTCGCTGGCCGGCATAGCGCGGGTTCGGGCTCGGGCGCGAGCGGATATAGTGGCCGGTCGCCAGCGCATCGGCACCGAGTTCCTTGGCGGTCAACAGCAGGTCGGCGAACTTGACCGTCTGGTTGCAGGCGACACAGGGGATCGGCGTCTCGCCGGCGATATAGCTTTCGGCGAAGGGATTGATCACCGTTTCGCGGAAGCGCGCTTCGTAGTCGAGCACGTAATGGGGAATGCCGAGCGTTTCGCAGACGCGGCGCGCATCGTCGATGTCTTGGCCGGCACAGCAGGAGCCGGCCCGGTGCACAGCAGCGCCGTGATCATAGAGCTGCAGCGTGATGCCGAGAACATCGTAGCCCTCGCGTTTGAGCAGGCCGGCAACGACGGAACTGTCGACGCCGCCGGACATGGCAACGACGACACGCGTATCTTCGGGCTTGCGGTCAAAATCGAGACTGTTCACGGGATCCAATCCGGCCTTCGGGCGGCAACCTTGCGCCTGCCCTGTTTCACGCTTCATGCGATGCTTTGCCGAGCAACTCTCGGCCCACGGCATCTTCGGCTCCGCGGCGGCCGGCATCAATCGGATGCATAGAGCGCGTCGCGGTACTTTCAGTTTCGCGACATATAGAAACTTGTCCGTCCGGCGGCAAGGCCGGCCGCTGCGGATGACATGCGCGTGCCTGGCCCTAAAGGCGTCAGATCAGCTTCAGCCGCATGGCGCGGGCAATCGCCTGCATGCGGTTGACGGCATCGAGCTTGCGGGTCGCGCTCTTGAAGTAGCTGCTGACCGTATAGGTCGAGATCCCCAGGATGATGCCGATCTCGTCGCTGCTCTTGCCGGCAGCCGCCCAGCGCAGACATTCCAACTCGCGGCTCGACAGCTTTTCGCGTGCGGTATTGCCGGTGTCGAAGGTGCGCTCCAGGCATTCGAAAAGCTGGACCAAAGTGAGATAAAGCGTGGCGCGCTCGACGCCCGCCGGCGCCTCGCGGCGGCCCGACAGCATGGCGATGAAGGGATCGCCGCCGCTTGTGTGCAGCAGCACCGCGAAATGGCGCGCCATCTCCGGATGGGCGAGCAGCCGGTGCACCATCGCCTCGTCCGCAGGCTTGGCCGCGACATCGAGCAGTTCGGCCCCGCCGGTTACCGGCAGCTTGGTGAAACGCAACTTTTCGACCAGCCCGCTCGACTGGAAAGTCTCGCAGGCGTCGTATTGGCGCACCAGTTCGGACGGCCAGTTGCTAAGCACCAGCCGCTCGGAAAAGCGCTGCTGTTCGGCAAGCGGCATGCGCGCGATCATGAAATGGCCGAAGCCATAGCGCGCGATCAACCGCCGCATGAGATGCAGAAGTTCGTACTCGGTGCGCACCGTGGCCGTATCGATGTCCGAAAACATCTCCACCGTTTCAGCCTCGCGCAGCAAGGCCGGTTCATGCGATTCCTTCATCTGCGATCACCACATCCCCGGCGCCACCGCACCGGTCGAGAGAAATACAAAAAACGCCCCACATCGTCAGGAGCATGAAATTCACCCGGCAGGCGAAATAAAACTGCCGCTACCGGCCTGCCCGCGAAAGAAACGCGTCCGGTTGTGAAAAATATGACGATGCACCAAGAATGAATGCGGGAGCGTACATACGACGCTCATCCTTATTTCGGGGCTTCGTTACCAAAAATTTTAGTTAAAGTGAAATGTGGTATTTGCATGGCTCCCATGTCAATTCCGGGAGAATCCGGATTGTTCTCAAGCGTTTCCACAAGTCGGGGAAATATTGCCGCAAGTTTTGGGGGACGCCGCACATGGGCAAAGGCCCATCGGAAGTGTCTCAAATTATGAGCAAATTGTTACTTGACGCTTAGGCAAATGTTAAATGTGGCAGGCTAAGGTCACGGTCATATGGTCTTGAGTTTGTGTAGAGAGTCCCATGACCGAAATGATGCGACCACGCGTGAAATATGTCATCGGCCCCGATGGCAGCCCTCTGACGATTGCGGATCTGCCGCCGGCGAATACCCGGCGCTGGGTAATCCGCAGGAAGGCTGAGGTTGTTGCCGCCGTGCGCGGTGGCCTGTTGAGCCTGGAAGAAGCGTGCGAACGCTATACCCTTACTGTCGAGGAGTTCCTGTCCTGGCAGTCCTCGATCAACGATCACGGTCTCGCCGGCCTGCGCACCACTCGCATCCAGCAGTATCGCCACTAATTTCGCCCATCACAGGGCCATAGGTCGCGCGGCGGCTCCGGGTTCCCCGGGGCCGCCGCCGTCGTTTTTAAAGGTCCCGTGCGGACCGGCATTGGTTGCGTTTCGCGAACGCACTGTGCACCGGCGATGGCCGAGCGGGCGATTCCGATTTGCGAAAAACTGCGCTAGCTTCCACGCAGACAAACCCGTTTACCAAGGAAGGTTGCCATGGAAATCATGCACGAGGAAACCGGATCGCACGGCCGCTACTCGACATCAGTCGAAGGCCATACCGGTGAAATGACCTATTCTCGCACCTCGCCGCAACTGATCATCGTCGATCACACGCTCGTTCCGGATGCCCTGCGCGGCAAGGGCGTCGGCCAGGCCCTGGCCAAGCATGCGATCGAGGAAGCCCGCAAGGGCGGCTGGAAGATTATCCCCCTCTGCCCTTTCATGAAGGCCCAGGCGATGCGGCATCCCGAATGGCAGGACGTCGTCCAGGGTTGAGACACCTGCGCCTGCGGCCGCGGCACAAATCTTAAATCGAAATCGCGTGCACCTTGAAAGAACCAACGGCGCTGTCGGTCCCGAAATGAGAAGACCCGCCCGGATGCCGAGGCATCGGGCGGGTCTTTTTGTCTTGTCACGATCGTGCCGGATCGGATCATGCCAACCGCATGATCCGTCAAGGATGGAACCATCTGCTCCGAAACGGGCTGTCGGCCCGTCCAACGGACAAATCCCCCTTGCCGCATCCGGCTCGGGGTTCAAATCACCCTTTGGACCAAGACGTTACGGCCCGCTGCGCCGGATTGTGGCGCAGGAGCCGCAGCTATGCCCGCAGGCGGGTCGACGTGTCCCGCTCTTCGAGGGCCGCCGCCTTCGCGTATTCGGCCTGCACTTCTTCGAGCGCGAGTTCGGCAGCATCCTGCTGCGTCTTCAGCTCGCGAATGGAGACCTGAAGATTGTCGGCTCTCTGACGTGCGGCCTTGGCGAAGGTGGGATAGGCGAAGTGCTGGGGATCGGAGATACCCGACTTCTTCTCCTCGAAAATAATCTGATTTTCCAGATCCTTGGTCATCCGTTCGAACTCAGCCATCATCATCTGAAGCTGGTTCAGCTGACGCTGCTTCTCCCGGACCTGAAACTCCTTCAGGCGGACAAGGCTCTCACGTGCTTTCATACGCAATACTCCCGTGGATAACGAGACCCCGGTTACTGATTTGCCCGCGAGCCGGCCCGAACAGGGCCGGAAACGAAAAATCTTCAGCGATATTAACAAAAGCCTACCGCTGGTAACCTTTCGTTTACGGGCATCGTTAATCATAGGCGTGATGATTTAAGGCTCCGTAAATGCTGAGGCACGAAATGTGACCGCCCCGGCATTAACGAGTCAGAAGAGTCAGATAACGGGATTTCCTCATGTTTCACATGAGATTAGCCGTTCTGGATTCACGTTTGAAATCAGGAGACTGCTAAAAATATTTAACAAACTCGATACACCTTGCCAGAGGGAATCAGAATTTGTTAACCATTTGGTGGCAGCCTCCAAATCAGGCAACGACTGGATCCGTATCGCGTAAGGGTGCCACGACAACCTTGGGCGGCGGAAAAGGGGAAGAATATGCGGGTTCTATTAATTGAAGACGACAGTGCAACGGCTCAGAGCATTGAGCTGATGCTCAAGTCCGAGAGTTTCAACGTCTACACCACCGATCTCGGTGAAGAAGGCGTCGATCTCGGCAAACTTTATGACTATGACATCATCCTTCTCGACCTCAACCTGCCGGATATGTCCGGCTACGAAGTCTTGAGAACGCTGCGTCTTTCCAAGGTGAAGACACCCATCCTGATTCTTTCGGGCATGGCCGGCATCGAAGACAAGGTTCGCGGCCTGGGCTTCGGCGCAGACGACTACATGACCAAGCCGTTCCACAAGGACGAACTGGTCGCTCGCATTCATGCGATCGTCCGCCGCTCCAAGGGCCACGCCCAGTCGGTCATCTCCACCGGCGAGCTTATCGTCAACCTGGATGCCAAGACGGTTGAAGTGGGCGGACAGCGCGTCCACCTGACCGGCAAGGAATACCAGATGCTCGAGCTGCTCTCGCTGCGCAAGGGCACGACGCTCACCAAGGAAATGTTCCTGAACCACCTCTACGGCGGTATGGACGAGCCGGAACTGAAGATCATCGACGTCTTCATCTGCAAGCTGCGCAAGAAGCTTGCAAACGCCGCCGGCGGCGCCAACTACATCGAAACCGTCTGGGGCCGCGGCTATGTGCTGCGCGAGCCGGATGGTGCCGAATACGCCGAAACTGCCTGATTCCCTGCCAGGGCTTGCACCGATCCCCGCATGATGCGGGCCCGACATTCGAGAGTTTCGCAAAACCCGCCTATGAGGCGGGTTTTGTTTTGCGCGGAAAACGACCACGCTCGCCTCTTCTGCGATGATGTTCCCTCGGATCCCGGGGCGTACCGCATCTGCCGCCCTCCCCTTTCCCAATGATCGAAAGCCTGTTCGGCGCGCCGGGTTGGCACAACAAAAAGCCGCGGCAAACGCCACGGCTTGATTTCGCTGCAAGGATGCCAGGATAAGGCGGCTCAGGCCGCCATCGACTGGCTCGCGAAAACGCTGGTCAGGATCTTTCGGTCGAAAGGCTTCAGCAGGAAGTCGTCGGCACCAGCCCGCTTGCCGGCCATCATCTTCTTCAGGTCCGCCTCGACGACGCAGTAATAAATCCGCACCGACGGGCCGTTCGGCAGCCGGCGAATGTTGCCGATAAGCTCAAGCGCGCCTTCAAGACCCGCGTCGATGATCAGGATGTTCGGGAGTTCCGCTTCGCAGCGCACGAGCGCCTCGAGGCTGTTCGACGCCTCGTAAACCATGAAGCCCATACCGGAGAGGATACGTTTTCCAACTTTCCGGACGACATCCGAGCCGTCGGCAATCATCAAACGTCGCATGTCCAACTCCCTTCGCCACTTACCTATACGCGTATCGGCATTACTGAAACAACTCTATACAAATTTGGGAAAGATTTCGTTACGGAGTTTGCTTAACGAATCTTTTTCGCGCGAGATCAACCCACTGAAAATATTAAGTTTTCTAAGATTCAGGTGACAGTGAAACGCCTATGGCAGATACGATTCCGCCGGATGCGATGGCACCCGGCGGCTGTCGAGACGTCAAGAAATCGGGGCGCCTGGCGCCGCCGACTTAAACCTCAGGCTGCATCTTGGCGGTGAAGATGATTTCCTCGCCGGTCGAGGTGACGGCGATTTCCATGCCCGCCTCCTCGCCGAGAAGCACCGTGTAGTAGGGCTGGATTGAATGGGCGTCGACGGCCTCTTCCGGCGTGCCGGACAGGAGTTCCACCAGCCTTGGAGGCACGCGCATCATCCGGCCCTTGGCAACGAGCGTGAACACGGCGTCGAACTCCGGGTTCTCGAGCGTCACGTCGATCGAGCCGCCGCGCGGAATGGCGCCGTAGGCGATCAGGAAGAGGTTCAGGAGCAGCTTGACCCGGTTCTTGGCAATGATCGCCCGCGGGCCGTGCCAGTTGACCTCGGTCTTCTTCTCGGCCGCGGCAAAATCCTTCGCCGCCTTTTCCGCTTCGCCGGTATCGATCGACGCACCGACCGAGCCCGACGCGCCGAAGGCAAGGCGTGCAAACTTCAGCCGGACCGAGGCGTTGAGCGCGCTCGTGCGGATGAGATCCATCGCATCGGCATCGGCGCCGCCCTCGTCGAGCAATTCCAGGCCGTTGTTGATGGCGCCGACCGGGGAAATGATGTCGTGGCAAACCCGGCTGCACAGAAGCGCGGCCAGATCGGGTCCCGTCAATGTCAGGTTCGGATTCGTTGCCATCTTAGTTCCTTGTTTGGTGCCATCGGCCCTCGCCGAAGCACGCGCCGTGGTCACGCCGGTAAAGCCTCCTGCGCGAAGACGCAAGTCATGAGCTGCCCGGCGCGGCCGTTCATCAGTGGAACATAATGACACCACATTTGGTAAACCGATTGTTAAGACCATCGGTTCAAATTGCATGGAATTGGTCCAGACCCCACCTGGCCGCGCAGTGATCTGACTGTCGGCCACTGCAAACCCGCAAGCGAGCAAATTTCGCGCCTGACGGAGGATATGATGCATCAGATCATGAAGGCTGCCACATCGGCTGGTCGTGTTGTCCTGGCCACGATGTTTCTGGTCGCCGGCGCCCTGTCCGTCGCGCACGCCCAGTCGGCGAACAACAACAGCCAATACACCATGCAGGAAATCGTCGATGCCGGTCACGGCTTCTTCGGAGAAACCTCCGGCGGCCTTGCCAAGGTTGTCGAACGTGCCTTTGAACGCTACGGCTTGCCGAACGGCTACATTCTCGGACAGGAAGGCTCAGGCGCGTTCATCGCGGGCCTCACCTATGGCGAAGGCGAACTCAACACCAAGAATGCCGGACAGCACAGCGTCTTCTGGCAGGGTCCGTCGCTCGGTATCGACTGGGGCGGCCAAGGCAGCCGCGCCATGATGCTGGTCTACAATCTGCCGAGCGTGCCGGCGCTCTACAAGCGCTTCGGCGGCGTCTCCGGCTCGGCCTATGTGGTTGCCGGCGTCGGCATGACGGTACTGACCGACGAGAACATCGTCGTGGTGCCGATCCGCACCGGCATCGGCGCACGCCTCGGCGTCAATGTCGGCTACCTCAAGATGACCCAGAATCCAACCTGGAATCCCTTCTAAGACCGTTGCCGGACCTGCCTGTCGCAAAATCCGGCACCATAGACTTGCAGCGCACGAAACGTCATGTTTAGTGCAAGGAAACGGAAGATGGAGCGCCTGCCGTGCCCGTTGTGGCCGGGCAGGCGGTTCGGTTTCCGGTCCAGTTTCGAAACGGCCAGCTCGTGATCCAATTCTCGCTTCTCTTTGCCCTGGGCTTTCTGACGGCGATCATCATCGGTCTCCTGGTCGCACCGGCGATACACCGCCGCATCGTGCGTTTCGCCGAGGACCGGCTGAAGGCGACGATGCCGCTCAGCCCCCAGGAGGTGCGCGCGCAGAAGGATGCGGCCCGCGCCGCTTTTGCCGCCGAGAACGCCCGCACGCTTCAGGCCCTGAAGCGCGAACGGGACAAAGGCGTGTCACTGATGCTCACAAACGAGAAGAGCCTGCAGGAGGCCCGTCGCCTCAGCGGCGAAAACGCCGATCTGCATGCCCAGCTTGCCGACATGAACGTCGAGGCGGCAGACATGCGCTCGGCCATCCGCCAGTTCGAACAGCGCCTGGAGCGGATGAAGGCGACGCTCGACAGCGTCGAGCGGGACAACGCCGGCAAGGCCGACGAGATCAGGAAGCGCGACGTTCAGCTCGCCCAGAATGCTGCCGAGACCGACAATCTGCGGATCAACCTGGCCGCACGCGACACAGAGGTCGAGCATCTGAAAAGCCGGATTGCCACGCTGCGCGACGAGCGCGAAGCCCTGCGCGGCGACTTGAAGACCGAGACCACCCATGCAAAGGAAATGGAACTCCGCCTGTCGCGCGACGAAACCCGCCTGCACCGGTTGGAAGACAAGCTTGCGCGCGAAATGGCAACCAGCGCCGATCGCGAGAGCGCGCTCGAAAGGCGCGCCGGTGAAATCGAGAGATTGAAGGCCAAGGTGAAGGACACCAACCAGGAAATGCGTGACGCCGCCAAGGCCCTGCGCGCCGCCGGCGTCGCCTTTCCCCTGCGCCGCGACCGCAAGCCGGCATCCGAGCAGGCGGGCAATGGTGCTGCAGCGCCGGTCGAATTGGCAAACGGGGATTCCGGCTCCATTGTCGCCGCCGACGATCTGCGCAATCGCGCCACCGCCCTTTCGGAGCGCCTGACCAACTCCAAGTCCTCAGCCCATGACGAGGCGCTGCGCGACGAAGTCGCAGCAATCGCCGCAGGCATGGTCGCCCTTACGGCGGCGAATGAGGGCGCCACCTCTCCCATCCTCGGCCTGCTCTCGGGCGAGGAAGAAGGCACAGCCAACAGAAAAAGCCTGGCGAAGCGCGTCAAGGATATTCTTCCGCGCGAGTAGGCGCCCGCTGCCGTCGCGGACTGTCTGCCCTCACACCAGCGCGCGCCCTCAGATCCGGCCGTTGATCAATGCCACCTGGTGCAATGCGATGCCGGCCGCGGTCGACACGTTGAGGCTGTCGAGCCCCGGCCGCTGGCGGATGCGCGCGGTCTGGATCGCGGTCATCACCGCTTGCGGCAGTCCCTCGCCCTCGGTCCCCATCAGAAGCGCCGTGCGCGGTGCCGGAAGGATTGCGCCGATGTCTGTCGTTCCTGCCGGCGACAGCCCCCAGATCGCAAAACCTGCATCGTGCAGCCGCTCCAGCATGGCGGCGACGGAACCCTCGCGAGCGAAAGGCACCGTCAGCACGGAGCCGACAGAAACGCGGATCGCCTTGCGATACATCGGATCACAGCTCGTCTCGTCCATCAGCACCGCATCGACCCCAAAGGCCGCGGCGTTGCGGAAAAGCGCACCCATGTTGTCGTGGTTGGAGATGCCGCACGCCGCCAGCACCAGGCTCGACGTGGGCAGCGACGCGATCAGCGCATCGCGATCCGGCTCGCCTTCGCGGCGCCCGAGCGCCAGAACGCCGCGATGCATGTTGAAGCCGGCGATCGCGTCGAACACCTGCGCGTTCGCCACATAGACCGGCACGTCAGGCGGGAAACGCCGAAGAATGTCGCCGACGCCCTCCAGACGGTTTTCCAGAAGCAGGAGGGCCTCGGCCGCGAAACCGCGGCCGGCCGCGTGCGCGGCGGCGAGCATGCGCAGCACCACGGTGCCCTCGGCAATGAAGCGGCCCTGCCGCCCCGTCAGATCGCGCTCCTTGATCGAGACGAAACCGGCGATCCGGGGATCGGCGGGATCGTCGATGCGCAGGACGGGCGGGAGGGCGCCGGACATGCCGTCAGTTCGTCCGAACGGTGATATCCGCGACGATGCGGCCGGTGCCGATGTCGAAGACGATCGCACGCGGCTCGGCGCCGGGCAGGTTGCCGTAGAACAGCACCTGCGAGCCCGAAAGCGCGACATTCGTCACGGTGAAGCCGGCAGGCAGCGCGGCAACGGCGTTGAGCGGCGCCTCGCTCGGAACGACGGCGGCGGACGTCTGGGCCGGCGCTTTCTCATCCGTGCGCGTCAGCTTGTAGACAATCGTTCCAAGGACAGCCATAAGCATGACCAACATGACGCCTGCCGAGACGAGCTGCAGCTTCACCATCTTGCGGCGGACATTTTCCATCGCCGGATCTAGCGGCTTGTCTTCCTGGTCATCGGGCTCGATTGCGGTCATGGCTGGCCTTTTTTCGGATTTTTAACGGAATGAACGACCCCTTTAAACAAGCAACGGCCAATAGGAAAGTCCTGACGGCGGGCGAGGATGCCGCAGGACGGCTCGATTCCTTCTTGACGGACGCACTTTCGGGTGAATTCTCCCGCAACCGTATCAAGGCTCTCATCGAGCAGGGTGCCGTGTCGGTCAACGGCAAGCCGGTGAGCGAGCCGAAGAAGAAGGTGCAGCCGGGGGACATCTTCGAGATCGACCTCCCGGAGCCGGAAGATCCCGAGCCGAAGGGCGAGAACATCCCCCTCGACGTCCTCTACGAGGACAGCGACCTGATCGTGCTGTGCAAGCCGGCCGGCCTCGTCGTGCATCCGGGCGCCGGCAACTGGACGGGCACGCTCGTCAATGCACTGATCCACCACTGCGGCAGCAGCCTATCGGGTATCGGCGGCGTCAAGCGCCCCGGTATCGTCCATCGCCTCGACAAGGAGACGAGCGGCGTCATGGTCGTCGCCAAGAACGATGCGGCCCATCGCCATCTCTCCGACCAGTTTGCCGACCACGGCCGCACCGGCCCGCTCGAGCGCGCCTACCGGGCGGTCGTCTGGGGCAGGCCACGGCAGTTGAAGGGCACGATCGACGCGCCGCTCGGCCGCGCCGGCGACCGAACGAAGCGCGCGGTCAAGCGTGAGGATAGCGACGACGCCCGCGAGGCCATCACCCATTACGAGGTGGTCGAGCGCTATCTCGAAAAGCCCGATGGCACCTCGCTCGCCTCGACGATCGAATGCCACCTGGAAACGGGCCGGACCCATCAGATCCGCGTACATATGGCCCATATCGGCCACCCGCTGATCGGCGATCCCGAGTACGGCGCCGCCTTCAGAACCAAGGCGAACCTTCTGCCGGATGCCGCCAAGGCCGTCGTCAACCAGTTCCACCGTCAGGCGCTGCATGCCTTCATGCTGCAGTTCGAGCACCCGTCGACCGGCAAGACCATGCATTTCGAAGCGCCGATGCCGGACGACATGGCAGCGCTGATCGAGGCGCTGCGCAGCGGGGAGTGACCGCCCCTTGAAATCCGTCGGAAGAATTCCGATCTAAAGCGGGCCTCTATTCGTGACATTTCCGTCGCTCCGGCGTCACATCCTTGTGAACCGGACTCCTTGAATCATGCTTTCGCCGTACTTATTTTCTACGTTCGTGGGGTCTTGACGAAGACCCACATGCCCGGCTTGCCGACCGGAGGCCGGAGACTAAAAAGGGGGGTGCTTCATATGGCCCGAAACAATTTGCCGACCATTGCCGCTGGAGAAGGCGGCCTTAATCGTTACCTCGACGAAATTCGCAAGTTCCCGATGCTTGAGCCGCAGGAAGAGTACATGCTCGCCAAGCGGTACCAGGAACACGACGACCGCAAAGCGGCGCACAAGCTTGTCACCAGCCACCTTCGCCTCGTCGCCAAGATCGCGATGGGTTATCGCGGCTACGGCCTGCCGATCGGCGAAGTCGTGTCGGAAGGCAATGTCGGCCTGATGCAGGCCGTGAAGAAATTCGAGCCCGATCGCGGCTTCCGTCTCGCCACCTATGCAATGTGGTGGATCAAGGCGGCGATCCAGGAGTACATCCTGCGCTCGTGGTCGCTGGTCAAGATGGGCACGACCGCCAACCAGAAGCGGCTGTTCTTCAACCTGCGTCGCCTCAAGGGCAAGATCCAGGCACTCGATGAGGGTGACCTGAAGCCGGAGCATGTCAAGGAAATCGCCACCACCCTCAAGGTGAGCGAGGACGAAGTTGTTTCGATGAACCGCCGCCTGTCCGGCGACGCCTCGCTCAATGCGCCGATCAAGGCGAGCGAGGGCGAGTCCGGCCAATGGCAGGACTGGCTCGTCGACGACCACGACAACCAGGAAGAAATCCTGATCGAGCAGGACGAGCTCGAAAGCCGCAGGGCTCTGCTTGCGAACGCGATGAAAGTGCTCAACGACCGTGAGCGCCGCATCTTCGAGGCACGCCGCCTGACAGAAGATCCGCTGACGCTCGAGGATCTTTCGGCCGAATTCGACATCAGCCGCGAACGCGTCCGGCAGATCGAAGTTCGTGCGTTCGAAAAGGTCCAGGATGCCGTGCGCAAGGCAGCGCTGGAGCGCGCCAATTCCCTGCGCGTCGTCGAAGGCGCCTAAAGCAACCGCAGCAACTTAAAGCGGCGGTTCTGCTTCAAGAACGCGAAACCCAATAAAAAACCCGGCGGTTGCTTCCGCCGGGTTTTTTGTATGTTCGGTTCTTTTCGAGCTTACTGGCTGTTGCTCTCGGCAGCCGTACCCGTCGCCGACCAGGCGCGCATGGCCTGGTTGAAGGCATCCGTGCCGCTCTGCCCCTTCTCAAGCGTCAGAAGCGCACGGCGGCCGTTGCGGTAGGTCAGCGGGATATCGATCCAGCTGCGGCTGCGCAGCAGCTGGGTGTTGTTGCCGATAGCGTCCGTCGCATCGTTCAGGGCGATCATATGGAAGTCGTCGGTGATCTTGGCCGGAACCGCGATCAAGGCGTCGCCCCGATCCTGCTCGGTCCGCTTCATCGATACGCGCTGGACGCTGTCGATGGCGCCGCCCTCGAAATTCGACGGCAGCGAGAACACGAACTCGATGACGTGGCTTGCCGGCAGGGACGGATCCGCATTTCGCTTGATCGTCATCAGCGCGGTCAGGCCGCGGTCCGGAACGGTGATCTGGGCCTGGATCGCCGGCTCGGGCTTGGCATCGCCGCCGGGCGATTCCTCCTTCACCGACCACGCCACGGTTCCCGGAACGGCCGTGGGCGAAGACTGGCCGAGACGCTCCTCGTAGAGGAACATCTTCTCGCCGGTGGCAAGGGCGACTTCAGGCTGGTTCGGCTGGCCGGCCGGCTGACCAGTCGCGGGCGCTCCGGCCTGGCCGGCCGTGCCACCCTGGCCGCTCGCCGCTTCGACAGGCTTGCCTGCTTCCGTCTGCGGCGCCACGGACTTGCCTTCCTGCGCAGCGCTCTCGCCCGTTGGGTTGGCCGGGCCGTCGTCGGTCTCCGATCCGTCCGCCATCAGGCGCTGCGTGAACTTCGTCGAGTTGTTGTCCGGCGCAACCGTATCGTCATGCGCGGCCGGTTGCTGCGTGGCCGTTTCGCCAGCGGGCTGCGGCGGCGTGCTTTGCTCGGCCGGCGTTCCGCCGATGCCGGACACCGCCGAGGTTATCGACGACACCATGCCGGAAATCCAGGCATTGCCGGCCTCGCGGTTCTGCCAATAGGCAAATCCGCCGCCGCCAAGCACGAGCAGGGCGACGCCCGCAATGACGAGACGCTTTACGCTGAAACGCGACGGCTTCGGCGTGGCCCGGTAGGATGTCGGCCTGGGCGCTGCCGGGGTTGCTTCGCCAACCCGTTCCGGCTCGCGCGCAGCCGCCGTTGCTCCGGCTCCCGCCGCAGCAGCGTTGGCCGCGTCCTCGAAGCCGAGCAGATCGTCAATGTGATCCCAAGCAGTACCGGCGCGTTCCTGCTGGTTCTGCGCCGCCGGTGCGGCAGCCGCCTGAACAGGCTTTTCGACCGGCCACGACCAGTCGCTGATCTCCGGTTCGGAAGTCTTCTCGGCCCGCCGCTCTTCGATCGGCGCAAAGGGGTCATTGTCGTCGAACGACCAGCCGCGCACGGGGTCCGCCTTGGGCGTCGCCTCAGGGGCCTGCTGCTCCGGCTCGGCGACCGGATGCATCCCCAAAAGCTCGGGCGCGGTGTCCGGGTCGTGGATCTCGGTGGCGCGCTCTTCGCCGATGTGTTCGGTGACCGGCGCGACGGTCGAGGTCGGACCAACGGTCTCCCATTCGGGCAGGTCCCACTCGGAGAGGGCCGGCTTCTGCTCGGCACTTGCAGCCGGCGCTTCGTCCCAGGTCGGCTCGTGCGCGGCATGGTGCTGCGACTCGACCTCCGAGGAAGGCGCCGGTGTTTCCTGTGCGTCTGGCACCGGCTCCGAATATTCGGGCGCTTCATAGGCCTGCACGTCTTCGTGCGGCTGAACGACGACGGGGCTTTCGTCAAGCGGCGGCTCTGCGGCTTCGGCAGGCTCAACGACCGGTTCGTATTCTATCGGCTCGACCGGAGTTTCCTCGACCGGCTCGGCCTGGGGTTCGGCCACATGCGTCGGCGCCTCATAGGCCTCGACAGGATGGTAGGGCTCGGCGGCGATTTCCGGTTCCGATGCGGGCTGCTCGACCGCATCATCGGCAACGGCCACCGGCTCGCTTTCGACGACCTGTACAGGCTGAGCTTCCGGTTCCGGTTCCGGTTCCGGTTCCGGTTCCGGTTCCGGTTCCGGTTCCGGAACGTGCTCTACTGCCGGCTCCGAGGCAACCGGTTCGAAGGTCTCCGCCTCGGCAACCTCGGGCTCGTCGAGCGCCGGCAAGGCCTCGGCATGTTCGCTGTCGACCTCGGCAATCGCATTTTCGAGTTTCGCCAGCTGGCGATTGATCATGTCGTCCGACGGACGCGGGTTCATGTTTTCGAGTTGGCGGCGCACGGCCGCGCGCGCCTTCTCGTATACCCTGTCCCGCATTTCAGGTGTGTTTTCCGACAGGCCGTCAACGGTCCTGCGAATAACTGCAACAAAATCCGCCATTAGTACTTTCTCATACGCCCAGGTATGTCTTTGCGATCACGACGCAATGTCAGTTCGCCGACACTAGTCCTCAAAGGGGTCCGTCACAAGTATTGTGTCGTCCCGCTCCGGGCTGGTCGAAAGAAGAGCAACCGGTGCGCCGATCAGTTCTTCCACCTGGCGGACATACTTGATCGCTTGCGCCGGAAGGTCTGCCCAACTGCGTGCGCCAACCGTCGATTCTTTCCATCCTTCAAGCGTAACATACACTGGCTTTGCCGAAGCTTGCTGCGCCTGGCTTGCCGGCAGATGGTCGATCTGCTGCCCGTCCAGAGTATAGCCGATGCAGATCTTCAGTTCGTCGAGACCATCGAGAACGTCAAGCTTGGTGAGCGCGATGCCAGTGATGCCGTTGGCGGCAACCGACTGGCGTACCAAGGCTGCATCGAACCAGCCGCAGCGGCGCTTGCGGCCCGTCACCGTGCCGAACTCATGGCCCTTTTCGCCGAGGAACTGGCCGATTTCGTCGGTAAGTTCGGTCGGGAACGGACCTTCGCCGACGCGTGTCGTATAGGCCTTGGTGATGCCGAGGATGTAGCCGAGCGAGCCCGGGCCCATGCCCGAACCGGCGGCAGCCTGGCCGGCGACTGTGTTCGACGAGGTGACGAACGGATAGGTGCCGTGGTCGATGTCGAGCAGCGTGCCCTGAGCACCTTCGAACAGGATGCGCGCGCCCTTGCGGCGGGCCTTGTCGAGCAGCACCCAGACGGTGTCCATGAACGGCAGCACCTTGTCGGCGACTGACGAAAGTTCCTGCATGATCGCGTCATGGCTGATCTCGGCTTCACCGAGGCCGCGGCGCAGCGCGTTGTGGTGCGTCAGCAGGCGGTCGACCTTGGCCGGCAGCGTGTCGAGGTCGGCAAGGTCCATGACGCGGATGGCACGACGGCCGACCTTGTCTTCATAGGCCGGGCCGATGCCGCGGCGCGTCGTGCCGATCTTGGTGCCGCTGTTGGAGGCGGCGTCTTCGCGGATGCCGTCAAGCTCGCGGTGCAGCGACAGGATCAGCGTGGCATTGTCGGCGATACGCAGGTTGTCCGGCGTGATCGCAATGCCCTGCTTGCCGAGCTTGTCGATTTCGGCGATCAGCGCGTGCGGATCGATGACGACGCCGTTGCCGATGACGGCAAGCTTGCCGGGACGCACGACGCCGGAGGGCAGGAGCGACAGCTTGTAGCTGACGCCGTCGATCACCAGGGTATGGCCGGCATTGTGACCGCCCTGAAAGCGCACGACGATATCCGCGCGCTCGGAGAGCCAATCCACAATCTTGCCTTTGCCTTCGTCACCCCATTGGGAGCCGACCACTACGACATTCGTCATAATTCTCTTCCTGTTCAGGCGCGCAACCGAGGCTGCGCTGTTCTCAAACCCGCGCATCTATACTGTGTTGTCATCTGGAAAGCGACCCCGTTATGTCGGGCGTTCCGCCCTTTTTGCATGACAAGGCCGGGATTTAGAGCCTATATCTTCCGCTCTCCCGCCATCGCGACAACCGGTCGCCATCCCCATGCAGGTCTGAGCATCGTGAATTCCAGGGCCTACTTCTATCTCTGCATCACCGCTCTGTTCTGGGGCGGCAACTCCGTCGCCGGCAAGATGGCCGTCGGCCATGTGAGCCCGATGATGCTGACGACCCTGCGATGGGTCTTCGCCCTCATCGTCATCCTCGTGCTGATGACACCGCAGATCCGGCGCGACTGGGACAAGATCCGCAAGCACTGGCTGCAGCTTCTCGCCTACGGCGTGGTCGGCTTCACGACCTTCAATGCCCTGCTCTACTCGGCGCTCAAATATACGAGCGCCATCAATGCCGTCATTCTCCAGGCCGGCATCCCGATGCTGATCTTCCTCTTCAACTTCGTGCTGTTTCGAACGAAGGCGTCGATCGCCCAGGTGATCGGCTTTACCGTCACCCTCGTCGGCGTTCTGGTGACCGCGGCCCATGGCGACGTCACCAGCCTGCTGTCGCTCGAATTCAACTTCGGCGATGCGCTGATGATCGCGGCCTGCGTCGTCTATGCCGGCTACACCGTGGCGCTTCGCTACAAGCCGACGATGCACTGGCAGAGCTTCATTGCAGCCCCCGCCTTCGGCGCGCTCTCGAGCGCCATCCCGCTGTTGTTCTGGGAGATCGGCACGGGCACCGCGATCGCGCCCGACACCACCGGCTGGATCATCGTTCTCTATGCCGCGATCTTCCCATCGCTGATGTCGCAGGTTCTTTATGTCCGCGGTGTCGAGATGATCGGTGCCAACCGCGCTGGCCTGTTCATCAACGCCATTCCCGTTTTCGGCACGCTGCTGTCGGTGATGCTGATCGGCGAGACCTTTCACCTCTTCCACCTTGTCGCGCTGCTCCTGGTGCTCGGCGGGATCGCGATCGCCGAAAAAGGTCGCCCGCGCTAGAGAAGTCTCGCGCCTGCCGGGCAAGTTTCGGGCGATGCAATCGCTAGAACTCGGGAGGCGACTTAAGGCTTGATTAGCAGATGGGTGTTTCTGTCGCCGCCAGGATTTTCCTTGGGGCTAAGGCAGTGAAAAATATTAGAATTTCGACACGTATCTACTTATTGACGGCGATGGCGCTGGTCTTCATGGCGGCCGCCATGGCCTACAAGACTCAAGTCGCCAACGCGGAAGTCAGCGACGAACGCCGGCAGATGCTGCGCAACGTCACCGAAGCGGCGATCTCGACGATCGCAAGCTTCGAGGAACAGGAGCGCAGTGGCACGCTCTCGCGTGAGGAGGCCCAGAGCCGCGCCATTTCCGCGGTCATGTCCATGCGCTTCGGCCAGGACGGCTACTTCTTCATCAACGGCTTCGACGGCATGATGATCGCCCACCCGCTCGCCAAGAAGCTCGTCGGCACCGACGTGCGCGGCCTCAAGGATACCAACGGCAAGGCCTTCAACGTCGAACTCATCGCGCTGGCGCAGAACCCGGGTAGCGGCATCGTCAACTACTACTGGGACAAGCCTGGCCACGAGGAGCCGGTCGAGAAGTACTCCTATATCCAGGGCTTCAAGCCCTGGGGTTGGGGCGTCGGCACCGGCGTCTACGCCGACGATCTCGCCGCCAAGTACAATGCGTCGCTGCTGATGACGATCATCACCACGGCGATCGCCGCGATCGCGACGCTTGCCGCCGCCATGGCGATCGGCCGCTCGATCAGCCGGCCGATCAACCGGCTGAAGGACGTGATGCTCGAAGTATCGAACAATGACACCCGTTCGGAAGTCCCCGATACCGACCGCCGCGACGAGATCGGCCACATGGCCGACGCGCTCGTCGTGCTGCGCGCCTCGGTGATCGAACGCAACGCGCTTGAGGTTCGCCAACGCGAACAGCAGGTGGCGCTCGACGGTGAGCGCAGCGCCAACGAGGAAATGCAGCAGGCGACCGCCCGCGTGCAGGCCCATGTCGTCAGCACCATTGGCGGTGCGCTCGAGCGGCTGGCGAGCGGCGACCTCACCACCCACGTGCCGGATCTCGGCGCCGACTACGAGAAGCTGCGCCAGGACTTCAACACCGCCGTTGCGGCCCTTCGCTCGACGGTGAGCGCGATCGCCGATTCCACCTCCGTCGTTACCGGCAATGCCAATGAGATCAGCCGGGCAGCCAACGACCTGTCGCAGCGCACCGAGCAGCAGGCAGCGTCGCTCGAAGAAACCGCAGCCGCCCTCGACGAGATCACCTCGGCGGTTCAGAACTCCACCAACCGCGCCGAGGAGGCGACCCGCATGGTCGCTGAGGCTCGCAAGGGGGCGGCCACCTCTAGCGAGGTCGTTCGCGACGCCATCACTGCCATGGGCCGCATCGAGAACTCGTCTTCGAAGATCGGCGAAATCATCGGCGTGATCGACGACATCGCCTTCCAGACGAACCTCCTAGCGCTGAACGCCGGCGTCGAGGCGGCGCGCGCGGGGGATGCCGGCAAGGGCTTTGCCGTCGTCGCGCAGGAGGTGCGGGAATTGGCGCAGCGCTCGGCAACGGCTGCCAAGGAGATCAAGGGCCTGATTACCGCGTCCGGCGTCGAGGTTTCGGCCGGCGTGCGCCTGGTCGAAGCGACCGGTTCGGCGCTCGGCGACATCGAGCGGCGGGTCAACGAGATCAACGACCGCATCGTCGCGATTGCGACGGCAGCGCGCGATCAGTCGGTCGGGCTGCGGGAGATCAACACCGCCGTAAACCAGATGGACCAGATGACCCAGCAGAATGCCGCCATGGTCGAGCAGACCTCGGCCGCAAGCCAGGCGCTCGCCGGCGAAAGCAACGTGCTTTCCGGCCGGCTTGCCCAGTTCACCGTCGAGGAAAAGGTATGGCGGCCCGCGACGCAGCGGGCGGCCTGATCCAGCACAAAATGAAAATGGCGCCGATCGGCGCCATTTTCATTTTAGACAAGGTGCCGCTCCATATAGAGCGCGTCGTCACCATAACTTGAGAGCTTCTGCGCCAGCCGTTCGTCCATGCGGACCTCAAAGCCCTGTCTTTCCCAGAAGCCGCGGGATCCGTTGACGGATACGAGCGACATCGACCGGAACCCTTCCGTGCGTGCGACATCCGCAAGCATCGGCAACACGCCGCCCCCTGCCCCGGAGCCCCGCATTTCCGGCAAGAGCGCGAGGTCATGGATGTACCACGTGTCGGCGGCCTCAGGGATTTCGCCAAGCATGCTGTTCAGCGACGGCGGCGCACCGCGAAGCCATGGATGGCTCAGCACATAACCGCGTGACAGACCTTTCGCATCCAGCATGAAGCAACCGGCAGGGCTGAGCGCGATGCGGTCGGCGAGAACGGCGTCATCCTCGGGAAAGGCCTGGTGAACCACGAGCTGGATCTCCGATACGGAGGCGAGGTCGGGCAGGCTTGCCTCGCGCCAGCGGAATGTCATTTCGGTCATTTCTCGTCACATGCGTTCGAAACAGGAAAACGCACCGGCGGTCGGCCGGTGCGTCCTCGATATGTCCCGTGAGTGGGTCGGCAAAGTGGCAGACGGTGCTGCCACTTGCTGGGCTGGTCTCAATCGATGTTGAAGACCAGCGGCTTTGCCTGGCGAATTGCCGGATTGGCACGCAGCTTGTCAAGCACATCGTCAGAAACCGCACCATCGACGTAGAGCAGCGCGATCGCGTCGCCGGCTTCCTTCTCGCGGCCGAGCTGGAAGTTCGCGATGTTGACGCCGGCATCACCGAGCGTCATGCCGATGAAACCGATCATGCCGGGGACGTCGGTGTTGGTGATGTAGACCATGTGGCTGCCGACATCCGCATCGAGGTTGATGCCCTTGATCTGGATGAAGCGCGGCTTGCCGTCCGAGAACACCGTGCCGGCAACCGAACGCGTCTGGTTCGCGGTCTTCACCGTCAGCTTGATGTAGCCGTCGAAGACACCGGTCTTGTCGCGCTTGACCTCGGACAGGATGATGCCCTTCTCCTTGATCATGACCGGCGCCGAAACCATGTTGACGTCGGCGACCTGCGGGCGGATCAGACCGGCAAGCACGGCACTCGTCAGCGCCTTGGTGTTCATGCCGGCGGTCGAGCCGTCATAAAGGATCTCGATTTCCTTGATCGCGCTTTCCGTCACCTGGCCGACGAAGGCGCCGAGAACGTCGGCAAGCCGGATGAACGGCTTCAGGATCGGCGCTTCCTCAGCAGTGATCGACGGCATGTTGATGGCGTTGGAAACGGCTCCCTTGACCAGGTAGTCCGACATCTGCTCAGCCACCTGCAGCGCGACGTTCTCCTGGGCTTCCGTGGTCGAAGCGCCGAGATGCGGCGTGCAGACGACGTTCGGCAGGCCGAAGAGCGGGCTTTCGGTCGCGGGCTCGACCTCGAAGACGTCGAAGCCGGCACCGGCGACATGGCCCGACTTGATCGCTTCGGCAAGCGCCTTCTCGTCGACGAGACCACCGCGAGCGCAGTTGACGATGCGCACACCCGGCTTGGCCTTGGCAAGCGCTTCGGCGCTCAGGATGTTGCGGGTCTTGTCGGTCAGAGGCACGTGCAGGGTGATGAAGTCGGCCTGGGCGAGCAGTTCGTCGAGCTCGACCTTGGTGACGCCCATTTCCTCGGCGCGCTCCTTGGAAAGGAACGGGTCGTAGGCGAGAACGTGCATCTTCAGGCCGATGGCGCGCGAGCAGACGATCGAGCCGATATTGCCGGCGCCGATGACGCCCAGCGTCTTGCCGGTGATTTCGACACCCATGAAGCGGGACTTTTCCCACTTGCCGGCCTGCGTCGAGGTATCGGCGGCCGGAAGCTGGCGGGCAACGGCAAAGAGCAGCGCAATCGCATGTTCGGCGGTCGTGATCGAATTGCCGAAGGGCGTGTTCATCACGATAATACCGCGGCGCGAAGCAGCCGGAATGTCGACATTGTCGACGCCGATGCCGGCGCGTCCGATGACCTTGAGATTGGTCGCAGCTGCGATCAGCTTTTCGGTCGCCTTGGTGGCCGAGCGGATGGCGAGGCCATCGTAGTTACCGATGATTTCGGCAAGCTTGTCCTTGTCCTTGCCGAGCTTCGGCTGGAAATCGACTTCGACGCCGCGATCGCGAAAAATCTGGACGGCGGTTTCCGACAGTTCGTCGGATACGAGAACGCGAGGTGCCATGGAAGGCCTCCTTAAAGATCAGGTCTGAATGGAAATGCAGTTAGCCAGGCTTCGCTCCCATCGGGAGCGAAGCGGATCACTCAAATCAGTGTGAGATGCGGGCGAAGTTCATTGTCCTCACCCTTGTCCGATCAGGCCGCGGCCTGTGCCAGCGTTGCCTTCTGGGTCTCGAAAGCCCAGGTCAGCCACGGCATCAGCGCCTTCATGTCGGCCGCCTCGATGGTGGCGCCGGCCCAGATACGAAGACCGGACGGTGCATCGCGGTAGTGGCCGATGTCGAAGGCAACGCCTTCCTTTTCGAGAAGCGCAACCACGCCCTTGGCAAAGGCTGCCTGTCCGTCGGCGTCGAGCGCGAGCACGTCCTTGTCGACGATCTTCAAGCAGACCGAGGTGTTGGAGCGGGTCTCGTCGCTGACCGCCAGGTTCGCGATCCAGTCATTGGCGGCAACAAAGTCGAAAATCGCCTGCGCGTTGGCATCGGCACGCGCCATCAGGCCCTTGAGCCCGCCGACCTGCTGCGCCCAGACGAGCGCATCAATGTAATCTTCGACGCAGAGCATCGATGGCGTGTTGATGGTTTCGCCGGTGAAGATGCCCTCGATCAGCTTGCCGCCCGAGGTCATGCGGAAGATCTTCGGCAGAGGCCAGGCCGGCACGTAGGTCAGCAGGCGTTCGACGGCGCGCGGCGACAGGATGATGACGCCATGGGCGCCCTCGCCGCCAAGAACCTTCTGCCAGGAGAAGGTAACGACGTCGAGCTTGGCGAAATCGAGGTTCTGCGCGAAAGCGGCCGAGGTCGCGTCGCAGATCGTCAGGCCCTTGCGGTCTGCCGGGATGAAGTCGCCGTTAGGCACACGCACACCCGAGGTCGTACCGTTCCAGGTGAAGACCACGTCGCGGTCGAAATCAACCTTGGAAAGATCGGGAAGTTCGCCGTAGGCGGCTTCGAACTTGCGAACGTCGGCGAGCTTCAGCTGCTTGACCACGTCGGTCACCCAGCCGGCGCCAAAGCTTTCCCAGGCGACCATGTCGACGCCGCGCGGACCGAGCAGCGACCAGAGCGCCATTTCGACGGCGCCGGTATCGGAAGCGGGCACGATACCGATGCGGTAATCAGCCGGCACTTCAAGAATGTCACGGGTAAGATCTATGGCCTGCTTCAGCTTCGTCTTGCCGATCTTGGCGCGGTGCGAACGACCGAGCGGAGCATCGGAGAGAGCGTCGAGCGTCCAACCGGGGCGCTTCGAGCAAGGGCCAGAAGAGAAATGGGTATTATTCGGACGGAGGTCCGGCTGTGCAGGCTTTGCCATGTGCTATCCTTCCAGATAGATAGCCCTTCGTTGGGGAAGGGTGTCCCGCCGTCGTCGATATTGAGGGCGGGACCGGAAGTCAAGCGCTTTGTCGCAATCGACAAAATTTATGGCGTCGCGAGCAACATATGAAAAGGCAGGCGACCACCGCAGAGCGATTGTTGCCGGACGCTGCCTTCATGTGGGCAACATGCTGAATCACCTGAGGACAGAACGCGGCAAACCTGCCCGATCTTTCCGTGGCCGATGGTTTTAGAACGAGAAGCGCAGGCCCCCCCGGATTTCGTGACGCGAAAGACCATCGTCAAAGCCCTTGTCGCCCCGCGCGCCGGCAAGCGCCTCAGTGCCAAAGCCGAACATCTCGCCATCGGCGATATGGGAGTAGCGGTAACCGACATCGAGCTTCAGCTGATCACTGAGATCGTAGGAAACGCCGGCCATCAGGGCGTAAGTAAACCGCCAGCTATCGCGCCCCGCGTAGGAGGTGGAGCCGGCCGCTCCGGCGCAGGCGCCGCCACCCGCAACGCAGGTCGCCCGTTCGACCGCCGTATCCCAATTGAGACGCGTCGCGCCGAGACCGGCGCCGACATAGGGGGTGAAGCCCGCGAGCGTGCCGAAATCGACATAGGCGTTCGCCATCAGGCCAAGAGCGGAATAATCAGCCCCGGTTGAAAATGCACAGGACGTACCCGCCCCCTGCCCCGCGCACGGGGCGGTCGACGATGACGAACCGTTGAACCGGCCCTCGAAATACTCCGCCGTCAGGTCGGCACGGAACGTGTCGGTAAACTGGTAGCCGACGCCAAGCGCCCCGGAGAACGGCTTGTCGAAACGGGCGTTGTCGAAAGTGGTGCTGTCGTATGTCGACGCGCCTGCATCGAAGGTTCGGGAATAGGGATCGCCCTCGCTACGCCAGGGCGCATAACCGATATCGCCGCGCAGGTAGATCGCGCTAGCGCCAGCGGCTTCTTTTTCGATGGTGATCTCCGGCGCATTCAGGAGCTCCTCATCGGCGGCGAATGCCGCACCGGAAAGCAGCAGGCCGGCACCAAAAGCGGCCCCGCAGAACCCGTTTCGCCAATCCATGCCCATGCCCTCTCACCACTGCTATCGGTGCGGGATGGCGCACTGCCGTCACCGCTTCGTTCAGCGTTAACTATTGGCAGCGACTGGTTAACCCCCGGTTAACCATGCCCGTTAGGAAACCAGCAAAGATTGGCGGCAACGAAAAAGGCCACCCGAAGGTGGCCTTTGTATCAACTGGTCTGGTCGATCACTTGTAGACGATCGGCTCCGGCTCGTAGGGAACTTCGCAGACACTGCCGAACGAGTAGCGCAGACCGGCGCGTGCCTCATGGATGTAGAAGCCCTTGTCGAAGCCCGGGCCGCCACCATTGGCGTAGCCGAACATGTCGCCATCGTCGACCTGGCGGAAGCGATAGCCGACGTCGGCCTTGAGGTTGCAAGTGAGGTCGATGGCCGTACCGGCCATCAGTGCATAGGTGAAGCGCCACTTGCTCTCGCCGTCATGACCCGTCGTCGGGTCGCATTGGCTGGGATCGGCGATGCTGCAGCTGGTGTTGCGCAGTTTGTCCCACTTGACGTGGGTGGCACCGATACCGGCACCGACGTAAGGCGTGAAGGCGCCGTAGGTGCCGATGTCGACATAGGCGTTGGCCATCAGGCTCCAGGCAGAAACCGAGGTCACGTCGCGCGACCGGCACGGACCGACCACGCTGCCGCAGTTGCCGAGTGTCGAGCCGGCGAAGTCGGCGCTGCCCCAGTAATCGGCGGTAACGTCGGCACGCAGGTAGTTGTTGAACTGGTAACCGACGCCGACGCCGGCGACCCAGGAATCATCGATATCGGCCGTTTCGAAATTGGTGATGGAGCCGCCGGGGCCTCCCTGGTAGTAGTTCGCACCGCGCAGGTCGTTCCAGGCGTAGCCGACGTCACCGCGCAGGTACCAGCCGCTGGTCTGGATGACCTCGACCGGCTGTTCCGGCACCGGCTCCATTGGCGGTTGATAGACATCTGCAGCGTAAGCTGCCGTGCCGCTGAGCAATATAGCAACAACGCCACTCAAAATTCTCTTCATGGCCCACTCCAATACATTTCGTTGCTTGGCTCACCATGAAACCGGTGCCCAAATCCCGTTGTTGGTTATGGATAATGAGGAGCAAAGGTTAAGTTCCGATTAACTACAATCGTTTACCGAGTTTGTTAAACATCGGATCTATTCTTGTAGTTGTCACGCGACGTTACTGTCGGCAACCGAGCATCCGTAAGGCACACCTAAATAATTTGGCAAGACAAAGCGCTAAGAGTGCGCATGGCTGGAAGCACATGCTCGGCAAGTGGGCGCCCGCACGGGGAAAAGTCTCCGACGCGGCGCATGGCTGACGCACCATCCGCACAAAAAAGAGGCCGGTGCAACGCACCGGCCCTGGAGGGAAGCCGAGGTCTGACGCTTAAGCGGCGTTGCGCACGCTGCCGATGACGTTGACCAGTTCGTCGACGATGCGCTCGACCTGGCCGCGATCGTCGCCTTCCGCCATCACGCGGATCAGCGGCTCGGTGCCGGACGGGCGGATCAATAGACGACCAGATTTCGCAAGCTCCGCCTCCGCGTCCGCAATCGCCTGGCGCACGGTCGCGTCTTCAAGCGGCTTGCCGGCGGAAACACGCACGTTCTTCAGCACCTGCGGCACCGGCTCGAAGCGATGGCAGACCTCGCTCACGGTCTTGCCCTGGCGCTTGATCACCGCAAGGATCTGCAAGGCCGCAACAAGGCCATCGCCCGTCGTGCCGAAATCCGAGAGCACGATGTGGCCCGACTGTTCGCCACCGACGTTCAATCCGTCCTGACGCATCTGTTCGACCACATAGCGGTCGCCGACCTTGGTGCGGCGCAGGTCGATGCCGCGCCCCTTGAGGTAACGTTCAAGACCGAGGTTCGACATGACCGTGGCCGCAACCGCGCCACCGCGCAGCACGCCGTCCTCGGCCCAGCTGTCGGCAATGACGGCCATCAGCTGGTCACCATCGATGACGGTGCCGTTCTCGTCGACGATCAGCACGCGGTCGGCGTCGCCGTCGAGCGCAATGCCGATATCGGCGCGCACTTCATGGACCTTCTTGGAAAGAGCAGCCGGATGCGTCGAGCCGCAGTCGAGGTTGATGTTGAGACCGTTCGGCTCGGTGCCGATGCTGACGACCTCGGCTCCCAGTTCCCAAAGGGCGGTCGGAGCCACCTTGTAGGCCGCGCCATTGGCGCAATCGATGGCGATCCTCAGACCTTGAAGGGTGACGTCGCGTGGCAGCGTGCGCTTTGCGTGTTCCAGGTAACGATAGATGTCGCCATCGACGCGCTTCGCCCGGCCGATGTCTTCGGACTTTGCCAGCTGTCCAGAGAGGTCCTGATCGAGCAACGCCTCGATCTTCTGTTCGATATCGTCGGAGAGCTTGTAGCCGTCAGGGCCGAAAAGCTTGATGCCGTTGTCCTGGAAGGGATTGTGGGACGCCGAGATCATCACGCCGATATCGGCACGCAGGGAGCGGGTGAGCATGGCCACGCCCGGCGTCGGGATCGGCCCGAGCAGGAAGACGTCGAGGCCGGCGGCGGTGAAGCCCGCCACCATCGCGTTTTCGAGCATGTAGCCGGAAAGACGCGTGTCCTTGCCGATCACCACCCGGTGGCGATGGGCGCCATTGCGAAAGATCGTACCGACGGCGATGCCGACCCGCATCGCCAGATCCGGAGTCATCGGAAACATGTTGGATTGGCCGCGAATACCGTCGGTGCCGAAATACTTGCGCTTCATAAGAGCTCCATCGTTCTGCCGGGTCAGCGCTGGCTTTGCCAGCTTCGCCTGTCTGCGGGGTGCGCGACTGGGTTTCATTGACCGGACCTCATTTCATATCGGCGGTTGCCGTACGCCTCGGATCGTCATGCCCACCCATGGCCATGCGATCGCAACACATGAGTCTTCTTTGACACAAAAGCGCAGCAAACGGCAGCGAGCCTAGCATCAGAAATCATTACATCCCGTTACCAAATGCCAGGTACAAAATCGCCAACGAAAAACCGCCGCTCCACTCAAGGAACGGCGGCTCCAATACATGGCCGACAGGCGTCGGTTATTGCGGTTGCGGCTCGAACCCGCCTTCGGACTCTTCGCCCTTGTTGCCCGCCGAGCCTTCCTTCTTGGCGCCGGCCGAGGGAACGGCCGAGCCACGATGCGGCGGCGTGTCGTCGCCGAGATCGCGTGCCGGCTTCTCTCCGCGGATCAGCGCCTTGATTTCTTCGCCGGTCAGCGTTTCGTATTCGAGCAGGCCTTCGGCAAGCGCCACGAACTCATGGTTCTTTTCCGTCAGGATCTTGCGGGCGGTCTCGTAGGCCTCATCGATCAGACGACGGATTTCGTTGTCGATCTTCTGGGCGGTCGCCTCCGACACGTTCTTCTGCTGGGCAACGGAGTGGCCGAGGAAGACTTCCTGCTGGTTCTCGCCGTAGGAAACCTGGCCGAGCTGGTCGGAGAAGCCCCATTGCGTCACCATCGCACGGGCAAGCTTGGTGGCCTGCTCGATATCCGACGATGCGCCAGAGGTGATGTTCTCCTTGCCGAAGGTCAGTTCTTCGGCGACGCGTCCACCCATCATGATGGCAAGACGCGAGACCATCCACTTGTAGCTCATCGAGTAGCGGTCGCCTTCCGGCAGCTGCATGACCATGCCGAGTGCGCGACCGCGCGGGATGATCGTCGCCTTGTGCAGCGGATCGGCCGAGGGAACGTTGAGCGCGAGGATCGCGTGACCGGCTTCGTGATAGGCGGTCAGCTTCTTCTCGGCCTCCGTCATCGCCGACGAACGACGCTCCGCGCCCATCATGATCTTGTCCTTGGCATCCTCGAACTCGAGCATGGTGACAAGACGCTTGTTGCGACGGGCGGCCATCAGGGCAGCCTCGTTGACGAGGTTCATGAGGTCGGCACCGGAGAAGCCGGGCGTACCACGTGCGAGCACCTTGAGGTCGACATTCGGCGCCAGCGGCACGTTGCGCACATGCACCTTGAGGATGCGTTCGCGGCCGTTGATATCCGGGTTCGGCACGACGACCTGGCGGTCGAAGCGGCCCGGACGCAGCAGCGCCGGGTCGAGAACGTCAGGACGGTTGGTCGCAGCGATCAGGATGATGCCTTCATTGGCTTCGAAGCCGTCCATCTCGACCAGCAGCTGGTTGAGCGTCTGTTCGCGCTCGTCGTTGCCGCCGCCGAGACCGGCGCCGCGATGGCGACCGACGGCGTCGATTTCGTCGATGAAGATGATGCAGGGTGCATTCTTCTTGGCCTGCTCGAACATGTCGCGCACACGGCTGGCGCCGACGCCGACGAACATTTCAACGAAGTCCGAACCGGAGATCGTGAAGAACGGCACGTTGGCTTCGCCGGCAACCGAGCGGGCAAGCAGTGTCTTACCGGTACCGGGAGGACCGACGAGCAGCACGCCGCGCGGAATGCGACCGCCGAGGCGCTGGAACTTCTGCGGGTCGCGCAGGAATTCGACGATTTCTTCCAGGTCTTGCTTGGCTTCGTCGACGCCGGCGACGTCGTCAAAGGTGACGCGGCCATGCGCTTCGGTCAGAAGCTTGGCCTTGGACTTGCCAAAGCCCATGGCGCCGCGCGAACCGCCCTGCATCTGGCGCATGAAGAACAGCCAGACGCCAAGGATCAGAAGCATCGGAAGCAGGGTACCGATATAGCTGAGGAACCCGGACGAACCGTCGGTTTCCGGGCGAACCGTGACCGTCACGTCCTTGGCTTCAAGGCGCTCGGTGAGCGCCGTATCGACTGAAGGCGCGTAGGTCTGGAAGGTTGCGCCGCTTTCGGAATAGCTGCCGATCACTTTCGAGCCGGTGATCACGACTTCCTTGACGCGGCTCGCATCCACGTCTTTCAGGAACTGCGAGAACGGAATCTCGCGCGAGCCGGTGCGCTCCGTCGGCTGTTGGAACATGCTGAACAGCGCGATCAGCAGAAGCGCTATGATTGCCCAAAGGGCAAGATTACGAAAATTAGGGTTCATCGAACTCCCCGGAACCTGTCACGACCCGCGCATTTCGCGAGCCGCTGTCTTGCTCCCTAACATAGGGTTCTGGTGACGTATTGCCAAGGCAAACCGCCGGCTACCGTTCCATTTCTGTCAACAGATCGTGAACCGGCGGCGGAGGATAAGGCTCTCGTCCGAACAATCCGGCGATCCGGTCGGCCATGATCCGGTCGAAACCCGGCAAAAAGGTGTCGTACAGCCCGATCCGCGGCTCGATTGTGACGGATGCGACACTTTCGCCGTTCCCATACAGGACCTTCGGTGCCGAAAGCGATGCACGGCCGGCAACGCCCGGTGGCAGACCTGCGGCAATAAGTCTCTGCTGTTGTGGCCCGCCCCTGCCTTCTGCCGCGACGGAGATGGGCGTACTTGCGCCGTTGTGCACATGGAAACGGCCGTCCCATGTTCCGGTCTTACCGCCCGCAAGCGTCAAGGTCGCCAGGCCGCGCGCCTCGCGATAGAGGTAGAGTCCGCCTGCGCGCAGGTCGAAAACGCATCGTCCGGCCGTCATCCTGCCGGGCGTTGCCTCTTGCAGAAACGCCGCTACCCGCTTCACCGTGTCGGCTGCGGGGATATGCGCGCGGCCGCCGACGACGGCCACCAGCGCGAGCAGCGCCCGCTGCCAATCGACGTTGTCGCGGCGGTTGGCGAGAGCAAGCGGGATCTCCACAACCAGGCCCGCATGCACGCGCACCTGGCGGGTGAGGAAGCCGGCAGCCCTCGCCGACGACCAGGCCCTGGCTCCAGCATCCCATGCCCCCTCCTCCACTCGCGGCGATTGCGCCAGTTCAGTCCGGACGCGGACCCGCTCGAAAGTCGGATTAGCGTTGCTCGGGTCATCGAACCAGCTCAAGTCGCGCGTCTGAAGAAAGGCGCGGATCGACGCCCTATCAAGACTAAGGAACGGCCGCAGCACCCAGACCCGGCGGTCGTAAAGCATGGCGCTCGCCATGCCGGAAGCACCCGGCCCTTGCGTCCTTTGCATCCGCATCAGGATCGTTTCGCGCTGGTCGTCGCTGGTGTGGCCGGTGACGATGCAGCCGGCCTCAAATCGCTCGGCGGCATCCGCCAGCAACCGGTAGCGCGCCTCGCGCGCTGCCGCCTGAATGCCGGTCGACGGCTTCGCGCCATCCCAGCGCATGATGAGGTGCGGGACGTCGATGCTAGCGCAGAACGCGGCAACACCGCGCGCTTCCTCAGCCGATTCCGGCCGCAGCGCATGGTCGACCGTACATGCGGCCAGGGAAAATCTCTTGGGTTCGGCTGCCTCGATCGCCTCGTTCAAGGCGAGAAGCAAGCCCGTGGAATCGCTCCCGCCGGAGACGGCGACGAGGATGCGCGTTGGGCGAAGAAAGGAGGCAAGAAATCGTTTTGCCGTTTCGACAACGGCTGTCGGCGCGGGAGCCTCAGCAGCCAAAGCGGCTCTGCTCGCTCGTCACCTTCGCCTTCACCGCAGGCGAGGCCTTGGGATAGCGCTTGTTGACCTCGCCCAGCGTCGCGCAGGCGGTTTCCTTGTTGTCGAGCGCGCCGAGCGACATGCCGAGTTTCAAGAGCATCTCGGGCGCCTTCGGCGATTTGCCGTGGGCCTGATGCGCATTCAGGAAGGTTTTTGCGGCGTCGCTGTATTTGCCCTGCGAATATTGGGCTTCGCCCAGCCAGAAGCTGGCATCGGCTGCCTTGTCGCCCTTCGGAAAGGCGGCCAGGTAATCGCCGAATTCCTGTTCGGCGGTGCTGTAATCGCCCGACAGCACATGGCCGTAGGCCGACTGGTAGAGGTCGCCGGGATTGTCGAGAGACGCGGTCTGCTGGCTACCGGGATTGCTGTTCAGGCCGCCATCGGCGGGTGCGCCGGAATCGACGCCGGGAAGCGTGGCGTTTGCGCCCGGCCGCCCATCGGTCGTCGCTGCGACCGGATTGCCGTTCTCGTCGAAGACGATCTGCCCGAGTGTCGACGGCGGGGACGCGCCATTGCCGCCCTGGCCTGCTCCGGGCGAAACGCCGGAAGACGCCATGTCGTTGCCGCCGGCTGCCGGCGCCATGGTCTGGCTATCCGTCACCCCCGGGGTGACGGACGCCTGATCGCTGGTTTTCGGCGTCTGCAGAGCGCCGCTCTTCTTGGGGGAGGCCTTGCCGCTTTCCAGATCCTGGAAGCGGAACTCGTTGTCCTCCTGGAACTTCCGGATCTGCTCCTGCATCTGCAAGAGCTGGAAGCTCATTTCCTCGATACGCCCGTTGAGCGAGCGGATCTGTTCTTCGAGCTGGCCAATCCGTGCGGTTTCGGCCGACTGCACCTTCACGACGGGCAGGTTCTGCACGCCGCTGTTGGTCTCAGCCGTTCGGGCCAGCAGCCCTGAAAGAGGCATGGCGTTCGCCGTCTGGCCGAGACCCGCAAGGGTCGCAAGACCGATCAGGCCCGCCACGACAAATTTCTTCATTTCATTTGTCCTGTTCGAATACCGGTTGTCCCACCCTTGACCAGGGGCCCGCAATACATCTCGCCGAGTCATCTGGGTGATTGCCGCACAGTTTTCCAATTGCCCTGAAAAAGCAACGGAGTTCGGCCAAAGTGTGGTAAAAAAGCAAAGGGCGGCCGAGGGCCGCCCTTTTAATTTAGCGATCTGTGATCTGCGGAACACGCAGCGCCTCCTCGGATCACGTCGTGATTCCGGGCCACGCGATGCGCGCGGCCGCGGCATCATTACATGCCAGCGCCACCGAGAACGGTAACGGCGCGGCGGTTCTGCGACCAGCAGGAAATGTCGTCGCAAACGGCGACCGGCTTTTCCTTGCCGTAGGAGATCGTCTTCATGCGGTTCGACGGCACGCCCTGGCTGATCAGGTAGTCGCGGGTGGAAGCCGCACGGCGGGCGCCGAGCGCCAGGTTGTATTCGCGCGTGCCGCGTTCGTCGGCATGACCTTCGATGGTGATCGCGTAGTTCGGGTACTTGGCGAGCCACTGGGCCTGACGAGCGAGCGTCTGCTGTGCGTCGGCGCGGATCGAGGTGGAGTCGGTGTCAAAGAAGATGCGGTCGCCGACATTGACGGTGAAGTCCTGCTGCGAGCCCGGCGTTGCCGAACCAGCGCCACCGAGGCCGAGTTCGCCAGCACTGCCCGGCAGGTTCTTCTTCGATGCACAGCCAGCCAGGGCAAGCGTCATGACCAGAGCGATCATGACCGGGTTGCGAGCGATGGTCTGCATGCGGCCTGCGGCCGGGGTGTCAATTCGGCTCATACGCCGGTCTCCTTGAGAAGTGTCTGAATTCACGGTTGCCAGACTGTAACCGGAAGCGGTTAATCGCTATTCAACAGTTATGGTTAACAAATCGATAATTTCGGCTCGGGCCCTGCTAGACCAGCACTTTGCGGCGAGAAAGCGGCATCATTGCCACATTTTCCCGCCGCAGATCGGATCAGCCTGCAGCGGGATCAGGAAATAAGGACGAGGCTTCCGCGGGCCTCCCGCCCCCAAGCAAACGAGAGGCGATCACGTCAACGTCTTTGGATCGGGCGACCCAAAGCCGTCGTGAACTACTCGAGCAGCGGCGACCAGGCCGGGTCGGATGCGAAGCCCTGCGTCTGGATCAGTTGCTCGTTGTAACCCGACAGATCGATCGAGTAGAGCTGCGGTCCGCCGGAACCGGCACCCTGACGGAAGAACATCAGGACGCGGCCGTTCGGCGCCCAGGTCGGGCCTTCGTTGTGGAAGCCGGTGGTCAGGATACGTTCGCCCGAACCGTCGGTCTTCATCACGCCGATCGAGAACTTGCCGCCCGACTGCTTGGTGAAGGCGATGAGGTCGCCGCGCGGAGACCAGACCGGCGTCGAATAGGAGCCGTCGCCGAAGGAGATGCGGCGCTGGCCGGAGCCGTCGGCACCCATGACGTAGATCTGCTGGCGGCCGCCGCGGTCGCTTTCAAAGGCGATCTGGCTGCCATCCGGCGAATAGGACGGTGCGGTGTCGATCGCCGCGGTGTTGGTAAGGCGCGTCGTGGTGCGCGAGCGCAGGTCCATGGTGTAGATGTTGGCGTTGCCGTCCTGCTGCAGGCTCATGATGACCCGCTGGCCATCCGGCGAGAAGCGCGGCGAGAAGGTCATGCCGGGGAAATTGCCGACCACCTCGCGCTGTCCGGTTTCCAGCTGCAGCAGGTAGACGCGCGGCTGCTGGTTTTCGAACGACATGTAGGTGACTTCCTGGCGGTTCGGCGAGAAGCGCGGCGTCAAAACGATGTCGTTGGAATTGGTGAGCGCACGGGCGTTGAAGCCGTCCTGGTCCATGATGGCGAGCTGACGCTTGCGGGCCGTCTTCGGGCCGCTTTCGGCGACATAGACGATGCGGGTGTCGAAATAGCCCTTTTCACCGGTAACGCTCTGATAGATCGCGTCGGCGATGATGTGGGCCACGCGGCGCCAGTTTTCCGGCTGGGTGAAGAACTGCTGGCCGGTCATCTGCTTGTTACCGAACGTGTCCCACAGGCGGAACTCGGCCTTCAGCCTGCCGTCGCCTTCCTGTGTCACGCGACCGGTGACGAGCGCCTGGGCGTTGATGACCTTCCAGTCCTCGAAACGCGGTGTCGCATCCGGATTGCTGATCTTCTCGATGAAGGCGCCCTTGTTGATCGGCGCGAACAGACCCGAACGCTTCAGGTCGGCTGCGACCACGTCGGAGATCTTCTGGCCGAGTTCGCCCTGGAGGAAGTCGGTAACAGCAATCGGCAGCGGTTCGACGTTGCCCTTGTTGATGTTGATTTCGACTTCAGCGTTCGCCGGCGTCACCGCCGCCACGACGGCGACTAACATGCCCGCGGCCACCATCATGGCGCGGATAAGAGAGACCTTGATCATAGAGACAAGCCTTTCAGCTTCGTACGAAGGGTTTGCAGGGGTGGTTTGCTATCCGGCATGGGTTCCAATCCCGGCAGCTCTAGAGTGCGAATTCCGAGGGGTCGAAATTCAGCACGAGGGTATTCCATCCTTTTTCGCCCTCATATTTTTCAGGCGGCAGGTTCTGTAGCGGGGCCGAACGGCGGATCGCGCGCAAGGTGCTGCTTTCAACGGCGCGGCGCGTACCTTCCGGACCGCCGGTTGCGGTAACCTCGGGTGTGCCGATGATATTACCGGCCTGATCGAGCTGCACGCGGACGGTGACGCGGACCTCCTCGACGCCGGTCAGGCCGGGGGTCAGCGACCAGTTGCCCTGGATCTGGCCCTTGACGCCGTCGATCTCGTTGGCGCTGAGGCCAACCCCGATCGTCTTCTTGCCACCGAGCGCGGCCTCCTGCGTCGAACGCTTCGCGCCGCCGGCAGACGGATCCTGCCGGTTGAGCAGAGCGGCGATCTCGTCGGCGTTGAACTTGCTTTCCTCGGTGGAGGCGGCCTTCTTCTGTTCCTTCGGCGTTGCCTCGTTCTTGCGCTCAGGCGTCTTGGCGCTCTGAGCGGGCTTTTCGACCTTCGGCTTCGCAGCGGGCGTCGGCACCTTCTCGGGCAACGCTTCGGCTTCCGGGTTTTCGGCCGGCTTTTCTTCAGCCGGGGCCGGATCGGGCTTCGTCTCCGGCTTCACTTCCTGCTTGGGTTCCGGCAGGGCCGCAACTTCGGTCGCAGGCTCGGAAGCGGGCTTGGATTCCTCGACCTTCTTGATCTCCTGCTCGACCGGATCGGGCGTCGGCTCGGGCTTCTCGTTCTTTTCCGGAGAGGCCGTGGCTTCGCTCTTCGACGGCTTGGCGTTCGGCGTCGGCGGGGTCTTCAGGTCGGTATCGTTGTCGCCGACATTTTCAGCCGGCTGGTTCGTCTCCGGACGCTTGGTCGGAACCGGCGACGAATGCTCCTTCTTCGGTGCCTTCTTGTCGCCCTGCTGAACCTGCGTCATCTCCGAATAGGGAACGATGTCGACAGGCAAAGCCTCGACGTCGGCGACCTGGAAGTCAGCCGGGCTGCCAAGCGACACCAGCGCCCAGGTCAAGACCATGGCGTGGAGGACAGCAGATGTAGCGAGACTGCCCTTCATCGTGGACGATCACTTTTCCTGTTCTTGCAGCGTGACGAGGCCGAGGTTCTTGAACCCGGCGGCAGAGATGCGGGCCATGACCTTCATGACCGTGCCGTAGTCGGCATTGGTGTCGCCGCGCACATAGATGCGCTCGTTGTAGCCGGTGGTGGCAATCGCCTCGAGTTTCGGCACGACTTCATCGATGGCGATCGCGGTTTCCTGCAGGTAGATTTCGCCGGCCGGGTTGACCGAGACGGTGATCGGCTGCGTATCGGAATTCAGCGCCTTTGCCTGCGTTTCCGGCAGATCGATCGGCACGCCGACCGTCATCATCGGTGCGGCCACCATGAAGATGATCAGGAGCACGAGCATGACGTCGACGAACGGCGTCACGTTGATCTCGCTCATCATGGCTTTCTTGCCGCCGCGGCGACGACGTCCGCCACCCGAACCTTTGGCTCCGCCAACCGACATACCCATCAGCGTGGTCTCCGTACTCTCTGGCGATTACTGCGCGGCCTGGCGCGGGTTCTGGAGCTTCTCGTCGATCTGCCGCGACAGGATGGCGGAGAACTCGTCGGCGAAAGCTTCCATGCGTGCCGACAGCTTGCCAGCGTCGGCCGAGAACTTGTTGTAGGCGATAACCGCGGGGATAGCGGCGAGAAGGCCGATCGCGGTCGCAAGCAGCGCTTCGGCAATACCGGGCGCCACGACCGCAAGGTTGGTCGACTTCGAACCGGCGATCGCCTGGAACGAGGTCATGATACCGACGACCGTACCGAAAAGACCGATGAACGGCGCTGCCGAACCGATGGTCGCGAGCGAGCCGAGGCGGGCCTCCAGCGATTCCGATTCCCGGGCGAGCGTCACGTCCATGGCGCGGTCGATACGCATCTGCAGGCCGATCGGCGAACGGGCACCGCGCTCGAAGCTCTTCTTCCATTCGCGCATGGCGGACACGAAGATCGCACCCATGCCGGCCGTCTGGCGGTCGGCGAGCGTGCGGTAGAGTTCTTCCAGCGACTGGCCGGACCAGAACACCTGCTCGAAGCTGTCGAGCTGGCGACGAACGCGACCGTAGTTGAGCGTCTTGTCGACGACGATCGCCCAGGTCCAGACGGAGGCTGCGACCAGCCCCAGCATGACCAGCTTCACGACGAAGCCCGCTTGCATGAATAGCGACCAAAGGCTCACATCGTGTGTTGCCGCGGCCAATCCAACCTGTTCCATCGTCTTCAGTCCCCGAATCCAAACACCCGGCAAGAGCGGTTCATGCTCGTGACCGGGTAGCCCAAACGTCCTGTTTGCAAGAGTGCCCGGCACCGCCGCAGATCGCACCATCGCGACCTTAATTAGCTTTAGGTTGCCTTCTCTCCGTCAATTTTGGTCAAAGGATGACGTGCACTGCACAAATCCTGATGCGATGATTAAGACACCATTATGGTTAAGAGACCGTTACCGCTGTGTGTCTTTACAGCGTCACCTTCGGGGCGGAACTTACCCGCTAGCGCCACGTTTCTTGACCACGACCCGATCCTCGACCGGACGTTGCGACAAGTTGCCATTCTCGCGATATCCTGGCCTTGAAGACATCGGGCATGTCGATCTCCAGACAGGCCAGGGGCCGAGAACCATCCAATCGCGCTGCGGGTGACGAGAATGACCGAAACGGAAGACACCGCCACCAATCGGAACAAGGGCAAGCCGGCCCCCGGGACATCGAAGGGGTCCGGGGCGACACCCGCTAAGTCCCGTCCGGCCGCCCCTGAAGACACGGTTGCCGGCGTCACGATCACGCATCCCGAACGGCTGCTTTTTAACGGCGGCATCAGCAAACTTGATCTTGCCCGCTACTACGCGGTGGTCGCCGATCGCATGCTGCCCTACGCTGCCAGGCACCTGCTGTCGCTCGTGCGCGCGCCGCAGGGGCTGAAGGGACCGCGCTTCTACCAGAAGCATGCCGGGGATGGTTTTCCCGAAGAGATCAAGGAAATCGCGATCACCGAAAGTTCCGGCGAAACCGAAAACTACATGTACGTGCAAGATGCTGCCGGCCTGGTCGCCGCGGCGCAGATGGGATCGCTCGAATTCCACATCTGGGGTTCGCGGGTCGATGCGCTTGAAACACCGGACCGGCTGGTCTTCGACCTCGACCCGGACGAGGGCCTTGATTTCGGCATGGTCAAGACCGCAGCGACGGCGCTTCGCGATGCGCTCTCCGCCATCGGATTGGCATCGATGCCGATGGTTACCGGCGGCAAGGGCGTGCACGTGATAGCACCCCTGGCAGAGCACGCTACCTGGGCGCAGGCCAAGGCCTTTGCCAAGACCTTTGCGCAAGGCTTTGCCGATCGCGAACCGGACAAGTTCATCGCCACCATGTCGAAGGAAAAACGGAAAGGGCGGATCTTCATCGACTGGCTGCGGAACGAACGCGGCTCGACGGCGATCGCCCCCTACTCGACCCGCGCACGGGACGGTTGCCCGGTCGCCACGCCCGTCAGTTGGGAGGAGCTTGCCGGTCTTGACGCCGCCAATAGCTTCCGCATGGCCGACAGTCTCGAACGGATCGAACGCGGCACGGATCCCTGGCGGGACTTCGCGAAGGCGAAGCAATCGCTCACCGACGAGATGCTGAAGCAGCTCGGCGTGGAAGCGGCGGACTAGGCCCGCGCGCGTGCCGGACTAGCCGGCGCTCTCCTTGGCATGCTGGAACTTGTAGGCCAGCGCCTCCGGCAGCCGCCGCGGGCGGCCCTGAGCATTGATCACGGCGATGATCACCTTGGCAGCGATCAGCAACTGTTCGCCGCGGCGAATTTCCTGCTGCAGCACCATCTTGGCGCCGCCGGCCTTCTCCGTGACGGTCGTGATCGTCAGGATATCGTCCATGCGCGCCGGCGCCTTGAAGTCGATCTCCATGCGGTGGACGACGAAGACGAGGCCCTCGCTGTCGCCCTCGATCGCCAGTGTCGCCTGTTCGACGCCGAGCAGCCGCAGGAAATCGGTGCGGGCGCGCTCCATGAAGTGCAGGTAGCGGGCGTGGTAGACGACGCCGGAAAAGTCGGTGTCTTCGTAATAGACGCGCTGGATCAGCTGATGGCCGTTTTCGGTCAGTTCGCCTGCGAGCGAAATCAGGGACATACTTTTCTCCGAAAGAATTTCCCGTTTCCTGTGCAGGAACAAAAAGTCGTTTGCAAGCATTGCAGCCTTGTCACAATCCTATCTTATCACGTGACGGACTTCCTTTGCGATCAGGAGAACGTGCATGAAGATTGCGATTCTCGGCGGCGACGGTTTCGTCGGCTGGCCCACGGCCCTTCATTTGTCCGATGCCGGTCACGACGTTCATATCCTCGACAATCTCTCCCGCCGATGGATCGATACGGAACTGGGCGTGCAGTCGTTGACGCCGATGGATTCGATCCAGGAACGCACCCGCATCTGGCATGCCGAAACCGGCCGCCGCATCCATTTCAACCTGATCGATCTTGCCCGCGACTACGAGCTTCTGAAGAACTGGCTCGCCGAGCACCGCCCTGACGCGATCGTGCATTTCGCCGAACAGCGCGCCGCCCCCTATTCGATGAAGAGCGACCGCCACAAGAACTACACGGTCAACAACAACGTCAACGCCACCCATAATCTGCTGAACGCGCTGGTCGAACTCAGCCTCGACGCCCACCTGGTCCATCTCGGCACCATGGGCGTTTACGGCTACTCCACCATCGGTGCGGCGATCCCCGAGGGTTATCTGCCTGTCGGCGTCGAAACGATGGGCGGCGAGACTGTCAGCCAGGAAATCCTCTACCCCGCCAATCCCGGCTCGATCTACCACATGACCAAGTGCCTGGATCAGTTGCTCTTCCAGTTCTATGCCAAGAACGACGGGCTCAGGATCACCGATCTGCACCAGGGCATCGTCTGGGGCACCCACACCGAGCAGACGCGCCGCCACCCGCAGCTCATCAACCGCTTCGATTATGACGGCGACTACGGCACCGTCTTGAACCGCTTCCTCATCCAGGCGGCGATCGGCTATCCGCTGACCGTGCACGGCACGGGCGGCCAGACCCGCGCCTTCATCCATATTCAAGATTCGGTCCGCTGCATCGAGCTGGCGCTCACGAACCCGCCGGCGCGCGGAAGCCGCGTCGAGATCTTCAACCAGATGACCGAGACCCACCGGGTGCGCGACCTCGCGGAGATGATCGCGTCGATATCGGGCGCCCAGGTCGCCTGGCTGCCGAACCCGCGCAAGGAAGCCGCCGAGAACGAGCTCGTCGTGCACAACGAGAAATTCCTGAGCCTCGGCCTCAACCCGACCCGGCTGCAGGATGGGCTTCTCACGGAAATCGTCGATGTCGCCAAGAAATTCGCCTATCGTGTCGACCGAACGCGCGTGCCCGCCGTCTCCGCCTGGACCAAGGACATCGCGCCGCTCATCAACCACGACCCAGAGGGCAAGCGGCTGAAATCCGTTTCATGAGATCGACCGATCCTTCGGAGGGGCTCCGCCCCTCCTCGCCTCCCCAAGCCGACCATGCCTATGTGACGCTCATCACCAATGGCGATTACGCGCTCGGCGCCCGCGCGCTGGCGCGCTCCATAAGGCTGACGGGCACGAAGGCCGATATCGTCGTGCTCCATACCGGCGGCGTTTCGCGCGAGGCGCTGGCGCCGCTCGCAGAATTCCAATGCCGCCTGGTCGAGACCGACCTGCTGCCGCTCTCCGACGCCTTCAACGCGCGTCATCAGCGCCGGAACGTGCACGAAATGGCGCCCTTCACCAAGGGCCGCAAGCCCGACTTCCACTCGCCGCTCGACAACTTCTGCAAGCTTCGGCTCTGGCAGCTTGGCGAATACCGACGCTGCGTCTTCATCGACGCCGACGCCATCGTTCTCAGGAACATCGACCGGTTGTTTGCCTATCCGGAATTCTCCGCCGCCCCCAATGTCTACGAAAGTCTCGCGGATTTTCACCGGCTGAATTCCGGCGTCTTCGTCGCCGAACCGTCATGGGCGACCTTCGACAGAATGCTCTCTCAGCTTGACGCACCCGACGCCTTCTGGCCGCGCACCGACCAGACCTTCCTGCAAGCCTTCTTCCCGGACTGGCACGGCCTGCCGGTGACCATGAACATGCTGCAATATGTCTGGTTCAACCTGCCGGAACTCTGGGACTGGAGCGCGATCGGCGTGCTGCACTACCAGTATGAAAAGCCCTGGGAGAAGAATCATCCGCGCCGGGAGGCCCTGCAGCCGTTGATCGATCTCTGGCACGGCTATCTTACAGGAGAGGCTATTCCGGACATCCCATCGCTCGCCAACCCGGTCCGCCGATGACCCGGGTGCTTGTCTCCGGCGGCACGGGCTTCGTCGGCCGCTTTATCGTCGAGCATCTGCTACAGGCCGGGTACGAGGTGGTGGTCGGCGGGCGCACGCGGCCCCCAGACACCTTCTTTGGCGGACCTGTTGATTTCGTGCCCCTGTCGCTCGGTCCGACCATCGATCACAGAGCGGCCTTCGACAATGTCCAGTGTTTCATCCATGCCGCCTTCCAGCACATCCCCGGCCGATATCGCGGCGGCGAAGGCGACGACCCCGAGGGCTTCCGCCGCGCCAATCTCGATGGTTCGGTCCGCCTGTTCGAAACGTCACGCGAACAGGGCGTGGAGCGCTGTATCTTCCTGTCGAGCCGCGCGGTCTATGGAGCACACCCGGCGGGCACGGTGCTGACCGAGGGGTCGGCCTGCCACCCCGAGAGCCTCTATGGCACGCTCAAGCTTGAGGCGGAGCGGCAACTGGAACTGCTCGGCACTAACGACTTCAAGACAGCGAGCCTGCGCGTCACCGGCGTCTACGGAGCGCCGGGCAATGGGGCGTCGCACAAATGGCAGACCATGTTCGACGACTATCTCCGGGGCCGCCCGGTTGCACCGCGGGCCGGCACGGAAGTGCATGGCGACGATGTCGCAACCGCCGTGCGCTTCGTGCTTGAAGCGGAAGCACGCCGCCTGCCGGCTTCGGTCTTCAACGTCTCCGACATCCTCGTCGACAGCCGCACCATTCTGGAAATCGTGCGCGAAATCAACGGTTGCACGAATGACCTGCCCGAACCGGCCGCATTGGCTGATTTCAACGCTATGGACTGCGACCGCTTGCGCGCGCTCGGCTGGGTGCCGGGCGGGCTGCCGCGGCTGCGCGAGACGATCGAAGAGCTGCTCGGCTGAGGCCGCAGCACAGAGCCGTTCTGTGTCGATCAAGGACTCCTTTAAGGAGTATTAATTTACAATTTAACACCCCAGGTTGCTTTCGAAAATCCGCGCTATGTTGGCTGTGCGGAACGGTTCCGCTCCGCGCAAAAGCTCAACCCTCCCGTCGATCGACGGCGCTTCGAAGGAAATCAATCATGCCTATCGAGACGTTGAATCCTGAAGTCTGGAAGCTTGTCGGCACTTTGAACGGTGAATGGAAAACGAATGGCGGCAATGATTTTGGCTGGGGTACGGTCAAGACCTCATCGCAAACCTTGACCGCAAACGCCTTGCTTTCGGTTTACAAACTGATGCGCGGCAACCAGAACCTGACGCGTGACTACTATCTCGTCGTCGGGGATGTCTATCACGGCATCCAGGGCTCGCCGTCCAACCCGTCGTCCAACTGGGTGTCGGTCGGCTTTTACGCCAATCAGATGAAGCTGCGCCTCGAAACGAACTCGTCGCAGGCGCGGCTGGTAACGTTCGGGCCCAACAGCACCGTCGAGCAGGCGACGATCAGTTTCTCGATCGGCGGCGAACTCAGCGCCGAATACAGCAAGGAAGGTCCGAAGGGCGGCGCCTCGCTCAGCGCCAATGTGGGTGTCAGCTTCACCGCCTCCGAGGTTTCGTTTGCGGCGCGGCCCGCAACGCAATCGATCGAGTGGCAGGCGCGGCTGCCCCATGTCGGCTGGGTGTCGCCAGGAGTACCGGCAAATCCCGGTCGCCCGTCCTATGCCGGCTACATCTGGAATGCAGCCGCGATCATCGAGGTGCCGCAAGGCGCAACCCCCAACTTCAAAGGGCGCTTCGAAGTGGACTTCGAATTCAATTGGACGCGCGGCATTCGCAAGCGGTCGTTCACGCCCGAGATCGATCTCGTCTACCAGTCTCTTACGAGGACCGGCACCAGCGACATCGAGGTCGTTCCGCCGCTGCCGACGATACTGGAGACCTTGCGCTCCCTCGCTTCTTCGACCGGCCGGGACGGCAAGACCGACACCTTCCTGGCAGCGCTGGAAAACTCTCGCGTGATCGATGCCCTCGGCGACAGCAATCTCGACCAGATCGTCATCGCGCCGACCAACTTGGCCGTCCAGACCTACTTCGATAAGCACCCGCAAATCGCGCTCGAGGCGGTTTCGCCGGCAAACCAGGCCTGGCTCGATAGCTGGGTCGCCGAACGGATCATCAGCACACCGCCCGGCTCAGTTGAACTGGCAACGCTCAGCCCTTCGGTGAAGAGCATGAGCGAGGGAGAATGGTACCAGTGCGCCGACGGCCTGCTGTTGGTCACCGACACCTATGAGGTCGCGTCCGGCCTGCGGGGCGCACTGCGAAGCGGCGCCATCCGGGCCGCCTGAGGCCACGTGATGAACGGGCGCCAGCTCGGCTCAACGGAGCGAGCCGGCGGAGGAAAACGGGTCTGGCGTCGTCTTGACGCCAGGCTCTTTCAGAGCGAGACCAGCAAGCTTGGAATTTGTCGCTCAGCCGAGATCGATCACCACGATCTCCGGTGGCATGCCGAAGCGAACCGGCGCAAGCGAGCAGCCGAGACCGCCGGAAACGATCAGATTGCAATCGTTCTCGGTCACATGGCCATAGGCGTAGCGCTCGCCGAAACGCGAGGGCACGACCGGCGCATAGCCGAGAAACCGCACCTGGCCGCCATGGGTATGGCCCGACAGCGTCAGCGCGACACGCGATGGAACGCGCGGGAAGACATCCGGCTCATGCGCCATGAGGATGACCGGATCGGCATCGCTCACCTGGGCGAGCGTGCCGTCGAGATCGTCGAGACCACCCATGTGCCTGCGCTTCCATTTTTTACCGGGCAACAGCGCCAGCTGATCTTCGAGGCCGGCGACCCAGAAACCCTGCCCGTCCTTCTCGAAGCGGGCAGCCCGGTTGCTGTAGACGTTGATGCCGACGTCCTGCAGCGCCTTGTGCCCAAAGGTCGGTCCGCCACCGTTCGTCTGCGCCGTCCTGTCCTCCCACCAGTCGTGATTGCCCATGACGGCGTGCACGCCGAGCGGTGCCTCGAGGACTGCGAGCGCCTTCGACCATTCGCTGGAATGCACATAGCTGGTGACAAAGTTCATGCCGGCCACATAGTCGCCGAGCAGCAGCGTGATATCGCCGCCAAGCGAGTTGGCCTGCCGGCAAATCGAAGCGATGCGGCTCGCCGGCATCCAGGGCTCGCAGGCGTGGATGTCGGTAAGCACGACGACGCGCAGCTTCAGCCCCGGCGTCCAGTTGGGCGGCCTCAATTTGTATCGGGTGACGTTCAGCCGGGCCAATGGTTCGACGGCAAAGGCGTAACCGCCAAGTGCTGCCATACTGGCGATACCGCCGCCGATCAGTTTCAACAATCCGCGGCGGCTGATCATCTAGTCGTCGTCCTCTAATGTCAGGCGAAACTGGGTCGCCTCCATTTCCTTGGGGGGATTAAGGCCGATATGTTTCCAGGCATTGGCGGTCAAAATACGGCCGCGCGGTGTGCGTTGGATGAAGCCCTGCTGGATAAGATAGGGCTCAATGATATCTTCGATCGCATCGCGCGGCTCCGAAAGGCCGGCGGCGATGGTTTCGATCCCGACAGGACCGCCGCCGAAGTTCTGCGCGATCATGAAGAGATAGCGCCGGTCGAGCTGGTCGAGGCCCATATTGTCGACGAGCAGCCGCGTCAGCGCCTCGTCGGCGAGTTCCTTGGTAACGGCTTCCGCACGCGCCACTTCGGCGAAATCGCGCACCCGGCGCAACAGCCGGCCGGCGATGCGCGGCGTGCCGCGGGCGCGACGGGCGATCTCGCGGGCGCCGTCGTCGGTCATGCCAAGCCCCATCAGCCGGGCGCCGCGCCGGACGATCGATTCCAGTTCCTCGACCGTGTAGAAATTGAGCCGCACCGGAATGCCGAAACGGTCGCGAAGCGGCGTCGTCAGAAGGCCAAGCCGGGTGGTCGCCGCCACCAACGTGAACTTCGACAGATCGATCTTCACCGACCGTGCCGCCGGGCCTTCGCCGATGATGAGATCGAGCTGGAAGTCCTCCATCGCCGGGTAGAGGATTTCCTCGACCGCCGGATTGAGCCGGTGGATTTCGTCGATGAAGAGCACGTCGCGCTCTTCGAGATTGGTGAGCAGGGCTGCGAGATCGCCGGCCTTGGCGATCACGGGACCGGAGGTCGAGCGGAAATTGACGCCGAGTTCCTTGGCCATGATCTGCGCCAGCGTCGTCTTGCCGAGACCGGGCGGGCCGACGAAGAGCACATGGTCGAGCGCCTCGCCGCGGTTCTTTGCGGCCTCGATGAAGATCTTCAGGTTGGCGCGCGCTTCCGCCTGGCCGGTGAAATCGTCCAGCGTCTGTGGGCGCATGGTCGCATCGATGTCTTCACCGCGCTTTTCCGGCGTTATCAGGCGTGCGGCGTCAGTCATGCGTTCGTTCCATTCGGTCGGGCAGCTCAGCGCTGCAACCCGTCATCATGCCGGGCACGATGCGTTCTGCCTTCTGCACCCGGCCAAGGCAAGCGTTCATCGCGCCAGTTCTTTCAGGCCCAGGCGAATGAGTTTGGCGCTGTCGCCGCCTTCGCCGCCGTTCCTCAGGGCCGCCGCAACGGCATTGGCCGCTTGGTCGCGCGAGTAGCCGAGATTGGTGAGCGCCGAAACCGCATCGGAAACCGGCGCGGAGGCGACGCCCTCGCCAAGCTCCTGCTTGAGGCCGATCGACGCCGACATCTCGCCGGCAAAGGACGGCGCCTTGTTCTTCAGTTCCGTGACGATGCGCACCGCCACCTTGGGCCCGACACCGGGCGCACGGGAGACGGAGGTCTTGTCCTGCAGCGCGATCGCATTGGCCAGTTCGCCCGGCGTCAGGGTGGATAGCACGGCCAGCGCCACCTTCGAGCCGACCCCCTGCACGCTCTGCAGCAGACGGAACCACTCCCGCTCCAACGCTGTCAGGAAGCCGAACAGCTTCAGCTGGTCCTCGCGCACATAGGTCTCGATGAAGAGGATAGCCGCCTCGCCGGCAGACCCGAGCCTGGACAAGGTGCGCGCCGAGCAAAAGGCAACGTAGCCGACGCCATGCACATCGAGCACGACGTGATCCTCGGCGATCTCGTCGATGGTACCCTTCAATTTGCCGATCATGTGGCGTCTCTCGCGGTGGGTTCTGGATGGTCCCCGGACCATCGGAAATTATCGTGTCGGGCGCAACTACGCCATCAATGCGGCAAGCCGGCTCGTCACCGATTGCCGGTTGTGGGCATGGCAGATGGCGATCGCCAATGCGTCCGCCGCGTCGTTGCCCTTGAACTCGGCCTTCGGCATCAGAACCTTCAGCATCATGTGGATCTGCTGCTTCTCGCCGTGGCCGACGCCGATCACCGCCTTTTTGACGGCGTTCGGCGCGTATTCGGCGACCCTCAGGCCCGCGCGTGCCGGCACCAGCATGGCGATCCCGCGCGCCTGGCCGAGCTTCAGTGTCGCCGTCGCGTCCTTGTTGACGAAGGTCTGTTCGACCGCCGCCTCATGCGGCTGATAGCCGTGCACCACCTCGGCAAGCCCGTCATGCAACTGGCAAAGTCGGGAGGCGAGATCCATGTCACCATCCGAGGTCACCGTGCCCGAGGCAACGAAACGCAGCGAATTGCCGAGCGTCTCGATGATGCCCCAGCCGGTACGGCGGAGCCCCGGATCGATACCGATGATACGAATCGTGGTCTGCATGGATTTCACCCTATGATGTCAGCCCGGACGCTGCCAGCAAAAAGTGAACAAAACAAAAACATACGCACAGTTGAGACGCGGACTCAGGTTTTCTTCGGCAGCGCCCTTGGATTGAGGAAAATTGAGCTTACATAGCCTTGCATCAATTTCTCTCAATGAAGGCCTTTGCCATGGCGACTTTCTCCGTCCTCGATCTTTCCCCGATCACTGAAGGCGGCAGCGTCGCCCAATCGCTGGAGAATTCGCGCCGACTGGCCCAGGCGGCGGAGGAGAACGGCTACACCCGTTTCTGGCTGGCCGAGCATCACGGCATGAAGGGTATCGCCAGTGCCGCGACCTCGATCGTGATCTCGCATGTGGCGGCTGCCACCAAGACGATCCGCGTCGGCTCCGGCGGCATCATGCTGCCGAACCACTCGCCGCTTGTCATCGCCGAGCAGTTCGGCACGCTCGCCGCTCTTTACCCCGGCCGCATCGACCTCGGTCTCGGCCGCGCTCCAGGCACCGACATGCGCACCGCCCAGGCGCTTCGCCGCAACATGGAAGCGAGCGGCAACAACTTCCCGAACGACGTCGTCGAACTGCAGGCGCTGCTCGGCCCGGTCGCCGAAGACCAGAAGATCATCGCCGTGCCGGGCGCCGACACCAATGTGCCGATCTGGCTGCTCGGCTCCAGCCATTTCAGCGCCCATCTCGCCGGCATGCTCGGCCTGCCCTTCGCGTTTGCCTCGCATTTCGCACCCGACATGCTGCTCTCGGCGCTGGAGATCTACCGCGAGCGCTTCACGCCCTCCGAGACCCTTGCCAAGCCGCAGGTGATGGTCGGCGTCATGGGGGTCGCCGCCGAAACGGACGAGGAGGCGAACTACCTCTTCACCTCCATGCAGCAATCCTTCGTGGCGCTGCGGCGCAATGCCCGCGGGCAGTTCCCGCCGCCGGTCCAGTCGATGGATGGGCTGTGGAGCTACGACGAGAAGATCTTCGTCGACCATTCGATGATGTATGCGGTCGTCGGCGGGCCCGAGACGATCCGGCGCAAGATCGGGGCGTTCCTGGAACAGACGAAGGCCGACGAGCTGATCATCTCGATGCCGATCTTCGACATGGACGCGCGGCTGAATTCGCTTCGCCTCTTCGCCGACGCTCAGCGCGATCTCGCCAAGGCGGCCTGAGGCGGGCCGATCAGATCGCCCCGAAGGCGGGTGCGATCTCTTCCAGATTGGCAAAGAATCGATCCGGCCCGAGCCCTTGCAGGAAAACCGGGTCGGCATAGCCCCAGGCGACGGCCCCTGCCGCCACACCGGCCTTTCGCGCCGCCTCGATATCGCGCGCCTCGTCGCCGATCGCCAGGATGCGAGCCGCATCGAGGCCGGAGTGCCTGATCGCCCGCTTGAAGTGCTGCGCCTTGCCGAAGAGCGCGGCCCCGCATTCGAAGAGATCGACAGTCGCAGCCGCTTCGCCGAGCGCGGCACGAATCCCCTCTTCCGCATTCGAGCTGACAATCGCAATGCCGATGCCCGCCGCCTTCAGTTTCCAGAGAAGCTGAGCGGCGCCCGGAAACAGCCGGACGCTTGCGGCTTCCGCTGCCATGGCCCGGCGCATGAAGGTGGCGATCTGCGGCAATTTCCAAACGGGCACGCCGAGTTGCGCGATGATCTCGCGGCTGCCCATCGCCCGCAACGACTGGAACTCCTCGACAGAGAGTTCGCGGAAACCGTAGCGCCGCGCAGCCGCATTGCACGCCGTCATGAAGCTTGCCGCCGTATCGGCAAGCGTGCCGTCGAAATCGAAGATCGCGAACTGATAGGTCATCGGGCCATCCAAAGAAAAACCCGCGCCCTTTCGGACGCGGGTAGGAAATCTTCAAGCGACGGTCGCCCCAATCAGGCCGACAGCTTCGCCAGGATCTCGTCCGACACTTCGAAGTTCGAGTAGACGTTCTGGACGTCGTCGTCGTCTTCAAGGATGTCGATGAGCTTCATCAGCGACTGTGCCTTTTCTTCGTCGACCGGAACGGTGTTCTGGGCCTTCCAGATCGCCTTGACCGTTTCGGCTTCGCCGAGCGCGTCTTCGAGCGCCTTGGAGACTTCGCCGATCGCTTCGAAGCCGCAGATGATCGTGTGGCCGTCCTCGTCGGTGGTGACGTCGTCGGCGCCAGCCTCGATTGCCGCGTCCATCACCTTGTCGGCGTCACCGACGGAGAGCTTGTAGGTGATCTCTCCGACGCGATCGAAGGAGAAGGAGACCGAGCCGGTTTCGCCGAGCGCGCCGCCGGCCTTGGTGAAGGTCGAGCGCACGTTGGAGGCGGTGCGGTTACGGTTGTCGGTCAAGGCTTCGACGATGACTGCGACGCCGCCCGGGCCATAACCCTCGTAGCGGACTTCTTCGTAGTTCTCCGCGTCGCCGCCGGAGGCCTTCTTGATTGCCCGTTCGATGTTGTCCTTCGGCATCGACTGCGCCTTGGCGTTCTGGATCGCCAGGCGCAGGCGCGCGTTCATTGCGGGATCGGGCATGCCCGACTTGGCGGCAACCGTGATTTCGCGCGCGAGCTTGGAAAACATTTTCGAGCGCACCGCATCCTGACGGCCCTTGCGGTGCATGATGTTCTTGAACTGTGAATGGCCAGCCATGGCACCCTCTGCATGCATTAATTTGAATGGAATGGGGCGCCTTATAGTTTTATTGCCGCTTTCCGTCCAGCCGGGGGGCGGTTTTTCAGTTGGCCGAGACCTGCGCGCGGCTGAGGAGGAAGCTGTGCCCGTCGTCACGACGACAGGAAAGACCGGTGCGTTCCGACACGCAGGAGAACGGCCCGCGCGACCAGCTTTGTCCATAGTCGAGAACGGTTCCGACCGAGCAACAACTCGGATCGCCGACGGCGTGATTGATCGTGGCGGCCCCCGCCCGGCCAAGTGTCGCCCTGACATAACGCGGCGCGACGATATCGCAGGCCAGTTCCGGACCACCGTCGGCGGGCTGATAGACGGACGTGCCGCCAGCCGGCGTATAGATGCAGCCGATATTGCCCGAGGGCATCGCGAAAATCTCCTGCTCAGTTGCCGGTTTGACCGCGGTCTCCGATTGGCTTTGCGGCTGTTGTCCCTCTGGAGACGGCATGCGCGGCGGCGGCACGCCACCGGCCTCGGCAAGAGTTGAAAAGGAGAGAAAGAGCGATACGCCAACCACGAGCAACTTCATCGGGCGATCCCAGGATGTTCAAACGCCCTTGAGAATATAAATCAGTGGTTTGCTTGGCAAGGAACGCAGGGATACTTTGATACCGGCGCTGTCCGCATAACGCTTGTCGTAGTCGTCGCCGAACATGTCGAGGAAAGCCTCGATCGGCGGGCCGCGGCGATGCATCGGCAGAATCAGTGACGAGCGCAGCCGGCTGACGACCCGGCTCATGCTTTCCGCCCCCATGGTCAGGCCGCCATCGACAGGCACCATCAGCACATCAAGCCGACCGATCTGGCCATAGTGGATGTCGTCGAGCTCATGGTGCAGATGGCCGAGATGCCCGATGCAGAGATCCGCCACCTCGTAGATGAAGATCGAGTTCCCGTCGTGCTCCATGGCGCCGCCACCGGCGCGAATGTCCGTCGTCACGTTGCGGATGTAGGCGTCGCCGACCACGAGATCGTGGCGCGCCGGTTGGCCGCTGTCGCTCCAGCCGTGCAGCACGGTCTTGATCGCCGGATCCGGCGTCAGCGTGTAGTGGCTCGAATGCGCCTTGTTCATGGTCGCGACCGTCGGCGGCGCCGACGGTGCGTACCAGCCGCTGTAGTCGGTTGCGATCGAGACGCCGCCGGGCGTCTCGATCAGGAAAGTGGAATGGCCGAGATAGCTGATCGTCACTTCGCCGGCCGTCGTCTGCCCCTTGGTGGCGGCAGCAGGCGTGAAACTGGCGAAGGTGGCCTGGGGGATCGTCTCGGCGATCGCCTGGCATTGGCTGACAGGGCGCGGCTGCTGCTGCGCATGGGCAACCGATGGCCAGGACGCGTGGATGATCCATATGGCGGCGAATGTGTAGACAAAGTACCGGAGCATCAGCCTTCACCTCTCTCACTTGCCGCCCGACCTCGGGCCCTGGGGGCACGCAGCAGGCAGGTATTGAACAGCGAATGGAAGCCTTTGCCTTCGCTCGACCGAACGGTGGCGTCACGGGGCCGGGAGAGAATTGTTCAAGGGCCGGGCCACGTCCAGTTACAAACGGCAGGCGGTGCTCACGTTTACGTCACCGACCCCGGGGGACGATCAAGAAACTATAACCTCTTCAAAGCCAAATGCCCCGGCATTGCTACCGGGGCATCTGTCCGATTGTCGTCAGGCCGGCGTTACTCGGCCGGGTGCGGTGCCGGCTCGCTCACGGCCACCTTGCGTCGCCGGAATGACCGGAGCGCGACGTAGAACACCGGCGTCAGGAACAGGCCGAGGAACGTTACCCCGAGCATGCCCGAGAAAACCGCGGTACCCAGCGACTGGCGCATTTCGGCGCCCGGGCCGGTCGCGATCATCAGCGGCACAACGCCGAGGATGAAGGCGAAGGCGGTCATCAGGATCGGGCGCAGGCGCAGCTGGCTCGCTTCCACCGCCGCCTCGATCGGCGTCTTGCCCTCGTCCTCGCCCTGCCGCGCGAACTCGACGATCAGAATCGCGTTCTTGGCCGCAAGGCCAATCAGCACGATCAGCCCGATCTGCGTCAGCACGTTGTTGTCGAGCCCGCGGATGAACACGCCGACCAGCGCGGCCAGCACGCCGAGCGGCACGATCAGGATGATCGCCAGCGGCAGGACCCAGCTTTCGTACTGGGCCGAAAGCGCCAGGAACACGAAAACGACCGACAGTGCGAAGATGAACACCGCGGTGTTGCCTGTCTGGCGTTCCTGGTAGGCGAGTTCCGTCCACTCGAAGGTCGTGCCCTGCGGCAGGATCTGGGCGGCGAGCGCCTCCATCTTGTCGAGAGCCGTACCCGTCGAGACGCCGACCGCGGGGTTGCCCTGGATCGGCACCGAAACGTACATGTTGTAGCGCTGCACCAGTGTCGGACCGGCCGTATCCTGGATCTCGACAAGCGTACCCATCGGCACCAGCGCACCGGTTGCCGAGCGCACTTTCAGCGCCAGGATGTTGTCACGCTCGACTCGGTACTGCTGGTCGGCTTGCGCCCGCACCTGGTAGACGCGGCCAAAGGCGTTGAAGTCGTTGACGTAGGACGTACCGAGGTTGATCGACAGCGCTTCGAAGATGTTGGGGATCGGCACGTTGAGCGTGCGTGCCTTGTCGCGGTCGATCGCCAGGAAGTATTGCGGACTGGAGGCCGAGAAGGTGGTGAAGACCCCTGTCAACCCTGCCGTCTGGTTGGCGGCGCCCATCATCTGGTAGGCAAGCCCGAGCGCGCGGCGCATGTCGGAGCTCTGGCGGTCCATGATCTGCATCTTGAAGCCGCCGGAGTTGCCGATGCCGCGCACCGAGGGCGGCGGCACGGCGATGATGAAGGCTTCCTGGATGCTCTGCAGGCTGCCATAGAGCTGGCCGATGATCTGGTTGGCCCCCTGCCCGTTCTTCAGCCGCTCTTCGAAGCTTTCGAAGGAGGCGAAGACCACGCCCGAATTGGACGCGTTGGTAAAGGTCGCACCGTTGAAGCCGGCAAAGGCAACAGCACTTTTCACGCCCGGCACGTCCTGGATGATCTTCGAGGCCCGCTTGACGACGGCGTCCGTCCGGTCGAGCGAGGCGCCGTCCGGCAGCTGGATCACGACGATCGCATAGCCCTGGTCCATGGTCGGCACGAAGCCGCGCGGCACGATCTGCGCCATGTACCAGGTGGCCCCCAGCAGCCCGACGAAGACGAGAAGGGCCGCGGCCAGCGCCGCCTTCGTCGAGACGAGCTTGCGCACGACCCATCCATAGCCCGACGCCATTCGGTCGAAGCCGTTGTTGAAGCCGTTCGCCAGAGCCTTGCCGAACCGCGTCAGCGGATTGCGGCTTTCATGATGGCCGTTCTCGTGCGGCTTCAACAGGATGGCCGCCAGCGCCGGTGACAGCGTCAGCGAGTTGAAGGCGGAAATCACCGTTGCGACCGAGATCGTCACGGCGAACTGCAGGTAGAACTGGCCGGCGATGCCGGGGATGAAGGCCGTCGGCACGAAGACCGCGGTCAACACCAGCGAGATCGCGATGACGGCCGCCCCCACCTCGTCCATGGTCACATGCGAGGCCTCGCGCGGGGTCATGCCGCGCGCGAGATTTCGCTCGACGTTCTCGACCACCACGATCGCATCGTCGACGACGATGCCGATCGCCAGCACCAGGCCGAACAGCGTCAGCATGTTCAGCGAGAAGCCGAAGGCATAGAGGAACGCGAAGGTACCCACGAGTGACACGGGGATGGCGACGATCGGGATGATCGCCGTTCGCCACGACTGCAGGAAGACGAGCACGACGATGGCGACGAGAATGGCCGCCTCGGCGATCGTCTTGTAGACCTCGTTGATCGATTCCGAGATGAACTCGGTCGGGTTGTAGACGATCCGGTATTCGAGCCCGTCGGGGAAGTCCTTGGAAACGTCGGTCATCACCTTCTGGATCTGCTCGGCGGCGTCGAGCGCATTGGTGCCCGGCCGCGAGAAGATGCCGAGCGCCACCGCCGGGCTGCCATCGAGATAGCTGTTGTTGACGTATTCGCGGGCGCCAAGCTCGACGCGGGCGACGTCCTGCAGCTGCACGAGACGCCCGGTTTCCGTCGCCTTGACGATGACGTAGCGGAACTGCCGCGCATCGCTGAAGCGGCCGTCCGTCGTGACCGTGTACTGGAACGCGCTGTCACCCGGCGCCGGCGGACCGCCGATCGAGCCGCCGGAGACCTGCACGTTCTGCTCGCGTAGCGCCTGCACCACGTCGCCGGCCGTCATGCCGTAGGCCGACAGTTTCTCCGGATCGAGCCAGACACGCAGCGCATATTCGCGCTCGCCGAACAGGATGACGTCGCCGACGCCGTCGAGCCGCACGAGCAGATCGCGGATGCGCGTGCGCGCATAGTTCGAGACGTAGAGCTGGTCATAGCGTTCGGTCGGTGAGAGCAGATGCACGACCATCATCAGGTCGGGCGAACTCTTGGCCGTGGTGATGCCGATGCGCCGGACTTCTTCCGGCAGCCGGGGCTCAGCGATCGACACGCGGTTCTGCACCAGCACCTGCGCCTGGTCGAGGTCGGTGCCGAGCTTGAAGGTGATCGTCAGCGCCATCGAACCGTCCGCGGTCGAATAGGAGGACATGTAGAGCATGTTCTCGACGCCGTTGATTTCCTGTTCGAGCGGCGTCGCGACGGTGTTGGCAACGGTATCGGCGTCGGCGCCCGGATAGGCGGCGCGAACGACGATGGTCGGCGGCGCAATTTCCGGATACTGCGCTACGGGAAGCTGAAAATAGGCGATGCTGCCGACGATCAGGAGCACGATCGACAGCACCGACGCGAAGATCGGCCGGTCGACGAAGAAGTGAGCAAACCTCATTGCGCCGCCCCCGCTGCTTGCGCTTCGGGGGGAAGCTGCACCGTCTCGGGCTTCACCTTGGTGCCGGGGCGTGCCCGCATCAGGCCGTTGACGACAATGGTCTCGTCGCCGGTCATGCCGGAGCGGATGACGCGGTAGCCATGCAGCTTCGGGCCGAGACGGACAGGCTTGGTCACCACTGTTCCGTCCCCGATCACCTCGTAGACAATGCGCTCGTTCTGGTCGGCGCCGATCGCCTCGTCCGGAATGAGGACCGCCTTGTAGGTGTTCGAGCCTTCGATCTGGACACGGCCGAAGAGACCGGGCTGCAGCACGAGGCTCGGGTTATCGAGACGGGCGCGGACGCGCATCGTGCCGCTCTGCGGATCGACGCGGTTTTCGGCGAAGTCGAGCTTGCCCTTGAACGGCTCCTCTTGCGAGTCGGCGATGGTGACCAGCACTTCGAGCGAGCCGCCGCCTTCCTGCAGCGCGCTGCCGCGCTCGCGCGCAACCCGGGCATAGGAAAGCAGCCGCCGTTCGTCGACGTCGAAGTAGAAATCGATCGGGTCGAGCGACACGATCGTCGTCAGCACTGTCTGGTCAGCCTGAACGAGATTGCCCGTCGACAGCAGGCGCCGGTCGACGCGGCCGCTGAGCGGCGCGGTGATGGTGGTGTAGTCAAGGTCGAGCTTGGCGCGCTCGACCGCCGCTTCCGCGCCGCGCACCAGCGCCTGCGCCGACAGGAGTTCGCGGCGGTGATCGTCGAGCGTCGAGACCGAAAGCGTGCCGGTGCCCGTCAGCGATTGCGTCCGCTTGAACTGGGCCTCGGCGAATTCCAGCGAGGAGCGCGCCGATTCCAGCGTCGATTCGGCCTGGGAGAGAGACGTGCGATAGGGCCGCTGGTCGATGACGAAGAGCTTGTCGCCCTTCTTCACCAGGGCGCCGTCGGTGAAGTTGACCTCGTCGAGATAACCGCCGATGCGGGCGCGGACCTGCACCTCGTCGACAGGCTCGAAGCGGCCGATGAACTCGTCGCTGTCGATGACATCCCGCACGACCGGCTTGGCGACGGTCACCACGGGCAGTTGCGCGTCCTGCGCCTGGGCACCGATTGCGGATAGAAGGGAAAGAGAAGCGCCGACGATCATCGGCAAATGCCACTGAGACAACATGCATGCCCTCCGAATGCACTTGGATCACGAGGGGCAGCCAATCGACCAGACCACCGCAATCGCTTTGAACATTTCAGAGCGGGGCCCGTGCGCAAAACAGCCGCATTACCCGTCCCGCTCCGCACAAATCCTCGGATCGGCAGCGATCCGAGAGGCAAAGTCACACAAGCAATCAAATGATACAGCGGCCTTGCGCCCTTCGGCCCGCGAACGCTGTCAGGTCAAAACCGCCCGCAGCGGGCATCGGCCCGAAACGCGGCGACAACAGCACATGCCCGCAATCCAGGACTGCGGACACCATTCATTCTGCAAAAACCCACGAATACATCACGCCCCGGCCCGGCGTGATTTCGCGATAACCTGCCATCATTTGATGGGGTTGTCACCTTGAAAAAAATCAATTCCGATAAGGCGATACGGGACAACCAAAGGTGCCCGCGCGCAGTTTTGCGCTGCGCCTCAGGACGCCGCCTGCCCTGGCCTTAAGACCAGAAATCCGGGATCGTTTCCGCCAGTCTCGGCCCAAGTCGCAGCGGCGCGATCTTCTCGGCAAGCCCGGTGCGATCGGAGATCTCGACCCCGAGACCGCAGATGGTGGCCGGACCCGACGCCGCCTCGAAGCGCCCCTTCGGCATCTTCGAGATGAAGCGGTTGAGCGGCTCTTCCTTGTCCATGCCGAGCGAGGAATCGTAGTCGCCGCACATGCCGGCATCACTCATATAGGCGGTGCCGCCGTTGAGGATCTGGTGGTCGGCGGTCGGCACGTGCGTATGCGTGCCGACGACGAGGCTCGCGCGTCCGTCGACGAAATGGCCGAAGCACTGCTTTTCGCTGGTCGCCTCCGCATGAAAGTCGAAGACGATCGCATCCGCCTGCTCGCCGAGCGGGCAGGCATCGAGGATCGCCTCGGCCGACTTGAAGGGATCATCGAGTTCGGGATGCATGAAGACGCGGCCCATGACGTTGGCGACCAGCACGCGCGCGCCGTTACGTGCAAAGAACAGGTTGGAGCCGCGGCCGGGTGTGCCGGCGGGATAGTTGGCCGGGCGCAGGAACTGGTCGTGCCGCTCGCAGAAGACCACCGCTTCCTTCTGGTCCCAGACGTGGTTGCCGGTGGTCACCACGTCGGCGCCGGCGTTGATCGTTTCGAGGAAGATGTCTTCGGTGATGCCGAAGCCGCCGGCGGCGTTCTCGCCGTTGACGATGACAAAGTCGAGCTTGAGGTCGCCGATCAATCCCGGAAGCCGCTCCCAGACCGCCGTACGGCCCGTCTTGCCCACCATATCTCCCAGAAACAGAAGCCTCATGCTCGCTCAAATCCTACCAAGGCAGCTCCGGCGGAAGCGCGTAAGCGGTAGTTGCGGCCGGACCTGCGTAAAACAAAGAGGTAGAGCGTCTACACGATCCTGGCCCGACAGGAAACGCCCAAGATCGATTCCGCCGGAATCGCGAACCGATCGTCGGCCGCGGCCTGCACGATTTCAAGGCGCAGGGCCGTTCCTCGGCTACGTCATCAATTAGAAATGCCGGAACCCGCTCTCGGTGAGCACGGCATCCAGCGCCACATCATGCGGTTCGGCCGGCACGGTGGCGACTTCCTGGCAGTCGAAGGCAATGCCGATCAGCTTCGGCAGGTGCCCCTTGTTGCGCAGCCGGTCGATCGCCCGGTCATAGTAGCCGGCGCCGTAGCCGATCCGGTGACCGGTCGCGTCGAAGGCCGAAAGCGGCACGAGCATAATATCCGGGTCGAGCACCGGTGCATCCGGGCCAGGCCCGGTGGTGCCGAAGCCGGTGGCGATGATGTCGACGCCATCGAGCAGCTCGCGAAAGACGATCGTCTGCTTGTCCATGATCACGGGCAGGCAGAGCCGGGCCCCGCGGCTTTTCAGCCGCGCCATCAGCGGCCGGATATCGACCTCGGAGCGGATCGGCCAGAAGCCGGAAACGATGTGACCGGGATCGAGCGCAATGACGTCGCCCGCATGGTCGGCCATGGTCAGGCTTGCCTCGATCCGTATCTCCGCGGGCATCGCATCGCGCAATGCCAGCCGCTCGTTGCGCAGCGCCGCCTTCAAGTCCTTCGGTGACATCGTGCCCTCTCCTGCCTCATGCCATCGTCGCGGACGAATTTTCTTCCCGAAATGGCACAACCCGTCACTTTCTCGCCGATTCCCGGCTCAATCACCAGCCTATACACCCGATGTCGCCCATGCATAGCCACCCGCTTCGCCGCTTTTGCCGCGGTTTGCGACAGCACGGCCAGCGCCTTCCCGGTTCGGCACAGCATTAGCGTTCCGTTCATCATGGACGACGGTTCCGCTTTCGCGCATCGGCGACCGCATGCAAATAAAGACGCGATTTCAAATAATTAGCAGGAACTAATGCCCGCGTTCGATGTATGGACGCGCTCCTGCAGGCAGCAGTGGAAAAGCCGACGTCCATGAAGGACCAGATGAAAGAACTCGAACCGTTGGAACTGCGTTGCCTGACGCTCGCCGCCCGCGGCCGCACGCGCCAGGACATGATGCGCGAAACCGATATTCCCCTCGACCGGATCGACCGGGCGCTGGAAGACGCCATGCGCAAGCTGCAGGCCGGCAATCTGGCCGAAGCCGTCTTTCGTGCCGCAAGGCTCGATCTCATCTCGTAAGGATTGGCGCGGGGACTGCCTAGAGCATCCAGTGCGACCGATAGACCGCCTGCTCCAACATCCGCTCCCGCCGTCGAAGGTCGAAGTCGACTGCCGGGATCCCGGCGTCGCGCAGCAGCAGCGGCCTGTCCGCCGGCACCTCGGCAGGCGCCTCGACAAGCAGCAAATCGGCGGCCCATCGCCTTGCCCTGCGTCGGGCGGCAGCGAACGTGTCGGAAAAGGCGAGAACGGCAAGTACGCTCATGGCAGGGACTCGAGCCTAGGATGATCTGACAGAACGATCTTCGTCCTCGCGTTGACATTTGACAAACGAATTGCAAGCATGACTGTCATCAGAAATTCTGATGGTTGACGCCATGCCCCTCCCCCTTGATAGCGATCTGCTCAGAACCTTTCTCGCAGTTGTCGATACCAGCAGCGTCACGCGCGCCGCAGACATCGTCGGGCGTACCCAGTCGGCCGTCAGCATGCAGATCAGGAAGCTCGAGGATGTGCTCGGCGACGCCCTGTTCGAGCGCCATTCGCGCGGTGTGGTGCTGACTCCGCAAGGACTGCGGCTCGTCGACAATGCCAGGCGCATCGTCACCCTGCTCGACGACACCGCCGCCGCGCTGCGTCAGCCGGCGCTCGACGGCGCCGTTCGGATCGGGCTGCCCGAGGAATACATCAACTCGACCTTGCCGAAAGCGCTCGGCAGTTTCGCGGCCATCCACCCGGGCGTCGAAGTGACCGTGCAGCAGGGCGCCTCGATGACCAATGTCGCGGCACTGGAGGCGGGAGAGATCGACCTTGCCGTCGTCTTCGAGCCCGGCGGAAAGACGAGGAACGAGGTGCTGATGATGGATCCGACCGTCTGGGTGACGTCGGAGCAGCACCGGACCGACGAACGCCGTCCGGTACCGATCGCGACCTATACCTATCTTGAAGGCGGCTGGTGCGACGACCTTGCCCAGCGCAATTTGAGGAAATGCCGCATCGACAACCGCGTCGCCTATGTCAGCCGCACCAGCGGTGGCCTGATGGCGGCGGTGGTGTCCGGCCTTGCCATCGCGCCACTTGCCCGCAGCAGCATCCCGTCCGGCTGCCGCGAACTGACGGCCGATGACGGCTACACCGTGATCGACCACTCGAATGTCGTGCTGCGGATTTCAAAGGCCGGGAACGGCAAGGACCGGATCGTCGAGGCCATGGCCGACGCCATCCGCCGGGCTTTTGCCGGGGACTGAGCGAGCAGTCGAAAGGAGGGAGAAGTGCGATCCACACAACCGATGGATATTTTACGATCCCGGGTGCCTACAAAGTAGGTGGGCGCCATGTGTCCGAACCCACGGGTCCGGACAGGGACAGCTCCCTTAGGATCGAGTATGGCCCCGGGGATTGTGGTTCCTGTCGGGGAGCGCAGACCGCATTCGATATATAAAGTGTCTCGGTGCTTCGCGCCAGTGGCTCGCCGACGAAACCTTGTCAGCTCGACGGCGTCGTGGGGCGGCCGTTCAGCTTGGCGGCGATACCGTGGATCTGCTGGGTCACTTCGCTGAGCGCCGAGGCCAGCGCCTCCTCGTTCTTCAGCTGATCCGAAAGCGCGGCGTCGCGCCCATTCGTCAGGTTGCCGACCTCGGCTTCGAGGTTCTTCAGCCGGCGATTGACCTCGCTGAGCTCGTCCATGACCATGATGCCGGCCATGACGGTCAGGCGCAGATCGCCGATCTCGCCAAACTGGGTCTTGAGGTGTCCGACATACTGATCGAAATTGGTGGCAAGCTCGATCAGATGATCTTCCTGCCCTTCCTCGCAGGCCATGCGATAGGCCTTGCCGTCGATCGAAACTGTCACCTGCGCCATGTCGCTTGTTCCTAGCGGTCGAGCACCGCCCGAATGGTTTCCATCGCCGTCACGAGGCGACGGGAAACCTCACGGTTGACCTCCTCGAGCCGGTTTGCCCGGAACTGCGACTGATCGAGTTCCTGCGCCAGTCGCGACCGGTCGGTGTTGACGCGTCGCACCTCGCCCTCGAACTCGCTGAAGTCCCGCTCCCTGTCAAACCGACCGTCGATCGCATTCTCCAGGGATTGCACTGCGTTTCGCAGTTCGTCGATCGCCGCTTTGACAGTCTTTGCCGGCATGTGTTCCGAATACCTCGCCCATGAGGCCGAATCGCCCGAATCCCGTCCGCCGCTTCGGCTCGATCTTTTTTAAACCTATTACGTAAGTCTCAACAATGCCAAGTACAGCAAACAACAGCGGAAGCTGTGGATGGATTGCGTAGCCGGCTTTCTTCAACGGCAGTGCGGTAGGCTTGTTGCATTGCGGAACAAGCACCGCGGCGGGGGCCGGAGCAACCTGCCGTCAAATGGCCGCGGAAGGCCCGTATTTGTTGACTCGCACGGCGCACCTGCTATGTGTCAGCCGCTTCTTGCGCGGTCTTTGGAGGATAGAGACCGTTCCCTGACCACCGAACGCAAACGGAACAGTCATGATCTCTCGCGAAAAACACGACCGGATGGCAAATGCGATCCGTTTCCTCTCCATGGATGCCGTCGAGAAGGCAAATTCCGGCCACCCTGGCCTGCCCATGGGTGCAGCCGACATAGCGACAGTCCTCTTTACGCGCTATCTGAGCTTTGACCCCAAGAATCCGTCCTGGCCAAACCGCGACCGCTTCGTGCTGTCGGCCGGCCACGGCTCGATGCTGCTCTATTCGCTGCTCTATTTGACGGGCTACGAAGACATCTCCATCGACGAGATCAAGAACTTCCGCCAGCTCGGCGCCCGCACCGCCGGCCACCCGGAATACGGCCACGCCGCCGGCATCGAGACGACCACCGGTCCGCTCGGCCAGGGCATTGCCAACGCCGTCGGCATGGCGATCGCAGAGCGCAAGCTGCGTGACGAATTCGGCTCCGACCTGATGGAGCACTATACCTACGTGCTCGCCGGTGACGGCTGCCTCATGGAAGGCATCAGCCAGGAAGCGATTTCGCTCGCCGGCCACCTGAAGCTCAACAAGCTGATCGTCTTCTGGGACGACAACAACATCTCGATCGACGGCCCGATCTCGATCGCCGACTCGACCGACCAGCACGCCCGCTTCCGCGCCTCCAACTGGAACACCATTGCCGTCGACGGCCATGATCCGGACGCGATCGCCGCTGCGATCGACCAGGCGCAGAAGTCCGACAAGCCGACCATGATCGCGGCTAAGACGACGATCGGCTTCGGCGCACCGAACAAGGCCGGCACCCACAAGGTTCACGGCTCGCCGCTCGGCGCCGAGGAAATCGCCGCCACCCGCAAGGCGCTCGGCTGGGAAGCCGAAGCTTTCGTCGTTCCCTCCGACGTGCTCGACGCCTGGCGTCTGGCCGGCCTGCGCTCCACCAAGGCGCGCAAGGAGTGGGAAGACCGTCTTGAAAAGAGCGAGGCCGAGAAGAAGGCCCAGTTCGTTCGCCGCTTCTCCGGCGAACTCGAAGGCCGCCTCTCCTCGGCCATCGACGACTACAAGAAGAAGCTCGCCGAAACCAAGCCGTCGCCGGCAACCCGCAAGGCTTCCGAGGACGCGCTCGAAGTCATCAACGGCGTTCTGGCCGAAACCATCGGCGGCTCGGCTGACCTGACCGGCTCGAACAACACCAAGACGAGCCAGACCAAGTCGATCACCCCTGACGACTTCTCCGGCCGCTACATCCATTGGGGCGTTCGCGAGCACGGCATGGCCGCTGCCATGAACGGCATGGCGCTGCATGGCGGCGTCATCCCCTATTCCGGTGGCTTCCTGATCTTCTCGGACTACTGCCGTCCGTCGATCCGCCTGGCCGCCCTGATGGGCATCCGCGTCATCCACGTGCTAACGCACGATTCCATCGGCCTTGGCGAAGACGGCCCGACGCACCAGCCGGTCGAGCACATGGCAGCGCTTCGCGCCATCCCGAACCTGTTGATGTTCCGCCCGGCCGACGCCACGGAAACGGCCGAGTGCTGGCAGCTGGCGCTCGAAAGCCACAACCGTCCGTCCGGCATCGCGCTGACGCGCCAAAACCTGATGGCCGTTCGCACCGAGTACGAAGAAGAGAACCTGTGCGCCCGCGGCGCCTACGACCTGATCTCGGCCGCCGACGCCAAGGTCACGATCTTCGCCACCGGCTCGGAAGTCGAAATCGCCGTCAAGGCCTGCCAGACGCTGACCGCCAAGGGCATCTCGACCCGCGTCGTCTCCGTTCCCTGCTTCGAGCTTTTCGCCGAGCAGAGCGAAGACTACCAGCAGGCGATCATCGGCAACTCGCCGGTCAAGATCGCCGTCGAAGCCGGCATCCGTCAGGGCTGGGATCACTTCATCGGCAGCGATGGCACCTTCATCGGCATGTCGAGCTTCGGCGCTTCCGGCCCCTACAAGGAGCTTTACAAGCACTTCGGCATCACGCCTGAGGCGGTGGTTGCCGCCGCGGAAACGAAGCTCGCCTGATCAATCTGCGGGGCGCGCCGAAAGGTGCGCCCCGCTTTTTTCGTACCACGTCAGTCAGACAGGGAGAGACCCATGACAGTGAAAGTCGCCATCAACGGTTTTGGCCGCATCGGCCGCAACGTGCTCCGCGCCATCGTCGAATCCGGCCGCACCGACATCGAAGTCGTTGCGATCAACGACCTCGGCCCCGTTGAGACCAACGCTCACCTGCTGCGCTATGACTCGATCCACGGTCGCTTCCCGGCCGAGGTCAAGGTCGAAGGCGACACGATCACCATCAACGGCGGCAAGCCGATCAAGGTGACCGCGATCAAGGATCCGGCAACGCTGCCGCACAAGGAACTCGGCATCGACATCGCGATGGAATGCACCGGCATCTTCACCGCGCGCGACAAGGCTGCAGCCCACCTGACGGCCGGCGCCAAGCGCGTCATCGTCTCGGCCCCGGCCGACGGCGCCGACCTGACGGTCGTCTACGGTGTCAACCACGACCAGCTGACCAAGGACCACCTGGTCATCTCCAACGCATCCTGCACGACGAACTGCCTGGTTCCGGTCGTCAAGGTCCTGAACGATACCATCGGCATCAGCCACGGCTTCATGACCACGATCCACTCCTACACCAACGACCAGCCGTCGCTCGACCAGATGCACAAGGATCTGTACCGCGCCCGCGCCGCCGCTCTGTCGATGATCCCGACCTCGACTGGCGCTGCCAAGGCCGTTGGCCTGGTTCTGCCGGAACTGAAGGGCAAGCTCGACGGCACGTCGATCCGCGTCCCGACCCCGAACGTCTCCGTCGTCGACTTCAAGTTCGTCGCCAAGCGCAACACCTCGGTCGAGGAAATCACTAACGCCATCAAGGCCGCCTCCAATGGCGCGCTCAAGGGCGTTCTGGGCTACACGGAAGAGCCGCTCGTTTCGCGCGACTTCAACCATGACAGCCACTCCTCGATCTTCGCGATCGACCAGACCAAGGTCGTCGAAGGCAACTTCGTGCGTATCCTCACCTGGTACGACAACGAGTGGGGCTTCTCGAACCGTATGGCCGACACGGCGGTCGCGTTCGCCAAGCTCATCTAAGACAGATGTTTCGCGCCCTCTCCTCAACGACGGTCCGCTGGCGTCCGCTGGAAGGGGAAGGGCTCGAACACCTGACGCTGACAAAAATCGACACCACCGACGGCGCGGTCATCCGCGCCGTCGGCGTTCTGATCGGCAGCCGCGGCGGCACGCCCTATGGCGCGCGCTACCGGATCGACTGCGACGACAGCTGGCACGTTCGCAAATTGATTGTCGACACCACCGATGGCCGCAGCCTGCATCTGCGCTCGGACGTTCCGGGCGAATGGGCGACGGCACGCGGCACGCCCCTCCCCGAATTCGACGGCTGTATCGATATCGACCTCGCGGGAACGCCCTTCACCAACACGCTGCCGATCCGCCGCCTCGGGCTTGTGAGCCAGTCCGGCACCGCCAGACTGAAGATGCTCTACGTGCCATTCGACACGTTTCAGCCTGTTGTGGACGGCCAGCACTACACCTGCCTCGATGATTTCAGGCTCTATCGCTACGAGGCCGAGGACCGCAGTTTTGCCGCGGAACTGCCCGTAGACGAGGACGGCCTCGTCATCGACTACCCCACCCTTTTCCAAAGACTATCACCGGAGACTATCTGATGACTTTCAAGACCCTCGACGATCTGACCGACATCGCCGGCAAGCGCGTTCTGGTGCGCGTCGATCTCAACGTGCCGGTTAAGGACGGCGTGGTCACCGACGCGACCCGCATCGAGCGCGTCGCGCCGACCATCCGCGAGCTGTCCGAGAAGGGCGCCAAGGTCATCCTGCTCGCCCATTTCGGCCGCCCGAAGGGTGAACCGGTCGCCGACATGTCGCTGAAGACGATCGCTCCGGCCGTCGAGGACGTGCTCGACCAGCGCGTTCATTTCGGCGCCGACTGCATCGGCGACAAGGCCAAGAACGCGATCGCCGACATGAGCGACGGCGACGTGCTGCTGCTCGAAAACACCCGCTTCCACAAGGGCGAGGAAAAGAACGAGGCCGAGTTTGTCAAGGCGCTTGCCGCCAATGGCGACATCTACGTCAACGACGCCTTCTCGGCCGCCCACCGCGCCCATGCCTCGACGGAAGGTCTTGCCCATCACCTGCCGGCCTATGCCGGCCGCACCATGCAGGCCGAACTCGAAGCGCTGGAAAAGGGCCTCGGCCAGCCGAAGCGGCCGGTCGTTGCCATCGTCGGCGGCGCCAAGGTCTCGACCAAGATCGACCTGTTGCAGAACCTCGTGACAAAGGTCGATGCGCTTGTCATCGGCGGCGGCATGGCCAACACCTTCATCGCCGCCAAGGGCATCAATGTCGGCAAGTCGCTCTGCGAGCATGACCTCGCCGACACCGCCCGGGCGATCATCGCCGCTGCCGACAAGGCCGGCTGCGCCATCGTGCTGCCGGAAGACGGCGTCATTGCCCGCGAGTTCAAGGCCGGCGCCGACAACGAAGTGGTCGACATCAACGCCATTCCGGCCGATGCCATGGTTCTCGACGTCGGCCCGAAGTCGATCGCGGCCGTCAATGACTGGATCTCCAAGGCCGAAACGCTGGTCTGGAACGGTCCGCTCGGCGCCTTCGAAATCGCGCCTTTCGACAAGGCCACCGTTGCCGTTGCCAAGCATGCGGCTGCCCGCACCCGTCAGGGTTCACTGGTCTCGGTTGCCGGCGGTGGTGATACCGTCGCGGCGCTGAACCATGCCGAAGTCGCCGACGATTTCAGCTACGTCTCGACCGCCGGCGGCGCGTTCCTGGAGTGGATGGAAGGCAAGCCGCTCCCGGGCGTCGACATCCTGAAGCAGAAGTAAGACATACAACCGGCGCGCGGGAAGCACTCTCACGCGCCGGCAATCAAGAAAAAACCTTATTTATTCAAACGATTAAAAAATTTTAAATCGTTTCAGTCGATTTTCTCGCCATTTTCCTGGACAATTTCACCTGTTACTCGCGCTCCTGTTGGGAGCGTGGCGGTTGCCCCGCGCACCGTCGGCCCTGCAACTGTTTCAGTGTTCGCCTGATCCTCACGATCAGCGCTGTCTAGGGAGAGAAAAAGCATGACGGAAAAACTGGAAGACATCGCCGTCGCCATGGTCGCCAATGGCCGCGGACTGCTTGCCGCCGACGAGTCCACGGCAACGATCAAGAAGCGCTTCGATACGATCGGCCTCGAATCCACCGAGACCTCCAGGCGCGATTACCGCGAGATGCTGCTGCGCGCCGAAAAGGCGATGCGCAAATACATCTCCGGCGTCATCCTCTACGAGGAAACCCTGTTCCAGCATGCGGTCGACGGCACGCCGCTCGTCGACATCATCCGGGCCGCCGGCGCGATCCCCGGCATCAAGGTCGATGCGGGCGCCAAGCCGATGACCAACTTCCCGGCCGAAACGATCACCGAAGGGCTCGACGGCCTTGCCCAGCGGCTGGCGAGATATCACGAGGCCGGCGCACGCTTTGCCAAGTGGCGCGGCGTCGTCTCCATCTCCGATACGCTGCCCACCGCCGGTGCGGTGCGCGCCAATGCCCATGCGCTCGCCCGCTATGCCGCCCTTTGCCAGGACGCCGGCATCGTGCCGATCGTCGAGCCGGAAGTGCTGATGGACGGCGCGCCGGGCGACCACTCGATCGATCGCTCCGAACAGGTGACCGAGTGGACGCTGCGGACCACCTTCGAGGAACTGGCGGCCATGCGCGTCAAGCTCGAAGGCATGATCCTGAAGCCAAGCATGGTGATCGACGGCAAGAAGGCCCGCAATGCCTCCGTCGCCGAAGTGGCCGAGCGCACCATCCGGGTACTGAAGCGCACGGTGCCTTCGGCTGTACCGGGCATCGCCTTCCTCTCCGGCGGCCAGTCGACCGAGGAGGCGACCGCCCACCTCTCGGCAATGAACGCCAGCCACGACCTGCCCTGGAAGCTCACCTTCTCCTATGGCCGCGCCCTGCAGCAGGAAGCGCTGACTGCCTGGCACGGCAAGGCCGACAACATCGGCACCGGCCAACGCGCCTTTGCCCATCGCGCCGAGATGTGCAGCTTGGCGGCGAAGGGGACGTGGAAGAAGGAACTCGAGAAGGCCGCCTGAGCCAGGTTGACCGCATAGGAGGGGCCGCATGTCGGCCCCTTTTCCTTGCAAAGGGTTGGTGTCTGCAACGCGAACGCGACGGCTTCGTCGGCGCAGTGGAACTTGTCACCCGGACAAGTTCGGGTCTTTGTGCGGTGTGTCGGCTGTCTTAAGCCTTGACATCAGAGCCGACACGATGAGCGCCAGCGGCGCTCCACCAGCGAAAGCCACGACCATGACCTCAGACACCGCGCCGAAGTCCGTTGCCTATGTCACCGTCGACGTCTTCACCGACGAGCGCTTTGCCGGCAACCAATTGGCGGTCATGTCCGACGCCCGCGGCTTGAGCGATCGTCAGATGCAGGCGATCGCGACCGAATTCGGGTATTCCGAAGTCACCTTCGTGCTGCCGCCGCGGGACCCTGCGAACACCGCGGAAGTGCGGATCTTCACGCCGACGACGGAGATCCCCTTTGCCGGCCATCCCAATGTCGGCACGGCCTTCGTGCTCGGCCGCCAAAAAGAAGTCTTCGGCCGCGCGCCCGGCGAAATCCTGCGTTTCGAGGAAAAGGCCGGCCTCGTCGAGGCCACTTTGCTGCGGGAAGACGGTGTTGTCGTCGGCGCCACCATCGTCGTACCGCGCAGCCTGACCGTCGGCCCAGAATTCGACGCCGACACGATCGCGGCCTGCGCGTCGCTCGCGCCTGAGGCCATCAGCAGACGCGTGCACGCACCGAGCCGGCTTTCCGTCGGCCTGCCCTTCGCCGTCGCCGAAATCATGGATGTCGCGACGCTGTCGTCCGCCCAACCCAATGTCACCGCCTTCCAGGCCGCCAATGCCCGCTACAAACCCGAGGAAGACAGTTTCAGCCTGTTCCTCTACGCTCGCTCGGTGGAAGCGCCCTGGCAGATCCGGGCGCGCATGTTCGCACCGCTCGACAATGTCAATGAAGACCCGGCTACCGGCAGCGCCTCGGCAGCGCTTTCCGCCTATCTCGTCTCGCTCGTCCCGGAGCAGGATATCGATGTCGACATCACCATCGAGCAGGGTGTGGAGATGGGGCGTCGCAGCCTCATCGGCGCGCATGTCCGAAAGCAGGGTGGCGTCGTTCGCAAGGTCAGCCTTTCCGGCCATTGCGTCAGCGCCATGCGCGGCCTGATCGAGCTCTAGCGCTTTTCAACGCCTCAGGCGCGGTCGCGCTCCGGCAGAAGCTTCAAGATATCGGCAAACATATCCTGCCATTCGGCGTCTTCCATCTCGAGGAAGCCGAACCCCCGCAGCAGGAAGACGCCTTCCGTTGCGAGAAACACCATCCGCGCCCTGCGCCCCTCCTCAGTCGACAGGTCGAGACCGTCGAGGCGGGCGCGATACCAGGCGCGGTTCTTCGCCATGTGCTCTTCCCGCTGCAGCAGTGCGGCCATCATGCCGGATGTGCGGGCATTGTCGGCCGTGTTCATCCGGGCGGTCACCGCCGCATGGGCGCGCATTGCCTTGATCGGATCGGGATCGTCGCCACCCTCCGCCGCTACCGCGGCATCGAATTCATCGAACCAACGCTGCATCATCGCGTCGATCAGGCCGTCCTTGTTGCCGAAGCAATATTGCACGCCGCCCTTGGTAATCCCGGAAGCCTTGGCGACGGCATCGATCGTCAGCCCGGCCGCGCCGACTGAATTCACCACCGCCTCCGCCGCATCCAGAACCTTGTCCCGATCGATCGTTCTTCGTCGTCCCATCTTGACTTCCTATTTCAAATCCATACGTACGTATTTAAATAAACAACGACCGTGATCTAAACAAGGCCCAGCCTCCATTTCCCAAGTGGGCGGCCACCCGAGGTGTACCATGCTACCGCAAAATCGCTGGCTCATTCTGGCCATCGTATCGAGCGCCCTTTTCCTGATCGTCGTCGACATGACGGTGCTCTATACCGCCCTGCCGCGGCTGACCCATGATCTCGGCGCCACCGCGTCGGAGAAGCTCTGGATCGTCAATGCCTATGCCCTGGTCGTCGCCGGCCTTCTGCCCGGCCTCGGCACGCTTGGCGACCGCCTCGGCCACAAGAAGCCCTTCATCGTCGGCCTTGCCGTCTTCGGTATCGCCTCGCTGATCGCCGCCTATGCACCGACACCGGCGATCCTGATCGGTGGTCGCGTCCTGCTCGCCGTCGGCGCCGCTCTCATGATGCCGGCGACACTGTCGATCATCCGGCTGACCTTCACCGACGAACGGGAACGGTCGCTGGCGATCGGCGTATGGGCGGCGATCGCGTCCGGCGGCGCGGCGATCGGCCCGGTGCTTGGCGGTTTCCTGCTCGAATACTTTTGGTGGGGCTCGGTCTTCCTCATCAACGTGCCGGTCGTCGCGATCGCCCTCCTGCTCGGCCTCATCGTGCTGCCGAACAACGCCGGCAATCCGAAACACCCTTGGGACGCGATCGGTTCGCTGCAAATCATGGTCGGTCTCATCGGCCTGGCCTATGCCGTCAAGGAAACAAGCAAGCGCGAGCCGTCGCTGGAAGCGGGCCTTGCTGCCGCCGTGATCGGTGCGATCGCACTCTTTCTCTTCGTGCGTCGCCAGCGCCGCAGTCCGCATCCGCTGATCGATTTCAGCCTCTTCCGCAATGCGGTGTTTTCCTCCGGCGTCGCCGCCGCACTGGTGGCATCCGCCTCCATCGTCGGCATCGAACTGGTGCTGAGCCAGCAGTTGCAGCTGGTCGAGGGCTTTTCGCCGCTCGAGGCCGGCTTCTTCATCCTGCCGATCCCGCTCGCCGCTTTCGTCGCCGGGCCGCTGACCGGTACGCTGCTGCCGCGCCTCGGCGCCGAAGTGGTGCTGCGCTCCGGCCTCATCCTGGCGGCGCTCGGCCTCGGCGGCTATCTGCTTGTCCATGAAACCGGAGCGCTCGCCCAGGTCGCCACCCTCGTGGTTCTCGGCCTCGGCATCGGTGCGTCCATGACCGCCGCCTCCAGCGCCATCATGTTCAACGCCCCGCCGGAACGGGCCGGCATGGCAGCATCGATCGAGGAGGTCTCGTTCGAGCTTGGCGGCGCGATCGGCATTGCCGTGCTCGGCACCGTCATGTCGGTCGTCTACACCGCCTTCCTCGTCCTGCCGGAGGGCGCTGCGATCCCGGCGATGGCACGCGACAGTCTCGACGAAGCCCTGCTTCTCGCCGAGAAGCTGCCGGCGGATGTGGCGAGCGAACTGGTGACCCGTGCCCGCTTCTCCTTCGAAGGCGCGTTTACCGCGGTCGTGATGGTGGCGACAGCCATGCTGTTCGTGACCGGAGCGGCCATCTGGTGGCTGACCGCCGGGCGGGTCAGCGCCCCTCAGGGATCCCGCCAGGCGGGTCCCCACTAAGCAAGTGCGAGCCGCCGGATGGCAACGACTGTCCGGCGGTTCAGCGCAATCCGGCCTCGCATTTTGCGATCGCCTCGACCATCGCCTGGAAACGGACATGGTGGCGAACGGCGTCGAGGTCTGAATCCTGCTTGAACCAGAGCAGCTGGTAGCAGGAGCTCTGCGGCAGCAAGGTCTCGAGAAGATCGAGCGCCGCATCGATATCGCCGAGGATGCAATAGACACAGGCCGTGTTGTAACGGGCGACCACGTCATCGGGATCGATCGCCAGCGCCCGCGCTGCCCATTCCCGCGCACGGTCGGCCTCGCCCATATGGGCAAGCGCCAGCGCGCCGCGATGGGCCGGGCCCGAGTTTTCCGGATTGAGTTCCAGCGCCCGCTCCGCCCGGGCAATGCCGATGCGCGCCCACTGCTTGCGTTCGCTGTCGCGGCCGAGCGTGCGATAGGCGCTCATCAGGTGGATCGGTGACAGATAATCGTCCGGCCGGATGTCCGCGGCACGCTTGAAGAACTGGATCGCCATTTCGAATGCGCCCTGCATGAACAGGAAGCGGCCATAATGGAAGTTCGCCTCGTAGAGCCCGGCATCGAGCGTCAGCGCCTGCTCGAAGGCGGCAACCGCCTCCTCGCATTGGCCGTCCTGGTGAAGCACCAGTCCACGGGATGCGTGTGCCTCCGCGAGGTCTGGATCGAGCGCCAGCGCCCTGTCGGTGATGGACAGGATGCTTTGCAGCGGAAACTCGTCCTCGTGCCAGTCACGCAGCGCCGACTCGCAATCGGCGATGCCGGCATAGGCGCGGGCAAAATCCGGATCGAGTTCCACCGCCTTCATGAACATGCGCCGCGCGAGCAGGAGATAGGAGCGCGTCCAGGCATGCGAAAACTGCCGGCCGCGCAGATAGTAGGTGTAGGCCTCGACGCTTGTCGTCGGGTCGCTCTCGATCGCCCGCCTTTCCGCCGGCAACAGCTTGATCTTCAGCTGGTCGACGATCGCATGGGTGATTTCGTCCTGGATGGCGAAGATGTCGGTCAGGTCCCGGTCGTAGCGATCGGCCCAGAGATGCGTGCCGGTCAGCGCATCGATCAACTGGCCGGTGATGCGCACCCGCGCGCCCGCCTTGCGTACGCTGCCCTCGAGGATGTAGCGAACACCGAGTTCCTGGGCCACCTGCTTCACCTTCACCGATCGCCCCTTGTAGGTGAACACCGTGTTGCGGGCGACGACGTGCAGCTTCGATATCTTCGAAAGATCGGTGATGATGTCTTCGGTGATGCCGTCGGAGAAGTACTCCTGCTCGGGATCGTGGCTCATATTGGTGAAGGGCAGTACGCCGACCGAGAGCCCGTAGCCATCGTCGAGCACCACCGGACACGATCCGCTCGGCGCCGACGCGACCTTGGTCGGTGCACCGAGCGCCACCGAATAGACATGCACGCCGGCGGCGATGTTCTTCAGCGTGTGTTCGCCCTTGTCGATGAAGCCAACATCCAGGCGCGCGCCGACATGATCGCGCACGGAAGCCGAGACGGCGATGCCGGAGGGTTCGGCGAGGCCTTCGAGGCGCGCTGCGACATTAACGCCGTCCCCGAAGATGTCGCCATCCTCGACGATGATGTCACCGAGATGCACGCCGATCCTGAGTTCGATGCGTTTGAGCGGCGAAACGCTTTCATTGCGCAGCAGCATGCCACGCTGGATATCGACGGCGCAGGCGACCGCGTGCACGACGCTTGCAAATTCGACGAGGATGCCATCGCCGGTGAGCTTGACGATGCGTCCCTTGTGACGGGTGATCTTCGGATCGACGAGTTCGCTCTTGTGCCGTTTCATCGCGGCCAACGTACCGGTCTCGTCAGCGCCGATCAGGCGACTGTACCCCACGACATCGGCAGCGAGAATGGCAGCAAGCCGGCGTTCCAAGAAACCCTCGAAGTCATCTCCCGAATGAGGCTCGCACTTTAGCGCTTTCTTTCCCATCTGTCCTGCGCCCTTTTCTGGTTGAAACGACAGGTTTCGCAACCAAGGTAGCGGTGAGCCGCAGGCGATGGAGTTCCAAAGGTAACGGGGAGTTGCGGCGCAGCGGCCGGATCAGGGACGGATCAACACCGTCACCATCATCATCACGATGGCGAAGACCGCGATCTTCCAGAAATCGCGACGGCGGCGCAGCCCCGGAATGCCGATCGGCCAGAGGAGCTGAATGGCCATGATCAGAAGCAGAAAAAGGGCGATCGCCTTCTGCATGTTGCCCTCGTCTACCGGGAGGCTGCCTCGACCGGTGAAGCGTTCGCAACACCGGCACTCTTCGTCGCACGCAGCACCGCCTCCCCCGAGGACGAGCGATACGTTGCGCTTGGCAAAAAGGGCTAGTGTTTCCGCGGGCGATTTGCAATGACCGGCCGCCGCATGTTGCGTCATTCGTCTCCGATCGAAGGACAAAACCTGCGGCAACGCCAGGCGCTGCAATCACAAACCGGCTGGCAATTCACCAGGCACCGCCCTAACTTGCTGACGGCAGAACGAATTTCGGATGAATGATGAGAAAGAACCTGCTCCCTGTCGCCGCCCTCCTGCTCGGCACGCTGTTTCTCTTTCTGGGCAATGGTCTGCAGGGGTTGCTTCTTCCGGTGCGCGGCACCGCTGAAGGTTATCCCACCACCATCCTCGGCCTGATCGGCACATCCTGGGCTGCCGGCTTCGTGCTCGGCTGCTTCTTTGCGCCCACGGTCGTCAAGCGCATCGGCCACGTGCGCGCCTTCAGCGTCTTTGCATCGCTGATCGCCATCGTCGCGCTGCTCACCGGCATCCTGATCGACCCGACCTGGTGGCTGATCCTCAGAGCGCTGACCGGCTTTTCCACCGCTGGCACCTCGATGATCATCGAAAGCTGGCTGAACGAGCGCGCCACCAACGAGAGCCGCGGCGTCATTTTCTCGCTCTATATCGCCATCACGCTCTTCGGCGTCGTCGGCGGCCAGATGATGATCCCCTTCGGCGATACGTCCACCACCATCTTGTTCATGATCTGCGGCATCCTCTACTGCGTCGCCATGCTGCCGACGCTGATGTCCAAGGCCGCCTCGCCGCAGCCGCTGAAGAAGGTGAGCCTCGACCTGCGCGGCCTTTATCGCAACTCGCCGGTTTCCTTCCTCGGCATCCTGCTCGTCGGCATCGCCAATGGCGCCTTCGGCACGCTCGGCGCCGTCTTCGGCCGCCAGGCGGGACTTTCCGACAGCACCGTGGCGGCGATGATGAGCGTGGCGATCTTTGCCGGCGCCGTCATGCAGTTGCCGGCCGGTCGCCTATCCGACCGCATCGACCGGCGCTACGTTCTCGCCGCGCTTGCCGGCATCGGCGCGCTTGCCGGGCTTCTCATCTTCCTGATCGAGCCGAGCCAGGTCTGGATCGTGCTGACGCTGATCGCGATCTACGGCGCTGCGGCCAACGCGCTCTACCCGATCGCAGTGTCGCACGCCAACGACTTCGCGACGGCCGAAGACTTCGTCAAGGTCTCCGGCGGCCTGCTGCTGCTCTACGGCATCGGCACCATCATCGGCCCGACGATCGGCGGCCCGGTCATGACCGCGGCAGGCCCCTACGGCCTGTTCATGATCACCGCCTGCGCCCATATCCTGATCACGGCCTATGCCATCATCCGCAGCCGGATGCGCGCACCGGTTCCGGTCTCCGACCGCGACGCCTTCTCGCCGGTCAATGCCGGTGCGCCGACGACGCCGGAAAGCCTGCAGCTTTCGCCGCGCGCAGCCCCGTTCGAAGAAGCACACAACGAACCGGACAAGCGTCCGGAATGGGAGGATCAGTCGGATGAGCCTGTTTGACGACGACCGGCCGCAGAAGAAGGTGGCCCATGAAATCGGCAGCGATCTCGCGCTGCTGTCCGTGGATGAGCTGACCCAGCGCATCGCGCTTCTGACCGAGGAGATTACCCGGCTGGAGGCGGAGCGGACACGCAAATCCGCCAGCCGCTCGGCCGCCGAGAACCTGTTTCGCTGATCCGGCGGCGTAAGGTCGCACCGCAGCAAAACGGAGCGCGTTTAACGCGGCATTAAGCATTATCTGCGATTGTCAGGGCATCCGGAGCTTTCCGGTTTCAGACAATTTCTCCGACTGGCGAATGGGTCTGATTTTCTCCCTGTTTTACCTTGAGAGCCGCTTTCCGCGGCTCTTTTTTTGTTTTGGCATAGGTTTATCTAAAGAACTGTGGAGATTAACCCTTTCTTAAGAATGCCCTTGCGCGAAATGCGCTATCGGATCATTCTTCAAGCATAGAGACGGGCAAGGATTTATTTCCCATAGCCGTCCCCTACCTGACTGTCGTGATGCGTTTGAACCAGGGAAAACAGGTCATGTCCGAGAGAGGATTGAATACGGTCAGTTTCGCAGGACACGCGGCGTCCTCGGCACAATTCAAGACACTCTATTCGGAAGGCATGGGACTGGTCGAAGAAACGGCCACCTATCTTGACGGACCCGGCCGCGCCGCTTCCAAGGTCCTGCCGCGCATGGCATCGGTGCTCTATGCAGCCGAATCCATGCGGCTGACCACCCGCCTGATGCAGATGGCCTCCTGGCTCCTGCTGCAGCGCGCTGTCAACAATGGCGAGATGAGCCGCGACCAGGTGATGTCGGAAAAGAGCAAGGTTCGCCTCGACAGCTTCAACGTCGACAAGTCCGCTCCGGGCTGGGCCGAGCTGCCGGAATCCTTCCGTGACCTGATCGAGCGGTCGCTGCGCCTGCAGAACCGCGTCGCCCTGCTCGACCGCGAAATCTATCGCCCGCACGAAGCGGCCGCGATCGTCCCGGACAACCAGAACGGCGTCAAGGCGCAGATCAAGCTGCTGCAGACGGCCTTCGGAACCAACTGACGCCGCGCGCAAAGAACAAATCTGAGAAACCAAACCCGCCGCAACAGCAATTGCCGGCGGGTTTTTCTTTGCGACCGGCAGCGGCGGCGGCCGCCCCTCGTCATCGGCAAACAGCGACTTATCGGACATGATCCTCACCGAAGCCGACTTGGCTCCCTTCCGCGACGCGAACGGGCTTGCACATCTGGAACCACTTCCCGGGTTCCTCGAGAGCGCTGCGACGCTACTCAGCCCCGGACGCGTCATCCTGCCAAGCCAGATGTTGACCCCGACCCACAAAGCCTTCGAGACCGAATGGAACGCCTTCGATTCCGGCAGGCCGCGAGAGACGCTCCAGGCGATCCCCGTCCTTGCCTTCCGACGGCACGTACCTGTTCTCAACCCAGCCGTGGAATGACGCGGACTGGTCCATCAGTGCTCAGGATTCTACTGCCAGCAGATCAGGATGATCGCGACGCGCCTGAGGCCGACGCCGGCGATCGCTGCGCATTTGAACGCCATAGTCCGAAAACACCATGACGCGGACGCCGGTTTCCTTCATCCCGACAATCTGCGCGCATCGCAGATCGTGTCTTACGTCGAAACGCTGGCACGCCTGGGCCTCGACTGCGACGTTTCCTGGAGAAACCTCACCGAGGGCGCCTATCCGATCGACGCCACGCAAGCGCATCTCGATCGTCTGACGGAAGAGGCGTTGCCGCCTGCGGAAATCGCCGACTGGTCGGATCCGGAACCGCGACATAACGCCGTCATCCTGCTCCTTGCCTGGAACAGCGACTGAGCGCCGCTGCCCGCAGCGCTGCGCCCGGCGTATCTCCCAAAACCAAGACAGCAAAAAGCCCGGGCCAATGACCCGGGCTTTTTGAAATACCGAAGAGGCGTTCGATTAGAGGCCGAGGCCTTCGAAGCGCTTCTTGAACTTGGAGACGCGGCCGCCGCGGTCCATGAGCTGCTGGTTGCCGCCCGTCCAAGCCGGGTGCGACTTGGGGTCGATTTCCAGGTTCATGGTGGCGCCTTCAGAACCCCAGGTCGAGCGGGTTTCGTATTCGGTGCCGTCAGTCATGACTACCTTGATGACGTGGTAATCGGGATGGATGTCTGCCTTCATAACGATCTTCCTAGAGTTCCAGGGTCCAATTGTCGCAAGGCATTGCGACTTCGAGACCGAACACGTAAATGAAGCCGCGTACCGGCTGAACGGCCACGGCTTCCCAATTCGATGCCGTGCCTATACATCAAGGTCTGCGGGATAACAAGTGCCGCACGGAAGACTCATGGGCAATCCCTTTCCTCCGTGTTTGGCGAAAGGGGTCAAGTGTCGTCAAGAGAAAACCAGGCGCCAACGCGCAAATCCATTCGCCCACTCGCCACGCTGCTTCCCTATCTCGCGCGCTATCGTCACCTGGTCGTCGGCGCCAGCATTTCGCTGATCCTTGCTGCCGTAACCACGCTGGCGCTGCCGCTCGCCGTGAGGCGGATGGTCGACAACGGCTTCTCCAGTCCCGATAGCGGCTTCATCAATACCTATTTCGCGATGCTGATGATGCTCGCCATCGTGCTCGCGCTGGCGAGTGCGGCGCGCTACTACTTCGTCATCACGCTCGGCGAACGCATCGTCGCCGACCTGAGGCGCAGCGTTTTCGACCGCGTCACCCGCCTTTCCGCCTCCTTCTTCGACGTCAACCAGTCCGGCGAGATCGTCTCGCGACTGACCGCCGATACGACGCAGGTGAAGTCCGCAGTCGGCGCCACCGCATCGGTCGCCCTGCGCAACCTGATCCTGTGTCTCGGCGCCATCGGCATGATGGTCTATACGAGCCCCAAGCTTTCGAGCCTCGTGCTGATCGCGATCCCGATCATCGTCTTCCCGCTCGTCGGCTTCGGCCGTTCCGTGCGCCGCCGCTCGCGCCAGGCGCAGGACACGCTCGCTGCCGCCTCGGCCTATGCCGGCGAGGCGATTGCCGCATCGCGCACCGTGCAGGCCTTCAATGGCGAAGCACTTGCCAACAGCCACTTCGGAGCCGCCGTCGAGGATGCCTATGGCGCGGCGCGCGCGGCGATCAAGGCGCGCTCGGTGCTCACCGCTTTCGCCATCACCATGGTGTTCGGCAGCGTCGTCGCGGTCCTGTGGTTCGGCGCACACGACGTGCTCTCCGGCAATCTTTCCGCCGGCACGCTCAGCCAGTTCCTGCTGTACTCGGTCTTTGCCGCGGGCAGCCTCGGCTCGCTGTCGGAAGTCTGGGGCGAGCTTTCGCAGGCAGCCGGTGCTGCCGAACGGCTGAACGAGCTTCTGACCGAAGTCCCCGAGATCCAGGCGCCGGAACATCCGGTCGCCATGCCGGTCCCGGCAACCGGCGCCATCGCCTTCGATGACGTCCATTTCGCCTACCCGTCGCGGCCCGACTACAAGAGCCTCAACGGCCTCAGCTTCAACATCGCGCCCGGCGAGACCGTTGCGATCGTCGGGCCGTCCGGCGCCGGCAAGAGCACCGTCTTCTCCATGCTGCTTCGCTTCTACGACCCCGCCAAGGGCGCGGTGAGCGTGGACGGCGTCGATATCCGCACTGTCGACCCCAAGGATCTGCGCGAACGCATTGCGATCGTGCCGCAGGATGTGACGATCTTCGCCTCGTCCGTGCATGACAACATCGCCTTCGGCATGCCGAATGCCAGCCGCGAAGCGGTGCGTGCCGCCGCCGTGGCCGCGCAGGCGGACGAGTTCATCGGCAGGCTCGACAAGGGCTACGACACCTATGTCGGCGAACGGGGCGTCACGCTTTCCGGCGGCCAGCGCCAGCGCATCGCCATTGCCCGCGCCATCCTCAAGAACGCGCCGGTGCTGCTTCTCGACGAAGCAACCTCTGCCCTTGACGCCGAGAGCGAGACGCTGGTCCAGAAGGCGCTGGACAGCCTGCTGCACGAGCGCTCTACCATCATCATCGCCCACCGCCTGGCGACAGTGCTGAAGGCCGATCGCATCCTGGTGCTGGATCATGGCCGCATCGTCGAGGAAGGAACCCACGCCTCCCTCATCCGCCAGGGCGGGCTCTACGCCAAGCTGGCGCGGCTGCAGTTCAACCATGGTTCAGAGGCCCTGTTCGTCAACGCGCAGAGCTGAGCTGGTCGCACGGCGCGAAAAGCGTCCTCCGATTTGCCGTAAAGCGGTTGCCGACGGAAGGTCGAGCCCTATTGTTATGGGGCCCGGCCGAGGAGGCCGGTATCGCTTTCTGCAGAATTGATCGGGAGGACTACCGCATGGCATTTTCGCACCTGACCCGGCGTGCCACTCTGGCGCTGGGCCTGATGGCGCTGACGGCGCTGCCCCTTGGCTCGACGGCACTGGCTGAGGGCTTTCCCGACCGGCCGATAACGCTCGTCGTTCCCTTTGCCGCGGGCGGCTCCACCGACGTGGTTGCCCGCATCGTCGCGCAGAAAATGTCGGAGGATCTCGGCGAGCAGGTGATCGTCCAGAACGTCGCCGGCGCCGGTGGCAATCTCGGCGCAGACAATGTCGCCCGGGCCGATCCGGACGGTTATACGATCCTGATGGGCACGGTCGCCACCCATGCGCTCAATCCGCTGATCCTGAAGACCAAGCCCTACGACCCCGAGAAGGACTTCGCGCCGATCTCGCTGCTCGTGGTCGTGCCCAACGTGCTCGTCGTAAACCCGGAACTGCCGGCCAAAAACGTCGCGGAACTGCTGGCGCTCCTGAAGGCAAAGCCCGACGAGTATAGCTACGCCTCTTCCGGCAACGGCACGCCCCTGCACCTCTCCGGCGAACTTTTCAAGAAGATGGCCGGCGTCAGCATGCAGCACATTCCCTACAAGGGCGCAGGCCCGGCGCTGAACGACGTCATCGGCAACCAGGTGCCGATCATGTTCGACAACCTCCCCTCCTCCTCCAGCCACATCAATGCGGGAACGCTGAGGGCGCTCGCGGTGACCACGGCGGAACGCGCACCATCCTTCCCGGATGTGCCGACGGTCGCCGAGGCCGGCATTCCGGGCTACGAGACCTACACGTGGAACGCGCTCTTTGCCCCGGCCAACACGCCTGAGCCGGTCGTCGCCCGCCTCAACGAGGCGGCCAACAAGGCGCTGAAGGATCCCGCCGTCGTCGAACGCATGAAGGAATTCAGCGCCACGATCGTTGGCTCGACCCCGGAAGAGCTGCAAGCCCATGTGAAGGCGGAACTGGCGAAGTGGACGCCTGTCGTGCGCGACGCCAACGTTCAGATGGATTGACGATCAGAACGATCGGAGCCGTCATCCGTTGCCACCACCTTCTCCCCGCAAGCGGGGAGAAGTGACGTGTGGCGCGCTCCGTGCGTTTGCGTCAAACACACACGGTGTCCCTCGGATTGAACCCGGATACACCACCCCACACTCGAACGTCGCCTCTTCGCGCTTGGCAGGGAGAGGCTAGTGTGAGGGCACTACGGGTACGTGGGACCGAGCCATCACGCCCCGGCAGCACCCCGTCCCGCAGCCCGGCCGGAAAAGATGCAGCCGCCGAGAAACGTGCCTTCGAGCGCGTTGTAGCCATGCATCCCGCCTCCGCCGAAGCCGGCGACTTCGCCGGCAGCGTAGAGACCGGGCACCGGCTCGCCCGATTGCTCCAACACCTGGCCTGACAGGTTGGTTTGGAGCCCACCGAGCGTCTTGCGGGTCAGAATATGCAGGCGGACGGCAATCAGCGGTCCGGCCTTGGGATCGAGCAGCCTGTGCGGCTTGGCGGTGCGCAGCAGCCGATCACCGCGATAGGCGCGTGCGCCGCGGATCGCGGTGACTTGCGCGTCCTTGGAGAAAGCGTTGGTGATTTCCCGGTCGCGCGCCTCGATCTGCTGCCGCAGATGCTCCAGCGACAGCCGGTTCTCGCCGGTCAGCGCATTCATCGCCGGCACCAGGTCGTCGAGCCGATCGCGCACGATGAAGTCTTCGCCCCTATCCATGAACGCCTGGACGGGCCCCGGCGGGTTCTTGCCGAGCCGCTTTAACAGAAGGGCAATGCTCTTGCCGGTGAGATCGGGATTCTGCTCCGAACCGGACAGCGCAAATTCCTTCTTGATGATCGCCCGCGTCAGCACGAACCAGCTGTAGTCATGGCCGCTGTTGCGGATCGCCTTCAACGTGCCGAGCGTATCGAAGCCAGGCATGGCCGGCGCCGGAAAACGGTTGCCGTCGGCGTCGCACCAGAAGGACGAAGGGCCCGGCAGGATGCGGATGCCATGGTCCGGCCAGATCGGATCGAAGTTCTTCAACCCTTCGGTATAGTGCCACATGCGATCCGCATTGATGACCGCGCCCCGCGCCTGGCTGGCGATCTCCAGCATGCGCCCGTCGACATGATGGGGCACGCCCGCGACCATCGTCGCCGGCGGCTGGCCGAGCCGCTTGCGCGGCCAGTTGCGGCGGACCAGATCATGGTTTCCGCCGATACCGCCTGACGTGACGACGACCGCGTCTGCCGAAATCTCGAAATCGCCGACGATGTCGCGCGAGCTGCGTTCGCCTCGCCCGACCGGATCGTCCTTGAGCAGCGCACCGCGCGCACCCGTCACGCGGCCGTCGGTGGTCACGAGCTCATCGACCCGGTGGCGGAAACGGAAGCGCACGAGACCGCGGCTTTCCGCCTCGCGCGTCAGCCGGATGAACGGTTCGAGCACCGCCGGGCCGGTACCCCAGGTGACGTGAAAGCGCGGCACCGAATTGCCGTGCCCGTGGGCAAGGCCACCGCCGCGCTCCGCCCAGCCGACCACAGGAAACCAGCGCATACCGAGCGAGTGCAGCCAGGAGCGTTTCTCGCCCGCGGCAAAATCGAGATAGGCTTCCGCCCAGAGCCGCGGCCAGTGATCCTCAGGACGGTCGAACTGCGACGAGCCCGCCCAGTCCTGCCCGGCAAGCTCGCGGGTGTCGCGGATACCCATGCGGCGCTGTTCGGGGCTATCGACGAAAAACAGGCCGCCCAGCGACCAGAAGGCCTGTCCGCCGAGGTTCTGCTCCCCCTCCTGGTCGAGCACGATGACCCTGCGCCCAAGTGCTGCCGCCTCCGCTGCGGCGACAAGCCCGGCAAGCCCCGCGCCGATAACCAGTACATCGCAATCCATGAAATGCTCTCCCCCTCGCATCCCATCCGGCACCCCACGCCCTGACACGCGAAGGTTTCCGCAGCCATCGAAATGGCTGCAGAAACTGTTACGCGTACGTCAAGGTCAATTCAAGGGCCGGACTGGCGTCACCGGCGACGGGACGCTCACGGGGCCGAAAGCTTACTTCTCGGTCAGCTTGAGCTCGATGCGGCGGTTCTGCGCCCGCGCTTCCGGGCTTTCGCCCGGCGCGATTGGCTGGTACTCGCCAAAGCCTGCAGCAACCAACCGGTCCGCCGGTACGCCCTTCGAGATCAGGAACTTGACCACCGAGGTCGCGCGCGCCGACGAGAGCTCCCAGTTGTCGGCAAAACGCCCGGCGCCGGAAAGCTGCACATTGTCGGTGTGGCCGTCAACGCGCAGAACCCAGTTGATTTCGGCGGGGATTTCCTTGGCGAGATCGAGCAGTGCGGTGGCGAGCTTGGCCATTTCCGCCTGCCCCGCCGGATTGAGGTCGTTGCCACCGGACGGGAACAGCACCTCCGACTGGAAGACGAAGCGGTCGCCGACGATGCGGATGTTTTCTCGGTCGGAGAGAATTTCCCGAAGGCGTCCGAAGAAGTCCGAACGGTAGCGATTGAGTTCCTGCACCCGCTGGGCCAGCGCCACGTTCAGCCGGCGCCCAAGATCGGCGATCTTGGTCTGCGACTGCTGGTCCTTGGCTTCCGATGCCTGAAGCGCCACCTCGATGGCGGCAATCTGGCTGCGGAGCGCCGCGATCTGCTGGTTCAGGAGTTCGATCTGGCTCATCGCCCGCGCGCTGACTTCGCGCTCGGTCTCAAGCTCAGAGCCGAGACGGCCGATCTTCTGGTTGGCGGCGTCCGAGCTGCCAGCACCCTGGTCTAGCAGGGCCTGAAGCCGCGAGCGTTCGCCCTCAGAGGTGGCGAGCGACGCCTGCAGATTGGCAAGGGAATCCTCGAGATCCTGCTTGCCGCTCTTTTCGAGCGCCAGAAGCTGGGTCAGCTCGTTGATCTGGCTGTTCAGCCGCGTGAGTACCTCGTCCTTGCCACTGATTTCACGGCTGAGCAGAAACTGTGCGAGGACGAAGACGGTCAGCAGGAACATAATCGACAGCAGCAGCGTCGATAGCGCATCGACGAAGCCCGGCCAATAGTCGATCGTGCGCTGAGAGCGGCCTTTTCGCGCGAGCGCCATGGATCATTCCCCTCCGGTCTCTTCCACGCGCGCCTTGGCCGGCACGGCCGGCTTGTCATGTGCTGACGAGCGGTCGGAGATGCCGACGCGCGAAGCCAGCTTGTCGAGCGTCTTGCGCATCGCCTTGGCTTCGTCCTGTTGGGCTTCGATCCAGTCCCGCAGCATCTGCTGCTCGCCGCGCATGTTCTTGACCAGCCCCTGAATGCCTTCTGCGAGGCTTGCCATGGCGGCGGTCGTGCGCTGGTTCGCGCCGCCCTCATGGTTGAGGCGGACGAGCTGGTCGGTGAGCCTCTTCAGCTCCTCGACCGGCGCGCCGGCGGGCAGGTCGAGCGCCGGCGAAAGCTCCGAGCCAACATCGGTCACGGAGGAGAGCCAGTTTTCAAGCTCGGTGTAGAAACGGTTCTGGGCCCGCCCGGCCTGCAGATCGAGAAAGCCGAGGATCAGCGAACCGGAAAGGCCGAAAAGCGACGTCGAAAACGCCGTACCCATGCCGGTCAGCGGTGCCGACAAGCCAGTCTTCAGCGCTGAGAGAATGTCTTCCGTCGTGCCCGATCCGGCGTCCAGGGACTGGATGACCGTATTGATCGAGCCGATCGTTCCAAGCAGACCCCAGAAGGTGCCGAGCAGGCCGAGAAACACGAGCAGCCCGGTCAGGTAACGCGAAATGTCGCGCGATTCGTCGAGGCGGGTGGCGATGGAATCGAGGATCGACCGCAGCGCCGTGGTCGAGATTGCCGTCTGGCGACCGCCGATCAGGGCCCGCATCGGCGCGAGCAGCACAGGATCGCGCCCGACCTTGTCGGCGCTGCCGGCGGCACGAAACGAATTGAACCAGCGCACTTCGGGACGCAAGCCCAGCACGTGGTTGAAGACGAGCAGGATGCCGATCAGCAGGACGCCGAGGATCAGGCCGTTGAGGCCCGGATTGGCGAGAAAGGCATTCTGCGCCTGGCGGAAGAGGATCGCACCCACGAAGCCGACGATGATCAGAAAGACCACCATCGTCCAGAAATAGTGCATGGGGCTCGAGAGCTTGTGCGGGTTGTAGCCGTGTTCCATGCCTTCCCGACCGTTCCATCCGGACAGATGCAGTTTCGTCATGGGTATGAGTATCTCCGCTTCACTTGACGGAACGGCGCCGCGCCGGCCCGGAGCCTATCGCATAATTCCTGAAACCGAAATCGATTCAAGGGCCAATTTGTGCATGCAGCCGCGATCACGTCGCGGCCTGCAGGTCGCCAGTTAGGCACGGGCCTGTGGCGGTGTCGTGTTGCTCCGCCGAGCTTCGCACCAAAAACAAAGCCCCCGATGCGGGCTGCGCGTCGGAGGCTTTGAAACGAAAGGGATGGCGACTTACTTCGTCGGCACCGGGCGGTGAACGACTTCCGTCAGCGCCTTGACGATGTATTCGTTACCGCAGATGACCGAGCCGTCATCGACCGGGCGGGCGCCGCCGTTGATATCGTGCGTCCACCCACCGGCTTCGCGAATGAGAAGCACGCCAGCGGCGATGTCCCAGGCGGCAAGGTCACGCTCCCAGTAGCCGTCGAAACGGCCGGCAGCGACATAGGCAAGATCGAGTGCAGCCGAGCCCATGCGGCGGATGCCGGCGACTTCGCCCATCACGTGGCGCAGCTCGATCAGGTACTTGCCGTGGTTGCCACGGCCAAGATGCGGCGTGCCGGTGGCGATCACGGCATCGGAAAGATGCTTGCGTGCAGCGACGCGCAGACGGCGGTCATTGAGGAAGGCGCCACCGCCGCGCTCGGCCGTGTAGAGTTCATCGGTCGCCGGGTTGAAGACGACGGCGCCGACGATTTCGCCCTGACGCTCCAGTGCGATCGAAACGGCGAAATGCGGGATGCCGTGCAGGAAGTTGGTGGTGCCGTCGAGCGGATCGACGATCCAGCGATGGGCGCCGTCGGTGCCGATGATCTCCTCGCCTTCCTCGCCGAGGAAGCCATAGGTCGGACGAGCCTTCAGGAGTTCTTCGCGGATGAGCTTTTCGGCCTTGCGGTCGGCCTGCGAAACATAGTCGCCGGGTCCCTTGAGCGAGACCTGCAGGTTCTGGACTTCGCCGAAATCGCGGGACAACGACTTGCCCGCCTTGAAGGCGGCCTGAACCATGACATTGAGAAGTGCTGAACGGGCCATCTGGCGATCCCTTGAAAACGAAGGCCGATCGAACGCGTTCGATCGGACGTTGAACCTGCTTGACGAAACATAGGCGCATTGCCGGCCCCAAGGGCAAGCTGCAAACCGTGTTCCGTCGTCAAAAAACCGAGTGAAGTCTCACTCCGCTCGCGCATTGCTGCCACTGTCGTGGCGCCACGAGCAAAACCGCGGCTTCAGAACCACAAAAGCCCCGCGAGTTCAAGCGAAATAGCATGTTTGCCGGCCGGCGGCGACGGGATTCCGCCGCGCTCAGCTCCGGCGATACTTGTTGGCTGCACTCAGCGCCTGCTTCTGCTGCTCTTCGTTCAGGCCGAGGTAGAAGTCCTCGAGCGCATCGTCCTTGAGGCCGGCGCGGCGCGACAGCACATACCATTTGGCCGCCTCGACCGGGTTGGGCCTTGTGCCGATGGCATTGACATAGAGATGCGAGAGCCGGTTCTGCGCCACCACGTTGCCGCCCTCGGCCGCCCGGCGCATCCAGCCGAAGCCGTCCTCCAGGTTCCGATCACCGGCAATGCCTTCGATCATCCAGATGGCGATGTCCAGCTGGGCTGTGTCGAAGCCCGCCCGCGCCGCACGGATCAGCCATTCGCGAGCACGCGCCCGCTTGCTTTCCTCGATGCCGTCGACATTGACCAGGATCTGCGACAACGCATATTGCGCGTCCGCAATGCCCTGCTCGGCCGACTTCTCGTAATAGGGCATAGCCAGCTTCAATCCCTTCGGTCCGGGATTGTCGGCAACGAGCGTTTGCCCATAGTTGAACTGCGCCGAGCCGTTGCCGAGATCGGCCGCCTTCTTCATCAGCTCTTCGGACTTCTTCCGGTCACGCTTGGCGTAGCGCCCCTCCATCAGGATCAGGGCATATTTGAACATCGCCGCCGGATCGCCTTTTTCCGCCGCCTGGCCATACCAGAAGGCAGCCTGCTGCGGGTTGCGCACGACGCCCAGCCCCTGCTGCAGGATTTCGGCGATCAGCGTCTGTGCCGCCGGATCGCCGAGCTGCGCCCGCGGCAGCGCCAGATCCATCGCGGTCAGGTAGTAGCCGCGCTGGAACGCGCCATAGGCCTCGTCGACCTTGCCGACGAAGGGTTTTTCGGCCGGGAGCGCCGGCAATTCCGCACCCATGCGATCGAAAACCCCCACGCCTCCAGACGGCGCCGTGCCGTCTCCCGGCTTCTTTCCCGGGGCCGCGTTCGACTTGTCGCCGGTCTCTGCCCCTTCGGGCATCGCCGCGCCGTTGAAGGGTGTGATGCGGCCGCGTTTTTCGACGCCGGCATCACCGCCGTCACTCGGCTGCTCCTGCGCATGTGCCGGCAGCGCCAGCGCAACGGCCAGGGCGACAAGGGAAAAACCCCTACTCAATCTGGAAGACGGACGGTTCAACATCGAAACGTCTTAATCTTCAAACCGTGGCGCTTTTTCGTCAAGCAACGCGTTGACCGCGGCAACGACGGAAGGCGCCTGTCCCGGCTCACCGAAGACGGCCAGACGAAGCGCCACGAACTCGGCGCCGGTCTCCGCCACAGCAAGCGCCGATTGCGGATCGGTGCCGCCCATGACGATGCAGGGGATCTCGATCATCGACGCCCACCATTCGGCAAGCGCCAGGTTCTTAGAATGCGCCTCCGGCTTGATGTCGCCATCGGTCTTGCCGAAGAACACGTAATCCGGGCGCACTTCGCCGATCTCCAGCGCATGGTGGCGGTCGGCCGCGTTGCCGCCGCCGACGATCAGCTTCGGCGTATGCTTCTCAACCGCCTCGCCGAGCACCTCGGCATTGCCGGCGACATGCAGGCCATCCGCCTTGGCGCGACCGGCAACGCGCGAGTCGCCCGCGATCAGCGCTGCGGCGCCCGCCTCCTGGATGACCGGCACCAGGCGCTCGGCATGCTTCTGGAACTCGGCATCGTCGAGCCCGTATTGCGGCACGATCACCGAGGCGACGTCGCCACCCTTGAGCGCGTCGGCGAGCACCTTGGCACGTTCCACCGCATCGGGCATGTCGGGCGCGATCAGCACCAGGCGGCAGCGTTCTGTTGTCATGCTCAGATATCCATTTCCGGCTGTGCCGCGTAAGCCGCGAAACCAGCGCTCGATTTCATTTCCGAAAACCGATAGACGGAGACTGCAAAAGGATCAACAGCCCCCCATGCTTCCGGATCTCGACTTCTACCTTATCGCCATCCCGGCCGTTCTGCTTGTCGGCCTCAGCAAAGGCGGCATGGGAGAAGCGCTTTCGCTCATGGGCGTGCCGATCCTGTCGATGGCGGTGTCGCCCGTCCAGGCCGCGGCCCTGCTCCTGCCGATCCTGATCGCGATGGACCTTGTATCGCTCTGGATGTGGCGCAAGCATGGCGACCGCAAGACGCTTTTCATGCTTTTACCCGGCGCCATTGCCGGCATCCTCATCGGCTGGGCGACCTCCGCCTATGTCTCGCGTGACCTGCTCCGCCTGATCATCGGCCTGATCACCGTGCTCTTCGTGCTTCGCTACGTCTACAACATCTGGCGCATGCGCCTCGGCATCACCATCGAGCCGAAGACGCAGCGGGCCGGGCCGGCAGCGCTTTGGGGCTCGTTCGCCGGCTATGGCAGCTTTGTTGCGCATGCCGGCGGCCCGCCCTTCCAGATCTATGCGCTGCCGCTGCAACTCGATCCGCGCGAATATACCGGCACGATCGTGCGCTTCTTCGCGATCCTCAACGCAGTGAAGCTCATTCCCTATTTCGCGCTCGGGCAACTGGATCTCAGCAACCTGAAAATCTCGGCGACGCTCTTTCCGCTGGCGATCGTCGCGACCGTGTGCGGCGCCTTTATCGTTCGCCGCATGAAGCCGCAGATCTTCTATCCCTTCATGTATAGCATGGCCTTCATCGCGGGCTCGAAGCTGCTCTGGGACGGTATCGTCGGCCTCGCCGCGGCCGGCTGAGCCGCCACCCAAGTATTACGGAAATATTGCAAAGCAAAATTACCATTTCGCGCCGCACAAAATTCTTGCTGCTTTGCAAAAATTCGCCTAACGTCCGCCCATGACGATCGCGGACCCTTTCGATGCCATTGCGGACCCGAACCGGCGCCACCTGCTGGAGGAGTTGCGGCGCGCGCCGAAAACCGTGAACGAACTGGCAGAAGGCTTGCCGATCAGCCGCCCGGCCGTATCGCAACACCTGAAGGCCTTGCTGGACTGCAATCTGGTCTCGGTATCGGCGAGCGGCACCCGGCGGATCTATGCGATCAACCGGCCGGGTTTCGACCGTCTCAATCTCTGGCTCGACCAGTTCTGGTCCTGAGCGCGGCGGGCGCCGGCAGCGCAAGCGGCACGCCCTGAAAAGAAACAGACCGGGCGTCAAGCCCGGTCCAGCATTTCGTATCTTCCATCGTGGGGATTGGTTCTAAACCTTGTTGCGCCTACTCAGAGGGGAGATGGCGCTTCCCGATAGTCCTGGGAAATACCGTTGATAATCAGTGAGTCGAGGAGCGAAGCCTTTCGATTTCGTCCTTGATGCGCAGCTTCCTCCGCTTGATGTCAGTGATCAGCTCGTCTTCCACAGATGGCTGATTCAGTGCCGTATGAAGCTCCTGTTCCAGGGCGCCATGTTTTTTCTCAAGCGTTGCAAGATGAGCCTCAACAGTCATTTGGCAGTCCCTTCCTTTTGCTTGCATCCGGCACGCAAATGCCGGATGTTCCATGGTTGTAACCTTACTACTGTGCCATGCCATTTTTCATTTGTCGAAGGCGAAATGATGACGACGGATAACTTCCCGTTACCGCCCAAGATGTGATAGAGCGGCGCATGAAATTCCGGTTCGAGGAGGACTTCGCGACCGGGCTGATGGGGATCGCTTTGCATGCCGGACCAGGACCAGGCCGAACTCAGATTGACCGCCGCGCGGCTGAGGCAGGAACATGAAGACTACGACGCTGCCATCAACGCCATGATCGAGACCGGCTGCGACGCGCTGCGGATCCAGCGCATGAAGAAGAAGAAGCTGGCGATCAAGGACAAGATCAGCAAGATCGAAGACCAGATCATTCCCGATATCATTGCCTGAACGCGGAACAGGACAGACGTGATCGACACCACGACCCCACCCGTCGCCATCATCATGGGAAGCCAGTCGGACTGGGAGACGATGAAGAACGCCGCCGATACGCTCGACGCGCTCGACATCCCCTATGAGGCGCGCATCGTTTCGGCCCATCGCACGCCCGATCGGCTGGTCAACTTCGCCAAAGGCGCCCGCGACGAGGGCTTCAAGGTGATCATCGCCGGCGCCGGAGGTGCAGCGCACCTGCCCGGCATGTGCGCCTCGATGACGCCGCTGCCGGTCTTTGGCGTCCCCGTCCAGTCGAAGGCGCTGTCCGGCCAGGACAGCCTGCTGTCGATCGTCCAGATGCCGGCCGGCATCCCGGTCGGCACGCTCGCGATCGGCCGTGCCGGCGCCGTAAACGCAGCACTCCTTGCCGCAGCCGTCCTTGCGCTTGGCGACGAGGACCTCGCAGACCGGCTCGACGACTGGCGTGAACAGCAGACCATTGCCGTTGCCGAGTATCCGGTGGACGAGGCATGACCACCATCGGCATTATCGGCGGCGGCCAGCTTGGCCGCATGCTGGCGATGGCAGCCGCCCGACTGAACTTCCGCACCGTCATCCTCGAGCCGCAGGTCGACTGTCCGGCGGCCCAAGTCGCAAACGATCAGATCGTCGCGGCCTATGACGACGAAGCCGCGCTCGGCGAGCTTGCCGCCGTCAGCGACATCATCACCTACGAATTCGAGAACGTGCCGGTCGGGGCCGCCGAGCGGCTTGCCGCGAAACGTCCCGTCTTCCCGCCGCCGAAGGCGCTGGAAGTCGCCCAGGACCGCCTCACCGAAAAGCAGTTCATCAACGGCTGTGGCATTGCCACGGCACGCTTCCATGCCGTCGACAGCCAGGCCGACCTCGAAGCGGCGCTTGCCGATTTCGGCGGAACCGGCGTCCTGAAAACCCGTCGCCTCGGCTATGACGGCAAGGGACAGCGCGTCTTCCGCTCGACGGCAGACAGCCCGGCCGGCGCTTTTGCGGCACTCGGCGGCGTGCCGCTGATCCTCGAAAGCTTCGTGCCCTTCGAGCGTGAAATCTCGATCATCGCCGCCCGCGCGTCCAACGGCGCCGTTGCCTGTTTCGATCCGGCGGAAAACGTGCACCGCAACGGCATCCTCCATACCTCGACGGTCCCGGCGGAGATCGGCACTGCGACGGGCGAAGCGGCACGGGTTGCCGCCAAGGCGATCCTCGATGCGCTCGGCTATGTCGGCGTCATCGGTGTCGAGTTCTTCGTGCTCGCCGACGGCAGCCTGATCGTCAACGAGATGGCGCCACGCGTGCACAATTCCGGCCACTGGACGGAAGCCGCCTGCGTCGTCTCGCAGTTCGAGCAGCATATCCGTGCCGTCGCCGGACTGCCGCTCGGCAATCCGCGTCGCCATTCGGACTGCGTCATGCAAAACCTGATCGGCGACGACCTCGACGCCGTCCCCGCATGGCTTGCCGAGAATGACGTGCTGGTGCACCTCTACGGCAAGACCGAGGCCCGCACTGGGCGCAAGATGGGCCACGTCACGCGGCTCGTCCGCGGCTGAGAGCCATAGAAATGCGGGGCAAGACGCCAAAATGGGGCGTCTTGTGGTTGACACACCAGGGGTGACACGGTATTTGCCATCCCACCTTAAAGGAGCGCGCTCACGGGCGCGCTTTTGATTGTTAGAGATACCGGGCGAATTTTCATTCCCCGAAACCTGCGGATCAGGAAAATGAAGATCAAGAATTCGCTCAAGTCGCTCAAGACCCGCCACCGCGAAAACCGTCTGGTTCGTCGCAAGGGCCGCATCTACATCATCAACAAGTCCAACCCGCGCTTCAAGGCTCGTCAGGGCTGAGACCCGTCTGGGGACTTGGGAACAGCGCTCAGGCGATGTCCCAGAATTGATTTTGAAGTTATTCCGTGGCGAGCTAACATGCTCGCCATGCGAGTTTTTAGACCCTTGATTCTGGCGTGTTCCGCCTTGCTCGCCATCTCCACGGGAGCTGGCAACCTCTCCTTCGCGGCGGAAGCCTCGGCGCAAACGGAAGCAACCAGCCTCACCACCCCGAAGCAACGGCTCGACGCCCTGTTCGCCGACCTGAAAAAGGAACGCGACCCTGACAAGGCACGCGAGCTTTCCAACCAGATCCGCATGGAGTGGCAGGATTCCGGCAGCGCCACGGTCAACCTGCTGATGCAATGGGCCGACAAAGCGATCGCCGATAACAAGCAGCCGGCCGCTCTCGACATCCTCGACCAGGTTATCGCCCTTGCGCCCAACTATGTCGAAGGCTGGAACCGCCGCGCGACCTTACACTATACGATGGGCAACTACCGGAAATCGATGGCCGACATCAACCGCGTGCTGTCGATCGAGCCCCGCCACTTCGGCGCGCTTGCCGGCATGGCGGCAATCCTCGGCGCCTCCGGCAAGGATGAGCTTGCCATGCGTGCCTGGGAACAGTTCCTGGACATTTATCCCGCCGATCGCAAGGCGCAGGAACAACTGGGCGAACTTGCCGAAAAACTCGCCGGCAGCAAGACCTGACAACGCGCGATCCGGTCGGTTGTCTAGCCCGTCAACGCCCCTCCCCTCCGACAGAACGTCGCTTCTGAAGATCGCGGCAGCGGCGCGCTGTTTCGTCGAGCCTATCTGGGAGGAATGGCATCGCCATGCCGGAGCCGACCGCCCAGCGATCGCCGCGCAAGGCACCTGCGGTCGAACGAGCCTCTTCCTGCAGCGCGTCTTGAACACTCAAGGCTTCGGCGCCGAATGGGTCTGCGGAACGCCGCGCAGCGGGCCGTTGGGGCCTGAAAACGGACCGTTCGGCTTCCGCTGGGGGAAGACCTGGCAAAGCCATGCCTGGGTCGAATGCGGGAATTTCATCGTCGACATCACAGCCGATCAATTCGGCGCGCCTCCGGTGCTCGTTGCCGACCGCATGGACAACCGCTACAACAAAGACAACCGGGATGCGGCGCTGCCAGAGTTTGTGCTGGCCCGCAAGCGTGCTGCGGACGACATCTGGCCGCGATGGCAAAGGATAAACCTCGGCGGCCCCAAGGGTTCAGGCACGCCTTGAAAGACGGGCGCCGGAAGACAAATAGAAACGATGTTCCCAGTCACGCTCCTGTTCCTTGCACTGATACTCGCCGGCATCGCCTACAGCCTCTGGCACGCGCGTGGCTTCGTTCGGCGCTTTCCCAATGTCGGCGAACTGATCGATATCGGCGGCTACCGCATGAACAGCGTGCACCTGCCGGCCGGCGGGCAGGCCGACCTCCTGCCCGTCGTCTTCATTCATGGCGCAAGCGGCAACCTGCTCGACCAGCTGCATGCTTTCGCAACCGCGCTTGATGGTCGCGCCGAGATGCTGTTCGTCGATCGGCCGGGCCATGGCTATTCCGAGCGCGGCGGGCCGGAAAACGACCTGCCGGGTGGCCAGGCGGATGCGATCGCAAGGCTGATGGACAAGCGCGGCGTCGGTCGCGCGGTGATCGTCGGCCACTCCGTCGGCGGCGCGATTGCGGCGAGCTTCGCGCTCAATCATCCGGACAAGACCGCCGGCCTCCTCCTGCTGGCGCCGGCCACCCACCCCTGGCCCGGCGGCATCGACTGGTACTACCGCCTGACGGCACTGCCCTTCGTCGGCTGGCTCTTTGCCCATACGCTGGTAACGCCACTGGGACAGCGACGCATCGAGGGCGGTACGCACTCGATCTTTTCGCCCAACCCGCGGCCGGCCGACTACATCGACAAGACCGGCCCGCATCTGGTGCTGCGTCCTTCGACCTTCCTCAGCAACGCCCGCGACATCGCCAATCTGCACGGCTATCTGACTGCTACCGCGCCCCGCTACCGACACATCGCCGCACCGACCGTGATCATCACCGGCGACAGCGACGGGATCGTTCTGGCCGATATCCACTCGCGCGGGCTGGCGCGCGATATTCCCGGCGCCGAACTGCACTGGATCGGCAATCTCGGCCACAAACCCGACTATGTGGTCACCGACGTGGTCGTTGCCGCGGTCGAGAAACTGGCCGGCAAGCCTGGCGATCTCGAAGCGGCAGTCAAACGCGCCGAAGAAAGGCTCGCCGCCGCCAAGACGCCTTGATCGCGGACCCGACGCCCCTGCCGTCTGAGCAGCCCGTTCCGCCCCGCGCCGTCACGCAAAGTCTCATATCCATAGCCGGTAATGCCGGGATCGTGTCACCGTGTGAGGGAGCATTCGGCTCTGCTAACGGGAGGGATCGGACATGAAAAGAGTGCTTTCAGCCGCGACCTTGACGGCAATGATGATCAGCGGCGGCGCAGGCCCCGCATTCCCTGAGGAAGCCGGTGCCGACAAGGCGATGCCGGCCCTGAGGGAAGAACTGGCAAAAACGAACATCGGCTTCAGCTCTTCGATGTGCGCTTCGATGCCCTTGGACGTGTGACCGTCGGGGTTGGCAAAGCCTTCAAGATCCAGATGGCGACGCTCGGTCATTGGACCAAGGAGGGCGTCGTGGACGAAGATACCTCTTCTGGGACAACCAGGGCTTCATGAAACAGATCGGTCTTGCCCAATAAGGCAGAAACCCCAGGAGCGGATCATCGCGCCTGGGGTCTCGTTGCTGTTCGAAAAAGATGACGGCGTCAGACGCCGCTCATGCCGTCCGAGCCGATATAGGCGATGCGCAGCATGTTGGTCGCGCCGGGGGTGCCGAGCGGCACGCCGGCCGAGATGATTATGCGTTCGCCCGGCTTGCCGAAGCCTTCCGAGGCTACGATGCGGCAGGCGCGGTTGACCATGTCGTCGAGGTCGGTCGCATCCTCGGTGACCACGCAGTGCAGGCCCCAGACGACCGAGAGGCGGCGCGCCGTCTGCACGATCGGCGACAGAGCGATGATCGGCACCTGCGGCCGCTCGCGGGCGGCGCGCAGACCCGTCGTGCCTGACGAGGTGTAGCAGACGATGGCAGAGAGCCGCAGCGTCTCGGCGATCTGGTGGGCAGCGAGCGAAATCGCGTCGGCACCGGTGGCTTCCGGCGGCGTGCGCTGCGCGTAGATGATGCTGGAATAATGCGGGTCGCGCTCGACGTTGCTGGCGATCGACGCCATGGTCGAAACGGCTTCTACCGGATATTCGCCCGAGGCCGATTCTGCCGAAAGCATGACAGCATCAGCACCTTCGAACACGGCCGTCGCGACGTCGGAGACTTCGGCGCGGGTCGGGACCGGAGCCGAGATCATCGATTCCAGCATCTGGGTGGCGACCACCACCGGCTTGCCGGCGCGGCGACAAGCGCGCGTCAGCTGCTTCTGCAGGCCGGGCACCGATTCCAGCGGCATCTCGACGCCGAGGTCGCCGCGGGCGACCATCAGCGCGTCCGATAGCTCGATGATCTCGTCGATGCGGTCGAGCGCCTGCGGCTTTTCGATCTTCGACATCAGGCCAACGCGGCCGCGGGCGATCTTGCGAACTTCGGCCAGGTCTTCCGGACGCTGCACGAAGGAGAGCGCCACCCAGTCGAATTCACCGGTCGCCAGAACCGCGTCGAGGTCGGCACGGTCCTTGTCGGTCAGCACGCCGACGGCGAGCAGCGTATCAGGCAGGCTGACGCCCTTGCGGTCGGAAATCCTGGTGCCGGCGACAACGGTCGTGACGATGCTCTTGCCGTCGGCCTTCTCGGCCTTCAGGTGCAGCTTGCCGTCGTCGATCAGCAGGCGATGCCCGGGCTTGACCGCTTCGAGGATCTCCGGATGGGGCAGATAGACGCGGGTGTTGTCGCCAGGCTCGTCCTTGTTGTCGAGCGTGAAGGTCTGGCCGACCTTGAGATCGACCTTGCCTTCGGCGAACTTGCCGACGCGCAGCTTCGGTCCCTGCAGGTCGCCGAGAATGCCGATCGGCCGGCCGCAGCGCGCCTCGACTGCGCGGATGCGCTGCACCAGCGTGCGCATCACGTCGTGGCTCGCATGGCTCATGTTGATGCGGAACAGATCGGCCCCGGCCTCGTGCAGCTTCTGGATCATCTGCTCGTCCGAAGACGCCGGTCCGAGCGTTGCGAGGATTTTGACTTTTCTGTTCCGCTTCATCAATTCTGGCTTTCCTGCGTGCCGGACGGATCCGAAAGCTGAACCATCCAGCTTCCCTGCCGCCCCGTGTCGTACTCTTTGAATCCCATGCGCTGGAAGCCGCGGGCGAAGCAGTCCTGCACGCCCGTGATTTTGAATTCGTTCTCGGCGACGCACATGTTGACGTCACCGGTCCAGCGACCGCCACGGGCCGCATCTTCCGCGTAAAGATAATAATAACGTGACTGAAGCTCGCCCTCGATCAGGGTCGCGCAGGTGTTGGCAGGCACCTGCCACCAGCCTTCCGTCATCCAGCCATCCTTGGCCCGGTAGCCGATGGCTACGCCGACCAGTGTCTGGGTGCCGTTGCATACGCGAAAGTCGGCGCGTGCATCGCTGGCGAAAAGAAATGAGCTTGATGTTGCCAGGAGAAACAGGAGGATGCCTCCCAGTGTCGTCAGCCCCGGCTTCGCTTTGGAAAAAGGATATCTGGACACGGTTTCCGATGGAACTCCGTTTTGATTTGCGTGGCACTTTCTTGCGACGGGCAGCCCCGAAAGTCAACGCAACTCTAATCGATTACAATCGGTAAATTGCTTTCGGATTTCGTTAAACAGTTGCGTTTTTCTTGCGATTGACGCCCACGCGTGCGATCAGCGAGACGGGGCGCTGAAACGGACTGGAAGGGCATGCAACACTATTCTCCCTATGAGATTATCGAAGCCAAGCCCACAACCGGGCTCGTGCTCCTTGCCGATCACGCGATGAACCGGCTGCCTGCCGAATATGGCAGTCTCGGCCTTCCCGCCGCGGCCTTCGAGCGGCACATCGCCTACGATATCGGTGTCGAAGCGCTCGTGCGGCGCCTGTCGAGGATGCTCGATGCGCCAGCCGTTCTCGGCTGCTTCTCGCGCCTGCTGATCGATCCCAATCGCGGTGAGGACGACCCGACATTGATCATGCGGATTTCCGACGGAGCGATCATTCCGGGAAACCACCCCATCACCGAGAAGGAGTGGGAAAACCGGCTGAACCGGTTCCATCGCCCCTATCACCGCGCCGTCTCCGAGACCATCGGCCGAAGCGCCGAGGCGCATGGCGCAGCACCGCTGGTCATCTCAATCCATTCCTACACGCCAGCCTGGAAGGGCGTCGCCCGTCCCTGGCACGCCGCCGTCCTCTGGGACAGCGACGGCCGCGCCGTGCTGCCGCTGATCGACAGGCTCGAGGCGCCGGGCGATATCGTCGTCGGCAACAATGAGCCCTATGACGGGGCGCTGCGCGGCGATACGATGTTCAGGCATTGCATGGTGCCGGGCATTGCGCATGCCCTCATCGAGGTGCGGCAGGACCTGATCGCCGACGCTGAAGGCGTTGCCGCCTGGGCCGAGCGGCTGGCGCCGATCCTGGCAAGCCTGAACGCCATGCCCGAGCTGCATCGCTACGAGCGGCACATCTCTCGCACCGGCGCCTATGATGAAGAGGACGAGCGACCATGACCGAACTGACCCCGGAGCAACAGATCGCCTTCGAGGCCGCCGCCTTTCGCCGGCTGGTCAACCACCTGCGCGAACGCAGCGATGTCCAGAACATCGACCTGATGAACCTCGCCGGCTTCTGCCGCAACTGTCTGTCCAACTGGTATCGCGACGCCGCCGAACAGGCGGGCGTTCCGCTTGCCAAGGAGGAATCGCGCGAGATCATCTACGGCATGCCCTATGAGGAATGGCGCGAGCGCAACCAGAGGGAAGCATCGGCCGAACAAAAGGCGGCGTTCGAGCTCAACCGGCCCAAGGCGGAATGACCAAAGGTGTATGCGGGCTTCCGCCCGCACTTCGCTCGAACGCCTGAGCCGCTTGAAAATGATAGCCGGATCGCACCGACACAAACCGTCGTGATCAAGGGATTAGGGTCTTTTCGGCCGCCTCTGCCACGGAAATGACCGCGTTGTTGCGCAATCACCCTTGACCTTGGCGGCCGTTCGCGGCACGTCACGGCACCCAAGAAATTCCATTCCCCCTATCAAGGAGAAGACCATGTCGGATGCTCACGGCGTCGCACGCGATCAGCTTCGTGCTTTCATCGAACGGATCGAACGCCTGGAAGAAGAAAAGAAGACCATCGCCGACGACATCAAGGACGTCTACGGCGAAGCCAAGTCCACCGGCTTCGACGCCAAGATCCTGCGCAAGGTCATTTCGATCCGCAAGCAGGATCACGACGAGCGCATGGAACAGGAAGCGATCCTCGACACCTACCTCCAGGCGCTCGGCATGGTGCCGGCGGCCGACGAGGAATAAGCAAGACCTTTTCGAGGCCGCCGGCAGGCGGCCTTCGCCTGCCGCACGTGAACGCCGCAGTAGAGACGCCCGTGCAGCCGGAGCCGGCGTAAGGCGAAGGTAGACGACAGACACGAAAAAGCCCGCCAGGTCGGCGGGCTTTTTCGTGTCTGTGCTTGGTGGAAGGTCAGTTCGTGCTGAACTTCTTCACTTCCATGAAGTTGACGGCATTGCCGCTGAAACGGGCCGTGTCGACGTTTGGTCCGGCGCTGCTGGAGAAGCCGGCCGCATAGACCGTCGTCGGGGCAGTCCGCAGGGACTTGCTGACGAAGCGCGGCGCCTTCACCGGCTTGGAAAGCGTTGCGACGCGGCCAGTCGAAAGCGCCCATTCGGAGATGATCTTCTGGGTCAGCTTCGGTTCGGCGCGCACCGACGAGCGGGTCGCGGCATCGGCGTCGTTCTTCTTCGGTCGGCCGCCCTTGGCCGGCGCTTCCGCCTGCGTGTCAAACGCGCTGTCGAAGATCGCGGCACGTGCATTATTGCCCGACTGCGGCGCGTAGGCTGCCATCTCGATCGGCTGTGGCTGGGCAACAGGCTGGCGCTCAGCCGGGGTCGGCTGGGCAAGCGCCACACGGGTCTTGGCTTCGGCCGCCACATCGCGCGGGGGTTCTGCGGACGCCACGACCGGGCGCTCCGCGAAGGAGGGGATCACGACCTGTGCATCGGCAACGGCGGCGAGCGCCGCGTCACCCGCGGGCCGCATGGCCGGAACCGGCACGAAACCGAGCGCCTGCATGTCCGGCTCAGCATCGGCGGATGCGACGAGCGTGTTCATGTCGCGGCGGTCAAGCATTTGCGGGACCGGAACCTTCATCGAACCGAGGTCGGCAAATTCGCTCGGCATTTCCGAGGTTGGCGGCAGGGCTGCGGCAAGCGCTTCCTGGGCCGGGTTCTTCTCCGGCGCGACGAGAGCCACGGCTACGCCAGCATCGGCAGGCGCCTGCTTGAAGGCGGGCCGCACGGCCGGAACCGGCGCATTGATGTTCTGTTCGGCAGCAACCGTCGGCTCGGCGGCGACAGAACCGGCGACGCCGGGCAACGCTTCCTGAGCGGCGGGCGCAGCAGCCGTCTGCACCTTGGCAGCAGGCGCAGCACCACCTTCGTCATCGGTACCGGGGCCGGCTGCGATTGCCGAGGGTTCTTCATCCTCGTCACCGCCGCCGCCAAACAGCATGGCAAACAGGTTGCCGCGACGCTTGCCGCTAGCCGTATCGCCCGGACCGGTATCGCCACCGCCAGCGACCTGGATCGCCGAGGCACCGACGCGACGCTTGTAGTCGGCAACCGCCTGGTCATAACCGGGAAGCGGCTTACCATCGGACGGCAAATGCATGGTCTTTCCGTCGGGGAAGAGGCGTGCCAGTTCGGCACGGCTCATGCGCGGCCAGGCGCGAACGCCACCGACGTCCATGTGAACGAAAGGCGAGCCGGATGTCGGGTAATAGCCGACGCCGCCCACCTGGAATTTCACGCCGATTTCACGCAGCGTCTTCAGCTTCACATCAGGCAGATAGAAGTCCATCGCCTTGCCGAGCATGTGCTGGCTCTTCTTGGCGACACCCTTCGAGCGCGAACGCAGCATGCCGTTGGTCGCCGGCGAACGATAGGCCGAGACGACGTGGATGTAATCGCGCGAGCCGCTCTTCTGGTAGACTTCCCAGACGAGATCGAGCAGGCGCGGATCCATCTTCGTCGGCTCGTTACGGCGCCAATCGCGCAGGAAGCGGTTGATTTCCTGCAGGCCCTTGGCGTCATAGCGGCCATTGCGCTTGAAGGTGATCTGCGCCTTTTCCTGGGTATGGATGAAATAGAGCTTCAGTGTCCGGGTCTGGCCTGCGGCCTCCACGGGAGGAGCAAAACCAGGCGTCACGAGGGCAGCCGCAAGAGCAACGGATGTCAGAACCTGCGGCACCCGGCGGGTGACCGCCGCGCAGACTCTAGCTAAGGAGCCGAGCGGCTTCTTAAAACCGAACAAATTTGGCATTCAATCCCCGTCCGACGGACAACCGTGCTTCGCTGTCTCAGATGACTGTCAAATAAGGTGACAGCATGGCAAATTTGCCACAGTCGTCACCGCCCCTTATAATATAGTGAACACTTCACTAACAAGGTCTAAACGGCGGTGACTGAATAGCACGGCTAATGAATCGTGAATGCGTCGATTTTATGCCGCCTCTCTCAAAGGGTTATCGGGATCGATGCCATAATCCTTCAGCTTGCGGTAGAGGGTAGACCGGCCGATACCGAGCTTGCGGGCCACCTGGCTCATCTGGCCGCGGTAGAATTTCAGCGCAAAACGAATCAGTTCCTCCTCGACTTCCGCAAGCTTGCGCACGTCTCCGCCCTCGTCGACGCTGGCGATCGCGTTCTCCATGCGTGCGTCGCCGGAGGCCTCTGCCTCCATGGATTTCGCCGCACTCGCAAAGTCCGGATAGACGCTCGACACGGTCTCGCCGCCAGCCGCCGCCCGCTCCGGACCAGCCTCGCCCCAGGAGAAACCGGCGCGGTCGGAAACCACATAGCCGGGGATCTGAGTGGCGATCTGCGGGAAATCCTTCACCGTCAGCTCGTTGCCCTCGGCAAGCACGACAGCGCGGAAGATCGCGTTTTCGAGCTGGCGGATATTGCCCGGCCAGTCATAGGCCGTCAGAAGCGCCAGCGCGCCGCTCGATACCGTCAGCGGCTGGTTTAGCCGCTGCTCGGCGGCAAAGCGCTCGACGAAGGAGCGCACCAGCACCGGGATATCTTCCTTGCGCCGGCGGAGCGCGGGGATGGTGATCGGGAAGACGTTGAGACGATAGTAGAGATCCTCGCGGAACCGCCCTTCGCGCACTTCGTTGATCAGGTCCTTGTTGGTGGCCGAGATCAGCCGGACATTGACCTTCTGCGGATGGCGCGCACCGATCGTCTCGACCTCGCCCTGCTGAACCGCGCGCAGAAGCTTCACCTGGACTTCCAGCGGCAGGTCGCCGATCTCGTCGAGGAACAGGGTCCCCCCGTCGGCATCGACGAACTTGCCCGTATGCTTTTCGGTCGCGCCGGTAAAGGCGCCCTTCTCGTGGCCGAAGAGAATGCTCTCGACCAGATTGTGCGGGATGGCGCCACAGTTGACGGTGATGAAGGGCTTGCCCACCCGGTCGCTTGCCGACTGGATGGCGCGCGCCACCATTTCCTTGCCGACGCCGCTCTCGCCTTCGAGCACGACCGGAATGTTCGACTGCGCGGCGCGGCGCGCAAGGTCGATCACCCGGATCATCGCCGGGCTTGCAGAGACGATGTCGTCGAAGCCGACGGCGCCGCCGCGCGGACGGCGCGAGGTTTTGACCTTGCCGTCACGGCTCGCCATCTTTAGCGCGTTACCGATCGCCACCGACAGCCGCTCCGGAGAGACCGGCTTGACCAGGAAGTCGAAGGCTCCGGCCTGCATCGCGTGCACCACGGTCTCGATGCCACCCTGTCCGGTCTGGACGATGACGGGCGTGTCGACGCCGCGCTCGGCCAGCGCTTCGAGAAAGCCATGGCCGTTCATTTCGGGCATCAGGAGATCGAGCAGGATGACATTGATCATGCCGCCCTTGCGCTCCAGCAGCTCCAGACCGCTGCGGCCGTTATCGGCGAGATGCGCCACATGACCGAGACGCTCGATCATGTTCGTCAGCAACCGGCGCTGCACCGGATCGTCATCAATGACCAGAATGTGTGATGTCACGGAAGCCTCCTGCTCTGGACACGCGGTACTCTTTGGCCAACCTCATGTGCCAAATCACGTCAGGCATCTGTGCCATAAAGGGCTGAACATCATGTTTTGAGAAATGCTTGCATTTTATCCATTGCCGGCGATAGCAATGGGGCCCATATCGCTTGCCTCTTCCTGTCACGAACGAGAGAAATCCGACGATGACCTTCCGCCCCTTCGCCCCCGAGCAATTTGTTGTCCGCGCCGCCGCCGGCCAGAGCCATGGCGCGGTCGCCGACCTCGGTGACCTACCCTCCTGGCGGCTGGAGGACCTTTATCCCTCCGCGTCCTCGGATGCGTTTCGCAACGACATGAAGAAGGCCGATGCCGACGCAATCGCCTTCGAGGCCAAGTGGAAGGGCAAGCTGGCCGAAGCGGCGACGAAGAGCGGTGACACCGGCATCGGCGCTGCCGTGCGGGAATTCGAGGCGCTCGAAGACATCATGGGGCGCATCGCCTCCTTTGCCGGTCTCACCTATTTCTCCGACACGTCGAAGCCCGAAAACGGCAAGCTCTATGGCGACGTGCAGTCGAAGCTCACCGACATGTCGGCGCATCTCTTGTTCTTCTCCTTGGAGCTGAACCGGATCGACGACGCGATCCTCGACAAGGCGCTCGAAACAGATGCGCTCGCCGCCCATTACAAGCCCTGGCTGACAGACCTGCGCAAGGACAAGCCCTATCAGCTCGACGACAAGCTGGAGCAGCTTTTCCTGGAGAAATCGATGACGGGCGCAGCCGCCTTCAACCGGCTGTTCGACGAGACGATGGCAAGCCTCACCTTCACGGTCGACGGTGAAACGTTGCCGCTCGAGGTCACCCTGAACCTGCTTCAGGACCCGTCGAGCGATGTTCGCAAGAAGGCGGCGATGGCGCTGGCGGAAACCTTCAAGGCCAACATCCGCACCTTCACGCTGATCACCAATACGCTCGCCAAGGACAAGGAAATCTCCGACCGCTGGCGCGGCTTCAAGGATATCGCCGACAGCCGGCATCTGGCCAACCGCGTCGAGCGCGAGGTCGTGGACGCGCTCGCCGAAGCGGTCAAATCCGCCTATCCGCGCCTGTCGCACCGCTACTATTCGCTGAAGGCCAAGTGGCTCGGCATGGAACAGATGGATTTCTGGGACCGCAACGCGCCGTTGCCGGAAACGCCGAATGCGCTGATCTCCTGGGACGAAGCCAAGGACACGGTGCTCTCCGCCTACAATGCCTTCGCTCCGGAAATGGCCGATATCGCCCGCCGCTTCTTCGACGAGCGCTGGATCGACGCGCCGGTGCGCCCCGGCAAGGCGCCGGGCGCCTTTGCCCACCCGACGGTGCCGTCGGCCCACCCCTATGTGCTCGTCAATTATATGGGCAAGCCGCGCGACGTGATGACGCTCGCCCACGAGCTCGGCCATGGCGTGCATCAGGTGCTCGCCGGCGGTCAGGGCGCGCTGATGGCCTCGACCCCGCTGACGCTCGCCGAAACGGCGTCCGTCTTCGGCGAGATGCTGACTTTCCGTGCGCTGCTCGACCAGACGAAGGACAAGCGCGAGCGCAAGGCCATGCTCTCCCAGAAGGTCGAGGACATGATCAACACGGTCGTGCGCCAGATCGCCTTCTACGAGTTCGAGCGCAAGGTGCACACCGCGCGGAAGGAAGGCGAGCTGACGGCCGACGATATCGGTAAGCTGTGGCTGTCGGTGCAGAACGAGAGCCTTGGCCCGGCCATCCGGATTTCCGAAGGCTACGAGACCTACTGGGCCTATATCCCGCACTTCATCCATTCGCCCTTCTACGTCTATGCCTATGCCTTCGGCGACTGCCTGGTGAACTCGCTCTACGCCGTCTACCAGAACGCCGAACAGGGCTTCCAGGACAAGTACTTCGAGCTTCTGAAGGCCGGCGGCACCAAGCACCATTCCGAACTGCTCGCCCCCTTCGGCCTCGATGCCACCGATCCGTCGTTCTGGGCACAGGGACTGTCGATGATCGAAGGGCTCATCGACGAACTCGAAGCGCTTGATAAGGCCTGATCCGGACAAAACGTCCGGATCACGGCGCGATCGACAAGACGACTTTATGAGCGACACTGCACCCTATGTGCTGTTCCGGGACGACAGCGAAAGCCGCACCACGGTTTTCGCATCGCCTTCGCGCGTCATTACGGCCCGCACGAAGGCCGAATTTGTCCGCGGCCTTGCCGCGCTCGAACGCGCGCACAAATCAGGCAAATGGATTGCCGGCTTCATGTCCTATGAGGCCGGCCACCTCTTCGAAGAGAAGCTCGAGGGTTTTGCCGAGGAAAATCGCAAGACGCCGCTGATGTCATTTGGCATCTTCGATGCGCCGAGCGAGGATCATCCCCTCGCCGAGCCGCAGCGGCGCACCGAGAACGAACCCTTCTTGAGCGAACCGCGAGCCGGCTGGGATTTCGATACCTACCGCGAACGTTTCGACCGCCTGCACCTGCATCTGCGAAAGGGCGATTGTTACCAGGCAAACCTGACGATGCCGATCCATGCCCGCTGGTCCGGCGACCCGCGGGCCGCCTTCTGGTCGCTGATCGACCGACAGCCGGTCAAATACGGCGCGCTCGTCGCGCTCGACGGGCCAGTGCTCTTGTCGCGCTCGCCGGAGCTTTTCTTCCGTGTCGATGCGGACGGCTGGATCGAGACCCACCCGATGAAGGGCACGGCCAAGCGCGGCGCGTCGGCGCTGGAAGACGCCGAGATCATCGCCGCCATGCGCGCCGACGAAAAGACCCAGGCCGAAAACCGGATGATCGTCGATCTCCTGCGCAATGACATCTCGCGCATCACCGAGGTCGGCACGCTTGAGGTCCCCAAGCTCTTCGACATCGAGACCTACCCGACCGTGCACCAGATGGTGAGCCACGTCCGAGCAAAGCTCCTGCCCGAGATCAGCCTCAAGGATATTTTCACGGCGCTCTTCCCCTGCGGCTCGATCACCGGGGCGCCGAAGATGCGCGCCATGGAAATCCTGCACGACCTGGAAGACGGTCCCCGCGACGCCTATTGCGGCGCCATCGGTTTCATCGCCCCGAACGGCGTGATGCGGTTCAGCGTCGCGATCCGGACGATATCGCTCTTCGAAAATGGCGATGCCGTCTTTAATGTCGGCGGCGGCATCGTCTTCGACAGCACCGCCCAGTCCGAATACGAAGAGTGCCTCCTGAAGGCCCGCTTTGCCGTTGGCGACGACAGGATCGCGCTCGGCGAAGGCGATGTCGCGCCCGCCGACGACGCGGTCGTCCGATGACGGATTTCTCGTTGATCGAAACCCTGCGCTACGAGCCCGAAGCCGGTTTCATCCGCCTGCGTCTGCACCTCGCCCGGCTGGTCCGATCCGCCCGCCGTCTCGGCATTTCGGGCGCCGATGGCGCGCAGGCCGCGCTGCTTGCAGCGGTCAAGGCCGGCGATGGCGGCGCCGCGCTTCGCGTTCGCCTCGACCTCTTCCCGGACGGCCATATCGAGGTGAAGACCGCCCCCTTCGCGCCGCTACCCCAAGATACGGTCTGGCGGGTACGGGTTGCCAGCACCCGGCTGAAGTCGGGCGATCCGCTGCTGCGCTACAAGACCAGTCGCCGCGCCGCCTATGAGGCAGCCCGCGGCGAGTTCGGCCCGAGCGAGGCCGACGAAGTTCTGCTTCTGAACGAGAACGATGAGGTCTGCGAAGGCACGATCACCTCCGTCTTCCTCGACGACGGCAGCGGCGTCCTCAAGACGCCGCCGATCGCCTGCGGCCTGCTTGCCGGCGTGCTGCGTACCGAGCTCATCTGCCAGCGCCGCGCGCGAGTTGCGCGGCTTTCACTTGACGACCTCGCCCGCGGCGACCTTTATCTCGGCAACTCGTTACGGGGCCTGATCCGGGTGAACCTCCTGGTCTGAGCCGGGAAGCGTGTGGCGCCTGACCTGGTCCCGCCCATCGCGCTTGGCGAGATAGAGCGCCTGATCGGCGCGTGCATAGAGGTCGCTGACCGTGTCCCCGTCGCGATACTCCGCAACCCCGACCGAACAGGTGTAGAAGAACTCCGGGATGTTCTCGAGCGGGCGGGAATTGCGCACCCGTTCGAGCAGACGATCGAGAATGCGGTGGCCCTCGCTGATGGTAGTATCAGGCAGGATGAGCATGAATTCCTCGCCGCCAATCCGCCCGAAACAATCCGAACGGCGAACGAATTCCTGCATCTGCCGGGCGAAATCGAGCAACACCTCGTCGCCGCGCTGGTGCCCATGGCGGTCGTTGATCGCCTTGAAGTAATCGATGTCGATGATCGCGACGCAGCCCCACATATGCGGGTTCTCGGCGCAGTTGGCGATGAACTCGGTGAGACGCCCCATCGTGTAGCGGCGGTTGGGCACGCTCGTCAGCTCGTCAACCTGGCCGGCCCGAAGCGCGAAGTCGCGGTCCTGCCTGAGCTCGCGCTCCTCCGCATGGATGGCCGTCACGTCGACGGCGATGCACAGCATGCAGCCGTCCGCGTCCACTGTCTCCGTCATCCACATCCAGCGACCGTCGTGCAGGTCGGTTTCCATGGCGCGGAACGGCACCTTGCCGCGCCGATGCATCGTCGAGGCGATCCAGGCATCGATGTCTTCGGTCTTGAGGATCGTTCCGTGGCCGGCAGCGTGGTTCCGGCGCATGATTTCCTCCCAGGTCGGGCTCTCATCCGGGCCGACATGGTAGGCTGCGCGGAATGCCGGATTGGCAAACCGCAGGCGATCATGCTGGTCGTAGAGCGCGATCAGCACGGGTGTTTTGCTCTGTAAGGCCGCAAGAGCCTTGAGATGACTACCGGTCACGGTCTGTCACGCCTCCGGGTCGGACAACGATCAATTATGGCGCGAAGCGGATGCTTCTAGCGAAGCTATAGCACGAACAGCTTGTGGCAAGCGTTTCATCGTGCGAAACGATAGGGATATGGTTAAATCACAGCCTTGGTGCGGCCGCTGAGCATGAAGCATACGCCTTACGACGGTTCTTCAAAACCTTTCACCATCGGCCTTGCCCAGCTCGACCCCGATAGCTGGATCGAGCCGGACGACCAGCTGCAGCACTACCTCTGCGAAAAGAAGCGGCTGCTTGCGCAAGCGCGCGGTACCGTGTTCGCCGCCGCTGACGGAACGCAGGACGCGCAGCGCGAACTGCTCGACGTTCTGCTCGACTACCTGCCGGCCGCCTATCCAGAGATCTACCGCCGCGACGGCGACCGCATGATCGTCGGCGGCGAGCCCGTGCCGCTCGACGGCGATGAGCCGCTGGCCGTTTCGGGCTCGCTGGTCCAGGACGATCTTGCCATCATGCAGAAGACCGACGACGGCTGGCGCCTCAACGCCGCCTATGTCGCCTTTCCTTCCTCCTGGTCGCTCGCCGAAAAATACGGCCGCACCATGAACGAGATCCATGGCCCCGTCCCGGGCTTCGAGCATGGCACCCGCAACGCCGAGCTGATTGCCCGGATGTTCGACAATCTGCCGCCGGGCCGTTTCGTCGAGCGCTTCAACTGGGCGGTCAATGTCGACGGCGCGCTGCACCTGCCGAAATCGAAGTCCGAGGGCATTGCCGCCAGTGCCATCGAGATGACCGAGGAGCGCACCTTCATCCGCATCGAACGGCAGACGCTGCGCAAGCTGCCTGAGACCGGCGCGCTCGTCTTCACCATCCGCATCTATTCGGACCCGCTGGCGATGCTGCGCAAGCGGCCGGATGCCGCAGCGCTGGCCGCGTCCTTCGTCGAACAGCTGCGCGCCCTGACCTTGCCGCAGGCCGCCTACAAGGGGCTTGTCAGCAAGCGGGACGGGCTGATTGGAGCACTGCTTACGATCGCCGGTTAAGCACACTCTCAAATAGCGGTTGACCGACCGGCTCTTTATTGTGACAGCAATCTATGCTCTACAGCGCCGCGTGCCCCACGGGCACAGCGGCCGTTTCGGCACACTCGCACGAGCCAGACAGCGGCCACAGCCGCTTCCTCATGCTTAGTCACCCACCGCCACAGGGAAAGTTTTCTCAGGAGTAAGACAAAAATGGCAGATACCACCTATCCGGTTTACGGCGAGATCACCGGTCCGATCGTCATGATCGGTTTCGGCTCGATCGGTCGCGGCACCTTGCCGCTGATCGAGCGCCACTTCAAATACGACAAGAACCGGTTGATCGTGGTCGAGCCCCGTGAGGACGCTGCCGACAACGAGCTGTTCGAACGGCATGGCGTACGCCACGTTCGCGCGCATGTGACGAAGGACAACTACAAGGAACTGCTGAAGCCGCTTCTCACCGAAGGTGAAGGCCAGGGCTTCTGCGTCAACCTGTCGGTCGACACCGGCTCGGTCGATCTGATGAGGATGTGCCGCAAGCTTGACGTTCTCTACATCGACACGGTCGTCGAGCCGTGGCTCGGCTTCTATTTCGACAGCGAAATGGACAATGCCGAGCGCACCAACTATGCGCTGCGCGAAACCCTGCGTAAGGAAAAGGAAAAGAACCCGGGCGGCACGACCGCGGTTTCCACCTGCGGCGCCAATCCGGGCATGGTCTCCTGGTTCGTCAAGCAGGGCCTCCTCAACCTCGCCAACGACCTCGGCGTAAAGTTCGAAGAGCCGCATCAGGACGACCGCGAAGGCTGGGCCAAGCTGATGAAGAAGGTCGGCGTCAAGGGCGTGCACATCGCCGAGCGCGACACCCAGCGTACCAAGAACCCGAAGCCCTTCGACACCTTCTGGAACACCTGGTCGGTCGAAGGCTTCATCTCCGAGGGCTTGCAGCCGGCCGAACTCGGCTGGGGCACCCATGAAAACTGGATGCCGAAGAACGCCAAGAAGCACAAGAAGGGCTGCAAGGCGGCGATCTACCTGGAGCAGCCGGGCGCCAACACCCGCGTGCGCAGCTGGTGCCCGACCCCCGGCCCGCAGTATGGCTTCCTCGTGACCCACAACGAGGCGATCTCGATCGCCGACTTCTTCACGGTTCGCGACAAGGAAGGCGAAGTCACCTATCGCCCGACCTGCCACTACGCCTACCATCCGGCCAACGACGCCGTTCTGTCGCTGCACGAAATGTTCGGCAACGGCGGCAATGCCCAGCCGGTCCACCACGTCCTTGACGAAAAGGAACTGGTCGACGGCGTCGACGAACTCGGCGTGCTGCTCTACGGCCACGACAAGAACGCCTACTGGTTCGGCTCGCGCCTGTCGCTCGAAGAAACCCGCCGCATCGCGCCTTACCAGAACGCCACCGGTCTGCAGGTGACCTCGGCCGTTCTCGCCGGCATGGTCTGGGCTCTCGAGAACCCGAAGGCCGGCATCGTCGAAGCCGACGAGATGGACTACAAGCGGTGCCTCGAAGTGCAGCTGCCCTACCTCGGCCCGGTCGAAGGTCACTACACCGACTGGACCCCGCTCGACGGTCGCCCGGGCCTCTTCCCGGAAGACATCGACACCAAGGATCCGTGGCAGTTCAAGAACATCCTCGTTCGCTAAGCTGCTGAGACGTAAGCGCATCCGGCCCGGGTCACGAACGTGCCCCGGGCCTTTTCATCTCTGGCGGAAAAGCCCGAGGCCGCGGCCTGCCGCTCTTGCTTTCAACTCATGATCGCGGCATGGTCTGCCGGAATGAAACAATCCGCTCGACCCAAACGCGGGGGAAATCGCCTATGAAGCCATTCGCCGTTCTGACCCTAATCGCAACCGCGGCCGCGCTTGCCTCCTGCCAGTCGTCGCCACGGATCATCGATAACGGTGGACAGCCGGCACGCCAGGCATCAGGCGTCGAGGGCTCCTGGGTCGACCCGAACGGTATCGTCTCGACATTTGCCGGCGGTACCTTCTCCACGCGCACGACCGACACCAACCAGCTGCTCGCCTCGGGCAACTACGTCAAGACGAGCCCGACGCTTGTCGAGATCAACATGACCTCGCTGGTGCGCAACACTCAGTCCAAGGTCGCTTGCGCTCTGGTCACGCAGAACCAGCTCAACTGCACCACCGACGCCGGGGCACAGTTCTCGCTCGCGCGTCGCGGCTAATTGAGAAAACAGGCATGTATCAAAGGCCCCTCCGGGGCCTTTTTTCGTTGCAGGGCCGTGGTTTACCCTCGTTGCAATTTGGCAAGCCCCTCGAAGCTTTAACGCTTGAAGTCGCCCGCAAGTGATGAAAACATCCGGCCCGGCAAAGCCACCCCGATCGTGGGGACCGGATCCGTTTCGACGGCCGGATACGGTCGGACGACAATAGGCAAAAAACAGGAGAACATCATGATCAGACACGTGCGGACCGGCCTGATGACCGCGTCCATTCTTGCCCTCTCCTCGGGCGCAGCCTTCGCCGATTATGAATTGAACATCCTGCATATCAACGACCTTCATTCCCGCATCGAATCGATCAACAAGTTCGATTCCACCTGCTCGGCGGAAGAGGAAGGCAAGAACGAGTGCTTCGGCGGCGTCGCGCGCCTGAAAGCGCTGATCGACCAGAAGCGCCAGGACCTCTCGGGCAAGAACTTGCTGCTCTTGAACGCCGGCGATAACTTCCAGGGCTCGCTGTTCTTCACCACCTACAAGGGCCTGGCGGAAGCCGAATTCCTCAACCTGATGAAGTTCGACGCGATGACCGTCGGCAACCATGAATTCGACGAGAGCGAAGACGGCCTTGCCGGCTTCCTCGACAAGATCGCCTTCCCTGTTGTCACCGCCAACGTGCTGCCGAGCGTCAAGTCGAAGATCGGCGACCGCATCAAGCCGTCGCTCGTGCTCGACGTCGGCGGCCAGAAGGTCGGCATCGTCGGCGCGGTTGCCAACGACACGCCGGAACTTTCCTCCCCCGGCCCGGACATCCTGATCGGTGACGACGTCGCCACCACCACGGCAGCCGTCGAGGAACTGAAGAAGCAGGGCGTCGACAAGATCATCGCACTCACCCATGTCGGCTATCCGCGCGACCTCGCGGCCATCGCCAAGATCCCGGATGTCGATGTCGTCGTCGGCGGCCACTCGCACAGCCTGCTCTCCAACACCGATGCGAAAGCCGAGGGTCCTTACCCGACGATGGTCGACAACCCCGGCGGTTACAAGGTTCCGGTGGTCCAGGCCGGCTCCTACACCAAGTATCTCGGCGACCTCGTCGTCACCTTCGACGACAAGGGCGTGGTCAAGTCTGCCAAGGGCGACCCGATCCTCGTCGACAGCTCGATCAAGCCGGATGAGGCAGTGCTTGCCCGCGTCGCCGAACTCGGCAAGCCGATCGAAGAACTGCGCTCGAAGATCATCGCCAAGACCGAAGCGCCGATCGACGGCTCGCGTGAGAATTGCCGCGCCAAAGAGTGCGAGATGGGCAGCCTGCTCACCGACGCCATGCTCGACCGCGTCAAGGGCCAGGGCGTGACCATCGCCATCACCAACGGCGGCGGTCTGCGCGCTTCCATCGATGCCGGCGACGTTTCGATGGGCGAAGCCATCACCGTGCTGCCGTTCCAGAACACCGTTGCGACCTTCCAGATCAAGGGCGACGGCATTCGCGCAGCGCTTGAAAACGGCCTCAGCAAGCTCGAGGAAGCTGGCGGCCGTTTCCCGCAGGTGGCCGGCATGAAGTTCTCCTTCGACAAGTCGAAGCCGGTCGGCAGCCGCGTCGTCTCGGTCGAGGTGAAGGAGGGCGAGGCCTATGTCCCGCTCGATCCGGCCAAGACCTATTCGCTCGTCACCAACAACTACATGCGCAATGGCGGCGACGGCTACGACGTCTTCAAGACGCAGGGTGAAAACGCCTACGACTACGGTCCGGGCCTCGAAACCGTGCTTGCCGACTACCTCGCCGCCCACCAGCCGTTCAAGCCCTATACCGATGGCCGCATCACCGAGGTCGCTTCGGCGGCCGGTGCGGCAACGGCCGAGCCGGCGGCGGACGCAAAGCCTGCTGCCGACGCCACGACAGCCCAGCCGGCGGCAACGGCCGGCGGCACCGCGGCAGCGAGCGGCCCGCAGAAGCATGTGATCGCCAAGGGCGACACGCTCTGGGACCTCGCCAAGGCTTTCTACGGCGAAGGCGCGCTCTGGAAGAAGATCTCCGACGCCAACGGCAAGCCGGCGCCGCGCCACCTGCATGTCGGCACGGAACTGGAGATTCCGGCAAAGTAAGACAATTTGCCTCTCCTTTCAGAGCCGGCGCGGGCTTCCCCGCGCCGGCTTTTCTTTTTAGAAGAACTGGAAACCGAAGGAACGAAAGCGGTGTCCCGATACGGGGACCCGACGAGGATGAAGATGACCGATCAGCTTGCCGTGACCACTCCTGCCAACCACCCTTCCGTCAAATCCGGAAAGGTCGGCATCCTGCTGGTCAATCTCGGCACCCCCGACGGCACCGACTACACCTCGATGCGCCGGTACCTCAAAGAGTTCCTGACCGACCGCCGGGTGATCGAGTGGTCGCGGCTGTTCTGGTATCCGATCCTGTTCGGCATCGTGCTCAACACCCGCCCCGGCAAGGTCGGCAAGGCCTACGAGATGATTTGGAACAAGGATCTGAACGAGAGCTACTTGCGCACCTATACCCGCAACCAGGCGACGCTGATGGCAAAAAGCTTTGCCGACCAGTCCAACGTGATCGTCGACTGGGGCATGCGTTACGGCCAGCCGTCGATCGCCTCGCGCATGGAGACCCTGCAGAAGGCCGGATGCGAGCGCATCCTTGTCTTCCCGCTCTATCCGCAATATGCCGCCGCCACCACGGCCACCGTCAACGACAAGGCCTTCGAGGCGCTTCTGAAGATGCGTTGGCAGCCGGCGCTGCGCACCGTCCCGCCTTATCACGACGACCCCGTCTACATCGACGCCCTGGCGACCTCGATCGAGCGTCACCTGGCGACGCTCGACTGGGAGCCGGAAGTGGTGCTCACCTCCTTCCACGGCATTCCGAAGAGCTACTTCGACAAGGGCGACCCCTATTACTGCCAGTGCCAGAAGACCGCTCGGCTGCTGCGCGAAAAGCTCGGCTGGGCGAAGGACAAGCTTCAGGTCACCTTCCAGTCGCGCTTCGGGCCCGAGGAATGGCTGCAACCCTACACCGACAAGACGGTCGAAAAGCTCGCCCAGGATGGCGTCAAGCGCATCGCCGTGCTCAATCCCGGCTTCGTCTCCGACTGTCTGGAAACGCTGGAAGAGATCGCCGAGCAGGCGGCTGAGAGCTTCCATCACAATGGCGGCGAGAAGTTCACCCACATCCCCTGTCTGAACGACAGCGCCGAAGGCATGGCCGTGCTCGAACACGTCGTGCGCCGGGAGCTTGCCGGCTGGCTTTGAGCCTCCCGCCAGCCCATTTGAAAACGGCACGCCGATCACCACCTCAGGATGAAGGAGCCGCGCGCTTGCCCACCGGCGAGTGCGCCTTTCTAACATTTTGAATTTACGCGCAATCCGCGGAAAACCGATTCCGAACGGAAACGGAATACGCTAGACTGCAGCCACAGGTCGAGATTGCAATTTAAGGGGGTAGATCTTGGGCGGAATGGATATCGTCGTCATTGGCTTCGTGGTGCTTATCATCCTGGTCCTCTTCATGGGGATCAAGACGGTGCCGCAGGGCTACCGCTATACGATCGAACGCTTTGGTCGTTACACGAAAACGCTTGAGCCTGGTCTCAACCTGATCGTTCCCTTCATCGACCGGATCGGTGCGAAGATGAACGTGATGGAACAGGTGCTCGACGTACCGACCCAGGAAGTCATCACCAAGGACAATGCCAGCGTCTCGGCCGATGCCGTCGCCTTCTATCAGATCCTGAACGCGGCGCAGGCCGCCTACCAGGTCGCACACCTGGAAAACGCCATCCTGAACCTGACGATGACCAACATCCGCTCGGTCATGGGTTCGATGGATCTCGACGAGCTCTTGTCCAACCGCGATACGATCAATGACAGGCTGCTGCATGTCGTCGACGAAGCCGCCAGCCCCTGGGGCATCAAGATCACCCGCGTCGAGATCAAGGACATCGCACCGCCGAAGGACCTGGTCGATGCCATGGCGCGGCAGATGAAGGCCGAGCGCGAGAAGCGCGCGCAGGTGCTGGAAGCCGAAGGTGCCAGAAACGCGCAGATCCTGCGCGCCGAAGGCGCAAAGCAGTCGGCGATCCTGCAGGCTGAAGGCCAGCGTGAAGCAGCCTTCCGCGACGCCGAAGCGCGCGAACGTCTGGCGGAAGCCGAGGCGAAAGCGACCAAGATGGTCTCCGAGGCCATTGCGGCCGGCGACGTGCAGGCGATCAACTACTTCGTCGCGCAGAAGTATACCGAAGCGCTCGCTTCGATCGGCACCGCCAACAACCAGAAGATCGTGCTGATGCCGATGGAAGCCTCGGCGCTGATCGGTTCGCTCGGCGGTATCGGCGCCATCGCCAAGGAAGTCTTCGGCAACGGTGACACCACGCCGGCGAGACCGCGCCAATCGACGCCGCGCACCACGCCGGCCTTCCCGGCCGATCCCTCGCAAGGGAAGTAACCCATGATCGAACGAGCCATTCAAGAACTCGGGCCCTGGAGCTGGTGGGTTCTGGGTTTCGTGCTTCTGGCAGCCGAGCTCGTCGCGCCCGGCGTGTTCCTGATCTGGATCGGCGTCGCGGCCCTTGTCGTCGGCATCCTGTCCCTCCTCCTTTGGGAGGTCGGTTTCTGGATTTGGCAGGTTCAGCTGGTGCTTTTCGCCCTGCTGTCGGTGGCGGCCGTTCTGCTCGGCCGCCGCTTCGTTCTCTCCACCTCCGAGATATCCGACGAGCCGCTGTTGAACCAGCGCGCCGAAAGCCTCGTCGGACGCACGGCGGTGTTGGAGAAACCGATCGCCGAGGGCCGAGGACGGATCCGGCTCGACGACACGTTCTGGATCGTCGAGGGGCCGGACCTGCCGGCCGGCACGCGGGTGCGCGTCGTTTCCACCAACGGCCGCAACCTGACCGTCGAAGGCGTAACCGCAAGCGGCTGATGCCACGACGTTTTTTCCGCTTGGAAACGATTGCTTAACCACGTCGCTTTACGATTGCGAAAGGATTGCAATCAGACTCGTGGACAAACGGCATATGGTGCCAGGCACATCTCGCTCGACCAAAGGAGACGCGCGGCGTTCGGCCTCGCTGGCGTTGCTGCTGGCTGGCACGGCGCTGCTTGTCCCGACGTCCTTGAACGCCCAGACCGCCACGACCGCGCCGGCGACGACCTATACTGCCGGCACGGCACCGTCAGCCGTCCCGGCCACGACACCCGCGATCACCGATCCGCAGACGACCGGCGCCGTCAGCGCCGACGACCTGACACCGGCTTCAAACGAGGACTACCTCCGCCTGAACCAGCGCGAGCCGACGCTCGACGGCCTGCGGCTGCGGGCCTATGACCCCGAATACGATCGCGCAGCGGGCATTCGCCTCGGCACCTTCACGCTGCGCCCGAGCGTCAGCGAGACCATCAATCACGAATGGCGCAAGGACGGCGACACCAAGACCAACCGCGGCTATCTCGAAACCGGAATTCGCGGCACCTTGACGTCGGACTGGTCGCGGCATCAGCTGATCGTCACCGGCGAAGGCGTGCTGCAGAACAACATCTCCGGCGAGGGCGAGGAAGAGCCGCGCGCCAATGTCGATGCCGAATTGCGCCTCGATCTGTGGGACGAAACGATCGCCCGTCTGCGCGCCGGCTACAGCTTCGAGCGCGAAGACGCCGACGACCCGAATGCGGTTTCCAACGCCAAGAACCAGTCGGCGGTCAACACTTACCGCCTCGGCGCGGCTGTCGAGCGCGATTTCGGCCTGATCCGCGGCTCGGTCGGCATCGATTTCGACCGGCGCACCTATGGTGATGTCGAACTCGAAAACGGCACGAACCTGTCGGTCAAGTATCGAAACCGCAACACCGGCATGCTCACCGCCCGTGTCGGCTACGAACTGTCGCCGGCGCTGATCCCGTTCCTCGAAGCCTCCGTCGGCAAGTCGCTCTACGACCTGCGCGAAGATCCGCTCGGCTTCGAGCGCTCCTATCAGACCTATGCCGGACGCGGCGGTATCGAACTCGACCTCGGCGAGAAGCTCTATGGCGAGCTCGGCCTCGGCTACGAGACCTACAATTTCGAGGACGATCGCCTTGGCGACCTCCGCGGCCTCTCGATCGATGGCCGTCTCAACTGGTCGCCGCAACGCGGTACCGACGTGCTCTTCGCCGTTTCGACCGACCTCAACCCGTCGACGACGGCGGGCGATGCGGGCTCGATCGACTACAACTTCACCAACATCATTACCCACCAGATGCGCTCGGACCTGGTCGCGCGACTGACGAACAACCTGACGCTCCGCAACTACCCCTCGAACGCCCGTTCGTCGGACGAGACCACCTGGCGCACCGGCGCCGGCCTCACCTACGACATCAACCGTTATTTGGCGCTGACGGGCGACGTCAGCTACGAGCGTACCACCCGCGATCAGGGCGACACCACCGACATCACCCGTGTCGGCGTCGGGTTGACGCTCCGCCGCTGAGGCAATCCGATCATCAGATAAAAAAGGCCGCGCCCGATGGGCGCGGCCTTTCTGCCTTCGAGAAGAGAAAGCCGATTACTTCAGGCTGGCGAGCAGGCTCTTCAGCGGACCTTCCACGGTCGGGCGAATGTCGCCACGCTCGAGCGCAAACGCAACGTTTGCCAGGATGAAGCCGTCCTTGGCGCCACAGTCATAGGTATCGCCACGGAAGTGGTAGGCGGCAAACTGCTGGCTGTCGGAAAGCTTGAGCATGCCGTCGGTCAGCTGGATCTCGTTGCCGGCGCCACGCTCCTGCTTTTCGAGGATAGGGAAGATCTCCGGCTGAAGGATGTAGCGGCCGTTGATGAAGAAGTTCGACGGGGCAGTGCCCGGTGCCGGCTTCTCGACCATCTTGGTGATCTTGAAACCTTCGCCGACCTTGTCGCCGACGCCGACGATGCCGTATTTGTGCGCCTGGTCCGGCGCGCATTCCTCAACCGCGATGACGTTGCCGCCGCTCTGCTCGTAGAGCTCGACCATGCCCTTGAGGCAGCCCTTCTCGCCCTTCATGATCATATCTGGCAGGAGCAGCGCGAAGGGCTCGTTGCCAACGAGTTCACGGGCGCACCAGACTGCATGGCCAAGGCCGAGCGGCGCCTGCTGGCGGGTAAAGCTGGTCGTTCCCGCCTTCGGCAGGATGCGGTCGAGCAGTTCGATCTCAATCTTCTTGTTGCGCTCGCGCAGCGTCTGGTCGAGCTCGACCTGAATGTCGAAATAGTCCTCGATGACAGCCTTGCTGCGGCCGGTCACGAAGATCAGATGCTCGATACCGGCTTCCAGCGCTTCGTCGACGACATATTGAATGACCGGCTTGTCCACCACCGTCAGCATTTCCTTCGGCACGGCCTTGGTCGCCGGCAGGAAACGGGTGCCCAGTCCTGCGACCGGGAACACGGCTTTGCGGACTTTACGCTTGTCGGTCATCGATACCTCCTTGAAAGGATTTCACTCATAACTCTTGCCGAATGGTCCTGGACGTCAATCCGTCCCGAACCATACAGCGCTCCGTAATGGAGCCGCAATCTCTATGCCGTCAGCTGAACACAGCATGAACCGACGCAACAAATGCATATGCGAACTCCACGACCAACGCTTGACATTTTCTGTGGCCGAAGACGCCACCACATTTTCATGGTAAAGGGTTTGTTGACCACGTTTCTGTAGATTCGTTGCAATCCGGCAATGCAACAAGCGCGGCCGGATCCGAAACAGGAGCCGCCGACGACTGCCCCCACCGTCCAGGCTGGCCCCAGACTGCCACCTTGCGGAGTGATTCGGGCCATGACGGCCGAAGCTCCGCAGAGAAACGGAACCGACAGCTGATGATCAGAAACCACAGGACGTTTTTCCGTCATATCGCAGCCGCCCTCGTCCTATCCGCCGCCACGCTCGGCACCTCCCCCGCTCGCGCCGATACCGGGTTCCAGAACTGGATCAACGAGTTTTACGCGACCGCCGCTCAGGCAGGCATCACCAAGGCAACCTACCGCCAGGCCTTTGCCGGCGTAAAGTCGCCCGACCAGACGGTGATCGACAAGGCCAACTACCAGCCGGAGTTCAAGCACAAGATCTGGGAATATATCGATTCCCGCGTGAACCCCTACACCAAGCGCGTCGGCCAGGAGATGGCGACCAAGCACGCTCGCACGCTGAACGCGCTGGAGAAACACTTCGGCGTCGACAAGACCATTCTGCTCGCCATCTGGTCGATGGAGTCCAACTACGGCGCCGTGCTGGAAAAGGACGACCGCCTGCACTACGTGCCGCGCGCGCTCGCCACCCTTGCCTATGCGGATCCGAAGCGGTCGAACTATGCCAAGAAGCAGCTGATCGCCGCGCTGAAAATTCTGCAGAAGGGCGATATCACCCCGCGTGAGCTGACCGGCTCCTGGGCGGGCGCCATGGGCCACACCCAGTTCATCCCCACGAGCTACCTGCTCTATGCGGTCGACGCAGACGGGAACGGTCACCGCGACATCTGGAACTCCGTGCCGGACGCGCTGGCAACCGCCGCCAACCTTCTGAAGAAGAACGGCTGGCAGCCGGGCGAGACCTGGGGCTACGAGGTCGCTCCGCCGGCCAATGCCGCGAAGTATTCCGGCCAGACGAAGACGCTCAAGGAATGGGCGTCGCTCGGTTTTGCCCGGCCGAACGGCAAGGGCTTCCGCAATGGCAGCACACGTGCCGAGCTCAAGTTGCCGAGCGGTGGCCAGGGGCCCGGCTTCCTGATGACCAAGAACTTCTTCGTCATCAAGCGCTACAACGCGTCCGACAGCTACGCGCTCGGCGTCGGCCTGCTTGCCGACCAGATCGCCGGCTACCAGGGGATGCAACAGCGCTGGCCGCGCCCGGACGGATCGCTTGATATCAGCGAGAAGTTCGAGTTGCAGAACCGGCTGAAGGAGCTTGGCTACTATAGCGGCGAAGTCGACGGCAACTTCGGCTCCGGCTCCAAGGCCGCGATCCAGGCGTTCCAGTCGAAGAACGGGCTGGCGCCGGATGGAGAGCCGACCCAGATGCTGCTGCGGGCGCTGCGCAACTAGCAGGCTCGAAACGGTTTCACGATCTGCGTATCCGTGAGATAAAAGACCGAAAAGGCGCGCTGCATTCCCTGCGGCGCGCTGATCCGTGACAGCGGCCAGGCGCCGCCGGAACACGTATGAACGGGCAGAAAAGCAGATGACGAGCAAGCGCAGCAGGCAACAGGGCCGGACGCCGTTCGGGATTGCGACGATTATGATCGCGCTCGCGGCCATGCTCACCGTGAGCCTGTTCGCCAGCTTTGCCGAGGCGCAGGAGCGGGTGCAGCGGCGCAATCTGTTCCAGATGCTCTTTGGCGGACTGAGCCGTGAGCGGCCGGTCTATGAGGACCGGGACTATTTTCCCGAACAGCCGCGCCCGAAGCGCCAGCGCCAGCCGCAACAGCGCCAGAAGGGCCTGGGTCAACAGAAGCAGAAGCCGAAACCTGCCGACACCGCTGCCCCGACGCCCGTGGTGGTGGAAAAGGCGCCGGATGCCAAGAAGGTGCTTGTCGTCGGCGACTTCATGGCCGGTAGCCTTGGCGACGGCCTGAAGACCGCCTTCGAGATGACGCCCGGCATCACCATCGAGACACGCGCGAACGGCTCGTCCGGTCTCGTGCGCGAGGACTATTTCAATTGGCCCGGCACGCTGCCGGGCTATGTCGGCGAAGTGAAGCCGTCGGTCATCATCATCAGCTTGGGCGCCAACGATCGCCAGCAGATGCAAATCGGCAGCACCAAGGAGAAGTTCCGCTCCGACCTTTGGACGGAAGAGTATCGCAAACGCGTCAACGCGCTGGCAGCCCTTGCGCGCAAGGAAAAGCTGCCGGTTCTCTGGGTCGGCATGCCACCATTCCAGTCGGCCGCCATGACCGCCGACATGGTCACCTTCAACGGTATCTACCGCGAGGAAATTGAGAAGGTCGGCGGCCAGTTCGTCGACATCTGGGACGGTTTCGTCGACGAGGGCGGCAAATTCGTGCTGACCGGGTCCGACATCAACGGCCAGCAGGTGCGCCTGCGCGGCGCCGACGGCGTCAACCTGACCAAGGCCGGCAAGCGCAAGCTCGCATTTTACGTGGAGAAGGACATCCGCCGGCTGCTCGGCGATGCCGCCGCGACCGACAAAAACGTACCGGGCGCCGACGAACTCAAGGACCTCGTGGTGACCGCACCGCTCGGCAACGAGGATATCGTCAAGACCCAGCCGATCGGCCTGACCGATCCGGCGCTCGATGGCGCCGCATCCCTGCTCGGCGGCGCAGCACCGGACAAGGGCAACGGCAAGAGCCCGCGCGACCTGCTGGTGGGCAAGGGCGACGTCGCCGCCGCCCCGGCCGGCCGCGTCGATGACTTCCGCCTGTCGAAACCGAGCACGGTGATCAGCAACCCGGTGATCCGCAACTAGATCGACGAACAGTCCTGCCCGGCCACAAAAAAAGCCCCGCATCGCTGCGGGGCTTCTTTCATGCTTGGGAGTGAACTTGCTTAGCGCGGCAGGGTCGTCGAGCCCATCAGCGCCTCGTCGATCGCACGTGCCGCCTGGCGGCCTTCGCGGATCGCCCAGACGACGAGCGATTGGCCGCGGCGCACGTCGCCGGCCGTCCAGAGCTTGTCGACTGAGGTCTTGTAGTCGCGCTCGTTGGCGACGACGTTGGTCGAGCCGCGGCGGTCGGTGTTGAGCGTCAGCTTGTCGCCGAGATCCTTGATCACGCTGTTGGTGAAGGGACCACTGAAACCGATGGCGATGAAGGCAAGATCCGCCTTGATGATGAACTCCGTGCCGGCGACCGGCTTGCGGCGATCATCCACCTGGCAGCACTTCACGCCGGTCAGGTTGCCGTCCTCGTCGCCGATGAACTCAAGGGTCGCCACCTGGAACTCGCGGATGGCGCCTTCGGCCTGGCTGGAAGAGGTGCGCATCTTCGTCGCCCAGAACGGCCAGACGGCGAGCTTGTCTTCCTTTTCCGGCGGCTGCGGACGGATGTCGAGCTGGGTCACCTTGACGGCGCCCTGGCGGAAAGCGGTGCCGACACAGTCGGACGCGGTATCACCACCGCCGACGACGACGATATGCTTGCCGCCGGCAAGGATCGGCTGCGACGGCCAGCCGACGCTGTCGATGTTCTCGCGACCGACACGGCGGTTCTGCTGCACCAGATAGGGCATCGCATCATGAACGCCGGCGAACTGGACGCCCGGGATGCCCGCGTCGCGCGGGGTCTCGGAGCCGCCGCAGTAGAGCACGGCGTCATGCTCGTCGAGCAGGCGCTGCATCGGCACATCGACGCCGACATTGATGCCGCAATGGAAAGTGACCCCTTCGCCGCGCATCTGGTCGACGCGGCGATCGATGAAGTTCTTTTCCATCTTGAAGTCCGGGATGCCGTAGCGCAGCAGGCCGCCGGGCTTGGTCTCGCGTTCGTAGACGTGAACCTCGTGGCCGGCGCGGGCAAGCTGCTGGGCCGATGCCATGCCGGCAGGTCCCGAGCCGATGACCGCGACCTTCTTGCCGGTCTTGGTGACGGCCGGCTGCGGCACGATGTAGCCCATCTCATAGGCTTTGTCGGCGATCGCCTGCTCGACGGTCTTGATCGCCACCGGGGTGTCTTCGAGGTTCAGCGTGCAGGCTTCCTCGCACGGCGCCGGGCAGACGCGACCGGTGAATTCCGGGAAGTTGTTGGTCGAATGCAGGTTGCGGATCGCCTCGTCCCAGTTGCCGTTGTAGACGAGGTCGTTCCAGTCCGGGATCTGGTTGTGCACCGGGCAGCCGGTCGGGCCGTGGCAATAGGGGATGCCACAGTCCATGCAGCGTGCCGCCTGCTTCTGCACTTCCGGTTCTGACATCGGAATGGTGAATTCGCGAAAATGGCGGATGCGGTCGGACGCCGGCTGGTACTTTGCCACTTGCCGGTCGATCTCGAGAAATCCAGTTACCTTACCCATCGTTTCATCCTGAAAGCTTTGCGTCTGAACAGGCGCTTTTTGCGAGCGCGCGTGAGAGGCCCCCGAACCGATCTGCAATGAACCGGGAGCCTTGGTCACCGGGGCCTCCTATTCGGCCGCCTCTGCCATTTTCATGCGTTCCATATCCTCGAGCGCACGGCGGTATTCGACCGGCATGACCTTGCGGAATTTCGGCCGATAATCCGTCCAGTGATCGAGGATCTCCTTCGCCCGGGGCGAACCCGTGTGGTGAAGGTGGTTGGAGATGAGCTGATAAAGCCGCTCCTCGTCATGGCGCGTCATGTCGCCCGACACGTCGACCATGCCCTTGTGCATGATGTCGCCGCCGTGGTGATGCAGCTTCTCCAGCATGTCGTCCTCTTCCGGAACCGGCTGCAGCTCGACCATCGCCATGTTGCAGCGACGGGCGAAATCGCCTTCCTCGTCGAGCACATAGGCGACACCGCCCGACATGCCGGCCGCAAAGTTGCGGCCCGTTCCGCCGAGCACGACGACGACGCCGCCGGTCATGTATTCGCAGCCGTGGTCACCCACGCCCTCGACGACCGCGACAGCACCAGAGTTGCGCACGGCGAAACGTTCGCCGGCCACGCCGTTGAAGTAGCACTCGCCCGAGATCGCGCCGTAGAGCACGGTGTTGCCGACGATGATCGATTCTTGCGGAACGATCGTCGCATTTTCCGGCGGCCGGACGATGATGCGACCGCCCGAAAGACCCTTGCCGACATAGTCGTTACCGTCACCCACGAGATCGAAGGTGATGCCGCGTGCGAGGAACGCGCCGAAGGACTGGCCAGCCGTGCCCTTGAGGGTCACGTGGATGGTGTCGTCCTTCAGGCCCTTGTGGCCCCAGCGCTTGGCAAGCGCACCGGCAAGCATCGCGCCGGCCGAACGGTCGACGTTCTTGATCTCGGCTTCGATCTTGACCGGAGCCTTGGTTTCGAGCGCGACCGCCGCTTCCTTGATCAGCTTGCGATCGAGAACGTCGTCGATCGGGTGCTGCTGGCGGATCGTCCAGTAGGTCTCTTCCTTCTTGGCTTCCACCTTGTGGAAGATCTTCGAGAAGTCGAGGCCGTTGGCCTTCCAGTGCGCCAGCGCACCGTCTTTTTCGAGCAGTTCCGAAGCGCCGACGATGTCGTTGAGCTTCTTGACGCCGAGCGACGCCAGGATCTCGCGCACTTCCTCGGCGACGAAGAAGAAGTAGTTGATGACGTGCTCGGCCGTGCCCTTGAAGCGCTTGCGCAGCACCGGATCCTGGGTCGCAACGCCGACGGGACAGGTGTTGAGGTGGCACTTGCGCATCATGATGCAGCCGGCGGCGATCAGCGGGGCGGTCGCAAAGCCGAACTCGTCGGCGCCGAGCAGGGCGCCGATGATGACGTCGCGACCGGTCTTCAGACCACCGTCGACCTGAAGGGCAACACGCGAGCGCAGGCCGTTCAGCACCAGCGTCTGCTGGGTTTCGGCTAGGCCGATTTCCCAGGGACTGCCGGCGTGCTTCAGCGAGGTCAGCGGCGATGCGCCGGTGCCGCCGTCGAAACCGGCAACGGTGATGTGGTCGGCGCGCGCCTTGGCAACGCCTGCGGCAACCGTGCCGACGCCGACTTCCGAGACGAGCTTGACCGAGACATCCGCTTGCGGATTGACGTTCTTCAGATCGTAGATCAGCTGCGCCAGGTCTTCGATCGAATAGATGTCATGGTGCGGCGGCGGCGAAATCAGGCCGACGCCCGGGGTCGAATGGCGGGTCTTGGCAACCGTCGCATCGACCTTGTGGCCGGGCAGCTGGCCACCTTCGCCGGGCTTGGCACCCTGCGCCACCTTGATCTGCAGCATGTCGGCATTGACCAGGTATTCGGTGGTCACGCCGAAGCGGCCCGACGCGATCTGCTTGATGGCCGAACGCTCGGGGTTCACGGAACCGTCGGGCAGCGGCAGGTAGCGGTCGCTTTCCTCACCACCCTCGCCGGTGTTCGACTTGCCGCCGATCCGGTTCATGGCAATCGCCAGCGTCGTATGCGCCTCGCGGCTGATCGAGCCGAAGGACATGGCGCCGGTGGAGAAGCGCTTGACGATGTCGGCAGCCGGCTCGACTTCGTCGACCGAGATCGGCTTGCGGCCGAGAGCCTCTGCGCTCTTGATCGTGAAGAGGCCACGGATCGTGTTCATGCGCAGCGCCGAGGTGTTCACCATCTCGGCGAACTCACGGTAGCGGTCCTGGGCATTGCCGCGCACGGCGTGCTGCAGCGAGGCGATCGCGTCCGGCGTCCAGGCATGGCTTTCGCCGCGCATGCGGAAGGCATATTCGCCGCCGATGTCGAGCGTGTTGGCGAGAACCGGGTCGGCACCGAAGGCCGCCTTGTGGCGAGCAACGGTTTCAGCAGCGATCTCTTCGAGGCCGATGCCCTCGATCGTCGTCGCCGTGCCGAAGAAGAACTGGTTGACCAGCTTCGACGACAGGCCGATGGCGTCGAAGATCTGCGCACCGCAATAGGACTGGTAGGTCGAGATGCCCATCTTGGACATGACCTTGAGAATGCCCTTACCGACAGCCTTGATGTAGCGGTAGACGACCTCGCTGCCGTCGACTTCCTTGGGGAAGTCGCCACGCTTGTGCATGTCGGTCAGCGTGTCGAAGGCGAGATAGGGGTTGATCGCCTCGGCGCCGTAGCCGGCGAGCAGGCAGAAGTGGTGCACTTCGCGCGGTTCGCCGGATTCCAGCACGATGCCGACCGAGGTGCGCAGACCCTTGCGGATCAGATGGTGGTGTACCGCAGCGGTCGCAAGCAGCGCCGGGATCGCAACGCGATCCGGACCGACCTGACGGTCGGACAGCACGATGATGTTGTAGCCGCCCTTAACCGCCGCTTCCGCGCGCTCGCAGAGCCGGTCGAGCATTTCGGGCATGCCTTCGGCACCGCGCGAAATGTCATAGGTGAAGTCGAGCGTCTTGGTGTCGAAACGATCTTCGGTGTGGCCGATCGAGCGGATCTTTTCGAGATCGCCGTTGGTCAGGATCGGCTGGCGCACCTCGAGCCGCTTGGCATGCGCCATGCCTTCGTGGTCGAGGATGTTCGGACGCGGACCGATGAAGGAGACGAGGCTCATCACCAGCTCTTCACGGATCGGGTCGATCGGCGGGTTGGTGACCTGCGCGAAGTTCTGCTTGAAATAGGTGTAGAGCAACTTGCGCTTGTCCGACATCGCCGAGATCGGCGTGTCGGTGCCCATCGAGCCGATCGCTTCCTGGCCGGTCGTCGCCATCGGCGACATCAGGATCTTGGTGTCTTCGAGCGTGTAGCCGAAGGCCTGCTGGCGGTCGATCAAGGAGACGTCGCGGCGCAGCGCACGCGGCTCCACCGGCTTCAGTTCCTCAAGGATCAGCTGGGTGTCTTCAAGCCACTTGCTGTAGGGGTGCTTCTGGGCGAGCGACGACTTCACCTCCTCGTCGGAGATGATGCGGCCCTGCTCCATGTCGATCAGCAGCATCTTGCCCGGCTGCAAGCGCCACTTCTTGACGATCTTGCCCTCGTCGACCGGCAGCACGCCGGCTTCCGATGCGAGGATAACGCGATCGTCAGAGGTGACGATGTAGCGGGCCGGACGCAGACCGTTGCGGTCGAGCGTCGCGCCGATCTGGCGACCGTCGGTAAAGGCGACCGCGGCCGGTCCGTCCCACGGCTCCATCAGCGCTGCGTGGTACTCGTAGAACGCCTTTCGCTCAGGCGACATCAGCTGGTTGCCGGCCCATGCCTCGGGGATCAGCATCATGACGGCATGCGACAGCGAGTAGCCGCCCTGGACCAGGAACTCGAGTGCATTGTCGAAGCAGGCGGTGTCCGACTGGCCCTCGTAGGAGATCGGCCAGAGCTTGGAGATGTCGTCGCCGAAGAGCGGCGAGGAGACCGAAGCCTGGCGCGCCGCCATCCAGTTGACGTTGCCGCGCAGCGTGTTGATTTCACCGTTGTGCGCGACCATGCGGTACGGGTGCGCCAGCTTCCATGACGGGAAAGTGTTGGTCGAGAAGCGCTGATGGACGAGCGCCACCGCACTTTCGAACCGCGGATCGGCCAGGTCCTTATAATAGGCGCCGACCTGATAGGCGAGGAACATGCCCTTGTAGACGATCGTCGAGGACGACAGCGAGACCGGGTAGAAGTTGCTCTCCTCGCCCTTGTATTCGTCATAGATGCGGTTGGAGATCACCTTGCGCAGCGTAAAGAGACGGCGCTCGAACTCCGGGTTCGTGGCGGCGTCACGGCCGGCGCCGATGAAGATCTGGACATGGCGCGGCTCGGTCGCGGCGATCTCGGGCGCCTTCGACAGCGACGAATTGTCGACCGGCACATCGCGGTACCCGATGAGCACCTGGCCCTCTTCCGTGACGACGTCCTTGATCACCTGCTTGAAGTGTTCGACGAGCGCATCGTCCTGCGGCATGAAGATGTGGCCGACGGCATATTCGCCGGCCTTCGGCAGGGTGATGCCTTGCTTGGCCATTTCCTCGCGGAAGAAGCGGTCGGGAATCTGCACGAGGATGCCCGCACCGTCGCCCATCAGCGGGTCGGCGCCGACGGCACCGCGGTGCGTCAGGTTTTCGAGCATGAAGAGGCCGTCGCGCACGATCTGGTGCGACTTCTGGCCCTTCATATGGGCGACGAAGCCGACGCCGCAGGCGTCATGTTCGTTGCGCGGATCGTAGAGTCCCTGTTTTCGCGGCAGGCCAGTCGGGAATGCGGGCGTTTTTTCAGCCGTCGCAACGCTGTGTGCGAGGTTGAGCCCAGATTGCTGTGATGGCGAATGATCCGTCATCGTTTTCCCTCCTGTTGAACCCGGCACCGCCGGGCATGGCACCGCCCGCGCATGACTCTTCGTTGCGCGCAAAGGCACGCCGAAAAGCCGGGGCACTCATCGTCTCATGATCCTGATCAGGTCGCAAATAAGCACGGCATCATCAGGCACTGATGTCTGCGACCATCCTGACGGCGGGCGATAACAACCGGATGAAATCCGGTTAGCCCCCCCGCTTCGCACGCCGGCTGCCACTTTTTTAGGCACTCACGGCGATTGTTCCGGTCCCTAGACCGAAATAGGACAGCAAACCTGTCCTATTTCATGTGCTCTATGCCAGAAACCACCCCCCTCCGCAAGAGGCATATCAGCAAATAATAGAGAAGATTTTGCCGAACATTGCCGGAAATTTCCGGCTTTTATAATTTAATTACGGCATATCGCCGTTTTCTTCCTTTTGGTTTCAAACTGGTCTCCTGTTGGCCTTTCGGCCTCTCACCGTGATTGATCCGGCTATAAACTCGGCTAAGGTCGGCAAAAGCCGTCGAAATGACGGTGAAACAGGGTGAGAAGTGATGATTTTTTCGTCTGATAACTGGGCTGGCGCCCATCCCGCGATCGCCGAAAGCCTGATGGCGCATGCCGGCGGCTACGCATCGGCCTATGGCACCAGCGAGCTCGACCGGAAGGTGGAAAAGAAGTTCGCGGAGATTTTCGAAAGGGAGGTCGCCGTCTTCTTCGTCGGCACCGGTACGGCCGCCAATTCGCTGGCCCTGGCGACGGCCAACCGCGCCGGCGGTGTCGCCTTCTGCCATCGCGAGGCCCATGTCATCGCCGACGAATGCGGCGCGCCCGAGTTCTTTTCGCATGGCGCCCGCCTGAAACCCGTCGACGGACCGCGGGGCAAGATGGAGGCCTCCCGCCTTGAAGCCGAGATCCGCCGCTTCCCGCTCGACAACGTCCACGGCGGCCAGCCCAGTGCGGTATCGCTGACGCAGGCGACGGAAAGCGGCACGGTCTATTCGCTCGCTGAGATCGAGGCGATCTCGGCCGTCGCCAAGGGACACAAGCTGCCGCTGCACATGGATGGTGCGCGCTTGGCCAACGCGCTGGTCAGCCTCGACGTAACGCCCGCCGAAATGACCTGGAAGCGCGGCGTCGACATCGTCTCCTTCGGCGGCACCAAGAACGGCTGCTGGTGCGCCGAGGCGCTGGTGCTGTTCGACCTCTCCAAGGCGCATGAGATGCACTTCCTGCGCAAGCGCTCCGCCCAGCTTTTCTCCAAGTCGCGTTTCGTCTCGGCGCAGTTCGACGCCTACTTCGCAGGCGATCTCTGGCTGAACCTCGCCCGTCACGCCAACGCCATGGCCACACGTCTGGCCGAGGGCATCGCCGCCGCAAAGACGAGCCGCCTTGCCTGGGCGGCCGATGCCAACGAGGTCTTCGCCATCATCAGCAAGGACGTGGCGACGAAGCTCAGGCAGGATGGCGCCGTCTTCTACGACTGGCCGGTGCCGCACGATCTTGAGGGCAAGCTTGCCAAGAACGAGGGCCTCTATCGCCTCGTCACCAGCTTTGCGACCAAGGCCGAGGACGTCGACCGCTTCGTCGCCGGCTGCTGAACCCTTCCCTCAACCCTGCCCTTGCAGGGTCCTCAGATTGGCGAGGATTTCGACCGAGAGTGCTGCACTCAGCTTTCGGTCGACGCCCTTGCTCGGCACCAGCACGAATTCCACGTCTTCGAGCGGCGGCAGGAGGCCGGCGGGGATTTCCTTGAGCCCTGACGGCACCATGCTGCGCGGCTGCACGAGCACGCCCATGCCGGCCCGGGCCGCCGCCGTCAGGCCGCTAAGGCTGCCGCAGGTGCACACGATCCGCCACGGCAGGCGGTTCCGGTCGAGCACTTCGAGCGCGACGCTACGGGTGATGCTCGGCGGCGGAAAGGCGATCAGCGGCAGCACCTTGTCACGCTTGATCCTTTCCGGGTCACGCGCCAGCCAAACCAGTGGTTCGCGATAGACGAGCTCGCCCCTGAGGTCGCCGAGCCTGCGCTTGGCAAGCACGAGGTCTATCTCGCCATTGTCCTGCATCTGGTAGAGCACGCCGCTCAAGGCGACCGTCAGTTCGAGGTCGACCGACGGGTGGGCGCGCACGAAATCTTCGAGCACCGCCGGCAGCCGGCTCATGACGAAATCCTCGGAGACGCCAAGCCGCAAGCGTCCGCGCAGGCTGCTTTCGGCAAACAGCGCCCGCACCTCGCCGTCGATCGCCAACATCGAGCGTGCGTGCGCAAGCAGCGCCTGCCCGTCCGCCGTCAGCGAAACGCGGTGCGTGTCCCGAGCGACAAGCGTGCGCCCGAGCGAAGCCTCGAGCCGCTGGATATGCTGGCTGACCGTCGATTGCCCGAGCGACAGTTTTTCCGCTGCAAGCGTGAAGCTGCCCATCTGTTCGAGAGCGACGAAACTGCGCAACTGCACGAGATCCAACATGGCTCATCTCATTTCGTGATAACTGTTATTCCTTGCATCCTGCTTCACAATGAGCGATCCCCGCAAGACGTTCGTTAACGAGCAAGTGAGCTGAGATGCGCCGCTACCTTCCCGATACCTTCACGATCCTGCTTCTGGCGACGGTGCTGCTTGCATCCGTCCTGCCGATCCATGGCGAGGCAACCGAGTGGTTCGGACTGGCGACGAAGGTGGCCGTCGGCATGGTCTTCTTCCTGCACGGCGCGCGCCTGTCGGGCGACGTGGTGATCGCCGGCATCCTGCATTGGCGGCTGCACCTCACGATCCTTGCCTCGACCTTCGTGCTCTTCCCGCTGATCGGCCTTGCAATCGGTTTTGTGCCGGAATCGATCCTGCCGCAGTCGCTTTACACCGGCATTCTTTTCCTCTGCGTGCTGCCCTCGACGGTGCAGTCGTCGATCGCCTTCACCTCCATGGCCGGCGGCAACGTACCGGCAGCGATCTGCTCGGCGTCGGCCTCCAACATTTTCGGCATGTTCCTGACGCCGCTGCTCGTCGGGTTGCTGTTTTCCGCCGGCGGCCATGGCACCGTCACGCTCGACGCGGTCAAGCAGATCCTGCTGCAGCTGCTTGCCCCCTTCGTCATCGGCCAGATGCTGCAGCCCTTGATCGGCAACTGGATCCGCGCCCGCAAGGGACTGTTGGCGCCGGTCGATCGCGGCTCGATCCTGATGGTCGTCTACCTCGCCTTCAGCCAGGCGGTGACGTCGGGCCTGTGGCAAACGTTCTCGCTGACCGATCTCGGTGTGCTCGTCGTCATCGAAATCGTCATGCTGGCGCTTGTGCTCGCCGTCACCATGTACGGCAGCCGCCTGCTCGGTTTCGACAAGGCCGACGAGATTGCCATCACCTTCTGCGGCTCGAAGAAGAGTCTGGCGAGCGGCGTGCCGATGGCAAGCGCCATCTTCGCCGGCCAGAACATCGGCGCGATCGTGCTGCCGGTCATGCTCTTCCACCAGATCCAACTGATGGCCTGCGCGGTGATCGCGCAGCGCTACGCAGCGAGGAAAGCGGCAACCTCGGCGGTGCCGGTGCCGGCCCAGACCTGATCCAGCGCTGATTGATCCGACAACAAAAAACGGCGCCCTGACGGACGCCGTTCTTTGTGGGAGGCCTGTTTCGTGCCTGGTCGGGCAAGATATTTAGAGGGTCTGAGCCTCGATCTGCTTCGGCTGCGACGCGACCGACGCGATCTCGATCCGGCGGGGCTTGGCGGCTTCCGGGATCTCGCGGGTAAGATCGATATGCAGCAAGCCGTTCTTCAGGGAAGCGGACTTGATCTCCACGTGATCGGCGAGCTGGAAGCGGCGCTCGAAGGCGCGCTTGGCAATACCGCGATGGAGAAACTGGCTTTCTTCGCCCTTGTCCTCGGCTTTTTCGCCCTTGACCGTCAACGTGTGTTCACGCGCCTCGATCGAAAGCTCGCTCTCGTCGAAGCCGGCGACGGCCATGGTGATGCGGTAGGCATTTTCGCCGGTGCGCTCGATGTTGTAGGGCGGATAGGTCTGGGCTTCACCCGGCTGGCCGAGACTGTCGAGCATGGTGAACAGGCGGTCGAAACCAACGGTGGAACGGTAAAGGGGGGAGAAATCGAAGTGACGCATGGTGTCCTCCTTGGAGCAACGTTTGCGATGTCTGGTCGGCCACCCCATTCTGGCAGTGGCAGGACCGGTGAACGGACCCGTCTTCGGCGCCCGTGACCCTGATTTGGGGAGGCGATTTGACGACTTCAAGACGCCCCCGTCGACGATTTTTCCCCGAACCCGTTTTCGTGAACCCGACATGAACGCCGGCTTCGGCTGCCGTTCAGCCCGGCGGGACTAAAACGAAATCCTGGGCCGCAACGCCCAGGCTGAAGTGACATGTCCCTTCCCCTTCAGCGGCCGGAAACGGTGATCGTCCGGATTTCACCCACCGTTTCCGGCTTTTTTCTTTGACGGCGAAGACCCTGCCGCCTATCCCTTGATGCTATCGATCAACACGCTTTCACCTCCGGCCTCGACCCCATGACCTCGATCCTCCACGCGACACCGGACAATCCGATCCCGGACAATCATGTCGCTGGCTTTTTCGATGGCATCGGCGGCCGCAAGATCCGCTATGCGATCTTCAAGACGAAGCAGCCGGTGGCGCGTGGCACGGTCGTGCTGCTGCAGGGCCGCAACGAATCGATCGAGAAGTATTTCGAGACCATTTCCGACCTGACCGCAGCCGGCCTCTGGGTCGCTACCTTCGACTGGCGTGGCCAGGCAGGCTCCGAGCGGCTGCTGGCGCACCCCGGACGCGGTTATGTCGATCACTTCTCCGATTACGAGCGCGATCTCAGCACCTTCCTCGAACAGATCGTGCTGCCCGATACCCGCCTGCCCTTCTCGATCGTCGCCCATTCCATGGGCGCGCTCGTCGCCTTGTCGCTCGCACCGATGCTGGCAAGCCGCATCGACCGGCTGGTGGTGCTGGCCCCCTTCGTCGGCCTTGGCGGCCAGGCGCTCGGCGAAAAGAGCATAGCGACGGTTGCGACCTTCATGCGCCTGGTCGGCCTCGGTGCCCTGCCGGCACATCCCGACAAGGGCAACCGTCCCTTCGAAAACAACGTGCTGACAGCGGACCGCCGCCGTTACGCCCGCAACATCGCGCTGACCGACGCGCATCCGGAACTGAGGCTCGGGCCCCCGACGGCGCGCTGGCTGAGCGAGGCTTTCCACGCCATGCGCCGGATCCTCCGCCGCGAACATCTGACCCGCATCACCTTGCCGACGATCATCCTGGCACCGACGGCCGATCGCCTGGTGCCCCATGTCGCCGTCGAATGGCTGGCGCGCAATTTCCGCGCCGCCCAGATGATCCCGATCGATGGCGCCCGCCATGAACTGCTGCACGAGGCGGACCGCTATCGCGCCCAGGCGATGGCGGCGATCCTCGCCTTCGTCATCCCCGAAGAAGGCGACGCGCGCGAAACCACCGCCGCCTGAAGCCAGCGCGCGCGCCCGACAACGCCGCTCGCCCTATCGGACGTACGAAGGTCTCTGTAACACTTTGATTTTACGGATGTCTGCACCCGTTGCGCGAGGCGCAGGGTGCATCAGCCCTTCAGGATTTCCAGCGCCTGCGCGTGCAGTTCGGCATTGCCGGCCGCAATGATCTCGCCGCCCATTTCCGCTGGGCCGCCCTGCCAGTTGGTGACGATGCCGCCGGCCTGCTCGATCAGCGGAATGAGCCCGCCGACATCATAGGGTTTCAGCCCGCATTCGATCACCAGATCGACATGGCCGGCAGCCAGAAGCGCAAAGGCGTAGCAATCGCAGCCATAGCGGAACAGCCGCACCTTGCTTTGTACCGCCTCATAGCCGGTCTTGAGATCGCCGGAATACAGATGCGGAGAGGTGGTGAAAAGCACCGCGTCGTCGAGAGATTTGCAGGCGCGCGTCGAAAGCACCTGCTCGCCATCCGGTCCACGGTAGATCGATTTCGTGCCGTCGGCGAAGTAGCGCTCGCCGGTGAAAGGCTGGTCCATCAGGCCCATGACCGCATCGCCATTGCGATAGAGGCCCACCAGCGTGCCCCAGACCGGCAGGCCGGAAATGAAGGCGCGCGTGCCGTCGATCGGGTCGATGACCCAGACATATTCGCGGTCGAGACCGACATTGCCGTGCTCTTCGCCAAGAATGCCATGCTCCGGAAAATGCGCCTCGATCAGCGCACGGATCGCCGCTTCAGCCGATTGGTCCGCTTCCGTCACAGGATCGAAGCCGCTTTCGAGCTTGTTGACGACGCTGGTCCCGATCCGAAAGCGCGGCAGGGTTTCCGCCTTGGCGGCATCTGCAAGACGATCGAAGAAGGCGCGGTCAGGCAACATGGCGATCTCTCTGAAAAACATGGAGTAAGGTACGTCCTGAATAGACGAAAATTGTCGAAAGGCAAACGACCGAGCACGCTCATCTGCGGGCGTCTACGGCGCCAGCACGGGAGCCTTTCGCACTGCACCACGGTCGCTTTGCGCTTCAAACGCGACTTTGGCAAATTCAATCGGTTGATTCGCCATTTCCGGCTGAAAAACTTTTGACGCGATGCAAAAGTTTTCACCGGCAAACTTGACATTTGTGCAGTGCAATAATATGGTTCTCCTACAGTCACCTGTGACTGTAAATACCCTCCTTGGGTGTTTCCTCCCTAGACTTGACCGCGCCGTTGGCGCGGTTTTTTTTGAACCTCCCCGACAGAAATACCAAGCGCCGCCAGCACCTTGCTGGACGTCACCCTTGTCTGTTCTTCCTGGTTTCTAGGAAAGGCTACTCGGCCGCCAGCGGCAGATAAGCGCCGTAGTCTTCGACGTGGCGGGCAAGCGAGCCGATGAAGGTCGTGAGGTCGGCAACCAGCGCGCCGAAGCCGGGTTTGCGCACCAGCGTCGCCTCGTCGACATAGAGTGCCCGGTTGATCTCGATCTGCAGCGCGTGCAGCCCACGCGTCGGCCGACCGTAATGCTCGGTAATGAAGCCGCCGGCATAGGGCTTGTTGCGCACGACACTGTAGCCGAGCTGCTGCAGCAGATCGACGGCAGCACGCGAAAGCTCGCCGGCAGCACTGGTGCCGTATCGATCGCCGATGATGAAATCCGGTCTCTGGGCGCTGCCCGGCAGATGCACGTTCCCCGGCATCGAATGGCAATCGATCAGCACCGACAGGCCGAACTGCACATGCGTGCGGGCGATCAGCTTGCGCAGGGTGGCGTGATAGGGCTTGTAGATCGTCTCGATGCGCATCAGCGCATCCTCGACCGGGAACCGCCCGCGATAGATCTCCATGTTCTCGGCCACCAGCCGCGGGATCGTTCCGAGCCCGCCTGCAACGCGCATTGAGCTGATGTTGGCATGGGGCGGCAGCGACCCCTCGAACATGCGCGGATCGAGCTCATAGGGCTCGCGGTTGACGTCGAGGAAGGCGCGCGGGAAATGCGCAAGCAGCATCGGCGCGCCGAGGAACGTCGCGTTCTGGAACAGCTCGTCGACATAGTGGTCTTCCGACCGACGAATCGAAAGCGCATCGAGCCTGGACTGGTCTAGGAAACTCTTGGGATAGGACCGGCCGCTATGCGGCGAATTGAACACAAAGGGAATGCGCTGGATTGGAGGTTCAAGGACCTCGAACAGTTCCCTCTCCGCAATTTCCCCCATCTGAACCCTTTTTTACCATATGCGGTACTTGCAATTGTCATCATGTTGCCAGTTGGCCCGCTCTGTGTCCATAGTGGCCAATCACAGCACCAAGGGGAATTGACGTCCCCCGTTCACGAGATATTTACCGCGCTGCGGTTTGGATAAAACGCCGCAATCTACGCGCAATGAACTGAATTAAAGAGAAGCACGGCCGATTCATGACTGCGAAAATCCTTCTTGCCGAAGACGACAACGACATGCGCCGATTCCTGGTGAAGGCGCTGGAAAAGGCCGGCTACAAGGTCATGTCCTATGACAATGGCGCCAGCGCCTATGACCGGCTTCGCGAAGAGCCCTTCTCGCTGCTCTTGACCGACATCGTCATGCCCGAGATGGACGGGATCGAACTGGCGCGGCGCGCCACCGAACTCGACCCGGACCTCAAGGTCATGTTCATCACCGGCTTTGCCGCGGTTGCCCTCAACCCGGACTCCAAGGCGCCGAAGGATGCCAAGGTGCTCTCCAAGCCCTTCCACCTGCGCGACCTCGTGGACGAGGTCAACAAGATGCTGGCTGCTGCCTGATCAGGACAGTTTTCCACAGGCGCGCCTTTCCGCGACTGTAAAGAATGCGACTTCGGACCGACCGCCGCGATCCACAGGGATCTCCGGCGGTCTTTTCGTTTCAATACCTTAGCGGAAACCCAACAAATCCGGGCTCTTGCCGGTGTCGCATCGACGCCGTTCCCGTGGGGAAAATCATTGCCTCTAAATTTCTGTCAAAAAACCTTCGAAAACCCTATTGACGCGACAACGGCTTTTGTGGTCTATGCGCCACATCGGATGGGCGTGTAGCTCAGCGGGAGAGCACTACGTTGACATCGTAGGGGTCACAAGTTCGATCCTTGTCACGCCCACCATTCGAATTCAAAAAGGCCTTTCGAGAAATCGAAAGGCCTTTTCTCGTTTCCCCTATTTCTTCCCCCTTCAGCTTGCGCATTCGCAAAGGCGTCGATCAAAGCGCTGCCCACCACGTTGCCCACAGCCGGCGCTCAGACTTTGGTCCGACAGAGGACGGCAAAGGTCCGGGGCGCATTGTCGAATCGGCTTCGCGATGACTTGATGCCGATGCGCCCGGAAGCAAGCCCGCCTCCTGGACGCAACCGGTCCCAGGGCGATGCCCCGTAGCCCCAATACGCCGCTCTGGGACCCCGTTTTTCCTCAACATGACTGACACCGCCTGCTGTCGCGGCCACCCGAGCCAAGGGGCGGTCGTCCGTTACGAAAATTTGTGGCTTGCGTCATGGAAGGCACGTCTTGTCGCCCTAATTTCGGGCTGCAATCTCAACGCTTTGCCAAGCGCCAAGCGCAAGGCTGAGCAAGCCACCGAACAGACGACGGGCAGCACCCTCGCACACCTCTCCAGGACGAGTGTGCTGCCGAACCGAGCACCTCTCCATTCGAGCGAAAGGAACGGACCATGCCGGCAGTCAAGAATATCGTGCTTGTACACGGCGCCTGGGGCGATGCCTCCCATTGGCGCCACGTGATCCCGCCGCTGCACGCCAAGGGCTACAGGATCGCGGCGGTGCAAAACCCGCTGACCTCGCTTGCCGACGATGTCGAGCGCACCCGCAAGCTGGCGGAATCGCTGGACGGTCCGACTCTGCTCGTCGGCCATTCCTATGGCGGCGCGGTGATCAGCGGCGCCGGCCACGCGTCCAACGTCGTCGGTCTGGTCTATGTCGCCGCTTTCGCGCCGGATGAGGGCGACAGCCTCGGCAGCATCTTCGCAAGGCGTGATCCGCCGTCCGGCGCCGCCAGCATCCGCCCCGACAAAGACGGCTTCCTCTGGCTGGCGCAGGATACGTTCCGTGAGAGTTTCGGCCAGGATCTGAGCGAGACCGAAGCTTTGGTCATGGCGGTCGCGCAGAAACCGATCGCCGGGCGTTGCTTCGAGGACAAGGCAGGGGCTCCCGCCTGGAAGACGAAGCCCAGCTGGTACCAGGTCTCGCGCCACGACCACATGATTCCGCCGGAAACTGAACAATGGATGGCCGAGCGCATCAAGGCGAAGAAGATCATCACGCTCGATGCCAGCCACGCCTCCCTTGCCTCGCACGCCAAGGAAATCGTGGCGCTGATCGACGAGGCGATCGCTTCGCTCGGCTGAATGTCCGGAAGCGCAGCGTCCCGACAAGAGAAACACCGTCGGCTCCGAGCCGACGGTGTTCCTTCTGTCTCATTGGACCTCAGGCATAGGCGCCGCGCTGGCGCTGTCGCGTGGCCCTCGGCCCGCGCGAAAACGTATCGAGATCGATCGCCGCCCCTTCCGGCGCCCGGCACACCTCCTCCGGATGCCGGTCGCTCGCCTCGACGGCGAAATGGATCGCGGCGCTCTCATTGGTAAAGAGGCCGCCGACGAGGCCCTTGCGGTCGGATACGACCCACCAGCCGTGCCGGTCGCGGCCGACGACGAAACGCGCCCGCGCCAGGAAACCACGGCGGATCTGCTGCATACTGCCCATGATCGAACAATCCTTGTTGAGGAAAAGACGGCTTAACCGGCGATCCACGGCAGTGCGGCCTGAATGCCGTAGGCAAGGCCGAGCACGATGGCGAGCCGGATGCCGATGCCGAGAAAGGCATCGCGAACGGCGCTGTCCTTAGGCGGAAGGTGCTCGGCGCGCTCGCTGTTTTCGATGCGCCGGCGCCCAGCGGCGCGCGCAGCAAGATGGGGAAAACGGGACATGGTCTTTCCTTTCGGGTGAGATGGATGCGGACGGCGGGAGCCGCCGCGGCAATCGGGCACGACAGATCCGTGCGAGGACGAACCGTCAGCCAGCAAGCGCGATGCGCACCCCGCGGCCGATCTGGGTGGAGGCTGGAAGCTCGGTCAGCGGTTCGAGCGCCGCGCGGATCTCGGCCGCCGTCTCCGGCGCCACCTGCGTCAGCGGCAGACGCACCTCCGGGCTGAGCGCCCGCACCAGGTGCAATGCGTATTTCACAGGTCCGGGATTGGTCTCGCGCTCCAGCGCCGTGAGCAGCGGCCGCTGGCGCTCATGAAGGGCGAGCGCCGCTGCGACATTTCCGGTCGCGACGGCCTGATGCATGGCGACCACCAGCCGCGGCACGACATTGGACGCCACCGAGATGGTGCCGTGACCGCCGCTAAGATTGAACGGCAGCGCCGTCTGGTCGTGACCCGAGAGCTGCTTGAGCCTGGCCTTCAGGGCCGGCGACGACGACAGGAAGCGGCCGATGTCGCCGGTGGCGTCCTTGATGCCGACGACATTTTGAAGCTCCGCCAGCCGCTCGATCGTCCGTGGGGCGAGATCGACCCCGGTGCGCGAGGGCACGTTGTAGATGATGACGGGAAGATCTACCGCTCGGGCGACCGCCTCGAAGTGGCGATAGAGCCCCTCCTGCGACGGCTTGCTGTAGTAGGGCGCAACGACGAGCGCCGCATCCGCACCGAGGGCCTTGGCTTCCGCCGTCAGTTCAATCGTCGTCGCAGTACTGTTGGTGCCGGTTCCGGCGATAACCGGGATCTTGCGTTCCGCCACCTCGACGCAACGTTCGATCACCATGGCCCGTTCCGCCCGCGACAGCGTCGGCGCCTCACCGGTGGTGCCGCAGGCGACAATGCCGGAAATGCCGTGTCGGATCTGCCATTCCACGAGCGACATCAGGCCGACGACATCAACCTTGCCGTCCCGGAACGGCGTGACGAGCGCCGTGATCGCGCCTTCGAGGCGCAGCGAATGCATGTTCATGGAAATATCCTTCAGGTGGGAAGTTGGCCACGGCCGGCAGCAGCCGCAAGCTGATGGCCGCGGCAGGAGCGCAGGAAGGCGCCAAGGATCGCCGCGGCAAGGTCGGCATGCCGTGCCTTGAAGGTGATGCGGCCGGCTCCGGGTGGCTGATAGCGCAGCGCGCAGGTCCACAGCCCGAACTCGTGACTGAGCGTTCGAAGGCACAGTTTCGGCTCGGTCGCCGACGTCAGGTGAATGACGGCATCGACCAGTGCATCGGCAGCCATCAGTTCACGGAACCGGCGCGACGGCCATTCTCCAGCCGCCAGATCCGGCATGTCCGCGATCACCCGCACGGCTTCCCAGACATGGTGCTCGCGCAGGCGGCGAACGGCGGTCAGTCGAAGCATCAGCGCATCGAGCGCTTGCGCAACCGTTTCGCCACCGGTCAGCTCCTGGTCCACATCGACCTTACGCAGGGCCGGAAGAATATGACGACGGATGTTTAAATCCTGAAGAGACATGGCACGCATCCCTATTCGATGCGGCAAGGCTAGACCCGGCAGGCGTCCGGTTTCGATTGCGACTTCCGGCGCCCGGCATAAGATTTCCGTAAAGCGCTCAAGTGGGTGTTGTGGAAGACGCCGGCCGCGGTCTAGATTTGGTTTCCGAACAGGCGAAGGCCCGGCGCGACAGCGCGCGCGGCGTCGAAATAATCTGACGCAAAAGATGACGCGCACGCAATTTTGCGCTAGGTAGCCCATTCGGTGGCGATCAGGGATCGCCATTCCCGAGCAATACCCCTTGTCCGTGAAGGAACATGCCATGCCTGCCTATCGCTCACGTACCACCACCCACGGCCGTAACATGGCCGGCGCCCGCGGCCTCTGGCGCGCGACGGGCATGAAGGACAGCGATTTTGGCAAGCCGATTATTGCGGTGGTGAACTCGTTCACCCAGTTCGTGCCGGGCCACGTGCACCTCAAGGATCTTGGCCAGCTCGTTGCCCGCGAGATCGAGGCTGCCGGCGGCGTCGCCAAGGAATTCAACACCATCGCCGTCGACGACGGCATCGCCATGGGCCACGACGGCATGCTCTATTCGCTGCCCTCGCGCGAGATCATCGCCGATAGCGTCGAGTACATGGTCAACGCGCACTGCGCCGACGCCATGGTCTGCATCTCCAACTGCGACAAGATCACCCCCGGCATGCTGATGGCCGCACTTCGCCTCAACATCCCCGCCGTCTTCGTTTCCGGCGGCCCGATGGAAGCCGGCAAGGTCGTGCTCCACGGCAAGACGCACGCGCTCGACCTGGTCGATGCCATGGTCGCCGCAGCCGACGACAATGTTTCCGATGAAGAGGTCAAGGTTATCGAGCGCTCGGCCTGCCCGACCTGCGGCTCCTGCTCCGGCATGTTCACGGCCAACTCGATGAACTGTCTGACCGAAGCCCTCGGCCTGTCGCTGCCCGGCAACGGCTCGACGCTCGCCACCCACGCCGACCGCAAGCGCCTGTTCGTCGAAGCCGGCCACCTGATCGTCGACATCACCCGACGCCACTACGAGCAGGACGACAACAGCGTCCTGCCGCGCAATGTCGCCTCGAAGAAGGCGTTTGAAAACGCCATGGCGCTCGATATCGCCATGGGAGGCTCGACCAACACCGTGCTGCACATTCTCGCCGCCGCCCATGAGGGCGAGGTCGATTTCACCATGGCGGACATCGACCGCCTGTCGCGCAAGGTTCCGTGCCTGTCGAAGGTCGCTCCGGCGAAAAGCGACGTGCACATGGAAGACGTGCACCGCGCCGGCGGTATCATGTCGATCCTCGGCGAACTGGAAAAGGGCGGCCTCATCAACCGCGATTGCCCGACGGTGCACAGCGCCACGCTCGGCGACGCCATCGACCGCTGGGACATCACCCGCACGTCGAGCGAAACGGTCCGCAATTTCTTCCGTGCAGCACCGGGCGGCATCCCGACCCAGGTCGCCTTCAGCCAGGAAGCCCGCTGGGACGAGCTCGACACCGACCGCGAAAAGGGCGTCATCCGCTCGGTCGAACATCCCTTCTCCAAGGATGGCGGCCTCGCCGTCCTCAAGGGCAACATCGCCATCGACGGCTGCATCGTGAAGACCGCGGGCGTCGACGAGAGCATCCTGAAATTCTCGGGCCCTGCCCGGGTATTCGAAAGCCAGGACGCGTCGGTCAAGGCGATCCTTGCCAACGAGATCAAGGCCGGCGACGTCGTCGTCATCCGCTATGAAGGCCCGAAGGGCGGCCCGGGCATGCAGGAAATGCTCTATCCGACGAGCTACCTGAAATCGAAGGGCCTCGGCAAAGCCTGCGCGCTGATCACCGACGGCCGCTTCTCCGGCGGCACTTCGGGCCTGTCGATCGGCCACGTTTCGCCGGAAGCGGCCAATGGCGGCACGATCGGCCTGGTGCGCGAGGGCGACATGATCGATATCGACATCCCGAACCGCACGATCAGCCTGCGCGTCGACGAGGCGGAACTTGCCAAGCGCCGTACCGAGCAGGACGCCCAGGGCTGGAAGCCGACCGAACAGCGCAAGCGCAAGGTGACGACGGCGCTGAAGGCCTATGCGGCTTTCGCCACCTCCGCCGACCGTGGCGCCGTGCGCGACCTCGGCGAGCACTGACCAGCCACGTTCTGGCAGCGCTCGAGAGGCGCAAGAAACAACGAAGGGCTCCCGCGCGGCGGGGGCCCTTTTCTTTGATCTCGTCCTAGGGATAGGCCCGGCTTTGCCGGACAGGAACCATCTGTTATTTTAGTTTACCCTAAAATCACACAGGTGGATCATGGCGGACGAGTCTGGATTGCTCGGCACCTGGAAGATGCTTTCCTGGACGCGCGAGGTCGTCGCCACTGGCGAGGTCAGCGATGCCATGGGTCCTGACCCCATCGGTTATCTCTCGTATTTTCCGGATGGCCGGATGACTGCCGTCGTGGTGAAGCGCGATCGGCCACAGCTCAAAGGGCTCGTGCCCTCTCACAACGAAAAAGCGGCACTGTTTGATTCCATGCTCGCCTATTCCGGCTCCTATTCGCTCAAGGACGGCCGGATCATCCATCATGTCGAGGCAAGCTGGAACCCGGCCTGGGGCGTCTCCGACCTGATCCGCCCCTTTGTCCTGCAAGGCGACAAGCTGGTGATCTACGGCGCGCCGGGCGTGGACCCGGCAACCGGCGAGGAGGTCATCTACCACCTCGAATTTCGCAAGATGTGACCAGCTTGGCCACGGGCGTCAGAGATGACGCGTCTCGGCCGGCGCGTGGAACCAGTTGTTGTTGCGCCCGTCCATGTATTGCACCGGTGCTTCGGCCAGCACCGCCGGGTCGAGATCGTCGAGGCAGGCGACGTTGACGGAATAGTAGGCGCCGCCGATCTCCTCGATGTAGCCGTGACCGAAGGCGGCAACGCCGCAGGTCCTGCAGAAGCGGTGATGCACGCTGTTGCTGCCGAACTGGTAGTCGGCGATGTTGGCTTCGTCGCACTGCAGCCGGAAGGCGTCGGGCTTCACGACCACCCCCCAGTAGCGCCGCTTCCAGCAAATCGAGCAGTTGCATTTGCCGGTGCCGGCATCGAGGTCGATATCGGCCTCATAGCGGATGTTTCCGCAATGGCAGCTTCCTTTGTAAGTCAGTTTCATAGCTGTCGCTCCCGCTGGTGGGCCCGTCAGCCCCCATATTGCCGCCCACCCGGCAGGCGATATGCCTGCCGGGTGAAGCTCATGCAACGCAAATGCCATATTGACAACATATTGTCAATTAGAACCGAATCCAAGCACGTGTCAGAGATGACGGACTTCGGCGGGTGTTTGATCCCATCGGTCGTTCCGACCATCCAGATATTGCACCGACACCTCGGCAAGTACCGATGGATCGATATCATCCAGCGTGGCAACATTGACGCTGTAATAGGCACCACCGAGTTCCTCGACATAACCGTGGCTATAGGAGGCGATGCCGCAGGCTGGGCAGAAACGGTGATTGCCAACCTTGGCGCCGAACTGATACCGGCCAACCTGATCTTCCGGCGACAGGAGGCGAAAATCTTCCGGCTGGACCTGCGCACCCCAGTAGCGGGCTTTGCCGCAGAACGAGCAATTGCATCGCGTCGTCCCGGCATCGAGATCGAAAGTCGCCTCGTATCTGAGCTTGCCGCAATGGCAACCGCCGCTGTAAGTCCTTCTCGCCATGCTCTCATCTCCCTTGCTAAAATGACTTGCTGAAACAACTGCATCATGACAACATGATGTCATATAAACATTCACACGACGCTGGTGCTGTCAACATGAAAGATCCTGATCGGACACCCGCCGGAGACGCCTTTGCGGAGTTCGCCATATCGGTATTACGGCTGGCGGGGCCCCTGACGCAGGCCGGCGATGCGCTCGCCAAACCTTCCGGACAAACGAGCGCCCGCTGGCAGGTGCTGGCCGCGGCAAACCATGCGCCGATGTCGGTGGCCGATGCGGCACGCGCGCTCGGCCTTGCGCGCCAGGGCGTGCAGCGCATCGCCGATCTCCTGGAGGCCGAAGGGCTAATCGCCTACAGGGACAACCCGACCCACCAGAGGGCGAAGCTCATGGTCCTGACCGCGGCGGGAGATACGGCGCTGCACGATATCAAGGAGCGGCAGGCGGCCTGGGCGGATGGCCTGGGCGGCGCGCTCGGCGAAAGGCGGCTACGCCAGGCTTCCGCCTTGATCGCCGAGGTGATCGAGGTACTCAGGGAACGCCCCACGCCAGAGCGGTCCGAGGCCTGACCGGCTGCCGGTCAGGCCAGCCTTAGGAGATCCGCACGCAGGCGGTCCGGACCACCGTCCCCGAACACCGGATCGAGCGCCTCATGGAGGTCCCGCCAGATCGGCACTGCGCGCGCCAGCAGCCCCTGCCCCTCCAGCGTCAGCCGCAATCGGCGCGACCGCCGGTCGTCGGCATCCGGGAAGCTTTCGACCAGGCCGCGTCGTTCCAGTGGCTTCAGCGCCGCCGTCAAGGTCGTCCGGTCCATGGCGAGAAGCGATGCCACCGAGCCCATATTGGGCGCTACCGGGCGGTTGAGCGACATCAGCAGAGAGAACTGTCCGTTGGTGATATCGAGCGGGCGCAGCCCCTCGTCGAACCGGCGGGCAAGGGCGCGCGCGGCACGCTGCACATGCAGGCAGAGGCAGGTGTCCTTCACATGCAGGGTGGTATCGAACGAAACGAGCGGCATCTTTGACATGACCGATTAATGTTGATATCAACGTAAATAGTCAAGTGCAACGTTGGAAGGAGGAACGGGGATGAGACAGGACCACGCAGTGGTATCGCCTGGAGAGTGGCTGAAGGCGCGCAGAGACCTGCTTGCGCTGGAAAAGGAACACACCCACGCACGCGACAAGGTCAATGCCGCCCGGCTGGCCTTGCCCTGGGTGAAGATGGAAAAGACCTACGTCTTCGATACGCCGGCGGGCCGCAGATCACTCTCCGAGCTTTTCGACGGCCGCAGCCAGCTCATGGTCTATCATTTCATGTTCGGCCCCACCTGGGAGGCCGGCTGCCCCGGCTGCTCCTTCCTGGTCGATCACTTCGCCGGCATGCTGCCGCACCTCAACCATCACGACGTCACGCTGATCGCCACATCGAACGCGCCGCTGGTCAAAATCGAAGCCTACAAGAAACGCATGGACTGGCATTTCCCCTGGGTCTCGGCGCAAGGCAACGGCTTCAACCATGACTTCCACGTGGCCTTTTCGGCAGACGAACTCGCCAGTGGTAAGGTCGGTTACAATTTCACCGACATCGAAAGCGCCAATGCGCATGAGGAACTGCCCGGTCTCAGCGCCTTTCAGAAGAGCGAGGACGGCACGGTCTACCACACCTATTCGTCCTATGCCCGAGGGCTCGAGGAACTGGTGGGCACACTGATGCTGCTCGACCGCGCGCCGAAGGGCCGCAACGAAGACGGTACGATGGACTTCGTCCGGCGCCACGACGAATACGACAAGGAGCCGGGCCGCAAGGCGGGCTGACCTTCGCATCCGCCGCGGGCGGAACTTTTCGCCCGCGAAATCGTTGTGAGAACGCTCGCGTGCCGGGCCGATTGCCTGTGCCCGCACGAATCCTGTGCCCAACAAGGAAATCCCGTGAGAGCAGAACCGGAAGAACCGCACCGCTGGCTTGAGCAATTGCTGGGCGACTGGCACGTTCGCACGGCCGGATCCGATGGCGAGCCCGACGGCAGCGGCCCCTGGACCGAACATGTCCGGTCCCTCGAAGGCCTTTGGATCGTCTGCGAAGGTCAGGGAACGATGCCGGGTGGCAGTTTCGGCCAGACGCTGATGACGCTCGGCTTCAATCCGCAGACCGGGCGTTACGTCGGCACCTGGATCGGATCGATGATGAAGCACATGTGGATCTATGACGGCGAACTGGACGCGGCCGGCACGTCCCTCTCCCTCTCCTGCGAAGGGCCGGATTTCGAGACCCCCGACCGGACCGCGCGCTACCGTGACGTCATCACGCTTGACGGTCCATCCCGGCGGCTACTGACGGCGCAAATGCAGACAGCGGACGGACGCTGGAAAGATTTGATGACCGCGGAGTACCTGCGCCGGGATTGAAAGCGATGCTGGCGGCCGCCCTTCGGCTTTGCGGTCACACATCCCGTCAGGCTGCCCCTGCGACAGTTCATTCGAACAGGCAACCAAGCGGCGCGAAATACGCCGCGCCAAGGCAATCGGAGGAAGGCAATGGCAGATCACGGCAAATTCGTTTGGTACGAGCTGATGACAACCGACATGGCGGCCGCCGAAACGTTCTACAAGGACGTCGTCGGGTGGAATGCCGCCGATTCCGGCATGGCCGGCATCAGCTACACCCTGTTCAACGTCGGCGAGATTCCGGTGGCCGGCTTGATGACCATGCCGGAAGGCGCGCTTGAAATGAACGTGCCGCCCGCCTGGCTAGGTTATATCGGCGTCGACGATGTCGATGCGACCGCCGCCAGCATCGCCGCCAAGGGCGGCAAGGTGCACCGGGCGCCGGACGATATCCCCGGCATCGGGCGTTTCGCCGTCGTCACCGACCCGCACGGCGCGGTGTTCTCGGTCTTCAAGGGGACGGGCGATCCACCGCCGGTCACCGACCCGATGGCTCCCGGATTGATCGGCTGGCACGAGCTTGCCTCCGGCGACCTCGACACTGCCTTTCCCTTCTATTCCGAACTCTTCGGTTGGACCAAGGACCAGGGCATGGACATGGGCGAGATGGGCATCTACCAGATCTTCGCCCATGGCGGCGCCCCGATCGGCGGGATGATGACCAAGCCGAAGGAAGTGCCCGCGCCCTATTGGCTCTACTATATCAACGTGCCGGCCATCGATGCCGCCATCGAACGCATCAAGGCTGGCGGCGGCAAGATCGTGCTGGAGCCGATGGAAGTCCCGGGAGGTGCCTGGATTGTTCAGGCGCTCGACCCGCAAGGCGCCCTCTTCGCACTGGTCGGGCCGAGGCGCTGAGACTGTTGCATGTCTCCTTAAATCTTCCTCGATTTAAGGCAAAAGACACGCAGCAGATCAAAGTGCCACGGCGACATTTGAGGGTTTGATGGGACGCGAGGCACTCCAGGCGCAGCACAGATCACGTTGCCGCGAAGAGTTACAGAAGTAAATCACGGCAGACCAAGTCCAGGCCCGCTTTCAGCAAGAAAACGGGCCTGATTTATTGCGATCATGGATCGGAAAGCGAACACCGAGACCGCCAAAACCGTAGCCTGCCCTGCGCCGGACGCATCCCTCGGTTGCGGATTAGCCCCTAGTATTTCAGGGTATTTCAAGCTTATTTAACACCTTATACGATAACAGGGGCGACAAGCACACTGATTTCGGATGGGTTTCTTGTCGGGTGACAAGAATTTGTCGTGACTGTCGAGACGACGAGCGGCGACATGAGTGGAGCAACTTCGCGCAGATGAGCAGTAAGGGCAGCAGCTATGCGTCCCCTCAGATGGGCGTCGGGGAAGCACGCACGGCCAAGGCCCTGCGACGCAAGCTCCAATGGCTGGTGGCCATTGTCGTTGCCTGCACGGGCATTCTTGCGACCGAAATCATCGCCGCGTCCTACAGCGATTTCGTCATCGCGCGCCGCAATCTGGCGGAAGTCATGGCCTTTTGCCGCGTCCTCGACGCCGCGAACTATCTCTCGGCCGAACGTGGTCCGTCGAACGGCATGCTCGGCCTCGGCGTGGCGCCCGGGTCCACCGTTCAGGCGCGGCTGGCGGAGTTTCGTAACCGCAGCGACGCGGCACTCGCCGAGATCACCGCCGACATCGACAATGCCAGCCGTTCCGAACCGGCCGGCGCACTCTCGCCCATCCTGGTCGAGGTGCACCGTCGCTTGATGCTTGCGCGTGCGGAAGTCGATCGCATTGCAGCCCTTCCGCCGGAAGAGCGGAATCTTGCCGAAATCGAAGGGTCGATCGAGGCCATGTTCGGCGTGATCGATGCGCTCCGCCCCGCGATCGACTGGAACATTCAGCGCCTGACCAATACGGACCCGAACCTTGCGGGCATTGCTCTTGCGGCCCAGATGCTCGCCAATCTGCGTGAAGACGGTGGCCGCCTCGGCTCGCAGGTCATGGCGCCCGTTGCCGTCGGCAAGCCGCTCGCGATCAAGAACCTGGCCGACAGCGAGCGCACACGCGGCAGGCTACAGGAGGTCTGGGCGATCGTCGGCAAGCCGGGCGCGCTTCCCGGCCTCGATCCGGCGAAGATCGGCGATCTCGCCAAGATCGACCACGAATTCTTCGGCGAAGGTTTTGCGATCATCGACAACATCGTCGCGGTCGGCAAACGCTCGGGCAACTACCCGCTGACCGCCGAACAGCTCACCGACATTTTCGTCCCGAAGATGAAGCCGCTTGAAGATCTGCGTCGCGCCTTCATGGATTCGACCGTCGAGCGCCTGTCGACCAACAAGACGCGCGCGTCGATCAAGCTCGCCGTCGCGAGCCTTGCGACCTTCTCGCTTTTCCTGGTGCTCCTGGTGTTGATGCGCCGCGCCCGCTCGCTGGTCTTCGAACCGCTGCTCCTCGCGCGCCACAGCATCATCGAGCTCGCCAACGACCGCCCGATCCCGCGCCTCCAGGGCAAGGGCGGAGAAGGCGAAATGGGGCGCCTGTTCGATGCGATAGACATCCTGCGCCAGCGCCTCGACGAGCGCACGCTGCTGATGCAGCATCTCGAGCGCCAGGCGGAAACGGACGAATTGACCGGCCTGCTCAATCGCCGCGCATTGGAGCTGATCGGCGGCGCGGAGGACACGAACGGCAAGGATCAGGACGCCTGTCTGATCCTGATGGATATCGACCATTTCAAGCAGATCAACGATACCCACGGCCACCTGATCGGCGACATCGTGCTTCAGGAAACCGCACGCATAATCCGCAATTCCGTGCGCAATTCCGATCTCGTCGCCCGTTTCGGCGGCGAGGAGTTCGCCGTGATCACGCCCGGCGACAGCATCGAATCCGCTCTTGCCCTTGCCGAAAGGATCAGGGTCAACCTCGCACGCGAACCGATCGTCCTTGCAGACGGGCAGAAGCTGAATGTTACCGCCAGCTTCGGCGTGGCCGAAGGCCGAAGCGCGGACGGTGGCTGGAAGCACCTGATCGAACTTGCCGATACGGAGCTCTATCGCGCCAAGTCCGAAGGCCGCAATCGCGTCTGCGGCCAGCCGGACGAAGCCGCGAACTCGCCGTTCAAGGCGGTGAAATCCGCGCGCGCTTAGCCAGGAAATCGAGCACCACCCGCACACGCGCCGGCAGGGCTCCACCCTGCCCGTGGAACACCGCATGGAAGGCCTCGATGTCGCCCGGGTTCAAATGCTCGGCAACCGCCGTCAGCCGGCCGCAACGGATATCCTCCTTGACCGTAAACGTCGGCAGTCGCGCCAGGCCGACGCCGGCGAGCGCAAGCTGGCGCAAGCCCTCGCCGTCACTCACGCGGACCTGCTCCGTCGGTGCCAGCGTGATCGGCTCCCCGTTCGACAGGAGTGGCCAGCCATCGATCGAACGGGCGTAGCTATGGCTCAGCCTGTTCATCGCTTCGAGATCCTCAACACTCTCGGGCGTGCCGAACCGTTGAAGATAGGACGGCGCGCCGACGATCGTCATCGACGTGCTGCCGAGCTTGCGGGCGATCAGGCTTGAAGACTTCAGCGGACCAGCACGCACGGCGATGTCGGCCCGCTCCGCCATCAGGTCGACCACGGCATCGGTCTGCAAAATGTCGAGCGAGACAGACGGGAAGGCCGAAAGAAAATCCGACAGCACCGGCATCAGCACATGCACCGCATAGGAAGCGCTGACGTTCAGACGCACGCGACCCTCCGGCGTCTCGCCTGAACCCGCCTCGCGCTCCGCCTCGTCGATATCGGCAAGGATGCGCACCGCCCGCTCGTAGAAGGCGCAGCCCTCCGCCGTCAGTTGCAACCGCCGCGTAGAGCGGTTGACGAGCCGGACGCCGAGCCTTTCTTCAAGCCGCTGCACGAGCTTGCTGACGGCCGAGGGGGTCATACAGCAGACCTTTGCGGCGGCCGAAAAACCGCCTAGTTCCACCGCCTTGGCGAAAACCGCCATCTCCCCCGAACGATTGATCGACAAGCGCGACATGTGACTTCAGCTCACAAATGATGTTCTTTCATTATGTCTACATCGCAAATAGCAACGACACCACCTTCTCCTCGTGGGCGAGCGGACATCCGGTCTCGCAAAGGCCAACCATCGAGGAGTTTGACGACATGGAATACAGACGGCTTGGATCATCGGGACTGAAAGTGCCTGCCTTGAGCTTTGGCGCCGGCACGTTCGGCGGCAAGGGGCCGCTCTTCAGCGCCTGGGGCAACAGCGACGCCGCGGAAGCCAGGCGGCTGATCGACATCTCGCTCGAGGCCGGAGTCAGCCTCTTCGACACCGCCGACGTCTATTCCGACGGCGCATCCGAGAGCGTGCTTGGTGCGGCCGTCAAGGGCCGGCGCGATGCCGTGCTGCTCTCCACCAAGATGGCATTGCCGATGGGCGACGGCCCGAATGACGCCGGCACGTCGCGCACGCGTCTCGTCAAGGGCGTCGACGATGCCTTGAAGCGGCTCGGCACCGACTATATCGACCTGTTGCAACTGCACGCCTTCGACGCGGGAACGCCGGTCGAAGAGGTGCTTTCGACACTCGACGGTCTCGTCACTGCCGGCAAGCTGCGCTACGTCGGCGCCTCAAACTTCGCCGGCTGGCAGCTGATGAAATCGCTGGCGGCGTCGGAGAAGCACGGCCTCGTGCGTCATGTGGCCCACCAGGTCTACTATTCGCTTGTCGGACGCGACTACGAGTGGGAACTGATGCCGCTTGGTGCCGACCAGGGCGTCGGCGCGCTGGTCTGGAGCCCGCTCGGCTGGGGGCGCCTGACCGGCAAGATCCGCCGCGGCAAGCCGTGGCCGGAAGGAAGCCGCCTGCATGACACAGCCGCCTTCGGCCCGCCGGTCGATGACGAAAAGCTCTACGATGTCGTCGACGTGCTCGACCAGCTTGCGGAGGAAACCGGCAGGACGATCCCACAGATCGCCATCAACTGGCTGCTGCAGCGCCCGACGGTCTCGAGCGTCATCATCGGCGCCCGCAACGAGGAGCAGCTTCGCCAGAACCTCGGCGCCGTCGGCTGGTCGTTGTCGCGGGAACAGATCGCCCGGCTCGACGCGGCGAGCAAGACGACTCCGGCCTACCCCTACTTCCCCTACTACCGCCAGGAGGGTTTCGCGCGGATCAATCCGCCGATCGTCTGATCGTCAGGCAACCGCATTCGCACGCCCCGCACTGGCGTGCGAAAGCACTGCGCTGCCTCGATTTTCCAGGCACGCTTTCGCGCTTGCATTCTCGATTTGCATTGCACAAACTTCGTGGCGATGGGGGCACCAGACCCCCCACAACAGCGCCGCGCGCCGAAGGCGCGCTAAGGCCGCTGTCGCACTTAGAACGGCAGCATGTTTTGGTCCTTAAATCGAAGGTGATTTAAGGAAACATGCTGCAGGGGGATCAAATCCGGCATGTCGATCAAGGCCAGTATCTATCACCTGACCCACTACACCTATGACCGTCCCGTCAGGCTGTCGCCGCAGATCATCCGGCTGAAGCCCGCCGCTCACTCTAAGACAAAGGTCATCAGCCACTCGCTGAAGGTCTCGCCGGGCAACCATTTCGTCAACCTGCAGCAGGACCCCTACGGCAACTACCTCGCCCGCTTCGTCTTTCCCGATCCGGTGAGTGAGCTGAAGATCGAAGTCGATCTCGTTGCCGACATGACGGTCTACAACCCCTTCGACTTCTTCGTCGAGGAAGAGGCGGAGCATTGGCCCTTCCCCTACCCCGAAGATCTCAGCGACGATCTGAGGATCTACATGACGCCGGAGCCGCTCGGCCCGGCGCTCTCCGCCTTCATGGCAACGGTCGATCGTTCCCGCCAGCGTACCATCGACTTGGTCGTCGGGCTCAACGCGCGCCTGCAGCAGGAAATCGGCTATGTCATCCGCATGGAGCCAGGCGTGCAGGATCCGGAGCAGACGCTGACATCGGCGAGAGGATCTTGCCGCGATTCCAGCTGGTTGCTCGTACAAATCCTGCGCAATCTCGGCTTCGCTGCCCGCTTCGTCTCCGGCTATCTCATTCAGCTGACACCCGATCTGAAAGCCCTCGACGGCCCCTCCGGCACCGACCACGACTTCACCGACCTGCATGCCTGGGCGGAAGTCTATCTGCCCGGCGCCGGCTGGGTCGGGCTCGACCCGACCTCGGGCCTCCTGACCGGCGAAAGCCATATTCCGCTTGCCGCAACGCCGCACTATCGCAACGCCGCGCCGATCTCCGGCGGCTTCTTCGGCGATCCCGAGACCCGAACCGACTTCGCCTTCGACATGAAGGTAAAACGTGTCGCCGAGCACCCGCGCATCACCAAGCCGTTCTCCGACGAGAGTTGGGAGGCGCTGAATGCGCTCGGTGAAAGGGTTGACCGGGTGCTCGAGGAAAACGACGTCAGGCTGACGATGGGCGGCGAGCCGACCTTCGTCTCGATCGACGATTTCGAGGCGGAAGAATGGAACACCGCCGCCGTCGGCCCGACCAAGCGCGAGAAGGCGGACGATCTCATCCGCCGGCTGCGCGAGCGTTTCGCCCCCGGCGGGTTCCTGCATTACGGCCAGGGCAAGTGGTATCCCGGCGAAAGCCTGCCGCGCTGGACCTTCTCGCTCTACTGGCGAAAGGACGGCGTGCCGATCTGGAGCCGGCCCGATCTCATCGCCGAGGAAGCCGGCCGCCACGACGTGACCGAAAAGGATGCCGAACGCCTGCTGCACGCGATCGCCGGCGAGCTCGATGTCGCGGCCGACATGGTGGTGCCCGCCTTCGAGGATCCGGCCGAATGGCTCTTGAAGGAGGCGAACCTCCCGGACAATGTCGATCCCGCCAATTCGAAGCTCAAGGACCCGGAGGAACGCAGCCGCATGGCGCGTGTCTTCGAGCGCGGGCTGACGACGCCGACCGGCTACGTTCTGCCGGTCCAGGCCTGGAACGCGCAGGCCTCCGGACGACAATGGATGAGCGAGAAGTGGAGCACCCGCCGCGGTCGGCTCTTCCTCGTGCCAGGCGATAGCCCCGTCGGCTACCGCCTGCCGCTCGGCACTCTGCCCTATATCGCGCCCTCGCATTTTCCCTATATCCACCCGCTCGACCCGACCTTGCCGCGCGACGATCTGCCGGATTTCTCCGAGGAGATCAGCCGGCCGCAACAGGCACGCTTCCAACCCTTGGAAGCGCCGGAGACACCGCTGCCGGTCGCGCGGGACGAAATCGCCGGCCTGGTGCGCACCGCCATCAGCGTCGAACCGCGCGACGGCAGGCTCTGCGTCTTCATGCCGCCGACGGCAAGCATCGAGGAGTATCTCGACCTGATCGCGTCTGCGGAACGCGCCGCTGCCGCCATTGGCCTGCCGGTGCATATCGAGGGCTATGCCCCGCCGCAGGACGAGCGCATCAACGTCATCCGCGTCGCGCCCGATCCCGGCGTGATCGAGGTCAACATCCACCCGGCCGCCCATTGGCGCGACTGCGTCGATATCACGACCGCGATCTACGAGGAGGCGCGCCAGAGCCGGCTCGGTGCCGACAAGTTCATGATCGACGGCCGCCACACCGGCACCGGCGGCGGTAACCACGTGGTCGTCGGCGGCGCCAATCCCAATGACAGCCCGTTCCTGCGCCGCCCGGATCTCCTGAAGAGCATGGTGCTTCACTGGCAGCGGCATCCCTCGCTTTCCTACCTGTTTTCCGGCCTCTTCATCGGCCCGACGTCGCAGGCGCCGCGCATCGACGAGGCCCGCCACGACCAGCTCTATGAACTCGAAATCGCGCTGGCGCAGGTGCCGATGCCCGGCTCTGCAACGCCGCCGCCCCTGCCCTGGCTCGTCGACCGGCTGTTCCGCAACCTGCTCGTCGACGTAACCGGCAACACCCACCGGGCGGAAATCTGCATCGACAAGCTGTTCTCGCCCGATGGCCCGACCGGCCGTCTCGGCCTCGTCGAGTTCCGCGGCTTCGAGATGCCGCCGAACGCCCGCATGTCGCTTGCTCAGCAATTGCTGGTGCGCGCGCTGATCGCCCGCTTCTGGAAGCACCCGGTCGACGGACGCTTCGTGCGCTGGGGCACGGCGCTGCACGATCGGTTCATGCTGCCGCATCATGTCTGGCAGGACTTTCTCGACGTGCTCGCCGATCTGCGGGCGCATGGCTTCGATCTGAAGCCGGAATGGTTCGAGGCCCAGCTCGAGTTCCGCTTCCCCTTCTGCGGCGAGGTCGAATACGAGGGGGCTAAACTCGAGCTCCGCCAGGCGCTCGAACCCTGGCACGTGATGGGCGAACAGGGCGCGATCGGCGGCACCGTGCGCTATGTCGACAGCTCGATCGAGCGCCTTCAGGTCAAGCTCGATACCGCCAACCCCGAACGTTACACTGTCGCCTGCAACGGTCGGCCCGTGCCGCTCACACGCACCGGCTCGAACGGCGCGGCGGTGGCCGGCGTGCGTTACAAGGCGTGGCAGCCGGCGTCCGGGCTGCACCCGGTGCTGCCGGTCAACACTCCCCTTACATTCGATATCTATGATACATGGTCGAATCGGGCGACCGGCGGCTGCATCTACCATGTCGCCCACCCGGGTGGGCGCAACTACGACACGTTTCCGGTCAACGGCAACGAGGCGGAGGCGCGGCGCCTGTCGCGGTTCGAGCCTTGGGGCCATACGCCGGGAGGCTACCCGCTGCGCCCCGAAAGCCCGTCGACGGAATTCCCGATGACGCTTGATCTCAGGCGTCCACCAGGAGCGTAAATGCCGAAGAAGCAGACAGCCGCCGCAAGCCATCCGGGCACCGACGACGATCCGGTCTTCGGCTATCGGGCCCTTCCCGGTATTGCCGACGAAATGCTCGACCAGGAAGGCAATGTCCGCCCGGTCTGGCAGCGGCTGCTCGCGACGCTTGGACGGCTCGACGAGACCGAGCTTGCCAATCGCTTCGCCCGCGCCGACCGCTATCTGCGCGATGCCGGGGTGTTCTATCGCGTCTATGGCGCCAAGGAGAGTTCCGAGCGCAGCTGGCCGCTGTCGCACATTCCGGTTCTGATCGACGAAAAGGAATGGGCGCACGTCTCGCAAGGCCTGGTGCAGCGCGCCGAGCTGCTGGAAAAGGTGGTCGCCGACATCTATGGCGAGAACCGGCTGGTGCGCGAAGGGCTGCTGCCGCCGGCGCTCGTTGCCTCCAATCCGGAGTTTCTGCGCCCGCTTGTCGGCGTAAAGCCGGCCGACGGCCACTTCCTGCATTTCGTCTCCTTCGAGATCGGCCGCGGCCCCGACGGAAACTGGTGGGTCTTGTCCGATCGCACCGAGGCGCCCTCGGGCGCCGGCTTCGCCCTGGAGAACCGGGTCGCGACCACGCGCGCCTTCTCCAATCTCTATGCGGAAAGCCACGTCCACCGGCTGGCCGGTTTCTTCGGCGAGTTCCGCGACACGCTTCAGAGCCGCCGGCTGCATCCGGACGACCGCATCGCCGTTCTTTCGCCGGGGATAGCCAACGAGACCTATTTCGAACATGCCTATATCGCCCGCTATCTCGGCTTCATGCTGCTTGAAGGCGAGGATCTGACCGTCGTCGGCGGCCGGGTGATGGTGCGCACCGTCGCCGGTCTCAAGCCCATCGGCGTGCTCTGGCGTCGTCTCGACGCCGCCTTTGCCGATCCGCTCGAACTCAATCAGTCCTCCCATATCGGCACGCCCGGCATCGTCGAGGCGCTTCGCGCCGGATCGGTCTCGATCGTCAACGCGCTCGGCACCGGCATCGTCGAAACCCGCGCTTTCCTCGCCTTCACGCCTGCGATCTGCCGCCATCTGCTGGGCGAGGAACAGAAGCTGCCCTCGATCGCCACCTGGTGGTGCGGCCAAAGCGCGGAACGCGAACAGGTCGCCGCCAACCTCGACCGCATGGTCATCGGCCCCGCCTACCAGACACGCCCCTTCTTCGACGACAATGGACAGTCGGTGCTCGGCCGCACGCTCGATGAGAAGGCCCGGGCCTCGATCGCAGACTGGCTTTGCGCCGAGGGCGGCAAGCTCGTGGGCCAGGAAGTGGTCACGCTCTCGACCACCCCCGCCTGGGTGCGCGGGCGGCTGACGCCACGGCCGATGAGCCTGCGCGTGTTTGCGGCACGCACCCGCGACGGCTGGCAGATCATGCCGGGCGGCTTTGCCCGCATCGGCTCCGGTGACGATGTCGCTGCGATCGCGATGCAGGCGGGCGGCACCGCTGCCGACGTCTGGATCGTCAGCGACCGGCCGGTCGAGCGCACGACGCTGCTTCCGGCCGAGGAAAGCTTCACCCGCAACATGCCGGGCAGCCTGCCGAGCCGGGCGGCCGACAATCTCTTCTGGCTCGGCCGCTACATCGAGCGCGCGGAAGGGGCGCTTCGTATCCTGCGCGCCTGGCACGGCCGCTTTGCCGAAACCGCCGATCCGGACCTGCCGCTCCTGAAGGATGTCGGCGACTATCTCGCCGCTCTCGACATCGATGCGCGCCAGCCGGTGCCCGACAGCCTGCTTGCCAATATCTCCAGCGCGCTTTTCAGCGCCGGAAACATCCGCGACAGGTTCTCGCCGGACGGCTGGCTGGCGCTGAACGACCTGTCGCAGACGGCGCGCAAGTTCCACGCGACGGTGCAGGCCGGCGACGACGCGACGCGGGCGATCACCGTGCTCCTGCGCAAGCTCGCCGGCTTTGCCGGTCTCGTGCATGAAAACATGTACCGGTTCACCGGCTGGCGCTTTCTTTCGATCGGCCGCTACATCGAGCGCGGCCTGCACATGACGCGGCTGCTCGGCCACATGTCGGGGCCGGACGCACCCGACGGCGCCTATGACATGCTGCTCGAAATCGGCGACAGCGTCATGACCCACCGCCGGCGCTACAATGTCAGCACCGCCGCGTTGACCGTCACCGACCTCCTGGCGCTCGACCCGCTCAATCCGCGCTCGGTGCTTTACCAGTTGAATGAGATCAAGACCGAGGTCGAGCTCTTGCCGAACGCCTTCGTCAACGGACAGATGTCCCCCTTCTACCGCGAGGCGATGCGGCTGCATTCGGGCCTGGCGGTGATGACGCCGGAAGCCATGAACCTCGGCGTCTACAATCGGTTGGAGCGGGATCTCGAAAGCCTGTCCGATCTGCTCGCACGCACCTATCTCGGCTAGCCATGCTCTACGACATCAGCCTGAAGATCACCTATGACTACGAAGTGCCGGTGTCCGGCGGCCGCCACCTCGTGCGTGTGCTGCCGGCAACGCTGCCGGGCCGCCAGCGTCTCGTCGTCGGCTCGCTCAGCTGCCATCCCATGCCGGCCGAGCGCACCGAGAGCATCGACTTCTTCGCCAACCCGTTCACGTCGATCCTCTTTCGCAATTCGCATGCCGACCTGACGATCCGCATGCAGGCGCGCGTGCAGGTGGAGGCCCAGGCCTTGACCGCGGACTTTTCCCCCGACCTTACCGGCCTGCCGGCAGAGCTTGCCGCCTGCTGGTCCGTCGATGCCGACGCTCCGCACCACTTCGCCGGCCCGAGCCCGCTCTTGCCCGAGGCCACCGAAATCGCCGCCTATGCTCGCGACACGGTCACCGACGGAATGACCGTGCGCCAGATCGCCGTCGCACTGTGCGACCGCATCCATCGCGACTTCACTTATGATGGTGAGGCGACGACCGTGAACACGACGCCGGCAGAAGCGTTCAAGCTCAAGCGCGGCGTCTGCCAGGACTTCGCCCATGTCATGATCGTGGCACTCAGAAGCCTCGGCATCCCTGCCGGCTATGTTAGCGGTTTCCTAAGGACGATCCCTCCGCCCGGCAAGGAGCGCCTGGAGGGGGCCGATGCCATGCATGCCTGGGTGCGCGTCTGGTGCGGCACAACCGGTGGGTGGCTCGAACTCGATCCGACCAACAATATTCCGGCTGGAACCGACCATATCGTCGTCGGCCATGGCCGCGACTATGGCGATGTCGCGCCCGTCATCGGGGTCCTGAAAAGCTACGGCAGCCAGACGACGAAACAGGCGGTCGACGTCATTCCGGTACCGTGACCCGATTTGGCACAGGCCAGTTCCCGCTTCAGGACAGATCGGATGCCGCAAAACCCCTTACAACAACTGGTTTTCCGGCGATCCATTAAAATTGCACGCATTACCGGAACGATATCGTAAGCCATCGCCGCTATTGATGCCCCCAAGCTTGCAACGTGTTCCTTTGGGGTGTGCAAAGATGGGAAGACGATACACGGTAGGCCGGTCCTTCGTAGCCATGCTCAAGGACCGGGGTGGCAATTTTGGTGTGATGGCTGCACTCGCGGCGCCATTGGTCTTGGCAGCCGGCGGCGTCGCCGTCGATCTGGCCACCATGATGACGACGAAGAACCAGATGCAGGATGCGGCCGATGCGGCGGCTCTTGCGGCTGCGTCGGCATTGGTTGCCAGCAAGGATGGACTGACGCCCGAGAAGGCCAAGGAAATCGCCTTGAACTTCCTGAAGGCGCAGTCGACCGCAAGTTCGACGGATGTGCCTGGCGGCAACGACCCGGGCATGGGTACAGCCTCGGCGGGCGGCGTGACCGATCCGACGGAGACCCAGGTTCAGCCGACGGTCGACATCGTTACCACGCCGGTCGGCAAGAGCGACAAGGCCTTCAAGGTCACGATCGTCAACAAGCAGACCATTCAGCTCAACCCCATGACGCGGTTGCTCGGACAGAAGTCCGTCAATCTGGAAACGGTAGCCGTTGCCGAGAGCGCGACGGAAACCAAGAACGCCATGTCGATGTATCTCGTGCTCGACCGCTCGGGCTCGATGGCCTTCGTGACGAATGTGAAGGACGAGAAGCGCACCAAGTGCAAGAACTGGACGGCGGAGAACTGGGGCAAGAGCATCTCTGAGACCAGCCCTTGCATGATCGACAAGATCACGACCTTGAAATCCGCGGTTGAGACGCTGCTGAAGCCACTCACCGAGATGGACCCCGACAACAAGTATGTCCGTGTCGGCGCTGTTTCCTATAGCAGCTCCATCTTCCCGGAAGAGAAACTGGCCTGGGGCACGACGAAGGCCAGTACCTACGTCAAGAACCTGGAGGCGAACGGCGGCACGGATTCGAGCGGCGCCTTCGCCAAGGCCGTCACGGATCTGAAGCTCAAGGGCGAAAACGACGCGCACACGGCATCCAACGGCCTGACGCCGAAAAAGTACATCGTCTTCATGACCGATGGGGCGAACACACATTTCGAAGGAAAGGCGTTGACCATCCCGGCGGCGCCAAAGCCGGAACCGGAACTCGACAAATACAAAGCCCAGGATTCCAAATCCGACACGGCAACGCTCAAGGCGTGCCAGGATGCCAAGGACGCCGGCATTCGCGTCTTCACCATCGCCTTCATGGCGCCGATCCAGGGAAAATCGGTGCTCAGCCGATGCGCCAGCAGCACAGCCGACTACAAGTCGCCGGAAGATGCCGCAGCTCTGGTCAAGGTTTTCGGCGAAATCGGCGCCACCACCTCGGGCAAGATGGCACGCCTGACAAGGTAAGACAGACCACATCGCTGATGATGCCGCCCGGCCCCACCGGGCGGCATTTTGCGTTTCGGCGGGACACGTTCTCCACCGTCTGAGGCAAGTCTAATCCATTTAAAAACATCTGTTGCAAGCGCTTCGGATCGATGCATAAATTGCCTTTATCCCCGGTCGGGTCCGGCCTGCGATCTCCCAACGCAAAAGGGTAAAGACAGTTTCATGATGAACAGGCTCTCCACCAACGACGTGCCGCAGCCCGCCCCAAGGTCGTCTGAACCTAGCCAGCTCGCCGTCGAAATCCTCGAACGTCTGAAGTACCGCATCGGCAAGGACCCGAAGGTCGCCAAGCCTCATGACTGGCTGACCGCGGCAATCCTGGTTGCGCGCGACCGGATCACCGACAAGTGGATGGACTCCACCCGCAAGACCTATTCAACCGGTGCAAAGCGCGTCTACTACCTCTCGCTTGAGTTTCTCATCGGCCGGCTGATGCGCGACGCCATGACCAATATCGGCCTGATGGACGAGATGCGCGATGCACTCGCCTCCCTCGGTGTCGATATCGACGTCGTCGCCCAGCTCGAGCCGGACGCAGCGCTTGGCAACGGCGGTCTCGGACGACTGGCCGCCTGCTTCATGGAATCGATGGCGACCGTCGACGTACCCGCCTATGGCTACGGTATCCGCTACATGCATGGCCTCTTCCGCCAGCAGATGGCCGATGGCTGGCAGGTGGAACTACCCGAAACCTGGCTTGCCCACGGCAACCCCTGGGAATTCGAACGCCGCGAAAGCTCCTACGAAATCGGCTTCGGCGGCGTCGTCGAAACCGCCAATGTCGACGAGGAAATCCAGCGTTTCGTGTGGAAACCGGCCGAGCGCGTCATCGCCACCGCCTTCGACACGCCCGCCGTCGGCTGGCGGGCAAAACGCGTCAACACGCTTCGTCTCTGGACCGCGCAGCCGATTGACCCGATCCTGCTGGCCGCCTTCAACGCCGGCGACCACATCGGGGCGCTGCGCGAAAGCAACAAGGCGGAAAGCCTGACCCGCGTTCTCTATCCGGCCGACGCTACACCGGCCGGCCAGGAACTGCGGCTGCGCCAGGAATACTTCTTCTCCTCGGCCTCGCTGCAGGACATCCTACGCCGTCACCTGCAGCAATATCCGGATTTCAGCTCGCTGCCGGATGCCGTCGCCATTCAGCTCAACGATACCCATCCGGCGATCTCGATTGCCGAACTGGTGCGGCTGTTGACCGACCTGCATGGCCTCGATTTCGAGCAGGCCTGGGACATCACCCGCCGCACGATCTCCTACACCAACCACACGCTTCTGCCCGAAGCGCTCGAAAGCTGGCCGGTGCCGCTGATCGAGCGGCTTTTGCCGCGCCACATGCAGATCGTCTATGCGATCAACGCCAAGATCCTGATCGAGGCCCGCCGCCAGAAGGGCGCGACGGACGACGAGATCCGCAACATCTCGCTGATCGACGAAAGCGGCGAACGGCGGGTGCGCATGGGCAACCTCGCCTTCGTCGGCTCGCACTCGATCAACGGCGTTTCGGCGCTGCACACCGAGTTGATGAAGGAAACGGTCTTTGCCGACCTGCACAAGCTCTACCCGGACCGCATCAACAACAAGACCAACGGCATTACCCCGCGCCGCTGGCTGATGCAGTGCAATCCCGGTCTCTTCGGACTGATCCGCGAGGCGATCGGCGACGAGTTCATGGACAATACCGAGGCGCTGCAGGCGCTCGACGCCTTCGCCGACAAGGCGGATTTCCAGGAGCATTTCGCCGCGGTCAAGCGCGCCAACAAGGTTCGCCTCGCCCAGCTCGTGCAGAGCCGTCTCGGGATCCGGCTCGACCCGTCGGCGATGTTCGACATCCAGATCAAGCGCATCCATGAATACAAGCGCCAGCTCTTGAACATCATCGAGGCCGTGGCGCTCTACGACCAGATCCGCTCCCATCCGGAGCTCGACTGGGTCCCGCGCGTCAAGCTTTTCGCCGGCAAGGCGGCGCCGAGCTATCACAATGCCAAGCTGATTATCAAACTCGCCAACGATGTCGCTCGTGTCGTCAACAACGACCCGGCGGTGCGCGGCCTCCTGAAGATCGTCTTCGTGCCGAACTACAACGTCTCGCTTGCCGAGATCATGGTCCCCGCTGCCGATCTTTCCGAGCAGATCTCGACGGCCGGCATGGAAGCATCGGGCACCGGCAACATGAAGTTCGCGCTGAACGGCGCCTTGACGATCGGCACGCTCGACGGCGCCAATGTCGAGATGCGCGACTGGATCGGCGAGGAAAACATCAAGATCTTCGGCATGACCGCCGAAGAGGTGGCGCGCGCGCGAGCCGAAGGCCACAATCCTCGTGCCATCATCGAAGGCTCGCGCGAGCTGTCGCAGGCGCTGCAGGCGATTGCCTCCGGCGTATTCTCGCCCGACGACCGCAATCGCTTCGCCGGCCTCGTCGACGGCATCTACAATCACGACTGGTTCATGGTCGCTGCCGATTTCGAAGCCTACGCCAAGGCACAGCGCGAGCTCGACCAGCTCTGGACGACGCCGTCCGACTGGCAAGCACAGGCAATCCGCAACACGGCACGGATGGGCTGGTTCTCGTCCGACCGCACTATCCGGCAATATGCCGGGGAAATCTGGAGAGCCGGATGACGTCTTCGGCCGGCAAGGACCCGGAACCCGCAGCTTCAGGTCTGCTGTCAGCGCCGGATGTCGCGGCCATCCTCTCGGGCACGCACGAGGATCCCTTCGCGGTTCTCGGCGTGCACCCCGCCGGCAAGGCCATCCTTGCCCGCTGCTTCATCCCCGATGCCGAGACGGTGACCGTAGAAACGCTCGCCGGCAAGGAACTGGGCGCGCTCGAACGGCGCGACGATGCCGGTTTCTTCGAGGGGCCGATCGCCCTCAAGAAGCCTCAGCCGGTGCGCTACCGCGCCCGCAACGAGGGCGGCGAATGGGTGGTGATCGATCCCTATAGCTTCGGGCCGGTGCTCGGGCCGATGGACGATTACTACATTCGCGAGGGCTCGCATCTTCGGCTGTTCGACAAGATGGGCGCACACGCGATCGAGCATGACGGCGCGCAAGGCTATCATTTCGCCGTCTGGGCGCCGAACGCCAAGCGCGTTTCGGTGGTCGGCCAATTCAACGACTGGGACGGCCGGCGGCACGTCATGCGGCTGCGCGCCGATACCGGCATCTGGGAGATCTTCATTCCCGGCGTTGAAGGTGGCCTTGCCTATAAATACGAGATCCTCGACCGCAACGGCACGTTGCTGCCGCTGAAGGCCGATCCCTTTGCCCGGCGCTCCGAGCTCCGCCCCAACACCGCCTCCGTCACCACGCCGGAAATCGCGCAGGTGTGGGACGACGAGGCGCACCGCAAGCATTGGGCGTCTGCCGACGCGAGGCGCCAGCCGATCTCGATCTACGAGGTCCATGCCGGCTCCTGGCAACGCCGCGACAATGGCGACATGCTCTCCTGGGACGAACTTGCCGACCGGCTGATCCCCTACTGCGTCGATATGGGCTTCACCCATATCGAGTTCCTGCCGATCTCGGAGTTCCCCTTCGACCCGTCCTGGGGCTACCAGACGACCGGCCTCTATGCGCCGACCGCCCGCTTCGGCGAGCCCGAAGGTTTTGCCCGTTTCGTCAACGGCTGCCACAAGGTCGGCCTTGGTGTCATCCTCGACTGGGTGCCCGCACATTTCCCGACCGACGAGCACGGCCTGCGCTGGTTCGACGGCACCGCACTCTACGAACACGAGGATCCGCGCCAAGGCTTCCACCCCGACTGGAACACGGCGATCTACAATTTCGGCCGCCAGGAAGTGCTGTCGTTCCTCGTCAACAATGCGCTCTACTGGGCGGAAAAATTCCATGTCGACGGCCTGCGCGTCGATGCGGTCGCCTCGATGCTATACCTCGACTACTCGCGCAAGCACGGCGAGTGGGTGCCGAACGAATATGGCGGCAACGAGAACCTCGAGGCCGTCCGTTTCCTGCAGACGCTGAACACGGAAATATACGGCTCTCACAAGGGTATCCTGACGATCGCCGAGGAATCGACCTCCTGGCCGAAGGTCTCCCATCCGGTCCATGCGGGGGGTCTCGGGTTCGGCTTCAAGTGGAACATGGGCTTCATGCACGACACGCTGCAATATCTGTCGCGCGAGCCGGTGCACCGCAAGTTCCACCACAACGACCTGACCTTCGGCCTGCTCTATGCCTTCAACGAGAACTTCGTGCTGCCGCTGTCCCATGACGAGGTCGTGCACGGCAAGGGCTCGCTGATCGCCAAGATGGCCGGCGACGACTGGCAGAAGTTCGCCAATCTCCGGGCCTACTACGCCTTCATGTGGGGCTATCCCGGCAAGAAGCTCTTGTTCATGGGTCAGGAGTTCGCGCAGTGGCGCGAATGGTCCGAAGACCGCGCGCTCGACTGGAACCTGCTCGAATACCACCTGCACGAGGGCATGCGGCGGCTGGTGCGTGACCTCAACGGCACCTATCGGGCCAAGCCCGCCCTTCATGCGCGTGACTGCGAGGGCGAAGGCTTCGAGTGGCTGCTGGCCGACGACCGCGACAACTCCATCTTTGCCTGGCTGCGCAAGGCGCCCGGCGAAAAGCTCGTTGCCGTCATCACCAATTTCACCCCCGTTTACCGGGAAAGCTACGCCATCCCGCTGCCGGTCAAGGGTCGTTGGAAGGAGATCCTGAACTCCGACGCGGAAATCTATGGAGGAAGCGGCAAGGGCAACGGCGGCGCCGTTTTTGCCGAGAAGAACAGCACGGGAGCGATCATGGCCAACATCACCTTGCCGCCGCTGGCGACACTGATGCTGGAACAGGAGTAGTTTATCCGATCCGCTAGCCGAAGGAGCGGGCGGGAGACTGCAAAAATCGAGGGCCGCAAGGCGTCGCAGAAGGACGCCGTGACGACCCCTTGAGGTCAATGAATGGGGAGGACAAATGGTGGAAAAGCGTACGCAACCTCTGGCACGTGATGCCATGGCCTATGTTCTCGCCGGCGGTCGCGGCAGTCGCCTGAAGGAACTGACCGACCGACGGGCGAAGCCGGCGGTCTATTTCGGCGGCAAGGCCCGTATCATCGACTTCGCGCTGTCGAATGCGCTGAACTCCGGTATCCGCCGCATCGGCGTCGCCACCCAGTACAAGGCGCATTCGCTGATCCGCCACCTGCAGCGCGGCTGGAACTTCTTCCGCCCTGAACGAAACGAAAGCTTCGACATTCTGCCCGCCAGCCAGCGCGTTTCCGAAACGCAATGGTACGAAGGCACGGCTGACGCGGTCTACCAGAACATCGACATCATCGAGGACCATGGCGTCGAATACATGGTGATCCTTGCCGGCGATCACATCTACAAGATGGACTACGAACTGATGCTGCAGCAGCACGTCGATTCCGGCGCCGACGTCACCATCGGCTGCCTCGAAGTGCCGCGCATGGAAGCGACCGGCTTCGGCGTCATGCATGTCGACGAGAAGGACCGCATTATCGCCTTCGTCGAGAAGCCTGCCGATCCGCCCGGCATCCCCGGCAATCCGGAAATGGCGCTTGCCTCGATGGGCATCTATGTCTTCCACACGAAGTTCCTGATGGATCTTCTGCGCCGCGACGCCGCCGATCCGAAATCGAGCCGCGACTTCGGCAAGGACATCATTCCCTATATCGTCGACAACGGCAAAGCCGTCGCACACCGCTTTGCCCAGTCCTGCGTGCGCTCCGATTTCGAGCGCGAGGCCTACTGGCGCGACGTCGGCACGATCGACGCCTACTGGCAGGCCAATATCGATCTTACCCATGTGACGCCGGAACTGGACATCTACGACAGCACCTGGCCGATCTGGACCTTCGCCGAGATCAAGCCGCCGGCCAAATTCGTGCATGACGACGAGAACCGCCGCGGCTCGGCGACATCGTCGCTCATCTCCGGCGACTGCATCATCTCAGGCGCAGCTCTCAACCGCAGCCTGTTGTTCACAGGTGTGCGGGTAAATTCATATTCCCGTCTGGAGAATGCCGTAGTTCTTCCCGATGTGAAGATCGGTCGCCATGCGACGCTGCGCAACGTGGTCATCGACAGCCGTGTCGTGATCCCGGAAGGCCTCGTCGTCGGGGACGATCCGGTGCTCGATGCCAAGCGTTTCCGGCGTTCGGAAAACGGCGTCTGCCTGATCACGCAAACGATGATCGACAAATTGGGAATGTAGGCACTTCATGAACGTCCTGTCCGTTGCGTCCGAAGTCTATCCGCTGATCAAGACCGGGGGGCTCGCCGATGTCGTCGGCGCGCTTCCGGCAGCGCTTTTGCCGCACGGCGTCAAGACCCGCACCCTGGTGCCCGGCTATCCGGCCGTGCTGCAGAAGCTGAAGAAGAAAAAGAAGGTTGGCAGTTTCGAGAACCTGTTCGGCAATCCGGCGGCAGTTCTCGCCGCTGAAATCGACGGGCTCGACCTGCTGGTCCTCGACCAGCCGGAACTCTACGCCCGCGACGGCGGTCCTTACGTCGATGCGACCGGCCTCGACTATGTCGACAATTTCCGCCGCTTTGCCGCACTCTCGCTTGCGGCGGCCGAGATTGCCGGCGGCGATGTCGTCGCGGGCTTTAAACCCGATATCGTTCACGCCCATGACTGGCAGACCGCGCTGACGCCGGTCTACATGCATTTCGGCCCGGCAGCCGCAACGCCGACTGTGATGACCATCCACAACATCGCCTTCCAGGGCCAGTTTGGCGCCTCGGTCTTCCCGGAGCTTGCCCTTCCCCCTGAAGCCTTCTCGATGCAGTTCGTCGAATATTACGGCGATGTGGGCTTCCTGAAGGGCGGCCTGCAGACCGCCGACGCCATCACCACCGTCAGCCCCTCCTATGCGCAGGAGATCCTGACGCCCGAATTCGGCATGGGTCTCGAAGGTCTGTTGAAGAGCCGCGTCGCCGACCTCTCCGGCATCGTCAACGGCATCGACGCCGATATCTGGGATCCGCAGACCGACCCGCACATCGCCCAGCACTTCAGCGCAACGAGCCTGAAGCAGCGCGCCGCCAACCGGCGTGCGCTCGAGGAACGCTTCGGCCTTGAAAAAGGCAACGGCCCGATCTTCTGCGTCGTCAGCCGGCTCACCTGGCAGAAGGGCATGGATCTGGTCGCCGAGATCGCCGACGAGCTCGTCGCCATGGGCGGCAAACTCGTGGTGCTCGGCTCCGGTGATGCGGCGCTCGAAGGCGCGCTGCTCGCCGCCGCCTCCCGCCATCGCGGCCATATCGGCATGGTCACCGGCTACAACGAGCCGCTGTCGCATCTGATGCAGGCGGGCTCCGACGCGATCCTCATTCCGTCGCGCTTCGAGCCCTGCGGTCTTACCCAGCTCTACGGCCTGCGCTACGGCTGCGTGCCGGTCGTCGCCCGCACCGGCGGCCTCGCCGATACCATCATCGACGCCAACGAAGCCGGGCTTGCGGCCAAGGTCGCCACCGGCTTCCAGTTCGCGCCTGTCAATGCCGATGGGTTGCGGCTTGCGATCCGGCGGGTGCTGCGTGCATACAGCGAGCCCAAAGTCTGGTCGAAAATTCAGACGCAGGGCATGAAATCGGACGTTTCCTGGGCCACAAGTGCCGAGCGTTACGTCTCTCTTTATTCCGGACTTCTCGGGAAAGGTTAAGTCAGCATGATAAGAACGGTTACCACAACCCCCTACGGCGACCAGAAGCCTGGCACGTCAGGGCTGCGCAAGAAGGTCCCGGTCTTCCAGCAGAAGAACTATGCCGAGAACTTCATCCAGTCGATCTTCGACGCGCTCGAAGGCTTTCAGGGCGAAACCCTTGTCATCGGCGGCGACGGCCGCTTCTACAACCGCGAAGTCATCCAGATCGCCATTAAGATGGCGGCGGCCAACGGCTTCGGCCGCGTGCTCGTCGGCCGCGGCGGCATCCTGTCGACGCCGGCTGCCTCCAACGTCATCCGCAAGTACAAGGCCTTTGGCGGCATCGTGCTGTCGGCCAGCCACAATCCCGGCGGCCCGACCGAAGACTTCGGTATCAAGTACAACATCGGCAATGGCGGCCCGGCACCGGAAAAGGTCACCGATGCGATCTTTGCCCGCAGCAAGGTGATCGACAGCTACAAGATCTCCGACGTTGCCGACATCAACCTCGATGCCGAAGGCACGCAGGCGCTTGACGGCATGACCGTGACGGTCATCGACCCGGTCGCCGACTATGCCGAACTGATGGAAAGCCTGTTCGACTTCGACGCCATCCGCAAAATGATCGGCGGCGGCTTCCGCGTCGTCTTCGACGCCATGAGCGCCGTCACCGGGCCTTACGCCAAGGAGATCATCGAGAAGCGTCTTGGCGCGCCCAAGGGCTCGGTGATGAACTTCATTCCGCTGCCCGATTTCGGCGGCCACCATCCGGATCCGAACCTCGTGCACGCCCGCGCGCTCTACGAGACAATGATGGGACCGGATGCACCGGATTTCGGCGCCGCCTCCGACGGCGACGGCGACCGCAACCTCGTCATCGGCCGCGGCATCTTCATCACGCCCTCCGACAGTCTGGCCATGCTTGCCGCCAACGCGCATCTGGCGCCCGGCTATGCCAAGGGCATTGCCGGCATCGCCCGCTCGATGCCGACCAGTGGTGCGGCCGACCGCGTGGCCGAGAAGCTCGGCATCGGCCTCTACGAAACGCCGACCGGCTGGAAGTTCTTCGGCAACCTGCTCGACGAGGGCATGGCGACGATCTGCGGCGAGGAAAGCGCCGGCACCGGCTCCAACCACGTGCGCGAAAAGGACGGCCTCTGGGCGGTCCTGCTGTGGCTCAACGTTCTCGCCGCCCGCAAGGAAAGTGCGCTCGACATCGTCAAGAGCCACTGGGCGACCTACGGCCGCAACTACTATTCGCGCCACGACTACGAAGAGGTCGACAGCGATGCCGCCAATGGCCTGATCGCCAACCTGCGCGACCAGCTTGCCACGCTGCCCGGCAAGTCCTTCGGCGCGCTCAAGGTCGCGACCGCGGACGACTTTGCCTACAACGATCCGGTCGACCATTCCGTCAGCAAGAACCAGGGTATCCGTATCCTGTTCGAAGGCGGCTCCCGCGTCGTCTTCCGCCTCTCGGGCACCGGCACATCGGGCGCAACGCTGCGCGTCTATATCGAGCGCTTCGAGCCGGACGCTTCGCGTCACGATATCGAGACGCAGACGGCGCTTGCCGATCTCATCGCCGTTGCGGAAGAGATCGCCAGCATCAAGACCCGCACCGGCCGCACCGAGCCGAGCGTCATTACCTGAGAAACCAGACGATCGGGGCCGCCTTCGGGCGGCCCTTTTCTGTTGCCGCCTACCCTCACTGCCTCGCCTGGCGGAGGGGGCAGACGGGATATGAGTTCGATACCAGGAAGAGGGAAGCTTTCATGCCGACGATCGGAAACCCACCCCTCGGTGCCACCGTCACCCCCGACGGCACGGTGTTTTCGGTCTGGTCGCGCAACGCCGCCCGTATCGACCTCTGCCTCTTCGACAAATCAGGTGCCAAACAACTGCGCCAGCTGCCGATGACACGGAACGGCGACATTCACAGCCTGACGGTTGCCGACGCGCCGAAGGGAACGCGCTACGGCTTCCGGGCCGATGGCGTCTATTCGCCCGATCACGGTCTCTGGTTCGATCCGTCCAAGCTTCTCGTCGATCCCTACGCCCTGGAGCTCGACCGCCCGTTCCGCCACGATCCACGCCTGACGATCTTTGGCGAAGACACCGCCGACCTCGTACCGAAAGCGATCGTCACCGAGGTGAAGGCCGCCAAGGTGAAGGCGCCGCTCTTCAAGGCCGGCGGCCTCGTCTACGAAATCGCCGTCAAGCCTTTCACCTTCCTCCATCCCGACGTGCCCGAAGCCAAGCGTGGCACGGTGGCGGCGCTTGCCGAGCCTGCCATCATCGCGCACTTGAAGCGCCTCGGCGTTTCGACGGTCGAACTGATGCCGATCGTTGCCTGGATCGACGAACGCCATCTGCCGCCGCTCGGGCTGAAGAACGGCTGGGGCTACAATCCGATCGCCCCGATGGCGCTCGATCCGCGCCTCGTGCCGGGCGGCCTCAAGGAATTGCGCAAGACCGTCGAAGCGCTGCGCAAGGAGGGCATCGGCGTCATCCTCGATCTCGTCTTCAACCACTCCGGCGAGAGCGACCGCTTCGGCACGACCTTGTCGATGCGCGGCCTCGACAACCTCACCTATTACCGCCATGTAACCGACGGGCCGGGCGAGCTGATCAACGACACCGGCTGCGGCAACACGATCGCCTGCGACAACCCTGTGGTCGAGGCGCTGATCCTCGACAGTCTGCGCCATTTCGTCCGCGCCGCCGGCGTCGACGGCTTCCGTTTCGACCTCGCCTCGATCCTCGGCCGCGACATGGGGGGCTTCCACCGCGATGCTCCGCTCTTCCAGGCGATCGCGGCCGATCCGCTGCTTGCCGACCGGGTGATGATCGCCGAGCCCTGGGATATCGGCCCGGGCGGCTACCAGCTCGGCAACTTCCCCGCCCCATTCCTTGAGTGGAACGACCGCGCCCGCGACGATATCCGCATCTACTGGCGCGGCGACCGCCATTCGATCGGCGCGCTGGCGACAGCGCTTGCCGGCTCGTCGAACAGTTTTTCCCGTTGGGGCGAGGCAGGAACCCGCACGGTCAACTTCATCGCCGCCCATGACGGCTTCACGCTGGCCGATCTCGTCTCCTATGCCGGCAAGCACAACGAGGCGAACGGTGAGGAAAACCGCGACGGCCACAACGAGAACCACTCTTGGAACAACGGCGCCGAAGGACCGACCGCGGATCCGGAAATCAAGGCGGCTCGCCGCCATGACGTGATGGCGCTCGCCGGCACGCTCTTTGCCACCCGCGGCACGATCATGCTGACCGCCGGCGACGAAGCCGGGCGCAGCCAGCACGGCAACAACAACGCCTATTGCCAGGACAACGCCATCACCTGGCTCGACTGGACGGCGATGGACGACGAGATCGTTGCCCACACCGCAGCCCTCTCAGCCATGCGCTCTCGCTTCGACGTTTTCGACGAGACTACGTTCCTGACCGGAAGCGGCGACGTCGAGTGGTGCCGTCTCGACGGTCACCCGATGACGGTTGGCGACTGGGAGCATCCGGCAACGGACAATCTGATGATGGTGCTGGCCACCCGCGACCGAACCCAGAAGCGGGCAACGCGGCTGGCCGTCGTCATCAATCGCAGCCATGCGCCGCATCCCCTCCGCCTGCCCGACAGCGTCAATGGGAAATGGCAGGACGCGCTCGCAGCGTCAGCCCCCGCCGATCACGTAGCGCCGCGCTCCGTCACCTTCCTCGTCGAAGTTTTCTAAGCTTTTCCACCACTTGCAGGTTGCAACGGGCGAGCCTATAGATCGCTTGGAGGGCTTGTTTCGAGGCGTTCACATGCTGCAGGACATATCACTTTCTGAGATCAAGGTACTGGTCGGCAAGGAAGTCGGCGTTTCCGACTGGATCACGGTCACCCAGGAAACGATCGACAAATTCGCCGAAGCAACCAGCGACTATCAGTATATTCACGTCGACCCGGTGCGGGCCGCTGCCGAAACGCCCTTCGGCGGCACGATCGCGCATGGCTTCCTGTCGCTCTCGCTGCTTTCGGCGATGAACTACAATTGCCTGCCGAAAATCCGCGAACAGACGATGGGCATCAACTACGGCTTCGAGAAGGTGCGCTTCGTCGCGCCGGTGAAGAGCGGCGCCAAAGTGCGCGGCCACTTCACCATGGCCGACGCGCGCTTTCGCGGCGCCAGCATGCTGATGATCACCTATGACGTCAGCGTCGAGATCGAAGGCGAGCGCAAGCCGGCGCTGACGGCAACCTGGCAGACCATCATCCAGTTCGATCCTAAGGATCGACCCGCCGATGCCTGAGGCGGTTTGAGCAGGCAGATCCCATGACAGCAGCAGTCAACGTCGCGCCGGCCGACGGACGTTTCGTCAGCGACTTTGCCGGCTGCGACTTCTCCTTCGAGATCAGGTCCGAGGCGCTGCCGCCCTTCACCGGCCCCGGTCTTCGCGACATCGCCCCGGTCGAGCGCTACATCAAGGCTTACGAATCCGACCCGGACGAGCTTGTGGAGGCGGCGGCCGGGCCGGATGCCGCTCTCTTCGCAGCACGTCTCGACGGCCGGCTCGCCGGTTACGCCGCGCTCTCGAAGGCCTGGAACGGCTTTACCGAAGTCGACGATATCGCCATCGACCGCGATGCGCGCCGAGCCGGCGTCGCGCGGGCCCTCATGGACCGGGCGGTGTTATGGGCGCGGGAACGGGGCCTGCCGGGGATCAGGCTCGAGACCCAGTCGAACAATGTCGCCGCCTGCCGCTTCTACGAGCGCTACGGCTTCGAACTTGCTGGCTACGACCGCCATCTCTATTCGGCATTGACGCCGGGAACGCACGAGATTGCGCTCTTCTGGTACTTGCGCTTCGCGTAAAAAGGCCAGGCGGCTGTCGTGGTCGCAAAATCAGTAAATGGAGAAGTCATTGCGCCAGCGTATCATCGTCTGCCCGCTCGTTCAGAACAGGGGCGCCTACTTGCTCTGCAAGATGCCGCCGGATCGCGGCGTGTTTCCCGGGCAATGGGCGCTTTCGGGTGGCGGCCTCGAGCCGGGCGAACGTCTCGATGAGGGCTTGCGCCGTGAAATCCGCGAAGAACTTGGAAACCGCCTGGAGATCGGGACCATCAAGCCCTGGACCTTCCGGGACGACATCCGGACAAAGTCGTATGCCGACGGCTCAACCGAAGAGCTGCATATGATCTATCTGATCTTTGACTGCGAGGCCGAAAATCGCGAGGTCAGCCTCAACGACGAATTCGTCGAACATGCCTGGGTCGCGCCCGAGCAGCTCCAGGATTACGACCTCAACGAAGCGACGAAGCGCACATTCCAGGAAAAAGGCATCCTGCCGGCTACGCGGTAAGCGCCAACGGTTGCCGACAGACTTGAAGGCCGGGAAACGCGTGAGCGCTTCCCGGCCTTTTTATCTCAATGCCCGGCGTCGGCCGCACCCTCGGACAGCAGCCCGAAGACGAAGGGCGAGAACGACCGCCAGCACTCGACCCGGAACTGATCCTCGGCCGTGCGGAAGAGGATGATCTCGGCCTTACCGAGGATAGTGCGCGAGCAGCCGCCAACCGGGAAGATCGCCAGGGACAGATCCTGCGGGCAGCCGCTGTTGATCGCCACATCCGCGCCCGGACCGCTGACGATGACGGCGACGTTGCGATGCGAAATGTCGACTGCCGAATGCAGCGTGCCGCTCGAGGCGGCCGCCGCCATCAGGTCGGCTTCGCTCTCGTCGAACACCAGCCACTCGTCGGGGCCGATCCACAGCGCATGACGCTGGCCGGAGGAGGCCGAGGTCTTCGGCCGGGTCGGCAGCGTCACGCCAAGGGCCGCCGAAAGGGCCGGCAGTGCGTCGGCGCCGGCGCGCAGCGAAATGCGCGTTGCTGCCGGTGCAGGCGTCAGGATCGCCTCGGCCGAGCCCCCGCGCGCGGTGAGTGCCGCCTTGCGGCTTGCAGTAACCTGGTCAGCCATGGAGGCGGCCCCCTTCCTTGTCAAAGAACACCATGTCGCTCACTTCGACGGCAATGGTGCGATCGGTCATCGGCACGTAGAGCGTCTGGCCGAGGCGCGCGCGGCCACCGGCCACCATGGCCAGCGCAATCGAGCGACCGCAGTTTGCCGACCAGTAGGACGAAGTCACGTGACCGAGCATGGTCATCGGCTTCGGCTGGTTCGGGTCGGCGACGATCTGCGCGCCTTCCTCCAGCACCACCTTCGAATCCTTGGTGAGAAGACCGACGAGCTGCTTGCGGCCGTCCTTGACGAGATCCGGGCGTTTCAGGCCGCGGATACCGACGAAGTCGGGCTTCTTCTTCGAGACAGCCCAGGAGAGGCCGGCATCGTCCGGCGTCAGCGTACCGTCGGTATCCTGGCCGACGATGATGTAGCCCTTCTCGGCGCGCAGCACGTGCATGGTTTCCGTGCCGTAGGCGCAGGCGCCCATCGGCTCTGCCCGCGCCCAGATCGCCTCCCAGACAGCCTGGCCGTAGTCAGCCGGCACGTTGACTTCGAAACCGAGCTCGCCGGTGAACGACATGCGGAAGAGCCGTGTCGGCACGCCGCAGATCTTGCCTTCGGCGACGCTCATATGCGGGAAGGCCTCGTTGGAGAGGTCGATGCCCTCGACGAGCGGCGCGATTATCTCGCGCGCCTTCGGACCCTGCACGGCGATGACGGCCCATTGTTCCGTCGTCGAGGTGAGCCAGACCTTCAGATGCGGGAACTCGGTCTGCAGATAGTCTTCCATGTGGTTCATGACGCGCGGCGCACCGCCGGTTGTCGTCGTCACGTGGAAGCGGTCCTCGGCCAGGCGGCCGACAACGCCGTCGTCATAGACGAAGCCGTCGTCGCGCAGCATGATGCCGTAGCGGCAGCGGCCGGGCTTCAGGTTGTCCCAGGCGTTGGTGTACATGAGATTGAGGAACTGCGCCGCATCCGGGCCAACAACCTCGATCTTGCCGAGCGTCGAGGCATCGAAGACACCGGCGACATCACGCACCGTCTTGCACTCGCGCGCCACCGCCTCATGCATGTCTTCGCCGGAGCGCGGGTAGAACCAGGCGCGCTTCCAGTTGCCGACATCCTCGAACTCGGCGCCATGCGCTTCCTCCCAAGCATGGATGGGTGTCTTGCGCGCAGGGTCGAAGAGAGCGCCGCGCGAATGGTTGACGATCGCGCCGAAGGTCACCGGCGTATAGGGCTGGCGGAAGGTCGTCAGGCCCACCTGCGGAATGTCCTTGCCGAGCGCTTCTGCAGCAATCGCCAGGCCATGCATGTTGGAAAGCTTGCCCTGGTCGGACGCCATGCCGTTTGTGGTGAAGCGCTTGATGTGCTCGATCGAGTGCATGCCTTCGCGCACCGCCAGACGGATGTCCTTGGCGCAGACGTCGTGCTGGAAGTCGATGAACGCCTTGACGGTCGTGTCCGGCCCCGCACCTTCAGCGGCACCGATCATGCCGCCGGTCCAACCGTAGCGGTTTTCGCCCGAGAGCGTCACCTGCGCTCCGCCTTCGGCACCGGCCGCACGCGCGGTCAGTTCGCCGGCGGCAAGCGCTTCGTCGATGGTTGCCTGCAGGTCGTCGGTGCCGTTGCAGGCACCGATCGAGAGGCAATCCTGCAGATAGGTGCCCGGCAGGAAGCGTTGCGTCGCCGCATCGAACTTCACCTTGCCGCGCGACTGCGAGAACAGGTGCACCGACGGCGTCCAACCGGCCGAGACCAAAAGCGCGTCGACGGCGAACTTGCGGGCCGAGCCGCCGCCGTTGCGGGCGACGCTGATCGAATTGACCCTAAGCTTACCGCCGGCCTTGATCACAGAATGGCTGGTCAGCACTTCGATGCCGAGCTTGCGCGCTTCAGCCAGAACCGCTTCACCAGGGTTTTCGCGGCAGTCGACGATGACGGGAACCGAGACGCCGGCCCGCTTCAGGTCGAAAGCCGCCTCATAGGCCGAGTCATGGGCGGTGTAGACGCCGACCTTGGAGCCGACGGCAACGCCGAAGTGGTTGAGATAGGTGCGCCCGGCCGAAGCGAGCATGATGCCCGGGCGGTCGTTGTTGGCAAACACCATGTGCCGCTCGATCTGGCCGTTGGCGAGGATCACCTTCTTGGCGCGCACCTGCCACAGCCGCTCGCGCGGCAGCGACTTGTCGAGCGCCGCCAGATGATCGGTCACGCGCTCGACGAGGCCGACGAAGTTGTGGTTGTAGTAGCCGAAGCCGGTGGTGCGGGTGAGCACCGTGACGTTGTCCATGGCGGCAAGCGTCTTGGCGGTCTGCTGCGCCCAGTCCCAGCCATCCTTGCCGTCGATGGTCGTGCCGCTCTCGTAGCGAAGCGCACCACCGACTTCCGGCTGCTCGTCGCAGATGATCACCTTGGCGCCGGCCTTGGCAGCGGCAAGTGCTGCGGATAGACCGGCAACACCCGCACCGATGACAAGCACGTCGCAATGGGCGTAGCGGCTGGCATAGTGATCCGGATCCGCTTCCGTCGGCGCGACGCCGAGGCCGGCAGCGCGGCGGATGAAGGGCTCATAGATCGCGTGCCAGGCGGCCTTCGGCCACATGAAGGTCTTGTAGTAGAAGCCGGCGGCGAAGAACGGCGACATCAGGTCGTTGAGGCCGCCGATGTCGAAGGCGAGCGACGGCCAACGGTTCTGCGAACTCACCTTCATACCGTCGAAGACTTCCTGCACCGTGGCGCGCACGTTCGGCTGACGCCGGGCGGCATCACGCGAAACGTCCATCAACGCGTTCGGCTCCTCGGCACCGGCCGAAAGAATGCCGCGCGGGCGGTGATACTTGAACGAACGGCCGACCAGGTGAATGCCGTTGGCAAGTAGCGCCGAGGCAACCGTGTCGCCTTCGAGCGCCGTCAGCGTGCGGCCGTCGAAGGTGAAGCGCGCGGTGCGGGCGGGGGTCAGGCGGCCGACGCCTGGAATGCGGTTGGCGCCCATCATTTCGCGGCTCCCTTGTCCTGGCCGTTCTTGTCCTGCTCGCTCTGGAGAATGGCGGCGATGTCGGGCTTTGGCTCGCCCGCCTTGTAGGTGGTGTAGAAACGGTCGCTGACCGTGTCGCGGGCGGCGTTGAAGAAGCGGCCGCAGCCATGGATATGACGCCAGCGCTCGAAGATCAGACCCTTGGGGTTCTGACGCAGGAAGAAGTATTCCTCGAACTGTTCGTCGGTGATGTCGGCGATGTTTTCCGGACGGGCGATATGGGCGTCGCCGGCACCGCGGAATTCGAGCTCGGAACGCTCTTCCTCGCAATAGGGGCAGTAGATCAGAAGCATCTCGAAATCCTCAGTGCGCAACGGCGGCGGCAGCCGCCTCGTCGATGAGCCGGCCAGTGCGGAAACGCTCCAGCGTCAGCCCGGCGGCGAGACGATGCGGCTCGCCCTTGGCGATCAGATGGGCGAAGAGGTGGGCCGAGCCCGGCGTCGCCTTGAAGCCACCCGTACCCCAGCCAGCGTTGAGGTAGAGGCCCGGAACCGGCGTCACACCCTGGATCGGCGAGCGGTCCTGGGTGACGTCGACGATGCCGCCCCACTGCCGCATCATCTTTACGCGGCGGAACATCGGGAAGAGCTCGCAGATCGCATCGAGCGTATGGGTAATGATCTGCAGACCGCCGGTCTGCGAATAGGAATTGTACTGGTCGGTGCCGGCGCCGATGACGAACTCGCCCTTGTCGGACTGCGAGATATAGGCATGCACCGAGTTCGACATGACGACGCAGGGGAAGATCGGCTTCAGCGGCTCGGAGACCAGCGCCTGCAGCGGCTGGCTCTGCAGCGGCACACGCACATCCGCCATCTGCATCAGCACCGAGGTGTGGCCGGCGGCGGAGATGCCGACCTTCTTGGCGCCGATGTAGCCGCGGCTGGTGTCGACGCCGACGACCCGGCCGGTCTCGTCGCGGCGGATGCCGGTCACTTCGCAGTTCTGGATGATGTGGACACCACGGTCGGAGGCCGCGCGGGCATAGCCCCAGGCAACGGCGTCGTGGCGGGCCGTGCCGCCGCGGCGCTGCAGGGCGGCACCGTTGATCGGGTAGCGCGCGGTCTTGGCGATATCGAGCGGCGGGCAATAGGCCTTGGCCTGTTCCGGCGTCAGCCATTCGTTGTCGATGCCGTAGAGGCGGTTGGCATGGATATGGCGCCTGAACGACTGCTGGTCATGGATGTTGTGCGACAGCATCATCACGCCGCGCGGCGAATACATGACGTTGTAGTTCAGGTCCTGCGACAGGTTTTCCCAGAGCTTCAGCGAATGCTCGTAGATGTCCATGCTCTCTTCATAGAGATAGTTGGACCGGATGATCGTCGTGTTGCGGCCGGTATTGCCGCCGCCGATCCATCCCTTTTCGAGCACCGCGACATTGGTGATGCCGTGCTCCTTGGCAAGATAGTAGGCAGCACCGAGACCATGGCCGCCGCCGCCGATGATGATGGCGTCATACTCCTTGCGCGGCTCCGGCGACGCCCAGTGCGGGCCCCATCCCTTGTGGCCGCGCAGCGCCTCGCGCGCCACGGCGAAAACTGAATATTTGCGCATCGGCCCGTTACTCCCGGTGTTCATTATCGTTGGCGTTAGAAATCGCAAATCCGGGGCCTGCGCAACGTTTCTTTTGCGACGCATTTGCGTGGACTTGCGCGCAGTTGCGACATGACTATGGATCGGTTAAGCGACAGACGGGAACCAGCACCGACCCTGCATCTCAGGATTTTTCAGCGTCTCCTCATGTCGTCGCTGGACTTTCGCCTGACGATCTGATATCCGCTCATCTAATCGTAAAGCTTCCAGCTTAGCGAATGTCATTCTTTTGCCTCCGTACCTGACGGAGCTGCAAAATAACTCGAACCAAGGAACGGGATTCACGTGCAGGTACTAGTCCGCGATAACAATGTCGATCAGGCGCTCCGCGCTCTTAAGAAGAAGATGCAGCGCGAAGGCATTTTCCGCGAAATGAAGATGCGTGACTACTACGAGAAGCCGTCCCAGAAGCGCGCTCGCGAAAAGGCTGAAGCCGTACGCCGCGTCCGCAAGCTGGCACGCAAGCGTGCACAGCGCGAAGGCCTCCTGGCTCGCTGATTTGTCGTTTTTTCGACGCTATTCGATGTAAGTCGTGGCGGGGGCGAAATATCGCCACCGCCTTTTTTTGGTATGGACATCTTTTCCGCCGACAGGCTAGCGTGCTCGACGCTGCCACCGACGGACGACCGACCGGAGTGTTTGGACCGGTGGTCTGCCAAGGCCGACTTTGGCCCGGCTTGAGGAGCCCGCGGGGAGTTCAGCGGCTCCAGAAACGGAAAGCCGATGGCTTTCGAGACCTTGTCGATTTGAGGGATCAACCTTTGACACTTGCTGCCATGACTGCGGACGTCTCCGGTTTTAATGTCCATGAGGCGTCTCGCCGCCACCAGCGCAAGCCGAGGCTTGCCGCCATGCTGCTTCTCGGCTCGGCCCTCCTCATCGCCGGCTGCACGACCGACGGCCCGGACTCCGTCACCAACAAGGTCGAGCGCGAACAGGGCTCGCAGGAAAACATCGCCTCGCTTTCGAGCGTCATCGCCTCCAACCCGAGCGATCCGGAAGGCTACAATGTCCGCGGTTCGGCTTACGGCCGCGCCGGCGAATACCGCCGCGCCATTGCCGATTTCGACCAGGCGATCAAGCTGAACCCGCGCTTCTACCAGGCCTATGCCAACCGGGCGCTGGTTCACCGCAACATGGGCAACACCCAGGCAGCGCTTGCCGACTACAACACGGCGCTGCAGCTCAACGCCAACTACGACGTCGCCTATATCGGCCGCGGCAATCTCTATCGCCAGGCCGGCCAGCTCGATTCCGCCTTCAACGATTTCAACAAGGCGATCCAGCTCGATACCACCGATCCGCGCGCCTATCACAATCGCGGCCTGATCTACCAGGCACGCAACCAGCACGGTCAGGCGATCGAAGACTTCTCGACCGCGATCTCGCTTTCGCCGAGCTCGCCGGAACCTTATAACGGCCGCGGCATCTCCTATGTCGCCCAGGGCGACGACGACAACGCCTTCTCCGACTTCAACACCGCGATCAACCTCAACGGCAAGGTCGCTGAATCCTGGGCCAACCAGGCGCTGATCTACGAGCGCAAGGGCGACAAGGCCAAGGCGTCGAAATCCTATTCGCACGCGCTGCAGCTCGACCCGAAATACGAGCCGGCCCGCGCAGGCCTTGCCCGCGTCAAGGCATCCTGAGCCAACCCGATCACGCATTTCGAAACGCCCGCGACCACATCGCGGGCGTTTTGCTTTGCAGGCCCTGAGCGCTGCACGGCGGAACCTTCCTGCCGGCCATCCGTTTGCTTGAAGCATCAAAAACGGAGACCAAGCCATGATCAAACGAACCCTCGTTACTGCGCTGGCGCTCGCCGCGCTTGCCACAGGCCCGGCCGCCGCACAGAACTATGTCGCCCTTGGCCGCCTCGTTTGCGGTTCGGAAGGCGGCACCGGCATGATCCTGACCTCGACCAAGAACCTGATGTGCACCTTCACGCCCGCCAATGGCGCGCCGAAGGCCGTCTATGCCGGCACGATCCGCAAGATCGGCATCGACATCGGCAAGACGGGCAAGAGCACGATGATCTGGGATGTCTTTGCCAAGACCGGCACCCCGGTCAGCGAATTCGCGCTCGCCGGTGAATATTACGGCGTCGGCGCCGATGCGAGCATGGCCGTTGGCGCGGGTGCCAAGGTGATCGGCGGCGGCACCAACAAGGCCTTCATGCTGCAGCCCGTCAATGTCCAGGTGCAGGAAGGCCTGAACGTCGCCGTCGGCATCGACGAGTTGACGCTGGCGCCGGCTGGCTAAGGCGGCCTCGACAAAAGCACCGACGCACGTAGCGCGCGCCATATCCTTCAACGCAAAACGCCCGCCGAAAGGCGGGCGTTTCTTTATCGGTCGATGCGAGCAGCCCTCAGGCGTGCAGCGCCTTGACGATGTCTTCCGTCACCTTCTTGGCATCACCAAGCAGCATCATCGTGCCGTCCTTGTAGAACAGCGTGTTGTCGATGCCGGCATAGCCGGAGCCGAGCGAGCGCTTGACGAACAGGCAGGTTTTGGCCTTGTCGACATCAAGGATCGGCATGCCGTAGATCGGCGAGGACTTGTCGTCGCGCGCCGCCGGGTTGGTGACGTCGTTGGCGCCGATAACATAGGCAACATCGGCCTGCGCGAACTCGGAATTGATGTCCTCGAGCTCGAACACCTCGTCATAGGGAACGTTTGCTTCGGCGAGCAGCACGTTCATATGGCCGGGCATGCGGCCCGCGACCGGGTGGATCGCATACTTGACCTCGACGCCGGCCGCCTTCAGCTGGTCGGCCATTTCGCGCAACGCATGCTGGGCCTGGGCGACCGCCATGCCGTAGCCGGGCACGATGATCACCTTGGAGGCGTTCGCCATCAGGAAGGCCGCGTCATCCGCCGAGCCCTGCTTGACCGTGCGCTGGACGCCGTCGTCGCTGCCGGCCGCCGCCGTCTCGCCGCCGAAGCCGCCGAGGATGACCGAAATGAACGAGCGGTTCATGCCCTTGCACATGATGTAGGAGAGGATCGCGCCGGAGGAGCCGACGAGCGCCCCGGTGATGATCAGCGCCAGGTTGCCGAGCGTGAAGCCGATACCGGCCGCCGCCCAGCCCGAATAGGAGTTGAGCATCGAGACCACCACCGGCATGTCGGCGCCGCCGATCGGGATGATGATCAGCACGCCGAGCGCCAGCGACAGCAGGACGATCAGCCAGAACACCGTCGTGCTCTGGGTCAGCACCAGCATGATCACCATAACGACGAGCGCGGCCGCAAGACCGGCATTGATGGCATGGCGGCCCGAAAGCATGATCGGCTTGCCGGACATGCGACCGTCGAGCTTCAGGAAGGCGATTACCGAGCCGGTAAAGGTGATGGCGCCGATGGCGACGCCGAGCGACATTTCGACCAGCGCCTGCGCGTGGATGTCACCGATCGTGCCGATGCCGAAGCTTTCGGGCGCATACATGGCGGCTGCCGCCACCATGACGGCCGCAAGACCGACCAGCGAGTGAAAGGCGGCGACGAGCTGCGGCATCGACGTCATGGCGATACGGCGGGCAATGACCGCACCGATGCCGCCGCCGATGGCAAGGCCGAGCACGATCAGCATCAGGCCGCCGAAGCTCGGCTTGGCGAGCAACAGCGTCGTGACGATGGCGATGCCCATGCCGACCATGCCATAGGTGTTGCCCTTGCGGCTGGTGGTCGGATGCGAGAGACCGCGCAGCGCCATGATGAAGAGGACGCCGGAGACGAGATAGAGGAAGGCTGCGAAGTTGGCGTTCATCGGGCCGGCCTCACTTGTCTTTTTTCTTGTACATGGCGAGCATGCGCTGGGTGACGAGGAAGCCGCCGAAGATGTTGACGGAGGCCAGCACCAGCGCAATGAAGCCGAAGCCGGTCGCAAGCCCAGAGGCCGAAATGCCGACGGCCAGCAAAGCGCCGACGACGATGACTGAGGAGATCGCGTTGGTGACCGCCATCAGCGGCGTGTGCAGCGCCGGCGTCACCGACCAGACGACGTAATAGCCGACGAAGATCGCCAGTACGAAGATCGCCAGGCGAAAGACGAAAGGATCGATCGACCCGCCGGTGGCGCCATGGGCAACGACGCCAGCGGCGTCCGGCACGTATTCGGCGGCGGTGCGAACCGCTTCCACGGCCCGGTCGAGATCGGCGAGCGCCTTGTCGAGAAGTTCATTCGCCATCACTTGTCCCCCTTGCTGGCACCGAAGTTCGGATGCACGACCTGACCGCCATGGGTGAGCGCCGTCGCCTTGACGAGTTCGTCCTCCATTTTGAGAGCCAGCGCCTTGGTCTCCTTGGAGACCATCGTCTCCAGGAAGGTGACGAGGTTCTTGGCATAAAGCCCGGAAGCGGAAGCGGCGATGCGGCCCGGTACATTCAGATGGCCGATAACCTTGACGCCTTCGACCTCGGCAACCTTGCCGGCCTCTGCACCTTCGACGTTTCCGCCGCGCTCGACCGCAAGATCGACCGCGATCGAGCCTGGCTTCATGCTCTTCAGCATCTCGCGGGTAACGAGCCGCGGCGCCGGGCGGCCGGGAATGAGCGCGGTGGTGATGACGATGTCCTGCTTGGCGATATGCTCGGCGACGAGTGCCGCCTGCTTGGCCTGGTAGTCCCTGGACATTTCCTTGGCGTAGCCGCCGGCGGTTTCGGCCGCCTTGAACTCGTCGTCTTCGACGGCGATGAACTTGGCCCCGAGCGAGGCGACCTGTTCCTTGGCGGCCGGACGCACGTCCGTCGCCGACACCACGGCGCCGAGGCGGCGAGCCGTCGCGATCGCCTGCAGGCCGGCGACGCCGGCGCCCATGACGAAGACCTTGGCGGCAGGCACCGTACCGGCCGCCGTCATCATCATCGGCAATGCCCGGTCATATTCGTAGGCCGCATCGATCACCGCCTGGTAGCCGGCGAGGTTGGCCTGGCTCGACAGCACGTCCATCGACTGCGCGCGGGTGATGCGCGGCATCAGCTCCATCGCAAAAGCGGTCAATCCGGCATTCGCCATCTCGGCGATCGCCGCCTCGTTGCCGTAGGGATCCATGATGGCGATGACGATGGCGCCCGACTTGTAGCCGCCGACTTCGGCAGTCGTCGGTCGACGGACCTTGAGCACGACATCCGCCGCCTTGGCGTCTGCCGTCGTGCCGATCCGGGCTCCGGCCTTTTCGAACTCTGCATCCGGAATGCGCGACGGCACGCCGGCCCCCGCCTCGACGACGACGTCGAAGCCGAGACCTTTCAGTTTCTTCACGGTATCCTGTGATGCGGCAACGCGACCCTCGTTCGGATCCGTTTCCTTGGCGACGAAGACGATCTCGCTCACAAGTCCCCCCCCTCCTGGCCGCAATCGAGCCAGGGCCGGAATGCGGGCATTCTCTCTGACTGCAAAGCGGGTGGGCCTATCGGGCCGACACGCCCTCATGTGCGCGGCACATCTGTGCCCGGCGCAATCGTCTGGAGCAAGCCGTCGCCTGGATGCGGGACCTTGGGCGGTCCAGCGGCATCGAGCCTCGATCGGACTCTGCGGGCCTGCTCTTCACTCCTCCCTCACGTGGGTGAGGATTATCCGCCCGTGCCCTTTGCGGGCATCCGGGCCTCAAGCCACATGCGACGGCACCTCCAGCCAGCGACATGCAACTTCTTCCGGGCAAACGCCCGGTCGCCGAGGAAGCACCACCTACGCTCCCTCAACGGTCGGTTCGATCGCGCCGGTCAGCGAAGGAAGAAGAAACCGGCGACGTTGATCAGGATGAAAAGCACGATCGAGGAGATCAGGCCCATCGTCGTGAAGAAGCCGGCAGCCATCGCGATCAGCAGGGCGACGCAGAAAAGCGTGCCGTACTTCGAGGCGCTCAGGAACATGAGGTAGGTCTTCTCGTGTTCCGGATAGTCCATCGGAGCGCCCAAATCGACCGGTCCAGAATGATGCTCAGCCATCGTTCAAAATTCTCCCTGAATGCCGCGGCGCCACCTTGGGGTCATCGCCGCCCCCTAATCGAAGCATGGTCCCGCGAAAAGCCGCGAAACCCTTATAGCTGCCCTTACACAATGCGCAGGGCCGGCGCAACGAAAACCCGTTCTTTAGCCGCACCTGATGGGCGAAATGTCGCGCCATTCCGCAAGGGGTGGCACGCCTCGGCGCGCCCGAAATTCGCCTGCGCAATCAAGGCCGCTTAGCGAAAAACGGACGTCCGGTAGGAGCGGCCGTATCCGGTCTGCGCCATGCGCGCGGTCGGCAGGATCGTCAGCGGCGCAAACGGCACTTCGTTGCGGTCGGCAAACATCATGCGGCGTTCGAACGGCTCGGAATCGAAAACCGGGTAACGGTCGAGGATCGAAGGCCGCTGCCCCCGCACCTGCGCCACCAGAAGCGCGCCGTCGGCATTGTAGACGCCGAGGTTCTCGCGCTTGGCGACAACCGTCTCGGATGCAAAGATGCGCTTGTAGAAAGCTGCGTGGCGCGGACGGCACGCCGTCAGGCAGCGGTCGGCCGCGAAATACTCGCAGGCCATGGCGACCGGCCGCAGCGTCAGATAGGGAAGCGCCCGCATCTCGTCGCCGATCACGTCAGGATCGACCGCCAGCCGGCCGGGATCGACCAGCACCATGCCGGCATCGAGGAACGCGTCGATCTCGGGTGCGAAGATCACGCCCGACGTGCTGGCGCGATGATCCGGCGTCACGTGATGAACGCGCACGGTGCTGACAAGCACTTCGTCGAGATAGAGACCGAAGACATAGGCGTGACTGTCGAAATCGAGATCGTCGATCAGCGTCGAGCCGGTCAACTCCATCAGATTGACGGACTTGTAGGACTTGTAGCGCAGCCGCGCAATGTCCTCCATGTCCTCGCCGGTTTCGACCCGCCGGTATTCGACGCGATCGAGCAATTGCATCAGTTTTTCAGAAAAGCGCCCAGGCTCCGCCTGGTGAACCGTCTCACCCATACTCAACACCTCATGGTTAACAAATCGTTAACCTATTGACGGGAGATGGGTCGGCAACCGCAAATCGAAACAGTTCACCGTTAACTTTTCGTTAACCATAAAAATCCGTGAACGTATTTGTTCGATTTGAAATCAAGCGCACCAAATCGGGATGAATTTGGCGCGCCTAATCAATGGCTTGCTACCGGAAAACCAGCAACAAAACAGGACGGATTCCAGAAGATTTCAGGGGTTAGGCGATGCGCTTGCTGGTGGTTCTTGCGCCTCGTTTTGGCACACCATTCTTGCAAAGCGTAGCAATGGCCGAAGCCGGCATGGGCGCGGCAAAGACGAAACCCTGTATCAAATCGGCACAATTGTGCTCGTTGATAAGTTGTAGCTGGTCCGCCGTCTCGACGCCTTCGACGACGATGCGAAGGCCGAGCGCGCGGGCCAGGTTGGCGGTCCCGCGCAGGAGCTTGAAGCGCCGCGAATCCTCGCGGATGTTGCGCACGAAGGAACGGTCGATCTTGATGATGTCGACCGGCAGGGCATCGAGATAGCTGAGGCTCGAATAGCCGGTGCCGAAATCGTCGATGGCGATCGTGATGCCGAGCCCGCGCAACTCGCGCAGGATCGCCTGCACCTTGAGCGGCTCGTCCATCAGGCAGCTTTCCGTCACCTCCAGATGTAGCCGCGCGGCATCGAGACCGGTGAGGTGAAGTGCGTTCGTCACCATCACCACGACTTCGCTGCTGCGCAGGTCGAGCACCGACAGGTTGACCGACACGGATACGTCGCTCGGCCAACTCATGCAGTCCCGGCACGCCTGATCGAGCACAAAGCGGGTGATCTCGGTGACCAACCCGAGCTCTTCGGCGAGCTGGATGAATACGTTCGGCGGCACCGGCCCGCGTTCGGGATGCGTCCACCGCGCCAGCGCCTCGCAGCACTCCACACGCCCGCCGTTCGGCGCGAACATCGGCTGATAGGAGAGCGTCAGGCTGCGGGCGTTGATCGCCTCGCGCAAATCGGCCTTCAGCTTCTGGCGGTCGACGTAGCGCGCATCCATCTCAGCTTCGAAGGCGGTGCAGCCGCCGCGGTTGCGCAGCTTCGTTTCCGAAAGCGCAAGATCGGCCTTGATCTGCAGGTCCTCGAGCTTGAGGTCGACGCTCGAAGCGATGACGAAGCCGGCGCTCATCGTCATGCTGAAGGTGAAGCCGCCGGCTTCGTAAGTGTCGCGCAGATCGGCATGCAGTCCGCGCATCCGCTCTTCGAGAGCAATCGCGTCACTGCCATCGGGAATGAACACGACAAACTCGTCGCCCATCAGCCGCGCGACGATCGCATCGTCGCCGGCGAGCACCCTTAGCCGGCCGGCAATCGCCTGAAGCAGTCGGTCGCCGACGATATGGCCACGCATGTCGTTGACGTGCTTGAATTCGGTTACGTCGAGAACCATCAGCCCGACCAGCCGTTCGGCCGTGTCGTCGGCGCTCACCGTCGCCTGCACCAACTCTCCGAAATAGTCACGGCTCGGCAGCCCCGTGAGCTTGTCGAACCGCACCATATGCAGGATCTGCTTTTCCGCCTGGACGCGCGCGGTCACGTCTTCAAAGATCAGCACCGTGTCGCCGTTGTCGCGGCGGCTCGCCGAAAACTCCAGATGCAGCTCTTCGCTGACCGGGATCAGCACCTGCGGCCGCTTGCCCTTGAGCAGAAGGTCGAGCTGGCGCGAAATGACCTTGGTCTTGTCCGGATCGAGGCGCATGCGCCGTGCACCGCGCCGGATCACGTCGCCGAGCAGCCAGCCCTTGAGCTCGGTGCGGTCGCCGAGCGCCAGCAATTCGCAGGCCCGCTCATTGGCCACGACCACGCGACCATCGGCATCAAGCATGAAGAGCCCGTGCGTCATGTTGTTGAGCGCGGTGTCGAACTGGCCGGCGATCGTGGCGATCTCGCGCGCCGCCATCACGTTCTCGTAGAGAAAGGCGCGCACGTTGTTGGCCATCATCCAGGTGGACAGGATGAAGGGCAGGATCAGCACGGCAAGCGCCAGCATGAACACGTCCTGCAGCGTGATCAGACCGATGACGATCGGCAGACAGGCCGAGGAAGACAAGAGGAGCACGGCCCGCTCGGAGCCGTAATTGCGACCGACGAGCGAAATCATCGACGCAAGCGTCACCGAAATGGTGGCGAGCTCGGAAAAGGAGTCCTGGCTGATGGCGATGGAGTAGCCACAGGCAATACCGCAGGTGAGCGTGACGCTGACGCCGCCGACGATGTAGCGGTTCTCCCACTTGCGGACCATCGCCCGATCGGCATTGGAGAAATCCTGCCGGTCGAACCGCGCCATGTCGAGATTGCGCAGCGCCCAGAGGACGAAGATCACACCGGAGCAGGCGAGATAGAGCGGATCACTGGTTTTCAGATAGACGAGCAGGAACGTCACGACATGCGACAGCATGCCGATCACCAGCGTTTTGCGATGTTCGTAGAGCGAGCTCACGGATGACAGATACACGTCAGTCGGAAGAGCGCTCTGTCCAAGTCGCATCATGAACCAAGCTCCGGTTTACCGGATTGTTAGGGGTGATGACTTAACGAAAGATTTCGTCTAACGCCCCGAAAAATGTACCGAATCCCAGCAAAATCACGGGTCTTCGCCGGCATCGCCCAAGAGTTCAACTCAGTAGTGCGAACCGCGCGGGACAATACTCGGTTTCTACAACCAAACATAGGCATTCGCACAATAAAACGGCTTGATCGCAACTTCGACAATTCTGCGACGCCGGTAGTTGATCCCAAACTTGCGCCTATGATGGTTACTCGTTCTTGAAGAATTACCTGTGATTTCCTGCCGTTTCGGACCGCTCCTCCTGTCTCGATGCCCAGGATCGGCGCGACGATCGCGCTCACCACCTTCTCAGTTGACTTTCATCTGCAACTGAAGGCAAGGCTTTTCTCAAGCATCCAACGGAGCCTGATGATGTCGAAACCTGTCGTTGCCATCCCCTGCGATTTCCGCGAATTCGACGGCAATGTCTGGCATGTCGTTGCCCATCAATATGTGCGCGCCGCCGTCGAAGGCGCCGGCGTTATGCCCTTCCTCATCCCGGCGCTCGAGACCGGCAACGACATCGACGAGATCCTCGACCGGGTCGACGGCGTGCTGGCCAGCGGCGCCCGTTCGAACGTCCATCCCGCGCTTTATGGAGCCGAGGCCAAGGAGAGCGACGGCCCCTTCGATCCCGGCCGCGACGCGACCAGCCTGCCGCTCATTACGCGCGCGCTGGAACGCGGCGTGCCGCTTCTCGCCATCTGTCGCGGCATCCAGGAACTGAACGTCGCGCTCGGTGGCACGCTCGCCTCCGAAATTCAGGACCAGCCTGGCATCTGGGATCACCGCAAGCCCGACGTGAAGGAACTCGACGTCGCCTACGGCATCCGCCAGGACGTGATCGTCAAGGAAGGAAGCTGCCTTGCGCCGGTGCTCGGCGCCGGCCGCATCCGCGTCAACTCGCTGCATCGCCAGGCGATCGGCGCAGCCGCGCCCCGTCTTGCGGTCGAAGCGGTTGCCGACGACGGCACGATCGAGGCGGTTTCGGTGATCGGCTCCAAGGCCTTTGCCGTCGGCGTACAATGGCATCCGGAATACTGGGTGCGCACCGACACGCCGTCCGCGAGCCTGTTCAAGGCATTCGGCGATGCGGTCAGGACCTATGCGGCCGGTCGTCTGGCGGCTTGATCTGGCCGCTTGAGCTTAAGCTCGGCCCGTCGTCCTCGGGCCTTAGTGCGCGCGACGCGTGAACGGCGTTTCCGGCACTGGCGTCAGCGCCTTGCCGGTCGAAAACCACGCCAGAATGTTGTCGGCGACGAGATCGGCCATGGCGTTGCGCGTCACCACCGACGCCGAGGCCACATGCGGCAGCAGCGAAACATTCGGCAGGGCCACCAGCGCCTCGGGCACCTGCGGCTCGTTCTCGAAGACATCGAGACCGGCACCGGCGATCACGCCGCCCTGAAGCGCTGCGATCAAAGCCTGTTCGTCGACCGTCGAGCCTCGCCCGACATTGATCAGCACCCCGTTGCTTCCGAGCGCGGCAAGCACCTCGGAATTGACCGTGCGCCGCGTCGCCTCGGTGCCCGGCACGATGACGACGAGCGTGTCGACCGCACCGGCCATCCCGACAAGTGTCGGATGGTAGGCATAGGCAAGGCCCTCGCGCGGGCTGCGGGTGTGATAGGCGATCGACACGCCGAAGGCTTCGAGCCGCTTGGCAATTGCGAGACCGATGCGTCCGAGACCGTAAAGACCGACGCTTCGACCCCGCAGCGACAGCGGCGATAGCGGGAAGGCGCCCTCGCGGCTCCAGCGACCCTGGCGCAGCCATTGCTCCGCCTGCGGCAATTGACGGAGCGTGTTGAGCAGCAGTCCGACCGCGGTATCGGCCACTTCTTCCGTCAGGACGTCGGGCGTGTTGCTGACGGCAATTCCCTTGGCCGCGGCATGCCCGACTTCCACCCCGTCGTAGCCGACGCCGAAATTGGCGATGATCTCAAGCTGCGGCAGGGCGTCCATCAGTGTAGCCGGCACGCGCCCGGAAACGGCGATCGCCTTGACGTCCTGCATCTGCGGCGTCACCAGCGTCGCATCGGCACCTTCGATCCGCACCACGTCGAACCGTTCCGCCAGACGATCGATCACCCGCGGATTGATTTTTCCGGGCACGAGAACGCGAATGCGGGCAGACATGGCAATTTTCCTTGCGGGTGATGGACCTCAGGCGATGACCCGCAAGGGGCCGGTCGACTGCCGGATGCGCATCTCCGGCTTGATCAGGTGAATTCCATCCGGCTCATGGCTGCCGGAGAGCTTGTCGAGTAGTGCGCGGGCAGCACTGCGGCCGACATCGGCCTGCCCATTCCAGACGGTGGTGAGCGCCGGCGTCGCGATCGACGCCTCTTCCAGGTCGTCGTAGCCGGTCACGGAGATGTCGACGCCCGGCACGAGACCGGCGCGCGCGATGCCGTTCATCATGCCGATCGCCACGAGGTCGTTCCAACAGACGACCGCGGTCGGCTTCTGCGGCAACGAAAGCAGGTGCACTGCGGCCTCGAAGCCGCCCTGCTTCGTGCGGGGCCCGGGAATGCGCAGTTCCGGATCGACCTCGATATTGGCCTTGCGCAGCGCGTTGACGTAGCCCTGGTAGCGGTCGCGTCCGGTGGACGTCTCGTCCGTGCCGCCGACCATGGCGATACAGCGGTGGCCAAGGCCGATCAGGTGGTTGGCGGCAAGCGAGATGCCGTAGGCGTCGTCGCCGCGGAAGATCGGCACGTCCACACCCTCGATCGAGCGGGCGATCAGGATCGCCGGCATGCCGTTGTCCTCGGCGAGCTGGATGTCCTCCAGCGGCGTGCCGATCGCTGGCGACATGATCACGCCGTCACCGCCGAGCTGCAACAGCGTTTCGATGAAATCGCGCTGCTTGTCGACGGAATCGTAGTGATTGGAAAGAATGAAGGTCTGCTTGTCGCGGTCGAGCTCGGCCTCGATCGCCTTGAGGATTTCCCCGTAGAACGGGTTCATGATGTCGTGCACGACGACGCCGATGATGCCCGATCGCGATGTCCTGAGACTGGCGGCGCGGCGGTTGTAGATATAGCCGAGCGCGCGTGCCTGTTCCTTGATCTTGTCGCGGGTGACGGTCGCCACCAGCGGGCTGTCACGCAGGGCCAGGGATACCGTCGCCGTCGAAAGACCGAGTGTTTCCGCGATCGTCGAAAGCTTGACCTTTTGCGCCACGATGCCCCCTATAAGCCCTGTTTCGCCCCATCCGCAGCACCCCAGCCAGGAGCGGTGCGACAAACCGTTCGGCATCCTTCGCGCGCCGTTGCCAGCGCACGCGTGCCATAAATTTAAATCCCTATTTAAACTGTTTAAATCGCCGCGGCAATATGCGGCAGATCCGGCTCAGTCGGCCGCGCGCGCAGCCTGGAGATTGCTGTCGACGGCGCGCAGCAGCTTCATCAGCGTGCGAACCTGCTTGTCGGTCAGGCCGCGGGTCGCAAGCTTTTCCGAATGCTGACCGGCCTCGGCGATTGTCTGAAGCCGGTTGCGGCCGGGCTCGGTGAGATAGACCTTCGTGAGCCGGGCATCATCGTCGTCCGGCCGCCGCTCGAGAAATCCCTGCGCTTCCATGCGGCCGATCGTACGGGTCATGGTCGGCGCCTTGACGCCGAGCTTGACCGCGAGCCCGCCGGCCGTCAGGCCATCGGTCTCGGCCAGCGCCAGCATGACGCCATCCTGTCCGGCATAGAGGCCGCTTTCGAGCAGATTGCGGGAGAGCACGGTGCGCATCGACCGCGCAGCCTGGACAAGGACGGCGGCAAGATCGTGAGGCTCGATCAGGAGCTCGTCCTTCTTCTTGCCGTTCTTGCCCTTCTTTTCGGCCTTGTTCTTCTTGCCCATTGGACCTCCTGCCGAATCCCGTCTCGCACTCTTATAACAATACAGCTTGCGATTACGAACTGTATGACTCAAATAACAATTTTACGACAATTGACGTGGAGGATCGAAGAGAAATGTCGATGCCCGAGCCGCGATGGCAGGACAATCCGGCCGACCTTCCACCAGACGCCCGCCGCGACTGGATCGCCGTGCTGCCGCTCGGCGCGCATGAGCAGCACGGACCGCACCTGCCCTTCGAAACCGACACGCTGATTGCCGAGGGGATCGTCTCCCGCACGATCGCCGCCCTTCCCGCCGATCTGCCCGTCACCTTTCTGCCGGCCGAGCCGGTCGGCTACTCGATCGAACACATGGATGTCGCCGGCAGCCGCACGCTTGATTACGGAGAGGCGGTCGAGCGCTGGCTCGGCATCGCCGCCGGACTTCACCAGCAGGGCATCCGCAAGTTCGTGATGCTGAACGCCCATGGCGGCAACTCGCCCCTGATGACCATCATCGCCACCGAAGCGCGGGTGCGGTTCAACATGCTGGCGGTCGCGACGAGCTGGACCCGTTTCGGCCAGCCGGACGGCTGGATTTCGCCGGCGGACAAGGCACTCGACATCCACGGCGGCGACATCGAAACCTCGGTCATGATGGCGCTCCATCCAGACAGGGTCGACATGGCCAAGGCCGACCGCTTTTCCTCGCGCCAGGAACAGTTTGCGGAGCGCTTCAAGCATCTGCGCGCCTATGGGCCCCACGCCTTCGGCTGGAGGATGCGCGACCTTAACGCCATAGGCGTCGCCGGCAACGCCGCTGCGGCAACGGCAGCACGCGGCGAAATCCTGATCGCCCATGCTGTCCGAGGCTTCATCGAACTTCTCGAAGACGTCAGGGATTTCGATCCGAACGATCTGGCCTGAATGGCCGGCAAACACTTTGTTTGCGCTTTTGCGCTATCAGAACTGCAGCTGACAGCGTCCGACAGAGAACCCCATGGCGAAGATCATTGCGCTCGGCGCCTATTTCTACCAGGCCGTCATCGCCTTCGGCCTGCTGATCGTCGTCGCCCATTGGCTGGCGCCGGCCGACTATGCCAGCTACTCGCTCTTCATCTCCATCTGCCAGTTTGCTGCGATCGCCGCCTTCGAATGGGTGCGGTTTGCCTGCACGCGCTTCTACCCTGGGCCGGATGCTGCAAGCGAAGCGGCGGAGCGGCGCGCGATCCTCGTCGAAGCATTCGCCTGCGCCGCCCTCTGCCTGATCGCGGCTTGCCTGTCGCTGTTCTTTGGCGTGCCACCTGTCGTGGCGCTTGTCGGCGGCCTCGTCTCGATCGCGCAGGGCGGCAGCGACCTGCACCTGACCATGCTGCGCTTCCGCCAGGACTTTCGCGCCTTTTCCGTACTGCAGGGATCCCGTGCCACCATCCTCGCCGCCGGCACACTTCTCGGCGCGCTGGTCTCCCCCAGCTTCCTTTCGACGGTCACCGGCCTGCTCGGCGGCTATGCGGCCTATGGCCTGCTCGCGCTTCTCCTGTCGCGCCGCGCGAAGACCCGCCCTGCCGCAGCGCTCGACAGCGCCCGGGTCCGCAAACATCTCGTCTATGGCAGCGTTTCGGCAGGTGCCGCGACAGCCGCCATGTTCGCGCCGCTGGCGCTGAAGGCGATCTTCACCGCAGCGCTCGGAACCACGGGCGCCGCCGGCGCGCTGCTCGCGCTCGACCTTTTGCAGCGCCCCTTCGTGCTGATCGTTTCCGCCCTCCAGGCGATCCAGTATCCCGAAATCGTCGCCGCGCATGACCGGGCCGAAGATCGCGCCGCCCTCCCCCGCCAGCTCGGTCATTACTACGCCTTGCTGACGAGCTTCGCGCTGATGATGGCAGCCGGCATCTTTGCCGTGCTTTTGCCCGCCGCCTGGCTCGTCATCAGCCCCGACCTGCAGCAAGGTTTCCTCGCCACCGCGCCCGCCATCATCGTGCTCTCGCTTGTTCGCACGCTGACGCAGATCATGCTGCCGACGCCGCTGCACTTGAAGCAACGCCTGGCGCTGATCCTGCTGCTCGCGGTGATCGACTGTGCGTTCCTGAACCTCGGCGCGCTGACGGCCCTGCTCACCGCCGGGCCGGATGGCGCAGCACTCGCATGGGGCAGCGCCGTCGGCGCGATCCTCGCTGCCTTGGTCGGCCTGCGGCTGATGTCCTCGCTTGCCTTCGAGTTTTCCTGGCCGCCTGTGCTCTTCGCCGCCGCCGGGCTTGGCGCGGCCGTGTTTGCGTTCATCCTCTCCGGCGAAACCAGCTTTGCCACAATCGGCGCCGGCATCATCGGCGGCGGCTTGCTTTGCCTGCTCTCGCTCAACCAACTGCGCCTCATGCTGCGGGCGCCGGGACCTGGATCGGCATAGGCGCTAACTGAAACTGCACGATTTTCCGGTTAGATCGCCGCCGAAACGAGCGGGGGAGCACATCCATGAACATCGTCGTCGGCATAGCGACCGCGGGCCGCCGCGAAGTCCTCTCCGAAACCCTGTTGCATCTGACGCGACAGACCCGTCTGCCCGACGCGATCTTCGTCTGCCCGAGCGCTGCGGATGATATCGACGAGGCCTTCGCCCGGACATTGCCGGTTCCCGTCACCATCGTCGCGGGCGAGCGCGGGCTCACGAAACAGCGAAATGCCATTCTCGACCGCGCTGGAGCCGCGGATCTGTTCGTCTTCTTCGACGACGATTTCCTGCCGCGCGGCGATTTTCTTGCAGAGGCGCAGAGGCTTTTCGAGGCAGCACCCGATCTCGTCGTTGCTACCGGGCTCGTCCTCGCCGACGGCATTCATGGGCCGGGCATATCGGTCGAAGACGGCCTGGAAATCCTGCGACGTGATGGCGCAACGACCGCGGGCCACCCGCCGACCCCGGTTTACAACGCCTACGGCTGTAACATGGTCTTCCGATTTTCCGCCATCGCCGCCGACAAGACCCGCTTCGACGAGCGCCTGCCGCTCTATGGCTGGCAGGAGGATGTCGATTTCTGCCGCCGCCTTTCCAAGCGCGGGCGGATCGTGAAGTCTGACGCTTTGCGCGGCGTGCATCTTGGCAACAAGCGCGGCCGCACCTCCGGGCTTCGGTTCGGCTACTCGCAAGTTGCCAATCCGCTCTATCTCTTTCGCAAAGGCACCGTCAGCCTGAAATGGGCGCTGCGCCTGATGGGCGGCAACATAGCCGCCAATCTCGCCGGCAGCCTCAAGCCGCAAGGCCTTGTCGATCGGCGCGGCCGCCTCAAGGGCAACGCCATCGCCTTTCTCGATCTCCTGCGCGGGCGCATGGATCCGCAACGCATGCTGGAACTCTGATCGTTTCGCGCGCCCTAGGCTGCGACGACTAAGCTCGCTGTGCCGCCAGCATATTGAGCAGCACCACCGCACTTCCATCCCAGGAAAAGCGCTTGGCATTGTCGTGGCCGGCCTGCGTCAGCTCGCGGCGCAAAGGCGCGTCGGTGGAGATCGTCCGCATGGCCTCGACCAGCGTTTCCGTCTTCAACGGATCGAAGTAGCGCACCGCATCGCCGCAGGCCTCGCGCACCGGTGGAATGTCGGCAGCAAGCACCGGGCAGCCTTGCGTCATCGCCTCGAGCGGCGGGATGCCGAAGCCTTCGTAAAGGCTCGGAAAGACGAAGGCGACGGCGCGGCGCTGCAGCCCGGCGATCTCCGCGTCGGTCAGACGTCCGGGAAAGATCAGATTGCCCTTCGATGTCGGCGCGATGTCGCGAAACACCGATGGATCCGTGCCGCCCACCACGACCAGCTTGTGGTCACCGACACCCAAGGCCTCGAAAGCGCGCACGGCAAACTCGACATTCTTGTTGGGCTTCAGCGTGCCGACCAAGAGGAAGAAGGGCGTGTCGGCAAGTCCGAGCCGCGCGATGACGCCGTCGTCGGGCTGAAGGCCCGCGAAGTGGTCGGTCGCATTGTAGATCACGTCGATACCGGCCGAAGGCACGCGGAAGACCTCGGCAAGTTCCTTGCGTGAGAAGTTCGAGACCGTACCGATCTTCGCCCTCCGCGCAAGAAGATAGCCAAGCGTTCCATGGAATATTCGGTAGCCTCGACCAAAGGAGGCCGGATGGCGAAAGAGCGTGACGTCGTGGATCACCACCACCTGGTCGCCATGCAGCACCGGTCCGCTGCCGCCGAAGCCGATGAGCGTGTCGCGGCGCGACCGCCAGAAGAGCGCCCCCTGCTCCCAGAGATGGCCTGGGCCGGAGCCGAAGCGCTCCACCGAAATCGCCTTGAGGCCGAGATCGTCGACAGCCTTGCCCGGCGCAAGCAGCCGCCAGCGCACGTCCTTCAGCGCATGCGGCACGGCACCCGATGCGATGCGGTGATCCAGCGCCCGGGTCATCTCGCGGGCGAAGCGCTGCACGCCGGTAAGCGGCTGGGTCAGGAACCGACCGTTGATGGAAATCGTCTTCACATACGCACCCCTACGATATGCCCCGCACTCTCGCCGATCTTGATGAAAGGAGGGTTATCGGGATCGTAGCGAGCAACGCCGCCCGACCGGCAAAATCGCCTGCGCCATTTGCGCATCGCCGCCGCATCTCCTATATGAGACGCGACTAGGATGCCTGCTCCCGCATCCGGAAATCCCAGAGGTTCCCATGACCGAAACATCCCCGCAGAAGCCGATCCCCGTCACCGTGCTCACCGGCTATCTCGGCGCCGGCAAGACGACGCTTTTGAACCGCATCCTCAGCGAGAACCATGGCCGCAAATACGCGGTCATCGTCAACGAGTTCGGCGAGATCGGCATCGACAACGACCTGATCGTGGAATCCGACGAGGAAATCTACGAGATGAACAACGGCTGCGTCTGCTGCACCGTGCGCGGCGACCTGATCCGCGTGGTGGAAGGCCTGATGCGCCGCCCCGGCCGCTTCGACGCGATCATCGTCGAGACGACGGGCCTTGCCGATCCGGTGCCGGTTGCCCAGACCTTCTTCATGGACGATGACGTGCGCGCCAAGACCGAGCTCGACGCCGTCGTCGCGCTGGTCGACGCCAAGCATCTGCCGCTGCGTCTCAAGGACAGCCGCGAGGCGGAAGACCAGATCGCCTTTGCCGACGTCGTGCTTTTGAACAAGACCGACCTCGTCAGCCCCGAGGAACTGGAGCGCATCGAAGCAACCGTGCGGGTGATCAACCCGTCGGCCCGTATCTACCGCACCCAGCGTTCAGACATCGATCTCGCCAAGGTTCTCGACCAGGGCGCTTTCAACCTCGAACGGGCGCTCGAAAACGATCCGCATTTCCTCGACCAGGACGATCACGAACACGATCACACCTGCGGTCCCGACTGCGGCCACGATCATCACCATCACCACCATGATCACGACCACGATCACGACCATCACCACCACCACGATGCCCCCTCGCCGATCCACGACGTGACGGTGCAGTCGATCTCGCTGCGCGGCGGTGAGATGAACCCGGATCGCTTCTTCCCCTGGATCCAGAAGATCACCCAGACGGACGGCCCGAACATCCTGCGTCTGAAGGGCATCATCGCCTTTGCCGGTGACGCCGAGCGTTACGTCGTTCAGGGCGTGCACATGATCATCGAGGGCGATCACCAGCGTGCGTGGAAGGAAGGCGAAAAGCGCGAAAGCCGCCTCGTCTTCATCGGCCGTGACCTCGACCGCGAAAAGCTCGAACGTACGTTCAAGGCCTGCGAGGCGCAGCCGAACTGATGCCGACTGTCGCTCCCCTCGATCTCGAAGGTCACGTTGTCGGCGTGGCCTTTCTCAAAGGCGTCCCCTTCTTCGCCGAAGCAACCGGCGCCATTCACCGCCTCGATCTCGGCCACAAGACGACGGAGGTCCATGAGGGCCTTTTGTCGCTCGTCGTCGACGAAGCCAACGACACGCTGCTGACCGGCGGTGAAGACGGCAAGGTCATGCGCACCGCCGCAGACGGCACGACGTCGCTGGTCGCCGAAGCGCCGCGCAAGTGGATCGCCCAGGTTGCCGCCGGCCCGCAAGGTGCCGTTGGCTATGCCTATGGCAAGACCACGCACGTGAAGCTTGCCGACGGCGCGACGAAGGAATTTGCCGAAGACCGCACCGTCGAGGGCCTGGCCTTCGCGCCGAAGGGTCTGCGCATCGCGGCCGCCCGCTACAACGGCGTGTCGCTGCACTGGGTCGGCATGTCCGGCCAGCCGATCGATCTCGAATGGAAAGGCGCCCATACCGGCGTCACCTTCTCGCCGGATGGACGCTTCCTCGTCACCACCATGCAGGAAAACGCGTTGCATGGCTGGAAGCTCGACGCCAAGCCCGGCGCCGAAGCGCGCCACATGCGCATGACCGGCTATCCGGCCAAGGTGAAGTCGTTCTCTTGGTCGGCCAAGGGCAAGTGGCTCGCCTCCTCGGGCGCGCCGGCCGCCATCGTCTGGCCCTTCCAGGGCAAGGACGGCCCGATGGGCAAGGCGCCGCTCGAACTCGGCACCCGCGCCGACATCATGGTGACCTCCGTCTGCTGCCATCCGGCCGAAGACATCGTCGCCATCGGCTACCAGGACGGCATGATCCTCGGCGCCCGTTTTGCCGACAGCAAGGAAGTGCTTCTGCGCCGCCCCGGCAAGGGCGCGATTACCGCCATGGCCTGGAACAAGGATGGCCGGCAGCTCGCCTTCGGCTCGGCCGAGGGTGATTGCGGCGTCGTCGATATCGCCGGCTGACGGGTGGCGCATGACCGCATTGAATGAGACGCAGCGCTACGAAGGCTCGCTCGCCACACCGCTCGCCGATGGCGCGGTCTGGAGCCTGATCCGGGCGGAAGCGCGCGCGCTTGCCGCACGTGAACCGGTCATGGCGCCCGCCCTGATGCCGATCATCGATGCCGGATCGGATGCCGAATTGCTGGCCGGCGTGCTCGCAGCCGGCTTGGCCGTCGCGCGCGTCGACGAACGCTCTCTTGCGCAGTTGCTCGCCGACGTCTTCAAGGCAAATCCTCAGATCCTGCTGGCGACCGAAGCCGATCTTCAGGCGGTGAAAGAGCGTGACCCGGCCTGCCCGGGCCTCAAGCATGTGCTGGTGAACCTTAAGGGCTTTCAGGCACTGCAGACCTACCGCGCTGCTCACCAGCTCTGGGTCGACGGCCGCCGTGAAGTCGCGAGCTGGCTTTCGAACCTCGCCTCGCTCGTCTTCGGACCCGACATTCATCCGGCCGCCTGCATCGGCAAGGCTGTCATGCTCGACCATGGCTCCGGCATCGTCATCGGCGAAACCTCCGTCATCGAAGATCAGGTCTCGATCCTGCAGAACGTTACGCTCGGCGGTACCGGCAAGGAAACCGGAGACCGCCACCCTAAGATCCGCCGCGGCGTGATGCTCGGCGCCGGCGCCAAGATCCTCGGCAATATCGAGGTCGGCGCCTATAGCAAGGTCGCCGCCGGCAGTGTCGTCCTCAAGACCGTTCCGCCGCGCACCACCGTCGCGGGCGTGCCGGCAACCGTCGTGCGCATCCATCGCGTCGATGAAATTCCGGCAGCGGAGATGGACCAGACGATCGTCTGACCCATCCTGTTGCCCGTCAGATCTTCACCAGCGCCGCGGTGGCATACATGAATGCCGCACCGGCTGCGAGGCCGGCCAGAACCGGCGGCGTCAGGAACACGTCGCTCCTGCGCTCGCTCTGGCGCATCAGATAGGCGCCCACTTCGACGATCACCTGCAGGATCGCACCAGCCCCGACCGCCAGCGCCAGCGCCGACCACTGCGCCGACGTCGCAAGACTGCCGAGCCACATGCCGATGACGGCTGGACTGCCAGCAAGCAGCGTCAAGCCGACGAAGACCGGGAACGGCGGCCTCTTCTTCAGGATCGGCGCGGCGATGCCGATGCCTTCGGTGACGTTGTGGAGCGCAAAGCCGAGCGCGAGGAAGGTGCCGAGCCCGGCGGAGCCGGCCGTAAAGGCGGCGCCGATCGCCAGCCCCTCGCCAAGATTGTGCAGGCCGATGCCGAGCGCGATGTAGGTGGAGAGCGCCAGCCCGGTCGGGGCACCGCTACGCCGGCCGATTGCCATCAGCAGGAGGAAACTGCCCAGGCCTGCCAGCACCACCATGACAGGGCCCTGGAAGATCGCCGCCGCCTCGCCGGCAAGCTCGATCGCCTCGCCGCTGGCATCAACCAGCAGGAAGCCGAGCAGGCCGATCGTCAGCGACAGCAGAAAGGCCATGCCCTCGCGCCCAACACCACGCAGCACCGGATAGAACATCAGCCCGACGGCCACGGGCACGATGCCGACGATGATGCCGACCAGGGCTTGCAGCCGCAACTGGCCCGTCGTCGCCTGGGGCGTCGGCACGGCAACCGCTATTTCATGCGCAAAGGTGGCGCCGGTGTTGGTCACCACCTTCACGGCATGCGCCTCGCCTAGCATCCAGGGAAACGGCAGCTTCAGCCATGCGGCCCCGCCACGCGCGATCGGCCCCGGCGGATCCTGGGTGAATTGCCAATAGGCGTCGTCCACCTGGACCTGCGCCACCGTCATCGGTTCCGACCCGCCGGCGCGAACAAGCAGGCTGAGACCGCTGTCGTCGAACACGGTCCTTTCGAAGGTCAGGTTCTCGACCGGCGGCGCACCGTTGCGGAAGCCCGACAGCGGATCGGTCGACACGAGCCAGGCAACGGCGATGCCAAAGACGATGAGAGGCAATGCCAGCCACACCAGGTTGGTCTTTGCCGCGCGAATGGCAGCTCTTGGCATCTCGTTCATGCGAGCGCCTCCACCACATCGAACATGCCGACCCAGCCGAGCTCGGTGAACTCGGTCTGGTGCGGGTGAAACATGTAGAGCCCGGGTTCGTGCTCGGCAAAGGTGAATTCGAGGATGCCGCGCTGCGCCTGGCACTGGGTGATGAGATCGACGGTTTTCAACGTCGGCGTCAGCGTCGTGCCCTGATCGTAATAGTCGAAGAAATTGGCGTGCAGGTGAAAGGAGTTGATCGGATCGAACTCGATGACGTTGACGAGATAGATGCGCACCGGCTTGCCCTTCACGATCCGGATCGGCCGCTTCATGAAGGCGTGCGCGACGGTGTTGACCGCATAGAATTCGTTCTCGGCATCGAAATTGGTGTCGAAGGCGTTCATCACCATCACCAGTTCCTGCCAGCCGGCATTCTCTGGTGTGCCGAGCAACCTGGAGCGGGCGACCTCCACATGCTCCGGCCGCCGATCCGGGTCCGGATCGATGACGAAGGCGCCGTACATGCCCTTGTGGATATGCCGGCGCAGCGGCATCGCGTGGCAATGGTAGAGATGGCAGCCGAAGGGCTTGGCATCGAACTCATAGATAAATTCGTCACCGGGATCGACCATCCCGGCACCCGGCACACCATCCATGCGCGCCGCGTGAATACCGTGGAAATGGATCGAGTGGGGGTGTGACGCGTAGTTGCGGAAAACGATCCGCAGCCGCTCGCCTTCCTTGGCCCGCAGCGCCGGGCCGGGAACCCGGCCGTTATAGGTCCAGGCGGGAAATTTGATGCCGGGCGCGATCTCGATTTCGCGATCCTCAGCCGTCATCTCGAAGGTGCGCAGCGTCCGTCCGTCCGGCAGCGTCGAAACCGCGCCGGTATCCCAGTCGGTGAGCATGTCCGTCGGATCGAAGCCGTTGACGGCGCTATCGACCTCGCCGACCGTCATCATCGCGCCATGCCCCATGGCGGGCATTGGCTCTTGCCCCGCCGCTGCCGGTGGCGCGGCATGACCGACATGGCTCGTCTGTTGTTGTCCGAGGGCGGCGCTGGTGCAGATCGCCGTCCCACCCGCGGCCGCCAGCCCACCCATCAGCAGACTGCGCCTTCGCATCAGGTCCGGTCTTGTCGGCTTGTCCATATTCGCCCCTCTCCCTCATTGCGTAACACGCGCCGCGTTGTGCCCGACTGGGCGCCAAAAAAGCGGTCCACATGCTTCTGCAAATCATTTGCAACAACAGCAATAATGCAAATGCAACCCATTCGCAACTGACTCGGGCACGCGGGATGGTCCGCAGGGACCGGCAGGTCCGCGCGCTCTGGGCGACGCCCCTTTAGCGATCCTGAAACGAAAACGTCCCCGGACAGCGCGCGGCTTCGGGGACGTTGGGTTGGACTTCGGCGCCGGACCGGAAACGGACATGTCCGCATGGCCTCGGCAGGCGGTGGTCGCGCCTCACCATTCGAGTTCGAGTTGCGGCACCCCGTTGGAGGTTTTTTCGATCGTACGGCCGTTCTCGTCCACCGTCGCCGTGACCCGCTGGCGGAAGGCCGAGAAGCTGTCGAACGTGACGACGTCGACCGGTGCATCGAACTTCATCGTCAGGCGGTAGCGCCCCGGCTGCGCCGTCAGCGCCTGCACCGAGAGGATCTCGCCCTCGAAGGCCTGGCCGAGATAGCGCCCCTTCACGCGGGATCCGAGCATCCAGGGATTGAACGGCGGACGGTTGCCGACAGCGGCGTGCAGCGTGTTCCAGTCGCGATAGCCGTACTGGGCGGCGATCAGTTCGAGCGAGCGGGAATGGCCGATGGTTTCGCCTTCGGATGCAAGGCGGGTACGCAGACGCTTGGCCTGGTCTTTCAGGGCGTCGAGCGAGGGAAGCGGGCTTGATCCGCGCGTCATGAGAAGGTCTCCTGCAGCGGCATGCATTCCTTGAAGATGGGAGCCCGCATTGCCACCGGTTCGCATGCCGTTTCGGCTGACCGTGTCTCAAAAGAAGGACTTCACCAAAGCGTGACGCTCGCGGACGGCAGGGACCTTCACCCTGCCGCTTCCTTAGGGGATGCCGCTTCGGCTGTCAAACATAGCGCTGAACCGGCGTCCGCGCGAAAGACGATTGCGCACGCGCAGAAGCTGTGGGACGACTACCGGATACGACGGAGGAGGACGTGATGACCGAAATGACGATACTTGCATTCGCGCTGGTTGCCTTCATCGGCATCGCGACACCGGGCCCGACGGTCCTGCTCGCACTCACCAATGGATCACGCTACGGCGTCAGGCGTGCAAGTGCCGGCATGGTCGGCGCCGTGCTCTCCGATTTCGTGCTAATCGGCGCCGTCGCGCTTGGCCTCGGCGCGCTGCTGGCGGCCTCCGAATTCTGGTTTACCGTCGTCAAATGGCTGGGTGCTGGCTATCTCGCTTTCCTCGGCATCATGCTGCTGCGGTCGAAAGGGACGATCCAGGTGGCAACCGAAGCGGGCGGGACTGCTCCCGTTTCCTCTATGGCGATCTTCCTGAAAAGCTACCTGGTCGCTGTCACCAATCCCAAGGGCTATCTGTTCTTCACGGCGTTCCTGCCGCAGTTCATCGATCCGGCGGCGCCGCAGGCGGCGCAATATGCCGTGCTCGCCCTCGTCTTCGCCACCGTCGATTTCACCGTGATGTTCGGCTATGCGCTGCTCGGCGCGAAAGCTGCGGTCTTCCTCAAACGATCCGGGGCCATATGGCTCGATCGCCTGTGCGGCGGCGCCTTGCTGGCACTGGCCGGCTCGCTCGCGCTTTACCGCCGCGCCACCGCCTGAGATGCTGTTTCGCCAAGACGTGCTCGCTGGCATCGCCAGCGGCGACGTGACCTTGGCCTTCCGGCGTTGGACCAAGCCGACGGTCAAGGCCGGCGGCACCTTGCGCACCGCAGTCGGTGTTCTCGCCATCGATGCCGTCGACGAGATCGAGGAAGGCGCGATTACCGACAGCGATGCCCGCAAGGCCGGCTTTGCCGATCGCGCCGCCCTCGCGAAGGAACTGGCCGCGCGCCCCGAAGGGCGCTGCTACCGCATCGCCTTCCACCGGGCCGGTGACGACCCACGCATCGCCCTGCGGGACGCGGCCGCCCTCAACGATGAAGTGCGGGCAGAAATCGACCGCAAGCTCGCGCGTTTCGACGACAGCGCCGGCATGGCCTGGACCCGTCCGGTGCTGCAACTGATCGCCGCCCGTGACGGAACGACTGCGGCGGAGCTGAGCGCCGCCATCGGCATGGAAAAACTGAAGCTCAAGGCGCGCATCCGCAAACTGAAGGAGCTCGGCCTCACCGAAAGCCTCGATGTCGGCTATCGCCTGTCCGGCCGCGGGCGTGCCTATCTCGGCGGAAAATAGCTCGCGTGAAAAAGCGGACGGTGACGCGGACACGATCGGTCATTCCTTCCAATCCCGATCGCCGCTGTTGCGTGACTAAAGCAGGTGTGAGACGACTTGCCACCGAAACGGACCACACCCATCAGGCAGGACGAGGAGACAGGCATGATCGGCTATACGATGGTCGGAACGGCGGACCTGAGGCGCGCCGAGCGCTTCTATGATCCGGTGATGGCGCTGATCGGCCAGGAGCGCTGCTATTGCGACGAGCAGGTTTCCTCCTGGGGCCGTAAGGACGATGACAAGGCGCCGCGTTTCTTTGCCTGCCATCCCTTTGACGGCGGGACGGCCTCCGTCGGCAACGGCGCCATGACCGCCTTCCTGGTGGAGAGCCCCGGCGTGATCGACCGGCTGTTCGAAACAGCCATGGCGCGCGGCGGCAGCGAAGAGGGAAAACCGGGTTTCCGCCCGCAATATGGCGATGGCTTCTACGCTGCCTATGTGCGCGATCCCGACGGCAACAAGCTGGCCTTCGTCTGCTACGATGCCCGCGAGACGCAGAGTACGTCCTAGTCCGTCTTAGCGGCGCGTTGACCGGCCGAACCAGATCGCGACGGCCGCAAGCATCAGTGCGAGCACGCGCCGCACCAGCCGCTCGCGTGCCGGCGAGTTGAGGACCGGCTCCAACGCCCCGGCCAGAAGCACGATCGCCGCGTGAACCGCGGTCGCAACACCCACATAGAGCGCGGCAAGCGTCAGGTTCTGCGGCAATAGCGGCCGGGTATCGTCGACGAAGGTCGGAAGCACGGTGACGAAGAACAGCGCCGCCTTCGGATTGAGCAGATTGGTGATCAGGCCGCGCCGGAAATAGAAGGATGCGGGCTTGCCGCTCGGCCCCGCCTCCTCGCCGTCACCGTTCCAGGCTTCGAAGGCGAGATAGAGCAGGAAGCCGACGCCTGCCCAGCGAAGCGCCCCATAGAGCATGTCCGACTGACCGACGAACTCGGCAACGCCGAAGGAGGCGGCAAGGCCGACGATCGCGAGGCCCAGCGCCACGCCGGCGGCGGTCGCCATGCCGGGCCTGCGCCCCTCCGAGGCCGCGACCATGGCGAGATAGGCCATGTTCGGCCCCGGCGTCAGTTCGATGATGGAGGATGTCAAAAGAAAGGGCAGCAGGGTCGCTGCCCGAAAATGAACGGATCCATGCGCGAGACTTCCATCCGCTTGCAACAGGGCCCACCGGCTTGCGGCAAGGCCTTGTCTGCAAGGTCAGGTCAGCGACACCGCATTGTCAAGGAAGATCACGAACCCATCAGCAGGGAGCGCCCGGCATTGCATGCGTCTGCCCCCTCGCCGATCAGATCGAACCAGCGAGGGAGCAGCGAAAAATCCGTCACTGCAGGGTTGGCGACGGAAAGCGATCTCAGGCGGCGCGGCGAACCGGCGGCATGGCGAGCTTGCGGCCGCTGGCGACGATCAGGCCGGCAGCACCCTCGAGCCAGCTGTCGCGAAGCTCGAGCGCCAGGAACCGGTCGCGTTCGAACGGACCCGGCATGACGAGATGCTGGGTGCGGCTGGCAAAGAAGCCGAAGCGCTCGTAATAGGCCGCGTCGCCGACGAGCAGGATCGCGCCGTGGCCGCGGTTCTTGGCCTCTTCGATGGCAGCGCGCATCAGCATGGCGCCGATGCCCTTGCCCTCATGCGCCGGGTCGACGGCGAGCGGACCGAGCAGCAGCGCCGGCACGGCATGGCCTTCGCGGCTGACGCCGGCCTCGACGTTCCAGAGGCGCACGGTGCCGATCACGTGACCGTCGACATCGCGGGCGACGAAAGCAAGGCCTTCGGCCGGCAGCCGGCCGCTGCGCAGCTTCTCCGACGACTTGCGACGCCGCTCCGGCCCCATGGCACGGTCGAGCAGGTTCTCGCGCGCGACGACGTCGCCCGGATTCTCGGCATCGATTACAAATGTAGTGGGCGCGAAAAACGCGCGCAGAGCGTCAACAACAGCGGCCATCGGGGCCTCCCGTCATACGACAGCGCCGCGCGTCTATTCAGACGCGCAAAGGTCGCTGTAACACCTTTAGCTGCTGCATAATTTTGTCCTTAAATCGAAACCGATTTAGGGAATTATGCAGTAACCGCTTCAGGCGGACCGAACGAAAATTGTGAAATGGCGCTCCCGCCCAAGGACGGGAGCAGACCGGATCAGATCACATAGGCCTTCAGCGGCTCGAAGCCGTTGAAAGCGACGGCCGAGTAGGTCGTCGTATAGGCACCGGTGCCTTCGATCAGAACCTCATCGCCGATCGAAAGCGTGATCGGCAGCGGATACATGTTCTTCTCGTAGAGCACGTCGGCCGAATCGCAGGTCGGGCCGGCGAGAACGCAAGGTTCCATTTCGTCGGTGTCGCGCGCCGTGCGGATCGGGTAGCGGATCGCCTCGTCCATGGTCTCGGCGAGACCACCGAACTTGCCGATGTCGAGGAACACCCAGCGATGGGCGTCGTTGTCCGACTTCTTCGAGACGAGAACGACTTCCGCCTTGATCACGCCGGCGTTGCCGACCATGCCGCGGCCGGGCTCGATGATCGTTTCCGGGATGTGGTTGCCGAAGTGCTTCTTCAAGGCACCGAAGATCGCCTGGCCGTAGGCTTCCGCCGTCGGCACGTCCTTCAGGTACTTCGTCGGGAAGCCACCACCCATGTTGACCATCTTGAGCTCGATGCCCTGCTTGGCCAACTGCACAAAGACGCGCTTGGCATCAGAGAGCGCTGCATCCCAGGCATCCAGCTTCGTCATCTGCGAACCGACATGGAACGAGACGCCGTAGGAAACGAGGCCATGCTGGTGAGCGTAGACGAGCACGTCGACGGCCATCTGCGGGACGCAGCCGAACTTGCGCGACAGCGGCCATTCGGCGCCTTCGCCATCGGTCAGGACGCGGCAGAACACGCGGGCGCCGGGGGCTGCGCGGGCAACCTTCTCGACTTCCTCGTGGCTGTCCACCGCAAACAGGTTGACCCCAAGCGCGTGGGCGCGGGCAATGTCGCGCTCTTTCTTGATGGTGTTGCCGTAGGAGACGCGGCTGGCGGTCGCACCGGCGTCGAGCGCCATTTCGATTTCGGCGACGGACGCGCAATCGAAGGAGGAGCCCATGCCGGCGAGCAGGCGCAGAATTTCCGGCGCCGGGTTTGCCTTGACCGCATAATAGATCGAGCTGTCCGGCATCGCGTGGCGGAAAGCCTTGAAATTGTTGCGCACGACGTCGAGGTCGACAACAAGGCACGGGCCTTCCGGTCGTCGGGTGTTGATGAAGTCGATGATGCGAGCCGTGGTCATGGCCATATTCCCCTGATCCAAGATGCCCCGCTTTCGCGGAGGACAAAGGGCATACGCGCACATGCTCTGGAACCAGCCGGTGGAGACCCCGGAACCATGCATGCGCTCGATGCGCGAACGGTGAATCAAAGCCCGCCTAGGCTTCAATTCGGCTTTGTCTGCCATGGATTGGAGGGGGTAACCCAACCGCACTTCCGGCAATGAAGGTGTGCCTCTTCAGTAACCCCGGCTGTTGGAAAGCCGGCAGACACCAGAAAGGCCCGCACCGTCGTTGCTTCAAGATGTCCTCGCATTTCCCGGTTGGCCGGAATAGCGACTGGAGGGGTTAGTTCCAGGTACCTTACCGATACCCTCACCTAATCGAGGGTCGGCGGACACCCACAGGCACGTGCGACTTTGGGCAAGGGCGTAGGTAAGAAAAAAGCCCGTCGTAATCAAGAGTTTTTTCACAACCGCGGTTGAATTTTTTTCCAACCGGGCAAAACTGTCGATGTTCACAAATCCTGAACGACAAGCGCCGGATCGATCACCGATCTAAAGCATTGAAAGAAGACTATTATTTTGAGAAACCGGCGCCAATGCCAGAACCCGGCGCGATGACGCAAGCGACGGACAATCTGCCGCCGGCATCATCGACGCGGAAAGAGGCCTTCGCCGGCGAATCGGCGAAGCACGATTGAGAACACGAAAGAAAGATCGCCATGGACACACTCACCCGTATCCGCGCCTTTATCGATGTCGTGGACGCCGAGGGGTTCTCGGCCGCCGCAAGGCGTGTCGGCAAGTCGAAGGCGCTGCTTTCCAAATATGTGCGCGAGCTTGAGGATGAACTGGGTGCGCTGCTCCTCAACCGCACGACACGGCAATTCTCGCTGACCGAGGCCGGCCACACCTATTACCGCACCGCGTCGGAGATCCTGAAGGAGATCGACAATCTCGCCGACCTCGTGCGCGCCAACAATTCCGACCTTAAGGGACGGCTGCGCATCACCGCGCCGCGCACCTTCGTCGATGCGGAGATCGGCCAGTCGCTGGTCGATTTCGGCAAGCAGCATCCCGAACTCTCGCTCGAAATCATCTCCGACGACCGGTTCGTCGATCTGGTAGAGGAAGGCTTCGACGTCGCCATCCGCATCACCCGGCTCGAAGATTCGACGCTGATCGCCCGCAAGCTCGACGATTTCCAGGTGCTGATCTGCGCCGCCCCCGAATTCCTGGAAAAGGCTGGCCCGATCGCTCACCCGACGGACCTTTCCAAGCTGCCCTGCATTCTCGATACGAACGGCCGCTCCTATTCCAACTGGCGCTTCGTCGAGCCTGACGGTTCTGCCTTTACCGTGCCCGTCAGCGGCCCGATCGAGGTCAACAGCCCGCTTGCCGCCCTCAGGGCCACCGTCTCCGGCCTCGGCGTATCGATCATTCCGGATTTCATCGCCCGCCCGAAAGTCGCCACCGGCGAACTCGTAACGCTGTTCGACGATTTCCTGCCCCGCGACCGCGGCATTTACGCGATCTATCCGCATCGCCGCTACCTCCCGACCAAGGTCAGGACCCTCGTCGACTTCCTGCACGCCTGGTTCCGCAAGCCGCGGTGATCGGGCACCTAAGCCTCAAAGTCCCAATTCTGTCCCATTTCCGGTACATTCCCGGAAACGAATCGCGGAGCGATCGCTCCAGCCGAAAGGATTGCCGCCACATGAGAACCAAATGCCTCGTCATGGCCGGCCTTGCCACCTTGGCTGCCCCGTCGCTGGCCTTTGCTCACCCGCATATCTTTGCGGAAGCGCGCCTCGAGGTGGTCTCCGACGACAAGGACGAGATCAGCGAACTCCGCAACGTCTGGCGCTTCGACGAACTGTTCTCCTCCAGCGTCGTGCTCGATTTCGACAAGAACTCGAACGCGACACTCGATCCGGACGAGCTGGCGGAAGTCGGCCAGACGGTGATGGAGTCCCTGTCCGAGTACAATTACTACACGACGATCCTCGACAACGGCAAAACCATCAAGGTCAACAAACCGGACCACATCACCGTCGACTACAAGGACGGGCAACTGCTGATGATGTTCGCGGTCAAGCCGGCCGAGCCGATGCCGCTCAAGGGCAAGCTCTCCTTCGGCGTCTACGATCCAACGATGTATACCGCGATGGACTTCGCGAACGACGATGACCTGACGGTCGTCGGCGACAAGATCAATGCCTGTGAGCACAAGGTCGTCCGCCCTGATCCCGACGAAGTTCTCGCCGAGAACAAGGACACCTTGACCGATGCCTTCTGGAGCGATCCGACGGGCACCGACATGTCGAAGCTCTTTGCAACCAGGATCGAGATCTCATGCTGAATACCCGCGGGATTGGACGCCTGGTCACGGCAGCGCTCATCGTCACGGCGCTCTCCGCAACGATCGCCGCGGCCCAGTCGCCCCTCGGCATCGGCACGGCCGAGCCGGCGTTCAAGACGACCGGTTTTCTCGGCGGTTTCTTCGCCTGGATCAACATGGAGCAGCAGGGCTTCTATCGGCTGATGACCAACGCGCTGAAGGGGATGCGTGAGAACCCCTGGCAGCTCTGGTCGCTGGTCGGCCTGTCCTTCACCTATGGCGTGCTGCATGCCGCTGGCCCCGGCCATGGCAAGGCGGTGATCTCCTCCTACATGATCGCCAACGAGACGGAGCTGAAGCGCGGCGTGCTGCTCTCCTTCCTCTCCTCGATCCTGCAGGGCGTGGTCGCGATCCTTTTGATCGGCGCCGTCTACCTCATCCTGCGCGGCTCATCGATCAGCATGACCAGCGCGACGCGCTGGCTGGAGATTGCGAGCTACGCACTGATCGCTGCCTTTGGCGGCTGGCTGCTCGTGCGCAAGCTGCGGTCGATGCTGCGCCCGGTTGCGGTGGCTTCCGTGGCCGGCGGCGGGCAGGTCCATCTCGCGCACGATCACCATCACGATCATCATCACAGCCACCATCATGAACACCACGGGCACAGCCATGGTCCGGGCGAGGTCTGCGCGAGCTGCGGCCATGCACACGCCCCCGATCCGTCGATGCTGAAGGGCGATCGTTTTGCGCTGCGCGAAGCCTGGTCGGCGGTCATCGCCGTCGGCCTGCGTCCCTGCTCCGGCGCGCTGATCGTGCTGTCCTTCGCACTCCTGAACGGGCTTTACCTCGGCGGCGTGCTTTCGGTCTTCGCCATGTCGATCGGCACGGCGATCACCGTCTCGATTCTCGCCACCATGGCCGTTACCGCCAAGGGCTTTGCGCTCCGTTATGCGGCAAACGGCGCGGCGGCTGCCCGGATCTCGAACGGTATCGAGATCGCCGGCGCTGTCCTTGTTCTGTTGCTGGGATTGGCGCTGCTCGGCGCGGCGCTACAGAGCTGACACAGACGGCCTGATCAGGCCGTCACAGTCCGCGCTTGCGCTGGTAGCGCGCGCGGAGCCAGAAGAGCAGGAAGAAGCCGAGAACGAAGATCACGCCGAAGGCGGCGGCAAGCCAGGGCGAGATATCCCCGAGCTTGAGCATGATGGACGGCAACACGAAGAAGCCGAGGCCGGCGACGACGAGAATGATCGCAGCGGCGATCGCCGGTGACTTTTCCTTGTTCTGCATGACTTCCCTGCTGTTGTCTGCCGCGGCCTGAGCAGCCGGCGCCTATTTGGACGCCTGCCGCTCCAGGTCCGAGCGTATATCTTCAAGCCGCCGCTTCTGGCGACCGTCTTCATCGAAATTATCAGCTGCAAGCCAGGTTTCGAATGCGGCATTGAGCAGCGGCCATTCGCTATCGATCATCGAAAACCAGGCCGTGTCGCGGTTGCCGCCCTTGGAAATCATGTGCTGCCGGAAAATGCCTTCGAAGGTGAAACCGAGGCGTGCCGCAGTCTGACGGCTGGCCATGTTCTCGCTGTTGCACTTCCATTCGTAGCGGCGGTAGCCCAGATCCTCAAAGACGTGCTTTGCCATCAGGTAGTGGACTTCGGTCGAAAGCGGCGAACGCGCCATTGCCGCGCCGTGCGCCACGGAGCCGACCTCGACGACGCCATTGGCAGGATCGGGGCGCATGTAGTTGGCCATGCCGACGACAATGCCGGTTGCCTGGTCGCGGAACACTTCGGTGACCCAGCTGGACTTCTGCTGAGCCGCCGTCAGCCAGGCGTCGAAGTCTTCGATCCCGGCGAAGTCCGGCTGCGCGAAATACTTCAGCAGCGGATTGATCGCCATGCCGCCGAGGCCGTCCCAGAGATCCTGCAGATGCCGGTCGCGCTCATAGGGCTCAAGCTTGACGAAACGCCCTTCGAGCGCGACGCCCTTCGGCGCCGGGCACCCTTTCCAGTTCTTCAGGTCCTGCATCGGCCGCTCCTCCTTCATCCCTGCCCTTCGGCATAGGCCAGAGTGGCGGCCGACACAAATTCAAACTGGTGATGACCCCTGTTCGAACCGGTGATGAAACCGTGCCGGCCGAACCGATCCCCTACGCGGTGGCCGGCACCTTGGCGGCCGAAACCGTCGCCTCGATGTGATCGACCAGCGCATCGGGAAGACCGAGGCGGCCGGCGAGCAGGTCGAGATAGCCGCGCTCCGCACGGGTTTCCGGCTCGATCGTCAGGCGCGACGCGGTGTAGACCTCCACGCGCTCCTCTTCGGTCTTTGCCGCGCCGACAATCGCGTCGATATCGACCGGGTTGGCAAGCTCGCCCTCGAGGAAGCTGGTGGCATCGGCCGAGAGGCCCGATACCGACAGCTTGTCCATGATGTGCTGGCGCTCGGCATCGTCGATATGCCCATCGGCGCGCGAAGCGGCGATCATCGCGCGCACCAGCGTCAGCGCAAAATCATGGCTGACGGCTTCCGGCGCGGAGGCAAAACCGGAATCGGCCGGCGGCGGCAGAAGTTCCGGGTCGCCCTTGGCGACCGTTGCGCCGCCGGGCGTGTTGCCGGCCTGATAATTCTTGTAGGCCTGGTAACCGAGGCCGGCGATCGCCGCGAGGCCGCCGAGCACGGCGGCGTTGCCGGCCAGCTGGCGACCCGACTTGGTGCCGAGCAGAACAGCGGCGATGGCGCCGCTCGCCAGCGGATTGTCCTTGGCAAGCTGCGTCGCCTGGGTCGCGCGATCGCGCACCGTGCCGCCGGCACCGGGCACTTGCGATCCCAGAAACTGATCCAGCAATTTCTTCGCGTCGAACATCGGGTTTCGCTCCTTGTCGGTTCCGGGCGTGTGAAGACAAATGGGATGGCGCGCCGCCCGCGATCGCGCCGTCGAATGGAGTGAGACATAGGAACGTTGCAGCGGAAATACAAATTCGCGCGAGAGATGCGCCTCCAACAAAAAAGCCGGGCTCTCGCCCGGCTTTCGAAATCGGATCGTGCCTTTTGTTGCTCAGCCCTTGAGGGCAAAGGCTTCTGCCGCAAGCTTGGTGATGCCGGCCCAGTCGCCCTTGGCAACCAGTTCCTTCGGCGCAACCCAGGAGCCGCCGACACAAACGACGTTGGGCAGCGTCAGATAGTCGCGCGCATTGGCAAGGGAAATGCCGCCCGTCGGGCAGAAGAGCGTGCCGGCAAGCGGCGAGGACAGCGACTTGAGGTAGGCGGCGCCGCCGGCCTGCTCGGCCGGGAAGAACTTCATGACGTCGTAGCCTTCTTCACGCAGGCCCATGACTTCGCTCGCCGTCGCCGCACCCGGCAAAAGCGGCACCTCGTGGTCGTTGGCCACATCGATCAGTTCCTGCGTCGTGCCGGGGCTGACGATGAACTTCGAGCCGGCTTCGACCGCGGCTTCGAACTGGGCGGCGTTGAGGATCGTGCCGGCGCCGGCAACGGCACCTTCCACTTCGTTGGCAACGGCGCTGATCGCTTCGAGCGCTGCCGGCGTGCGCAGCGTGATTTCGATCGCCTTCAAACCGCCGGCAACCAGGGCGCGCGCCAGGGGCACAGCAGTGGCGACGTCATCGATGACGAGAACCGGCACGACCGGCTGCAATTTGAGGATGGAAAGAAGCCTGTCGGATTTCGCGCTCATGCCGATCGTCCTTTTTAAAACGATTGAATATGCCCTCCGCATACTCCCCCGGCCACCGGTTGTCGAGACCCAAGGCGGCGGGAGCGCGGCTTTCGCATGTAAGGCAACGGTAATATGCAACTTGCGACAAAGAGATGACTTGAGCCTTTGCGTGAAAGCGATAGGTTGAAGGCCGCGGGCCCTCGAAATGGCGGATTTTCCATGGCGAAGGAAATAGAGCGCAAGTTTCTGGTCGCTTCCGATGGGTGGCGAGAGCGTGCGGACAAGGGCATTGACCTCAGGCAGGCCTATGTCGTGACCATGGACGACCGCTCGCTGCGCGTGCGCATCCACGGCGACAAATGGGCGCGCCTCACCATCAAGATCGGCAAGTCGGCGCTCGTCAGGAACGAATACGAATACGACCTGCCGATGGAGGATGCCCGCGAGATGCTGACCCAGGCGGTCGGGATCGTCATCGAGAAACGTCGCTACCGCGTGCCGCACAAGGGCTTTACCTGGGAAGTGGACGTCTACGAAGGCGCGCTCAAGGGCCTCGTCGTTGCGGAAGTGGAAATGAAGCGCGAGACCGACATGCCGGCGCTGCCCGATTGGGTCGGGCAGGAGATTACCGGCGATCGCCGCTACTCCAACCAGTCCCTCGCCACCGAAGGACTGACGGAACCGCAACCATGACTTACGCCTTCGAACCTGGACGGCCTTTTTCTGAAGACTTCCGCACGATCGCCGCCGAACAGCTCACACAGGCGGTGATGACGCTCGAGGATCGGCCTGACGGGGTGCACGAGGCGATCCATGACGCCCGCAAGAATTTCAAACGCCTGCGCTCGCTGTACCGTCTCGTCGCAGCGGACGTGCCGCTTTTTCAGAAGCATGAAAATGCGCGCATCCGCGACATGGCCCGCAACCTCTCAACCGTTCGGGACGCGGCCGCACTGGTCGAGAACGCCCATTACCTCAAGGCAGCCGCGTGCAACGAGGAGGAAGAACGGGCGCTCGACCATGTCTGCGAGCGGCTGACGACCCGCCGGGACCGCATCACCGCAAGCGCGACCGATATCGAGGACCGCGTGGCAGCCACCATCGTGCGCTGCGAGCAGGCACTGCAGGCCCTCAGCCAAGTGACATTCGACGATCGACGCCGCAAGACCGCAGACCGGCTGACGAAGGGATGGCGGCGCACTCTGAGGCGGGCCAAGCGCGCCAGGCAGGCATGCAGCGAGACTTCGGAAGCCCCGGCGTTCCACGAGCTGCGAAAGCGGGCGCAGGACTACCGCATGCATCTCGGCCTGATGCACGCGGTCTGGCCTTCCGCCCTGCAGGCCAAGCGCACCGAGGCTAAAGCGCTGGTCGACACGCTCGGGCACCTCAACGATCTCGCGGTCATGACCCAGTTGATCAACGAGGATCCGGGGCTTGCCGGTAACAGTCAGGATCAGGCCCACCTCATCGCGGCCGTCATCGACCGACAGGGAAGCTTGCGCAAGCACGCTCTTGATCTCGCCGCCGAGGTCTTCCAGGAGGAACCGGACGACGAAAGCCGAACGATCCGGTTGCTCTGGCTCGACGCCGCGCGCTGATGTTTCGGCGAAATTTCGGCGGGCGGACCGACTGTCCGCGCCGCGACAGAGTGCCCCTGGGCCCCGCCGCGATTGCGCTTGCGGCGCGAAAGCTGTATTTGCACCGGCCATGACCGACATTTCCACGACCCCGCTCGCCCAGACCCATGGTGAGACGCATGGCCAGTTTCTGGTGGCCGCGCTCTATCATTTCGCACGCTTCCCGCGTTTCGCCGACTTTCGCGAACCGCTGCAGGCCGTCTGCGACGAAAACGGCGTCAAGGGAACGCTGCTTCTGGCGCATGAAGGCATCAACGGCACGATCGCCGGCACGGATGCCGGCATCGCCGCGGTGCTCTCCTTCCTGCGCGCGCAGCCCGAATTCGGCGCACTGGAGCACAAGGAAAGCCGCGCATCCTCCATGCCGTTCCTGCGCATGAAGGTGCGGCTGAAAAAGGAAATCGTCACCATGGGCGTCGAGAACATCGACCCCAACAAGATCGTCGGCACCTATGTCGATCCAAAGGATTGGAACGCGCTGATCTCCGACCCCGAGACGATCGTCATCGACACGCGCAACGACTACGAAACCGCGATCGGCATCTTCAAGGGTGCGGTCGATCCGCAGACCAAGACCTTCCGCGAGTTTCCGGACTGGGTGCGCAACCACACCGGCCTGCACAACAAGCCGAAGATCGCCATGTACTGCACCGGCGGCATCCGCTGCGAGAAGGCGACCGCCTTCATGAAGGAACAGGGCTTCGACGAGGTGTACCACCTCAAGGGCGGCATCCTGAAATATCTCGAGGAAGTGCCGCAGGAAGAAAGCCTGTGGGAAGGCGCCTGCTTCGTCTTCGACGACCGCGTCTCCGTCACCCATGGCCTAGAGGAAGGCGAGCACACGCTCTGCCACGCCTGCCGCCAGCCGTTGACCAAGGCGGACCTGGCTTCACCACACCACGAGGACGGCGTCGCCTGCATTCATTGCCACGAGGTCCGCACCGACGAGGACCGCGAACGCTACCGCCAGCGCCAGAAGCAGATCGAGCTGGCCAGGAAGCGTGGCGAACGCCACCTCGGCAGCTGATATCCGCTTGGGCGTCCACCCTTCGCTGGCGCGAGAGGGAAGCGCACCTCATCCGCCTGCCGGCACCTTCTCCCCGCAAGCGGGGCGAAGGGACTTGCGGCATCGCTCCAGCCCACAAAACGAACCCCACCTTGCGCCTGCGACTTGCAGGCGGTTCCGCGGGTACCGAGAGCTCCGGTCCGCGGCGCCCAAGCGTGGCAGGTCCCCTCGCCCCGCTTGCGGGGAGAGGGTGAGGGGCGGTTTCACTCGCGAACGCAGTCAACCCGGCAACGCTTCGCATTCCTCAAGCGCCAACGCGCTGCGGTCCCATTCATGGCGGCTACGGGTAAAAATCGCGTCGGTCGGGCGAAACACCGAGGGGTCGTCGAGCGTGCCGGCATAGATCGACACACGCGGATCATCCGGCGGACCTGAGCCGTATACCTGGCTGCCGCAGGTCTCGCAAAAATGGCGGATCGAGGGATTGCCGTTTTCGGCGCGCGTCTCGTAGCCGCGGCCTGTACCCGACATCGTCACATCGGCGCGGTCGAAGATCATATAGCAGCAATGGCCGGTCCCGGTCGTACGCTGGCAGTCGCGACAATGGCAGAAGCCGGAAAAGAGAGGCTGAGCCTTCAGCTCATACCGGATCGCACCGCAGAGACATCCGCCCTTCATGACACTCATGGTTCGTCCTCCTCGAAGTGCCAGGAGGATAGCCATGCAAGTCATGCGGTCAAAGAAAAACCGCGCGCCGGGGTGCGGCGCGCGGTCGATGGTTCGCTTAGGCGAGATGCTTACCAGCTCGGGATCAGCGCGCCCTTGAAGGTGTCGTTGATGAAGGCACGCACCTTTTCGTCGTGGTAGGATTCGACCAGCATCTTCACCCACGGCGCATCCTTGTCGGCCTTGCGCACGGCAATGACGTTGGCGTAGGGCGACTTTTCGCCTTCAATCGCAATTGCGTCCTTCTTCGGATGCAGGCCGGCTTCCATCGCGTAGTTGGTGTTGATCACGGCCGCGTCGACGTCCTGCAGCGAGCGCGGCAGCTGGGCGGCGTCGAGCTCGGCAAACGTGATGTTCTTCGGGTTTTCGGTGATGTCGGCCGGCGTGACCTTGAGGCCAGCTTCTTCCTTGAGCTTGATCAGGCCCTTGGACGCGAGAACGAGCAGCGCGCGGCCGCCATTGGTCGGGTCGTTCGGGATCGCGATCGTGGCGCCGTCCTTGATCTCGTCGAGGCTCTTCACCTTCTGCGAATAGACGCCCATCGGGGTGGTGATGGTGGTGCCGACGCTGACGATGTCGAAGCCGCGATCGGCGATCTGGTTGTCGAGATAGGGCTGGTGCTGGAACGAGTTGGCGTTGAGGTCGCCGTCAGCCAGAGCCTGGTTCGGAACGACGTAGTCGGAGAATTCGAGGATCTCGATGTCGAGGCCCTTGGGAGCTGCGACTTCCTTCACCTTCTCCATGATCTGGGCGTGTTCGCCCGGCGTGACGCCGACCTTGATGGTCTCGGCGAATGCCGCGCCGGCGGAAAGAGCGGCAATCGCTGCCGCGATGATAAGCTTCTTCATGGTGGTCTCCTTGTTCACGTTTAAGCCTTGGGAGGAAATCAGGTCTTGCGGTTCTTCTTGTCGAAGCGTCGCGCGAGGCCATCGCCGGCGCTCTGGACGAGCTGCACCAGCACGATCAGCACGATGACGACGACGAGCATCACGTCGGGCATGAAACGCTGGTAGCCGTAGCGGATGCCGAGGTCGCCAAGCCCGCCGCCGCCGACGGCGCCGACCATGGCCGAATAGCCGATGAGGCTGACGGCGGTCATGGTGAGCGCCAGGGTCAGCGCCGGCCGCGCTTCGGCAAGCAGCACCTTGAAGACGATCTGCATCGGGGTCGCCCCCATGGCACGCGCCGCCTCGATCAGCCCCTTGTCGATTTCACGGATCGCCGCCTCGACCAGACGCGCGACGAAGGGGATGGTGGCGATCGTCAGCGGCACGATCGCAGCCTTCGTGCCGATCGAGGTGCCGGTCAGAAGCCGGGTGAAGGGAATGATGGCGACGACCAGGATGATGAATGGCGTCGAGCGCGTGGCGTTGACGATCAGCCCGACGATGCGGTTGAGCGTCGGCGCCGGGAAGAGCTCGCCCTTGCCGCTGGTGGCAAGGAAGATGCCAATCGGCCCACCGATCAACGAGCCGATCAGGCCGGCGATGGCGACCATGTAGATCGTGTCGACGGTGGCGCCGCCGATGCGCAGGAGAATATCAGGCGACATAACCGAGCACCTCCGTGACCAGACCGTTTTCGGTAAAGAAGCGCTCGGCGCGGCCGGACGTCTCGGCATCCGCGCCATAGGCGACGACCAGCGAGCCATAGGGCGCGCCGCCGATCTCGTCGATCGTGCCGGCGATGATGTTGACCTCGGCGCCGACCGACTTGATCAGCTGCGAGATCAGCGGCTTTTCGGCCGCAGCCCCGAAGAAGGTGAGCCGCACGACGGCGCGATCGCCGGCCGCCGGTGCAGGCTTCAGCGCGCGGGCGACCGCGTCTGGAAGCTTCGAGCCCGGCAGGCCCGAAAGCAGCGCCCGCGTCGTCTCGTGCTTCGGATGGGTGAAGACATCGAAGGTGTGGCCACGCTCGACGATGCGGCCGTGATCGATGACGGCAACATCCGAAGTTACCGCCTTCACCACTTCCATCTCGTGGGTGATGAGCAGCACCGTCAGGCCGAGATCGGCATTGATGCGCTTCAAAAGCTCCAGGATCGACTGGGTCGTCTCCGGATCGAGCGCCGAGGTCGCCTCGTCGGAGAGCAGGAGCTTCGGCTCGGTCGCAAGCGCCCGGGCGATGCCGATGCGCTGTTTCTGGCCGCCTGAAAGTTCGGCCGGATAGCGCCCGTGCTTGTCGGCGAGACCGACGAGATCGAGCAGCGGCCGAACGCGCTGTTCGATCGCGCGCTTGTCCATGCCGGATATTTCGAGCGGCAGCGCGACGTTTCCGAACACGGTGCGCGAGGACAGCAGGTTGAAGTGCTGGAAGATCATGCCGACGGAGCGGCGAAGGCTCCGCAGCGCCGCCTCGTCGAGCCCGCCGACATCGACGCCGTCGACCAGCACCTTGCCACCCGTCGGCTTTTCGAGCCCGTTGACGAGCCGGATCAGCGTCGACTTGCCAGCGCCGGAGCGGCCGATGATGCCGGTGATCGAGCCACGATCGACGGTCAACGAGACCTTGTCGAGCGCGGTGAAGGCGCCGCTGGTGCCGGAAGCGGGGAAATGCTTGGAAACGCCGTCGAAGACGACGGCCGCGTCAGCCGATGGCGCGGTGTTTTGGGCGGAAACGCTCATCGTTCGGAAATCCCCGAATGAGGCGCAGTCGGAATGTGCGGGTACATAAGTGCTCTCGGATGTTCAAAACTCATGATCCCGGGCCTGGCCGGGATGGAACGCGCGTCTGGTCAGGCCGACATTCGACAACGCATTCGGAACAGGGAGCACTTCTCTAACATCAAGCAACCAGTCAGTTCAACTTTGGCGCCGCATGGCCCGCACGCGACATAATCTACGGCTCTTATGGAGAATTGCCGCGCCCTTTCACAGGCATGATTTTCCTGATTATGGCAAACAGCGGCAAAACCATGCTCTTTTGCGTGGCAGGGCACCGTCATCCCGCAAATCGCCATCTTGGATATCCTTGTTCGGGCGGACTGTGCCCGACCGCATTTCATGCTAACGGGCAGGAACAGGATTACGAGGTGAGAAATGCGCATCGTCTTGACCGGAAGTTCCGGCCGCATCGGCAGAGCGATCTACAACGCGCTCGCCGCCGCCGACCATGACGTCATCGGCATCGATCGCGCGCCCTTCGGCACCACGGCCATCGTCGGCGATCTCGTCGATGGCGAACTGCTGGAGCGCGCGATGGAAGGGGCGGACGCCGTGATCCATACGGCGGCCCTGCACGCGCCGCATGTGGATGCGGTTGCCGATCAGGAATTCGAGCGCGTCAACGTGATGGGCACCCATCTGGTGATCGCCGCAGCCCAGGCCGCCGGTGTCGGCCGCATCGTCTTTACCAGCACGACGGCACTCTACGGCCACGCGGTCACGGAAGGCGGTTGCGCCTGGATCACCGAGGAAACGCCGCCGAAGCCGCACACCATCTACCACCACACCAAGCTTGCGGCCGAAGCCCTGCTCGAAAACGCCGCCGATCGAGCTTTGCATGTGCGCGTGCTGCGCATGTCGCGCTGTTTCCCGGAGGCCGCCGATCGTATCGCAAGCTACCGCCTGCACCGCGGCATCGATGCGCGCGACGTGGCTGCCGCGCATGTGGCAGCACTCGACAATGGCGGCCCGGCTTTTCAACGCTACATCATCTCGGGCGAAACGCCCTTCCTTCCAACGGATTGCCGCCGGCTGGCGGAGGACGCGGCGGGGCTCTTGCGTGAACGCGCGCCAAAACTGAGCCAAGCTTTTGCCGATCGCGACTGGTCGCTGCCCGCCACCATCGACAGGGTCTACGACCCGAGTGCTGCGATCGAAAAGCTCGACTGGAAGCCGCGTTACGGCTTCAAGGAAGTGCTGGCCCAACTCGACCGACAGAGCCTGGAAGTCCTGCCGGTCCGGCGATGAAGTGACCGGACCACGGAAGCATCACGGGCGGGTGAGCCGCCCGCTTAAGCGTCAGACGTGGTTGCCCTTCGGAAACTGTTCGGCCAGCGCCTGGTACCACTGACCGCTCTTCTTGATGGTGCGGACCTGGGTGTCGTAGTCGACATGCACGATGCCGAAACGCATCTTGTAGCCCTCGGCCCATTCGAAATTGTCCATCAGGCTCCAGGCGAAATATCCGCGCATCGGATACCCCTCGGCGATCAGATCCGCCGTCACCGACAGATGGTCGGCGATGTAGTCGAGTCGCGGCTGGTCGTCGACGATGCCGTTATCGACGCCCATGTTGTAGCAGGCACCGTTCTCGGTGATGTAGCAGTCCGGCAGCTCGTATTTTGCGTTCAGCGTCTTGACCAGGCTGCCGAGCGCCGGAGCGTAAACCTCCCAACCGATATCCGTCTTTGTCTCGCTCACCGGCTTGGCATTGATGGTTGCCGGGTATTCTGCGTCCTTGGCCGGATCGTCGCTCACCCGCATCGGCGTGTAGTAGTTAAGCCCCCACCAGTCGAGCGGCCGCGAGATCGTCTCCATGTCACCGTCTTCGATCGCTGGCATGCGGTGCCCGAGCGCACTCATGAAACTCTCGGGGTACGCCCCCCCAAAGATCGGGCCGAAGAAGACGCCGTTGTGGAAGTCGAAGGCGCGGTCGGCGGCTTTCTTGTCGGCCGCGCTGTCGCTGCCCGGATAGACCGAATGCGCGTTGATGACGATGCCCGTCGGCAAGTTCGGCCGCTCGGAGCGGATGCCGTCGACGCCGAGTCCGTGCGCCAGATTGGTGAAGTGCAGCGCATGCAGGGCTGCATCCATGTTGCGCTCGCCCGGCGCATGGATGCCGTAGAGATGGCTGAGCCACACCGAGCACCAGGGCTCGTTGAAGGTCGCGACCGCATCGAGCCGGTCGCCGAGCCGGGCGATCACCGTCTTGGCGTAGCGCTGGAAGGCATAGGCCGTCGTGCGTGCCGTCCAGCCGCCATCGCCCATCAGCGCCAGCGGCAGGTCCCAATGGTAAAGTGTGGCGAAGGCCTTGATGTTGCGGGCCTTGAGGCCGTCGACGAGACGGTCGTAGAAATCGAGACCCTTTTCGTTGATCGGACCGGTACCCTCAGGAATGATGCGCGGCCAGGCGATCGAGAAACGGTATGCGTCAACGCCGAGGCTCTTGATCAGGTCCAGATCTTCTTCCAGCCGGTTGTAGTGGTCGCAGGCGACATCGCCGTTGTGACGCCCGAAGACACGGCCCGGCATGTTGGAAAAAGCATCCCAGATCGACGGCTTGCGCCCGTCGGCCTTGGTGGCGCCTTCGATCTGGAAGGAGGCGGTCGCCACCCCGAATACGAAATCGCCCGGAAAGCGCTCAGCCAGGATCTTGGGATCGGTCATCTCTTTGTCTCGTCTCGTTCCGACCCCGCTGTCAGCGGGACCTTGTCTTTCGGTTTGTAGAGGGCCGACCTAAAACGATGCCGGCAAATGTCAACTCGCGAAAAAGGGCGGGAAAGCCCCGCCCTTCCGCAGGTTTTGGCCTGTGGCTATACCTTTACCCACGCCCCATTTCGTTTGGATGACTGGACGCAGGCATCGACGAAGACCATGCCCTTCATGCCGTCGTCGATGGTCGGATAGGTGACGGCCGGATCGATCTTCTCGCCCTTGCGCTTGGCAAAGATGGCGCGCGCCGCCTCCGTGTAGATGTTGGCGAAGCCTTCGAGATAACCTTCCGGATGGCCCGACGGAATGCGGCTGACGCGGTTGGCTGCAGCCCCCGCACCGGCACCCGCGCGCGTGAGCAGGCGCTTCGGCTCGCCGAACGGCGTGTACCAGAGATAGTTCGGGTCCTTCTGCGTCCATTCGAGCCCGCCCTTGGTGCCGTAGACGCGCACCATCAGACCGTTCTCGTGGCCGGGCGCCACCTGGCTGCACCAGAGCAGGCCCTTGGCGCGCTCGCCGTCCTTCGCCTTGAAGCGCATCATCACATGGGCATTGTCATCGAGCTGGCGGCCGCCAACGAAACTGTCGAGATCGGCAGCGAGCTCTTCGAGTTCGAGACCCGAGACGAAGGCACCGAGATTATAGGCGTGCGTGCCGATATCACCGGTCGACCCGCCGGCGCCCGAACGCGCCGGATCCGTGCGCCAGGCCGCCTGCTTCTGGCCGGACTGTTCGATGTTTTCCGTCAGCCAGTCCTGCGGATACTCCATCTGCACCAACCGCACCGCACCGATCTCGCCATTGGCGACCATCTCGCGCGCCTGGCGAACCATCGGATAGCCGGTGTAATTGTGCGTCAGCACGAACAGCGCGTCGCTCTCGTCCGCCGCCTTTTTCAGCTTCTTGGCATCGCCAAGCGTCGAGGTCAGCGGCTTGTCGCAGATCACGTGAATGCCGCGCTTCAGGAATTCCTTGGCCGCGGCATAATGCACGTGGTTCGGCGTGACGATCGCCACCGCCTCGATGCCATCCTTCAGCTTCGCCTCACGGATCGCCATCTGCTTGAAGTCGGAATAGACGCGCGACGGATCGAGCCCAAGCTCGCGGCCCGAGCTTTCCGCCTTTTCCGGCGTCGACGACAGCGCGCCAGCCACCAGTTCGTAGTGGTCGTCGAGCCGGGCTGCGATACGGTGCACCGCGCCGATGAAGGCGCCGGAGCCGCCGCCCACCATGCCGAGCCGGATGCGACGCTCGCGCTTCTCGCTCGTTCCTTCGATTGCCATGGTCTTCTCCCCTGTTTCCGTTCCGTGTCGTTTGTTCGTTTCGCAGATACCCGCACCGTGAGGCTGCCCCTTATCCGCCTTCCGGCACCTTCTCCCCGCTCGCGGGGAGAAGGGATATGCCGCACTCTCTCGCCCGATCTCAACGCTTCTCACTGCCCGTGGTCCAACGTCACCCTCACCGCACAAAGGCATTTGACAAGTGAGGGCCTCGCCGCAATCCGCGTCCCCTCTCCCCGCCTGCGGGGAGTGGGTTAGGGTGAGGGGCAGACGGTCAAGATCCTACAAGGGGTAAACGCTTAGATCCCCAGCATGCGCCGGTTGGCCGCCTCGTCCGTACCGGCACCGGCAAAGTCGTCGAACGCCTTCTCGGTCACGCGGATGATGTGGTGCTTGACGAAATCAGCACCTTCGCGGGCACCATCCTCCGGATGCTTCAGCGCGCATTCCCACTCGACCACCGCCCAGCCGGCGAAATCGTTGGCGGCCATCTTCGAGAACACGGCACCGAAATCCACCTGGCCATCGCCGAGCGAACGGAAACGGCCGGCGCGGTTGACCCAGCCCTGGTAGCCGCCATAGACGCCCTGGCGCCCGGTCGGGTTGAACTCCGCATCCTTGACGTGAAACATCCGGATGCGGTCCTTGTAGATGTCGATATTGTCGAGATAATCGAGGCACTGCAGCACGTAGTGCGAGGGGTCATAGAGCATGCAGGCGCGGGCATGGTTGCCGGTGCGCTCCAAGAACATCTCGTAGGTGATGCCGTCGTGCAGGTCTTCCCCCGGATGGATCTCGTAGCAGACGTCGACGCCGCAATCCTCGGCGTGGTCGAGGATCGGCTTCCAGCGCTTGGCCAGTTCGTCGAAGGCCGTCTCGACGAGGCCGGCCGGCCGCTGCGGCCAAGGATAGACGAAGGGCCAGGCAAGCGCGCCGGAGAAACTGGCCATAGCGTTCAGCCCGAGGTTCTTCGAAGCCGTCAGCGCCAGCTTCACTTGCTCCACCGCCCAGGCCTGGCGTGCTTTCGGGTTGCCGCGCACCTCGGGTGCTGCAAAGCCCTCGAAGGCTTCGTCATAGGCCGGATGCACGGCGACGAGCTGGCCCTGCAGATGGGTCGAAAGCTCGGTTACCTCGACGCCGTTGTCGCGGGCCGTACCGGCAAACTCGTCGCAATAGGCTTTCGAGGTCGCTGCCTTTTTCAGATCGATCAGCCGCGCGTCCCAGCTCGGCACCTGCACGCCCTTGTAGCCGCAATCAGCCGCCCATTTGGTGATCGCATCCCAGGAATTGAACGGCGCCGCATCGCCTGCGAATTGCGCAAGAAAGAGCCCTGGCCCCTTGATGGTCTTCATGCTGATTTTCCTCCCGATGGAACGGCCGAAATTGGTGTTGGCCCTATCCTGACAGTCGGCAATGAAAGGCGATTGTACGCCTTCGTTTTCTCGCAGAACTGCCGGATCTGAAACGTTGCAGGCGCCGAAGCTAGCAGATTTTCAGCGAGGGGCAACAGCGCACGACCGGATTCCGAAAAGTTTTGTAATCGATTTCATTTCGAACGGCACTAGGCACGCCGCCGCCGGTGCTTAAGGCAGAAATCCGCGACATCAATCATCGCCGCCCGTGCGCGTCGACGAAGAAAAGGGCGCCATCATGGCGCCCTTTCGATACCCATTCTCTGCTCAGACGTAGCGGTTGACGACGTTTTCGAGCAGTTCCTGCTTGCCCGACTTCGGCTGCGGGTTGAGATCCGACTTCAGCACCCAGGCCTCGATCTCTTCCAGCGAGAAGCCGCCGTCGAGCATCTTCTTGGCTTCCGGCACCTGCCAGCCGGCATAGCGGCTTTCGAGCGGTGCGGAGAGCGCCTTGTCCTCGATCATCTTTGCCGCTGCCTTCAGGCCGCGGGCGCAGCAATCCATGCCGCCGATATGGCCGATCAAGAGGTCCTCGGGATCGATCGACTGACGGCGCAGCTTGGCGTCGAAGTTCGTACCGCCGGTCGCAAAGCCGCCGCCGGCTAGAACCTGGTAATAGGCGAGCGCCATTTCCGGCACGTTGTTGGGGAACTGGTCGGTATCCCAGCCGGACTGATAGTCGTTCCGGTTCATGTCGATAGAACCGAAGATGCCGAGCGCGTTGGCAAGCGCCAGTTCGTGCTCGAAGGAGTGGCCGGCAAGGATCGCATGGCCCTGCTCGATATTGACCTTCACCTCGTTTTCGAGACCGTAGTTCTTCAGAAAGCCGTAGACCGTCGCGACGTCGTAGTCGTACTGGTGCTTGGTCGGCTCCTGCGGCTTCGGCTCGATCAGGATCGCACCCTTGAAGCCGATCTTGTGCTTGTACTCGACGACGAGATTGACGAAGCGCCCAAGCTGGTCGAGTTCGCGCTTCATGTCGGTGTTGAGCAGCGTCTCGTAGCCTTCACGACCGCCCCAGAGCACGTAGTTCTGGCCGCCGAGGCGCTTGGTGGCGTCAAGGCAGGTTTTCACCGTCGCGGCTGCGAACGCGAAGACATCCGGATCCGGATTGGTAGCCGCACCCGACATGTAGCGCCGGTTGGAGAAGAGGTTCGCCGTGCCCCAGAGCAGGTTGACGCCGGACTCGGCCTGCTTCTTTTCGAAGTAGTCGACGATCTCGTTGAGGTTCTTCGTGTTCTCGACGAAGCTTTTGCCTTCCGGACGCACGTCGGCATCGTGGAAGCAATAGAACGGGACGCCGAGCAGGTCGAAGAATTCGAAGGCGACATCGGCCTTCAGCTTGGCCGCAGCCATGTCGTCCTTGAACCAGGGACGTTCGAAGGTCTGTCCGCCGAAGGGGTCGCCGCCCGGCCAGACGAAGGTGTGCCAGTAGGCAACCGCGAAGCGCAGGTGATCTTCCATGCGCTTGCCGAGCACGACCTCGTCCTTGTTGTAATGGCGAAAGGCGAGCGGGTTGGTGCTTTCAGGTCCTTCATATTTGATCTTGGCGATATCGCCGAAAAAGCCAGTGCTCACGGGTCTTGCTCCTCTTTCAAGAGTGGTGTCGGCCGGCATCGCCATTGCGATAGGCGCGGCCATTACGTGGAAGGTAATTGGTTTCATTCCCTCGACCGGCGATATCGGAAGCATCGAAACGCCAAACGGAAGGAACACTTCGATGCACGACTTCAACGCCATCGCTAGAGCCTACATGACCGCCTGGAACGCCACCGACGCTGCTGAGCGCGCGGCCCTGATCGAGAAGACGTTCGCCGCCGACGTCGCCTACCGTGATCCGATCATGCAGGGCGACAGTCATGCTGGCATCGATGCGCTCATTGCCGGTGTGCAGGCGCAATTTCCCGGCTTCCGCTTCACGCTGAAGGGTGACGCCGACGGTTATGCCGACACGATCCGCTTTTCCTGGGCGCTCGGTCCGGACGACATTCCCTCTGTCATCGAAGGCACCGATGTCTGCCAGATCGAAGAGGGCCGCCTGAAGACGGTCACCGGTTTCCTCGACAAGGTTCCGGCCCGCTGAACACGTGGCAGCGGATCGAGAGATAGGGAGCCGTATCACGACGCGGCGCCCTTGATCGCCGGATAGAGGCGGCGGTAGCGCTGATAGCTCTCCTCATAGGCCGAAACCAGCGACGCCTCCGGCGCGATGGTCTCGGCTGTGCGCGGCGCGTAGCAGGTGGCGACCGGATCGGCGCCGGTCGCGGCAATGAGGCCGAGGCGGGCCGCCCCGAAGGCAGCACCGAAATCGCCGTCGGCCGGCAGATCGACCGGCACGTTGAGCGCCGTCGCGATCGATTTCAGCCAGTAGCGCGAGCGCGAACCGCCACCGATCGCGGTCACCCGCGTGAGCGTCGTGCCGGCGGCGCGAAGGGCTTCGAGGCTGTCGCGAATGGCGAAGGACACGCCTTCCATCACCGCCTGGGTCAGCACCACCCGGCTGCTTTCATGACCGAGCCCGACGAAGGCGCCGCGGATCGCCGCGTCGTTGTGCGGCGTGCGCTCGCCCGAGAGATAGGGCAGGAAGGTGACGCCCGAGGGTGCCTTGATGGTGTCGCCGAGCTCGGCGCTCAGGTCGGCAGCACTGCGGCCGGCGATGCCGGAGTACCAGTTCAGCGCATCGGTCGCCGACAGGATCACGCCCATCTGGTGCCAAGTATTCGGCAGCGCATGGCAGAAGGCATGCACGGCGCTTTCCGGGTTGGGCAGATAGCTGGCATTGGCCGCAAAGAGCACGCCCGAGGTTCCGAGCGAGACGAAGGCATTGCCCTCGCCGACCGTGCCCATGCCGCAGGCCGAGGCCGCATTGTCGCCGGCGCCGCCGGCAACCACGACGTCACCGGAAATCCCCCAGCGGGCGGCGAGTTCCGAACGCAGCTTCCCGGCCGCATCGGTCCCCTCGACCAGGCTCGGCATTTGCTTTTCGTCCATGCCGGTAGCGGCAAGCAGGCTTCCCGACCATTGCCTCTTGCCGGTGTCGAGCCAGGCGGTGCCGGCGCTGTCGGACATTTCCGACATGTGCTCGCCGGTCAGCCACAGGCGCAGATAATCCTTCGGCAGCAGCACCCAGCGCACCTTGGCGAAGATATCTGGCTCGTTGGCCCGCACCCAGGCAAGCTTCGGTGCGGTGAAACCCGGGAAAACGATGTTGCCGGTGATGGCGCGGAACTGCGGGTCCGCATCGAGCGCTGCCGCCTCGCGGAAGCTGCGGGTGTCGTTCCAGAGGATGCAGGGCCGAAGCACGCGGTCGTCGGCGTCGAGCAGCGTCGCGCCGTGCATCTGGCCCGAGAGCCCGATGCCTCTGACGGCCGCAAGCTCCTCGGGATGCGCCGCCTTCAGCCCGGCAATCGCCTCTTCGGTGGCGCGCACCCAATCGGCCGGGTCCTGTTCCGACCAACCGGGATGCGGCCGCGAAACGTCGAGCGCGCCGGAGGCCGAACCGACGATGCGCTGGTCGCCGTCGATCAACATTGCCTTGACGCCCGAGGTGCCGAGATCCAGTCCGAGATACATGCTTGCCTCCATTGAGCAGTTCCTCGAAGGAACTGCGAAAATTCAAAGCACTACGCCGGATCGACCGGCAGATTGTCCTTCAGGAAAATCTCGATGCGGATGCGCTCCTGCGCGCCGATCACCGCAAGCCCGTCAGCACGGGCCTTCAGCACCCGGATGGCGCTGCGCACCTCATGGCCGGCGTCCTGATTGAGGAGCGCGTCGAGCGTGCCGGAAAGAAGTGCCGCACGGCTATGCGGCGTCAGTTCATGGGCAATGGCGCAAACGGCCTTCTCCCGACCCGCCTTTTCCAATGCCGCGATCAGGCCGCGGTTGCCGGCGCCGAGACTGTAGATGCCGGCAAGCTCCGGGTGATCGGCGAGCAGGCTGGAGACGAGGCGATCGACCTCGGCCGGATCGTCATGTCCTTCGACGACGGGTAGAAGCTGGCGCCCGGGCGCGCTCTCCGCCATGGCCGCGCCAAAACCTTCGAGACGGTCGCGATGGTCGCGCACCAGCATCGAGCCGGCAACGATCGCGACCGGGCCGCTTCGGCCACCGAGGAAACGCCCCATCAGGGTGCCGGCGGTCCGGCCGGCAGCAACGTTGTCGACACCGGCAAAGTGATCGCGCGAAGACCCCGGCAGGTCGGACACCAGCGTCACGACGGCGATGCCGTCCTCACGCAGCGCGTCCACCGCGCTGACGACTTCGGGCGCATCGATCGCGACGACCGCAACGCCGGCCGGGTCAAGCGCCCGCGCTTCATGAAGTGCTTCAGCCAATGCTGCCGGGTCGAACGCCGGCACGGACAAGACCGTGATCGCCGTGCGCTCGACGGCGGAGCGGACCTTTGCCGCCTGCACCTCGGCCGCAAGGCCGCGCATGAAGGTGTTGTCGCCCTCCGGCAGGATGAAGACCAGCGGATAGATCCGGCTCTTGGCGAGGTTGGCGGCCGCCACATCGCGCACATAGCCGAGCGTTTCGATGGCGCGCTCGACCTTGTCGCGGGTGACGCTGCGCACGCCCGGGCGGTTGTTCAAAACCCGGTCGACGGTCGCGAGGCTGACCCCGGCTCTGGCAGCGATATCGTGAACTGTCGGGCGCATGTTTTCCTCCGGGTTCTGCCTTTAGAGGAATTTCTGATGTACGTAAATCAAAAATCCGCAAGACGTAAAAAACGGAGCGCCGCGCCGCTGTCCGGAGAAGACGGATCCGACGCCTTAACGATTTGATTAAGCTAGTTTTTTGACCTACGAAAGGTGCTTGCTGAAGGCAGCGGTAAAGACGACCTCGCCATGGCTCTGTCCGGCCTCCGCCAGCGCCACGTCCATGAAACCATCGGTAACGCGCACGAGGGCAAAGCCGCCTATGTAAGCCGCCTTCGGTTTGATGAGATCGAGCCCGCCCTGGCGGTAGATCATCGCCGTTTCGTGCTGGTGGCCGTGGAACAGGCCGATGACGTTGCTGCCCTTGACGGTATCGAGCAGCGCCTGGCGCTGAGGCACGCTCCACCAATGCGCAGCGCCGTCGCCATCGTCGTCGAAGGTTTTCGCCTTGGCATCCCACACCTCGGTCGAAAACGCGTCCCAGCCATAGTGCTGGAAGAGGATCACCGGCCGGCCATCGCCGGCATAGTTCGCAAGATCCTGTTTCAACCAGGGCAGCGCATTGACGGCGCCCTTGGTTTCGTCGCCACCGAAGCGCTGCAATTGCACCAGATGCAGCCCGCCCCAGTCCCAGGAGTAGCAATCTGAAAGCGGATCGTAATTGGTGACCGGCACAGGCGGCTTGTAGAAAACCGACTGGCGGTGGTTGAGTTCGACATAGTCGCGCAGTTCGCGGCGATACCAGTCGACATGCGGCGGCGGCCCGTCCTGGTCGAGGTCGTGGTTGCCGAGGCCGACATAGACGGGCATATGGACGTGGTCCGGCCCTGCCCCTTCCTGGTAGCGGCTGGAGAACTGCTGCAGCTGCCGCCCCTCGCGCGGCTGACGCACCTGGCCGCCGCCGTCATCGGTGAGGTCACCGCCAAGCACCAGGCCGAGCGGCTTGCCGATCTCCCGCCCGGCGCTTGCAAGCCCGCTCGGCTTGCCGGCGACCGTTTCCGGCCAGCGCATGGCGTGCACGGCGTTTAGCGCTGCCACATGGCGCAGCAGGCTGGCGTCCGTCTTGCCTTCGGCCGCGCAGTTGGGAGCAAGCCCTTCGATCGAAACGAGGCAGGCATGGATGTCGTTGGAAAACAGGAACGTCGCGTCGATGGCCGGGACGGCAGCACGACTCCGGGAGGCCGCAAGCGCCGCCCCGAGACCGGCAAGGCCGGTCAGGAAAGACCGTCGTGAAAAAGACGCCAGAGCCGATCTGCGCATGCTTCCACCCCTCCGCTATCCGTGGAGAGGAGTGTGCCGCACGGCTTCGTTCGCGTAAACCGTGCGGGCTGCGTTATGCCGGTGTCAGTGACCGCCGCCGCTGGGGCCGACGCCCTCGGGCTTCTTGATCATCATCACGCCGAGGATCAGCGACAGGAACAGCACCGTCAAAAGCATGAAGATATCGCCGAAGGACAGGATGATCGCCTGCTTCTGCGCCATGCCGGCAAGCTGCTTGATGGCGATCGTCGTGCCGTCGAGACCATGGGCGTTGAAGTTGGCGGCCATGTTGTTGAACCGCTCCATCGCCTCCGGGTTGCCCCACTGGATATGCTCGGCAAGCCGCGCATAGTGGAAGTCCTGGCGCTGCGTCAGGATCGTGTTGATCACCGCAAGCCCGACTGCACCACCGAGATTACGGGTCAGGTTGAACAGGCCCGAGGCACCGCGCATGCGCGCCGGCGGCATGGTGCCGAGCGCGATGTTGTTGATCGGCACCATGCACAGCATCAGCCCGACGCCGCGCAAGATCTGCGGGATGAACAGCTCGTAGAAGTCCCAGTCGGCCGTCAAGTGGCCCATGATCCAGGTGCCGCTAGCAAAGCTGGTGAAGCCGATCGTCATCAGCACGCGCGGGTCGAGCTTGCCCGAGAGAATGCCCGCGACAGGCGCCGTGAAGAACATGGCAAGGCCCGAGACGAACATGGTCTCGCCGATCATCAGCGAATCGTAGCCGCGGATACGGCCGAGATAGAGCGGATAGAGATAGGTGAGGCCGTAGAGGCCGATGCCCATGACAAAGGAGAACATCGAGCCGAAGGCGAAGTTTCGGTTGGCAAAGGCTCTGAGGTCGACGACCGGGAATTCCACCTTGAAGGCGCGGTAGAAGAACACGATGGCGGCAATCGCCGAAGCGACCGCACCCATGACAATGTGCTCGTCGTTGAACCAGTCGTTGGTGTTGCCCTCTTCCAGCACGTATTCGAGCGCGCCGAGGAAGACCGCCATCGAGGCCAGGCCCCACCAGTCGAACTTCTTGAACAGGCTGAGCTCCGGCTTGTCGAAGTCGATGAAGGTCCAGGTGAGCGTCGCGACGATGATGCCGGGAATGACGTTGACGAGGAACAGCCAGTGCCAGGAGAAGGCGTGGCTGAGATAACCGCCGACCGTCGGGCCGATCGTCGGCGCGAGCGTCGCGATCAGGCCGATGATCGGCGAGACGATGTTGCGCTTCGACGGCGGGAAGATGGTGAAGGCGGCCGCAAAGACCGACGGGATCATGCCGCCGCCGATGAAGCCCTGGATCGCACGGTAGACGATCATCTGGTCGATGTTCGTCGCGGTCGCCGCCAGCGCGCTTGCCGCGGTGAAACCGGCCGCTGAAACCGAGAACAGCACACGCGTCGAGACGATGCGCGCAAGCGTGCCCGAGAGCGGGATCATGATGACTTCGGCAATGAGGTAGGAGGTCTGCACCCAGCCGATCTCGTCCGAACCGGCGGAAAGGCCGGCCTGGATTTCGGCAAGCGAGGCCGAGACGATCTGGATGTCGAGGATGGCCATGAACATGCCGACGACCATGGCGAAGAAGGCGATCAGCCTCTTCGGGTCCATATGTTCCTCGACCTTCGGTGCGGCGGCCGCCACCGAGCCTGCTGTTGCCGTTGCGGCCATCTCAGCCACTCCTTGCATGGGCGCGCTTGGGCGCCAGCGTTTTGGACATGCGCGTGTTTCGCCGCGCCGGCGTTCCGGATTTCACCCGCGCTCCGTGGCGCCGGGGTCTCGGCAAAAGGCGCGCCCAAGGGCGCGCCAGCATTGCGTCCGCTTACTTGGTTGCGGCAACCTTGGTCTGGTCCGGCGCCGTGCGCGTGTCGACATCGACGACGACGCTCAAGCCCGCGCGCAGGTGCCCTTCGGCCAACACATCGGCCGGCAGGGTGATGCGCACCGGCACGCGCTGGATCACCTTGGTAAAGTTGCCGGTGGCGTTTTCCGCCGGCAGCAGCGAGAAGACCGAACCGGAAGCCGGCGAGATCGAGGTGACCGTGCCTTCGATCGCATGGTCCTCATAGGCGTCGACATGCACCTTCACCTTGGAGCCCGGCACCAGATGTGCGATCTGGGTCTCCTTGAAGTTGGCGTCGATATAGAGCTGATCGACCGGAACGAGCGCGGCAAGCCGCTGGCCGGCCGACACGAGATCGCCCACCTGCACCGCGACGTTGCCGACGATGCCGTCATAGGGCGCCTTCAGCACGGTGAAGCCGAGGTCGCGGTTGGCCTTGTCGCGCGCAAGCTCCAGCGAACGGATCTCGCTTTCGGCTTCCGTGCGCTGCGCTTCGAGAACAGTAATGCTGGCATTGGCAGCGGCAATGTTGGCGTCCGCGCCGGCAAGGTTTGCCCGTGCCTGGTCGAGCGCCACATCGGCGTTGTCGAGCGAAGCGACGGTGCCAACGGCCTTGGACTGGAGGTCGCTCGCGCGCTTCTGCGCGAGTTCGGCGCCGCGCACCGTCGCTTCGAGAGCCTTCTTCTGCGCTTCGGTCTGGGCAAGGCTAGCCTTGGCGCCGGCAATCTGCGCATCGAAGCGGCTGAGCGCCAGCTTCTGGGTGGCGATCTTCGCCTCGGCCTGCTCGGCTGCGATGCGGTAGTCGCCGTCGTCGAGTGTGACCAGCGGGTCGCCAGCCTTCACCTTCTGGTTGGCGACAGCGTCGACCTTGGCGACATAGCCGGAAACCTTCGGCGAAATCGTCGCGATGTCGCCTTCGATATAGGCGTCGTCGGTGGAGATCATGAAGCGGCCATTGGTCCACCAGTCGTAGCCATACCAGCCGCCGGCAGCCAGAAGCGCCAGGCCGAGCACCGGAAGGATGGGCTTGCGCGCCTTCTTCTGCGGCGCGGCGGCTTCCTTTGCCGGAGCCGGCGCGACCGCCTGCTCCGCAGCGGGGGCCTTCGCCTCGAGCGCGGTTTCCTGCTGCACTTCGAAAGTCTCGTCGACGGGACGGACGCGGGCAGCGCTGGACGTGTTGGATGCGGACATTGGGCACCGGCCTGGTTAAGGATTGCTGAACGAACTGAACCGTTCGGTTCGATTGGAACTTGACATAAGCCCTTTCTGGTCGCATATCAAGAGGAAATCGAACCGCGCGGTTCGATGACTAAGATTTAATATGAGCAGGACGGAAACAAGCGACCATCATGAGTGGGGCAAAGAGCGGAACCCAGGACATCATGCAGCCGGCAGCCGGCATGGATGAGGATCTCTGTTCGGGCGGCGGCCGACACGCTGCCGGCGAGGATCCCGCCAAGCGTGAGCAGATCCTCGAAGGCGCGCGACGCGCGTTCCTGAGCCAGGGCTTCGACGCCGCCAGCATGAACGACATCACCCGCGAGGCCGGCGTCTCCAAGGGCACGCTCTACGTCTATTTCGAGAACAAGGAAGACCTTTTCAAGGCGCTGATCGTCAAGGGCAAGACCCGGGTGGTCCAGACCGCCAAGCACGCGCTCAACGATCACGACGACGTGGAAGAGTCGCTCTACGATTTCGGTGTGACGCTGACGACCAGCATGACGGCGGAAGAGACGATCCGCTCCATGCGCATGGTGATCGGCGTGATCGACCGCATGCCGCATCTGGCCGAGCGCTTCTTCAGCGAAGCACCGGAGAACGGCTACACTGTGCTCAAGGCCTATCTCGACCGCCAGGTCCCGACCGGCGTGCTCGACATCGACAACACAGAAATGGCCGCCCGCCAGTTTATCGAGATGGCCCAAGCCGGCCTCTTCAAGCACCGGCTTTTCGGCGGCATGTGTTCGGCACCGCCGAAAGAACAGATCGAGGCGACGGTCACCGCCGCTGTCCGCGTCTTCATGTCCGCCTACGGTCCGAAGAAGAAGAAATAGGCGGACTGACGCCGAACCTCATTCAGCCCTCCTGCGTTTCAATCGAGCAATTTCGATCAAGCGCGCCTTCAGCCGAGCGCCTATCAAAAGGGCGTTGCCAGGGGAGTGAAGATGAGTGCCATCGGACGGGCGGTCTGGTTCATCGAGAGCCATTTCGCAAAAGAGATATCGCTGGATGAAATCGCCGGGGCCGCGGGCCTTTCGCGCTTCCATCTTTCGCGCGTTTTCGGGCTGGTCACCGGCCGCTCGATCACCGCCTATATCCGCGGACGGCGTCTCAGCGATGCCGCCAGCGCGCTTGCCGATGGCTCCATCAGCATTCTCTCGGTGGCACTCGATGCGGGCTACAGCTCGCACGAGGCTTTCACCCGTGCCTTTCGCGACCAGTTCGGCGTGACACCCGAAACGGTTCGCAAGCAAAGGCACATTCGAAACATCGAACTGATGGAACCTTTAAGGATGGACGATAACCGCCTCTTGAAAATCGACCCGCCGCGCTTCGAAGACAGCCCGCCGTTGCTTTTGGCGGGCCTTTCGGAAACCTACGCCTACGGCCGCACCCAGGGCATCCCGTCGCTCTGGCAACGATTCAACCGCCATTTCGGGTCGATACCCGGGCAGAGGGGCGACATCGCCTATGGTGTGTGCAGTGACAGCGACGGCGAGGCCGGCACCTTCCGCTACATGGCGGCGGCCGAAATCAGCGACGCCGACGATTTGGCCGAGGGCTTTTCGACAGTGAGGTTGCCGAAACAGCGCTACGCTGTCTTTCTGCATCGTGGCCACATCTCCGCGATCGCCAAAACCGCCGACTACGTCTTCGGAACATGGCTGCCGGAATCCGGGCTGCAGCACGGAGAAACACCTGACCTTATCGAACGCTATGACGAGCGCTTTGACCCGCATTCGGGCATGGGCGTCGTCGAAATGTGGATTCCGGTCAAATCGTAAACGGTAAAGCGCCGCCACAATAAGGCGGCGGCGCTTGTCTCTTCCGCAATGTTTCTTAAATACTTTCGGCGATTCTCGCGCGACGACGCGCCATCCCCCACAACGCCGCGCGTCCATCGGACGCGCAAAGGCTGCTGTGGAACTTTTGAAGTGCTGAAAGAGAAAGATCGCCGATGCAGGATATCCTGTTGCTTGCCCAAGACCCCGCCGCCTGGGTCGCCCTCATCACCCTCGTCGTCATGGAGGTGGTTCTCGGCATCGACAACCTGATCTTCATCTCGATCCTCACCAACAAGCTGCCGCCCGAACACCGGGAAAAGGCCCGCCGCATCGGCATCGGCCTTGCGCTCGTCATGCGCCTGGCGCTGCTTGGCACCGTCGCCTGGATCGTCAAGCTGACGACGCCTGTGTTCGAGGCCTTCGGCCACGGCTTCTCCTGGAAGGACATGATCCTGATCGCCGGCGGCCTGTTCCTCGTCTGGAAGGCGACCAAGGAAATCCACCACAGCGTCGATCCGAGCGATCACGGCGAGGATTTCATTGCCTCCTCGGCGATCAACAGCTTCGGCGCCGCGATCGGCCAGATCCTTTTGCTCGACCTCGTCTTCTCCGTCGACAGCATCATCACCGCCGTCGGCATGACCCCGCACCTGCCGATCATGGTCATCGCCGTGGTTGCCGCGGTCACCGTCATGCTCGTTGCCGCCAATCCGCTTGCCAACTTCATCGAGAAGAACCCGACGATCGTCATGCTGGCGCTCGCCTTCCTCCTGATGATCGGTACGACGCTGATCGCCGAAGGCATGGGCCTGCATGTGCCGAAGGGCTACATCTACGCCGCCATGGCCTTCTCGGCACTGGTCGAAATCCTCAATATGGTGGCGCGCAATGCGCGCCTGAGGAAGGCCGGAAAGCTCGACTGACGAGCCGGCTGAAAAACAATCCCGTCATGAAAAAGGCCCGCATCTAGGATGCGGGCCTTCTGCTTACGGGAGTTCTGGAAGACGCGGAGCCCGAAACCGGCCGTCAACCGCGAGCCATCGGCGGCAAGACAAACGGGGTCGTTTCCCCTTGCCGTCGAGCCTGCCGGGGCCGGTCTCCACGCCTTCTGGTTGGACAACGCATCTCTTCAGGAAACGTTCCGATCCGGTTTCAACCCGTCAAACATCCGGACGATGGCCGACCTCGACCAAGATGTTGCCCGGGATCGTCGCGTAAAAGACGTAGGCACCGTGCCGGTCGGCAGGCGGGATCACCTGGACACCGGCTTCGCGCACCCGCTGGTAGACGTCGTCGACCTCGGCCCGCACCGGCAGCAGAAAGCCGATGTGGTAGGTCTGGGCCCCAAGGCTGACCTGATCGCCGCCGCCGAGCGCGGTGATCGGCGGGCTGACGACAAGCACCAGGCCGGAACCGTCCGTCAGGCGATAGAAGGCATCCTTGCCGCGTTTTTCGACCAGCGTCAGGCCGAAATGATCGATGAGGAAGGACGCCGTTTCGGCAACGACAGGGCTATGGAGGTCGATATGGTTCAGTCGCATGTTACAGTCTCCGTGTTCGAGAAACGCGGCGGACTGCGTCGATTGCATACACCCCGCCGCGGACCGATGCGATTGCATCGGAACCACGTCGTGGGTTCGAACGGGACGTTCGAGCAGAGCTTCGTTTATAAAACCGAAGGGACCGGGCTTACCTTATCCGGTCCTGCCTTTTTCGACGTCCCCTGCTTAGCGCAGAATGGCCAGGGACGGAAGACGGGGCGGCGATCAGTTCTTGCCGGCGCCGGGATCGATGTGCTGGAGTTCCTGCAGATAGGCGTCGAGACGGTCGAACTTCTGCTCCCAGAAGCGGCGGTAGCCGTCGAGCCAGCTGTTGACGTCCTTCAGCGGAGCGGCTTCAAGCTTGCACGGTCGCCACTGCGCTTCGCGGCCGCGGCTGATCAGCCCGGCGCGCTCGAGAACCTTGAGATGCTTGGAGACTGCCGGCAGGCTCATTTCGAAGGGCTCCGCCAGCTCGCCGACCGAGGCCTCGCCAAGTGCGAGGCGGGCGAGAATGGCCCTTCGCGTTGGATCGGCCAGGGCTGAGAGCGTCGTCGACAAGCGATCTTCCGGCATTTTCTAAAAAACCTTTCAGTTAAATAACCTTTTGGTTCATTAACGCCCGCAGGCGGCAGTGTCAACAAAAACCGGCGTGATCGGGTTTCCGTTGACATGATCGGCGTTCTATGGTCTCACGCGAGCCTATTGGAATAGCCTGCCGATACCGTTGTTGCGGCACCCTTGCGGGCCTTTCCTTCCCATAAAATGCGCGCCCCCGGCGGCCGGTTTCTTCTCCGGCAAGGGGCGAAAAGCACGTCAGACGGGCAAAGACCATGGCAAATTCAGCAGTCCGGGTACGCATCGCACCCTCCCCCACCGGCGAGCCGCATGTCGGCACCGCCTATATCGCTCTGTTCAACTACCTCTTCGCAAAGAAGCACGGCGGCGAATTCATCCTGCGCATCGAAGACACCGATGCCACCCGCTCGACGCCGGAGTTCGAACAGAAGGTGCTGGACGCGCTGAAATGGTGCGGGCTCGAATGGTCGGAAGGTCCTGATGTCGGTGGCCCCTACGGTCCCTACCGCCAGAGCGACCGCAAGGACATGTATCGCCCCTACGTCGAAAAGATCGTCGAGAACGGTCACGGCTTCCGTTGCTTCTGCACGCCCGAGCGGCTTGAGCAGATGCGCGAGAGCCAGCGCGCCGCCGGCAAGCCATCGAAGTATGACGGCCTGTGTCTCCACCTGTCCGCCGAAGAAGTGACGTCGCGCGTCGCGGCCGGCGAGCCGCATGTCGTGCGCATGAAGATCCCGACAGAGGGCTCGTGCAAGTTTACTGACGGCGTCTATGGCGACGTGGAAATTCCGTGGGATGCCGTCGACATGCAGGTCCTCCTGAAGGCCGACGGCATGCCGACCTACCACATGGCCAACGTGGTCGACGACCACCTCATGAAGATCACCCACGTCGCCCGTGGCGAGGAGTGGCTGGCCTCCGTGCCGAAGCACATCCTGATCTACCGCTATCTCGGCCTCGAACCGCCGGTCTTCATGCACCTGTCGCTGATGCGCAATGCCGACAAGTCGAAGCTGTCGAAGCGCAAGAACCCGACGTCGATCTCCTACTACTCCGCTCTTGGCTACCTGCCGGAAGCGCTGATGAACTTCCTCGGCCTGTTCTTCATCCAGATCGCCGAAGGCGAGGAGCTGCTGACGATCGAGGAACTGGCTGCAAAGTTCGACTCGGAGAACCTCTCCAAGGCCGGCGCGATCTTCGACATACAGAAGCTCGACTGGCTGAACGCCCGCTGGATCCGCGAGAAGCTTTCGGAAGAAGAATTCGCCGCCCGCGTCCTTGCCTGGGCCATGGAAAACGACCGCCTGAAACAGGGCCTGAAGCTCAGCCAGTCGCGCATTTCCAAGCTCGGCGAACTGCCCGATCTCGCAGGCTTCCTTCTGAAGTCGGACCTTGGCCTCAAGCCCGAAGCCTTCGCCGGCGTCAAGTCGACGCCCGAAGAGCTGCTCGAGATCCTCAACACCGTTCAGCCGGACCTTGAAAAGATCCTCGAATGGAACAAGGAATCGATCGAGGCCGAACTGCGTGCGGTCGCCGAGCGGATGGGCAAGAAGCTGAAGGTGATCCTGGCGCCGCTCTTCGTGTCCGTGTCCGGCTCGCAGCGCTCGCTGCCGCTGTTCGACAGCATGGAAATCCTCGGCCGCGCCGTGGTCCGCCAACGCCTCAAGGTCGCGTCCCAGGTGGTCGCCTCCATGGTCGGCAGCGGAAAGTAAGGAGAGCACGATGAACGACAAGACCGAGACCACTGGCCTCTCCTCCGACGCCACGGAAGTTCGCGCACAGAAGCTGAAGCTTTTGCGTGAGCAGATCGGCGACGTCTATCCGGCGCATTTCCACCGGACGATGAGCAATGCCGAGCTGACCGCCAAGTACGAGAGCCTGGAGCCGGATACCGAGACGCAGGATGTCGTGACCGTCGCCGGCCGCGTCTACTCCTCGCGCAACTCCGGCATGTTCATGGACATCCATGACGCGTCGGGCAAGATCCAGATCTTCAGCCACAAGGACGTGACAAGCGAGGAAGCCCGCGGACTGCTGCCGATGATCGACATCGGCGACATCATCGGCGTGACCGGCGTCGTGCGCCGCACCAAGCGTGGCGAGCTGACGATCAACGCGCAGGCGATCACGATGCTGACGAAGTCGCTGCTGCCGATGCCCGAGAAGTGGCACGGCCTCTCCGACATCGAGATCCGCTACCGCAAGCGTCACCTCGACATCATGACCAACGAGGAATCGAAGCTGCGCTTCCAGCAGCGCAGCAAGATCGTCTCGGGCATCCGTCGCTTCATGGAAAACGACGGCTTCATGGAAGTCGAGACGCCGATGCTGCATTCGGTCTATGGCGGCGCCACCGCCGAACCGTTCAAGACGCATCACAACACGCTGAAGCTCGACATGTTCCTGCGCATCGCGCCGGAACTGTACCTGAAGCGCACGCTGGTCTCGGGCCTCACCGACAAGGTCTTCGAGATCAACCGCAACTTCCGCAACGAAGGCGTCTCCACCCGGCACAATCCGGAATTCACCATGATGGAGTGCTACTGGGCCTATGCCGACTACGAGGACATCATGGACCTCGTCGAGCGGCTGTTCGGTGAGCTGGCCATGGCGATCCACGGTTCGACCGAGTTTGCCTATGGCGACAAGGAAATCTCCTTCAAGGGTCCGTTCCGTCGCGTGCCGATGCCTGACGCCGTCAAGGAAGCGACCGGTATCGACTTCCTGGCGATGAAGACCGACGAGGAAGCCCGCGCTGCCGCCAAGGCTGCCGGCTTCGAGGTCGAGAAGGACTGGACCTGGGGCGAGTGCCTCGCCTTCATCTTCGAAGAGAAGGTCGAAGGCACGCTGATCCAGCCCGCCCACGTCACGCATTTCCCGAAGGACATCTCGCCCTTTGCCAAGGAAGTGCCGGGCGAGCCGCGCCTCGTCGAGCGTTTCGAGACCTATTGCAACGCCTGGGAACTGGGCAATGCCTTCTCCGAACTGAACGATCCGGAAGAGCAGCGCGCCCGCATGGTCGAGCAGTTGGAGCAAGCGCATGCGCGCGGCGAAAAGGCCAAGCAGCTCGACGACGAGTTCCTCGACGCGATCGACCAGGGCATGCCGCCGGCCGGTGGCCTCGGCATCGGCGTCGACCGCCTGATCATGCTTTTGACCAATGCACCGTCGATCCGCGACGTCATCCTCTTCCCGGCCCGCCGGCAGAAGGCTGACTGATCAAGGTCGCATCGCCACGAACACGAAGGCCCGCCGCTCACGCGCCGGGCCTTTTTCAGTTTCAAAGGGATCGGATAGCCGGACGTGACCCGGGTCTAGTGGCCCGCGGGCGCCTCGGCGGTCTCGGCCGGCTTGGCCTCGTGTTCGCCGGCGCCGCCCTCGGCGGTCGCGCCATCGGCCGGTGCGGCCGACGGATCGATGCATGGCGAATGGTCGTCCATGGCCGCCATCATCGTCCGGATGTCATCCATCGAAAGGTCGACGGTCTTGCCATGGAAGACGCCGACAGAATTGGCCGTGCCGTCATTGTAGAACGCCCGAAACGTCTCGCTCATGCCCGGAACGCTCTGTGGACCGGGGGCGAAGAGCACCTCCGCACCGATCGCGGCACCGCGGACATCGGCCCGGTTTTCAGGGCCGGCGGAATCGAGCACGACGACCTGATAGAGATCTGCCCGCTCAGCTTTCGCCAGGGCACCGACGACGCGCAACGCCGTTCGCATGCGCGCCTGGCCGTCGGCGCGGTCGGTCTTGACGTGCATCCGGATCCAGCGTTGGCCGTTGTGGCCGAGCTTCAGCGTGCGAATGGTCGTGCATTCGAGGCCCGATACCTTCGGTTTGGAAAGTTCCGCCATCAGCGCGTCGCGGCTGACATAGACGGCAGCGCCGCCCGAAGCGGCGGAAACACCGAAGGCCGCCGTGAGAATGACGAGCAGTCTCTTCGATGGCCTGATCTTGCCGAGGATAGCCTTCACGAGGGTGGACTCCGCCGTCATATCCAGAAATTGCAAAAAGCCCGGAACGGGCAGCACAACATTAGGCGCGCGACCTTTCGGAAAGTTTAAATTGCGGTAGCGATCTGCCGGCAACCCGCAGGAGACCGGCGGCAGGAGATCAACAAAAAGGGAGGCGGGCGATTGCGCGCCCGCCTCCCTCTCAAAGCTCTACGTCGATCAGTCCACAGCGATATCGATGCGGTCACGGCACTCGCGGTAAGGCGAAAAATGCACCTTGCCCGAGGCGTCGACCCATCGGCGGTTTTCGACGCAATAGGCGCCCGACTTCGTCAGGATGACCTTGGGGCGCCGCCGGTTGTAGCTGTCGTTGGAATGGGTGAAGGAACCGATGCCGGCATACCAGTCGCTGCTGTCGGAAGAACCGTGTCCGTCGCCACCGCCGCCGCGGCCCTTGCCACCGGCGCTTTGGGCAAAGGAGGGAGCGGCAAACGACGTTGCCGCGGTGACGACGATCATGGAAACAAGGACCAGCCTATGCATGACATTACCTCCCGGTTGACTGGATGAGCCGTTCCCATCCACACGCAAAGCTTGCCATGCTCGCCACGTTGGTGATGTTCCCTTGGAAACCATGGACAGAGCCACGGCCGCTCCTCGCGTCAACCCGGAGGGCGATTGACATTCGCGGCCATCTTGCCTCCATTGCGAGCCGTCAAACACAAGAACAAGAAAAGAAGAACGAGAATGCATAAAGTCATCTTTGATACGGATCCGGGCATCGACGATGCAATGGCGCTGCTCTTCCTGCACCGTCACCCGGCCATCGACCTGATCGGCATCACCACCGTATTCGGCAATGCCTCGGTCGAAACCACGACCCGCAACGCGCTGTTCCTGAAGCAGCGTTGGGGCATCGGTGCGCCCGTCGCCAAGGGTCTCGACAAGACCTTCAATCCCGACCGCCCGCATGTCGGCTGGCCGACCTTCATCCACGGTGATGACGGCCTCGGCAACATCGACGTGCCCGAGACGATCGACCTGCCGGTCGACCCGCGCCCGGCGCACCGCTTCATCATCGACACCGTTCGCGCCCATCCCGGCGAAGTGACGCTGATCGCCGTTGGCCGCATGACCAACCTGGCGCTAGCGCTGCGCGAGGATCCCGAGTTCGCAGCGCTCGTGCGCGAAGTCGTCATCATGGGCGGCGCCTTCGATGTCAACGGCAACATCACGCCGGCTGCCGAAGCCAACATCCACGGCGACCCGGAAGCCGCCGACGTTGTCATGACTGCGCCCTGGCCGGTCACCGTCGTCGGTCTCGACGTCACCACCCAAACCGTGATGACAAAGGCGATGATCGCCGATGTCGCCGAACGCGGCGGCGACGCCGGCAAGCTGCTCGCTGACATCTCCAAGTTCTACGTCACCTTCTACGAGCAGCACGTGCCCGATGGCATGGTCGTGCACGACAGCTGCGCCTGCGCCTATGTCGTGGCGCCCGACCTGTTCACCGTCAGAAGCGGCGCGATCCGCGTCGTCTGCGGCGGCATTGCCGATGGCCAGACGATCCAGAGCCCCGACACCAGGCTGTTCCCGCCGAGCCCCTGGGACGGTCTGCCGAGCCAGAAGGCCTGCATCGACATCGATGCCGCCCGCACGCTGAAGCTGATCATCGACACGCTGGTTCTACCGGGTTGAACCGGATCGAGGCGCAGCAAATGTTGCGCCTCGAAAAACTTGAACAAGACGGCTGGCGAATGTGCATTCGCCGGCTATCTTTCAGTCCATGAAACCGGACGCCCTGCTCTATCCCGCCCCCAAAGGCCTCTATTGCCCGATCGGTGACTTCTACATCGACCCGGTTCAACCGGTCGAAAGGGCGCTGATCACCCACGGACATTCCGACCATGCCCGCGCCGGCCATGGCCAGGTGCTCGCCACCCGCGAGACCCTGGACATCATGCGCATCCGCTATGGCGACGACTTCTGCGGCACGAGCCAGCCGATCGCCCTTGGCGAAACGCTCACCGTCAATGGCGTCGAGGTGGGCTTTTATCCTGCCGGCCACGTGCTCGGCTCGGCGCAGATCTCCGTTCGCACAGACGGCACGCGCATCGTCGTATCTGGCGATTACAAGCGACGGCGGGACCCGACCTGCGCCGGCTTCGAGCCGGTCGCCTGCGATGTCTTCATCACCGAAGCGACCTTCGGCCTGCCGGTCTTCCACCACCCGGACGACCGCGCGGAAACGCGCAAGTTGCTGACGTCGCTCGCGCAATTCCCCGAGCGCACCCATGTGGTCGGCGCCTATGCGCTGGGCAAGGCGCAGCGGGTGATCGCGCTGCTGCGCGAAGGGGGGTATCACCAGCCGATCTTCATCCATGGCGCCCTGCAACGGCTGTGCGACTACTATCAGAGCCAGGGCGTCGACCTTGGCGACCTGCGCCCGGCAACGCTTGCAGCCGACGACAAGCAGGATTTCAGGGGCACGATCGTGATCGGCCCGCCCGCCGCCTTCGCCGATCGCTGGTCGCGGCGCTTCTCCGACCCGATTGCCAGCTTCGCTTCCGGCTGGATGCTGATCCGGCAAAGGGCAAAACAGCGCGGCGTCGAGCTGCCCTTGATCATCTCCGACCATTGCGATTGGGCCGAACTGACGGCGACGATTACCGAAATTGGGCCGGCCGAAGTCTGGGTCACGCACGGTCGGGAGGAGGCACTGGTGCGCTGGTGCGAGCTCAAGGGCATCGCCGCCCGTCCGCTGCATCTCGTCGGCTACGACGACGAGGGAGAGTGACGGATGCGCGCCTTCGCCGAACTGCTCGACCGCCTCGTCCTCAGCCCGCAGCGCAACGCCAAGATCCGCCTGCTTGTCGATTACTTCCGCACCGCGCCGGACCCCGATCGCGGCTATGCGCTTGCCGCAATCGCCGGCACGTTGTCGCTCAACACCGTCAAACCGGCGATGATCCGCGACCTCCTGCTCGAACGCATGGACGCGGTGCTTTTCCAGTATTCCTACGACTATGTCGGCGACCTTGCCGAAACGGTTTCGCTCGTCTGGGAGCCGCCTGCCGGCACCGTGGAGGCGGACATTCCGCTTGGCGAGGCCATCGAGCGCCTGCAAAGGACCGGACGCGCCGATGTGCGCGGCGTCGTTCGCGACATGCTCGACCGATTGGACACCTCGGCGCGCTTCGCCTTCCTCAAGCTGGTGACGGGAGGCCTTCGCATCGGCGTTTCAGCCAAGCTCGCCAAGCAGGCGCTCGCCGACATGGGCGGCCAGGACGTCGCCGAGATCGAGACCCTCTGGCACGGCCTGTCGCCGCCCTACCTGCCGCTCTTCCGCTGGCTTTCGGGAGAGGCGGAGAAGCCCGCTCTTTCGACGCCGGCCGTCTTCCACTCGGTCATGCTCGCCAACCCCGTCGGTGACGGCGATCTCGACGGGCTCGAACCAAAGGATTTTGCCGCCGAATGGAAGTGGGACGGCATCCGCGTTCAGCTTGCCAACATCGGCGGTGTGCGCCGGCTCTATTCCCGCAGCGGCGACGAGATTTCCGGCGCCTTTCCGGATGTGCTGGAAGCCGCCGACTTTACCGGAGTGATCGACGGCGAACTGCTGGTCGGCGGCACCGCGCGCACCAATCGTGCAACGCGAACCTTCGCCGACCTGCAGCAACGGCTGAACCGCAAGACGGTCAGCCACAAGCTCATCGAAACCTATCCCGCTTTCGTTCGCGCCTATGACATTCTCTTCTCAGGCGAAGAGGACGTTCGCCCGCTGGACTTCGCCGCAAGGAGAGCAATGCTCGCCGGCCTTGTGGAGCGCGCCTCACCGCAGCATTTCGACCTCTCGCCGCTGGTGCCCTTCTCGTCCTGGGAAGAACTCGACCGGCTGCGCGCCGATCCGCCGGATCCCGTCATCGAAGGCATCATGCTGAAACGGCTGGATTCGCCCTATACGCCGGGCCGCGCCAAAGGCCCGTGGTTCAAGTGGAAGCGCGCGCCCTTCAATATCGACGCGGTGCTGATGTATGCCCAGCGCGGCCACGGCAAGCGCTCGAGCTATTACTCCGACTACACATTCGGCGTCTGGACCGACATCGAGGGCAAGGAAACGCTGGTGCCCGTCGGCAAGGCCTATTTCGGCTTCACCGATGCGGAACTCGAAATCCTCGACCGCTTCGTCCGGGACAACACGACCGAACGCTTCGGCCCGGTGCGGGCCGTGAGGGCGGAACCCGATTTCGGTTTCGTCGTCGAGGTCGCCTTCGAGGGTATCAACCGCTCGAGCCGCCACAAGTCGGGCGTCGCCATGCGCTTCCCGCGCATCGCGCGCCTGAGACAGGACAAGCTGCCGCGTGACGCCGACCGGCTGGAGACGCTGCAGGCGATGATCGAGGCGCGAGAGAGCACATAGGAGCGCCTGCAAAGATTGAGGGAACACTGACGACGGCTGCGCGTTGGGACCGGGCAACCAACCGAAAGGCCCAACCGAAAGGCAATGTGCCATGCCAGCCAAATCGAAAGCCCAGCAGCGTGCAGCCGGCGCTGCCCTTGCCGCCAAGCGCGGCGACGTCAAGAAATCCAGCCTCAAGGGCGCGTCGCGCGAGATGGAAAAATCTATGAGCGAAGGTGAACTCGAAGAGCTTGCAGAAACCAAGCACAAGAAGCTGCCCGAGCGCAAAGGTGACTGAGGCGCGAAGGAATAAAAGCGGCACCTAAAACAAGGTTTATTAAGACCCTTTTGGGATTATCCGGCTCAAGACATAGCCATTCGCGTGCCGCCGGGGTGTTTCGTGCCTGCCAGACATGCTTTCAACCTCGGAATGAAGAGGCTCTCCAGGGTTTTGACGCCGAGCTATCTTCCGGCGATCATCGCCGCCTTCGTGGTTCTGGTCGCCGGCATCCTTGCGGACAACCAGAACCAGGTGGTCGACGAGGCGCGCCAGCGCGCACGCGTCGCCGAGGAACTCAACCCCATCCGCTCCAAGCTCGAGGCCAACGTCAATGGCAACGTCCAGCTCGTTCGCGGGCTGATCGGCACCCTGGTCACCGAGCCGGCGATGGACCAGCCGCGTTTCGCCGCTCTGGCGCGCAGTGTCTTCACCGAGCGCTCGCAATTGCGCAGCATCGCCGGTGCGCCCAATCTGATCGTCTCGCTCGTCTATCCGCTCGAACAAAATCGCCGCGCACTCGGCCTCGACTATCGCAAGAACGAGGCGCAGCGCGCCGCCGTCATGCGTGTAAAGGACACCGGCCAGATGGTACTTGCCGGGCCTGTCGATCTCGTCCAGGGCGGCAAGGGCCTGATCGGCCGCTTCCCCGTGTCGATCGATGCGGGCGGCGGCAGCAACCGCTTCTGGGGCATCGTCTCGGCCATCATCGACGTGGACCGGCTCTATCGCGACAGCGGCCTTTCTTCCGATGAACTCGGCATCGACGTCGCCATTGCCGGTCGGGACGGCACGGGCGCGCAGGGTCCGGTCTTTTACGGCGACGCAAACATTTTCCGCGATGCACCGGTCGAAATGACCGTGTTTCTGCCCGGTGGCTCCTGGCATATCGCCGCCGTTCCCAAAGGCGGCTGGCCGACGACGGCTGGCAATGCCTGGCTCATTCGCGGCCTCATCGTCATCGGCGGCCTGATGATCATCCTGCCGATGGTGTTGACCGGGCGCCTCCTGAGCGAGCGGCAAGGCAACATTCGTGCCCTCAGGCACAGCAAGGCGCAACTCCAGGAGCTCTCCCATCGGCTGAAGATCGCGCTCGACTCCTCCCAGATCGGTATCTGGGAACTCGACGTCGCCAGCAGGAAGCTCCTCTGGGACGATCGGACCAAGGAGCTCTATGGGCGGACGGCATCGTTGCGGCAGGCCTACGACGACTGGAAGGACACGCTGCACCCGGACGATCTCGAGCGCGCCGAACGGGAATTTGCCGAGGCGCTGGAATCCGGGCTCGCCTACAATTCCGACTTCCGCATCCGCCTGCCCGACGGCGGCACGCGCCACATCCGGGCCAACGGTTCCTTCTATATCGGCGCCGACGGCCACCGGAAGATCGTCGGGGTCAACTGGGACGTGACCGCCGACTTCGAGACCCGCGAAACGCTTTTCGAAGCCAAGCGCACGGCCGAGGCGCACAGCGTCGAGCTCGAAGCGGCGCGCCACCGTATGGAGTTCAACGCGCTGCACGATCCGCTGACCGGCCTGCCGAACCGCCGGTTCCTCGACCAGGTCCTGGCTGAGCGCGACCGGCATTTCGCGCGCGAGGCGAAGCTCAGCATCTTCCACATGGATCTCGACCGGTTCAAGCAGATCAACGATACGCTCGGCCACGCGGCCGGCGACGAGATCCTCAGGCATGCCGCCGAACTGCTGCGCGGCAATGCCGACGAAAAGGACTTCGTCGCCCGCATCGGCGGCGACGAATTCGTCCTCGTCCGCCAGGATGGCGGCATGGAGCCGGACGCCCGGCTGGCGTCGCGCATCATCGAGGCGATGAGCGTGCCCGTCCGCTACAAGGACCAGGAGTGCCGCATCGGCGTCAGCATCGGCATCGCCGCCCAGAACCAGGCGAACGAAGAGCTGTCGCACGTGCTCGTCAATGCCGACATTGCGCTCTATGAAGCCAAGCGCCGCGGCCGCAACCGGCACGAGATCTTTACCGGCGAACTGAAGACGGCCGTCTTCAAGACCAAGCAGACCGCCGACGAGATCCTGCGCGGGCTCGAGCACAACGAGTTCATCGCGCATTTCCAGCCGCAGTTCTGTCCGCGCTCGCTGGACATTATCGGTGTCGAGGCGCTGGCGCGCTGGGATCATCCGACCAAGGGCCTGCTTGGTCCGCACACGTTCCTGAAGACGGCCGAAGACATCAACGTCGTGGCCTCGATCGACCAGGCGATCCTGGAGCAGGCGCTGTTCCAGATCTACCGCTGGGAAGCGAGCGGCATTCATATCCCCAAGGTCTCGGTCAATCTCTCCTATGCGCGGCTTCACGACGAAAATCTGATCGAGCGCCTGGAGCAGTTGCAGATCCCGGCGGGCCGCCTGTCGTTCGAACTGTTGGAATCGATCTCCTTCGACGAGAGCGACATGACGGTTCTGTCGAACATCCGTCGGATCAAGGGACTCGGCATCGACATCGAGATCGACGATTTCGGCACCGGCTATGCATCCATCGTCAGCCTCTTGAAGCTGACGCCGCGGCGCTTGAAGATCGACCGCCAGCTCGTCCTGCCGATCCTGAAGTCGCCGGCCGAAAAACGCCTGGTCGAGTCCATCATCGATATCGGCACCTCGCTCGGCATCGAGGTGATTGCCGAAGGCGTCGAGACCCTCGAACACGCTGCCATCCTGAAGGAACTCGGCTGCCACGGGCTGCAGGGTTATGCCTTCGCGCGGCCCATGAGCGCCAACGACCTTGCGACCTTTGCCTTCGAGCGCCGGTGGCTGGCAGCCTGAGATAGGCTTCGGCGCCTGTTAAAAACGCGGGTGCGTGCATTTTTCGCAGGCCTGAGGCTTGGCAGCCCTGCCGCGAATCGCCATAAAAACAATTGCCTGCCTCCGCTTCATGGGAATGGCGGCATCACCTGCGGCAGTCGCTGATGCGACCGCCCTTTCGGGCCTCTAGAGTGTCCCGCTTCAAGTGGAACCACTGAAAGCGGAAAAGATGCTCTAGAATCAAAATTCTGGTGCGTTTCCTGTGCATTCTTTCGGAAAGCACGGCGCTCGGGTGCCCGCTCTCCATGAACCCGAACGAAGGGAACGGTACGATCGAATACGCGGGAAAATTGCTTTCTGTCTTCATTCTCGCCCCATTTGCGGGAAGCCTCCTTGCAATCTTCTTTCCGCCCGATCAGCGCGGTGCGACAGCCTGGTTTGCAGGAGCGATCGCGCTCCTGTGTTTGCTCGTCGCCGCCGGTCTCTATCCCTTCGTCACCTCCGGCGGCGTCCTGCGCTACGACATCGCCTGGCTTCCGGAACTCGGCCTCAACTTCACGCTCCGGATGGACGGATTCGCCTGGCTCTTCACGGTTCTGGTGACCGCGATCGGCGTGCTTGTGGTGCTTTACGCCCGCTACTACATGGCGGCGGAAGACCCGGTGCCGCGCTTCCTGTCGCTGTTCCTCGCCTTCATGGGCTCGATGCTCGGCGTCGTGCTTTCAGGCAATCTCATCCTGCTCGCCGTCTTCTGGGAACTGACGAGCATCGTCTCCTTCCTATTGATCGGCTACTGGCACCACAATGCGCACGCCCGTGACGGCGCACGCATGGCGCTGACGGTGACCGGCACCGGCGGCCTCTGCATGCTCGTCGGCCTGCTTCTGATGGGCCGCATCGTCGGCAGCTACGATCTCGACGTCGTGCTCGCCTCCGGCGACCTCATCCGCAACTCGCCGCTCTACATTCCGGTCTTGATCCTGGTGCTGCTCGGCGCGCTGACGAAGAGCGCGCAGTTCCCGTTCCATTTCTGGCTGCCGCACGCCATGTCGGCGCCGACGCCGGTCTCGGCCTACCTGCACTCGGCAACAATGGTGAAGGCCGGTGTCTTCCTGCTGGCGCGCCTCTGGCCGGTCATGGCCGGCACCGAGGCCTGGTTCTGGATCGTCGGCCTTGCCGGTCTTTCGACGCTGCTGCTCGGCGCCTATTTCGCCATCTTCCAGCAGGACCTCAAAGGCCTGCTCGCCTATTCCACCATCAGCCATCTCGGCCTGATCACCGTGCTCCTGAGCCTCGGCAGCCCGCTGGCCGCCGTCGCCGCAGTCTTCCACATCGTCAACCACGCGACCTTCAAGGCGTCGCTGTTCATGGCGGCCGGCATCATCGACCACGAGACCGGAACGCGCGACATGCGCAAGCTCGGAGGGCTGATCAGGTACATGCCTGGAACGGCGGTGCTCGCCATGGTCGCGAGCGCGGCCATGGCCGGCGTGCCGCTCTTGAACGGCTTCATCTCCAAGGAAATGTTCTTCGCCGAAGCGATCGAAACGCACCAGGCCAATATTCTCGACACGATGACGCCTTATGTCGCGACGCTCGCCGGCATGTTCGCGGTCACCTATTCGCTGCGCTTCATCCACAGCGTCTTTTTCGGAAAGACGCCGGAGGACCTGCCGAAGGTGCCGCACGAGCCGCCGCGCTGGATGCGCGTGCCGATCGAGTTCCTGGTGCTTGCCTGCCTCGTCGTCGGCATCATCCCGGCGATCACCATCGGCCCATTCCTGCACACGGCGGTCGTCTCCATTCTCGGCGCCAACACGCCCTATTACAGCCTGTCGGTCTGGCACGGCTGGAACCTGCCGCTGATCATGAGCTTCGTCGCGCTTGCTGGCGGCGTCGGCCTCTACTTCCTGATGCGCAACTATCTCGCCACCAGCGTCGAAGGGCCACCGATCTTCCGCCTGCTGCATGGCCAGCGCATCTTCGAGCGCGTGCTGGTAACGCTCTCCTGGAAATGGGCGCGTTTTCTCGAGCAACGCCTCGGCACACGGCGGCTGCAGCCGCAAATGCGCTTCCTCGTCTTCATCGCGATCGCCGCCGGCGCACTGCCACTGCTTCTCAATCATTTCGAGTTGCCGCCGCTTCTCGTGCGCAGCATCGATCCGGCCTTCGCCCTGCTCTGGGCGATCGGAATCGCCTGCGCCATCGGTGCTGCGATCCTGGCAAAGTTCCACCGGCTGGCAGCGCTCGTGCTGCTCGGCGGCGCCGGGCTCACCACCTGCCTGACGTTCGTCTGGCTTTCCGCGCCGGATCTGGCGGTAACCCAGCTGCTCGTCGAGATCGTCACCACCGTGCTGATCCTGCTCGGCTTGCGGTGGCTGCCGAAGCGCATCGAGGACACCGAGGAAACCGAACTGTTGTCGCTGAAGGTCCGCTTCCGGCGCCTGCGTGACTTCCTGCTGGCGGTCGTCGCCGGCGGCGGTGTGGCGCTGATCGCCTATACGATGATGACCCGGCCCATGCCCGACACGATCGCAAGCTACTTCCTCGAGCGCGCCTACAAGGAAGGCGGCGGCACCAATGTCGTCAACGTCATCCTCGTCGACTTCCGCGGCTTCGACACGCTCGGCGAGATCGCGGTGCTGGCGATCGTCGCGCTCACGGTCTTCGCCTTGCTGCTGCGCTTCCGCCCGCAGGCCGACAGCCTGGAGGCGCCGGAACAGCAGCGCGTCCAGAACGCCTTCGACGACGATCATCCAGACCGCAACAAGGGTGACAGCGTCGCCGAATACCTGTTCGTGCCGTCGGTGATCATGCGCTGGATGTTCCCGGTCATCGGCATGCTGGCAGCCTACCTCTTCCTGCGTGGCCATGACCTGCCGGGCGGCGGCTTTGCTGCCGGCATCGCCATGTCGATCGGCTTCATCCTGCAATACATGTCCGGCGGAACCCGCTGGGTCGAGGAACGGCTGCGCATCCATCCGCTGCGCTGGATGAGCATCGGCCTTCTGGTGGCGGTGGCAACCGGCATCGGTTCCTGGTTCTTCGGCTATCCGTTCCTGACGTCCCATGCGCAATACGTGACGCTGCCGATCATCGGCAAGTTCCCGCTGGCGAGCGCGCTGTTCTTCGATCTCGGCGTGTTCTCGCTGGTGCTCGGCGCAACCGTGCTGATCCTGATCGCGCTTGCCCACCAGTCGATCCGCGCGCCGCGTGCCCATGCACGCGCCATGCGAAAGGAGGCACGCTGATGGAGATCATTCTGTCTGCCGCAATCGGCGTGCTGACGGCATCCGGCGTCTACCTGCTTTTACGTCCGCGCACCTATCAGGTGATCATCGGCCTCTCGCTGCTCTCCTATGCCGTCAACCTCTTCATCTTCGGCATGGGACGCCTTCGGGTGAACGCGCCGCCGGTGCTGGAACCGGGTGGCGTCGGCGATCTCAGCCGTTTCACCGATCCGGTGCCGCAGGCCCTTGTCCTAACGGCCATCGTCATCGGCTTTGCCATGACGGCACTCTTCCTCGTCGTGCTGCTCGCCTCGCGCGGCTTCACCGGCACCGACCATGTCGACGGCAGGGAGCAGCGCCATGACTAACTGGATGCACCACCTGCTGATCCTGCCGATCCTGCTGCCGCTGATGGTCGGCGCTGCAATGATCCCGATCGACGAGCGCAACCGCTCGCTCAAGGGCGTGATGAGCCTCGTCTCGACGCTCGCGCTCTTTATCCTCTCGATCGTGCTGATGCGAATCGCCTCGATGGACGGAACGCCCGCCGGCAATGGCGTCTATCAGCTCGGCAACTGGCCCGCCCCCTTCGGCATCGTACTCGTTCTCGACCGTCTGTCGGCACTCATGCTGTGCCTGACGAGCGGACTGGCGCTGGCCGCCCAGGCCTATTCGATCGCGCGCTGGCACACCGCCGGCCATCACTTCCATTCGCTGTTCCAGTTGCTGATCGCCGGCCTCAACGGCTCGTTCCTGACCGGCGACCTCTTCAACCTCTTCGTCTTCTTCGAGATCATGCTGGCGGCGTCCTACGGGCTGCTGCTGCACGGCTCCGGGCCGCTGCGCGTCAAGGCAGGCCTGCACTATGTCGCGATCAACCTCGCCGCGTCCTCGCTCTTCCTGATCGGTGTCAGCCTGATCTACGGCGTGACCGGCACGCTCAACATGGCCGATCTCTCGATGAAGCTGGCAACGCTCTCGCCGGAGGATCGCCAGATGGTCGAGGTCGGCGCCGGCGTGCTCGGTGTCGCTTTCCTGGTGAAGGCCGGCATGTGGCCCTTGAGCTTCTGGCTGCCGACGGCCTATTCGGCCGCGACGCCCCCGGTCGCCGCCGTCTTTGCGATCCTCACCAAGGTCGGCATCTATGTCATTCTCAGGCTTTCCCTGCTGGTTTTCGGTGCGAGCGCCGGCGCGTCTGCCGGTTTCGGCCAGCCGGTCCTGCTTGCAGGCGGGTTGCTGACGATCGCCTTTGGCGCCATCGGCGTGCTCGCATCGCAGGCCATGGGGCGCCTCGCCGCCTATTCGGTGCTGGTCTCCTCGGGCACGCTTCTCGCCGCCATCGGCCTCGGCCATCCGAGCATGATCGCCGGGGCGCTCTTCTATCTCGTCAGCTCGACACTGACGATCGCCGCCTTCTTCCTGCTGATCGAACTGGTCGAGCGCGGCCGTGACGCCGGCGCCGACGTTCTGGCGGTGACGATGGAAGCCTATGGCGACGCCGACGAGGACGAAGAGGAAGAAGAAGTCGGCGCCGCGATCCCCGGCACGATGGCGATCCTCGGCCTCTGCTTCTGCCTTTGCGCTCTCCTGCTTGCGGGCCTGCCGCCGCTCTCCGGCTTCGTCGCCAAGTTCGCCATCCTCGGCGGTCTCTTCGGCCTTTCGGGAGCGGAAGCCGCGCCGGCAATCTCCGCCGCCGACTGGACTTATGTCACGCTGCTGATCCTTTCCGGTCTCGCCGCGATGATCGCGATGAACCGCGTCGGCATCCGTACCTTCTGGGCGTCGATCGAAAACACCGTGCCACGCGTCGTCGTCATCGAGATCACCCCCGTCGTCGTGCTGCTCGCGGCTTGCATCTTCTTGAGCGTGCAGGCCGGGCCGGCCATGCGCTACATGCAGGCAACAGCGGATTCGCTGTTCGATCCCGCTGGGTATACGGAACGAGTGCTCACGGCGCCCCGGGCGGGAGGGCAGTAGGCGATGCGCACCTGGCTCCCCTATCCGCTTCTCTCCGTCGGGCTGCTCGTCATCTGGCTCCTGCTCAATCAGTCGGTCGCGCCCGGCACCTTCCTCATGGGGACGATACTGGCAACCGGTCTCGGCTGGGTGACGCTGAAGCTCGGCCTCATGCGATCGCACCCGCGCCGGATCCTGTTGATCGTGCGCTTCGGCTTTGCCGTCGCCCTCGACGTGATCCGCTCGAACATCGCGGTCATCGCCGTCATCCTGCGTGGCCAACGCCGCCCGCCGAATTCAGGCTTCCTGACCATCGATCTCGATCTGGAAGACGAAAACGCCCTGGCGCTGCTTGCCTGTGTCATGACCGCGACGCCGGGAACGGCCTGGCTCGAATACGATCGCGGCCGCAAATCGCTGCTCTTCCACGTGCTCGACATGGAAAACGAGGACATCTGGCTCGATACGGTCAAGCGCTACGAGACCGCCCTGAAGGAGATATTCGGATGATGGAACTTTCAATCATCTGGTCGATCCTGGTTGCCCAGATCATGCTCGGCCTGGCGATGGCCTTTGCCTTCTATCGCATGGTGCGAGGACCGCGCGCCCAGGACCGCATCCTCGGCCTCGACACGCTCTACATCAACGCCATGCTGATGCTTTTGACCTTCGGCATCCGCACGGCCAACTCGCTCTATTTCGAGTCTGCACTGATCGTGGCTTTGATCGGCTTCGTCTCGTCGATCGCCTTCGGCAAGTTCCTGATGCGCGGGGAGATCATCGAATGAGCCACCTCACCGATCTTCCCGTCTGGGCCGCCGTGCTCGTCTGCGGGCTGACCGTTCTCGGTGCCGCGGTGGCGCTGATCGGCTCCGTCGGCCTACTCCGGTTCACGAGCTTTTACGAGCGCCTGCACGCGCCGACGCTCGCGACCAGCGGCGGCGTGCTGATGATCTGCACCGCCTCGATCATCTGCTTTGCCGTGCTGCAGAGCCGCTGGGTGTTCCACGAGATCTTGATCATCGTCTTCGTCGTCGTCACCACGCCGGTGACGCTGATGCTGCTCGGCCAGGCGGCGCTCTACCGCGACCGCGTCGAGGAAAAGCGCGGTGTCCCGCTCAAGCAGCGACCGCCCCGCGAAGAACCGGGGGAATAGGTTTCAAGCCGTTCCTGGACCTGGGACTGCATGCCATGGGAGCGCGGCCTATTCGCCGCGCCCTCTGAAGCGCCGCTGATAGGCGGGATCATAAAGCGAGCTTTCGCGGAAATCGGAGGCTTCGAGCCCCGGACCGACGAAGATCAGCGCCGTGCGCTCGATCGGCTCTTCCGCCACCTTGGCGGCGATATTGCCGAGCGTGCCGCGCACCACCCGTTCGTCCGGCCAGGAGGCCTTGACGACGATCGCGACCGGGCAGTCGGCACCGTAGAGCGGCGTCAGTTCCTCGACGACCTGCCCGAGCGCGTGGATCGCAAGGTGGATCGCCAGCGTCGATCCCGTAGCGCCGAAGGCGGCAAGCGTTTCGCTGTTCGGCATCGGTGAAGCGCGGCCGGAAACGCGGGTCAGAACCAGGCTCTGGGCCAGCGCCGGAATGGTCAGTTCACGCCCAAGCGCTGCGGCGGCCGCCGCAAAAGAGGGAACGCCCGGCGTCATCGTATAGCCGATGCCGTGCTTTTCCAGCCGGCGGATCTGCTCGGCCACGGCACTCCAGACCGAGAGGTCGCCGGAATGCAGACGCGCCACATCCAGACCATCAGCTTCGGCTCTGAGATACTCGGCCTCGATCTCGTCGAGCGACATCGGCGCGGTGTCGATGATCCGAGCACCGGGCGGGCAATATTGCAGCAGTTCCGGCGAGACGATCGAGCCGGCATAGAGGCAGACCGGGCAGCGCCCGATCAGGTCGCGACCGCGCACCGTGATCAGGTCTGCAGCCCCCGGGCCGGCGCCGATGAAATGTACCGTCATAGGTTGCTCTTTCTTTTTCTTACGCAGTCCTGACGCAAGACCGCGTCATACTTTTTCTGGGCCTTAGCCCTTCGTCCACGACCATTGCGTGACCGGCATGGCCGGCTTCCAGCCGGTCATTGCACCGATCGGTCCTGCCCGCGCGATATCGATGCGGATCAACGAACCGCCGAGCCGCGCGTGATGTTCAAGCAGAACCGCCTCCATATCCGTCGTTACCGCATTGGCAACCAGCCGTCCGCCTGACTTGAGCGCGTCGATCGCCGCTTCCATCACGCCGTCTTCGCTGCCACCGCCACCGATGAAGATCGCGTCCGGCTGCGGCAAGCCGGCAAGCGCCGCCGGCGCCTCGCCTTCGACGACGGTCAGCCCGGGCACGCCGAACATCGTCGCGTTGCGGCCGATGCGCGCTGCCCGCTCCGGTTCCACCTCGATGGTGATCGCCTGCATGGTCGGGTCGGCCAGCATCCATTCGATGCCGATCGAGCCGGAGCCGCCGCCGATATCCCAGAGCAGTTCGCCCTTGCGCGGCGCAAGAGCCGAGAGCGTCAGCGCCCGCACCTCCCGCTTGGTGATCTGCCCGTCATGTTCGAATAGCGCGTCGTCGCGGCCGGCGGCGAGCGGCAGCACGCGCGCGCCCTCGTCAGCCGTCACTTCGATGGCGCAAACGTTCAAAGGATGCACGAGGCCGAGCATGAAGCGCGAGGCAATCTGCGTCGTCACCCGTTCGCCGGCGCCACCAAGTGCTTCCAGCACCGTCAGCCGCGACTGACCGAAGCCGCTTGAAACCAGCAGTTCGGCCAGGTCCCTCGGACCCGCACCGTCCGACGTCAGCGTCAACACCTTGGCACCGGGATGCAGGTGCGGCCGCACCAGATCGAGCGGGCGTCCATGCACGGAAACAAGCGTCGCGTCCTGCAGCGCCCAGCCGAGGCGCGAGGCGGCAAGGCTGATCGAGGACGGCGCCGGAAGCGTGCGGATTTCGGCCGACGCGATCCGGCGCGCCAGGGTCACGCCGACGCCGAAGAAGAACGGGTCACCCGAGGCGAGCACCACCACCGGGCTGCCGCGGCGCGCGACGATCTCGACGACCGAGCGCTCCAGCGGGCTTTGCCAATTGTGCGCTTCGCCGGTGATGAGGGAGGCCGCAAGTTCCAGATGGCGGTGGCCGCCGTAGACAACCGGCGCCTCGGCGATCAGCCGCTTGGCCTCGTCGCCGAGACCCGCTACACCATCCTCACCGATACCGATGACGGTCAGCCAGGGGGAGACGATGGCGGGTTCGCTGTTCGACACGTCAGCCATGGAAAAACCTCGTATTCTGATATTGGGTGGCACCACCGAGGCACGCGAGCTCGCACGCCGGCTGGCCGAAGATGCCCGCTTTGATACCGCCATCTCGCTCGCCGGCCGCACGGCCGACCCACGGCCGCAGCCGGTGAGGACCCGCATCGGCGGCTTCGGCGGCGCCGAAGGACTGGCGCATTTCCTGCGCGACGAAAAGATCGCGTTGCTGGTCGATGCGACGCACCCCTTTGCCGCGCGCATTTCGCACAATGCCGCCGAGGCGGTGCAAAGAATTGTCGTGCCGCTGCTCGCCCTTCGCCGACCGGAATGGTTGCCCCTGCCCAGCGACCGCTGGACCCTGGTCGATAGCGTTGTCGAGGCGGTCAGTGCGCTTGGCGATCGAAGGCGCCGCGTGTTCCTTGCCATCGGCCGGCAGGAGGCGTTCCATTTCGAAGTCGCGCCTCAGCACAGCTACGTCATCCGCAGCGTCGATCCGGTCACGCCGCCGCTCGATCTTCCGGACCAGGAGGCGATTCTTGCAACCGGCCCCTTCAAGCAAGCCGACGAAGCCGAACTGCTCAAGAGCCGGCAGATCGACGTGATCGTCGCCAAGAACAGCGGCGGCAGCGCCACCTACGGCAAGATCGCCGCTGCGCGCCGGCTTGGCATCGAGGTGATCATGGTCGAGCGGCGCAAGCCCGCGGACGTGCCGACGGTGGGCAATTGCGACGAGGCGCTCGACCGCATCGCTCACTGGCTCGCCCCTGCATAGAAGCGCGGCGTGTAGACGAGATCCGGCTGGCCGTCGCGCTCGACGGTACGCGTCTCGGGCGAACCGATGATGACGCAGGTCGCCATGTCGGCGCGGTTGGCATCGGCCTCGCCGAGCGGCATCACCGCAATCCGCTCGTCCGGCCGCCCGGCCGCGCGGCCGAAGATCACCGGAACCGTTGCCGGCAAGACGCCGCGCAGAAGCTCGAAGGCTTCGCCCAGTTGCCACGGCCGCGCCTTGCTGATCGGATTGTAGAGCGCGATGACGAAGCCCGCTTCCGCCGCCAGCCGCAGCCGCCTTGTGATGACTTCCCAGGGCTTCAGATTGTCGGAAAGCGAGATCGCGCAGAAATCATGACCGAGCGGCGCCCCGATACGAGCGGCAACGGCGAGCATCGCGGTCACGCCGGGCGTGATTACGAGTTCGACCGACTTCCATTCCTCAGGGCCCTTGTCGATGGCCTCACAGACGGCGGCGGCCATGGCGAAGACGCCGGGATCGCCGCCGGAGACCATGCAGACCTTCACGCCCGACGCCGCCCGCGCCAGCGCGACCTGCGCCCGGTCGAGCTCCTCGCGGTTGTCGGAGGCGACGCGGACCTGATCAGGTCTGAGGTTCAGCCGGTCGAGATAGGGAAAGTAGCCGTAGAATTCCTGGGCGGCGGCAACGGCTTCCGCCGTTTCCGGCGTCATCTGCTTGGCGCTGCCCGGTCCGGTGCCGACGACGTACAGCGTGCCGGTCATGGCCGGTCCTTCCAGCCGGGAACGAGCACCAGCGAGAAATAGGGCGCATCGTCATCAGCCTTTTCGGCGAGCGCCGTCATCGCCGCGTTCTTCATGGTGCCGCGTTCGACATAGACGGCCTGAGCGAGGCGGCCGGAGGCGGCAAGCGCGCGGCGGATCTTCGGCAGGTTGCGCCCCACCTTCATGATCACGGCCGCTTCGGTATCCTTCAGCCTGCGGCCAAGCTCGGCTTCGGCCATCGTGCCGGGAAGCACGGAGAGAACATCATCGCCCTGCACCAGCGGCAGGCCGGCAAGCGACCAGCAGCCGGACATGGCGGTAATGCCGGGGATCACCTCGACCGGGAAACGGTTGGCGAGCCGCACATGCAGATGCATGTAGGAACCGTAAAACAGCGGATCGCCTTCGCTGAGCACGGCGACCGTACGACCGGCGGCAAGATGCGCCGCCACGGCTTCGGCCGACGCATTGTAGAAATCGGTAATCTGGCTCTTGTAGGCGCCGTCGTCCTTGTCGATCTCGGTCGTCACCGGATAGTAGAGCGGCAATTCCACGAGATCCGGCTTCAGCAGTCCCTCGACCACGGCGCGACCGTTGCCGCTGCGCCCGGCCTTGGCGAAATAGGCAAGCACATCGGCCTGCCCGAGCGCTTTGACCGCCTTGACCGTCAGAAGCTCCGGGTCGCCGGGGCCGGTTCCAACGCCGATCAGGCGTCCCACACCGCCGCCGCTCACAGGCCCGGCCTCGCGAGCGAGTTGAGCGCCGCCGCCGTCATGGCGCTGCCACCGAGGCGGCCGCGCACGATCGCAAAGGGAACGCCATAAGAATTTTCCGCCAGCGCATCCTTCGATTCCGCAGCACCGACGAAACCGACGGGCATGCCGAGGATTGCCGCCGGCTTCGGCGCGCCATCACGCAGCATTTCGAGCAGGAAGAACAGCGCCGTCGGTGCGTTGCCGATCGCGACCACCGAACCGGCCAGACGCTCGCTCCAGAGCTTCAGGGCTGCGGCGGAGCGCGTGTTGCCGATCTCGGCGGCGATCTCGGGCGTGCGCGGATCGCGCAGCGTGCAGATCACCTCGTTACCGGCCGGAAGACGTGCGCGGGTCACACCATGCGCAACCATCTCGGCATCGCAGAGGATCGGCGCACCGGCCTTCAACGCCGTACGGGCGGAGCTTACGAAATCGGGAGAAAACACGAACTGCCTGGTCGCCTCGACGGAGCCGCAGGCATGCACCATGCGCACCGCCAGATCCGCTTCCTCTTCGGAGAAGCGCGAAAGATCGGCCTCGGCGCGAATGATAGCGAAGGAACGCTCGTAGATGGCGTTGCCATCGCGAATGTAATCATACTCAGGCATGTCTATCCCTGTTCGAACGCTGCCGAGACGCGCGCAGCTCCGAGCCGTGTAAGACAGGACTGCGCCGATTCGCCAGCGTCTTTGTTTTGCCGCACCAGCCAGCCGAGCCGGGCAAGTGCGGATCCCATTCCATTCTCATCGGTGTAGGCGCTTGGCAAGCCATTGGCAGCCCCATTTACGACAAGCCCGTATCCTGATGGCGCACCGACGAACGTCAGTTCGGACGGCTTCGGCCGGGCGCAGCCCTTGGCGCAGCCGGAGAGATGCACGGTCAGTGACCCGTCGAGCAACTCCGGCGCCGCCTCGACGAGGCGCTCAGCCATGCCCTTGGTCTCCATCCGGCCGGACGCACAGCCCTTGCTGCCGGCGCAGGTGGCGATCGCGTTGCGCGGATCCTCTTCGGCAATGCGAAAACCGTGTGCCACCGCCAGGCCCTGCGCCATCGCCGCCGTCTCAGGGCGAAGGCCGAGCACGAAGAAGGCGTGCCCCGGCGCAAGCCGGATCGCGCGCGCACCAAGTTCCTGGACCTGAAGGAGGTAGGATGCCAGCGCGGCAGCCTCCACTTGAGCAAAGGCCAGACCGAGACCAAGAACGGTGTCGGCGCTACCTAGGGCGTGAATGCCGGGTATGGCAGCCGAACGCGGAACGGCCGGGCGTTCGCTCGATGCCTCACAGCGACAGAGCGCGCGGATGTCCGCCGGGTCCAGATCGCGCCCGCGCGCCGCCGCGCCCAAGCTCGCCAGTTTCTCGAAAATGGTGACCAGGGCCGGCACGACTGCGTCGCCGGTAAACGTCCCGACGATCGATGCCTTCGCCGCCGTGCCGCCAAGCGACAGAACCCACGTCGCGCGCCCGGCAGTCGAAACCGCCTGAAGGCGAATGTCCGCAACCACGGCGCCAAGACCGAAGCGGCCGCCACTATCGATGACGACGGATAGTTTGGGTGCAAGCTTCAACGGCACCTGGCGCGCGCGAAGCGCTTCGCGAAGCTCGCTCGCAATCGGCCGGGGGTCGGCGATCTCGTCCGGGTCGATGCCGGCGAGAGGCGGCACTTCGATCGCGAGCCCGTCGGCTATCGTGATCTCCGCATCGCCGATCGCCTGCGCCAGCATCGCCACGGACGCCGCGCTCAGGCCGCGAAGCTGCAGGTTTCCGCGCGCGGTGATCTCGATGATGCCGTTGCCGAGGCGCTCGGCAGCAACGGCAAGTGCAATGACCTTCGGCAGCGTCAGACTGTCGTCCGTCGGCCTCAACCTGACGAGCAGGCCGTCGCCGGTCTGCATCGGCTCTGCCAAGGAAGGGCAGGCACCGCGGCGCATCGACGCGACAGTACCGGCATCTCCGGTCGATGGAAGGGCGCAGCTGGTCATCAAATCCGTCATCACGTGAGGCTCTCCTCCCTGAAGAAACCTCTTAAGACGCTATAACACAGCCGCAAACCTTGAGTGAGATCAAACACGACGCAGATCAGTACTTGCCGTCACTCGTCGAAGTCGGCGCCCTTGCGCAGGAGATAGATGTCCATGATCCATCCCATCTTCGCGCGCGCCGCCGCCCGCGTTTCAAGGATTCGGTCCTTCACCGCAGCCACGCGGCCGGAAATCACGATCTCATCCGGCGTGCCGAGATAGGCGCCCCAGAAGATCTCAGCGTCCGGATCGTCGATCCGCTGGAACGCCTGTTCGCCGTCGAGCATGACGACGGAGGTCTGGCTCTTTTGCGGAAAACTCTCGTGCAGCCGGCGCCCGGTGGTGATCTCCACCGGCTTGCCGACCAGGTTCAGCGGAATGCGGTGGCTGGCGCAGAGCGCCTGCAGGCTGGTGATCCCGGGAATGACGTCATAATCGAAGGCGACCTCACCGCGTGCCTTGACCCGCTCGACGATGCGAATGGTGCTGTCATAGAGCATCGGGTCACCCCAGACGAGAAACGCGCCAATTCCCTCGTTGCCCAACTCCTTCGAAAGAAGCCCTTCATAGATCGCGGCGATCTGGGCGTGCCAGTCGTCGACGCTGCCGTCATAGCTGACGCCCTCGGTGCGCCGCACCGGCACCGCGAACTCGACGGTGCGGCCGTCCTTGCGCGTGACGTAGCGGGCGCAGATGTCGCGACGCACGTCGGCAAGCTCGGTTTTCTTGGCGCCCTTGGTCGGAATGAAAAGCACGTCGGCGCGGTTGAGCGCATTGATCGCCTGCACGGTCATGTGTTCGGGATTGCCCGAACCGATGCCTATGATCAGAATTTTGCGCATGCCCGCCTCCGCCATTTCGTTCGGGCGTCTTAGGCGGATCTCCGCCGCCAAGGCAAGACCTCAGGGCGACGACGAAGCCGTCAATCACGCCAAGCCGTCAGTTGATGTCCGCAGCCGGATTCTCGGGCAGCCGCCAGTCGATCGGATCGTAGCCCTTGCTTTCAAGGAAGGCGTTGGCCTGGGAAAAATGCCGGCAGCCGAGAAAGCCGGAATGCGCCGAAAGCGGCGACGGATGCGGCGCCCTCAAGACCAGATGGCGTGAGCGGTCGACGAAGGCCGCCTTCTTCTGCGCATAGGAACCCCAGAGCATGAAGACGACGGGATGCTCGGCCTCGTTGACCGCGCGGATGATCGCATCCGTGAACTTTTCCCAGCCGCGTCCCTGGTGTGACGCCGCATTGCCGCGCTCCACCGTCAGCACGCTGTTCAAAAGCAGCACGCCCTGTTTCGCCCAGCTTTCGAGGAAACCATGCCGCGCCGGCGGAATGCCGAGATCGGTGTTCAGCTCCTTGTAGATGTTGACGAGCGACGGCGGCGTCCGAACGCCGGGGCGCACACTGAAGCAGAGCCCATGCGCCTGGCCATCGCCGTGATAGGGATCCTGGCCGAGGATGACGACCCGCACCTTGTCGAGCGGCGTCAGATCGAGCGCGCGAAAATACTCAGGTCCCCGAGGAAAAATCTGCCGGCCCTCGTTCTTCTGGACCACCAGGAACTGCTTGAGGTCAGCCATGTAGCCGCTGGCAAATTCCGGTGCCAAGGCTTCCTTCCAGCTTTCTTCAAGCTTTACTGCCGTTTCCATCGCGCGTCCGCTCCATGTCAGAGGATCGAGGCCGCAATTTAGGCCGCTCGGACATCACCGCAAGCCCAATCGCGCCTGCCGCGGGAATGCTGCACGGGTTTTGCCTGCCGGCCGCAGGCACAGGGGTATTGCGCTAGCCCTTTTGAGAAGCATTGTATTTCAACAGATACAACGGTAATCAGGAGGCGATATCGTTGTATCCTTAGAGATATCACGCATCGTTGGAGGGAAATCGATGATCAAGAGAAGAGACTGGCTGAAGGGCCTGGCGCTGACGCTCGGCCTCGCCTGGGTCGGCGCAATCGTTCTGCCGGCGTCCGCGCAGGCCGAAGAGAAGGTGACGGTCTTTGCGGCTGCGAGCCTGAAGAACGCGCTCGATGCGATCAATGCCGAGTGGCAGAAGGAAAGCGGCAAGGAAACGACCGTTTCCTACGCGGCAAGCTCCGCGCTTGCCAAGCAGGTGGAACAGGGCGCGCCCGCCGACGTCTTCATCTCTGCCGACCTCGCCTGGATGGACTATCTCGCCGATAAGAAGCTGATCAAGGACGACACCCGCGCAAACCTGCTCGGCAACCGCATCGTGCTCGTGTCCGGCAAAAAGGATGCTGGCCCGGTCGAGATCAAGCAGGGCTTCGATCTCGCTGGCATCCTCGGTGACGGCCGCCTGGCCATGGGTGCGGTCGATTCCGTTCCGGCCGGCAAGTACGGCAAGGCAGCACTCGAAAAGCTCGACGCCTGGGAGGCCGTAGAGCCGAAGGTCGCCGGCGCCGAAAGCGTGCGTGCCGCCCTCCTGCTCGTCTCGCGCGGTGAGGCACCCTACGGCATCGTCTACCAGACCGACGCCGCAGCAGACCCGGGCGTCAAGGTCGTCGGCACCTTCCCGGAAGACAGCCATCCGCCGATCATCTACCCGATCGCCATCACGGCCGAGAGCAAGAGCCCCGATGCCGCCGCCTATGTCGACTTCGTCAAGTCGGCCAAGGCTGCAGAACTCTTCGAAAAGCAGGGCTTCACGGTCCTGAAGTAACCGACCTGAAATCGCGTCGGATCTCGGCTGTCCAGAGGCAGGCGAAGCATCTATCGTGACACGTCGCCCGCGCCCAAACGCGGGCGACGTTATCGTGTTTGAGAGGCAGCGGCGGCCTGAAGCGTACAGCTAAGTCTGGCCGGCCTGGCATCGGGGAGCGACATCTGTTGGACTGGCTTGCAGTGAGCGACGCGGAGTGGACGGCGATCCTCTTGAGCCTGCGCGTCGCAACCGTCGCGATGATCGGTAGCCTGCCTTTCGCCCTCGCTGTCGCCATGCTGCTTGCCCGCGGACGCTTCTGGGGCAAGACGCTGCTGAACGGCCTTGTCCATCTGCCGCTGATCCTGCCGCCCGTCGTCACCGGCTTCCTGCTGCTTCTGCTCTTCGGTCGCCGTGGCCCGCTCGGCGCCTTCTTCGCCGATTATTTCGGACTGGTCTTTTCCTTCCGCTGGACCGGCGCGGCGCTCGCCTGCGCCGTCATGGCCTTTCCGCTGATGGTGCGCAGCATCCGCCTGTCGATCGAGGCGGTCGACCGCAAGCTCGAGGACGCGGCCACGACGCTCGGGGCGAGCCCGCTCTGGGTCTTCGCCACCGTCACCCTGCCGCTGATCATCCCCGGCGTCATCGCCGGCATGATCATCGCCTTTGCCAAGGCGATGGGAGAATTCGGCGCAACGATCACCTTCGTCTCCAACATTCCCGGCGAAACGCAGACGCTCTCGGCTGCGATCTATACCTTCACCCAGGTGCCGGGCGGCGACGCCGGCGCCATGCGGCTGACGATCATTTCCGTCATCATTTCCATGGCCGCGCTGATCTTCTCCGAACTGCTGGCGACCTTTGCCGCGCGCCGGGTGGCGGCTCAATGAGCCTCACCGTCGAAGCCCGCCACCAGCTCGGTAATTTCGCGCTCGATGCCGCCTTTACTTCGGATGGCGGCGTGACCGCATTGTTCGGCCGGTCCGGCTCTGGCAAGACCTCGCTCATCAACATCATCGCCGGGCTCTTGAAGCCGGAAAGCGGCCGCGTGCTGCTTAACGGCGACGTCATCGCCGACAGCGAGAAGAGGATCTTCACGCCGGTGCACCGCCGCCGCTTCGGCTATGTCTTCCAGGAGGCGCGGCTCTTTCCGCACTTGAGCGTGCGCCGCAACCTCGCGTATGGCCGCTGGTTTGCGGGCAACGGCGGCTCGGGCGGAGACTTAACCCGCATCGTCGAGATGCTCGGCATCGGCCATCTGCTCGATCGCAGCCCGTCGGCTCTATCCGGCGGCGAAAGGCAGCGCGTGGCGATCGGCCGGGCCCTGCTTGCGGCACCGCGGCTGCTGCTGATGGACGAACCGCTCGCCGCCCTCGACGAGGCGCGCAAGGCCGAGATCCTGCCCTATCTCGAGCGGCTGCGCGACGACGCCGGTATCCCGATCGTCTATGTCAGCCACTCCATCAGCGAAGTCTCCCGGCTGGCACGGCGCGTCGTGGTGCTCGAAAACGGCCGGGTGACCGCGTCCGGTGCAGCGGCCGAAGTGTTGAGCACACCCGCCGCCACGCTTGCCACCGGCCGGCGCGAGGCCGGCGTCCTCTTGGAGGGCGAGGTCGAGGGAACCGATCCGGCTCACGAACTGACGACGGTGCGCGTCGGACGGGAACGGCTGCGCATCGCCGGTGTCAGCGCCACGCCCGGAGGCAGGCTCCGCCTGCACATCGCCGCCCGCGACGTCATGCTGGCGACGTCGAGACCAGTGGAGATCAGCGCGCTCAATGTGCTCGAAGGGCGCATACTGACGCTGACATCGGAGGACGATGGCAGCGTGGATGTCCGGGTGACTTGCGGTGATGCGACCATTGCCGCCCGCATCACCCGCTTTTCGCGGGACGTGCTGCAGCTTGTTCCCGGCAAGACCGTCTATGCCGTCATCAAGTCGGTGGCGATCGATCACTAGAGCGCGGTGCGTTCATGGGAACGCACGAAGGACGCCCTAGGCTTTTTGGGAAACAACAGGTGCCGTATCGGACGGTGGTGTATCGCTGCTCCGAACACTTTCGAGCCAGGCGAGATCATCGGCAATCACCGCCTGCGCCTTCTCTTCCATTTCGCGGTAGCGACGGATGAGCTCTTCTCCGAACGCCGTCAGCGCCGCCCCGCCACCCTGCTTGCCGCCTCGCTGCGATTCCACCGAAGGCTCGCGGAACATCCGGTTCAAGGCATCGACCAGCAGCCAGGCGCGGCGGTACGACATGTCCATCGCCCGCCCGGCAGCGGAGATGGAGCCGGTCTCGCGGATCAGTTCGAGCAACAGGATCTTGCCGCGGCCGAGCCGATCGGCGGGCGGAAAATCGATGCGCAGGACGGGGCGAAGATCGGGGCGGCGTTCACTCATGCGGGCAAGCATAGAAGCTCCAGGCGGAAACCGGAAGTCCGCCCGGTGGCAAGGCGAACCGGCTTTCCCAAACAAAGTGAGCCGGCAACCACGCGCTTTCGATCCTTAGCCAGATTGCAGGTCTTGATCTCGCGGCGGCGGCATGCACCGATGACTACGATACTTCCCTGCCCGAAAGTGCCCCCATGCCTGGCCCCACACTCGATCTCATCGCCACAGACACCACCTTGCCCGCCAAGGCCGACGTCGTCATTGTCGGCGGCGGCATCATCGGCGTCTGCACCGCGCTCTTCCTCGCCGAGCGCGGCATCGATGTCGTGCTCTGTGAGAAGGGTATGCCCGGAGCCGAGCAATCGAGCCGCAACTGGGGCTGGGTGCGGGTCATGGGCCGCGACGAGCGCGAAATCCCGCTGGCGATCGAGGCGCTGAAGATCTGGGACACGCTCGACGCCCGCGTCAGCGGCGAGACCGGCTTTCGCCGCAGCGGCATTCTCTACATCTCCGAGAACGAGCGCGACGTCGCCAACCGAGACGCCTGGCTTGCCATGGCAAAGCCCTACGGTGTCGATAGCGTGCAACTCGGCTCCGACACGACAGAAGCGATGATGCCGGGTACAGCGATCCGCTACCCAGGCGGGCTCTTCACGCCGAGCGACGGCCGGGCCGAACCGCAAAGGGCCGTGCCTGCCATCGTCGCTGGCGCCCGCCGCGCCGGTGCCAAAGTTCTTACCGGCTGCGCCGTGCGCGGCGTCGAGAAGGCTGCCGGGCGGATTTCCGCCGTCGTGACCGAGAGGGGCCGCATCGAGACGTCGACCGTCATCGTCGCCGGTGGCGCCTGGTCGAGGCTGTTCCTCAAAGGCCTCGGCATAAGATTGCCGCAGCTGAAAGTTCGCAACACGGTGTTGAGAACCGGCCCGGTCTCGGGCGGTCCGGAGGGGGCTGGTGCAACCGCGACCTATGCCTATCGCAAGCGCCTCGACGGCGGCTACACGATTGCCGATGGCGCCACCAATCTGCACGCGATCGTGCCCGACAGCTTTGCCTTCTTCCGCGATTTCCAGCCGGCACGAAAAGCGGAGGGCGATGCCGTGCAGGTGGGCCTGAGCGCCCAGAGCTGGAACGAGCTATTCGAGATCGGCACCGTGCCCCTCGACCGGCCCGGCGCCTTCGAGCGTCACCGCGTGCTCGATCCCAATCCGGATTCGCGCCGCGCCTTGCATGCGCTCGATGCGGCTGCCAAGGCCTTGCCCTTGCTGCGCGAAACCAAGGTGCAGCAGATCTGGGCCGGCCTGATCGACGTGACGCCCGATGCCGTGCCCGTCATCTCGCCCGCCGAGACCGTTCCGGGCCTCATGATCGCAACGGGCTTTTCCGGCCACGGTTTCGGCATTGGCCCCGGCGCCGGCCACCTCGTCGCAGACCTCGTGACCGGCGTAGAACCGATCGTCGATCCGACGCCGTTCCGGCTCTCGCGCTTCCTCGATGGAACGCCGATCACCATCGCCCCGCCGGTCTGACCGCCGTCGCCGGCGGATAGCCGCGAAAGAAAATTACCGGCAATGGCCGGCGGGAAGATGTCCGACACAACGCGTGGGCGCACTCCCGGCAGGATTCTATCTTTCTTCGCCTGCCCCTGCCTCGCGACACTGAAAGACCTTCATAAGCCCCGGAACTCGTGGCAGTCTGTGAGCATTCCCGTTGGGAGAGCGGGGGCTTTTAGGAGGAGTCTGTGCAGACCTTAGGCGGAGGAGCCTTGCCGGTCAAATTGCACGTCCTCGTACACCTCAGGCCCATCGTTGTCCCGACCCAGAGCATTTCCAGCAAGGGTCCTAGCGTCCCTGCGTCCGGAAATGCGTGAGAACAGAAAAGAGGAGCGGTTCGACTGGAACCGCTCTTGACTGGTGCACTGCGCACTCCGGAGGAGGCCGGAAACCGCATGAGCGATCTCAATCGACTTAGCCTGCATGTCCCCGAACCCGCCGTTCGGCCCGGTGGCCAGCCGGATTTCTCCAACGTCAAGATCCCGAAGGCCGGCTCCGTGCCGCGCCCGGAGGTGGACATCGCGCCGGAAGAAATGCGCGACCTCGCCTATTCGATCATCCGCGTCTTGAACCGCGATGGCGAAGCGGTCGGTCCCTGGGCCGGGCTTCTCTCCGACGAGGAGCTGCTCGCAGGCCTCAGGCACATGATGCTGCTACGCGCCTTCGACGCGCGCATGGTCATGGCGCAGCGCCAGGGCAAGACCTCCTTCTACATGCAGCATCTGGGCGAAGAGGCCGTCAGCTGCGCCTTCCGCAAAGCGCTGGTGAAGGGCGACATGAACTTCCCGACCTATCGACAGGCCGGTCTTCTGATCGCCGACGGCTACCCGATGGTCGAGATGATGAACCAGATCTTCTCGAACGAGAGCGACCCGTTGCGCGGCCGACAGCTGCCGATCATGTATTCCTCCAAGGAGCATGGCTTCTTCACCATCTCCGGCAACCTCGCCACGCAATATGTCCAAGCGGTCGGCTGGGCGATGGCGTCGGCCATCAAGCGCGACACCAAGATCGCTGCCGCCTGGATCGGCGACGGCTCCACGGCGGAATCGGACTTCCATTCGGCGCTCGTCTTTGCGTCCACCTACAAGGCGCCGGTCATTCTCAACATCGTCAACAATCAGTGGGCGATCTCCACCTTCCAAGGCATTGCCCGCGGCGGCTCCGGCACCTTTGCCGCCCGCGGTCTCGGCTTCGGCATCCCGGCGCTTCGCGTCGACGGCAACGACTATCTCGCCGTCTACGCCGTCGCTAAGTGGGCCGCCGAGCGCGCCCGTCGCAACCTCGGCCCGACGCTGATCGAATACGTGACCTACCGCGTCGGCGCCCATTCGACCTCCGACGATCCGAGCGCCTATCGGCCGAAGACGGAATCCGAGGCCTGGCCGCTCGGCGATCCGGTTTTGAGATTGAAGAAGCACCTGATCCTGCGCGGCGCCTGGTCGGAAGAACGCCACACCCAGGCGGAAGCCGAGATCCTCGACGAAGTGATCCAGGCGCAGAAACAGGCCGAGGGCCATGGCACGCTGCACGCCGGCGGCAAGCCCTCGGTGCGCGATATCTTCGAGGGCGTCTATGCCGAAATGCCGCCGCACATTCGCCGCCAGCGGCAGAAGGCAGGATACTGATATGGCCAGAATGACAATGATCGAAGCCGTGCGCAGCGCCATGGACGTGTCCATGGAGCGCGATGACAATGTCGTCGTCTTCGGCGAGGACGTCGGCTATTTCGGCGGCGTCTTCCGCTGCACGCAAGGCCTCCAGGCGAAATACGGCAAGACACGCTGTTTCGACGCGCCGATCAGCGAAAGCGGCATCGTCGGCACGGCAATCGGCATGGCAGCCTACGGCCTGAAGCCCTGCGTCGAGATCCAGTTCGCCGACTACATGTACCCGGCTTACGACCAGATCACCCAGGAAGCGGCCCGCATCCGCTACCGCTCCAACGGCGACTTCACCTGCCCGATCGTGCTGCGCATGCCGACCGGCGGCGGCATCTTCGGCGGCCAGACGCACAGCCAGAGCCCGGAAGCGCTGTTCACCCATGTTTGCGGCCTGAAAGTCGTCGTTCCCTCCAATCCCTATGACGCCAAGGGCCTGCTGATCGCTTCGATCGAAGATCCGGATCCAGTGATGTTCCTCGAGCCGAAGCGGCTCTATAACGGTCCCTTCGACGGCCACCATGACCGGCCGGTCATTCCGTGGTCGAAGCACGATCTCGGCGAGGTGCCGGAAGGCCACTACACCGTCCCGATCGGCAAGGCGGAAGTCCGCCGAGAGGGTTCGGCCGTCACCGTCGTTGCCTACGGCACTATGGTGCATGTGGCGCTCGCGGCTGCCGAGGAAACCGGCATCGACGCCGAGGTAATCGACCTGCGCAGCCTGCTGCCGCTCGACCTCGATACGATCGTCAAGTCGGTGGAAAAGACCGGCCGCTGCGTCGTCGTGCATGAGGCAACGCTGACGTCGGGCTTCGGCGGCGAAGTGGCGGCCCTCGTCCAGGAGCATTGCTTCTACCATCTCGAAGCGCCCGTCGTGCGCGTCGCCGGCTGGGACACACCCTACCCGCACGCCCAGGAATGGGACTATTTCCCCGGCCCCGCGCGCGTCGGACGCGCGCTCGTCGAAGTGATGGAGGCCTGAGATGGGCGAATTCGTAATCAAGATGCCGGATGTCGGCGAAGGCGTGGCCGAGGCGGAACTCGTCGAGTGGCATGTGAAGCCGGGTGACCCCGTGCGCGAGGACATGGTGCTCGCCGCGGTGATGACCGACAAGGCAACCGTCGAAATCCCCTCGCCCGTTACCGGCACGGTGCTCTGGCTCGGCGCCGAGGTGGGCGACACCGTCGCGGTGAAGGCGCCGCTTGTCCGCATCGAGATCGCAGGCGAGGGCGGAGCGGCTGCTCCCGCGGAAGAAAAGCCGGCCGCCAAGGCGGAAGAAGAGCCCGCGGCAAAGGTCGAGGCGCCCACCCCGGTCGCCAAGCCGGCCCAGCCCGCCAAGGTGGAGGTCAAGGCACCGGTTGCAAATGGCGTCCAAGCCAACGGCGCACATGCCCCCGGTGAACGGCAGGAGAAAGCGCTGGCGTCACCCGCCGTGCGCCTGCGCGCCAAGGAAAGTGGCGTCGACCTGCGCCAGGTGACGGGCACCGGTCCTGCCGGCCGCATCACCCACGACGACCTCGACCAGTTCATCGCCCGCGGCGCCCAGCCGGCGCTGGCGCCGGCCGGCCTGCAGCGCAAGACTGCCGTCGATGAAATCAAGGTGACCGGCCTTCGCCGCCGCATCGCCGAGAAGATGTCGCTTTCGACCTCGCGCATTCCCCACATCACCTATGTGGAAGAGGTCGACATGACTGCGCTCGAGGATCTGCGAACGACGATGAACCGCGATCGCAAGCCGGAGCAGCCGAAGCTGACGATTCTGCCCTATCTGATGCGCGCGCTGGTGCGCACTATCGCCGAGCAGCCGGCCGTCAACGCCACGTTCGACGACGGCCCCGGCATCATCAGCCGCCATCACGCCGTAAACATCGGCATCGCCACCCAGACGCCGGCCGGCCTAACCGTTCCGGTCGTGCGCCATGCTGAAGCGCGCGGCATCTGGGATTGCGCCAACGAACTCAATCGCCTGGCGGAAGCGGCCCGCACCGGCACCGCCACCCGCGACGAGCTCACGGGATCGACGATCACGATCTCTTCGCTCGGCGCACTCGGCGGCATCGTCTCCACGCCGGTCATCAACCACCCGGAGGTCGCGATCATCGGCGTCAACAAGCTCGCCGTCCGCCCGGTCTGGGACGGCACGCAATTCGTGCCACGCAAGATCATGAACCTGTCCTCGAGCTTCGATCACCGCGTCATTGACGGCTGGGATGCGGCCGTATTCGTGCAGCGGCTGAAGACCCTGCTCGAAACGCCGGCGCTTATTTTCGTGGAGGCTTGAGACGATCATGAAGGAAATTTCCTGCAAGCTGCTCGTCATCGGCGCCGGCCCCGGCGGCTATATCTGCGCCATCCGCGCCGGCCAGCTCGGCATCGACACCGTCATCGTCGAGAAGGCCAAGGCCGGCGGCACCTGCCTGAATGTCGGCTGCATCCCCTCCAAGGCCCTGATCCATGCGGCTGAAGAGTTTCACAAACTGCGCGCGGCCGCTTCCGGCCGCAACCCGCTCGGCCTGTCGCTGGCCAACCCCTCGATCGATCTCGCCCATACCATCGCCTGGAAGGACGGTATCGTCGGCCGGCTGAACGGCGGCGTCATCGGGCTTTTGAAGAAAGCCGGCGTCAAGGCGGTCGTCGGCGCGGCCCGCTTCATCGATGGCAAGACAGTCGATGTCGAGACAGAAACCGGGCTGCAGCGCATCCGCGCCGAAGCGATCGTGATTGCCACCGGCTCCGCACCGATCGAGCTGCCGGACCTGCCCTTCGGCGGGCCGATCATCTCCTCGACCGAGGCCCTGTCGTTGAAGAGCGTGCCGAAGAGCCTCGCCGTCATCGGCGGCGGCTATATCGGCCTCGAACTCGGCACCGCCTTTGCCAAGCTCGGCAGCCACGTCACCGTGCTCGAAGCGCAGCCCCGCATCCTGCCGCTCTATGACGCCGATCTGACGAAGCCGATCGGCAAGCGCCTTGGCGAACTCGGGATCGAGGTCTTCACCCAGACGGTCGCCCAGAGCTACTCCACGGAGACCGGCAGCCTGCAAGCCGAACACAACGGCCGCGCCATCAATGTCGCTGCCGAAAAGGTGCTCGTCACCGTCGGTCGCAAGCCGGTGACCGAAGGCTTCGGCCTCGAAGAAATCGACCTCGACCGCACCGGCCGCTTCATCCGCGTCGACGACCAGTGCCGCACCTCCATGCGCGGCATCTATGCGATCGGCGATGTCACCGGCGAGCCGATGCTGGCGCACCGCGCCATGGCGCAGGGCGAGATGGTCGCGGAGATCGTCGCCGGCCACAAGCGCAGCTGGGACAAGCGCTGCATCCCCGCCGTCTGCTTCACCGATCCGGAGATCGTTACCGCTGGCCTTTCGCCCGACGAAGCACGCGCCAGCGGCATCGAGATCAAGATTGGCCAGTTCCCCTTCCAGGCGAACGGCCGCGCCATGACGACGCTTGCCGAGGACGGTTTCGTGCGCATCGTCGCGCGCGCCGACAACCATCTGGTGCTCGGCATCCAGGCGGTCGGCCACGGCGTCTCGGAACTCTCGGCAAGCTTCAGCCTGGCGATCGAAATGGGCGCGCGCCTCGAAGATATCGCTGGCACGATCCATGCGCATCCGACGCAGTCCGAAGCCTTCCAGGAATCGGCGCTGAAGGCGCTGGGACACGCACTGCATATCTGACGCTTCGCGTTGTAAAATGGCCCCTCATCCAGCCTGCCGGCCACCTTCTCCCCGCACGCGGGGAGAAGGAAATGCGAGACAAGCGCCTGCACCAACCATTGCCGTTTTCCGTATGGGAGAAAGACATGAGCAGAACTGACCCGATCGTCATCGTTTCGGCGGCCCGCACGCCAATGGGCGCCTTTCAGGGCAGCCTCAAGGATTTGACCGCACCCGAAATCGGCGCCATCGCGCTCAAGGCCGCGCTCGATCGCGCCGGCCTTGATGCTGTCGACGAGGTGCTTATGGGCAATGTGCTGCCGGCCGGCATCGGCCAGAACCCCGCACGTCAGGCAGCCCTTGGCGCAGGCCTCGGCAAGGAGACGCCGTCGACGACAATCTCCAAGGTCTGTGGCTCCGGCATGAAGGCGCTGATGCTCGGCCATGATGCGTTGTTGTCAGGCAGTGCCTCGGTGCTTGCGGTCGGCGGCATGGAGTCGATGACCAACGCCCCCTATCTGCTGCCGAAGGCGCGCGGCGGCTTCCGCCTGGGACATGGTGAGGTCAAGGACCACATGTTCCTCGACGGCCTCGAAGACGCCTATTCCGGCCGGTTGATGGGCACCTATGCCGAGGACACGGCCGAGCACTACCAGTTCTCGCGTGCCGATCAGGACGGCTTCGCTTTGCGTTCCCTGGAGCGCGCCAACCGGGCGGCCGAAGATGGTTCCTTTGCCGAGGAAATCGTAGCCGTCGCTGACGCCGGCAAGCGCCAGACCGGCAATCTCGACCGCGACGAGCAGCCGACAAAATCCGATCCGGCCAAGATCCCGAAGCTGAAACCCGCCTTCCGCGACGGCGGCAGCGTGACGGCGGCCAATTCGTCGTCGATTTCGGACGGCGCTGCCGCACTGATCCTGATGCGCGCAAGCGAAGCGGAAAAGCGCGGACTGACCCCGCTTGCGATCATCGCGGGCCATGCGGGCCACGCCCAGGAACCGGCCTGGTTCACGACCGCGCCGATCGGCGCGATCGACAAGCTGATGGCCAAGCTTGCCTGGGAGAAGGGCAGCGTCGGCCTCTACGAAATCAACGAGGCCTTCGCCGTGGTGGCGATGGCGGCGATCCGCGACCTCGGTCTGTCCGACGATATCGTCAACATCAACGGCGGCGCCTGCGCACTTGGCCACCCGATCGGCGCGTCTGGCGCCCGCATCATCGTGACGCTCCTGCACGCCATGCGCGCCAAAGGTGTCAAGCGCGGCATTGCCTCGCTTTGCATCGGCGGCGGTGAGGCAACCGCGGTCGGGCTGGAGCTGTTGCAATAACTTAGCGCGGTCTTCCGGCCGTCTCCAACTCCAACAAATGAAAAACGCCGCCGGTCGAACCGGCGGCGTTTCTGTTTTTCGCGGGCGATTGCGCTCGCTCCTCAGCCCATGCGCTCGGAAGCGTAGGAGCCCGGGCTCGGCGGGAAGACGACGACGCGGTTGCCGTTGATGAAGCAGCGGTTGTGGATATGGGCGTGCACGGCGCGGGCGAGCACCTGGCTCTCGACGTCGCGGCCGATCGACACGTAGTCCTCGGCGCTCTGGGCGTGGGTGATGCGGGCGATGTCTTGCTCGATGATCGGGCCTTCGTCGAGGTCGGCGGTGACGTAGTGCGCCGTCGCACCAATCAGCTTCACGCCACGCTCATAGGCCTGCTTGTAGGGGTTTGCGCCCTTGAACGACGGCAGGAAGGAGTGGTGGATGTTGATGATCCGGCCAGACATCTTCTTGCAGAGCGCGTCGGACAGGACCTGCATGTAGCGGGCGAGCACGATCAGTTCGGCGCCGGTCTGGTCGACGAGCTCGAGCAGCTGGGCCTCGGCCTTCGGCTTGTTCTCCTTCGTCACCTTGATGCAGTGGAAGGGAATGTCGTGGTTGACGACCACCTTCTGGTAATCGAAGTGGTTGGAGACGACGCCGACGATTTCGATCGGCAGCGCGCCGATCTTCCAGCGATAAAGCAGGTCGTTGAGACAATGGCCGAAACGCGACACCATCAGCAGCACCTTCATGCGCTCTTCGCTGTCGCGGATCTCGGCGTTCATGTCGAAGCGCTTCACCACCGCTTCGAAGCCGGCCTTCAACTCGTCGAGCGTGGCGCCTTCCTGGCTGATGAAGCTGAGACGCATGAAGAACAGGCCGGTTTCGAGGTCGTCGAACTGCGAACTGTCGGAGATGTAGCAGCCTTTTTCGGCGAGATAGCCGGTGATCGCGGCGACGATGCCACGGGTGGTCTTGCAGCTGACGTTCAGCACATAGCTTTTCATCGGTAGGTCTCTCGCTCCAGAGGTTTTTCCGGCCCCCCTTATACGGCCAGTCACACAAAAACTAGCGCGGCCTTTTCGCCGCTGTCGATCCATTCGCGACATTCGCTTGACGGAACCGGCCAGACAAGGCGGCCGCATCACGCAGGCTCGCCTGAAGGTGCAAGGAGAAGGGATCAAGCGGCAAGCGGCATGGCCTCAGCGCGGCGTGCGATCCGGGTGCGCGCGGGCGAAAGCCTCGATCTCGGCACAGTTCTGGTCGATCGCGACGAGCCGCGGACAGGCCGAAAGATCGACGTCCCATCGGCGGGCATTGTAGACCTGCGGCACTAGGCAGAAATCCGCCATGGTCGGACTGTCGCCGTGGCAGAAGCGCCCCGTCGCGGAATGGTCGAGCAAGCGCTCGAAAGCGGCAAGCCCCTCGCCGATGAACTTGCGCATCCAGTTCCGCCGCGCCGCCTCGCCATCCTCGGCATTGGCCATGACGTGGGACACGACGCTGAGATTGCAGACGGGATGGATGTCCATGGCGATCGCATAGGACAGCATTCGCACCCGCTGCCGCCCTACCGCGTCGAATGGCAGGAAGCCGGAATCGGCCCGCGTCTCGCCAAGATATTCGATGATGGCGAGCGATTGCGTGAAGCGCTCGCCATCGATCTCAAGCACAGGCACCAGCCCTTGCGGGTTGCGGGCCAGATGCTCCGGCGCCTTGTGTGCCTTGGCAAGCAGGTCGACCGGCGCCGAACGATAGCTTTCGCCGAGGCTGTTGAGCGCGATGCGCACCCGATAGCTCGCCGACGAACGCCAGTAATCGTAAAGGACGGTCTCGCTCATGCCTCTGCCCATTTTCTTATCTGCGGTCAGGCCTTGGTGTAGGCTTCGACGGTCTGCTCGATCGCGCCGAAGATCGAATGACCGGTCTTGTCCTTCATCTCGATGCGTACGACATCGCCGACCCGGAGGAACTGCGTCTTCGGCGCGCCGCCGGCGATCGTCTCGATCATCCGGACTTCCGCGATGCAGGAATAACCGGCGCCACCTTCGGCAACTGGTTTGCCCGGCCCGCCGTCGAGCTTGTTGGAAACTGTGCCCGAGCCGATGATCGTGCCGGCCAAAAGCGGCCGGGTCTTGGCCGCATGTGCGATCAGTTGGGCGAAATCGAAGGTCATGTCGATGCCGGCATTCGCCCGGCCGAAGGGCTTGCCGTTGAGATCGACGTTGAGCGGCAGATGCAGCTTGCCGCCATCCCAGGCGTCACCCAGCTCATCCGGCGAAACGGCAACCGGCGAGAAGGCCGACGACGGTTTCGACTGGAAGAAGCCGAAGCCCTTGGCAAGCTCGGCGGGGATGAGGCCGCGCAGCGACACGTCGTTGACGAGCATGACGAGACGGATCGCCGACCTAGCCTCGTCGATGGTGGCGCCCATCGGCACGTCGTCGACGACGACGGCGACTTCGCCCTCCATGTCGACGCCGAAGCTTTCGTCGGCAAGCGGGATCGGATCACGCGGCGCGATGAAGCTGTCGGACCCGCCCTGGTACATCAAGGGATCGGTCCAGAAGCTTGCCGGCATCTCGGCATTGCGAGCCTTGCGCACCAGCTCGACGTGATTGACGTAGGCCGAGCCATCGGCCCATTGGAAAGCGCGCGGCAACGGCGACAGCGCGTCATGTTCATGGAAGCGAATCGTCGGCTGCGAGCCGGTCTCGATCCCTTCAGCCACACGCGCAAGCCGTGGACCGGCATGCGCCCAATCGTCGAGCGCTGCCTGCAACGAGCGGGCGATGTGCCCGACTTCCGAGCAGCGGGTGAGATCGCGAGAGACGACCACGAGCTTTCCGTCCCGCGTACTGTCCTTGAGTGTCGCCAGTTTCATGCAGTCCTCCCTCTCAATCTTTTCATTGTTCACGCAATTTCGAACGAAACCGCGCTTAGACGGACGAATCGTCCGTAATCTTCACAACAAGGCCGTCGGCGGCGATCGTCAAGGCGCCCGCCCAGTTTTTGCGAGCCGCCGTAGTCCAGTGGTTTTCCGTAATTTCCGGATCGTCGGCCGGGATCAGATGATGCAGCACCAGCCGCCCGACGCCGGCGGCGGTTGCGATCGCTGCCGCCTCTCCGGCGAAGCTGTGGCTTGCCAGCAGATGCTCTTTCAGCCGCGCGCCATTGCCGGTGCGCGCCACCAACCGGTCGACGCCTTCGGCAAGCATCGCCTCGTGCACGAGAATGTCGGCCCCTTTGGCGAAATCGGCAAGCGGCGGGAAATAGGCGGTATCGGACGAAAATACGACCGAGCCTTCCGCATGGTCGAAGCGGAGCGCAAAACAGTCGGTCACCGGCGGATGGTCGACGCGCAGCGCCGAAAGCGTCAGGCCTTCCTCCGAGAAGATTTCGCCTTCGGAGAATTCGATGACCTCGACCAACGCGCGCAGGTCCGGCCGGCCTTCGTCGAAGATGCGGATGTCGACGTCGAAGGCCATCGACTGCAGGAAACCGTGCCAATAGGCGTGGGTACCTGCAGGTCCGAAGACCCGCACCGGCTGTGATAACCCAGCGGTCCAGGCCGTGTGAATGAGCGGGCCAAGTTCCAGCACATGATCCGAATGCAGGTGGGTAATGACGATCAGGTCCAGCGTCTTCAGTGTGACACCGGCATCGGTCAAACCTCGGGTGACGCCGAGGCCGCAATCGACGACAACAGTCCGGCCGCCGATTTCAAGCAGCGACGAGGTCGGCCACGGGCCGCCCGGCCGGATCGCCGGACCACCCTTGCTGCCGAGCAAAACCAGGCGTGAACTCAAGACCAATCGCCTTCCGGCGTCCCGTTGAACCGCTTCTTGAGATCCGTCCAGCAGTCGATGTAGTTGTCCTGCAACGTCTCCAGTTCGGCGGCGTAGCGGGTCAGTTGCTGCGGGAAGCGGGTCTCGAACATGAAGGCCATCGTATGGTCGAGCTTCACCGGTTTCAACTCACTGTTTGTCGCCTTGTCGTAGCCCGACGCATCGGGCCCATGCGCCAGCATCATGTTGTGCAGGCTCATGCCGCCGGGAACGAAGCCCTCTTCCTTGGCGTCGTAGCGACCGTAGATCAGCCCCATGAATTCGCTCATGATGTTGCGGTGGTACCAGGGCGGGCGGAAAGTGTGCTCGGCTACCAACCAGCGCGGCGGGAAGATGACGAAATCGATATTCGCCGTGCCCTCTTCGCCCGAAGGCGCCGTCAGCACGGTGAAGATCGAAGGGTCCGGATGGTCAAAGAGGATAGCGCCGACCGGCGAATAGGTCTTCAGATCGTACTTGTAGGGCGCGTAATTGCCGTGCCAGGCGACGACGTCGAGCGGCGAGTGGCCGATCTCGGTCACGTGGAAGCCACCGCACCACTTCACATGCACGCGGCAGGGCGTCTCCTTCTCCTCGAAGGCGGCGACCGGCGTCTTGAAATCGCGCGGATTGGCGAGGCAATTGGCGCCGATTGGGCCGCGGTCGGGCAGCGTGAACTTGGCACCGTAATTCTCGCAGATATAGCCGCGCCAGACCTTCTCGTCGCCAAGCCGCGTCACCTTGAACATGGTGCCGCGCGGCACGATGCAGATCTCAGAGGGTTCGACGTCCATCTTGCCGAGCTCGGTGAACACCTGGATCGCGCCCATTTCCGGAACAATCAGCAGCTCGCCGTCGGCATCGAAGAAATAGTCGTCCACCATGTCGGCGTTGAAGGCATAGGCATGCGCCGCCATGCCCGAATGCGTCGGCGCATCGCCCGCCGTCGTCATCGTGCGGATGCCCTGCAGGAAGTTCAGCTTTTCCGTCGGCTCCGGCAGTGGATTCCAGCGCAACTGGCCAAGCGCCAGGGAATGGTCGGCGACATGCGGTGCCGTCTTCCAGTGCGGATAGTCTATTCTGCTGAAGCGACCGGTGTGGCGGACGCTCGGGCGGATGCGATAGAGCCACGAGCGCTCGTTGGTGCCGCGCGGCGCGGTAAAGGGCGAGCCCGAAAGCTGCTCGGCATAGAGGCCATAGGCGCATTTCTGCGGGCTGTTCTGACCCTGCGGCAGCGCGCCGGGCAGGCTCTCGGTCTCGAAATCATTGCCGAAGCCGGGCATATAGTTGAGCGCTTCGTTGGCCTTCACCTGTGCTTCGGCCTGTTTTCCTGCCTTGTCCAGCATCGTCGATCCTCCTCCTCTTGGGCGCCCTGCTTCGGCTTCGCGAAGCGACCTCAAAAGGTCCGGCGCAATCCCAAATACCGCGGCGACGACCGTTTCCCAGGGTGGACGCAGGCGTGGCCTTCGGCATATTAGTTGCAATCGTAACTATCGATTTTGTAACTATCAAGGATGCGCGATGGCCGCCGATGGCTTCGAACTCAATACCTTCCTGCCCTATCGCCTGAACCGCGCCGCCGAGTTCGTCGCGCTGCGCTTTGCCGCCCAGTACAAGGCGCGCTACCAGCTCACCCGCCCGGAATGGCGCACGCTCGCAGCCCTCGGCAGCACCGGTCGCGCAATGACCGCCACCGAAGTCGGCGCGCACTCGGCCATGCACAAGACGAAGGTCAGCCGCGCCGTCGCCTTGCTCGAAAAGCGCCGCTGGCTGACACGGCGCGAAGACGAGAACGACCGCCGCATCGAGCACCTGGAACTGACGAAGACGGGCATCCGGGCCTATGGCGAACTGACGGAACTTGCCGCCCGCTATCAGGCGGAACTCGACACGCTGCTCGGGCCGGCCGGGATACAGGCGCTCGCCGTCGGGCTGGAAGCAGTAGAACGCGCTATCGGCAGGTTCGACCCTCCGCCCTCTGCCTGAGGCTTCAGCCCTTCATCCGCTCGGGGATCGGCACGCCCTCGAAGCTCTTCAACGTTTCGAGCACGATCGACGTCTTCACATGCTGCACGCTGTCGTGCGGCAGAAGCACGTCATTGACGAAGCGCGACAGCCCCGCAAGATCCGGCGTCACCACCCGCATGTGGTAGTCCATCTCGCCGGTGAGCGCATAGGCCTCCAGCACCTCGGGCAGCCCTGAAATGAGCTTGCCGAAACGCTTGGCATTGTCGCGATTGTGGGTGGCGAGTGTGACAGAGATCACCACCATCAGATCGAGGCCGAGCTTCTGCCGGTCGATCTGTGCCTGGTAGCCGGTGATGTAGCCTTCCGTCTCAAGCCGGGTGCGCCGGCGCGAGCATTGCGACGGCGAAAGCGCGATGCGTTCCGACAATTCGTTGTTGGTCAGATGCCCGTCGCGCTGCAATTCGCTGAGGATCTTGAGATCGAACCCGTCAAGCTGCTCCATTCGTGCATCCTAATACGCAATTTTGCATGTTTCGTGCGCCATTCTGTCTAAACCGCGCAAGAATACAAGCATCATGCATGGGAATTGCGTCATACTCCAGCAAAGTTTGGAAGAATAAGAGGAGACTTCCGATGGGCCCCTTCCCGCATGACGCCCCGCCGGCAACGATTACCGCTGACAATCCCGCCGGCACGGACGGCTTTGAGTTCGTCGAATTCGCCCATCCGGAACCGGAAAAGCTGGCCGAGCTCTTTACGCGCATGGGCTACAGCCCGGTCGCCAAACACAGAAGCAAGAACATCACCGTCTGGCGCCAGGGCGACATCAACTACATCCTGAACGCCGAACCCGGTTCCCACGCCATGCGCTTCGTCGACGAGCACGGCCCCTGCGCCCCGTCGATGGCCTGGCGCGTCGTCGACGCCAAGCACGCCTTCGACCATGCAGTCTCGAAGGGCGCGATCCCCTATGAAGGCACGGACAAGTGTCTCGATGTCCCGGCGATCGTCGGCATCGGCGGTTCGCTGCTCTATTTCGTCGAGACCTACGGCGCCAAGGGCTCGGCCTACGAGGCCGAATTCGAGTGGACCGGCGAGCGCAACCCGAAGCCCGAGGGCGTCGGCTTCTATTATCTCGACCACCTGACCCACAACGTCTATCGCGGCAACATGGACAAGTGGTGGGCGTTCTACCGCGAACTGTTCAACTTCACCCAGATACACTTCTTCGACATCGATGGTCGCATCACCGGCCTCGTCAGCCGTGCGATCACCTCGCCCTGCGGCAAGATCCGTATTCCCTTGAACGAGTCCAAGGACGATACGAGCCAGATCGAGGAGTATCTGCGCAAGTACAAGGGCGAAGGCATCCAGCACATCGCCGTCGGCACCGAAGGCATCTACGATGCCACCGACAAGCTGTCGGACAACGGCCTGAAGTTCATGCCGGGCCCGCCGGAGACCTACTACGACATGTCTCACGACCGTGTGCACGGCCATGACGAGCCGATCGAGCGGATGAAGAAGCACGGCATCCTCATCGACGGCGAAGGTGTGGTGAACGGCGGCATGACCAAGATCCTCTTGCAGATCTTCTCGAAAACCGTGATCGGCCCGATCTTCTTCGAGTTCATCCAGCGCAAGGGCGACGAGGGTTTCGGCGAGGGCAACTTCCGCGCCCTGTTCGAATCGATCGAAGCCGACCAGATCCGTCGCGGCGAACTGGGACCGCAGGCCGCCGAATAATCCGGGCGCGCGTCGACCGACACGCCTGGACCAGATGCAAAGCCCCTCGCCTCAAGCGAGGGGCTTTTTTTGCTGGCGGGGACACTGGATCCAGCCAGGGGATCCAAACATCCGTCGCGTGTGCCGGCCTAGTCTTTGCGGCCGGCAGTCTCAAAGCATGTCGTTATCGCAAAACCGCTGCGCACTTTCGCGCGACATTCAGTTCGTCGTGGCATCGGTTGCAACGCGCCAGTTCGGTCGGCCGAGGTCATGCGGCCAATCGATAACGTCGCGATCGTTGAAGTAGACGACTTCGACCAGGTTCGGGAACTGCGGATCCGGTTGGGTCGCCGTATTCATCCAGGGCTGCATGTAGGTCGGACTGCCCTCCCATCCGAGCTCGGCCACCCAGATCGGCTTGTTGTATTTGGAGACCAGGTCGTAGCCGGGCTTCAAAGCTTCGGCGAAGGTTTTCGGCGCGCCGTATTCGATCTTGTCGAACGGCTCGAGCCCGAAGACCGAGAGGCCGACGAGATCGACGTAGTCATCGCCCGGATAATAGTCGACGAGGTTCGGCAGCCCCTTGGGCGACCACATGATCTGCGCCTTTGGCGCCTTCGCCCGCACGATGTCCATCGCGTGCCGGTAGGCCTTGATCCAGTCCTGAGGCTCCCAGCCGGCCCAGGAGAAGCGCCCGGAGGTATCTTCCATTTCCTGGCCCCAACGCACGATGACCGGGCTCTTCAGCTCGGCGATCGTGTTGGCGATCGCTTCCATGTTGGCGTCATACTCGCCTCTGAGCATGCGGTCGCGCAGCTGCGTCGGCGTCAGTTTCCAGTCGAGCGACCAGGACCAAGGCTCGATGGTGATCAGCAGGTTGCGGTTGCGCTGGAGCGCGTACTCGTCGGCGGCCTGCAGGGAGGCGAGGTCCACGTCTTCCCAGGGCAGGAACAGGGCCTCGGTCGAGACATCGTTCTGTGCGCCGAAATCACCGTGGGGGTCATAGGCGCCGAATTTCGTTCCGCCCGGGTGAATGACCGGACGTTTATCGCTCATCGTCTGTTCTGCACTGGTCGCAGGATTGGCTTGTTCCTGCGCCAACGCGGATACCAAGCTTGCACTGAGATCCAGCTGGAGAGCCAGAGCCGTGCATAGCGCGAATGCCAATTTGCGTTTCATTTCATCCTCCTGCGGCAGAACGTCTATTTCTTGGCCAGGAACTGTTCCTTCAGCCGGAGTGCCTTGGCCGTAATGTTGTCGTGGGCGACGAAGCGCTTGTACTCGTCACCGGCGCGGGGCTTGGCATGGCTGAAGACGTACCACTTCCCATTGGGGACCTTGCGTTGATAGACCGTGTCGCCGATCCGGGCGTGACCGAAGCAGCTGCGGGCGTTGCCGGCATTGGCCGACGTCGTCCAGGTGGCCTGCATGCACATCATGCCGAGGTCGCTGACGTACCAGTTGCCTTCGGCAAAGGAGCGATCGCCCTTGCCCTTGTCGACGAACGCGACGAGCTTGCGCCCATGGGCTTCGAACCGGGCACCGCCCGTCGACCATTCCCAGGTCTTGTTGCGGTAGAGCGAATAGACCTCATAGGCGCTGAGCGGCGTCGGCTTGACTTCCATCTTCGCCTTGACCGGCTCGGCGCCGAAATAGACCGCGGCCGCTGCCAAAGGCACCAGCAGCGGAAGAGCTACAACTTTCAACGACCCTTTCATTACACTTCTCCTCGCATTGGAGACCACACACACTCGACTGCTTGCCGTCGTCATGACGGCACATGAAACCGACCGACCTTCCTGGTCGTTATCGTTTCCCTGTTCCTTGGTTGGCTGACATTCGATGCACTGATTTCGCCGCGCGCGGGCCCGTCGGAGGGCTGTGAAAACCCTCTCCATTTCAGGCGGAAGCGAACGGTTTTGAGATTGGTGCCGCTGCCGGCACCGGCGACCGTGTATCTCGTTTCGGTGAAGCTCACGAATTGCAGGCCGTGCGACAATGCCTGCGTTGCCTCGGCCCCATGGCGCACGGCCGATTGAGCCGAGAGCACCGAGACCAGCACCAGGCACCCGGCCGTCGCCGCGGTCATCGTCGAGCGCGGGATCAGGCCCAGCCGGTTTTCACGTGCGTGGCAAATGAGGATTACCGCCACCAGCCCTGCATAGATCAGCGCGTTGATGCCGGCAAAGACGTAAAACCCGCGTGCGGTGCCGGCATCGGAGATGCCCCAGGCGACCAGTGCCGACGCCAAGGCGAGCACGAGATAGGGCATCAGCACCCGCAGCGGCAAGGGCGCGGCGGCACCGCCGCCCTTCGGCGTGATGCGGAAGTCGACGAAGTTGCCGGTCAGGTGATCGCGCACTGCCGCAAGGCAACCGAGAAGCGACCAGGGCCAGCGCGCAAACAGGAACAGCGTGCCTTCCCAACTCAGGACGCGCGCATCATAGGGCCGGAACGTGCCCGTCGAGCGCCAGAAATAGGCAAGCGCGATCAAGACCAGCGAGAGCGGCACAAAGTGCAGCAGGAAGTCCGGATAGGTGATGGCGACGAAGGTTCGCCCGGCCGCGAGCGCCGCAATCGGCATCAGGAACATCAGCGCCATGAAGCACGAAAACAGCGGATACCAGAGCTGCGAGAACAGGAACTGGAACTTCAGCCGCGGCGACAGTTTCGGCACGTAGACCGGCGAGTATTTCAGCAGGATGGTGACGAGGCTTCGCGACCATTGAAACTCCTGGACCACCAGATCGGCGAAGTTGGCCGGTCCGTCGCCATGGGCGATCGCGTTCAGCGCATGCACGCCGCGCCAGCCATGGGCATTCATGATCAGCGTCGTCGAATGGTCTTCGGCAAGTTCGGGCCCCAGTCCGCCGATCTGCTTCAGCGCCTTGGTCCGCACGGCATAGTGCGAGCCGATGCACAACGGCGCCCAACCGTTGTTGTAGCCGGCCTGCAGCGAGCCGTGCATGCTGGCTTCCGCATGGAGCCGCCCGCGCGCCGCCCAGCTGGTGGCAGCGTTGGCGTCGCAAATGCTGGGCGCCGAGACATAGCCGACCGACGGGTCGTTGAACGGACGCAGCACCTCGACGAGATAGGTCGTTTCCGGCACATGGTCGGCATCGAACTGGGCGACGAAATCATAGCGCTCGTAGCCATAGTGATCGTAGAAATAGGCGAGGTTTCCCTCCTTGCAGCGGGTCCGGCGCGGCCAGGAGGAGCGGTGGTAGTCCGCGACACCCTTTCGCGTCGAGATCATCACCCCGCGCGCCGCGCACCAGGCAATCGTATCCGGCGACGGATCTTCGTCGGCGAGCCACACGTCGAATTCGCAGCCGGTCTGATCGAGCATGGCGAGCAGCGTCTTGCGCACCACGGAAAAGGGTTCCGAAGGCGCCTTGGTCACCACCATCGCGACCCGCCCGTGCGGCACCGGGCCGGCGCTTGCCGCCATCACCTTCGCGCCGGAAAAGATCACGATGAAATAGACCGGCAGCAGGGTGATCCACCCGACGACGACCGTGATCAGCACATAGGACGGCCAGTCGACGACGTGGGCGGGATCAAGCCACCACTGCCAGAAATACAGGAGGGCGCCAAACCATGCGGCAATGCCGAGGACATGGAGCAGTTGCAGCCGGCCCGAAAACAGGGCGGTCGGCGCGAAAGCCGCCTTCCGGCTCTTATCGATGGCGATGGTCTCATTTGGTTTCGCAGTTGCTGGCGACCAGCTCATGAGCGCACCTCCAGGCCGAAGCTCGGCGCGGCGGTGGCGATGATCGTGTCGATGTCCGAGAGCTGTGGGCTGAAGCCCAGCCTCTGGCGCGCCCAGTTCGTGTCGGCATAGAGAACCGGCGGGTCTCCGGGCCGGCGCGGCAGCATCTGCACCGGCACCGGCCGCCCGGTCACCCGGTCGATGGCCGACAGCACCTGCCGGATCGACGTACCGTGGCCAGAACCGAGATTGGCGTGCAGCACCTCGCCGCCGTCGCGCAGGTAGTTCACGGACGCCACATGCGCATCGGCAAGGTCGGTCACGTGGATATAGTCGCGGATGCAGGTGCCATCCGGTGTCGCATAGTCGTCGCCGAAGACGTCGAGCCTGTCGATGCGGCCGGCCGCCGCCATCAGCGCACGGGGAATGAGATGCGTTTCCGGATCGTGCTTTTCGGTCAGCTGCCCTTCCGGATCGGCGCCTGCCGCATTGAAGTAGCGCAGCGCCACCGAGCGGATGCCGTAGGCGCGGGCATAGTCGCCAAGCATCAGTTCTATCATCAGCTTGGTGCGGCCATAGGGATTGATCGGCAGCTGAACCATGTCCTCGGTAATCGGTAGCTGCGGCGGGATGCCATAGGTGGCGCAGGAGCTGGAAAAGACGATACGTCCCAGTCCGGTCGCCCGGCAGGCTTCCAGAAGCGCGATGCTGCCCGCGACATTGTTGGTGTAATATTTTCCGGGATCCTCGACCGATTCCCCGACATAGGCGGACGCGGCAAAATGAATGAGGCATTCGGGCGCATGGGTCCGGATTGCCGCCGCCAGCCGTTCCTTGTCCTCGATCGCTCCCTCAACGAGGGGCCCCCATTTCACGTTGGCCCGATGCCCCGTCGACAGATTATCGTAGACGACGGGCACGATACCCTGCTCAGCCAGGCGCTTGCAGGTGTGGCTGCCTATGAAGCCGGCTCCGCCGGTGACCAGTGCGACGCGAGACATGTCATACCGCCTCTCCGGCCACTGCGCGGTCGGCCGCACTGAGGCGCTCGTCGAAATGGGCGATCGTGCGCTCGAGGCCTTCGCGCAGCATCACCTTCGGTTCCCATGCGAGCTCGCCACGCGCCTGCGTGATATCGGGCCGCCGCTGGCGGGGATCGTCGGTGGCTGCTGCCAGATGCACGATGCGCGAGCGCGAGCCCGTCATCGAAATCACCATCTGCGCGAGCTCGAGAACCGTGAACTCTCCGGGATTGCCGAGATTGATCGGCCCGGTGCACGGGTCGGCCGAGACAGAAAGGCGGAGGAAGCCGTCGATCAGGTCGTCGACATAGCAGAAGGACCGGGTCTGGTAGCCGTCGCCATAGATCGTGAGATCGTTGCCGCGGAGAGCCTGGACGACAAAGTTGGATATTACCCGCCCGTCGTCGGGGCGCATCCGCGGACCATAGGTGTTGAAGATACGTGCGACCTTGATCTTCACGCCGTGGGTCCGGTGGTAATCGAAGAACAGCGTCTCGGCCGACCGTTTGCCTTCGTCATAGCAGGCCCGCGGACCGATCGTGTTGACGTTGCCGAAATAGGTTTCCCGCTGCGGACTGGTCAGCGGATCACCATAGACTTCCGACGTCGAGGACTGGATGACCGTGGCACCGGTGGCCTTGGCGTTTTCGAGCGCGTGCAGCGCGCCGAGGACGTTCGTCATCAGGGTTCCGACCGGGTCGGCCTGATAGTCCGGAGGGGATGCTGGAGAGGCAAAATTGAAGATGACATCCGCATCGATCAGGTAAGGCTTTCGAACGTCGTGATCGATGATGTGGAGATGGGGGTCCTGCGCCAGATGAGAGAGATTTTCGCGCCGGCCGGTCGAAAAGTTGTCAAGACAGATGACCGTATGCCCCAGGGAAAGAAGTCTTTCGCAAATATGAGATCCAAGAAAACCGCTTCCACCCGTTACTAGTATTCTCTTCGGTATTCCTGCGATCTTCTTAAGAAATTCCCGCTGTCCGACCACGGACAGCGGTCCCTTGACGACCTTTCGCATGCGCACCTCCAATTATTAAGCTCACCATTTTCGTTGGTGATTTGGAGACGGGATGCGAGCGTAATAAATAATAAAAATATTCTCTTTATTACAATGACACGCACAACCCGACAAAAAATAAACTATTCAATCGCAATCAATATTTTTCAGTTTTTCAATTTCAATATTAGCTAATTATCAAATAAGGAGCATTCAGTCAATATGTATGGAATTTATTTCCAGTAAATAATCCAAAATTACAATAAACTTCTATTGACATAATCACATGTGATTACTTTCCGGCCAATCCAGCTCAAAAGTAACGAAATATTTACCAGCATGTTCTAAGGTAAATTACGGTTTTATCTTCGGGGTTTCGCATACCTGTCGCGGAGACATACTGCGGCCGAACCGCCCGGCCATTCGCCGGGCAGGTTCCAAAGCAGCATTTTATTTCGAGAGCAGCCCCAGGAGAGTTCACCTGGGACCGAGGGGGAACCTGGCATGTCTTCGATGACATCCAGGCCTTCAAGCGGACAAACGCCCGCCTTGCGTCGCGCCTAGTTCTTCCAACGCGACAGGATGACGTCGCCGTTGCGCTCCGTCGCCGCATCGTTGGTGAAGTAGCGAGACGCAGCTTCCGTACGGTTGCGAACGTTCATCTTCTTGTAGATGTTGCGGACGTGAACCTTGACGGTGTTTTCCGACAGCCCGAGCCGGTCCGCGATGATCTTGTTCTGCGTACCCTTGCAGATCAGATCGAGGATCTGGACCTCGCGTGTCGTCAGGCCGTCCGGGCCGGCATCGCGCTTGCGCCGCCCCGTTCCCGAGACGACCGTCTGGCCCGAGGCTTCCCCGCGCCGGCCGTAAAGGTTGTTTGCCGCGAAAGGCTCGGGAGAAAGCCGCCGCAGCAAAGCCGCCGGGAAATGTTCGCCGCCCTTCATCAGTAAATCGATGGCGGCAAGGCAGACGTCGAGATTGAGGTTCAACGGCAGGACGCCATGGATGAGTCGCTCTTCGACGAAGCCGGCAATCGAAGGATCGAGTTCCTCGGCATTCTCCACCACCAGGCCGATCGATGCCCGCGGGTGGAACTCGTGAATGGTCCGCAAGATAGCCGGAAAGGACTTGGGAGGCATCCGGTACAGCATGATCAACGTGACATCGACGAGATTGCCGTCGAGCAGATTGTCGGGATCGGAGAAGCTGACGATATCGTGCCCTTGAAACCTGGACCCGACGGCCTGCATCAGGCATTCGGCGAACAGATCGATCTTGGCGAGCATTACGATTTTTTTCTTTTGTGACAAAGCCTTGTTGTTATCTTCAAAATCACCCACTTTGGAGCTTCCAGGATACATTACGCCCTCCTAGGATTTTTCCATTTATTTTTATGGGTGCCGCGGTCTGGCCGTCGGCACGCCCCACTTTCAAAAAATTTATTCGGAACCACTTATGCGTCACGTTTTTTCCTGCGCGATAAAATTCGCGATAGCTAATGTAACGTAAAGATCTCCGCAACGAAACAGCCCAAAAGGATTAGAGAAGCGCCGGAAAGGCACTTAAATCGTTATAAATCGAACCATCTTTGGGTTATATTGTAAACGTTCTGTTTACCAAGGCGCGGAACGTCCTCAAAAACAAGGCTCCAGGATACCTCCGCAAGAGCCGATGTCCTATGCTTTTCTGCCAAGGCGCGGCCGGCGGCACGCAATAATAGGATTAGTTAAGCAGGCCCGCACGGCCGTTCTTAATCCCCTCTTCCGCTCCGAAATACGCAGGAATACTTATTCCGGACTAGGACGCCCTTACTTTACTATCGGCGATCGCCCGCATCCCGGCGCAAACGGCCTAGAGTGCCGGGGCACCGCGCGATGGATGCCTCTGAAAAAGCTTGGGATTTCATCGCAGCGCCAAGGGTTTGCCACCGATGGTTAGACGGGAAAGTGTCAGTAATTACAAACCACTAACTAGAATTGGTATCTTCCGCGTCGCGCCGTTTGGAGTCAAATTGGACTTTCGTTCCGGAAGATCAAACGGGTCCGGCCGAGCGCCACCAGGCGCTTGCAGCCAATAAGAAACCTGCCCTTCGGACAGTTGCGTCCGCGTTCCATCGAGTAAGCGTAAAGCAAGTCGACATATAGCTCGGACGCAATCCGGGCGGACATTATATAAAAAAGTAAAAACTAAAATAAATTTAACAAAAAAGCGAAAATCTCTAAATCAAGATATTACGCGTCTCTCCAAAAGGAGCCAACACCGGATAAATACCGTAAGAGTTAAGGGTATTTGGTGTTGGCTTCCCTTTGTCCCGAAATCCGCCCGGCGGCGAAAAGAGTTCCCCTATGGGCTAGTTGTGACAGGCGACCGCGAAAGCGGCGCTTTGAAACACGCCTGCACGCAACGCAGCAATCGGGTGGTAAACAGCGACGCCGCAATGCGGCGTCGCGTTGCAATCACTTCTTGCTCAGCGCCTGCGCCAGCTGATCGACAATGTCCTGTTGCGACTTCAGGCCCGATGCCGTGAGGTAAAGCTTGGCGGAGTCGAGATAAACGACGTGTCCGTCCTTCCAGGCCTTGGTCTGCCGCACGAGTTCGTTGTCGAGCAGGGCCGCTGCCGGCTGTGCCTGCTGGCCGATGGCTGCATCGCGATCGACGACGAAGATCCAGTCGGGGTTGGTTTCGAGAATGTATTCGTAGGAAACCGCCTGGCCGTGGGTCGCGACCTGCAGCTCGGGATCGGCCGGCTTGATCCCGAAGACGTCATGCAACGCGCCGAAGCGCGATCCCTTGCCATAGGCGCTGATCTTTCCGCCGGTCGTCAGCAGGATGAGACCCGTTCCACGTTCCGCAGCAAGGCCACGCAGCGCCTCGATCGAGGAATCGAGCTTGGCGATGCTTGCCTTGATCTCGGCTTCCTTGCCGAAGATCTCGCCGAGGATCTCTGCATTCTTCTTGACGCTGCCGATCAGATCCTTGTCGTCCGAGGTCAGGTCGATCGTCGGTGCCAGTTTGGCGACTTCAGCATATTTCGCCTGCGACCGCCCGCCGACGATGACGAGGTTGGGCTCCGCCGCATTGATCGCCTCGAAGTCGGGTTCAAACAGCGTGCCGATCTTCGCATAGGTGTCGGCCTTGTACTTTTCGAGCGACGGCGGGACGGCCGATCCGGGGACGCCGGCGACGGCGACGCCGAGCATATCCAGCGTTTCCAACATGCCGAAATCATAGACCAGCACGGTCTTCGGGTTTTTCTCCACCTCGGTGACGCCGCTGCTGTGTTCGATCTTCAGTGTTTCGGCCATCGCCACCGATGCGCCGCCAGCCGTCATCACGGCCGCAACGAGCAGGCTGCGCAGACCATTAGAGAAGGGAGATATATTCATGACTATTTACCTCATGTTTTCTCCTCCTCCCTAGCGCGATTTTACGGGGAGGGCAATGCGCGCATTGCGCGTCACAAAACTTGACGAAGCCGATCATATATATGAGTAAGGCGAGCCTTCGATCGAGCACCCCTGGCGGCCACAACCTCAGGAGTTCCGTTGCGGCGGTCGATGGAAAGAATGCAGCCACGGGATACGAGAGCGGTGGTCACCACGAAATGCAGCTGGAGCGTGACGGAACCATGAGGGCGGTCCTGCTTGCCATCCCGGTCGTCCTGCTGCTTGCCGCCGTCAGCGTCTTTACCGGTGTCGGCAGTCTTGCGGCCAGCGACGACGGCCGCGGCTGGCTTCTGGTCGTCGAAAGCCGCCTGCCACGCACACTGGCGCTGATGCTCGCAGGCGCCGGCCTCGCCGTGTCCGGCACGATCATGCAGATGCTGGCGCGCAACCGCTTCGTCGAGCCGTCGACCGCCGGCACTGCCGAATCCGCCGCACTCGGGATGCTCTTGGCCATGCTGATTGCGCCGAACCTGCCGGTCGCCGGCAAGATGGCGTTTGCCGCCCTGACCGCGCTTGCCGGAACCGCCCTGTTCCTGCAGATCCTGCGGCGCGTTCCGCTGCGCTCGGCACTCATGGTGCCTCTGATCGGCCTGATGCTCGGCGGCGTCGTCAACGCCATCACCACCTTCATCGCCTATCGCTACGACCTGATGCAGTCGATGGGCGCCTGGATGTCCGGCGATTTCTCGGTCGTGCTGCGTGGACGCTACGAGCTGCTGTGGATCGGCTTCGCGCTGACGCTGGTCGCCTACGCCACCGCCGCGCGCTTTACCGTCATCGGCATGGGCGAGGCGATCGCCCGCAATGTCGGGCTCGACTACGACAAGGTGGTCACCCTCGGGCTTGCCATCGTCTCCATGGTCACGGCGACTGTCGTTGCGACCGTCGGCATGATCCCGTTCCTCGGCCTCGTCGTTCCCAACATCGTCAGCCTGACCCTTGGCGACAATCTGAGGCGCACGTTGCCGGTGATCGCCATCGCCGGTGCCGGGCTGGTGCTCGCCTGCGACATCGTCGGGCGGATGGTGATTGCGCCCTATGAGGTCCCCGTCGGCACGGTCATGGGCGTGATCGGCAGCCTCGTCTTCCTTCATCTCCTGCTATCGAGGCGGTCCCATGCAGGCTGATGCCAAGCGGCTCTCTCCGTCGACCGTCCTTGTTGCGTCCGCCGCGCTCGCGCTGTTGTCGATGATCGCCTTCATGACCATCGGCGCCAAGGGAAGCTGGAGCTTCATACTCTCCTTCCGCGGCACGAAGCTGCTCGGCATGGTGCTGGTCGCCTACGCGATCGCCGTCTCGACGGTGCTGTTCCAGACGATTTCCGGCAACCGCGTCCTGACGCCGTCGATCATCGGTTTCGACGCCATGTACACGCTGCTGCAGACGGTCATGGTGTTCTTCCTCGGTGCCGCCGGCGCGGCAAGCGTCAACCCGCAGATGCAGTTCACGCTCGAAACGACCGTGATGGTCGGCCTCTCGCTTCTTCTCTTCCGCACCCTCTTTTCCGGCGGCAGCCGCAGCCTGCATCTCCTGATGCTGGTCGGCGTCATTCTCGGCGGCCTGTTCCGCAGCCTCTCCTCCTTCCTGCAGCGCGTTCTCGACCCCAACGATTTCGTCGTGCTGCAGGACCGGCTGTTTGCAAGCTTCAACAGCATCGATGCCAGCCTGCTCGGTATTGCCGCCGCAGCCACCCTCGGCGTGACCTTCGTCCTGTGGCGGCTGTCGCCCACCTTCGATGTGCTCTCGCTGGGGCGCGAGGCGGCGATCGGGCTCGGCGTCGACCATCAGCGTGTCGTGACGCTTCTCCTGATGCTGATCGCCGTTCTGGTGTCGGTCTCCACCGCCCTCGTCGGGCCGGTGACCTTTTTCGGCCTGCTCGTCGCAAGTCTCGCCTGGCAGTTGACGCCCACCGCCAGCCACCGCTTCGTGCTGCCTGTCGCCGTCTTTATCGCGATCGCGACACTCGTCGGCGGCCAGGTCGTCCTGGAGCGGCTGTTTTCCTTCAACACGGCGCTCAGCATCGTCATCGAATTCTTCGGTGGCCTAGTCTTCATCTTCCTGCTCGTCCGAGGCTCCGCGCGATGATCGAGATCCAAGAGGTAACAAAATCCTATGGCGGCACCGCGGTCGTCGACCGGGTGTCGCTGACCCTGCCCACGGGCGGCCTGACCTCGATCATCGGCCCCAACGGCGCCGGCAAGTCGACGCTTTTGTCGATCGTCAGCCGGCTGATGCCGATGGATACGGGCAAGGTGCTGGTCGATGGCCTCGACGTCAGCCGCGCTGCCGGCGACGTGCTTGCCCGACGGCTGTCGATCATGCGCCAGGACAACCACATCACCGCGCGCCTCAGCGTGCGCGACCTCGTCGCCTTCGGACGCTATCCCTATTCCAAGGGACGGGTGACGGCAGCCGATGCGGAACACATCGATCGCTCGATCGCCTATCTCGGGCTCGAACCCTACCAGAACCGCTTTCTCGACGAACTCTCGGGCGGCCAGCGCCAGCGCGCCTTCATCGCCATGGTGCTCTGCCAGGACACCGACTACATGCTGTTCGACGAGCCGCTGAACAATCTCGACATCAAGCATGCTGTCGAGACGATGAAGCTGTTAAGGCGCCTCGCCGACGATTTCGCCAAGACGGTAGTCGTCGTGCTGCACGACATCAATTTCGCCTCCGCCTATTCCGACCGCATCGTCGCCATGCAGGGCGGCCGCCTCGCCTTCGAGGGCCCGCCGCAAGACATGATCGTGCCCTCGCGGCTGCAGGCGATCTTCGATGTCGACTGCCGCGTCCACGCCGTGGGCGACACGCGCCTCGTCAACTATTTCGACTAGACCCCAGAAACCACCGCTGGGCCCGAATGCGCGAAGCGCGCCGCACGGAGACCCATACAGCGCGCTTCGACAATGCTTATGCCGAGATGAGGCGATGCGCTACCCGGCCGCGCCGGATGCCCCCTCCTTACCGATCCGGGCCGCATCCGCCGCATGGTCCTCGTCCGTCACCGAGGAGAAGCGCTTCAGCCAGCGGCCCATCTTGGTGTTGATGTCGTCCATCACGGTGAACATGACAGGCACGAAGACGAGGCTCAGCATCGTCGAGGTGATCAGGCCGCCGATCACCGCAACCGCCATCGGCGCGCGGAAGGCGGCACCGGCGCCGACGCCGATGACTGCCGGAACCATGCCCGCCACCATGGCGATCGTCGTCATGATGATCGGCCGCGCGCGGGTGACGCCCGCCGTCAGCAGCGCCGTACGCCGGTCCGCACCCTCGTTGCGGCACTCGATCGCATAGTCGACCAGCAGGATCGAGTTCTTGCAGACGATACCCATCAGCATCAGGATGCCGATCATCGACGAAAGGTCGAGTGCCGCGCCGAACAGGATCAGGGCCAGCGCGGCGCCGCCGATCGACAACGGCAGAGCCACGAGGATGGTCACCGGCTGCAGGAAATCCTTGAAGAGCAGGATCAGAACCGCCACGACCATCAAGATGCCGGCAAGCAACGCCAGGGCGAAGTTGCGGAACATCTCCGACATGTATTCCGCATCGCCGTAATTGGCCTGCGACACGCCCGCCGGCAGCTCCTTCATGGCCGGCAAGGCCGAAATCGCCTCGAAGGCCGTGCCGAGCGTCATGCCGTTGAGGTTGGCTTCGACGGAGATCAGCCGCTTGCGATCGAGACGCTCGACGCTGCTTTCCTCGGCGCCGAAGGAGACGTCGGCGACCGAAGTCAACGGCACCAGGGCGCCCGCATTCGTGCCCACCCGCAGATTGCGCAGGGTGTCGAAATCGCCGCGCGCCGACCGGTCGAGCATCACCCGGATCGGCACCTGGCGGTTGCCGAGGTTGAAGCGCGCGGAGTTGCTCTCGCTGTCGCCCATCGTCGCGATGCGGGCGACGGTGCCGATCGACGTCACCGACACGCCGAGCCTTGCCGCCTCGTCGAAGCGCGGCTTGACCAGAAGCTCGGGTGAGAGCAACGGCTCGGTCGACCGCACGCTGACAAGCCCCGGAAGCGCACGCATCTCGCTTTCCAGGCGCCGCACCGACGCCATCAACGTTTCCGGATCGTCGCCCGTCAGGTAGATGGAGAGGTCCTTCGCGCCCTCGGTCGAAGAGAACGTCGCCTGGATGTCGGGCGTCTCCGCCAGCAAGGGCCGCAACGACAGCTCGAAGGACTTGCGGTCGAGTTCACGCTCCTTGCGCGGCTTGAGCTTGATGCGCAGCGATACCTCGTTGAGACTGTCGGTCGTCGCCAGGACGTTCTCGACTTCCTTGCGCTCCTTGAGCTTGGCCACGAGATCGTCGGAAATGCGCGCCGTTTCCTGGAGCCGCGTACCGGGCGGCAGGGTGATCTTGAGCTGCGAGACGTTGCTGTCGCTCGTCGGCATGAAACCCGTCGGCAGCATGGTCAGAAGCGCGATCGAGCCGACGAAGATCAAAGCGACCATCGAGAGCGCGGTCTTGCGGTGATCGAGGGTCCAGCCGAGCATGCTGCGATAGGCGTCGGCGATGCGCGACGGCTTGACGGCATGGCCGTGACCAGGCTTCGGCCGCAGCAGATAGGCCGCCATCAGCGGCGTCAGCAGGCGGGCGACCAGCAGCGAGAACAGAACGGCGATTGCCACGGTCAGGCCGAACTGCTTGAAATACTGCCCGACCGCGCCACCGATGAAGCTGACCGGCGCAAAGACGGCGACGATCGTCAGCGTCGTTGCGACGATCGCAAGGCCGATCGCGTCGGCCGCGTCGATCGCCGCGATGAACGGGCGCTTGCCCATGTCGACATGCCGCTCGATGTTCTCGATCTCGACGATCGCGTCATCGACGAGAATGCCGATGACCAGCGTCAGGGCGAGAAGGCTGATGCCGTTGAGCGTGAAGCCGAGCAGGTCCATCACCGCAAAGGTCGGCAGGATCGAAAGCGGCATGGCAAGCGCCGAGATCAGCGTCGCCCGCCAGTTCCGCAGGAACACGAAGACGACGACGATGGTCAAAAGCGCGCCTTCGATCAGCGCCGTGACGGCTGCATCGTAGCTTTCCTGCGTATATTCGACGAGCGAGATCAGCTCGGTCATCTCGACGCCGGGGGTGCGCGCCTGGATCTCCTTCAGCCGCTCGATGACACGCTCGGCAACGACCGTGTCGCTCGCGCCCTTGCTGCGCGAAACCGAGAAGCTGACGATCGGTTCGCCATCGAAATGGGCAAAGCTGCGCGGCTCGGACGAGGTGTCCTCGATCGTCGCAATGTCGGAGAGCTGCAGCCAGCGGCCGCCTGCAAGCGGGATCGAAAGCTGCCGGAGCTCGTCCACCGAGCCGGCACTGCCGACGGTGCGGATCGACTGCTCGCGCCCGCCGATTTCACCGCGGCCGCTCGGGATGTTGATGTTGATTTCGCGGAGTGCCGTGTTCACCTGGTCGGCCGTCACGCCAAGCGCCAGCAACCGCTCGGGATTGAGCGAAACCCGCACTTCGCGGCTGACGCCGCCGAGGCGCTGCACCTTCTGCACGCCGGGCAGCGTCAGCAATTCGCTGGTGATCGTGTCATCGACGAACCAGGAGAGCTCCACTTCCGACATGTGCGGCGCCCGCACGGCGTAATAGACGATGGCGCTGCCGTCGACGTCGAGGCGCGAGACGATCGGCTCCTGAATGGATTGCGGCAGGTCGGCGCGGATCTGCGCCACGGCCTCGCGCACGTCGTTTGCCGCCCGGTCCGGATCGGTGCCGATCTTGAATTCGACCGTGGTCGTGGAGACGCCGTCGGTAATGGTCGAGCGGATGTGACTGACCCCGACGAGGCCGGAGGCGACCCCTTCGACGCGACGCGTCACCTGCGTCTCCATTTCGCCGGGCTGCGCGCTCGGCTGCGTGATCGTCACCGTCACGATCGGGAAGGATACGCTCGGATTGGCGTTGACCGGCAGCCGCAGAAACGAGGCGATCCCGATCAGTGTCAACACGACGAAGAGAACGATCGTCGGAACGGGCTTTCGGATCGCCCAGGCGGAAATGTTGCTCGTCATTGCTGGTCGCCCGTCTGCGTCGGCTGGACGTCTTTCGTTGCGACCGCTTCGCCTTCGCGCAGCGACGCCCCGGATTTAAGGACGACCCGTTCGCCGGTCGAAAGGCCCGAGGTGATCTCCACCTTGCCACCCTGGCGCATGCCCGCCTTGACCGGCTTGCGCACGATCTGGCCGCCATCGACGACGAAGACCGAGACGGCGCCATCCGGCGCACCGAACAGCAGGGCGGAATCGTCGACCATGATCGCCTTGCGCTCGGCCACGACAATCTCCGCCCGGCCGAACGTGCCCGCGAAAGGCGGGCGCTCGGTCGACAGCGTGACCTGCGCGGTGCCGAGCCTGGTCTCGCGGTCGATCTTCGGGTTGATCACCCGCACGTGCCCCTCGATCCAGTCGTGGCGCCCCGAAAGCTTGACCTTCACCGTCTGGCCGACCGCCAGCAACGGCAGCTCGGTTTCCGGCACTTCGGCCGCAAACTCGATTTCGCCGCCGCGAATGAGCTTGAGCAGCGGCTCCGAGCCCGCAAGCGCGCCGGCGCGCGCCAGCCGCTCCGACACGATCCCGTCGGCGGGCGCCACGATCACAGCACGATCGAGCTTCCGGCGCGCCTCGGCCTCGAGCGCTTCCGCCTGGTCGTAGTCGGCCCGCGCCACCTGGACGGCCTGCTCGGCAAGGGCGAGCGCCGAGACGCGCTCTTCGAGAGTGGTGGCGGCCTGAAGGTGGCTCAACTGCCGGGCGCGGGCGAGTTTCCTCTGTTCCTGCGTGACCGTCTCTTCTTCCCGCGCCATCGCGGCGCCGGCGCGCGCGACCCGGCCCTTGGCCTCGCGCAGCAGGTTCTCCAGCATGTCGGTTTCCAGCCGGGCGAGCACCTGGCCTGCAGCGACCCGATCGCCGATCTCGACCTCGACACTGGCAATGCGCTGGTCGGTCAGAGTGGTGCCGACGGCAATCTCCTCGCGGGCGACGAAGATGCCGGCAAAGGAGCGTGTCCATTGCTGCGGGCGGCTGTCGGCAACGAGCGTCGTGACCGTGCGGGTGGCAGACGGGGCGGGAACGGAGGCTGCGGCCTCCCCCGAGGCGCGCGCCGGACCAGCAGCCGCCGCAATCACGAGCAACGCTGCGAGAGCGACGTTCAACTCAACTGTACGTCTCATTTCATTGGCTTTCCATTGGCGGGGCCGGCGGCGCGATTGCGCCTGCAGTACCGGATCCCGGGTCGGGCAAAAGGCGTCGATAATTTATTAGATCATTCAATCTAATAATTGAATTCATCAAACGCGACAATTGTAAGGCAGATCACATACGAGCATTGCGGGAAGATGGCGGAGATCGTGCAAGCGCCCGGCCTTGACACCGATCGACTGCCCACCGAAATTAGAGCGCCTGATCTAATAATTGAACGGCATGCAAGGAGACCGGCGATGCGCAAGATCGACCCCGAAAAACATGCGGCCAGGCGTCGGCTGATTCTCGATGCGGCAATCGCCTGCTTTTCGCGCAAGGGTTTTCACGGCACGTCGACGGCCGAGATCTGCGCCGAGGCAGGCATGAGCCCGGGAAATCTTTTCCATTATTTTCCGACCAAGCACACCATCATCGCGGCGATCGTGGAAGAAGAACGTCAAGAAACGGCGGAGATTTTCCGAAAGCTGGGTGAAGAGGAGGACCTGTTCGCCGCATTGCTGGGCTTCATGGATAGCGTTCTCGAACTGGCGGGCGATCCTGCCTATTCGAGCCTCGCGCTCGAAATCGCCGCCGAAGCGATGCGTGACGAGCGCATCGGGACGCTCGCGACGACAAACGACGCGGAACTCCAGTCGGCGCTCGTGGCGCTCCTGCGCAAGGCCGCCAGCCGAAACCAGATCGACAGGAGCCTCGACGCCGAGGGCGCTGCCCGCTGGATCGCCGCGATCATCGACGGCATCTTCAGCAGGGTCGCGGTCGATCCCGGCTTCAAGCCGAAGGAGGAAAGCGCGTTGCTACGCCGCCTGCTGAGCCGTTTTCTGCGCGCGCAAGACTGAGCGCGTGAAAAATGCGAGACCGCGGCAGCCCTTCGGCACGCCGCGGTCTCTTGTTTCCGGCTGGCCTCGGCTTGAAGCCGAGGCCGTTCGTCGAAGTTTTCTCAGGAATGCTTCTGGATGACGCCGTAGACGATGTTGCGGTTGGCACCGAAGAAGACGCGTCCATCGATCGCGGATTTCCCGGCACTCTTGTGGACGATGTTCCACATGTCCGCTTCGGAACGCAGCAGCAAGGCCCAGTTCATGAAGCTCTCCATGTAACCGTCGACGCCGATGTCCTGGGCGAAGTTGGCAAACAGGAAGACGCCGTTCGGCTTCAGCATCTGCAGGCAGCGATGGGTCAGCTTGATGGCCACCTTGTCGGCCAGATAGTCGTAGAGACCGGCGGCATAGATGAAGTCGAACGTGCCGAGCTTCTGGTCGCGACCGAGCAGGCTGCGAACGGACCCGTCGACCGCTTCGATCGCCGTGCCGGAGAAATCGCGGCTGATCGATCCGACACTGAGAGGATCCTGATCGAGCGCCACCCAGCGCTTGATCCGGCCTTCCTCGAGTGCCTTCGAGCGATTGGCTTCCCGCAGATGACCGGCGGCAATCGTCAGGATCTCCGCCTCGGAACCCCGGCTCGCCGCGATCTCGTCGACGTGGCGCGTGAGGATATCGCGGCGCTCGCGCACCGCCACCGAGGACGAAGCGTCCTTCGTGTAGTCATAGAGCGCCCGACCGACCGGAGACGCCCGCTCGATTTCACCGGCAACGCTCGCATGGCCGTAGATGAAGTCGAGCAACTGCGCGTCACCCGAATAGCCCCTGGGCTTGTCGAACGACCACCGGGTGAACGGATCCTGCAGGAAGTACTCCGAAACCGGGTGATCCTGGGCAATCGGGATTAGCTCCTGCCACACGCTCGGGTGGTATTTGGCACGGGTCTGGTGGAGGGAGGCAGCGAGCCGGTCGATAATTTTCGACGCATCCGTCCCTTGAATGAATTGTTCCTGAGCGACCCTGAGAATCAATGCGAGCTCGGCCTTGGCGGTCGAGAGCTGTTCGTCATGTCGTTCGCCGCGGGGCGAAACGAACTCATCAGCCATTGCCTTGGGAGTAATGAGGCTCTGACCGTCGAAAACAGTCTGAAATTGGCGCACGCGAGACCATCCGTTAAAGCTTTGTTAACAATAGTCGCGAAGATGCGCGCATAACGGCTCGGAATGCAAGTTTTTGTATATAATAAGGTAAATACTCGGAGCTCACCTCTTTGGGTGATACCGATTCGCAGATGCCCTGACCCATTAATTTAACAAAACTTAATGGACACCTCCTATCATGCCTCGCAGCGTTTCCCGCCCTTGTTGCAGATGGGTCGCGGTGAACACGCAGGGAGTGTCCGAAACAACGTCCATTGATGGAAAAGCGACGACAGATTTCCGTTGACCGTGACGCAACTCGATGGATCAGTGCATGAAGCACACGTTGGCCGACGTAGTTGACATCGACCTACACAAGCAGCCGCACAGGCCGCACCTGGCTGAGCTTCAGACCCTCTATCGCATGGAGGGCGAGGCTGGCCGGCGCGCCTCGACCCGGCAAGGGCTATGGGTTGCCGTCGTCGTCTACCTGCTTTTCTTCATCCCGGACATCCTGCTCGTCCCCGACGTCGCCTTCTACACGATCGTCTCGCGCCTCTTTGTCGGCATCGGCTCGCTGCTGACCTTCGAGATCCTGTTTCGACTGAAGGCCCAGACCAAGTGGCTCGACGCCACCTGCGCCGCAGCCCTCGTCTTCGGCTACATCGGCTGGCTCGTCCCGGCGATGATGACGGCCGATACGAACAGCATGTCCTATTACATGATCTTCGGCGCCATCTTCATGATGGGCGCCAACCTCTTCTTCAGCCTACGGTTCCGCCTCTCGGTGGTCGCCTCCAGCATCGTACTGGTGACGTTTTTCATCGCGCTGTCGTTCTTCTCCGAACACGATCCGGCCTACCTGATCGCCTTCGGGACGTTCTACGTCTCCTGCTTCGTCTTCACCTCCTATGTGAACTGGAAGCTCAACCGCGAGCGCTACAAGGTTTTCCTCAACGCCTTCGAGGCGAAGATCCAGCAGAACGAGGCTTCCGAGCGCGGCATGGCGCTTCTGCGGCTGTCCAACACCGATCCGCTGACCGGTCTCGACAACCGCCGCGCCATCGACCAGCAGCTGCGCGACTACTGGAACGATTGGCAGAAGCTCGGCAAGAACTTCACCGCCATGCTGATCGACGTCGATTTCTTCAAGAAATACAACGACTGCTACGGCCACCAGGAGGGCGACCGCTGCCTCATTCTCGTGGCCAATGCACTCGGCGAGGCGATCAGGGACTATCACGGCTCGATCGGCCGCTACGGCGGCGAGGAGTTCATCGTCCTTGCCCGCCTGGATACGCGTGAGCAGGCGGCCGAGCTTGCGGAGGTCATCTGCCGCACGGTTGAGAACATGGGGCTGACCCACGAGCAGCGCCGCGACGGCGTGTCCATCGTCACTGTCAGCGTCGGCGCCGCCTTCACCCGCAACCACACCGGAGCCAAGCTAGAAAAGATCATCCACGAGGCCGACCGCGCGCTTTACGCCGCCAAGGCGAGCGGGCGAAACTGCTCGAAGCTGTTCGATCCGAACGATCCGCAGAGCAGCGACGAGAGCGAGAACATCGCAGCGCTGCTGAAGATCGCCGTCGACCAGAACCTGGTATCCCTCGTCTACCAGCCGATCACGAACGTGACGACCGGCGAGGTCGATGCGGTCGAGGCCCTGATGCGCCTGACGATGCTGGACGGCACGTCGGTGCCGCCGAGCCTCTTCATCCCGGTTGCCGAACGGACCGGCGCCATTCTCGATCTCGGCCGCTGGGCGATAAAGACCGTCTGCCGCGAGCTTCTGGTCGACAACCACATCCCGCTCGTCAGCGTCAACGTTTCGCCGATCCAGCTGAAGACGCCGGGCTTTGCGACCTCGGTCGCAGCGATCCTCGGCGAGACCGGGGTTGCCGGCAGCCGCCTCGCCTTCGAGATCACCGAAGGGCTCGAGATGGAGATGCATTCGGGCATCCTGCGCTGCATCAGCGACCTGGAAACGCTCGGCATCCGCATCTGGCTGGACGATTTCGGAACCGGTTTCGCCGGCCTCTCCTGGCTGCGCCTGATCGATTTCGACACGGTGAAGGTTGACCGGTCGTTCCTGCACGATTGCGCCACCCCGAAGGGCCGCGCGATGCTGCAGGACATCATCGGGCTCGTGCGCAACCGCGGCCACAAGATCCTGATCGAGGGCGTGGAGACCGACGAGCAACTGGCCCTGATGCGCCGCTTCCGGATCGACCACGTGCAGGGTTTCCACGTCGGACGCCCGGCGCCTGCGGAAATGTTCCGCGCGCCCACCGACAAACCACGCATCCCGCTTCGAAACGGCGTCCGGACCTAGAAGCCTCTTCGACTTCATTTGCCACAATCGGCGCTCGACGTACGGCAAGGCGGCATCGGCGAACCGGGAACACGGGCCGCCGCCTTTCCCGTCCAGCGCGGGTCATGACCTCGGCGAGGGATAGCGCGGCCCCGCGCCGCTTCCTCGGCATCGCCAGCGCACGCCCGCGCAGCCTCGGCAGGGAACGTGAGGCGCAGTGCACGAATAAATGTTGCGCTCCGACCGAACCGGTGCGTAGGATACGGGAGAATACACTGCCGCCGGATACAATCTCACATTGTGACCATGGAGGCGCGTGATGGCCATCGGAGACCAGCAGGACGTCGGCATTGAACCGACCATATCTCCGCCGAGCCGCGCAGAAGTTCTGGCACAGCTTGAGCGCATTCGCCTGAGCACCGAATTCGACGCTCCGGACCGCGACCGTAAATTCCTGGCCTATGTCATCGAGGAAACGCTCGCCGGGCGTGGCGACCGCATTAAGGCCTATTCCATTGCCACCGAGGTTTTCGGCCGGGATTCCTCCTTCGACCCGCAAACGGATCCTGCCGTTCGGATCGAGGCGGGCCGCATTCGACGGGCGCTCGAACGCTATTACCTCGTCGCCGGACGCAGCGACCAGATCGTGATCCGCATGCCGAAGGGCGCCTATGTGCCGACCTTCGAAAGGCGGGCCGAAAAACAGCCGGCACCATTTATGGAAAGCGGAACGCCACCGTCCGAAGCAGTGGCGGTCGGCTGGCATGAGCGCCGCCGCGTCCTGCTTGGCGCTGCGGCGCTTGTGTGTGGGGTCGCCGGCCTATCGGCCGGCTTGCTGCTTTTCGGTGACGAAAGCACCACGAACAATCGGCCCAATATCCCGAAGGTGATCGTCACGCCTTTCGAGGATCTCTCAAGAACCCGGCAATCGGCGCTGATGGCGCAGGGACTGACGGACGAAGTCGTCAGCAACCTTGCCAAGTTCAAGGAGATCGTGCCGGTTACCGGCAACGGCCGACTGCAGATACCGGACGATCACGCCTATGCGCTCGAGGGACGCGTAAGGCTCGAGGGCGAACGGTTGCGGCTGGTCGTGAAGCTTGTCCAGCGATCCGACGGGGCGATCGTCTGGGCAAACACCTATGACGAACGACTGCAGTCCGGCGAAGTCATAGATCAGCAGGCAAGGACCGCGGCGGCGGTATCGAGCGCGGTGGCAGAGCCCTACGGCGCCGTCTTTCAGGCAAGCGCGGCCGAACTCAGGCACTCGGTTCCTGAAGGTTGGAAGCCCTATGCCTGCAGCCTCACCTACTACGATCATCGCGGCGACGCCGATCCGCAATCCCGCCGCGCCGCCGAAGACTGCCTGCAGCGCGCGACCCGGCAATTTCCGACCTATGCGACCGCCTGGGCGCTTCTGTCGATGAGCTATGTCGATGCCCTGCGCGATCGCGCCGACCCCGCGTCCGCGCCAGGATTGCTGGAACAGGCTGGCGAAGCGGCGGCGCGCGCCGTCGATCTCGCCCCCTTCGACGTTCGCGCCCTCGAAGCGCAGATGCTCGTCCTCTTCGCTCGCGGCGAGGTCGATGCCGCCCTCGCTGTCGGCGCCCGTGCGCTTGCCATCAATCCCAACGACAGCGAGCTTGCCGGCGCATACGGCCTCCGGCTCGCGCAGTCGGGACAGTGGGAGGCAGGCTGCAAGCTTCTGTCGGACACGACGGAACGCAATCTCGGCCAGACAGGCGCTTTCGAGGGGGCGCTGGCAAGCTGCGCCTACTTCGCGGGCGACTATGTCGCCGCCGAGCGATGGGCACGCCTTGCCAATTCAAGCGCCAGCCCGGCCGACCGGGTCCTCCTGCTTGCGGTTCTCGGCAAGCTCGGCAAGGCGGATCAGGCGCGCGAGGAGCGGAAGTGGTTCGAGACCCACGCCCCGGGCTTCCTCGGTGACCTCGGGCAGACGATTGCCGCTCAATTGCACCGGCCTGAGGATCAGCACCGCCTGTTCGACGGCTTGCGCGCCGCCGGCGTCTCCGTGCCCGAGGCGGAGTATCAACAGGCAGGGACCGCGAGCGCCATACGCTGATCAGATATTGCCGGGTTCAAGCTCGCCGTCGCGAACGGCGGGTTCAGCCGCTTTCTCAGGCTCAGCATCCGAGCGCGCCCAAACCATCAGCAGATCATGCGCGACACTCAGCACGATCGGCCCGAGGAAAAGACCGATCAGGCCGTAGGACAGCGTGCCACCGAGCACCCCGAGCAGGATCACCAGCGTCGGTGTTGACAGCCCGCGTGCCACCAGGATCGGCTTCATCACGTTGTCGATGACGAAAAGCGGGATCAACAGGATCGTCAGCAACAGCGCCGGACCGAAATCCATGGTGAACCAGGCCCAGATCATGACGGGCAGTAGCACCAGCGCCGGGCCGATCTGGATGATGCAGAGCACGAGCACGACGAAGGCGATTGCGCCGGGTGCCGGCACGTCGAACAGGCTGAGCACCAGCCCGCACAGAAAGGCCTGTAGCAGCGCCACGCCGATGACGCCGCGCGCCACGTTGCGGATCGTCGCGGTCGAAAGCTTGAGGAAACCGATGCCGCGCTGGCCGCCGATCCTGCCGGCAAAGCGCTGCGCCATTTCCGCCAGCCGCTCCGCCGAACCGAATAGGAAACCTGCGATCAACACCGAGACCACGAAACTCAAGACCTCGGCGCCGACGCTCGCGACCTTGCCGAGAACCTTGGTCCCGGCCTGCATCAGCGCCGGTTCGATCTTGCTCAGCAGTGCTTCGATATTGCCCGACGCCATGCTCCAGGCCGCATGAATGCGCTCGCCGACGACAGGCCACGTGCGGACGTATTCCGGCGGGACCGGTACGATCAGCGAACCGTCGGCAAGCCGGGCGAGCAGCGCCTGCAGCCCTTCGGCAAAACTGACGGCGATTGCAGTCAGTGGCGCAACGATGACGGCGAGACATATCAGCGTTATCAGGAAAGAGGAAAGGCGCCGCGAACCGAGCAGGCGCCCAAGCCGGGCATAGGCCGGAAAGAGCGCCACAGCGAGGATTGCCGCCCATATCAGGATGATCGCGAAGGGCGCGATCAGCGTCAGGGACCAATAGGCCAGAAGCCCGACGATGCCGATCCGGGCGATATCCGTGATCTTCGCCTCGATGGAAGGCGACCCGTTCGTTCCGTTGCGGATCACATTCGATCGGGAAGGATCCTCGTCCATGCTAGCCCCTTCCCCTCCACGCGAAACCGCCGACGCCCGCAGCCTTGTGCTCCCCGGCACCCTGCAAGCGTTCTACCGTCACGTGGATGGGACGCTCACGGCAACCGTGGGGCAGTAACATACAGTAGAATACGCCTGCCGGGCTTCCCGATCCGCCGGCCTCCTCTAGAGATTCCAGTGACTGATAACGACCGTGGTCAGCGATCGCGGCCCGATCAGCTTGAAATTGCAAGACAAGAAGCGTCGACAGGGGGCTGTCCCGCGCGCCAGTACAAGCGCCCGCGCCACCGCCCGATACACGAGGGAGGCTGGATAGATGATCAAAAAGACGATCATCGCGCTCGGCAGCGCAATAGCGTTTTTGATAACAACACCCGTCACGACGGTTCTCGCCCAGCAGACGGCGGCCGCGCCGACTGCCCAGGAACAACAGACAGCACCCGAGCCGCTCAGCGATGACGAGCTCGAGGTTCTGGTGGCGCGCATCGCGCTTTATCCGGACGAATTGGTGGCACTCATTTCTGCAGCGGCACTCTATCCGTTGCAGATCGTCGAGGCCGAACGCTTCCTTGAGGCCCGTCAGAAAAAGCCCGACATGAAGCCGAAGGAGGACTGGGACGGCAGCGTCATTTCGCTGCTGAACTATCCGCAGATCGTCAAGATGATGAGCGAAGATCTCGAATGGACACAGTCCTTCGGCGACGCCATCGCCAACCAGCAGAAGGATGTGCTGATCGCCATCCAGCAATTGCGTGACGAGGCGGTCGCCAAGAACATCATCAAGTCCGATGACAAGGTGAAGGTGGTCCAGGAGGGCGACAACGTCGTCATCCAGGCGGCCAACCCGGAAACGATCTACGTGCCGCAGTATCCGCCGGAGATGCTCTACGAGCCGAACTATGCGCCGGCGCCGATCGGCTACTATGACGAGCCCTACCCCGCCTACTGGTATCCGGGTGCGGCCTTCTTCGCCGGCGCGGTGACTGGTGCGGCCTTCGCCGCGATCGTCGACTGGGATGATTGGGGTGTCTGGGGCGGCCGCTGGAACGGCGGCGACATCGATGTCGACTGCAACAACTGCTTCAACAACATCAACGGCAAGGTCAAATGGAACGACGTCGATTGGAAGAATGTCGATCGCAGTAAGATCAAATTCGACCGTAACCAGATACAGCAGCTCGACCGGACCAACATCAAGAACAATCTCAAGGCGAACGGTAACAACAACCTGCGCAACCGCGCCGCCGAGATCAATCGCGACCGGCCGAACGCGCGGCCCGGGGGCGGTGGTGCCGGCCAGATCAGGGATGTGCGCAAGAGCACGCTCGACGGACTGAAGGCACAGCAAAGACCGGCCGCACGCCCAGGCGGCGGCGGTGGCGGTCAGGCGATCGCCAAGGCGCGGCCCGGCGATGGGCGGCAGAACATCAACCGCGCCGGTGGCAACAAGCCTTCGCAGGTCAACCGTCCCTCCGGAAAGAAGAAGATGGCCGCCAAGGCGCAGAACCGGCAAAAGCCGTCGGGTCTTGGCAACGTCAATTCCGGACGGCGCGAGGTGGCCTCATCACGCCGCGGCGGCCAGAGCTTGGGCGGTGGCCAGCGTGGCGGCGGGCGGCCGCAGATGAGCCGCGGCGGCGGCAGGCCGCAAATGCACCGCGGTGGCGGCGGACGGGGCGGCGGCGGCGGCCGTAGGCGTTGACCGGATCACAGGAGAACGACCATGACAAAACTCTTCAATTCCCTTCTCCTGGGATCAGCGATGGCGCTGGTTCTGGTAGCAACCCCGATCGGCTCCGCCTATTCGCAGGACAAGCCGCCGGCCGACAAACCCGCAGGCAATCAAGCTGCAGGAGATCAGCCTGCTGGAGATCAACCGCCGGCTGATCAGCCGCCGGCGGACCAGATGGTGGGTGGGCTGGATGCCTATGCCGCCGCGGAAGACCCGCCCGCCTTCGACGATCCGGACAAAGCCGTCGAGGAATTCAAGGCGAAACTCGCCGCAAATGACTTCGATGGCCTGGCAAAACTGCTGGGGCTGAATGCCGACAAGCTGAAAGACAGCGAGGGCGTCAAGGACACCTTTGCCGTCATTCGCGAAGGCGCGGCCCGCAATGTCGTCGTGCGGGATCTGGAGGGTCGCAAGATCCTTCAGATCGGCGACCGGCTCTGGCCGCTGCCGTTCCCGCTCACCAAGGGCGAAGACGGCAAATGGGCCTTCGATACCTATGTCGGCCTGGAAGAAATCGTCAACCGACACGTCGGCGAGAACGAGCTTCAGGCGATCGACACCGTCGAAGCCTATGTCGATGCCCAGAAGGAATACGCTTCCGAGGATCGCGATTCCGATGGTGTCCTCGAATATGCCCAGAAGCTGATCAGCACGCCCGGCCAGACCGACGGGCTCTATTGGCCTGCCGATCAGGGCGACGGCGAAAGCCCCGTCGGAGACTCGATCAACGAGGCGGCCTTGGAAAAGGCAAAAGCCGGCGAAGGCTATTTCGGCTACCGCTTCCGCATCCTGACCTCGCAGGGCGACAACATCGCCGGCGGCCGCTACGACTATGTGATCAACGGCAATATGATCGGCGGCTTTGCGCTGATCGCCTGGCCGGTCACCTATGCGGAGACGGGGGTGAAGACCTTCGTCGTCAACCAGCAGGGCATCATCTACGAGCGCGACCTCGGGCCGAGCACGGAAGCGATCGTGCCCTTCATCGACCGCTTCGATCCCGACGACAAGTGGTCCGTCGTCGACGATTGACCGGGACTACCACTCCACATGAACGGCAGCGCCGCCCGATCGGGCGGCGTCAGGCAACACTCGACCATTTGGGCCGGCGCGCTCCTCCCTTCAATCGAGGATCAACGGCATATCGAGCGAGACCCGGTATTTGCACGGCTCGATCGGGCCGGCCGTCAACGAAGCTCCCTCCCAGCCGTTGAGAATTGAAGGGCCGCTCTCCCACCGCGTTGGGGTGCCTCAGGTTTAGCGGGGTGCTCGGTTCTTTGGCCCTTGCCTGCTCTGGCGCCTTTCGGCCTGCGCCCATCTGCGTTTTTGTCGCCTTTAGAACGCGGAAAGCCCGCCGGATTTCTCCTTGCGGGCTTTTGTGTGATTTGGTTGCGGGGGCAGGATTTGAACCTGCGGCCTTCAGGTTATGAGCCTGACGAGCTACCGGGCTGCTCCACCCCGCGCCATCGCGG
>NZ_JACVBP010000007.1:0-322816 GCF_014852425.1 Ensifer sp. ENS09
GGTCCAGACCCAAAATCAGCCTCAGCCAATCCAGGAAACTCTAGAGCGAAGGTCGTCGTCGCCAGCAGCGCCGCCGCCCTCGTCAGTGATCGGGCTTATAGACCCCCGCCCTCACAGACGTCAACAGCAACCTTCAAAAAAACTTCAAAAATCGACAACTCACTGTTTATAAACAATAATTCCAGCTGTTGATAAACTAGGTCGATTTGATCCACGAGATCGCGGTGTTTCGGTCCGCAAATCACCGCCCACTGGTTGCGCGATCTTATATCGCCACAATCTGGCAGGATTTAGGAACGCGACAGGCGCCGAACGTCAGTCGTCGGCAGCGCCATTTCGCGGGTGAAATGGCCGCGGTTTTCCCGGACGCTCTGCATCAGGAATTCGCGCACCGCCCTCACCCGCGGCACGGCCACCAGATCCCTATGGCAAACCAGCCAGTAGGTGCGCTTGAGTTCGATCTCTTCCGGCAGGACGATCTCCAGGTCCTCCTCCTGCTGCGCGATGAAGTGCGGCAAGACGCAAAGGCCCAGCCCCTGCCGCACCGCCTTCAATTGCGTCAGGATGCTCGAACTCTGGAAATGGGCATGCAGGCCTGGCTGCAGCTCCCCCAGGTAATCGAGACCGGGCGCAAAGATCATGTCCTCGATATATCCGACGAAGCGGTGGGCCGCGAGATCGTTGCGCCCAGTGATCCGCGGATGCTTCGACAGATAGCTGCGCGCGCCATAGACATGCAGCGTATAGGGGGCCAGCACCTCGGATTGGTAAGGCCCGGCCTTCGGTGCCGTCAGCGCCACCTGGATATCCGCCTCCTTGCGCGAAAGCGACATGATCTGCTGGATCGCCAGCATTTCCAGGGAGACGTTCGGATAGCGCGCCGCAAAGTCCCCCAGCCGGTCGGCCAGGAAGAAATTGCCGAAGCCTTCGAGCGTGCTCAGCCGGACGACGCCGCGCTGCGCCGTCAGGCCGTCATTGATGTCCAGTTGCAACTGTTCGGTCTCGCGCTCGATCCGTTCGGCGGTTTCGACGAAGCGCTGGCCCATGCCGGTCAAGACGTAGCCGCGCGGATTGCGCTCGAACAGCTTGACCTTCAGCGCGAACTCCAGCCGGTCGATGCGACGCGACACCGTGGCATGGCTGGTCCTCAGGCGCCGCGCCGCCGTCGACAGCTGCCCGGTACGGGCCACCGCCAGAAAGAACTGCAGATCGTCCCAGGTGAAATTCGGATTCATGCTCACTCCCTGTCTGTTCGAAAATGAACAGATCCTGTTTTGCAATTTACGGTTCCGGACGCTTGCATCCAAGCAGTTTTTTCCCGATGGTACGTGCCAGAGCGGACATCTGAGGAGCATGTCTGGCCAAATATGAACAGAGCGAAACGAACGCCCCCCGGCGGCCACCATCCGGCGCCGGAGCATTCCTGCGTTCGTTGGCGACGGCTGGCGGTTTGGGAAGAGGGCATGACGCGAAGGGATGCGGCGCCGGGGCGCGGCTGAAGGAGCGATCTCGCGCGAACCCCGGATCTGAAGGGTCGAGCCGGAGATATCGAGGGAGAACCATGGACATATACGACTTCATCGTCGTCGGGGCAGGCAGCGCCGGTTGCGTGCTGGCCAACCGCCTTTCGGAAAACCCGCGGCACCGCGTGCTGCTGCTCGAAGCCGGCGGCCGCGACAACTACCACTGGATCCACATTCCCGTCGGCTATCTCTATTGCATCAACAATCCGCGTACAGACTGGTGTTTCACGACGGCGGCGGAAGAGGGCCTGAACGGCCGGGCGCTCGGCTATCCCCGCGGCAAGGTGCTCGGCGGCTGCTCGTCGATCAACGGCATGATCTATATGCGCGGCCAGGCACAGGACTACGACCATTGGCGCCAGCTCGGCTGCACCGGCTGGGGCTGGGACGACGTGCTGCCGCTGTTCAAGAAATCCGAGGACCATTATCGCGGCGCCAACGAAATGCATGGCGCCGGCGGCGAATGGCGGGTGGAAAAGGCGCGCGTGCGCTGGGACGTGCTCGACGCATTCCAGAAGGCGGCAAGCGAAGCCGGCATTCCCGAAACGCCGGATTTCAACCGCGGCAGCAACGAAGGCTCCGGCTATTTCGACGTCAACCAGCGCTCTGGGATCCGCTGGAACACCGCAAAGGCGTTCCTGCGCCCGGCGCAGAAGCGCGGCAACCTTACGGTTTTGACCAAAGCGCATGTGCGCAAGCTGATCATCGAGGGCGATCGCGTCGCAGGCGTCGAATTCCAGCACGACGGCACAGTCAAGCGCGCCTCGGCCACACGCGAGACGGTACTTTCCGCCGGCGCAATCGGCTCGCCGCACATCCTCGAACTCTCCGGCATCGGTCGCGGCGACGTGCTGCAGGAAAACGGCATCGCGCTTCGTCATGAGCGGGCCGGCGTCGGCGAGAACCTGCAGGATCATCTGCAACTGCGCATGGCCTACAAGGTGACAGGCGTACCGACGCTCAACGAAAAGGCAAACTCGCTGTTCGGCAAGGCGTCGATCGGGCTCGAATATCTCTTGAAACGTTCCGGGCCAATGGCGATGGCGCCGAGCCAGCTCGGCATCTTCACCCGCTCCGGGCCGGAGAAGGAAACGCCGGATCTGCAGTATCACGTGCAGCCGGTGTCGCTCGACAAGTTCGGCGAGCCGGTTCATTCCTTCCCGGCTATCACCGCCAGTGTGTGCAACCTTCGTCCGGAAAGCCGCGGTTCGGTGCATCTCAAAGGGCCGGACTTTGCCGCCTCACCGGACATCCGGCCGCGCTACCTGACGGCGGAGGCCGACCGAAACGTCGCGGTCAATGCCATCCGGCTAACGCGGCAGATCGTCAGGCAACCTTCCTTCGCCCGCTTCAACCCGGTCGAGTTCAAGCCGGGGCCTTCCTACGAGACCGAGGAGGACCTGAAGCGTGCGGCCGGCGACATCGGCACGACGATCTTCCATCCGGTCGGGACCTGCCGCATGGGCGCCGATCCCGACAGCGTCGTCGATCCGGAACTGCGCCTACGGGGGCTCAAGGGATTGCGCATCGCCGACGCCTCGGTCATGCCGACAATCACCTCGGGCAACACCAACTCGCCGACGATCATGATCGCCGAAAAGGCGGCGACGATGATCCTCGCGGCCAATCGCTAGGCGTCTCGGGCAAGGGCGGGCGGCGTTCGGCGCCCGGCGAAGATGCTGATTCCACGCCGGATTCGGCCAGGTAGCGGTGTCGGATAACGGTAAACTGGCCGAAAAACGACGCGAAAAGCTTAAATCTCAGGCGTCGAGCCCCTATATCAGGCCCTGATGGCTCGGTTTGAGCCCAAGCAAGATTTAGGGGTTGTGATGGCAATGCAGCGATTTGGGCGTTTTGGACGAACTCTGGCAATGATGGCGATCGGCATGGTCGTCGCGCTGACCGTTGTGGACGTCGCCGAAGCGCGGCGTTCGGGCGGCGGCTTCGGTAGCCGCGGCACCCGCACCTTCTCGCAGCCGGCAACCACCAACACCGCGCCGACGAGCGCGGCACCGATCAACCGTTCGATGACGCCGCGCCAGGACGCAGGCCCCGCCGCCGCCACTCCGGCGGCCGGCCAGACGCGTCCGAACGCCACCCAGCCGAACGCCCGTCCGGGATTCTTCAGCGGCTTTGGCGGTTCGCTGCTCGGCGGCCTGATGGTCGGTGGTCTCATCGGCATGCTGATGGGCGGCGGCTTCGGCGGCGCTGCCGGCTTCCTCGGCCTGATCGTGCAGATGCTGCTAATCGGCGGCCTGATCATGCTCGCCATGCGCTTCTTCAACCGCAACCGCCAGCAGACGGCCTATGCCGGTCCGTCCGAGCGCTCGTCGGGCCAGCAGCCTTCGAACGGCATGCCGTCGTTCAAGATCCCGAGCATCGGCGGTGGCCAGGCAAGCGGCCAGCCGCAGGCGCGGCCCCAGGCTTCCCCTCAGGCAGCGCCCGTCACCGACGGCCCGACCGATGAGATCGGCATCCAGGGCTCCGACCTCGAGCAATTCGAAAAGATGCTGAAGGAGGTCCAGGCCGCTTATGCTGCGGAAGACTACGGCACGCTGCGTCGCCTGACGACGCCGGAAGCCATGTCCTACCTCGCCGAAGAGCTCAGCGACAACGCCACGAGCGGCGTCAAGAACGATGTGCGCGATGTGCACCTGGTTCAGGGCGACGTCGCCGAGGCCTGGTCGGAAAACGGAACGGAGTTCGCGACCGTCGCCATGCGCTACGAGAGCATCGACGTCATGCGTGACCGCACCACCGGCAAGGTAATCAGCGGCGATCCGGACAATCTGACGGAAGCCGTCGAACTCTGGACCTTCGTGCGCAAGCCGGGCGCCGAGTGGCAGGTTTCGGCGATCCAGGGCGTCAGCCACTGACGCACTAAACAAAGCCTATAAGAAAGGCCCGGTCGGCATCGCCGCACCGGGCCTTTTCGTTTTCACGCGTCACACGGCGGCGGGGGCCGCAGTCGACGGCGCCAGAACACCGGCGATCAGGTCCCGCAGCCAGCGATGGGCCGGATCGCCGTCGCGCCGCCGGTGCCAGATCTGCCGGAAGGCGAAGGGCGGGATCGCGAAAGGCGGCGGGAAGATGGCAAGCTGCCCGGCCTCCCCGTCGCGGGGCAGGATACGGCGCGCGACCGTCAGCACGAGGTCGGTTCCGGCAACGAGACCGGGCGCCGCACTCCAATGGGGCAAAGCCAGCGCGATACGGCGCTTGTGTCCGATAGCCGAAAGCGCGAGGTCGATCTCGTTGCCGGTATCGCCGCGCAGCGAAACGAGGATATGCGGCCGCTGCAGATAGGCGGAAAGATCCATCGTAGTTTCGCCACCGAGGCTCACACGATCGGCCAGGCAGGCAAAGTGCTCCTCAAACAGCAAGGATGTTCTCAGATCCTCGGCAAGCGTCGGGAAAACCCCGAGCGCCAGATCGATCTCCCCGTCGATGGCCTGCGCCATCATCACTTCGCGGCTCGCCTGGCTGACAATGAGATCGACGTTCGGCGCCTGCTGGCGCAGCACTGCCGTCAGTTGCGGAAGCAGCACAAGTGCTGCGTAGTCGGACATCGCCAGCCGGAAGACATGGCGCGCGCGCGCCGGATCGAACGGCTGAGACCCCATGAGCTGACGCATATGCGCGAGCGCTTCGGCAAGCTGCGGCGCGATCTCCAGCGCCCGCACCGTCGGCTCGAGCTGGCCGCCGTGGCGCACCAGCAACGGGTCGTCGAACAGTGCGCGCAACCGCGCCAGCGCATGGCTGACGGCAGGCTGGCTCTTGTTCAGCCGGAGAGCCGCGCGCGAGACATGGCGCTCCGCCAGGAGGGCGTCGAGCACCACGAGCAGGTTCAGGTCGATAGCGCCAAGATTATTCATCGCACGAATATAGCACCTGCAAAATCGGAATTTCCATTCTCCGCGCAAATGAGAGAGGATCACGGCAACAAAAGGAAAAAAACAATGCCCAATCTCTCCTCCCTCCTGTTGCTTGCCGTGGCGATCTTCGCCGGCGCCGTCGTCCCCCTCCAGGCCGGCGCCAATGCCAACCTTGGCCGCCTCCTCGGCCATCCGCTCTGGGCGACGGTTGTCTCGCTCGGCGTCAGCCTCGCGCTCATCCTGCCGATGCTGATTGCATTCCGGGCGCCGTTGCCCAACCTGGCTGTGGCATTCAAGGGTCCGTGGTGGATCTGGATCGGCGGCCTCGCCGGCGTGATCTACATTACCGCGGCCCTCCTCCTTGCGCCGAAGCTCGGCGCGGCAAGCTTCATTGTTGCCGTCATTGCCGGCCAGATGGTCATTTCCATGCTGATCGACCACTACGGCCTGATGGGTTTTCCGCAAAAGCCAGTCAATGCGGCGCGGCTGACCGGCCTGTTCTTCATCGTCGGCGGCATGGTGATCACGCAGATCGCCAATGTCACGCCGGCCTTGGCCAACGCACCGCGATAGCGCAGGGCCGCCTATCCATCGCGGCAGCCATCACCATGAAGGCTGCCGCTTGTCACCTGAGAAGCGCCCATGGTAGATGGCTGGCCATGTCGAGCGAACCCCATTTGATGGCCTGATTAGCCCCGCAAGGCGGGGCTTGCATCTGTGAGCCCAGAACCGTCCGCCTCTCGCGCGGGCTTATCCTGTTCGCGTCGATCTCATCAAACCTGCCAATGCAGCAGACCCGAGATCGATTGCGTCTCATCGGGCTCTCCTATGAACACTTCCAATCTTTGGGGCGATGCCGCCTTCCGGCGCATCAGCCTTGTCCTCACCGTCGATTCCTTCTGCTCCTGGATGCTCGTCGCCGCGTTACCGCTCGTCGTCGCAACGCGTTTCGGCGCCGGTGCGGAACTGGTCGGCAGTCTTGCCTTGCGCCTGCTGCCGAGCCTCCTGCTTGCGCCGATCGTCGCCGCGCTCCTGCGGCGGAGCGGCCCTAGGCTTCCGGTGCTATGCTCCCTGTTGGTGACCGCCGTCGCCATTCCCGGCCTTGCATTCGCGCCGAACGCGATGACAGTGCAGATGATTGTCCTGGTCATCGGCACTGCGGATGCGGGGATCACGCCGGGCCTCCTGATGCTACGCGCCGCCGTCGTTCCCGCCGGTCGCAACATGGAGGCCAATACCGCATTCCAGGCGATCGACCGCTTCGGCAAGATTTTCGGACCGCCGGCAGCGGGTCTCGCAGTCGCCTCCGCCTCGATCGAGGCAACGCTTGCTGCGCTGGCGCTCGCCCAGATCGCGACAGCCCTTCTACTGGTGCTTCAACCACGCGACAGGCAGGTGCAAGAGAACGCGGCCCCTTCACACGCTCCGGGCTTCGAACGGGAAATCCTTGCGATGTTCCGCGAGAACCCCGTACTCTGGGCCTTGCTGCTCCCGGCTTTCGGCTACATGGTCTCGCTCGGGGCACTGCAGCCGTTCCTGTTCTGGCTCAATCGTGACCAGTTTCATCTCGGCCCCGAGATGTGGACTTTGCTTCTGGCGGCGCAGGGTGCCGGCGCCCTGATCGGCGCCATCGTCTCGCATCAATTGGCAGGGGCTTTGACCAGCACGCAAGCGCTGCTTCGCGCCTATCTCATCTCCAGCCTGCTCGAGGGCCTTTCGACCTTCGCGCTGATTTTCACGCCCAACTATCTGGTCGCGAGCGCACTGCTGATCGTCGGCGGCATACCGGAGATGATCGCCTTCGCCACCTACTTTACCCTCGTGCAACGCTGCCTGCCTCTTGAGCGCCAGGCCTTGTTTTATGCCGTCAGCTTGCCACTCATGGATGCCAGCTTGATCGCCGGCATCGTCTCGGGAGCCTTGTATACCAGCGATCTCGTGACGCTCGGGCAGTTCTGGCTCTTTGCCAGCGCCTGCGCCGTGCTGCCGGTTTTGCCGTTCCTTGTGTGGCGCGGGTCGGCGACCAACCGTTAGAGCCGTCTCCCCGCGGGAAAAAGACCAACGCCAGCCGTAACTTACGGCTGGCGCGTTTCACTTTGACTGGCCATACTCGCACCGGGCTATAAAGGGGTATTGCATGCAGGACCGGTTGTTCATCGACGGAAAATGGGAAAAACCGCGCCGCGGCGGCACGCTCGACGTGATCGACCCGGCGACGGAAGAGGTCATCCATCGTGCGCCTGCCGCAACCTACGAAGACGTGGACCGGGCCACTAAGGCTGCCCGCATCGCCTTCGACAGCGGTCCCTGGCCGAAACTGTCGGGAACCGAGCGCGCCGCCTATCTTCGCGCGATCGCTGCCAAGATCGAAGAGAAGCGCCACTCGCTGGCCCGGCTCGAAGTCGCCGACAACGGCAAGCCGCTGCCGGAAGCATTGTGGGACATCGACGATGCCGCCGGCTGCTTCCGCTATTATGCTGGCCTCGCCGAGGAACTGGACGCCAACCCGGAGGAGGCGATCACCGTCGGCGACAGCCGCTTCACGTCACGTGCCGTGCGCGAACCGCTTGGTGTCGTCGGCGCAATCACACCCTGGAACTATCCGCTGCTGATGGTGTCGTGGAAGGTGGCGCCGGCGCTCGCCGCCGGCTGCACCATCGTGCTCAAACCGTCGGAGCTGACGCCGCTGACAGCGCTCGAGCTCGGCGTCATCGCCGAGGAGGTCGGGCTGCCAGCCGGCGTGCTCAACATCCTCACCGGCACCGGCCAGGACGCCGGCCAGCCGTTGACCGAGCATCCGCTGGTCGACAAGCTTGCCTTCACCGGCTCTGTCGTCACCGGCCGCAAGGTGATGATGGCCGGAGCCCAGGACATCAAGAACGTCAGCCTCGAACTCGGCGGCAAGTCGCCCTTCGTCGTCTTCGCCGACAGCGATATCGACAAGGCCGTCGAATGGATCATGTTCGGCATCTTCTGGAACCAGGGCCAGGTCTGCTCGGCGACCTCACGCGTGCTCGTCGAGGAGACGATCTACGAGAGCGTCGTCAAGCGCCTCTGCGAGGAGGCCGCGAAAATCACCATCGGCAACGGCATCGATGACGGTACCCTGCTCGGGCCGATCGTCTCCAAGGGCCAGTACGACAAGATCATGGGCGCGATCGACCGCGCCCGCCAGGACGGTGCCACCGTGGCTGCCGGCGGAGGCCGCCCGGCCGGCCTCAACAGCGGCTACTTCATCGAGCCGACGGTGCTGACCGATATGCGCGAGGACAGCTACGTCTGGCGCGAGGAGATCTTCGGCCCGGTTGTCTGCGTCAAGCCGTTTGGCGAAGAGGCAGACGCGATCCGCATGGCCAACGACAGCCGCTTCGGTCTTGCAGCCGCCGTCATGTCGGCCGACAGGGACCGCTGCGAGCGCGTCGCCCGCGCCTTTCGCGCCGGCATCGTCTGGATCAACTGCTCGCAGCCGACCTTCACCGAAGCGCCATGGGGCGGCTACAAACAATCGGGCATCGGCCGCGAACTCGGCCGCTGGGGGCTTTCGAACTATCTGGAGACCAAGCAGATCACCAGCTTCGATGCCGACGAGCCCTGGGGCTGGTACATCAAGGGATAGCGCCGATCGGAGGGTGGAGGTACCGGCGTCAAATTCCCTTCATGCGGCTGTGAAATAAGCCGACTAACGATGGCATCATGCAAAGCTGTCGTGGAGCACACGGAATCCGGAGGGTCAGATGAACAGGTCGAACGACGAGATCGAAACGCAGGACTGGCTGGAAGCGGAACTGGCCGACACGCTCGACGAGGATTACGAACTCGAGCTTTCCGAGCCGGCGCTATCGGAAGAGATCCGCAAGATCTACCGCAAGAACCATCCGCCATCGATCCCGCGCATCGACTACTTTCGCTCTCTACTCAGACTGCAATCAGAACTGATCAAGCTGCAGGACTGGGTGGTCCATCACAAGGAAAAGGTGGTGGTGATCTTTGAGGGCCGCGATTCCGCCGGCAAGGGCGGCGTCATCAAGCGCATCACCCAGCGGCTCAACCCCCGCGTCGTGCGTGTCGTCGCACTGCCGGCGCCGTCCGACCGCGAAAAGACGCAATGGTACTTCCAGCGCTACGTGCCGCACCTGCCGGCCGGTGGCGAGATCGTGCTCTTCGACCGCTCCTGGTACAACCGCTCCGGCGTCGAGCGCGTCATGGGCTTTGCCACCGAAAATCAGGTCGAGCAGTTCTTCGACGACGTGCCGGAATTCGAGCGCATGCTGGTTCGCTCCGGTATCCGTCTTGTCAAATACTGGTTCTCGATCACCGACGAAGAGCAGCAGATGCGCTTTCTCGTGCGCATCCATGATCCGCTGAAGCAGTGGAAACTGTCGCCGATGGACCTGCAGTCGCGGGTGCGCTGGGAGGCCTATACCAAGGCCAAGGAAGAGACCTTTTCCCGCACCAACATTCCCGAAGCCCCGTGGCATATCGTTGAAGGCAACGACAAGAAGCGTGCCCGGCTGAACTGTATCGACCATCTATTGGCGCAGATCCCCTACGAGGATGTGCCGCACGAGGAAATCTCGCTGCCGGAACGCGTCTTCAACCCGGACTACGAGCGCAAGGTGCTGCCGCCGGAACTCTACGTGCCGTCCAAATACTGACGTGCGCGAGCAACTGCCCGCGTCGGCCGCCGTTGAAAGCGGGGCGGCATCCGCCCGCCTTGCTTGCAATATTCCCGCGAAAATCAGAGATTGCCGTGAAACGCCAGTTTCATGGACATCGCATGAGCCCGAAAGAACGTTCCTTCCTCACCCGTGTTCGCCAAGTGCTGCCGGAGCTGCATCCGGCCGAGCGGCGGCTGGGCGATTTCCTCTGCGATTTTCCAGGCGAGGTCGCCAGCTACTCCGCCCAGGAACTGGCGGCGTTGGCGCATGTGTCGAAGGCGACGGTGTCGCGCTTCATCCAGCGGCTCGGCTACGACAATTACGAGGAAGCGCGCCGGCATGCCCGCGCCGACAAGCAGACGGGGTCGCGCCTGTTTCTCGCGACCGCCACCGACAGCGGCGGCGAGCAGTCGCTCACCTCGCACGTGGCGCAGGGCGTCGCCAACATCGAAGCGACGTTCCTCGCCATTTCCGAAACCCAGGTGACGGCGGCCGCCACCGCCATTCTCGGCGCCCGCAAGGTCTGGGTTATCGGCTTTCGCGCCAGCCATTCCTTCGCCACCTATCTGCAATGGCAGATGACCCAGGTGGTCGAGCACATATCGGCCATACCCGGTGGCGGCCAGACGCTCGGCGAACATCTGGTCAGCATCGGTAGCGACGACGTCGTCATCCTTTTCGGCCTGCGCCGCCGCGTCACCTTGATCGAACCGATCCTGGCGCAGCTCGAAAAAGCGGGCGCAAGGCTGCTCTATATCACCGACGAAGGCGTTCCCTTCCTCAACCAGGCGGAGTGGCACTTCCGCTGCCAGACGCTGGCGCCGGGGCCTTTGTTCAACCACGTCTCGGTGATGGCGCTCTGCCATCTGCTCACCACCCGATGCATCGAAATCGCCGGTCCCGCCGGCCGAAATCGCCTGCGCGGCATCGAGGCGATCAACGACGCGCTCGACGAACTGTGAGCGTCGATTGGGCATTTGCCTGAAACGGCAGAACATTTTTCAAGCAGACGAAATCTGAGTTTCAACTGCTCGTTCGAGCGCAATCTGTCGCCAAGCTTTTGACGATAAACGAGAAACCTTAGTTTCTCATAGAATGGCACGAAATCTGCTTTCCCTAGCCTGGGTTGCGAACGGCCATTTCCTTTCGCAGCGCGTCATAGAATCTCCTATGAAACTGAGATTTCATGATATAGATTTCATGAAACTGAGTTTTCACATTTTCACGTTGTTAAGCCATAAAGGGGAACGAACCATGGCAGCGGAAAATATGGTACCGTCCGGCAGGTCATCGCCGGTCATCAGACAGTTGGAATCAGCCTTCACCAAGATCGGCGTCACCGGCGCCCACAAGCAGATCCTCGCCCTCGTGCTCATCGGCTGCCTGTTCGACAGTTTCGAGCAGAACACCATCGGCGTCGCCGGCCCGATCCTGAAAGAACATTGGGGCCTGACCGGCACCGACATCGGTTTTCTCAACACCATCACCTTCGGCAGCGCAGCGATCGGCCGCCTGCTCTCCGGCATCCTCGGCGACCGTTACGGCCGCCGCGTAATGCTGACCATCAACCTCCTGCTTTTCACCATCGGCTCTGCCGCCTGCGCCATGGCGCCGAATTTCGCCACGCTCTGCTTCGCCCGCGCCATCGTCGGTTTCGGCGTCGGCGGCGAGATCTCGACGGCCGTCACCATGCTGTCGGAATTCTGCTCGCCGAAATTCCGCGGCACGGCAGCCGGCCTCGTCAATGTCGGCGCCGGCGGCTTCGGCAACTTCCTCGCACCCGCCTTCGGCCTGATGATCTTCACCCTCTTCCCGGGTGAAAACAGCTGGCGCTGGCTGTTTGCCTCGCTCGCCTTGCCGGCCCTGCTCGTCGTCTTCTACCGCCGTTTCGTGCCGGAGACACCGCGCTTCCTGGCATCGCAGGGCAAGATCGACGAAGCCAACAAGGTACTTTCCATCCTTGCCTCCGGCTCGCTGCGCCCACGCAATCTCAAGGTCCAGGAGTACCTCACCAAGGATCACCTGAAGGATGAAGAGCCGGCCAAGAGCGACTGGAAGGAACTCTTCCGCGCGCCCTTCATCGGCCGCACCATTCCCGTCGCCATCGCCATCCTGATGAGCTACGGCGCGCAGCTTTCGGTGCTGACGCTGATGCCGATCATCTTCGTCTCCATGGGCTACACGCTGCAGGGCAGCCTGCTCTACAGTATGATCATCCAGAGCGGCAGCGTGCTCGGCGCCATCGCCGCCTCGATGTTCGGCTATTACTTCCCGCGCAAGAAGGTGCTGACGCTGGGTGCGGTCTTCGCCTGCCTCGCGGCCGTCTCGATCGCCTATCTCGGCACCAATATCTATCTGGTGCTGATGTTCGGCGCGATCTTCCAGTTCTTCGTGCTGCTGCTCAACACCTCGATCTGGATCTATGCACCTGAACTCTTCCCCACCCGCATCCGCGCCTTCGGCGTGGCGCTGATCCTGGCAACCGGCTCGGCCGCGGGCTCCTTCGTGCCCACCATCGCCGGCGCCCTCTTCGACGTCTACGGCATGGTCGGTGTCTTCGGGCTTGCCGCCGGCATGTATGCGGTCTTCGCCTTCTGCATCCAGCTCGGGCCAGAGACCTACGGCATGTCGATGGAAGACCTGACCCAGCCAGCCGATACGGACCTTACAAAGTCTGACACTTCCGAAATCAAGGTCGGCGCGGAACTGAGAACGTGAACACACATATCCTTCTGATCAACCCGAACAGTTCGCGTGCCACCAGCGACATGATGGTCGCCATTGCACGCCGGGCTGCATCAGGACGCATGGCCGTGGCAGTCGCCACGGCCATGCGGAACCCGCCGATGATCGTGACGCCGGAGCAGCTGACGGACGCTGCAGCCGAGGTCGTCGAGATCGGTGAAAAGCATGACGCGGGATGCCGTGGCATCGTCGTCAGCGCCTTCGGCGATCCCGGCCTTGCCGCCCTCAAGCAGAGGCTCGATATCCCGGTCATCGGTATCTGCGAGGCTTCGATGATTGAGGCCTCCAGGAACGGCCGAAAATTCGGCGTCGCCACCACGACACCGGAACTGATTGAGGCCATCGACGAGCGCGCCCGCGACCTCGGCGTCTGGCCGCAATATACCGGCATCCGCTGCACGCCGGGCGATCCGCTCGCGCTCTCCGCGCACCCGGACCGTCTCCTCGCGGCGCTCGGCGAAGCGGTGCGTCAATGCATCGAAGACGACAGCGCCGAGGCTGTCATCATCGGCGGCGGTCCGCTCGGCCAGGCGGCCGACGAACTGCAGCCGTTGTTTGCGACACCGATCATCGCGCCCATTCCGAGCGCCATCAACCGCATGCTCCAGCTGATGCAGGTCGCCGCCTGAGCGGCGCCCGCAAGCCCATGATCGCCCAAAAGGAGTATGGATCGGGCGAGCGGAAAACCTGTTTCCACCGGCCGCCCTGTGGTATTTTCGCTGTTCCTTAGGAAGCGAGACCAAAGCTGGGGCGGAGGTTGCGCGATGAAATCGCTCTTTGCTTCGCTGGCCGCGGTGGGGTTCTTCACCGCGACAGCCATGGCCGGCCCTTTGCACGACGCGGCACGGGACGGCGATACGGCACGCGTCAAACAGTTGCTCGACCTGGGAAGCGACATCACCGAGCCGGATGCGGCCGGCGAACCGGCGCTGCTGATCGCGGCTCTGAAAGGACGCACCGAAGTGGTCGCGCTCCTCCTTGACCGGGGCACCGACATCGAGATCCGCAACAAGGGCGGCCTGACGGCGCTGCACGCGGCCGCCTATGGCGGCAGTCTCGACACCGTGAAGCTGCTCGTCGCCAGGGGCGCTGCCGTCAACGATACCGCCAACTTCTACAAGATGTCGCCGCTGCACGCGGCCGCTGAAGAGGGCCACGCCGAGATTGTCGCCTTTCTCTTGGCCAACAAGGCCGACATCGAGGCCAAGGAGCGCAACGGCTACACGCCGCTGACACAAGCCGGCTGGCGATCGTACTGGCCGGCCGCCGAGCTGCTCCTCAAGGCCGGGGCCACCTGCCAGAAGGCCGAGCTTGTCGGCGATTGGCTCTATGGCGAATGCACGAAACGGCAATAGATCAGATCCGGAAACGGAGGAAAAGGCATGTCTAGACACTCCATACGATTTGCAATCGCGACGACAGCGGCGCTCCTTTTACCGGCCGTCCCGTCGCTGGCGGAAGAGCCCGTCAACACCGGCTATTTCGGCGACGTGGCGATCAAGGGCTACGACCCGGTCGCCTATTTCACCGAGAACAAGGCGGTCGAAGGATCGCCCGAATTCAGCTACCGCTGGCTCGGCGCCACCTGGCAGTTCGCCAGCGCCGAACACCGCGACCAGTTCATCAAGGAACCGACCCGCTATGCACCGCAATATGGCGGCTATTGCGCCGACGGTGTCTCCTTCGGCACGGTGACAACCAACATCGACCCGAAGGCCTGGCGCATCATCGAGGACAAGCTCTATCTCAGCTACGATCCGGGTGCGGCCGACGGTCTGGTCAAGAACCCGAACAAGGTGGTGGATTCGCGCAAGCACTGGTCCGAGGTCGAGCAGACGTTGCTCACCGAGAAGGCGAACATCAACTGGACGAAGCCCCAGCCCTGAAGGCCTGCGCTCCGGCGACGATAACCGTCATTTCTCGATCGAGAAGAATTTTAACGCCTGCGGCGTCACGTTGATGTAGTCGGCGGTGCGCTCACCCTTGGCGGTGTTGCGGTAGACGTAGCCGCAGACCATGCGGTCGAGAAAATAGCCGTCGTATTTCTCGCAGAGCTGATTGCCCTTCACTTCGATGCGTCCGGTGATGTTGGTGTTGCTGGTCCGATAGGCAGTATTGCCGTCCTTGTCGAAGAACTGCGCGAAGCTCGTGCCGTTCTTGTGCATGCCAACCCAGGTTTTGTCGGTGGTCAGTTGCTTGAGTTCGGCAGGGCCGAGCCGGTCGCTGGCGGCACCGACGAAGCCGAAGGGCCATTCGGGAACACCGGCGACGCGCAGGCCGAAGAGGTGCCGATAGAGATCCTCTTCGCGCCAGTAGTCGTAGAGATAACCATAGTAGCTGAGGTTCGTATCCGGGAAGAGCTTCAGGAGTTCCGACGCTTGTGCAGCGGCACTCTGCTGGTCACCGCGCTGGGCATAGGCGGAAGCCAGGTACTCGCGTACCGCTTCGGCCTTCGGTAAGGACGCGCCGGCCGCTTCGATCAACGGGATCGCCTTCTCGAGGCGGCGCGAGGTGTAGTAAACGATGCCGGCCAAAAGCTGTAGGCTCGATGAGGGCGAAGGATCGAGCCTCAGCGCCCGCTCGATATCGTCGAGCGCCTGTTCATGTTCGCCGGTCTGCGCCAGCACCAGCGCCAGGTTGGCCAGCGCTTCCGCATCGTTCGGCTGCGCCGAAACGGCCCGAAGTGCCGATTCCTTCGCCTCCAAGGGACGGCCATCGACGAGTTGCAGCAACGCCAGCACCGTATGGGCGCGGGCGTTGTTGGCATCGAGCTTCAGCGCCTGCCCCGCCGCGTCATAGGCGATCTTGCGCGCCACGGCCGCCGACCAGAGATAGTTGTAGTCGTTTCGCCAGACGTCGACGGCGACACGGGCGATGCCCGCATGGGCGTCGGCGAAATCCGGATCGAGATCGATCGCCCGCTGATAGTAGGAAAGCGTCTGGCGATAGGTGTCGACATCGCGCCAGATCAGGCCCTGCTGTTCCGCCCGCATGTAGTTGTCATAGGCTTCCAGATTGTCCGTCGGGATGCGCGCCAGTTGGTCGCGCTCGCCCTCACTGAGCTTGACCTCGAGTGCCGCTATGATCTTGCCGATCACGTCGTCCTGAACCGCGAAGAGATCGGCATATTGCCGGTCGTAACGTTCCGCCCAGAGCGAAAGTCCGCTCATCGCGTCGATGAGCTTGACGTTGATGCGCAGCCGCTGGTCGGCCCGCTGCAGCGTGCCTTCGAGCACATAATGCACGCCGAGTTCTGCGGCCACGTCCTGGATCTTGTCGGCACTGCCCTTCAACGCAAACACCGAATGGCGGGCAATCACAAAGAGGCCGGACAACTTGGACAGCTCGGTAATGAGATCGTCAGTCAGCCCCTCGGCCAGATGGTCGTGATCACTGTCGCCGCTGACATTGATGAAGGGCAGCACGGCGACGGAAGGCTGGTCCGGCAGGGGGTAGGCGAAGCGCTGCGCTGGCCCTTGCGGCGCAATCAACGTCCAAGGCTGCCACCAGCCAACAGCCGCCGCCAGCGCAAACACCGCCAGAGCGATCACTACGCTCTTCAGCCGAGCAGTGTTGCGCCCATTCTGCGCGACGATCGTCTTGCCAGCGGCATCGGGATCAAGAAGCACGCGATAGACACGGATCGGTTCGGCGAGCCCCTTGACCGCCTGCGCCCCGAGCGACGCGAAACCGGCCTTCAGCTTCGAACCCACCTGGTCATAGGCCGTGCCCGAGATGGCAATGCCGCCCGGCTCGGCGAGCCCCTGCACCCGGTCGGCAATGTTGACGCCGTCGCCGTGGATATCGTCCCCCTCGACGATGATGTCGCCGAGATTGATGCCGATGCGGAAATCCAGCCTCTCGCCGTTCGCCGCCTTTTCGGCTTCTGCCGCCGCCTTGCGCTTCTGGATTTCGATCGCGCATTGCGTCGCATCGACGACGCTGCGGAACTCGACCAGCAAGCCATCGCCCATCGTCTTCACCAGCCGTCCATGATGTTCGCGAAAGAGGGGTTCAAGGATCGTGTTGAGGTCGGACTGGAATCGCAGACGCGTCCCTTCCTCGTCCAGCCGGCTCAGGCGGCTGTAACCGACGACATCCGCGATCAGGACGGCAGCGAGACGGCGCTCCATCGACGGGCTCTCAACGTACGATGTACTCCAGCCTTTGATGTTACCGCAGCTTGGCAAACGGCGCCATCATGCCGAGAGGGTGTTCGAAAGCGCCAGTGTCCGTAACCGTTACGTACTTGCGTGAACCTTCTGCCGGGCCTGACATAGGCAGCAGAGAGCCGACGGCCCGCCATCGCACCATGGCGGGCGACGTCACGCTTTGCGCGACAGGCGCGTCCGTTTCCTGTCGCAACACCTGAAGGGAACCGTCTATGTCCAGCATCTTCCGCCGAACCGCCCTCTCCGCGTTTCTCCTGCCCTTCGTGGCTGCGCCCTCGATCGCGGCCGATCTAGTGCCGGTCGGCGTCGACAACTTCGTTCGCGCAGAAAGCGACATGTACGCGGCCGGCATGGTCAAGGAAGGCGGCCTTGGCAAGCTGCTGCACCGGCGGGAACCCGCCTCGATCGACAATCAGACCGTCATCCGCCTCAACCGCGACACGCTCTATTCGTCGGCGGTCTTCGATCTCGACGCTGGCCCGGTGACCATCACCATGCCGGACGCGGGCAAGCGCTTCATGTCGCTGCAGGTGATCACCGAGGATCACTATGTGCCCGAAGTCGTCTACGGCGCTGGCGAAACCATGCTGACGAAGGAAAAGGTCGGCACGCGCTACGTCGTCGTCGGTATCCGCACGCTCGTCGATCCGGCCAGCCCCAAGGACATCGCCGCAGTCCACGCCCTGCAGGACGCCATCAAGGTCAGCCAGCAAGCAGCCGGCAGTTTCGAAATCCCGGCCTTTGATCCGGCGAGCCAGAAGAAGGTGCGCGAGGCACTGTTGGTGCTCGGCTCGACCATGCCGGACTTCAAGAAGGCCTTCGGCACCAAGCAAGAGGTCGACCCGATCCGCCACCTGATCGGCACGGCGACCGGCTGGGGTGGCAATCCGGACAAGGACGCGACCTACTTGAACGTCACGCCCGCCAAGAACGACGGCAAGACCATTTACAAGCTCGACGTCAAGGACGTGCCTGTCGACGCCTTTTGGTCGGTGAGCGTCTATGATGCCCAAGGGTTCTACGAAAAGAACCCCTACGACGCCTATACGATCAACAACATCACCGCCAAGAAAGCGGATGATGGCAGTGTCGCGATCCAGTTCGGCGGCTGCGACGGCAAGATCGCCAATTGCCTGCCGGTGGTCGAGGGATGGAACTATACGGTGCGGCTCTACCGCCCGCGCCAGGCGATTCTTGACGGCTCCTGGCAGTTTCCGGAGCCGCAGCCGGTAAAATAAGCGCGCCGCGCCAAGCAGGGAGACGGGCCCGTGGAATTCCAGGACGACGACCTCGCAAAGTTTGCCGAGAACGGCGCACTTCCCCTGCCCGCTGCCACCGTCGAGGGCCATGTCGAGCGCGAGGGTGCCCGCATCTGGTATGCGACCTATGGTTCAGGCAAGCCGGTGATTCTCTTGCATGGCGGCCTCGGCCACAGCGGCAACTGGGGTTATCAGGTCCCCGCCCTGCTTGATGCCGGCCACCGCGTCATCCTGATCGACAGCCGCGGCCATGGCCGCAGTACGCGCGACGCCCGGCCCTATACCTATGAACTGATGGCGGCGGACGTGCTTGCCGTCATGGACCGGCTGGAGCTTCCAGAGGCAGCCTTTGCCGGCTGGAGCGACGGCGCCTGCATCGCTCTGGTGCTGGCGTCAAAAGCACCGCAACGGGCGAGTGGCGTCTTTTTCTTTGCCTGCAACATGGACCCAAGCGGCACCAGGGAGATCGAATCGAGCCCGATCCTCGACCGCTGCTTCGGCCGCCACGCGGCCGACTACAGAGAACTGTCAGCAACATCAGATGAATTCGGCGCCTTCGTCGATGCCGTCAGCGCGATGCAGAAGACGGAGCCGAACTATACCGCTGACGATCTCGACAAGATCCGCGTGCCGGTGGTGATCGTTCAGAGCGAAAACGACGAATTCATCAAGGGCGAACACGCGGACTATCTCGCCCACAGCATTCCCGGCGCGGCATTCATCCTGCTTGATGGCGTCAGCCACTTTGCGCCGCTACAGCGACCGGACCGCTTCAATGCGGCGCTCACGGCCTTCCTTGCCGCGCTGGACGATCAGCCCGAAGGCAACGACCACTGGCAATGACGAGCCTGGATCGGCTCGTCATCGCTTCATGCGAACGTTACTCGGCCGCTTCCGTTTCCGGCATCGGCACATAGTTGAGGATCGGCGACAGCCAGCGTTCGACCTCGCGCACCGGCATGCGTTTACGTGTCGCATAATCCTCGACCTGATCGCGCTCGACCTTGGCGACACCGAAGTAATAGGCTTCCGGATGGCCGATATAGAGCCCCGATACCGACGACCCCGGCCACATCGCATAGCTCTCGGTCAGGCTGACGCCGATTGCGGCATCGGCATCGAGCAGCCGGAAGAGCGTCGCCTTTTCGGTATGGTCAGGCTGAGCCGGATAGCCGGGCGCCGGGCGGATGCCGGCATAGGGCTCCCCAATCAGCTCCACGGGCGTAAACGTCTCGTCAGCCGCATAGCCCCAGAGCTCCCTGCGCACATACTCGTGCATGCGCTCGGCGAAGGCTTCGGCAAACCGGTCGGCCAGCGCCTTGACCAGGATCGACGAATAATCGTCGTTGGCGCGCTCGAAGCGCTCGGCAATTGCGACTTCCTCGATACCGGCCGTCACCACGAAGCCGCCGATATAGTCGTGTGAGCCGCTATCGGCAGGCGCGACGAAATCGGAGAGCGCCACGTTCGCGCGACCGTCGCGCTTCGAAAGCTGCTGGCGCAGCGTGAAGAAGGTCGCAAGCTCTGACGCGCGATCCTCGCCGGTAAACAGCCGGATGTCGTCGCCGACCGTGCCGGCCGGCCAGAAGCCGACGACCGCCTTCGGCGCGAACCATTTTTCGTCGATGATCTTCTTGAGCATCGCCTGCGCATCATCGAACAGCTGCCGGGCCGCCGCCCCTTGCGCCTCGTCGTCGAGGATCTTCGGATAGACGCCCTTCAACTCCCAGGTCTGGAAGAACGGCGTCCAGTCGATATAGCGGGCGAGTTCGGCGAGATCCCAGCTCTGGAACACGCGGGTGCCGAGGAAGGATGGAGCCTTCGTCTGGTAGTTCGACCAGTCGATCTTGTGCTGGTTGGCGCGCGCCTGCGACAGCGGCAGTCGGCGCTTTTCCGCCTCGTTGCGCGCATGCGCGTCGGCAACCTTGCGGTACTCGGCTCGCACCGTCTCCATGTAATTGTCGCGCGCTTCCGGCGACAGCAGGCTCGAAACGACGCTGACGGCGCGGCTCGCGTCGGTGACGTAAACCGTCTGGCCGCGGTCGTAGCGCGGATTGATCTTGACCGCCGTGTGCACGCGGCTGGTGGTCGCGCCGCCGATCAGAAGCGGCACGTCGAAACCTTCGCGCTCGAGCTCGGAGGCGACATGCACCATCTCGTCGAGCGACGGAGTGATCAGGCCGGAAAGGCCGATTATGTCGACCTTCTGTTCGCGCGCAACTTCGAGGATTTTGGCAGACGGCACCATCACGCCGAGATCGATGATCTCGTAGTTGTTGCAGGCAAGCACGACGCCGACGATGTTCTTGCCGATGTCGTGCACGTCGCCCTTGACGGTCGCCATCAGGATCTTGCCGGCGCTCTGGCGCGCCTCGCCGCCATTGGCAAGCTTCTCCGCCTCCATGTGCGGCAACAGAACGGCAACCGCCTGCTTCATGACGCGCGCGGATTTGACCACCTGCGGCAGGAACATCTTGCCGGAGCCAAAGAGATCACCGACGACGTTCATGCCGGCCATCAGCGGGCCTTCGATGACGTGCAGCGGCCGCGCGGCGGCCAGCCGTGCTTCCTCCGTATCAGCCTCGATGTACTCGGTGATGCCGTTGACGAGTGCGTGTTCGAGGCGCTTCTCCACCGACCATTCGCGCCAGGAGAGATCCTTCTCGCGCCCTTGAGCCCCGCCCTGGCCACGATAACGCTCGGCGATCTCAAGCATGCGCTCGGTCGAATCGGCGCGACGGTTGAGCACGACGTCCTCGCAGGCCTCGCGCAGGTCCGCATCGATCGCGTCGTAGACGGCCAGCTGGCCGGCATTGACGATGCCCATGTCCATGCCCGCCTGGATCGCGTGGTAGAGGAACACCGCGTGCATCGCCTCGCGCACAGGCTCGTTGCCGCGGAACGAGAAGGAGAGGTTCGAGACGCCGCCCGACACATGCACATGCGGCAGGGTCCTGATGATCTCGCGCGTCGCCTCGATGAAGTCGACGCCGTAGTTGTTGTGCTCCTCGATGCCCGTCGCCACGGCAAAGATGTTCGGATCGAAGATGATGTCCTCGGGCGGGAAGCCCGCCTGTTCGGTCAGAAGCTTGTAGGCGCGGGTGCAGATCTCGACCTTGCGCGCCTGGGTGTCGGCCTGGCCGACCTCGTCGAAGGCCATGATGACCACGGCGGCGCCATAGGCGCGGCAGAGCCTGGCCTGGTGAAGGAACGCCTCCTCGCCTTCCTTCATGGAAATGGAATTGACCAGCGGCTTGCCCTGAACGCACTTCAGGCCCGCCTCGATCACCTCCCATTTCGACGAATCGATCATCACGGGAACGCGGGCGATATCCGGCTCGGATGCGACGAGGTTCAGGAACTCGACCATCGCCTGCTTCGAATCGATCAGGCCCTCGTCCATGTTGATATCGATGATCTGCGCACCGTTAGCCACCTGATCGCGTGCGACATCGAGTGCTGCCGAATAGTCGCCGGCGGTAATCAGCTTGCGGAACTTCGCCGAGCCGGTGACGTTGGTGCGCTCGCCAACGTTGACGAAGGGAATATCGGAGGTCAGCGTGAACGGCTCCAGGCCGGAGAGCCGCATCAGCGGCTCGACCTTGGGGATCTCGCGCGGCGGATGCTTGGCAACCGCCCTGGCGATCGCGCTGATATGGGCCGGCGTCGAGCCGCAGCAGCCGCCGACGATGTTCAGCAGCCCATCGCGCGCAAAGGCTTCCACCTGCGCCGCCATCTGCTCCGGCGTCTCGTCATACTGGCCGAACTCGTTCGGCAGGCCGGCATTGGGATAGGCGCAGACGAAGGTATCGGCAACGCCCGAGAGCTCGTCGATATGAGCGCGCATGGCATTGGCGCCGAGCGCGCAGTTGAGCCCGATGGTGAAGGGTTCGGCGTGGCGCACCGAGTGCCAGAAAGCGGTCGGCGTCTGGCCGGAAAGCGTGCGGCCCGAAAGGTCGGTGATCGTGCCGGAGATCATGATCGGCAGGTCGATGCCCTTTTCAGCAAAGACTTCCTTGGTCGCGAAGATCGCCGCCTTGGCGTTCAGCGTGTCGAAGATCGTCTCGATCAGGATGATGTCGGCGCCGCCGTCGATCAGGCCGCGGATCTGCTCGGCATAGGCGATGCGCAAATCGTCGAAGGTGACGGCTCGGTAACCGGGATTGTTGACGTCGGGCGAAATCGACGCCGTGCGGTTTGTCGGCCCGAGTGCGCCGGCTACGAAGCGGCGGCGACCATCTTCGGCCTCTGCGCGCTTGGCGGCGCGGCGCGCCAGCCGGGCGCCGTCGCGGTTGAGCTCATAGACCATGTCCTCCATGCCGTAATCGGCCTGAGCGATCCGGGTCGAGGAGAAGGTGTTGGTTTCGAGGATATCGGCGCCGGCGATCGCATAGGCGTAGTGGATGTCCTCGATCGCCTTCGGCTGGGTCAGCGTCAGAAGATCGTTGTTGCCCTGCTGGTGACAGGCGCAGCCGCCGAATCGGTCGCCACGGAAATGCTGCTCGATGAAGCCGAGTTGCTGGATCTCCGTACCCATCGCGCCATCCATGATCAGGATGCGTTCGCGCGCAGCCTGGGCCAGCGCCCGCTTGATCTCGGAGCCATCCGGCTTGGAGGAAACATCGCCGAAAAGGGCGTCGATGGCGGACATGGGAAATCTCCCGTTCTGAAAACGACAAACACGAAGCCAAGTCAATCACATAAAGATATCTTTATGTCAACATATGCGGCAATCACATTTACCCCTCGGAGCAAAGAAAATGGCCCGCCGCAATTGCGACGGGCCATAACAAAAGCGGATACTCTGGATCGGCAAATCAGAGCCGGGCCAGGCAGTCCTCGGTTTCATAAATGGCGCAAAGGATGTGGTAGAAGCTGCTCGCCGGCGCCGGCTCCTCAACGAAGCTGCCGTCGGCCTGCTGCTTGTCGCGCCAAAGGCCCGCAATCGGCGTCGCCAGGAAAGTCTGGAGGGCCGCCGCTGCCCGCGCGGCCGAAGCAAGATAACGCTCGCGCTCGGCACCGTTCGTGAGTGCGGCAAAGCGGACGGCCGCCTTTAGCCACTCGGTCTGCGGCCACAGCCGCGCGATCGGATCGGCGACCGACAGGTCGTCGAGAAGCGTCATGATCGCAACGTTGCGGTTCGCACAGATGCCGTGCGCCTCGCCGATATCGAACAGCCGCCGCGCCTTGACGATCGCCTCGGCACTGCCGCGGCGTTCCGCCCAGCGCAAAAGCAGCCACGCCCATTCGAACAGATGACCGGGCTCGACGATCCGGCCCTTGTCGCCGGCCATCGGCGCCCAGTCATGATCGAAGAATTCGCGCAAAACACCGCTCTCGGCATCGATGAAATAATCCATCGCCAGATGTGCAATTTCATCGGCGAGGTTCGCCCAGCCCACCCGATCGAAGCCCTCGACAGTCTCGCTCGCCAGGCACGCTTCGAAGAGGTGCATATGCGGATTGGAGCAGAGCGGCAAGCGCGGAGGATTGTCTTCCTCGAAGCCGGCGACCGGATGCTTGACGTGCGCCTCTATCCGCGCGCGAAGGTCATTGCTGCGCTCGATCATCTCGGCCTTGCGGGCCGGCACGACCTCGCCCAAATAGGCGAATGCGAGCAGCGCGAAGGCCTGGTTGTAGAGGTCGAAGGACGGATCGAGCAGATTGCCATCGGCATCGGCGAGCGCACCGTAAAAGCCGCTCGACTGCTTGAAAACGCGGTCGAAATAGGCAAGCCCGCCTTCGGCGGCACCACGCCAGTCGCCTGTCCAGCCGCGCCGGCCGGCTTCCGCGAAGCAGTAAACCTGCCGGGGCTGAACGCGCGCACGCCGGTTGGCGCGGGTCGGCTCGCCCGCCATATCGACCGTCTCGACGAAACCGCCTGAATGATCCACGCCCTTGTCGCGCCAGAGCGGCAGGGCTTGGTCTGCCAGCCAATCCGACAGCACGCGTGATTGCGAAAGAATATCCAATGCCAATTCTCAGTCCTCAAGCTTCAAGGCGCCGTGATCCTTGCCGAGCAAGGCCGAGAGCGCTTCGACCACCATATTGTGGTCCTCGCGTTGCGGCAGGCCGGATACGGTGACGGCACCGATACACCCGGTGCCCTTGACGACGATCGGGAAGCTGCCGCCATGCGCTGCATAATCGGCATCGGCCAATCCGAGCTTCGCCTGCAGATTGGTCTGTGCCTTGGCAAGCTCGCGGCCGGTGGCGTAGCTGCTCTTGAACAGCCGGAACACGGTGTTGCGCTTGCGGCGCACCCAGTTCGGATTGTCAGGCGTCGCCCCGTCGAGCGCGGCATAGAACACCTGCATCGAGAAGAGCGTGATGTCGATGACGACGCCAAGCTTGCGCTCGGCCGCCATCTTGCGCAGCAGCATGCCAAGCTCCCAGGCCGTATCCAGATCGAAGCGCTCGAACTGCAATTCCTGTTCCTGCCGCGCGATGCGGGCGAGGTCCTTGTCGATATTCATGGGGTTCAGTCCTTCCAGAGCCAGGCCGCGCCGCGCACGCCGGAGCTGTCGCCGTGCAAGGCCTTGCGAATGGGCGTTTCGAACGTGTCGCCGAAGAGATAATTGACCACGCGCGGCGGAACGTCCTGATAGATCTCGTCGACATTCGACATGCCGCCGCCAAGCACGTAGACGTCCGGGTCGACGATATTGGTCAGCAGCGCCAGGCTGCGCGCCAGCCGGTCGACGAAGCGCTCATAGACGCCTGTCGCAACCGGGTCGCCCGCCCGCTTTGCCTCAATGATGTCGCGCCCGCGCTTTTCAACACCGGTCGTGAGCCGGTAGTCGAGTTCGACGCCGGTACCGCAGGCATACATGTCGAGACAGCCGTGCTTGCCGCACCAGCATTTGTGGCCGGGATATTCGTCCTTCGTCATCCAGGGCAGCGGATAGTGGCCGATCTCGGCGGCAACGCCCTGGTAGCCGGCATGCACCTTCTTGTCGATCGCAAGGCCGCCGCCATGGCCGGTACCGACGATGACACCGAAGACCACATGCTCGTTCTTGCCGGCACCGTCGACCGCCTCCGAGACCGCCAGGCAATTGGCGTCGTTAGCAAGCCGGACCGGGCGGCCAAGCGCCGTTTCGAGGTCGCGACCGAGCGGTTTGCCGTTGATCAGTACCGCATTGGAATTGCGCACGATGCCGGTGCGCGGATTGGGGCTGCCGGGAATGCCGATGCCGATCGAGCCCTGTTCGCCCGCCGTCTGCTCGGCGGCGGCAACGAGATCGAGAACGGCGCGAATGCAATCGTCATAACCGCTGGTCGGGGTCGAGACGCGATGACGGGCGCGCGTTTCGCCATCGCGGCCGAGCGCGATGACTTCCATTTTCGTGCCGCCCCAATCTATTCCGATGAACATATCTGGATCAGGTCTCTGATGAAGGTCTCAATGGGGAGCGCCAGCTTCCTCGGGCCGGCGCTTGCTTTGCTTAGCATTCGGAAGACGTGGAAGACCAGCCCCCGTTTCATCGTCGTTTTCAAGCCTGTCGATCCGTGGCAACACCCCGCCCCGAGGAGACGGGGCTGCCCGCATTTCCTCGGGCACGCACGCAAAAACACTTGGCGAAGAGCCCTTGCTTTTGTATGGGTGCTATCCAAGTGGTCCCGTAGCTCAGCAGGATAGAGCACCAGATTCCTAATCTGGGGGTCCCGCGTTCGAATCGCGGCGGGATCACCATTCTCCAAGACCCCTGTTAATCGAACTGGACGCGGCGCGCGCCGTGCTGACGCCGTGGATGACATTAAAGCTACCCCTTCCGGAGAAAACACGGTCCAGCTGCTTGTGACCTATATGGAAATGCTCGAACGCCCGGCGGGCGACGCGTTTCCGGCACCGATCGCGCACGCGGTGGTTACGTCCGAACGTCCGGATACCGCTGCGTTTCTTTCGCTCTATCGCGCCGTCGGCGAACCATTGCGCTGGGATCAGCGACTGCGCATGCCAACAGCCGATCTCGACGATTTTCTCGGCAGCGCCTCCACGAGCCTCTACATCCTCCGGCTGGGCGACCGCGCGGTCGGGCTTTGTGAATTCGACCGTGCCGATACCGAGGATGTAGAACTCACCCATTTCGGCCTCATTCCGGACGTTTACGGCCAAAGGCTGGGGCCATTTCTCCTCGACAATGCGCTGCGCGCCGTCTGGAACCGTGGTGCAAACCGGTTCTGGTTGCATACCGACGAATGGGATCATCCGAAGGCGCAGGCTACGTATCGTCGGGCCGGTTTCAGCATCTTCGCGCAAAAGCTCGAAGAGATCGTGCCCTAGCGCATGCTCACCGAAGCGGCTGCCACGCCGGGCCGCGCCAGGCTTTGAGTTCCTGCAGAAACACCTGCAGCCGTGATGGCAGGAAGCGCCGTGTCGGATAGACCGCGTGCACGAAAACATCCGGCGCCGACCATCCCGGAAGCACGCGCACGAGCTTGCCGCTCGCAAGCAGGCTGTCGCAGAAGATCGGCGGCAGCCGTCCGATGCCGTGGCCACGCTCGGTCATGGCGCTCGCCGACTGGATGTCATGGACCGACACCGCTCCGCTCACACGCAGGCTGGCCGTTTCGCCACCTTTGACCAGATGCCATTCTGCCTCGTTGCCGCGGGCATTGACCAGAACGCAGCGATGGCCGCTCAGGTCTTCGGGGCGCGATGGGGTGCCATGTTGGTCGAGATAGTCGGGCGCGGCCACCAGGAAGTGTGTGCTTCGGCCCAAGCGCTGCGCGACAAGCGACGAATCCCGCAATTCACCGAAACGCACCGCGACGTCGATATTTTCGGCAACGAGGTCCATGAACATGTTGGTGACGAGCAGATCAACCTCGATCTCGGGATAGGACCTCATGAATGCGGACAGGAAATCGAAGAAGGGCGGCTGCCCGAGGGTCATGGGAACGGTGACCCGCAGTAACCCCTCCGGCCTTCTCTGCGCCTCGCTCAGCACCCGCTCGGCATCGCGAAGCTGCTTCAGCGGTTCGCCACATTCCGCATAATAGGCGCGCCCCTGCGCCGTGAGACTGAGCTTGCGCGTCGTGCGCTGAATGAGCGTGACGCCCAGTTGCGCCTCGAGCGCCGTGACCTTGCGGCTGACGGTGGAGACCGGCATGCCGAGCGAACGTGCCGCCCGGCTGAAACTCTCGAATTGGGCCACGGCGGCAAAGACCGCGATATCGTTCAGATCGACCATGCGATGATTTTTGCACCATTGGAAAAGTAATTCCAGATATTTCCGTCTAATCGCACAATCCGGCGGCAGCCATATTGATCTCACCGAAACCGTCCAACCACGGAGAGATCAGATGACAAACAAAGTCGCCATCATCACCGGTGCATCCCAGGGCATCGGCGCGGGCCTCGCAAACGCTTTTCTGGCAGAGGGCTATAGCGTCGTCGCAACCTCGCGCACTGTCAGCCGATCGCGCGAAATCACCGAATCGGACCGGCTGGCGCGGGTCGACGGCGATATCGCCGATCCGGAGACGGCGAAACGCGTGGTCGAAACGGCGATCGACCGCTTCGGCTCGATCGACGCGCTGGTCAACAATGCCGGCATCTTCTTCACCAAACCCTTCGTCGACTACACCACTGACGACTACCGGCAGCTGAGCGCCACCAACATGGAGGGATTCCTCCACACGACCCAGCTTGTGATCAAGCAGATGCTTTCGCAGAAAAGAGGCGGCAGCATCGTCAGCATCACGACGCCGCTTGCCGATCGCCCGATCGCAGGCATGAACGCTTCGGTCGCCATGCTGACCAAGGGCGGCATCAACGCCATCTCGAAGAACATCGCCATGGAATACGCAAGGGACGGAATTCGCGTCAACGTCGTCGCGCCCGGTGTCGTCGACACGCCGCTTCACAAGGACAATCCGCGGGATTTCCTCAACACGCTTTCGCCGATGCACAGCATCTCCAGCGTCGAAGAGATCGTGGATGCCGTCCTGTTCCTGACCCGGGCGCCGCGCATCACCGGGGAGGTGCTGAACGTCGACGGCGGCGCGCATCTGGGCAAATGGTAAAGCGATAGCGCCCGCCGCTGGCGCAGAGCAGCGAAGGGGAAAAGAAACGCGCTGACGTCATGCGCCTGTCACCAACCCCAGCTAAACAACACTCACATCTTCCTGGTGACCACGGATGAACTGGCATCGACGGAAGGTGATGAGGAAGGTCGGGTTTGCCCCGGCCTTTTTTGTTGGGCCGGTTTTTGCTCCCTCAGTCATGATCGCAAGATTGCCTTGCCGAAGCCGCCTGCTTGACAGGAGATGCAGTCTGCCTGACGGTGCGCGCATGACGGGAGGACACCATGGGTAAACTTCTGCAAATCATCGGCATCGTCATCATCCTGGCCGCACTGGCCGCTGCGATCGCGCTGCTCGCTACCGATCCGGCAACGGCGCAGCTTCGAGCGCTGGTCGTGCTTCCCTGGGCTTTGAGTGCGATCCTGAGCGGCATCCTTCTCGCGGCCTTTGGCTCGATGTTGCGGCAGCTCAGCGCAATCCGCGCCGCGACCGAGCATCAGGCCGCCCTGTTCCAGGCTATCCTTGATCGCAGAGCGCCGACCGCCGCGCAATAAGCGCTGCTGTTCCGCGTTCGGTCCACCGAAACCTGATGATTTCAATCATCGGGCCTGCATACGCGCAGGCGATGACCATCGGGATCAAGCGCCACGAAGGTGCGGCCGAAGACCGCCGTCTTCAGCTCCTGCTCGATCGTGATCCCTTTGCTGCGCCACTCCGCATAAAGGCGCTCGACCTCAGCATCGTCCTTGACCATGAAGGCGATTTCCGAGCGATGGCCGGTACCGGACGAGACGAAATCCCGCGCACCGGTGGACCAGAGACTGAACGTCAGCCCGTTATCGAGTTCGAAGGCCACATAGGTCGGGAAGGAGGCAACGGGTTCGCGTCCAAAGAGGCCGGTATAGAACGCGGCGCTTTCTGCCGGGTCTTCGACATAGAACAGGATGAGGTTCGGTGACAGCATCGTCGGGTCTCCCTTTCGATGCCCGACCCTAGGCGCTACCGCTGTCAGATCCTGTCAGCATCGACCAGACAGCCAAAGGCCGCCGGGTCTTGCGATCCGGCGGCCTTTGGCTGGAAGGCGGCACGTCAGAAGACGGCCAGGTATTTCAACAGAGAGATGATGCCGATGATGATGACGATGATCTGCACGATCTGCTTGGCACGCGCGTCGAGCGGCAGCCGCTGGACGAGATAGAGCACCAGCACGATGACGAGGAACGTAATCAGGATTCCGATAAGCAGCCCCATGGATCAACTCCCTTTTCACAACAACAGCGCGACAGCGCCGGGATTGTAACTATGAAGCGAGGGCAAAAGTTCCGACTTTCACCACAACTTCTTCCACCGGTCGCGATAAAGGTCTGGCAAGAGCGGGAGGAACAAGCGGCGCCTCGTCAGGACGCCGGCTTGCAGGCGATGCCCTGATCCTGGTCACCTTTCGTCGCGTCGAAAAGCGTCGCCTCCTCGCCCTTCGTCCACCAGACATATTGTCCGCCGGCATATTTGGCCCCGGACGCGGCAATCACGTTGGATGCAACGACGAACGTGCCGTCGATGGTGAAGGTCACCAGTGAAACCGGGCCCGCGTTGATGTACTCCGCCTCGATCGCCTTGCCACCGCAATCATAGCGGACCGATTGCCGATCGACCGTGTCGGCTCCCGGAATGCGGATCGTCACGTCGGAGCCTTCCGACGCTGCCGTCATCGATGCCAGCTTCACGGCGGTGCCACCACCGGCGTTGCCAAGCACGAGCTTCGATCCTTCCACCGACCAGGAAAGCTCTGAACGCAGCGCTTCCAGGAACTTCTGCTCCTGGGTCATCACCGCCGGCACGCACATCTTGCGCGTCGTGGCGGCGGGACCGAAGGTGACCTTGGAGCCCGAGAGGCTGAAGGTTCCGGTGAAATGGTTGCAGCCAGCCATGCCGCCATAGGTGCCGTCTTCGCGGATCTCCAGTGTCGACTGCAGATTGTCGATGACCCCGCCGCCACCGATGTCCTCGGCAAGCCAGGTGCCGACGAGCTGCTGCGGCACGTTCTCGGCCGCAACCGGCTGCATCGAGGCCATCTCGATCGCCACGCAGGCGCAGGAAACGGCGGTCATGACTTTCAGCATCTCGAACTCCTTCGGCCCCGACTCAAGACACCTGATTCTTAGCCCGCGGACGAGACGGAATGAAGACCGCGCCCTTGTTGCCGGCGGATTTCGCCTGTAGAGCCTAGCAAACAACATAAAAAACTCGGATCGATCTCGTGCAGATCATGCGCCCGCGGCCAAGGCTCAGCCGGGCATCCCGTCCGAAAAGAAGAACATGGGTATTGGCATGGCATCCCGCGACAGTGCGAAGCGCCGACTGACGATCCTCGGCTCGACCGGCTCGATCGGCACCAACACGCTCGACGTCATCGAGCGCCTTGGCGGCCGCGAGCACTTCGATGTCGTCGCAGTCACCGGCAACGGCAACATTCCCCTGCTTGCCGAGCAGGCCGTGAAGGCCGGCGCCGAACTCGCCGTCACCGCCAACGACAGCCAGTATGAAAACCTGAAGGCAGCGCTCGTCGGCACCGGCATCCAAGTTGCCGCCGGCAAGAGCGGCCTTATCGAGGCGGCCGAGCGCAATGCTGATTGGGTGATGGCCGCGATCGTGGGCAATGCCGGCCTCGCCCCGACGCTTGCTGCCGCCCGCCGCGGCGCCGACATCGCGCTCGCCAACAAGGAGTGCCTGGTTTCGGCCGGCAGTCTGTTCATCGATGCGGTGAAAAAAGGCGGTGGTCGGCTGCTTCCGGTCGACAGCGAACACAACGCCATCTTCCAGGTGCTGGAAGAGCATCAGCGCCACGCGGTCGAGCGCATCATCCTGACGGCTTCGGGCGGCCCCTTCCGCACCAAGTCGCTTGAGGAGATGCGGCATGTGACGGCGGACGTCGCGCGCGCCCACCCCAACTGGTCGATGGGCCTGAAGATCTCGATCGACAGCGCTTCCATGTTCAACAAGGCGCTGGAGATGATCGAGGCGAAGCACCTCTTCGCGCTCAAGCCCGAGCAGGTCGAAGTGATCGTGCACCCGCAGTCGGTCATCCACTCGATGGTCGGCTACACCGACGGATCGGTGCTGGCCCAGCTCGGCTGCCCGGACATGCGCACCGCCATCGGTTATGCGCTCTCCTATCCGAGCCGCTGCAGCCTACCGATCGAGCGGCTCGATTTCGCCAAGCTGTCGCGCCTCGATTTCGAGGCACCGGACGAAGTGCGCTTCCCGGCGATCCGGCTTGCCCGCCGGGCAATGATCGAAGGTGGCGTGCAGGGCGCGGTGCTCAATGGTGCCAAGGAAACGGCGCTCGACGCCTTCATCGCCGGCCGCACCGGCTTTCTCGCCATGGCCGAGATCGTCGAAAAGGTGATGGACAAGCTCGCGGACCTGCCGGCCGCCGCAACGATGGACGACGTCTTTGCCGCCGACGAAAAAGCCCGACACTTGGCGGCCGGGCTGCTTCAGTAGTTCGGAGCTTTCCAACCGGCGCGCATGGCGCCGGCAAAAATGGCCTTACGCGACCGCGCGAGCCAGCGCACAGCGCGACCACAGCGAATGCAGCGCGCCGACGAGGTGATCAATGTCGGCGTCCGAATGCAGCGGCGTGGGCGTAATGCGCAGGCGCTCGGTCTTCTTCGGCACCGTCGGATAGTTGATCGGCTGGACGTAGACGCCGAAGTTGTCGAGCAAGAGGTCGGAGATCCACTTGCACTTAGCGGCATCGCCCACCATGACCGGCACGATATGGCTCGGGTTCGGCATGTGCGGAATGCCGCGCTGGTCGAGCAGCGAGCGCAGACGACGCACGCGCTCCTGGTGCGCGAAGCGCTCGACCTGGCTTTCCTTCAAGTGACGGATCGAGGCGAGCGCGCCGGCGGCGAGCGTCGGCGGCAGTGCCGTCGTGAAGATGAAGCCGGATGCGAACGAGCGGATGAAATCGCAAAGTGCTGCCGAGCCGGTGATGTAGCCGCCCATGACGCCGAAGGCCTTGCCGAGCGTGCCTTCGATGACCGTCAGGCGGTGCATCAGGCCTTCGCGCTCGGCAATGCCGCCGCCGCGCGGACCGTACATGCCGACGGCATGCACTTCGTCGAGATAGGTCATGGCGCCGTACTTGTCGGCGAGGTCGCAGAATTCCTTGATCGGCGCGATGTCGCCGTCCATGGAGTAGACGGACTCGAAGGCAATGAGCTTCGGCGCGCGCGGATCGGCTGCGGCGAGCTTGGCTTCGAGGTCAGCGACCGAATTGTGTTTGAAGATGACGCGTTCGCACTTGGAGTGACGGATCCCCTCGATCATCGAAGCGTGATTCCCGGCGTCCGAGAAGACGATGACGCCAGGAATCTTCGAACAGAGCGTGCCGAGCGCTGCCCAGTTGGACACGTAGCCCGAGGTGAACAGAAGCGCCGATTCCTTGCCGTGCAGGTCCGCGAGCTCGCGCTCAAGCAGGACGTGGTAATGGTTGGTACCGGAGATGTTGCGGGTGCCGCCGGCGCCGGCGCCGCATTCGTCGATGGCGCGCTTCATCGCCTCGGTGACGACGGAATGCTGGCCCATGCCGAGATAGTCGTTCGAACACCAGACGGTGACGTCCTGAACGCCCTGAGCCGTGTGGCGCGCGGCCTTCGGGAATTGGCCGCGATGACGGGCGAGGTCTGCGAAAACCCGGTAGCGGCCTTCCTGATGCAGCCCGTCCAGCTCGTTCTTAAAGAAATTTTCGAAATCCATCATTTTCTCCAGTGCCCGGACGCTTTTCTTCAATCAAAGCGACCTGGGGTCAACCTCGGAATGCCCGGCATCTGCCAACTGCGGCAAAAGGCCCTTGAAGCGCTGCCTGCCCAGCGAGTGCATCCGAGATGATCTAGCATTTTTGAGCCTGAGCATCTTCGCTGCTTTCACTGAAACCGTTTCAACGGGAACAGCCCTAGTTTTGAAACATTCCAAAGAAAGCCTTAGTGGATGTTCATCACGTCAAGCTTGATCGAAGTCAAGCAAGGATGAAAAAAGGACGGCCGAGGCCGCCCTTTTTCGCTGTTTGTGTGGCGGCGAAGGCCGGTCATGCCGCTGCCACGGCCCGTTTGGCCATGACCTTCACCAGGTTGGCGCGATAGGCCGCATCCGCGTGAAGGTCGGAGAGCAGGTCCGACGCACTGACATTGATGCCAGCGAGCGCGTCCGGCGACCAGTTGGCGGAAAGTGCGGCCTCCATCTCCGCTTGACGGAAAACGCCGTCTGCGCCCGCACCGGTGACCGCGACCCGGACCCCGCCATTGTCGCGCTTGGCGACGAAGACACCGGTCATGGCGTAACGCGAGGCCGGGTTGGCGAACTTCTGGTAGGCGGCCTTGGCAGGCGCATCGAAGGTAACGGCGACGACGATCTCGCTGTCTTCCAGCGCCGTTTCGAACAAGCCGGTGAAGAAATCGTCGGCCGCGATCTCCCGCCGGTTGGTGACGATCGTCGCCCCCAGCCCGAGCATCGCCGCCGGATAGTCGGCGGCCGGGTCGTTGTTGGCGATCGACCCGCCGATCGTGCCCATGTGCCGCACATGCGGGTCGCCGATATGGCTGGCAAGGCTGCAGATTGCCGGACAGACGGCTTTGAGCGCTGCCGACGACGCCACCTCGTAATGGGTGGTCGCAGCCCCGATCCGCACCGATCGGCCGTTGACCGAGATGCCCTGCATTTCAGCGATATGGCGAAGGTCGATCAGGTCGCTCGGCGACGCCAGCCGCTGTTTCATCGTCGGGATCAGCGTCATGCCGCCGGAGACATATTTGCCTTCGCCGGCCGCTTCCATTCGGCTGATGGCGTCCTGAACCGAGGACGCCCGGTGATATTGGGTCTCGTACATGAGTGTCCTCCTCAGTTGGCCGCGTTTGCCGCCGCCCACACCTTGTGTGGTGTCGCCGGCATGGTGAGCGCGTTGTTGCCGATGGCGTCGGTGATGGCGTTGATCAGCGCCGGTGGCGAGCCGATCGCGCCCGCCTCGCCGCAGCCCTTGATGCCCAACGGATTGTTCGGGCACGGCGTGTTCGAGGTCGAGACCTGGAACGACGGCAGGTCGTCGGCGCGCGGCATGGCGTAGTCCATGTAGCTCGCCGTCAGCAGTTGGCCCGAGGCATCGTAGTGCACGCCTTCGAGCAGCGCTTGGCCGATGCCCTGCGCCAGCCCGCCATGCACCTGTCCCTCGACGATCATCGGGTTGATGATGTTGCCGAAGTCGTCGGCGGCGACGAACTGGATGATCTTGGTCCGGCCCGTTTCCGGATCGACCTCTACCTCGCAGATGTAGCAGCCGGCCGGGAAGGTGAAGTTGGCCGGGTCGTAGAAGGCCCCTTCCTTCAGCCCCGGCTCCATGCCGGCAGGCAGATTGTGGGCGGTATAGGCGGCGAGCGCCATCTGGAACCAGGGCACCGCCTTGTCGGTGCCGGCGACCTTCAGCTCGCCGTTCTCGATGACGATGTCGCTCTCGTCAGCCTCCATCAGATGGGCGGCGATCTTCTTCGCTTTGGCTTCGACCTTGTCGAGCGCCTTGACGACAGCCGACATGCCGACGGCACCGGAGCGCGAGCCATAGGTGCCCATGCCCATCTGCACCTTGTCGGTGTCGCCATGCACGATGTTGACGCTGTCGAGCGGCACGCCGAAGCGGTCGGCGACAAGCTGGGCAAAGGTCGTCTCGTGGCCCTGGCCATGGCTGTGCGAACCGGTGAGCACCTCGATCGTGCCGACGGCATTGACGCGCACCTCGGCCGATTCCCAAAGGCCGACGCCGGCGCCGAGCGACCCCACGGCTGCCGACGGCGCGATGCCGCAGGCCTCGATGTAGCAGCTCATACCTATGCCGCGCTTCATGCCCCGACCGGCCGCTTCCGCCTTGCGGGCGGCAAAGCCGTTCCAGTCGGCCGCCTTCATCGCCGCTTCGAGCGAAGCGTCATAGTCGCCGGCGTCATAGTTCATGATCACAGGCGTCTGGTGCGGGAAGGAGCGGATGAAATTGACCCGCCGCAATTCGGCAGGCGAGACGCCGAGTTCGCGCGCGGCCGTCTCCATCGTGCGCTCCAGGAGATAGGTCGCCTCCGGCCGCCCGGCACCACGATAGGCGTCGACCGGCGCCGTGTTGGTGTAGACCGTGCGCACATTCGCGTGGATCGCAGGGATATCGTACTGCCCCGACAGCAGCGTCGCATAGAGATAGGTCGGCACCGCCGACGAGAACAGCGACATATAGGCGCCGAGATTGGCGACCGTGTCGACCTTCAGCCCGATGATGCGGTTGTTGGCGTCGAAGGCCATCTTCACCTTCGACACATGGTCGCGGCCATGCGCATCGGTGAGGAACGCTTCGGTGCGATCCGACGTCCATTTGACCGGCACGCCGGTGCGCTTCGACGCCCAGAGGCAGACGATCTCCTCCGGATAGATGTAGATCTTCGAGCCGAAGCCACCGCCGACATCGGGCGCGATCACCCTCAGCTTGTTTTCCGGCGCGACATTATAGAAGGCGCTCATCACCAGCCGGGCCACATGCGGGTTCTGGCTGGTCGTGTAGCAGGTGTAGTGATCGTCGCCGGCGTCGTAGATGCCGAGGGCCGCGCGCGGCTCCATCGGGTTGGGCGAGAGCCGGTTGTTGTGGATGGCGATCTCGGTGACATGCGCTGCAGCGCCGATCGCCTTGTCGGTTGCCGCCTCGTCGCCGATCTGCCAGTCGAAGATCAGATTACCAGGCGCTTCCGGATGAAGCTGCGGCTGTCCCGCCTCCAGCGCCTTCGACGCATCGATGACGACGGCAAGCTCCTGGTACTCGACGACAACGGCCTCGGCCGCGTCACGCGCCTCGGCGACGCTGTCGGCAACGACGATCGCCACGGCATCGCCGACATAGCGCACGGTCTCGTGCGCGAGCGGCCGCCAGGCGCCCATCTTCATCGGCGATCCGTCCTTGGAATGGATCATCCAGCCGCAGATCAGGTTGCCGATACCGTCGGCGAGCAGCTGCTTGCCGTCGAGCACGCCGATCACACCCGGCATGCCCTTGGCCGCCGACGCGTCTATCTTCACGATCTTCGCATGCGCGTGCGGGCTGCGCACGAAGACTGCATATTTCATTCCCGGCACGGACATGTCGTCCGTATAGCGGCCCTTGCCGGTCAGGAACCGCTTGTCCTCCTTGCGCGCCACGCGCGCGCCAATGCCTTCAACGCCCATTGCCTATCTCCTCCCGAGATATCCAGCGACAGTCCCGACGGCCATGCGTCGGTTCTGGGTGACATGCGTCAGGGGCGAGGTCCCGCCCCTCGATCTACCGCTATTCTGCGGCCACGCGGGCGCCGCTCATCTCGGCGGCGGCGGCAAGGATCGCTTTCACGATGTTGTGGTAACCGGTGCAGCGACAGATGTTGCCTTCGAGTTCGGCGCGCACCGTCGCTTCGTCCAGCTGGCCCTGGTGCCTGCGGATCATGTCGACGGCTGTCATCACCATGCCGGGCGTACAGAAGCCGCATTGCAGGCCGTGATTGGCCTTGAAGGCCGCCTGCACCGGATGCAGCTCGCCGTCGGCCGCCAAGCCTTCGATGGTGGTGATCGTGGAGCCTGCCGCCTGGACGGCGAGGATGGAACAGCTCTTGACCGATTTTCCGTCCATATGGATGACGCAGGTGCCGCACTGCGAGGTGTCGCAGCCGACATGGGTGCCGGTCAGTCCAAGATTTTCGCGTATGAATTGCACCAGCAATGTGCGGTCGTCGCAATGACCGCTCACCTGACGGCCGTTGACCGTCATTGTTACTTTCGCCATTTCGCTCCTCCGGGGTCGGTCAATGCCAACACGAGCGCGGCCGGAAAGTCGGGTGAGATGGTTCACGCGACTAAGGTACGCGCCAACTGATATCGATGCCCTTCGCCCACGGATCCGCTCCTCCGGATTTTGCAGGCTTGTTTGTATCATTTGTCTTTTTTTTGGAATGCCGCAACCGCCCCCGCCCGCCGGACGATAAAATTTTTCTACCCCGGTTGTATCGCGGGGAACTGAGCCTTCATGTCCCGTTCAGGAACGATATCATTATCTTGCCGCCAGGAAGAAACCGCAGCGCTCCCGTAGACTTTCGATGGGGACCGCGTATTTTCCGAACCGCAAGTTCAGGTGGAGCGGGATGTTCCCGGCTCCGCCATCATCCACGGGACGGACTGAGCGCAAGGCTTGAGATCCGTAGAGATCGGAGAGAACAACATGAAGAAAGCCATCGCACTTGTGCTGGTCGCCCTGGCGGTCGCAAGCTGCACCCAGACGGAAAAAGGCGCCGGCATCGGTGCCGTTTCCGGCGCGATCATCGGCGGCGCTGTCACCGGCGACGTCCGTGGCGCAGCGGTCGGCGCGGCCATCGGCGGCGTATCCGGCGCGGTCATCGGCAACGTCACCGAACAGCCAGGCCAGTGCTACTACCGCGACCGCTATGGCCGCCGCTACATCGACTCCTGCCCGCGCTAAGGCGCAGCAAGAAGATCGTCCCTCGGCGTCGCGCAAGCGCGTCGACGGAATGGTTCCCCCTCATGGCAATCGCCCTGAGGGGGTTTTTCGTTGCAGCAGGCAGCGAGAAAAATGATGCACGCCGGACTAAAATTACAGGGCGCGCGCAAACCGGGTGGCTCTGCGTCACGCAATTCCGTTTCGTGGCCTCGACCTATCATGATCGAGGCTTCCCATGTCGAAACCAGAAAACACACCCCTTCCCCCGGCCTTCAAGCGGATCGGCTGGTCCAACCTCCTTGCGCAATTTTCAGAGCAGATGGCGCTGGCCGCCGCTCCTCTGGCCGCCGTGCTTCTGCTCGCCGCAGGCCCTGCGGAAACCGGCTGGCTGCAGATGGCGCAGACGCTGCCATTCCTGCTGCTCTCGATTCCAGCCGGCCTCATTGCCGACCGCGCATCGCGGCGCGGCCTCATGGTCAGCTCGGAAATGCTGCGCGCGCTGTCGCTGGTCGCCACGCTGTTGCTCATGCTCAGCGGACTGCTGTCGCTGCCGTTGCTGGCCGTCATGGGCTTCGTCGGCGCCATCGGCACGGTCTGCTACAATGTCGCCGCACCTGCCCTGATCCCGGCAATCGTTCCGCGTGCGCAACTGGCTGATGCCAACCGCTGGATGGAGCTTGCCCGCAGCCTCGCCTATTCCGGCGGGCCGGCGATCGGCGGCGCGTTCGTCGCATGGACGGGCGCGTCGCTCGCCTATGTCGCCGCCACATCCCTGTCCCTTCTCTCCGTCGTCCTGCTCGCCGGCCTTGGTGATCACCACCAGCCGAGCAGCCCCAAGCGCAAGCTTCTCCAGGATCTCGCCGAAGGTGCCCGTTTCCTTGCCGACCACGCGCTGTTGAGGCCCATTCTGGTGACCGCCATCGTCTTCAACACGGCCTGGTTCGTGCTGCAGGCGGTCTATGTCGCCTATGCCATTCAGACCCTCGGGCTGACGGCGACCGGCGTCGGCATCACGCTTGGCATCTATGGCGCCGGCATGATGATCGGCGCCTTCGCAGCACCCGCCATTGCGCGCCATATCCCTTTCGGCGTGATGATCGCCCTTGGCCCGCTGGGCGGGCTGACTGCCGCGGCCGTCATGCTCTCCACCATCTGGGTTCCCTCCGGCCTCCTCGCCGGCCTCAGCTTCTTCCTGTTCGGCGCCGGCCCGGTGCTCTGGTCGATCGCCACCCTCACCTTGCGACAGGCCGTCACGCCCAATGCGATGCTCGGGCGCGTCTCGGCCTTCATCACCACCGCCACCTTCGGCGCACGGCCGATCGGCGCGGCGCTCGGCGCCGTCGTTGCCACGCGCTTCGGCGTCGAGGCATGCCTTGCCGTCGCAGCCGTCGGCTTCCTGGTTCAGTTCCTGGTGATCATCGCTTCCGCTGTGCCGCAGCTGCGGGAACTGCCCGAGGCAGCCTAGCAATATGGCACCTCGGGCGAGGCCCGCGGCTCCGGCGAAGGCCGGGCGCGTACCTAGTTGCCGGCACCGCAGATCCGGCGGTTGTGCTGCGCCGACAACATTTCCGCGCTTTTTCGACGAAATCGACACCGAATCTCGGCATGAGGGGTGGATGCAACGGATCGTCATCGTTAACAGATGGAAAACCTTAGGCATGCAATAGTGACCCGGCCGCATAAGCAGGCAGTTTGTATTGGGTCGCCTGAAGACGGGATGCGGAAGCGAATGTCCCCACCACGGTCGAGTATTGCGTACTGGAAGGCAGCGACTGCGCTTGCTGTTGCCTTTACGTGCGCGCTCGGCCCGCTTTCCGCCGAGAAGGCCTATGCCTTCAAGCTCTTCGGCATGAAGTTTTTCGAGAGCGACGAGGAAGAAGCGCCGGTCATCGACCCGGTCAACTATACCCTCACCTTCGACGCCGGCACCGACGACGACGAACTGAAGGAAGCGCTGGAAAACAGCTCGCAGCTCGTGCAGGGCCAGGAAAAGCCGGTCTCCGGCGATCTTGGGCTCGCCATCCGGGCCCGCGACGACCGCGACCGGCTGTTGGCCGCACTCTACGAAAAGGCGCGCTACGGCGGCACCATCGCGATCCGCGTCAACGGCCAGGATATCGACAGCCTGCCGCCGGATCCGTCTTTCCCGGATGGCAAGCCTATCCCGGTTACCGTCACCGTGACGCCGGGCCCGGTCTTCAACGTCGGTTCCGTCAGGTTCGAAGGCGACGCGGCCAGCTTCAGTCCCGCCGATTACGGCCTGCCCGCCGGCGCGCGCGCCGATTCCACCCTTATCATCAAGGCCGGCGAAAAGGTCGTGAACGACCTGCGTGAGCAGGGCCGGCCGATGGCCAAGCTCACCGAACGCAGCGCCGTCGCCAACCACGCCAATTCAACGGTCGACATCGTCATCGGCGCCAGCGGCGGCCCCGTCGCCCCGGTCGGCGAGGTCACCGTCGGCGGGACGAAGACCGTCGATCCCGGTTTCGTGCGCGACTATTCGCGCCTCAACGAGGGCCGTCCCTATTCGCCGGAGGACATCCGCAAGGCCTCCGAGCGGCTGCGCCAGCTCGGCGTCTTTTCGAGCGTCACCATCAAGGAAGCCAACACGCTTTCGCCTGATGGATCGATCCCGATGAAGATCGAGGTCTCCGAAGGCAAGCACAAGTATTTCGGCTTCGGCGCCCAGGTTTCGACGACCGACGGCCTCGGGCTTTCGGGCTATTGGGGACACCGCAATCTTTTCGGCCGCGCCGAATCGCTGCGCATCGAGGGCTCGGTCGACCGCATCGGCGAGACCAAGGAGCTCGACAAGCTCGACTATTCGGTCGGCATTCTCTTTGCAAAGCCGGGCGCCTTCGGTCCCGCCTCCACCTTTACCGCCAGCCTCAAGGCCAACATCCAGGACCCGGACGCCTATCGCGCCAAGATCCTGACGGGTGCCGCCGGCGCGACCTTCGAACTCTCGCCGACCGACACCTTCTCCGGCGGCGGCGAATTGAGCTGGGCCAACATCGACGACGCCTTCGGCTCGAATTCCTATCTGACGGCCGCGGTCCCGCTCGAATATGTTCGCGATACCCGCAACGACAAGCTGAACGCGACCGAAGGCTATCGGGCGATGATCAACGCCAAGCCGAGCTACGAGATCAAGGGGCAGACCTTCTTCTCGTCCTTCGAAGCGTCGGCGTCCGGCTACCATGCGCTCGGCGACGAGAAGCGCTTCGTGCTTGCCGGCAAGATCGGCGCGGGCGTGCTCGTCGGCGGCAGCGGGCTCGAGGACATCCCGGCCAACCGTCGCTTCTATCTCGGCGGTGGCGGCTCGGTGCGCGGCTATTCCTACCAGGAGATCGGCCCGCGCAATTCCGACGACCGCGAGACCGGCGGGCGCTCCTATGTCAACGCCTCGCTCGAAGCCCGCATCGCGGTCACCGACACCATCGGCGTCGTGCCCTTCATCGACGCAGGTACCGTCTCGGCGAAGACGACACCCGATTTCTCCGACATTCGCGCCGGCGCCGGCATCGGCCTGCGTTATGCCACGCCCTTCGGCCCGATCCGCCTCGACTTCGCCGTACCGCTCAACAAATATCCGAACGGAACGAAATACGGCATCTATGCCGGCATCGGCCAATCCTTCTGATCCAGGCCGTTTCTCCCGCAGGAATCGGCAAATCGCCGTCATTGCGCGATAGTTTCTCCCCGCGGCGATTCCGCTGCCGCGCAACTTGCGTTATGGGTAGATCATGAATCAGGTCGTCCGTTTCCTTCGCGCGACGCTGCGCTATGGCCTTCGTGTGCTTGGCGTGCTTGCGATCGTTGCCCTTCTTCTCGTCGCCTTCGTGGGCTTCACCACACCCGGCGCCCGGCTCGTCGCCTGGGCAATCGAGAAATATGCGGCAACACCCGACCAGATCGTGCGGATCGCCGATCCGAGCGCGCTTTTGACCGGCAAGTTCACGGCCGGAAGCATCACGCTGTTCGATGGCGAGGGCATCTATGCCGAAGTGCGCGACGTCAATCTCGACTGGTCGCCCGCCGCCCTCCTCTCCTTCCGCTTCGAAGCCGCAGCGCTCTCGGCCGGCTCGATCCGCGTCGAGCGCCTGCCGATCCCCTCCTCCGAGACCAAGGAAGTCCGCTCGACCTTTGCGCTTCCCGTCGACGTCAAGATCGACGCGATTGATCTCAAGGAGATCATCATCGGCAAGGCGATCGCCGGCGAGGACCAGTTCCTGACCGCCAGCGGCAAGGTGAACGCGACCAACGAAAGCATCGCCCTTCAGCTTGCGGCCGCCCAGCGCGACCGGCCGGAAGCACGCGCGGTCGCCGATATCGTCTTCAATCCGGCGGGCAACGAGCTGAAGCTTGAAGCGACCGTGGACGAACCGAACAACGGCGTGCTGGCAAAGCTGCTTCGCCTCCCGAACGAGCCTTCGGTCAACATCAAGCTGACCGGTGAAGGCCCGCTTTCCGACTGGAGCGGCAGCGCTACGGCAGCACTCGACGGCAGCAAAATTCTCAAGCTCGACGGTCGCCACGTCCAGACGCCTGACGGAATGCACCGGCTGACGGTCGACGGTGGCGGCGGCTTCGGCTCGCTGATGCCGCCAGCGCTGCGCCCGATGTTCGAGGGTGAGACCAGGATCGACATCGCCGCCGCGTTCAACGACCAGGGGCTGGTGCAGGTCGACAAGGCTCATGTGGCGACCGGCGCGCTCTCCTTTGCCGCTTTTGGAACCTACGACAGCAAGGGCGAGAACAACCTCAAGGCCAGGCTTGCCGGCACCAACGGCCCGGTCGATTTCCGCTGGCCGCTGCAGAAGGGTGAGGCGCAGGCCAAGATCAATTCCGTCGACTTCTCGCTCATCGGCGACGCGCAAGCCGCGATCCTCGATCTCGCCGCAGACGTCACCTCCGTGGCGCTGCCGGACGTGGCGCTCGGCGCAGTCAAGCTCTCGGCACGTAGCGACGGCTTCAATGTCCAGGCGCAATCCGGTCTGGTGAAGGCGGCAATCGAAGTGGGCGAAGCCGGCTTCAACGATGCAAACCTCGCCCGCCTGGTGCAGGTGCCGATGAAGATCGACGCCAACCTGTCCGTGACGAAGGAAAGCATCGCCTTCAATCCGGTAACGATCGAGAGCCCCGGCGTTGGCGGTTCGCTCACCGGCGCCTTCTATCGCGACGAGAATACGGTTTCCGCCGCCTTCAAGCTCTTTGCCGTTCCAGGCGCGCTGCCGCCGGCAGCCGCAGCGAAGTTCGACGGCACGATCGCACTCTCGGGCGAGGTGAAGACGGCAAGCGACGGCGGCGTCACCGTGGAGGGTATCGAGCTCAAGTCGGGCACGATCGAGGCGGCCGGCACCGTTGCGCTCGCACAGAGCAACCTGACGGCCGATCTCAAGGGCACACTGCCCGATCTCGGCAAGGTGCTTGACGATGCCAAGGGCAAGGCCGAATTCACTGCCGCCGTGACCGGCCCGCTCGCCGAACTCGGCATCAAGGCCGAGCTGACCTCAAGCGGCGCGACATTGGCCGGGCGCACGCTCAGCGACCTCAACGTCAAGGCCGACGCCAAGGCCAACCCATCGAGCCCGCAGGCAAGTCTGACGGCAACCGGTGCGCTCGACGGCCAGGCCATCGACGTCAAGGCCGACGTCGTCTCGAAGGACGGCCAGACCGCAATCCCGGTGCTCGAAGCCAGGATCGGCGAGAACAAGCTGACCGGGGCGATCAGCTTCACCCCCGATTTCAAGCCGGACGGCACGATCAGCTTCGACCTGCCTGATCTCGGCCTGCTTGCCGCCATGGCCGGGCAGAAGGCATCCGGCGACCTCAACGGTTCCGCTGCCATCAAGACCGCAAACGGCATTACCTCCGTCGTCGTCAAGGCCGGCGGCAGCGGCATCAAGCGCGATCAGCTGACGATTTCCAAGCCGACCGCCGACATCACCATCGCGGACCTTGCGGTCCTTGCGGTCAAGGGCAGCATCCGCGCCGAAACCGTGGCGCAGGGCGAAAACCGTGTTTCCGGACTCGCCGTCGATTTCGAGCAACAGGCCGGCCGCACCGGCTTTTCCGTCGACGGCAAATACGACGGCGGACCGCTGACGGTGAAGGGCGACCTTGCCAGCTCCAAAGGCCGCACGGAAATCCGCCTCACATCCTTTGGCGCAACGCCGAAAGGCATTGCCCTGAAACTGGCGCAGCCGACGGTGATCGCCATCGAAAACGGCACCGTCCGTCTCAACGCGCTGACGATCCAGGCGTCGAAAGGCACGATCGCCGTCAACGGCACCGCTGGCGAAAAGCTCGACATCACGGCGAAGCTCAACGCCCTGCCCGCAGCACTGGTCAACGCCTTTGCGCCGGATCTCGGCGCCGAGGGTACGATCGCCGGCACCGTCGATGTCGAGGGTGGCGCGTCTGCACCGGTCGTCGCCTACGATCTCAAATGGTCGGGCGCCTCGCTCGCAGCGGCGCGAACGGCCGGCGTTGCGGCTTTTGACGTGACGGCGGACGGCAAGTTTGCCAACAACAAGGTGACGCTCGATACGACGCTTTCGGGCGCCGGCGGCCTTTCCTTCAAGGGCGGCGGCAATGTCGATATCGGCGGCAACATGCCGATCGCGATGAAGTTCAATGGCAACGTCCCCTTCGCGCTCATCGCCAACCTGATGGCGGAAAAGGGCTTCACGCTGACGGGTCAGGCGAATGTCGATGTGGCGATTTCCGGCTCGGCCAAGGCGCCGCAGATCGCCGGCACGATCGCCACGTCAGGTGGGCGCCTCGTCGACGTGCGCCGCAACCTGGCGCTCAACGACCTGACCGCCAATGTCGCGCTCGACGGCAAGCAGGCGACGATCTCGAGGCTCTCGGCCAATCTCGCGACCGGCGGCTCGGTCGAAGCCAGCGGCACCGTCGGCACCGTGCCGGGTTCAGGCTTCCCGGCCAACCTGAAGATCAAGCTGAACAACGCGACCTACGTCGACGGCACGCTGTTCAACGCCAATGTCGCCGGCGAGATGACGCTGACCGGCCCCCTGGTCGCGACCCCGACGCTCGGCGGCAAGGTGACGATCCGCAAGGCCTCGATCACCATTCCCGAGAAGCTGCCGACCTCGCTGTCGGCGATTGACATCAAGCACAAGAATGCACCGCCCAAGGTGCAGAAGATGGTCAAGGACCTGCGCAAGGACGAAGTGCCGGCTGCCGGCGCCAATGCCAGCGGCGTGATCGCCTTCGATCTCGGCGTCAATGCGCACCAGATCTTCGTGCGCGGCCGCGGCATCGACGCGGAACTTGGCGGCGACCTGACGATCCGCGGCACTGCGGTGCAGCCGGTCATTTCCGGTGGCTTCGAGATGCGCCGCGGGCGGCTTGAAATCCTCGGCAAGCGCCTGACCTTCACCGACGGCAATATCGGCTTTGGCGGCGACCTGATCCCGACGCTCGATCTGAAGGCGACGTCCAGCGTCGGCGCGACCACCATCACCGTCTCGGTGGCGGGCCTCGCCAACAATCCGCAGATCGCCTTCTCGTCCTCCCCGGCCCTGCCGCAGGATGAAATCCTGGCGCAGCTGATCTTCAACCGGTCGCTGTCGAACCTCTCGGCCTTCCAGATCGCCCAGCTTGCGTCCGCCGTCAGCCAGTTGGCCGGCGGCGGCTCGACGTCGCTGCTCGACGGCCTGCGCAACAAACTCGGCGTCGACGATCTCGACGTCACCACCGACGAGAATGGCGGTGCGTCCGTGCGCGCCGGCAAGTATCTCAACGACCGCACCTATATCGAACTGCAGCAGGGCTCCGATTCCGCCTCCAGCAAGGCGGTCATCAATCTCGATGTCGGCAAGGGCGTAAAGCTCAAAGGCTCGGCCGCCGGCGACGGTTCGGCCTCGGGCGGTGTCTTCTTCGAAAAGGAATATTGAGCGGCGCCCGGCGAAAAATACGCCTGCCCTGCTCAGCAGTGAGCATGAGGGAGCCCGCGGATCCGGTCGCGATCCGCGGGCTCATCTCTCTTCACGAAGATCGCCTCGACGGCGAAGTCTGCCGCAATCCTTCAAATGCGCCGGTGGTGCTTCAAGCTCGGCTCTGCTGCATGGCATCAGCGCAGAACCGCCGCGCATTCCTGCACGACCTGTTTCAGGCCCAGCCGTTCTCGGGAACGAAGGAGGCCTCGCGGCGCGGGCGCGTCTGCTCGTAGCGGCTCCACGCGACGGCGTCGGGCGACAGGCTCGTCATCTCGGTCCTTCGGGCAAGCGCGACGAGTTCGTCGATAGAGAGAGCATCGCCCCGCTCGATCTTCTCGAGCGCCGCATCGATCAAGGACAGGCTGTGTTCGACACGGTCGCGCAGGTCCAAGAATGCCGATTGCTGGACGGCAAGCGTTTGCCCAAGGGCCGGCGCGGTACCGGCAAGCATCTCGGTAATCCGGGTGAGGCTGAGGCCAAGCCGTCGCAGCGCCAGGATTTCGGTCAGCCGCGCGATTTCGACGGCACCATAGAGCCGCCACTTCTTCTCCGTCCGCCGCGGCGAGATCAGGCCGCGATCCTCATAGACCTTGAGAGCGCGGATGGTTAGGCCGAGGCGGTCGGCGCATTCGGCAGCCGACAGCAGTTCATCGTGGTTCACGCCCATGAGCACCTCTTCGAAACACGTTCAAAAAAGGTGACTTTGCGGTCAGCCCGAGCGGGCTTTGCGAAGTTTTGATGGAGATTTGACGAAGACGCACCATGAAAGGCGATTTGCGCTCAGGCGGTGTCGAAAACTTCCGAGATCGCTCCGTGGAATTGCCACTTTGCCGAACCTACATCGGTGTCGGCGCGCGACCGCACGCCCCATTTGTTTCATTCCTTTTTCAGGTGATTGCCTTGCCCTCTTCTTTTCCGCATCCCCAACTGCCCGCCCAATTCCACCCCTTCGTCGACGGCTATCAGTGGAACCGTGATCTGCTCGGGCAATCCGACTCGAGCATCTTTCTCCTCAAGGCGCCCGATCGTCCCATGCTGGTTCTGAAACTCGAGGAAGCCGGCCCGTTCGGCGAGTTCGTCGACGAGGCTGCGCGGCTTGATTGGCTGGCATCAAAGGATGTGCCCTGCCCCCAGGTGATCGCCCGCTCCTTCGGCGCGCAAACCAACTGGCTTCTGCTGCAGGCCGTGGAAGGGACAGACCTCGCCTCCACGACATTGTCGCCCAAGGACCAGGTCGTCATCCTTGCCGACGCCCTGAAGCGACTGCATGCGCTGGATATCGCCAACTGCCCCTTCGATCATCGGATCGAAAAGCGCATCGCCATCGCGAAAGCACGCACCCAGGCCGGCGTGATCGACGAGAGCGACTTCGACGAAACGCGGCTCGGCCGCACGGCGGCGGATCTCTTTGCCGAACTGCAGGCGCGCATGCCCCAAGCCGGCAAGCTCGTCGTCACCCATGGCGACGCCTGCCTGCCGAACATCATCGAGAAGAACGGCCTGTTTTCCGGCTTCATCGATTGCAGCCGGCTGGGCGTCGCCGACCCCTATCAGGACATCGCACTCGCCTGCCGCAGCGTCGCCTACAATCTCGGCGAGGAATGGGTTCAGCCGTTTCTGACCCGCTACGGTATCGACAAGGACGATTCCGAGAAACGCGACTTCTACTGCCTGCTCGATGAGTTCTTCTGATCGCGTAGCCATCAAAGCATATGCCCAGATAGCGAAAGGCCCGCAACGCCTCAGGCGGCGTTGCGGGCCTCGATGCTCAGGTCGACGATATCGGCATCTTCCATGGCGTTGAACAACGCCCAGATATGGCCGAACGGATCGATGAAGGCGCCGACACGATCGCCCGTCGACAAGGTTTCGGCCGCATTGCGAAGGCTTGCTCCGGCGCCGATCGCCCGGCCGATGACGCGATCGACGTCGCGCACATGCAGTTCCAGGATCACCGCCGTCGTGCCGAGCGCATGCGGCGAGCGCGGCCCGCCAAGCTTGGGCTCGGCATCGCGGCGCGGGTTGGCCCCGGCAATCCGAAACACCGATTCCCCGATCCTCAAGTCCGCACTCGTCAGAATGCCGCTCGGCCATTCATGCCGCTGCAGCAGTTCGGCACCGAGCGCTTCGCGATAGAAGGCGATAGCGCGATCCTCGTCGCCATGCCTGACGAACAGCTTCACACAGATCTGCCGATCGGCAAGCCTGCCGCCATTGGCAACCATGACATCCTCCATCTTGGGTGAGGCGGCCATCATAGCGGAACATGAGAACAAATCAAGAACAATTCGACTCCGAGAGGCATTTTCCTCGCCGGTTCGAGCCGCCCGAAACGTTCAGAATGCGCCGGTCATCTTGCTGGTTTTCAACAGAATATTCGTCTCCGTGACGGTGATGCCGTCGATCAGACGGATGCGCCGCAGCGTCTCGTCGAAGGAGACGAGATCGCGGTCCTGAAGCTCGGCGATAAAGTCCCAACGTCCATTGGTGCTGTGCAGCGCGCGCACCTGCGGCAGGCCGCGCAACTGCTCGGCAACACGGTCGGCCATCTTGCCGTGCACCTCGATCATGACCACGGCACGAACCCCCGAAGCCGGGATTTCCGCACCGGTGCGGATGGTAAAGGCGGCGATCGTGCCGTTGGCGACCAGCCTGTCGATGCGGGCAGCGACCGTCGCCCGCGACACGCCCGTCATTTCCGATAGCGTCGAAACGGGAATGCGCGCATTCTGGCGCAGAGCGCTGATGAGCGCCTGGTCGAGATCATCCATTGCCTGTCACTTTGCAAAATGGGACTTATCAATCTGTCGAATTTAGCTCACTAATCGGCAGTTTTCCATCTTTTTGCTGACGCCCATTTTCGCCATAATCCACACATCCCGAACGGGATCACATGGGAATTATCTTGAGAAGGAATCGGGCGGACATGACGACCATCACGCTGATCGGCGCACCCATCGAGGAAGGTTCTGGACGGCGCGGCGCGGCCATGGGCCCGACGGCCCTGCGCATCGCCGGCATCGACACCGTGCTGCGCGACCTCGGCCATACCGTTCACGACGAAGGCGACGTCAAGCCGCTGCCGGCCCGCGACCTTGCCAACCACCCGGGCGCCAACAACCTGCAGATCGTCGCAGCCTTCGCCCGTGCGCTGCATGATTCGGTGCACGACACGGTGCGCAAGGGCCACTTCCCGATCATCCTGGGTGGCGACCACGCGCTTTCCATGGGCAGCGTCTCCGGCATGGCGCGCTACGCCGCCGACGTCGGCCGACCGCTCTTCGTGCTCTGGCTCGACGCCCATGCCGACTTCAACTCGCCGTCGACCTCGCCCTCCGGCAACATGCACGGCATGCCGGTCGCCTTTTTCTGCGGCCAGGCGGAATTCGCCCCGATCCTGCCGTCCGACCGTTTGCTCGTCGACCCAACCAAGGTCTTCCAGGTCGGCATCCGCTCGGTCGACGACCGCGAGCGTGAAGAGATCGCCGAGCATGGCGTCCGCGTTTATGACATGCGCGCCGTCGACGAACTCGGCATGGCCCATATCATGCGCCAGATCCTCGAAGAGGTTCGCGCCGCCAACGGCCTGCTGCATGTCAGCCTCGACGTCGACTTCATGGATCCAGACCTTGCGCCCGGCGTCGGCACCACCGTTCCCGGCGGCGCCACCTTCCGCGAAGCGCACCTGATCATGGAAATGCTCTGGGAAAGCGGGCTTGTTTCCTCGCTCGACGTCGTCGAGCTCAACCCCTTCCTCGACGACCGCGGCAAGAGCGCGCGCGTCCTGGTCGAACTGACGGCAAGCCTCTTCGGCCGCCGCGTTCTCGACCGGCCGACCCGCAGCGCCTGAGAAAAAAAGACAAACGGAGGACGATATATGAACACGACGGCAGCCCTGATCGAAACCGAATACCGGCTCGGCGCCCATAACTACAAGCCGCTCGACGTGGTGCTCTCGCGCGGCGAAGGCGTCTATGTCTGGGACATGGAGGGCAATCGCTACCTCGACTGTCTCTCGGCCTACTCCGCCGTGAACCAGGGCCATTGCCACCCGAAGATCCTGCAGGCGATGATGGAGCAGGCGCAGAAGCTGACGCTGACCTCCCGCGCCTTCCGCAACGACCAGCTGGCGCATTTCTACGAAGAGATCGCAGCGCTCACCGGCTCGCACAAGGTGCTGCCGATGAACTCCGGCGCGGAAGCCGTCGAAACCGCCGTCAAGGCAGTGCGCAAGTGGGGCTATGAGGTCAAGGGCGTTGCCGAGAACAAGGCCGAAATCATCGTCTGCTCCAACAACTTCCACGGCCGCACCATGGGCATCGTCGGCTTCTCCACCGACCCGGACGCCCGCACCGGTTTCGGCCCGTTCGCGCCCGGCTTCCGCGTAGTGCCTTTCGGTGACATCGACGCCTTCCGCGCGGCGATCAACGAAAACACCGTTGCCTTCCTCGTCGAGCCGATCCAGGGCGAAGCCGGCGTCATCGTACCGCCGGTCGGCTACTTCACGACGGTGCGCGAACTCTGCACCAAGCACGGCATCACGCTGATCCTCGACGAGATCCAGACCGGTCTCGGCCGCACCGGCAAGCTGCTTGCCGAAGAGCATGAGGCGATCGAAGCCGACGTGACGCTGATCGGCAAGGCTCTATCAGGCGGTTTCTACCCCGTCTCGGCCGTGCTTTCGAACTCCGAAGTGCTCGGCGTCCTGAAGCCCGGCCAGCACGGCTCGACCTTCGGCGGCAATCCGCTCGCCTGCGCCATTGCCCGCGCTGCGCTGAAAGCGCTGACGGAAGAAGGCATGATCGAAAACTCGGCCAAGATGGGCGAACGCTTCCAGAAGGGCCTCACCGACATCCGTTCCAACATCATCAAGGAAGTGCGCGGTCGCGGCCTGATGCTGGCGGTGGAACTGGTGCCGGAAGCCGGCGGCGCCCGCAAGTATTGCGAAGCGCTGAAAGGGCTCGGCATCCTTGCCAAGGACACCCACGGCGACACCATCCGCATCGCGCCGCCGCTCGTCATCACTGCCGAGCAGGTGGATTGGGCGGTCGAACAGTTTGCCAAGGTTCTCGCTTGCGCCTGATCGTCGTGGTTCCGACGCCTTCAATCGCGCCCCGGCTTCAACCGGGGCGCAATGTCTTTAAGCTCTTGCAAAAGCAAGTCTTAACGAATTCCGGCCTATAGTCCTTTCCCAAAGCGCAAAGCGGTTCCTCCGCGCATGATGCAGCTGCGCCCTGCCGGATGTAATCGGCGGACTGGAAGGATCTCTCCTTTAAGGATCATTGGCCGCGCCTCACGCGCCGTCAGCCATGCGGAGAGATCTGGAGTTTGGCGATGTCGCGCCCAGAGGCGTCGACCGGAAAGCTGGAAGGACCTTCGATGACAAGCACACTCAGGACGGCCGGGTTCGACGGCGAGACGCTGGAAATCATTGCGTTCCGCCTCCACGATCAGGAATTCTGCGTCAAGACGACGACGATCCGTGAAATCCGCGGCTGGGCGCCCTCGACGCCCATCCCGCATTCGCCGCCGGAAGTGATCGGCGTCATGAACCTGCGCGGCACGGTGATCCCGATCATCGACCTCGCCCACAAGCTCGGCATGAAATCGACCACCGCCAACGAGCGCAGCGCCATCGTCGTCGCCGAAGTGCACAACATGGTGATCGGCCTCGTCGTCGACCGCGTGTCGGACATTCTCACGGTCCAGGGCAGCCAGGTGCAGCCGGTGCCGGAAGTCACGGCCTCCTTCGACAAGAGTTTCGCCGAAGGCATCATTGCCAACGAAACCGGCATGATCTGCTTCCTGAACCTCGCCCGGATGTTCAAGGAACGAGAAGTCGAGGAACTGGCCGCCTAAAGCAACAGGTCAGGCGACATTCAAGGCCGTCCGACGTCTCGTCGGGCGGCTTTTTTGTTGGTTATTTGCTCAGCCAGAGGGCAATACTTTAGAAAAGCAGGAGAGACTAATTCAACTAAAATTGGGACCTATGAGTTCTTACAACTGAAATTTGATAGTTGCTATTTTAACACATGCTTAATAGTCATATCACTAACCTAGATTGCATAAACACGGCGCCTTGGGCATGAAGCCCGACAGTTCGAACTCCCCTCACGAAGCACGAAATCGCTGACCCCGGCGGGTCGGCGTGGGACGACCAGACAATTTTCGGCAGGCCGGCATTTGTCTTAGTCCGGGCGTTGCGCCGCTTCGGCCCCGCAAGCCCTGTCAAGGAAGGCACGAAGCCCCCGGCTTGAGCCACCAAACGAGAAGAGGGTTACAATGTTCGCTCTCGGAAAAATTGCAGACGCGAACCAGATCATCGCCGCGCTCTCGAAGTCGCAGGCCATCATCCAGTTCGACCTGACCGGCAAGATCCTGACTGCCAATGAGAATTTCTGCCAGGCCCTTGGTTACGGCCTCAGCGAAATCGTCGGCCAGCACCACCGCATGTTCTGCTCCGCCGACTACGCCCAGACGCAGGAATACCGCGACTTCTGGGCCCGGCTCGGCCGCGGCGAATTCGACGTCAATGCCTACAAACGTGTCGCCAAGGGTGGCCGCGAAATCTGGATCCAGGCGACCTACAACCCGGTGCTTCGCAACGGCAAGCCCTACAAGGTGGTCAAGTTCGCCAGCGACATCACCGCCGCCAAGGCGAGAGCCACGGAAGATGCCGGCAAGCTCGACGCGATTTCCCGCTCCCAGGCCGTGATCGAGTTCACGCCATTGGGCGAGATCCTGACCGCCAACGAAAACTTCTGCGCCGCGCTCGGCTACAGCCTCCAGGAAATCCAGGGCAAGCACCACAGCATGTTCTGCGAGCCCAACTATGCCCGCACCGCCGAATATGCCGACTTCTGGAAACGGCTCGCCGCCGGCGAGTTCTTCTCCAACGAGTTCGTGCGCTACGGCAAGGGTGGCAAGGAAATCTGGATCCAGGCAGCCTATAACCCGATCCGCGACTTCAGCGGCAAGGTCTACAAGGTCGTCAAGTTCGCGACCGATGTCAGCGAGCGCATGAGCGCCATCAACAGCCTCGGAGCCGGCCTGCGGGCGCTCGCCGAAGGCGATCTGACGCGAAACCTCGACACGCCCTTCGTGCCGAGCATGGAAGCGGTGCGCACAGACTTCAACGACGCGACCGCCAAGCTGCGCGGGGCGATGCGGACCGTCGGCGACAATGCCAGCGCGATCGCCTCCGGCGCCCGCGAAATCCGGGCCGCCGCCGACGACCTGTCGAAACGCACCGAACAGCAGGCCGCGTCCGTGGAAGAGACCGCCGCAGCGCTCGACGAGATTACCACGACCGTCTCGGACTCCAGCCGCCGCGCCGAGGAGGCGGGAGGCCTGGTCGCCAAGACCAAGGCCGGTGCCGAACGCTCCGGCAATGTGGTCAAGAGCGCGATCGGCGCCATGGACCAGATCGAACAGTCGTCCCGCGAAATTTCCAACATCATCGGCGTGATCGACGACATCGCCTTCCAGACGAACCTTTTGGCGCTGAACGCCGGCGTCGAAGCGGCGCGGGCCGGTGAGGCCGGCAAGGGCTTCGCCGTCGTCGCCCAGGAGGTGCGCGAACTGGCGCAGCGTTCGGCCAGTGCCGCCAAGGACATCAAGGCGCTGATCGGCACCTCCACCGAGCACGTCAAGAACGGCGTGTCGCTGGTCGGCCAGACCGGGGCGGCGCTCGAGGAAATCCTCGTCCAGGTTCAGGAGATCAACGCCAACGTCTCGGCGATCGTCGAAGCCGCCCGCGAACAGTCGACCGGTCTCAAGGAGATCAACCAGGCGGTCAACTCGATGGACCAGGCGACCCAACAGAACGCCGCCATGGTCGAGGAAAGCACGGCGGCCAGCCACGCCATGGCCCGCGAGGCGGAAGCGCTGCACGAACTGCTCCGCCAGTTCCGCTACGGCGAGCAGGCCCAGGTCGTCGACGCAAACCGCCACATCGAAGATCGCGCGCAGCCGTCACGCCTGCACGCCACCGCCCGCGCCTTGCGCGGCGGCCAACGAACGAGCCTCGCTGCGGCACCGGCCGCGGATGGCTGGCAGAATTTCTGAGCGCACATCCCTGCACCCCGCGCTCGGGAATGGGGAAGGCGGCTACCGGTAGCCGCCTTCCCTTAAATCTTTTCGGAAGAGTGCTTGCTTAGGAAAACGGGCTGTCGATGAGCGCGCAGAAGCTCTGGCGGGTAAAGGAGACAGTCTAAGCCGCTTCCGGACGCTTGATCTTTGCGGCCGCCTCCAGCACCAGCGGCGTCAGGCCTTCGCCGCCCTTGTCGATATGCTCGAACAATTTGCGCCGCATGCGCGGCTCCCAATACTTGTTGATATGGGTGGCGACGCCCTGCGCCGCCTCGCTCGACGGCTGGCTCTTGAAGAAGGTGGCGATCTGGTTCGCCATGTAGATCAGCTTGGCGTTGGTATTGTCATGCGACATCGACGGCAGCTCCGGACTTGATGCGTTCGGCATGGGTGAAAATCTCGAACTCGTCGCCGCGCACGAGCGCAATCAGCGTCATGCCTGCGGCTTCGGCGGTGCGGATGGCGAGCGCCGTCGGCGCCGAGATGGCAATGATCACGGGGCTGCCGACGACCGCCGTCTTCTGCACCATCTCGACGGAGACTCGGCTGGTGACGACGACGGCGCCCTCGCTGCCCTTGAAACCGGCGCGTGCCGAAGCACCGATCAACTTGTCGAGCGCATTGTGGCGGCCGACATCCTCGCGCACTGCGATCAGCCCGCGGCCAGGCACATAGAAAGCGGCACCGTGCACGGCCCGCGTCTCGAAATGGAGCGGCTGCTGGCCGTTAAGCAGCGACACGGCCGAAACCACGTCCTCCTGCGACAGTGTCAATCTCGAACGGGAAACGTCCGGCGTCGGCCGTACCGCCTGCTCGATCGATTCGATGCCGCAAAGGCCGCAGCCGACAGGCCCCGCCATGTGCCGTCGGCGCTGGCGCAGCATGTCGTTCTCTTCGTCCTGAAGCACGATCTGCAGGTCGATGCCGAGATTGCCGGCGACCGTCTCGGAGACGATCTCCACCGTTTCGATCTGGCCGGGATCGGTAATGATGCCCTCGGTCAGGCTGAAGCCGACGGCGAAATCCTCGAGATCGCCGGGTGTCGCCATCATCACCGCATGGGTCGAGCCGCCATAGCTGAAAGCGACCGGCGTCTCCTCCGGCACGGCGCGCGCACCTTCCCGAAGCGCGCCGTTGCGGCGGGCGGCCTCGGGAACGGTCTTGGATGTCTTAAACGTCGCCATGATCGATCGCAGTGCGGGCCATCACTCCGCCGCCTCCAGCTTGCCGGAAATCCGGCGCGACTGGCGAGCCTGCTCGTCATAGTCCACCTGCCAGTCCGAAGGACCGTTGGACGGCATCACCTGCACCGCCGTCACCTTGTATTCCGGGCAGTTGGTCGCCCAGTCGGAGAAGTCGGTCGTGATGACGTTCGCCTGCGTCGATGGGTGGTGGAAGGTGGTGTAGACGACGCCGGGCGCGACGCGATCGGTGATCAGCGAACGCAGGGTCGTCTCGCCGGCGCGGCTTGCGAGCCGGATCCAGTCGCCATCACGGATGCCGCGCTGCTCGGCGTCGTGCGGGTGGATCTCCAGCCGGTCTTCCGCATGCCACACGACGTTGTCGGTGCGCCGCGTCTGGGCGCCGACATTGTATTGGCTGAGGATACGGCCGGTGGTCAAAAGCAGCGGGAAACGCGGGCCGGTGCGTTCGTCGGTCGCCACATATTCGGTGCGAATGAACTTGCCCTTGCCGCGCACGAAGCCGTCGACATGCATGATCGGCGAACCCTCGGGATGCGCCTCGTTGCAGGGCCACTGCACCGAGCCCATTTTCTCGAGATAGTCGTAGGAGACGAGCGCGAAGCTCGGCGTCGTCGCGGCGATCTCGTCCATGATCTCGGACGGATGGCGGTAGTTCCAGTTGAGGCCCATGGCCTGAGCGAGCTTCTGCGTGACCTCCCAGTCGGCATAACCGTTCTTCGGCGTCATCACCTTGCGCACACGGTTGATGCGGCGCTCGGCATTGGTGAACGTGCCGTCCTTTTCGAGGAAGGTCGAGCCCGGCAGGAAGACATGCGCGTAGTTGGCCGTTTCGTTCAGGAACAGGTCGTGCACGACGACGCATTCCATCGCGGCGAGGCCGGCGGCCACATGCTTGGTGTCCGGGTCGGACTGCAGGATGTCCTCGCCCTGGATGTAGAGCGCCTTGAACGTGCCGTCGACCGCAGCGTCGAGCATGTTGGGGATGCGCAGGCCCGGCTCGTTGGAGATCTCGACGCCCCAGAGCTTCTCGAAGGTTTCGCGGGTCGCATCGTCGGAGATGTGGCGGTAGCCTGGCAGTTCGTGCGGGAACGAACCCATGTCGCAGGAACCCTGCACGTTGTTCTGGCCGCGCAGCGGGTTCACGCCGACGCCCGGCCGGCCGATGTTGCCGGTGACCATGGCGAGGTTGGCGATCGCCATGACCGTCGTCGAGCCCTGGCTGTGTTCGGTAACACCGAGACCGTAATAGATCGCGCCGTTGCCGCCGGTGGCGTAGAGCCTTGCGGCACCACGCACCAGATCGGCGGGCACGCCGGTATAGGCTTCGGTCGCCTCCGGGCTGTGGTAGGGCTCGGCGACGAAGGACGCCCAGTCCTCGTATTCCGACCAGTCGCAGCGCTCGCGGATGAACTTCTCGTTGGTGAGGCCTTCAGTGACGATCACATGGGCGATCGAGGTCAAGATGGCGACATTGGTGCCGGGCTGCAGCGGCAGGTGATAGGCCGCCTCCACATGCGGCGAGCGCACGATGTCGGTGCGACGCGGATCGATGACGATCAGCTTGGCGCCTTCGCGTAAGCGCTTCTTCAGTCGCGAACCGAAGACCGGATGGCCATCGGTCGGATTGGCGCCGATGATGACGGCAACGTCGGTGAACTCGACCGAATCGAAGTTCTGCGTGCCGGCAGAGGTGCCAAAGGCCTGGCCGAGGCCGTAGCCTGTCGGCGAGTGGCAGACGCGAGCGCAGGTGTCGACGTTGTTGTTGCCGAAGCCGGCGCGCACCAGCTTCTGCACCAGATAGGTCTCTTCATTGGTGCAGCGCGACGAGGTGATGCCGCCAACGGAATCGCGGCCGTACTGATACTGGATCCGCCGGAACTCGGAGGCCACATGCGCATAGGCCTCCTCCCAGGTAACCTCGCGCCAGGGATCGGAGATCTTCTCGCGGATCATCGGGTTGAGGATGCGGTCCTTGTGGTTGGAATAGCCATAGGCGAAGCGGCCCTTGACGCAGGAGTGGCCGCGGTTGGCCTGGCCGTCCTTCCAAGGCACCATGCGCACCAGTTCTTCGCCGCGCATTTCCGCCTTGAACGAGCAGCCGACGCCGCAATAGGCGCAGGTCGTCACCTCGGAATGCTCCGGCTGGCCGATCTCGATCACCGACTTTTCGGTGAGCGTCGCGGTCGGGCAGGCCTGCACGCAGGCGCCGCAGGAGACGCATTCCGACGACAGGAAGTCTTCCGCCATGCCGGCCGAAACGCGGCTGTCGAAGCCACGGCCGCCGATCGTCAGCGCGAAGGTACCCTGCACTTCCTCGCAGGCGCGCACGCAACGCGAACAGACGATGCATTTGGCCGGATCATAGGTGAAATAGGGATTGGAATCGTCTTTCGGCATCCACTTGGCGTTGATCTCGCCATTGTTGCGCGCGGTGACATGGTTCTCACCCTCATAGCCGTAGCGCACGTCGCGCAGGCCCACGGCACCGGCCATGTCCTGCAACTCGCAATCGCCGTTGGCCGCACAGGTCAGACAGTCGAGCGGATGGTCGGAGATGTAGAGTTCCATCACCCCGCGCCGCACATCCTTCAGCCGGGGCGTCTGGGTGGAGACCTCGATGCCGGCCGCAACCGGCGTCGTGCAAGAGGCCGGCATGCCGTTGCGCCCCTTGATCTCGACGAGACAAAGCCGGCAGGAGCCGAAGGCATCCATCATGTCCGACGCGCAGAGCTTCGGCACCTCGATGCCAGCATCCATCGCCGCCCGCATGATCGAAGTACCCTCGGGCACCGTGACCTCGCGGCCGTCGATCGTCAGCGTCACCAGCTTTTCGGACTTGGAAGCAGGAGTGCCGTAGTCGATTTCATGAATGAGAGACATGGTCTTCCTCCTCACTCCGCCGCTTCAACGCGCGGTGCCGGCTGAAAATCATCCGGGAAATGGGTCATCGCGCTCATGACGGGATAGGGCGTGAAACCGCCCAGCGCACAGAGCGAACCGAACTTCATCGTGTTGCAGAGATCGGCGAGCAGCTCGCGGTTCTTTTCCGGCTCGATGCCGGCGGCGATCTTGTCGGCGACCTCGACACCGCGGGTCGAACCGATGCGGCACGGCGTGCACTTGCCGCAGCTTTCAACGGCACAGAACTCCATCGCGAAACGGGCCTGGTTGAGCATGTCGACCGTATCGTCGAAAACGACGATGCCGGCGTGGCCGATGAGGCCGTCTCGCGCCGCAAAGGCCTCATAGTCGAACGGCGTATCGAACAGCGCACGGGGAAAATAGGCGCCGAGCGGGCCGCCGACCTGCACCGCCTTCACCGGCCGGCCGCTCGCCGTGCCGCCGCCGATATGATCGATGATCTCGCCAAGCGCCAAGCCGAAGGCGGTCTCATAGAGGCCGGCATGCTTGACGTTGCCGGCGATCTGGATCGGGATCGTGCCGCGCGACCGGCCCATGCCGAAGTCGCGGTAATAGGCAGCGCCCTTGTCCATGATGACGGGGACGGAGGCGAGCGAGATCACGTTGTTGATCACGGTCGGACAGTCAAACAGCCCCTTGTGGGCCGGAAGCGGCGGCTTGGCGCGCACGATGCCGCGCTTGCCTTCGAGGCTGTTCAGAAGCGCCGTTTCCTCGCCGCAGACATAGGCGCCGGCGCCCTCGCGCACTTCCATATCGAAAGCCCTGCCGGAGCCGAGCACCGAAGGCCCGAGCACACCGGCCTTGCGGGCGATCTCGATCGCCGCGGCCATCGCCGCGATCGCATGCGGGTATTCCGAGCGGGTATAGATGAAGCCCTTGGTGGCGCCGGTCGCGATGCCGGCGATCGCCATGCCCTCGATCAAGACGAAGGGATCGCCTTCCATGATCATCCGGTCGGCGAAGGTGCCGCTGTCGCCCTCGTCGGCGTTGCAGACGATGTACTTGCGCGCACCCACCGCATCGAGAACGGTCTTCCACTTGATGCCGGTCGGAAAGCCCGCGCCGCCGCGACCGCGAAGGCCGCTTTCGGTCACCTGGGCGACGATGTCCTGCGGCGCCATGGCAATGGCGTTGCGCAGCCCAGCGAGCCCGCCATGGGCCTGGTAATCGTCGAGCGACAGCGGATCGATGATGCCGCAGCGAGCAAAGGTCAGACGCGTCTGCTGCTTGAGGAAGGGGATCTCCTCGGTCTTTCCGAGACAGAGTGCGTGATCGCCGCCCTCGAGTAGGCCGGCATCGAGCAGCGAGGTCACGTCACGCGCCTTGACCTGGCCATAGGCCACGCGGCCGCCGGCGGTTTCCACCTCGACCAGGGGTTCCAGCCAATGCATGCCACGCGAGCCGTTGCGAACGATCACGGCGTCGAGGCCGCGGGCTTCGACCGCCTCGCTCATCGCCTTTACGACCTTCTCGGCACCGAGCGCGATCGCTGCCGCATCGCGCGGGATGTAGATCTTCACCGTCATCGCCGCGCCTCCTGAACGAGTGCTTCGAGGTCAGTGGCGTCGACGCGGGCATGCACCTCTCCGTCCAGCATGGCGGAGGGTGCGCAGGAACAGAGCCCGAGACAGTAGACCGGCTCCAGTGTCACGGCTCCGTCAGGCGTCGTCTCGTGAAAATCGATACCGAGCAGCCGCTTGGCGCGTTCGGCAAGCGCGTCGCCGCCCATCGACTGGCAAGCTTCGGCGCGACAGAGCTTCAGCACGTGACGCCCGGCCGGGTGCTCGCGGAAATCATGGTAGAAGCTCATGACTCCGTAAACTTCGGCGCGCGAGAGGTTGAGTTCGCGGGCAATCACCGGAAGACATTCCTGCGGCACGTAGCCGAACTCTTCCTGCAGCTCGTGCAGGATCGGCAGCAAGGGCCCTTCGAGCCTCTTCAGCTCCTCGACGATGGCGAGCGTGGTCTCCGCGATATCGGCACGCGGCTGATGGATGTTCAACGGGAGCCCTCCCGGCTCGTGGGCGAGGCGGCAGCACCCGAAACGGGCGACCGGCACAGCCGACATTTCACTTCTGGCGAAGGCCGTTCCTCGGCGGTCTCCGGCCATGATCAAAAAGCTTCGCGCTTATGGCCGCATGGGTCAATAACGCTGTTCCGTCGGTCGATAGAAAAAATCTATTGAACCTGATTTCGCTCGCCGAGAATGCGTGCTTCGTGGAGCAAGGCCGAGACCAGCGGCGTAAACGGCTCACGATGCGTCGCAACCAGACCGACGGTGTGACGGGCGTCCGGATCGACGATAGGGATCATCCGGATATCCTCGTGAAAACCGAATGATTTCGCGACGTTGAACGGCATGATGCTGGCCCAGCGACCGGTGCGCACGTGGGAAAAAAGCACGATCATCGAGTTCGATTCGAGCGTCGGCTTGGCGACGGCGCCCGCTTCGGAGAAATGCTGGTTGATGATACGGCGATTCTGCATATCGGCCGTCAATAGACAAAGCCGAACGTCGCTAACCTCTTTCCACGTCACGCTTTCCCGCTCCGAAAGCGGCGTTCCGGCGGCGGTGACGAGGTGATAGCGCTCGATCTGGAGCGGAACGCTGGTCACCCGGCCGAGCGGTTCGTTCTCCAGATAGGTGAGCCCCGCATCGATCTCGAGATTTTCGAGCAACGCCAGGATCTGCACCGATGTCGTCGACAGCACGGAAAAGGTGACATCAGGGTGCTTTTCCTGGAACGGCGCCGTGATCATCGGCACCATGGCAAGTGTCGTCGGCACCGCGGCAAGCCGGATATGGCCGGAAAGACCCTTGCGCGCCGCCCGCATCTCCTCGCGCATGGTGCGGGTATCGCCGACGATGCGGCGCGCCCATTCGAGCACCCGCTGCCCCTCGGGCGTCAGCCCCTGAAAACGCGAACCGCGGCTGACGAGCATGACACCGAGCTGATCCTCGAGCTGACGAATGGCCGCCGACAACGTCGGCTGCGTCACGCCGCACTCCTCCGCCGCCCTGCCAAAGTGCCGTTCGCGTGCAAGAACGAGGAACATTTCCAGCTTGTCGATCATGGCTACCCTTTGAGGACTGGTCTGGCCCTCACCCTGCGGTCAAGGTCGAATGAATACGGTGCGGCTTATCCCTGCTCTCCGCCTGTAAGAGCCTGCAAGAGAAGGTGACGGCAGGTGGATGCGGGGCAAATGCTGATCCCCTGTTCACACGATCAATTGCCCGCCATTCACTTCCAGCACCTGGCCGGTGATGTAGCCCGACAAGGCATGCGAGGCGAGGAAGAGATAGGCCGGTGCGCAGTCTTCCGCCGTCCCGAGCCGCCCGAGCGGAATGGTCTTGCGCGTCGCCTCCAGCTTCCCCGGCGACGAGTAGCGCTCGTGGAAGTCGGTGGTGATCGTGCCGGGCGAAACGCAGTTGACCCGGATGCCCTCAGGCGCAAGTTCCCGCGCCAAGGCCTTGGAATAGGTGGAGACGAAGGCCTTCGTCGCCGAATAGATCGACGACCCGGCGCTGCCGCCGGTCAGCGCCGAGATCGAGACGGTGTTGACGATCGCCGGGTGCGTGCCCTTGCGCAACAGCGGCAGCATCGCCCGCGTCATCTCGACGACGGCCGTCTGGTTGAGCTGAACGACGGTCTGGTACTGCTCGTCGGTCAGTTCAGCCGCCGGAAAGCGGCCAACCATCGTTCCGGCATTGTTGATCAGGATATCGACACTCTCGAAGCGGCTGCGCACGACATCGGCCAGCCCCTCGACACCATCCGGCGCGAGAAAGTCCGCTGTCGCCACATAGGCCCGGCCTTCCGTCGCCGCCGTTTCGAGAAAATCGGGCAGGTCGCCGATCGACCGGCCGGCATGGACGAGCACATGCGCGCCGCAATCCAGGAACTGGCGGGCAACCTCCAGCCCGATGCCGCGCCCGGCACCGGTGATCACGACGGTCATGCCCTTGAACAAGGCCGGATGAAACATGTCTTTCCCCTCTTCACTCCTAAGGCAGGGTCGCCTATCGCCGTAGCGAATGCAACGCGCGCCGACACCCTGGCCTCGCTGCGAAAGCGATTTCGCCGCAAACGCCGATTCTGAAATTGCACGGCTTTCGTTTTTGCATATTATGAAACAAAACGAAAATGGGGAGGACGGAATGTATTTGACCGGTCGGCAGGAGGAGATCCTGGAACTGGCAAAAAGCGAGGGGCGGGTGCTGGTCGAGGAACTGGCGCAGCGCTTTTCCGTCACGCCGCAAACCATCCGAAAGGACCTGAACGACCTCTGCGACGCCAAGATCCTGAACCGCATTCATGGTGGCGCCATCTTCCCGAGCGGCAAGGAAAACGTCAAATACGACGCACGCCGCCAGATCGCGGCACCGGAGAAACAGGCGATCGGCAAGGCCGCCGCCGAACTCATCCCCGACAACGCGTCGCTTTTCATCAACATCGGCACGACGACCGAAGCCGTGGGCGAGGCTCTGCTCGACCACAAGGAACTGATGGTCATCACCAACAACATCAATGTCGCCAACCGCTTACGCGTTTTCCCCTCGATCGAGGTGGTGATCACGGGCGGCGTCGTGCGCGGCTCGGACGGCGGCATCGTCGGCGAGGCCGCCGTCGACTTCATCAAGCAGTTCAAGGTCGACTTCGCCGTCATCGGCGCCTCGGCGATCGATCATGACGGCGCGCTTCTCGATTTCGATTTTCGCGAAGTGAAAGTCGCCCAGGCGATCATCGCCAATGCCCGCCATGTCATTCTGGTTTCCGACTCGACCAAGTTCGAAAGAACCGCGCCTGTTCGCATCGGCCATATCTCGCAGGTTCAGACCTTCATCACCGATCGCTGTACGCTCGAAAATGTCAGGAAAATCTGTGTCGAACAGGATGTTCGCCTGATCGAAACCGACGCCTGAAACGGGAGATTTAGCCACCCCTTAAGATTCGCAGTGCATTCGTTTGACATTCGATATGTTTTCGTTTTAACTGATTTCACTTTCGCTGATGCATCAATTTGTGCATCGCGAAATGTGGAGGGGAAACAGCAGTGTCAGAGCAGGCAATCTACGACGTCTTCGTCATCGGCGGCGGCATCAACGGATGCGGCATCGCGCGCGACGCGGTCGGCCGTGGATACTCGGTCGCCTTGGCCGAAATGAACGATTTCGCCTCCGGCACGTCCTCCGGCTCCACCAAGCTCATTCACGGCGGCCTGCGCTACCTCGAACATTACGAATTCCGCCTCGTGCGCGAAGCGCTGATGGAGCGGGAAGTGCTCTGGGCGATGGCGCCGCACGTCATCTGGCCGATGCGCTTCGTGCTGCCCTATCACAAGGGCGGCCTGCGCCCGGCCTGGCTCATCCGCCTCGGCCTCTTCCTTTATGATCATATCGGCGGCCGCAAGCTGCTGCCGGCAACGGCGACGCTGGACATGAACCGCGATCCCGCCGGCAAGCCGCTGAAGCGCCTGTTCAACAAGGCGTTCGAATATTCCGACGGCTGGGTCAACGACGCCCGCCTGGTGGTGCTCAACGCCCGCGACGCTGCCGACCGCGGCGCCGTCATCATGGCGCGCACCCGCGTCGTCTCGGCACGGCGCGACGGCGCCCTCTGGACGATCGAAACCGAAAACCAGGCAACCGGCGAACGCAAGACGCTCAAGGCCCGCATGCTCGTCAATGCCGCCGGCCCCTGGGTCGACGCGGTGCTCTCGGGCGCACTCGGCAAGAACGACGTGCACAATGTCCGCCTCGTGCAGGGCAGCCATATCGTCGTGAAGAAGAAGTTCGACGATCCGCGCGCCTACTTCTTCCAGAACCCGGATGGCCGCATCATGTTCGCCATCCCTTACGAAGAAGACTTCACGCTGATCGGCACCACCGACCGCGACTATACCGGCAACCCGGCCGATGTGCGCATCAGCGACACCGAGGTCGATTATCTCTGCCAGGCAGCGAGCGAATATTTCCTCGAGCCGGTGACGAAGGACGATATCGTCTGGACCTATTCGGCCGTTCGCCCGCTCTACGACGACGGCGCCAGCAAGGCGCAGGAAGCAACGCGCGACTACGTGCTGCGGGTCGAGGGCGACAAGGGAGCGGCACCGCTGCTCAACGTCTTCGGTGGCAAGCTCACGACCTACCGCCGTCTCGGCGAGTCCGCACTCGAAAAGATCGGCGAGGCGATCGGCGTCAAGGGGTCGAAATGGACGGCCGGCTCCAGGCTTCCGGGCGGCGATTTTCCTGCCCAGGGCTACGGCGACGAAGTTGCAAGACTGCAGAAGCAATATCCCTTCCTTGCGCGCCAGCATGCGCGTCGCCTCGTGCGCCTCTATGGCACGCGCGCCGCAGCGCTGCTCGGTTCGGCGTCGAACGAGGCCGCTCTTGGTCACCATTTCGGTGCCAATCTCTACGAGGCCGAGGTCAAGTGGCTGATGACGCAGGAGTGGGCACGGCACGCCGAGGACGTGCTGTGGCGGCGCACGAAGCTGGGATTGAAGCTGACGCCGGGCGAGGCGGTAGCGCTGGAGGAATACATGCGGGGCGCGGCCAACGCAGCCGCCTGAGAACGCTCGCATGCAACGCATTTCCAGAACGGGCGCGCGCGTCCGGAAATGCAGAAGACCGATGAGACAGAGCGTTTCCGCGCTGGGGTGGAGAACGCTCGGACTGCCTTAGGGCTGGGTGGAGAATTCAATGCTTGAAATGAAGAAGATATCCAAGGTCGTGGGCGGGGAGACGCACATCTACCCGACCGACCTGGTGCTGGAGAGGGGGTCGCTGAACGTTCTGCTCGGCCCGACCCTTTCCGGCAAGACGTCGCTGATGCGGCTGATGGCCGGCCTCGACAAGCCCGCCTCCGGTTCGCTGCTTTTCGACGGTACCGACGTCACCGGCCTGCCGGTGCAGAAGCGCTCGGTCGCCATGGTCTACCAGCAGTTCATCAACTATCCGGCGATGACGGTCTATGAGAACATCGCCTCGCCGATGCGCATAAGCGGCGCCGACGCCGCCACGATCGACCGCGAGGTGCGCAAGGCCGCCGATCTCTTGAAGCTGACGCCCTATCTCGACCGCACGCCCCTGAACCTCTCGGGCGGCCAGCAGCAGCGCACCGCGCTTGCGCGCGCCATCGTCAAGAATGCCGATCTCGTGCTGCTCGACGAACCGCTCGCCAACCTCGACTACAAGCTGCGCGAGGAACTGCGTGAAGAACTGCCGAAGATCTTCGCCGCCTCCGGCGCGATCTTCGTCTACGCGACCACCGAGCCCTCGGAAGCGCTGTTGCTCGGCGGCAATACGGCTGCCATGAGCCAGGGCCGCATTACCCAGTTCGGCAGGACGATCGACGTCTATCGCCGCCCGGTCGACCTGATCACCGCCCGCACCTTTGCCGATCCGCCGCTGAACTGCATCGAGCTGGTCAAGTCGGGCGCGGCCTTCACGCTCGACGGCAAGCCGGTGCTGACGGTGCCCACGCATCTGGCTGGCATCGCCGACGGTCTCTGCACGGTCGCGTTCCAGCCGCACCACATTTCATTCGACCGCCCGCACGGCGGCGGCGATGCGCTCACCGTCAAGACGGCGATCTCCGAGATCGCCGGCTCGGAAAGCTTCATTCACGTCGGCTTTGCCAATGCGCGCTGGGTGATGCTGGCGCCGGGCATCCACGACATCGAACCCGACGCGACCCTGGATGTCTTCGTCGATACCCGCCACCTCATGGCCTTCGGGCCGGACGGACGCGCCATCGGCGGCGCGGCCTAAAGGGGGCGCTGGGAGGAAAACATGGCACGCATCAATCTCAACCATATCCGCCACGCCTATGGCGCCAAGCCGAAGTCGGAAAACGACTACGCGCTGAAGGAAGTGCACCACGAGTGGAACGACGGCGGCGCCTATGCGCTGCTCGGGCCATCCGGCTGTGGCAAGACCACACTGCTCAACATCATCTCCGGCCTGATCAACCCGTCGGAAGGCCAGATCCTCTTCGACGGCAAGGACGTGACGCATCTGTCGACCCAGGAACGCAACATCGCCCAAGTGTTCCAGTTCCCGGTCATCTACGACACGATGACGGTCTACGACAATCTCGCCTTCCCCTTGCGCAACCGGCATGTGCCGGAGGCCGAGGTCGACCGCCGCGTCAAGGAAACGATCGAGATGATCGGCCTTGGCGGCTGGGCGAAGAAGACGGCTCGCGGGCTTACCGCCGACCAGAAGCAGAAGATCTCGCTCGGCCGCGGCCTCGTGCGCAACGACGTCAGCGCCATCCTGTTCGACGAGCCGCTGACGGTCATCGATCCGGAAATGAAGTGGGTGCTGCGCTCGCAGATCAAGCGCCTGCACAAGCAGTTTGGCTTCACTATGGTCTATGTCACCCACGACCAGACGGAAGCGCTGACCTTCGCCGACAAGGTCGTCGTCATGTATGACGGCCAGATCGTCCAGATCGGCACGCCGGCGGAACTCTTCGAGCGGCCGCGCCACACCTTCGTCGGCTACTTCATCGGCTCGCCGGGCATGAACGTGCTGCCGGTCAAGCTCGACGGCAGCACTGCGACGGTTGGCGGCGAACAGCTGGGCCTTACCTTCCAGCCCACAATCAAGGCCGGCGCCAAGACCGAGCTCGGCATCCGCCCGGAATTCGTCTCGCTCGGCCGCGAAGGCATGCCGGTCGCGATCACCAAGGTCGAAGACATCGGTCGCCACAAGATCGTGCGCGCCCGTTTCGCCGACCAGCCGATCTCGATCATCGTCGACGAGGACGGCGAGATCCCCGCCGAACCGCGCGTCACCTTCGATCCGAAAGCCATCAATATCTACGCCGATTCCTGGCGCGTCGGCGAGGAGGCCTGACCATGGAGAAAACCTGGAACAACAAGGCCTGGTTCATGGTGCTGCCGGTCCTCGTGCTGGTCGCCTTCTCGGCCGTCATCCCGCTGATGACCGTCGTCAACTATTCGGTCCAGGACACCTTCGGCAACAACCAGTTCTTCTGGGCCGGCACCGACTGGTACGTCCAGGTGCTGACGTCGGACCGCTTCTGGGATGCGCTCAGCCGCAACCTGATCTTCTCGGCGATCATTCTGGCCATCGAAATCCCGCTCGGCATCATCATCGCGCTCAACATGCCGAAGAAGGGTCTCGGCGTGCCGGTCTGCCTCGTCCTAATGGCTCTGCCGCTCCTGATCCCGTGGAACGTCGTCGGCACCATCTGGCAGGTCTTCGGCCGCGTCGACATCGGCTTGCTCGGCCGCACGCTCGAAGCGGTCGGCATCAACTACAATTACGTGCAGAACCCCGTTGCCGCCTGGGTCACGCTGATCGTCATGGACGTCTGGCACTGGACGAGCCTCGTCGTGCTGCTCTGCTATGCCGGCCTCGTCTCGATCCCCGACGCCTATTACCAGGCGGCCAAGATCGACGGCGCCTCGCGCTGGTCGGTGTTCCGCTACATCCAGCTGCCGAAGATGAAGCGCGTTCTACTGATCGCCTTCCTGCTGCGGTTCATGGATAGCTTCATGATCTACACCGAGCCCTTCGTCGTCACCGGCGGCGGCCCGGGCAACTCGACCACCTTCCTGTCGATCGACCTCGTCAAGACGGCCATCGGCCAGTTCGACCTCGGTCCGGCGGCAGCGCTATCGATCATCTACTTCCTCATCATCCTGCTGCTCTCGTGGATCTTCTACACCGTGATGACCACGAGCGACGCGCAGGGCTGACAAAGGCGGGAGGAGAAACAAAATGCAAAAACAACCGCTTACCGAACGCCTGTCCTGGCTGGTGCCGACGATCTACATCGTCTTCCTGCTCCTGCCGATCTACTGGCTCGTCAACATGAGCTTCAAGGAAACGAGCGAGATCCTCAGCACCTTCTCGCTCTGGCCGGTCAATCCGACGCTCCGGAACTATGAGGTGATCTTCACCGATCCCTCCTGGTACAACGGCTACATCAACTCGATCATCTACGTCGTCATGAACACGGTGATCTCGGTGACGGCGGCGCTGCCGGCGGCCTACGCCTTCTCGCGCTACCGCTTCCTCGGCGACAAGCACCTGTTCTTCTGGCTCTTGACCAACCGCATGGCGCCGCCGGCCGTCTTCGCCCTGCCCTTCTTCCAGCTCTATTCGGCCTTCGGCCTGATCGACACGCACATCGCGGTGGCGCTTGCGCACTGCCTGTTCAACGTGCCGCTCGCCGTCTGGATCCTGGAAGGCTTCATGTCGGGCGTGCCGAAGGAGATCGACGAAACCGCCTATATCGACGGTTACTCGTTCCCGCGCTTCTTCGTGAAGATCTTCATGCCGCTGATCGCGTCCGGCATCGGTGTCGCCGCCTTCTTCTGCTTCATGTTCTCGTGGGTCGAACTCTTGCTTGCCCGCACGCTGACGACCACGGACGCCAAGCCGATCGCCGCCACCATGACCCGCACGGTTTCCGCCTCCGGTCTCGACTGGGGCGTGCTCGCCGCTGCCGGCGTGCTCACCATCATTCCGGGCGCGCTGGTGATCTATTTCGTTCGCAACTACATCGCCAAGGGCTTTGCCCTGGGGAGGGTATGATGACCGCTCAACCCATTCGCAAGGCGCGTTGGCAACTGCCGTTTGCCGCCGTTCTCGTCGTCTACGCCGCCGTTGCGGGGCTGCTCTTCAGCATGCTGCCGATCAAGGACGGCGCGCGCGACTGGTTCGCGCCGCTCATCCCCGGTGGCTGGATGGCCTGGTCGTTTCCGTCGGCCATGTTCTTCCTCACCATCTTCGCGCTGCTGTCGATGATGGCGGTCTGGGAATATGCCTCGCCCGGTGGCAACCCGCGCGTCGGCATCCTGCGCTTCGAGACGACACGGGGCGATCGCCTCTTCGTGTCACTGCTCGGCAGCGCCTTCATTCACCTCGCATGGCTCGGCTTCGTCGGCGGGCAGAACCTGTGGTGGGCGCTCGCGCTCTCCCTGGTCTATGCCGTCGGCGTCTTCCGCTACGTCTGAGGCGAACCGATTTGAGGGGCCGCTAAACCAGCGACCCCTCGAAAGCCAAAGAACCGCATTCGCAAACCTAAGGGAGGGAATTATGCGACGGCATCTTTTGACTACGACGGCAGCTATGCTGCTGGCATTCACCGGCACCGCATTCGCCGGCATGGACGAAGCCAAGAAGTTCCTCGACAGCGAGATCGGCGACATGTCCTCGCTCGACCGCGCGGCCCAGGAAGCCGAAATGCAGTGGTTCGTCGATGCGGCGAAGCCCTTTGCCGGCATGGAAATCAAGGTCGTTTCCGAAACGATCACCACCCATGAATACGAATCGAAGACGCTGGCCAAGGCCTTCTCCGACATCACCGGCATCAAGATCACCCACGACCTGATCGGCGAAGGCGACGTCGTCGAAAAGCTGCAGACGCAGATGCAGTCGGGCGAAAACGTCTATGACGCCTACATCAACGACTCGGATCTGATCGGTACCCATTGGCGCTACCAGCAGGCCCGCAGCCTGACCGACTTCATGGCCAATGAAGGCAAGGACGTCACCAACCCGAACCTCGACATCGACGACTTCATCGGCAAGTCCTTCACGACAGCACCTGACGGCAAGCTCTACCAGCTGCCCGACCAGCAGTTCGCAAACCTCTACTGGTTCCGCTACGACTGGTTCAACGACGAGAAGAACAAGGCGGACTTCAAGGCGAAGTACGGCTACGACCTCGGCGTTCCGGTCAACTGGTCCGCTTACGAAGACATCGCCGAGTTCTTCACCGGCCGCGAAGTCGACGGCAAGAAAGTCTATGGCCACATGGACTACGGCAAGAAGGACCCGTCGCTCGGCTGGCGCTTCACCGACGCCTGGCTGTCGATGGCCGGCAACGGCGACAAGGGCATTCCGAACGGCAAGCCGGTCGACGAATGGGGCATCAAGGTCGACGAGAATTCGCGTCCGGTCGGCTCCTGCGTTGCCCGCGGTGGCGACACCAACGGCCCGGCTGCCGTCTACTCCATCCAGAAGTACCTCGACTGGATGAAGGCCTATGCACCGGCAGCTGCCCAGGGCATGACCTTCTCGGAATCCGGCCCGGTCCCGTCGCAGGGCGAAGTCGCCCAGCAGATGTTCACCTACACGGCGTTCACCGCCGACTTCGTGAAGCCGGGTCTGCCTGTTGTCAACGAGGACGGCACGCCGAAGTGGCGTTTTGCTCCGAGCCCGCATGGCGTCTACTGGAAGGACGGCATGAAGCTCGGTTACCAGGACGCCGGTTCCTGGACGCTTCTGAAGTCCACGCCTGACGATCGCGCCAAGGCCGCCTGGCTCTACGCGCAGTTCGTGACCTCGAAGACCGTCGACGTGAAGAAGAGCCATGTCGGCCTCACCTTCATCCGCCAGTCGACGCTGGACCACAAGAGCTTCACGGACCGCGCTCCGAAGCTCGGCGGTCTGATCGAGTTCTACCGTTCGCCGGCCCGCCTGCAGTGGTCGCCGACCGGTACGAACGTTCCTGACTATCCGAAGCTGGCTCAGCTGTGGTGGCAGGCGATCGGCGATGCATCCTCGGGTGCCAAGACCGCTCAAGAAGCCATGGACTCGCTCTGCGCCGAGCAGGAGAAGGTTCTCTCCCGTCTCGAACGCTCGGGCGTTCAGGGCGACATCGGTCCGAAGCTCGCCGAAGAGCACGATCTCGAGTACTGGAACAAGGACGCCGTATCCAAGGGCAACCTCGCTCCGCAGCTGAAGATCGAGAACGAGAAGGAAAAGCCGCAGACCGTCAACTACGACGATCTGGTCAAGAGCTGGCAGAAGTAACAGGAAGGCCGCCCCAAACCGGGCGGCCTTTTCTTTTCAGGAGATGCGGCACCGGGGTCGGCAACGGCCCCGGTATTTCTTTGCCGGCTGCCGGGGGACGCCGACCATGCCTACATATGGGCAAGCCGCAGGCGCCCGGACTTCTCTAACCGGCGCTTGTCGAAGATTGCTCTGATCGCCTGCTTCGAGCCGTCATCCATGCGCACGCTCATGTCCATGTAGAGATGCTCGTCGACGATCGTGATGCGGATATCGAAAGGCTTGCCGCGATAACGGCTGGCGCCATCCTCGTTCCAGCGACCGATGCCTTCGGCACTCGAACCCTCGACCCGGCCGAGATGGGTCACCGCGAACCATCCGTCCCTGCCCGTCACCTTGAGCACGGGGCCGTTCCGCCGGATCTCGACCGAGCAGCTCTCGCAGTCACCGGCACCGGAGACGACCTGCTGCCATTGCCCCTGGAAGCTCACGCCGCTCGCCCCGGCAACCGCAGGCCAGAGAACGATCAGCAGCGCGAGAAGCACACGACCGGGAGGCGAAAAGGCCAATCTGCAAGATTTCATCGACATGATCCCAAACGAACCGTGGCGGAACCGTCGCACCCGGCGCGACGAACCATCGTCGTTTCGCATTGCAGCAACGTTGCATCGTTGCTAGGATCACCTCGTTCTTTGCCATGCCTTGGGGCTTTCTTCGGCAAGACGTGCCCGGTCAGAGCCGTTCGACGGTCAAATCCGGACCTTTTCCGCCCCGATCACCCCTCGACAACTCCCCCCGGAATCCGGAAAGTGTTTTCGTTCCGGCAAGACTTGCGACATTCTGTCTCGACAACCGAAGATAGCGTTTCCCCTGTTGGAGGACGGGGGGCCGGACTGGTCGATGCAATGGGAGGAGGAACCATGAGCGACGTTTCCAGCATACATCCCGTGGACGAAAGGCTGCCCGTGGGCAGGCTTGCGACCCTCGGGTTACAGCATGTCCTTGTCATGTATGGCGGCGCCGTCGCAGTGCCTCTGATCGTCGGCCGTGCCTTGCAGCTCAGCCCTCAGGACGTCGCTTTTCTGATTTCGGCCGATCTTTTCGTTTGCGGCCTCGTCACCATCATCCAGTCGCTGGGCGTCGGCCGCAGCATCGGCATCCGGCTCCCGGTCATGATGGGCGTCACCTTCGCCTCGGTCGGCCCGATGGTGTCGATGGCAGCGATGACGCCTGGACAGGAGGGTGCCCGGATGATCTTCGGCGCGATCATCGGCGCCGGCCTCGTCGCGCTGCTGCTTGCGCCGGTCATGGGCCGGCTCCTGAGGTTCTTCCCCCCTGTGGTCACCGGCACGATCATTCTCGTCATCGGCGTTTCGCTGATGCGCGTCGGCGTGAACTGGATCTTCGGCAACCCCTTCGGCCCGACCGCACCCAAGCTCGTCGATCCAACCCATGCAGAATGGCTGGCGGAGCTCAAGAAGGCCGCAGCCACCGGAGGCCCGGCGGTTCCGGATGGCCTGGTGCTTGGCGCCAGCGTACCAAACCCGCTCTACGCCGAGCCGAGCCACATTGCGCTTGCCGGCTTCGTGCTCCTCTCCATTCTCGTGATTGCCCGCTTCGGCCGCGGATTGATCAGCAACATCGCGGTACTGACCGGCGTCGTCGTCGGCTGCGTCGTCGCCGCAGCACTCGGCATGATGCATTTCGACCGGGTGGCGGATGCCGGCTGGTTTGCCGTCGTCACACCGCTGCGCTTCGGCATGCCGATCTTCGATCCGGTGCTGATCGCCACCATGTCGCTGGTCATGATCGTTGTGATGATCGAATCGACCGGCATGTTCCTGGCACTCGGCGAAATCACCAACCGCGAAGTCTCAAGGCAGCAGTTGACGGCCGGCCTTAGGGTCGATGGTCTCGGCACCATGATCGGCGGCCTGTTCAACACCTTCCCCTATACGAGCTTCTCGCAGAATGTCGGCCTTGTCGGCGTCACCGGCGTCAAGAGCCGCTACGTCTGCGTGATGGGGGGCGTCATCATGATCGCGCTCGGCCTGATCCCCAAGATGGGCGCTCTGGTCGAAGCGGTTCCGACCTTCGTGCTCGGCGGCGCCGGCCTTGTCATGTTCGGCATGGTTGCTGCGACCGGCGTACGCATCCTGTCGACCGTCGATTTCAAGTCGTCGCGCAACAACCTGTTCGTGGTCGCCGTCTCGGTCGGCTTCGGCCTGATCCCGCTGATCGCGCCGAACTTCCTGATCTGGCTGCCACATGCGATCCACCCGATCATCGAGTCCGGCATCGTGCTTGCTTCGATCTCGGCGGTCGTGCTCAACGCCTTCTTCAACGGTCTCAGCTTCGAAAGCACAGCCAGCGTCAATGCTGCCAAACTTGCCGATAGCCATTGAGCCAACCGCAATCGCGAAACCCCGGCTTCCCGCGAAAGCCGGGGTTTCGCTTTTCACACGGCAAGATCCCGATACTTCGACCACCAACGAAGCATCCGCCGCCAGCGTCGCGCTAGAACGATGGCAACAATGACGACGCAAGGATGCGACCCCGATGGCCAAGACCAACCTCTCCCTCGAACTCCTGTTGCTTCTGGCGCTCGCAACGCTCTGGGGCGCCTCCTACACCTTCATCAAGATCGGCATCGAGACCATTCCGCCGGTCACGCTGATTGCCGCCCGCACCCTGATTGCCGGCACGCTTCTTCTTGCCGTTCTGCGCTGGCGCGGCCTCAGCCTGCCACGTGACGCGGCAACCTGGCGGCGCTTCCTGTTCCAGGCCTGCCTCAACAGCGTCGTGCCCTTCACGATGATCGCCTGGGCCGAGCAGACGATCGATGCCGGCATCGCCTCGATCCTCAATGCGACGACGCCGATCTTTGCCTTCCTGATGACGGCGCTGATCACCCGCCACGAAGCCGTCACGGCCCGCAAGCTGGTCGGCATCGTTGCCGGCATGACCGGCATCAGCCTGATCATCGGCATGGAGGCCTTCGGCGGTCTCGGCGAACAGTTGCTGCCGCAGCTCGCCGTCGTGCTCGCCACCGTCTGCTACGCGGGCGCCGCCATCTTCGGTCGCGGCTTCAAGGGGCTCGACCCGATGATGCCCGCTGCCGGATCGTTGATTGCAGGCGCTGCGCTGTTGATCCCGGTAAGCCTTGTCGTCGACAGGCCCTGGACGCTGTCACCATCGGCGGAGTCGTTGCTGGCGCTCATCGGCCTCGCCGTCTTCTCGACCGCCCTTGCCTTTGCCATCTACTTCCGGCTGATTCAGACACTGGGCTCGGTCGGCGCCACGGCCCAGGCCTATCTGCGCGTGCCGATCGGCGTTGCCATCGGTGCGCTCTTTCTCGGCGAACGGCTGTCCGACACCGCCTGGATCGGCCTTGGCTGCGTCATCGTCGGGGTCGCGGCCATGACCATCCCGGCACGGCGAAGCGCCGCCGCGATCGCCGACCGCCGCTGAGCCCACTCACGGATAAAGAGAAGAGATCGCGCGCCGTCTGGCGCACCGTTGCCGACGCCTCAGTCCTTGCGCTTGCGGCAGTAGAGTTCCAGCCGGTGACGTACGAGGTCATAGCCGAGTTCGGCGGCGATTTCCGCCTGAAGCTGCTCGATCTTGTCGGAGCGGAACTCGATCACCGCGCCGGTGTCGATATCGATCAGGTGGTCATGATGCGGCGCATCGGCAGTCTCGAAGCGAGCAGTCGCACTCTCGAAGGCATGGCGCTGCACCACGCCCTGTTGCTCAAGCGCAGACAACGTCCGGTAGACCGTCGACAGCGAGACGGTGGCGTCGATTTCCTTCGCCCGGCGATGCAGTTCGTTTGCATCCGGATGGTCTTCTGCGGTGGCGAGGATCTTCAGGATTGCGGCACGCTGGCGCGTCACGCGCACGCCGCCATCCCGCAACACGCCTTCCAGTTCTTCGACACGATTCTTGTTCTGTTTCATGGCCGTACACTAGCCAAGGGCACGGCCTTTGAAAATAGCCAGTTGCGAATGCTTCTCATTTGCATTGACTTATGCAAATCATTCCCCTACTCCTGTGAGCATCAACATCTGGGAGTAGAGAATGATCGATCAGACGAGGCGCGCGATCCTGGCGGCAATGACGGCCGTCGCAGCCATTGCGCTCGTTCCAGGCGCCGCTTACGCGCAGGAGAAATTCAAGGCCGTGACGACCTTCACGGTCATTGCCGACATGGCAAAGAATGTCGCAGGCGACGCAGCCATCGTCGAATCAATCACCAAGCCGGGCGCCGAGATCCACAACTACCAGCCGACGCCGCGCGATATCCTGAAGGCGCATGACGCCAAGCTGATCCTCTGGAACGGCCTGAACCTGGAGCGCTGGTTCGAAAAGTTCTTCCAGAACTTCGACGATGTTCCCGGCGTCGTCGTCTCGACCGGCATCGACCCCATGGGCATTGCCGAGGGGCCCTATTCCGGCAAGCCCAATCCGCATGCCTGGATGTCGCCGTCGGCCGCGTTGATCTATGTCGACAACATCCGCGACGCCTTCGTGAAGTACGACCCTGATAATGCCGAGACCTACAAGGCCAACGCAGAGGCCTACAAGCAGAAGATCGAAGCGACCATCGCGCCGATCCGCGCCGAGATCGCCAAGATCCCCGAGGACAAGCGCTGGCTGGTCTCGAGCGAAGGCGCCTTCAGCTATCTGATCCGCGATTTCGGCATGAAGGAACTCTATCTCTGGCCGATCAACGCCGACCAGCAGGGCACCCCGCAGCAGGTCCGCAAGGTGATCGACGCCGTCCGCGCCAATCATATCCCGGTCGTCTTCTCCGAAAGCACGATTTCGCCTGATCCGGCAGAGCAAGTGGCACGCGAGACCGGTGCAAAATACGGCGGCGTGCTTTACGTTGATTCCCTGAGCGAAGCGGACGGCCCGGTTCCAACCTATGTCGACCTGCTGCGCGTCACATCGGAAACCATCGCCAAGGGTCTTGCACAATGAACCTTCAGGTGAAAACGCGCTCCGGCCCGGCACCTACTTCCGGCGAGCAAGGAAGCGGCATCCGCGTTGCCGGCGCCACCGTCACCTACCGCAACGGCCTGCGGGCGCTGCGCGACGCCAGCTTCGAGATCCCGACCGGCACGATCACCGCACTCGTCGGCGTCAACGGCAGCGGCAAGTCGACACTGTTCAAGGCGATCATGGGCTTTGCCCGCCTGTCGCGCGGCGAGATCGCGATCCTTGGTCTTTCCGTACCGGAGGCGCTGAAGAAAAACCTCGTCGCCTATGTGCCCCAGGCCGAAGAAGTCGACTGGAACTTCCCGGTGCTGGTCGAAGACGTCGTCATGATGGGCCGCTATGGCCACATGAACATGCTGCGCATCCCGAAGAAGATCGATCACGAGGCGGTCGAGGCAGCCCTTGCCCGCGTCGGCATGAGCGACTACCGCAAGCGCCAGATCGGCGAACTCTCCGGCGGCCAGAAGAAGCGCGTCTTCCTCGCGCGCGCCCTTGCCCAGGACGGCAAGGTCATCCTGCTCGACGAGCCCTTCACCGGTGTCGACGTCAAGACCGAGGACGCGATCATCCGTCTGCTCATCGGGCTTCGCGACGAGGGCCGGGTCATGCTGGTCTCGACCCACAATCTCGGCAGCGTGCCGGAGTTCTGCGACCGCACCGTGCTTCTGAAAAACACCGTGCTTGCCTACGGCCCGACCGAAACCACCTTCACCCGCGAAAACCTCGAGCTCGCCTTTGGCGGCGTGCTCCGGCACTTCGTGCTCGGCGGTGAAAACCTGCACGACGACGCCGATCCCCGCCAGCTTGCCGTCATCACCGACGACGAGCGTCCGCTCGTCATGTATGGCGACAAGGACCGCATGGTGGCACAGCCGGCAAAGCCCGAAGCGAACACGGAGCCGAACGGCAAATGACCGCCACGCTTCTCGAACCCTTCACCTACGGCTACATGCTCAACGCCATGTGGGTGAGCGCGCTGGTCGGCGGCGTCTGCGCCTTCCTGTCTTCCTATCTGATGCTTAAGGGCTGGTCGCTGATCGGGGACGCGCTCTCGCATTCGATCGTGCCCGGCGTTGCCGGCGCCTACATGCTCGGCCTGCCCTTCTCGCTCGGCGCCTTCTTCTCCGGCGCGCTTGCCGCCGGCGCCATGCTCTTCCTCAACCAGCGCACAAGGCTCAAGGAAGACACGATCATCGGCCTCATCTTCACCTCCTTCTTCGGCCTCGGCCTCTTCATGGTGTCGCTGTCGCCGACGTCGGTGAACATCCAGACGATCGTGCTCGGCAACATCCTGGCGATCACGCCGGCCGACACGCTGCAGCTGGCGATCATCGGCATCGTCTCGCTGATCATCCTGACGGCCAAGTGGAAGGACCTGATGGTTACCTTCTTCGACGAAAGCCATGCCCGCTCGATCGGCATCCCGACGACCTTCCTCAAGGTCCTGTTCTTCACACTGCTTTCGGCCTGCACGGTCGCGGCGCTGCAGACCGTCGGCGCCTTCCTCGTCATCGCCATGGTGGTGACGCCGGGGGCCACCGCCTATCTGCTGACCGATCGTTTTCCACGGCTGATCCTGATCAGCGTCGCCATCGGCACGCTGACGAGCTTCTTCGGCGCCTATTTCAGCTACTTCCTCGATGGCGCGACCGGCGGCATCATCATCGTGCTGCAGACGCTGATCTTCCTGACGGCCTTCGTCTTTGCCCCGAAACACGGGCTTCTCGCCGCGCGCCGGCGTGGCGCCGAACCGGCGGAGGCTGGCCGATGATCTCGCTCGACATGATGCTTGCCGTGTTCGAATTCGAGTTCATGCGTAACGCGCTTCTGATCTCGGTATTGGTGGCGATCCCAACCGCGATGCTCTCCTGCTTCCTGGTGCTGAAGGGCTGGTCGCTGATGGGCGATGCGATCTCGCACGCCGTCTTTCCCGGCGTGGTGATCTCCTACATCGTCGGCCTGCCGCTCGCCGTCGGCGCCTTTGCCGCCGGCATGTCCTGCGCGCTTCTGACCGGCTATCTCAAGGAGAACAGCCGCATCAAGCAGGATACGGTCATGGGCGTGGTCTTTTCCGGCATGTTCGGTTTCGGCCTGGTGCTCTACACCAAGATCCAGAGCGACGTGCACCTCGATCACATCCTCTTCGGCGACATGCTCGGCATTGGTTGGCCCGACATTGTAGAGACCGGCCTGATTGCGCTGGTGGCCGCCGGCATCCTTGCGGTCAAGTGGCGGGATTTCCTGCTGCATGCCTTCGACCCGGCCCAGGCCAAGGCCGTCGGCCTGCCGGTCAACTGGCTGCACTATGGGCTGCTGGCGATCCTGTCGCTGACAATCGTCGGCGCGCTGAAGGCGGTGGGGCTGATCCTCGCCATCGCCATGCTGATCGCGCCGGGCGCCATCGCCTTCCTGATCACCCGGACAATGGGCATGATGCTTATCGTCGCCGTGCTGGTCGCGATGACGGCGTCGTTTACCGGCGTCTACCTGTCCTTCTTCATCGACAGCGCGCCGGCGCCAACCATCGTGCTCCTGATGACCGCGATGTTCCTGATGGCCTTCGGCTGGTCGTCCTGGCGGACCTACCGCAACGAAGCCCGGCGCGTCGCGGCCGAATGAAAAGGAGGCTCCCGTTGCGGGGGCCTCCTTGCCTTTTCCCACTGGCTCGTCTCAGTGGCTCGGATGCAGCGCGTCGTTGAGATACATGCAGGTCAGCATGGTGAAGATATAGGCCTGGATGAGGGCCATCAGCAGTTCCAGCCCGGTCAGCGCCACCGTCATCAGAAGCGGCATGATCGCCGCGAGAATGCCGAGCGCGCCGAAGCCGCTCAGGCCCACGACGAAGCCCGCGAAAACCTTGAGCGTGATGTGGCCGGCGAGCATGACCGCGAACAGACGCACCGAGTGGCTGACCGGGCGCGAGAGGTAGGAGACCACCTCGATCGGGATGATGATCGGCGCCAGGATCAGCGGCACGCCTGAGGGCATGAACAGCCTGAGAAAGCCGAGACCGTGCCGGTAGAGGCCGTAGAGCGTGACCGTCAGGAACACCAGCATCGCCAGTGCGAAGGTGACGGCGATATGGCTCGTCACCGTGAAGGCATAGGGGAACATGCCGATCAGGTTGGCGGTGAGGATGAACATGAACAGCGAGAATACCAGCGGAAAGAAGCGCATGCCCTTCTCGCCGGCATTGTCGCGCAATGTCTTTGCCGCAAACTCATAGAGGATTTCGGCCGCCGACTGCGCCCGATTCGGCACGAGGCCCCGTCTCCTGGTCGACAGGATCAGGAAGAGGCTGGCGATCGCGATCGTCAGCACCATATAGCCGGCCGAGTTGGTAAAGCTGATCTGGTGGCCGCCGACTTCGGCGATCGGGAAGAGCGACTTGATCTCAAATTGTTCGATGGGTCCGGCCATCATCAACCTCGTGCGTTGGTGACGAAACGTCGGCGGCGCGCGCGGGCGGCCACCCGCGCTTCAATATGTTGGCAAAGCGATCGGCGTCCGGGATCGTTCCACGAAACGATGGCTTCGGGCGGGGTGATCGGGCTGCTCGATGAAGGAAATGGTCACGCGGGCGTGCCGCGGGCTACGGGGCTGCATGGTACGATCGTCTCCAATATCTCGGTCGAGATAATGGGGCCGTCCCCAGGCGAAACACCGACGCGGGTCGTCCCGCGTGCGCCTGACCTAGAGGCAATTTGCGCCGGGGTCAAGTCGGCGCCTGGCCGGCGCGCAACCGGTCTCAGCCGTAGCGACGGTGATCCGCAAGCACTTCGTCGATCACCACGCGCTGCTTTGCCTTTTCGCTCGCCGGCGCGCCAGCCATGCCGGCAAGTACGATCAGCGCCTTCCACAGCGTCCAGCCGCGGCCCCGCGCCCAGGCGCCGTGATCGAGAGCCATGCCATCACGGAAGATCTCGCGGCTTTCGCCGTCGAAGAACGTCCAGGCAATCGCCAGATCGCAAGCGGGGTCTCCGACGCCGGAGGTACCGAAGTCGATGACGCCGCTGAGGCTGCCGTTCTCGACCAGCAGGTTGCCCCAGGCGATATCACCGTGAAACCAGACGGGCGCTCCCTCGAAGGGTGCGGCAAGTGCGGCCTCCCAGACCTCTGCTGCCGCCATCGTGTCGACATCGCCCGCAAGCAGCGTAAGCGCCTGGCGCGTCTGCGCGTCGTAGAAGGCGGGCGGTGCGCCGCGATGGAAATTGTGATCGCCGGGCATGGGCCCACCAGTGGCATCCGCTTGCATCAGCGCGCGCAGGAACCCCGTCAGGTCCTTCGCCACCTGCCCGACATCATCGACCCGCTCCACAGCCAGTGTGTCCCCGGTAAGATATCGATAGACCGACCAGGGCCAGGGAAAACCCTCTCCCGGCACGCCCTTTCCGAGAGGCACCGGAATGGGCAGCGGCAGTTGCGGCGCCAGCAGCGGCAGCCAGCGATGTTCCTTCTCCACCTGCAGAACGTAGTGTTCGGCGCTCGGCAACCGGACGGTCATCCGGTCGCCGAGGCGAAACGTCCTGTTGTCCCAGCCGCCCGGTTCGATCGGGCGTAGGTCGAGGTCCCACCATTGCGGAAACTGCGCCGCGAGTAGCCGGCGCACCAGTGCTACGTCGATCGACGGCGTTGTGGATGTCGGCTCTGTCATGACGGACATGCGCTCCGGTTTTAATTTCTGCGGACGCTAGTTAGGCAGTCACTTCCGGATTTCAACTTTTTAGTTCACTCCGGCGATGGCTCACCGAATAATTGTTCCGAGATGCAACAGTCGCCACGCGGTTATCGGTGGTTGCATATTGCCGCAGCGACGGATTTCGAGGATGAAGAAAGCTTGGACATCTTGCTAGCCTGAGATCATGGAAACCCGGCAGACCGACCGCCCTTCGCTGGAGGCTCCGCAACTCATCGCCCATCATCGGGCGAGCGAGGCTGCATGAGCACGACCAAAGGCAAGACGCCCGCCGGCAAGCCGGCTCGAAGCACCGGTCTGCGCTTCTTCATCGTGGCGCTGCTGCTGATCGTCACCGCCATCGTCGCGACGGCCCTGCTCGCCAACGAGCAACGCAATCTGAAGAAGGTTCTGCTCGCACTCGGCCTGCCGACGACCTTTCTCGAAAGAGGGAGACCAGACGAGACGACGGGCACGAAGCGCGAGAGGCGCGTGCCGCCGCGCGTCGTCCTGCCCGCCTGGACCTTCCAGGACCTGCAGACGCCGGAGCAGCAGTTCCTGCGCGTCATCCGCAGCGACCCAAAGGCGCTTTGCGACGAGTTGCGCGATGCCGGATTTCGGGAACTCGAATGGAAATCGAGCGCCGGCGAACGGGCCCAGTGGGAATGCTCCTCGCTGATTTCCTTGCCCCGGCCGGGCGAGGACAAACCCTCGTCGATCTTCATCTTCGTCAAGGGCAGCGGCGAGGAGGAGATCTCGTCGTTCCGCGTCAAGCTCAACATCGAGCGCCAGGAGGACAGCCAGGCGGTGACGACGGCAGCAGCGCGGGCGGCATCCGTCTTCCTCGATCACGTGCGCTGGGCGGATGCGGCCAGCGTCACCTTGCAGATCCAGGCGCTGAGGGAATTCGACCTCAAGCGCTTTGGCAGCCGCATCCAGCTCAAGCGTGAATCCGACGAGGAGACACAGCGCTACAATTTCCTCGCCAACCAGTCCGCCCGTGCCCGCCCGAAGAGCATTGCCGAGCAATATTTCGACCGCAGCAAGTGGCTCGCCTATGGCGATGGCAGCCTGCGCAGTTTCGTTCGGGGACCGAGTGCCTGGAACGCCCCGGCCAAGGTGCCGGACGGAACGGGCACGGGCAAAGAGGAATCCGAACCGGCCGCCAGCCCGCCCTGATGATCGCGCCGCCTGTCGCTCGAACCGAAGGACGGTCTAGCGATCGATCCGCGTCGAGAGAATGATCGACGACAGCGTCCGGTCGACGCCGTCGATCTCGCCGATGCGGTCGATCAGCAGGTCGAGTTCGCTGATCGACGTCGCGGCAACGACGGCAATCAGGTCGAAGCTGCCGCTGACCGAATGCAGCGTCTGGATTTCCCGGATGGCGCTCAGCTCCGGGGTCACGCGCGAGAGCGCCCGCGGCGCAATGGTGATCAGCACATGCGCCTTGACAAGCCCCTTCTCGTAGCTTTCCGACAGGCGCACGCCATAGCCGGCGATGATGCCTTCGCGCTCCAGCCGCTCGATGCGAGCCTGCACCGTCGTGCGCGACAGGCCGAGCCTTCGGGCAATCGTCGCCGTCGGCATGCGGGCGTTTTCGCTCAAGATGGCGAGGAGCTCCCGATCCTTGTCCGTAATCTGCATTTCGTCGGTCCAGTTGGGCAATCTGCCGAATTTAGATAGGCGATTTAGTCACATCAGCGCTTCAAATCAACAGCCCCTCCCACAACAATAGAGACACAAACAGTTCTCATGCCCTGGGGGAAAGAATGAAGAATATCGTCGTCATCGGAGCAGGCAAGATCGGCTCCACCATCGCTCGCATGCTGGCACACACCGGCGACTACAGCGTCTGCGTCGCCGACCGCGCCGCCGAGCAGCTGGAGCAGGTCGAAAAGCATGCCGCGATCACGACGGCGACCGTCGACATCGGCGACAAGAACGCGCTCGTCGCGCTTCTCTCCGGCAAGTTCGCGGTTCTGAGCGCGGCTCCGTTCCACCTGACGGTCGCCATCGCCGAAGCCGCTGCCGAAGCCGGCATCCACTACCTGGATCTTACCGAAGACGTCGAATCCACCCGCCAGGTCAAGGCGATCGCCGCCAAGGCAAACACCGCCTTCATTCCGCAGTGCGGCCTCGCACCGGGCTTCATCTCGATCGTCGCCAACGACCTCGCCAGCCGTTTCCAGACGCTGGAAAGCGTGCGCATGCGCGTCGGCGCCCTGCCGCAGTACCCGTCGAACGCGCTCAACTACAACCTCACCTGGAGCACCGACGGCGTCATCAACGAATACATCGAGCCCTGCGAAGCGATCGTTGAGAGCAACCTGATCGAAGTGCCGGCCATGGAAGAGCGCGAAGAGTTCTCGCTCGACGGCGTTACCTACGAAGCCTTCAACACCTCGGGCGGCCTCGGCACGCTGTGCGAAACGCTGAAGGGCAAGGTCCGCACGCTGAACTACAAGACGATCCGCTACCCGGGTCACGCCGCCATCATGAAGGCGCTCCTCAACGACCTCGGCCTGCGTCACCGCCGCGAAGTCCTCAAGGACATCTTCGAAAATTCGCTGCCGACCACCACCCAGGACGTCGTCGTGATCTTCGTCACCGTTTCGGGCTTCCGCGACGGTCGCCTGATCCAGGAAACCTACGCCAACAAGGTCTATAGCGGCGTCGTTGCCGGTCGCATGCAGAGCGGCATCCAGATCACCACCGCCGGCAGCATCTGCGCCGTGCTCGATCTGCTTGCCGAAGGCAAGATCGCGCAGAAGGGTTTCGTTCGCCAGGAAGACATCGGCCTCGACACCTTCCTCGCAAACCGCTTCGGCCATTACTACGCCCAGAAGGGCGAGAGCGCGCGCGTCGCCGGCTGAGCCAATCAGTCCTGAAGCGCCGACTTCAATGCCCGGGTTTCGCCCGGGCATTTTTCGTTTCGCCGTAGGACAACGATGCGATGCGCCTATTCGCGGCCGAATTCGTCCTCGATGCGGACGGTGTCGTCGTCGCCGAGATAGGAACCGGTCTGGACCTCGATCAGTTCCAGCGGGATTTTGCCCGGATTGTGCAGCCGGTGCACCGTGCCCTGCGGAATGAACACCGACTCGTTCTCGTGGAGCAGCCGCGTCTCGCCACCCATGGTGATCTCCGCCGTGCCGCGCACGACGACCCAGTGCTCCGCACGGTGATGGTGCTTCTGCAGCGAGATCTTCTTGCCGGGCGTCACGTGTAGGCGTTTCACCGAGAAGCGCTCACCGTCGGAAAGTGCGGCCACCGCGCCCCAGGGACGATAGGAGGTCGGATGCACTTCCGTCAGCGCCGCGGTTTTGGGAGAGCGGGCGAGCGCCTTGACGATATGGCCGACGCTCTGGCTGTCATCCAGCCGCCCGACATAGACGGCGTCCTCGCCGGCAATGACAGCCACGTCTTCCAGCCCCTGGACCGCCAGGTGAATGTCGCGCGACAGAACCAGCGAGTTGCGGGTGTTCGAGACCGTCGCCCTCTCCGTCACGACATTGCCATCGGCGTCCTTGCGCCCGGTCTTCCACACCGCATCCCAGCTTCCGAGATCCGACCAGGGGAAGGAAGACGGCACAACGGCGGCATGTTCGGTCTTTTCGAACACCGCATAGTCGATGGAAATATCAGGTGCTGCAGCAAAACTTTCGCCATGCAACCGAGTGAAGTCGAGATCCTTGTAGGCACCTTCGACGGCGGCCTTCGCTGCGTCGAAGACCTCCGGCGCAAACCGCTTCAACTCGTCAAGAAAGAGCGTCACGGGCAGCATGAACAGGCCGGAGTTCCAGAGATAGCGCCCGGTCGCGATCATCGCCTCGGCTTTCACCCGATCCGGCTTCTCGACGAAGCGCGCCACCCGGTTCGTGCCTTCGGCCAGTTCGTCGCCGCATTCGATATAGCCGTAGCCGGTTGCCGGTTCAGTCGGGGTGATGCCGAACGTCACCAGCTCTCCCCGCTGGGCGGCCGCCTGCGCTCTCAGGATGCTATCCTCGTAGAGGACGCCGGCGTCGATCTCGTGATCGGAAGCGAGCACCTGCATGATCGCGCCTTCGCCGTAACGGCCAAGCACGGCGAAGGCGGCGGCGGCAAGGGCCGGTGCGGTGTTGCGCGCCACCGGCTCCAGGAGAATGTCGCCGAGCGCGGCCTCGATCGTGCGCGCCTGCTCGGCGACGATGAAGCGAAAGTCGCTGTTGGTGACGACGATCGCCGGCTCGTAGCGCGTTCGGTCGCCGACACGCTCGAGCGTCTGCTGAAACAGCGATCGCTCGGAAAGGATCTGCAGGAACTGCTTCGGCGCGGCGGAGCGCGAGAGCGGCCACAGTCGGGTGCCCTTTCCACCGGCCATGATGACAGGAACAATCTTAGACGTCATGCCAGCGGTCTTTCCTCGTGGGCTGCGTGGTCATCGATGAATACAGGATCGACGGTGAAGAATAGCTAAAGTCGCCGATGGGAGCCACCAGCCGCGTTGCAGCGGGAGCGGCCCGGATGAATGCATAAAAAAACCCCGCTCGAAGGCGGGGCTTTGTTTCTGCGCTTCACCCTTCCGGGTGTCCCTTTCAGGCCGGGATGACGGTCTCGCCGAGCTTGGTCAGTTCGGCGACGAACTGCTCCAGACGGGTCTTCTTCTCGTCACCGGCGCCTTCCAGCTCGGCGCGAACCGCGTCGATACGGCTTTCGAGAGCCGTGCGGTCGAGTTCATCGACATGAACGGCGGATTCGGCGAGCAGCGTGCAGCCGGTCGGCAGGATGTCGGCAAAGCCGCCAAACACCGCAAAGCGCTCCGTCTTGCCGTCGGCCAGCTTCACCGTGACCACGCCGGGCTTCACCGTCGTCATCGTCGGCGCGTGATTGGCCATCACGGTCATCTCGCCCTCGGTCGCCGGAATGACGACTTCCGTCACCTTTTCGGAGACGAGCAGGCGCTCGGGGGAAACAAGCTCAAAGTTGAAATCGGCCATGACCATTCACTTCTTGTGGGCGCGCCACCTGAGAGGCGGCTGTGCATGTCTTCCCTATCCTTGCGAAAGGACAGGATGAAAGCCTCGGCGCTTGTGCAGCGCCGAGGCTTAACAGTGCTATCAAGCGGCTTCAGCAGCCAGCTTCTTGGCCTTTTCAATCGCTTCTTCGATCGAGCCAACCATGTAGAAGGCAGCTTCCGGCAGATGGTCGTACTCGCCGTTGACCAGGCCTTTGAAGCCCTTGATCGTGTCTTCGAGAGCGACGAGCTTGCCCGGCGAACCAGTGAAGACTTCGGCGACGAAGAACGGCTGCGACAGGAAGCGTTCGATCTTACGAGCGCGGGCAACGGCCAGCTTGTCTTCTTCAGACAGTTCGTCCATGCCCAGGATGGCGATGATGTCCTGGAGAGCCTTGTAGCGCTGCAGGGTCGTCTGCACCTTACGCGACACTTCGTAGTGCTCTTCGCCGACGATCATCGGGTCGAGCATGCGCGAGGTCGAGTCGAGCGGGTCAACGGCCGGGTAGATACCCTTTTCGGCGATCGAGCGCGACAGAACGGTCGTTGCGTCCAGGTGGGCGAACGAGGTTGCCGGCGCCGGGTCGGTCAAGTCGTCGGCCGGAACGTAGATGGCCTGAACCGAGGTGATCGAACCCTTGGTCGTGGTGGTGATGCGTTCCTGCATCTGACCCATGTCGGTCGCCAGCGTCGGCTGGTAACCCACGGCCGACGGGATACGGCCGAGCAGAGCCGACACTTCGGAGCCTGCCTGGGTGAAGCGGAAGATGTTGTCGACGAAGAACAGAACGTCCTGGCCCTTGTCGCGGAAGTCTTCAGCGATCGTCAGACCGGTCAGAGCGACGCGAGCGCGGGCGCCCGGCGGTTCGTTCATCTGGCCGTAAACGAGCGCAGCCTTGGAGCCTGCACCGCCGCCGTGCTTGTTAACGCCGGACTCGATCATTTCGTGGTAGAGGTCGTTGCCTTCGCGGGTACGTTCACCCACGCCTGCGAACACCGAGTAACCACCGTGCGCCTTGGCGACGTTGTTGATCAGTTCCATGATGAGAACGGTCTTGCCGACGCCTGCGCCGCCGAAGAGGCCGATCTTGCCGCCCTTTGCGTAAGGAGCGAGAAGGTCGACGACCTTGATGCCGGTGACGAGGATCTGCGCTTCCGTCGACTGCTCGACGTAGGACGGCGCTTCCTGGTGGATGGCGCGCTTGCCGGAGGTGACGAGCGGACCGGCTTCGTCAACCGGCTCGCCGATGACGTTCATGATGCGGCCGAGCGTTTCGTCGCCGACCGGAACCGTGATCGGTGCGCCGGTGTCGGTAACCGACTGGCCGCGAACCAGACCTTCGGTCGAGTCCATGGCGATCGTGCGAACGGAGTTTTCACCGAGGTGCTGTGCGACTTCGAGAACGAGGCGGTTACCGTTGTTGTCGGTCTCCAGCGCGTTCAGGATCTGCGGAAGCTGGCCTTCGTCGAACGCGACGTCGACGACGGCGCCGATGACCTGCGTTACGCGACCGACAGCGCCGGTTGCGGCTGCTGCTGCGGTCTTGGCGGAAGCTGCCTTCCTCGGTGCAGCGGGCTTCTTCTCCGCTGCGGTTTCTTTCGGGGTAGCTGCCTTAGCCATAATCCTTACCCTCTTCTCGTGACCTTAGAGCGCTTCCGCGCCCGAGATGATTTCAATGAGTTCCTTGGTGATCTGAGCCTGGCGCTGACGGTTGTAGTTCAGCGTCAGCTTGTTGATCATCTCACCAGCATTGCGCGTCGCGTTATCCATCGCGCTCATCTTGGCACCCATTTCGCCTGCGACGTTCTCGAGCAAGGCCCGGAAGATCTGCACCGAAATGTTGCGCGGAATGAGATCGCTGAGGATCGCGCCCGCGTCCGGCTCATATTCGTAGACAGCCGAAGCATCCGATGCTTCCGCTGCGACCGGGCCGGCCGAAGCGGGGATCAGCTGCTGAGCCGTCGGAATCTGGGCGATAACGGACTTGAACTCAGAATAGAACAGCGTGCAGACATCGAACTCGCCCTTTTCGAAGAGCGCGATGACCTTGTGGCCAATCTGGTCGGCGTTTTCAAAGCCGATCTTCTTGACCTCACGCAGGTCGACACGGTCGATGATCAGCGACGCGTATTCGCGGCGCAGAATATCGAAGCCCTTCTTGCCGACGCAGATGATCTTGACCGTCTTGCCGGCTGCAAGCAGCTTGCGAACGTGGTCGCGGGCATGACGGGCGATCTGCGAGTTGAAGCCGCCGCAAAGGCCGCGTTCAGCCGTGCAGACGACCAGAAGGTGCGTATCGTCCTTGCCGGTTCCGGTCATCAGCGCAGGCGCGCTGTCGTCCGCGCCAACCGCCTGGGCGATGTTGGCGAGAACGGCAGCCATACGCTGCGAGTAAGGCCGGGCGGCCTCAGCCGCCTCCTGCGCACGCCGAAGCTTCGCCGCGGCGACCATTTTCATCGCCTTGGTGATCTTCTGCGTCGCCTTGACGGAGGCGATCCGGTTCTTCAGATCCTTAAGTGAAGGCATCCGTTATCCGTCCTAACTGAAATCCGCTCAGGCGAAAGACTTGGCGAAGCTGTCGATTGCAGCCTTCAGCTTGCCCTTGACGTCGTCGGAGATCGCCTTGTCCTTGCGGATGGTTTCCAGGATGTCCTTGCCTTCCGAACGCATGTACGAAAGCAGGCCCTGCTCGAACTTGCCGACCTGGTTGACCGGCAGCTTGTCGAGGTAACCGTTGACACCTGCGAAGATGACAGCGACCTGCTCTTCCGTCTTCAGCGGCGAGAACTGCGGCTGCTTCAGGAGTTCGGTCAAGCGGGCACCGCGGTTCAGCAGGCGCTGCGTAGCGGCATCGAGGTCCGAGCCGAACTGTGCGAAGGCGGCCATTTCGCGATACTGGGCGAGTTCGCCCTTGATCGAGCCGGCAACCTGCTTCATCGCCTTGATCTGCGCGGCCGAGCCAACGCGGGAAACCGACAGGCCGACGTTAACGGCCGGACGGATGCCCTGGTAGAACAGGTCGGTTTCAAGGAAGATCTGGCCGTCAGTGATCGAGATCACGTTGGTCGGGATGAACGCCGAAACGTCGTTGCCCTGCGTTTCGATGACCGGCAGAGCCGTCAGCGAGCCAGCGCCCATGTCGTCGTTCAGCTTTGCAGCGCGCTCGAGCAGGCGGGAGTGCAGGTAGAAAACGTCGCCCGGGTAAGCTTCGCGGCCCGGCGGGCGGCGCAGCAGCAGCGACATCTGACGGTAGGCAACGGCCTGCTTGGACAGGTCGTCGTAGCCGATGAGAGCGTGCTTGCCGTTGTCACGGAAGTATTCGCCCATCGCGCAGCCGGCGAACGGTGCGAGGTACTGCATCGGAGCCGGATCGGAAGCCGTTGCAGCAACGATGATCGAGTACTGCAGGGCGCCGCGCTCTTCCAGAACCTTCACGAACTGGGCAACCGTCGAACGCTTCTGGCCGATTGCGACGTAGACGCAATACAGCTTGTCACCATCCGGACCATTGTCGTGAATGGCCTTCTGGTTGAGGATCGTGTCGAGGATGATCGCGGTCTTGCCGGTCTGGCGGTCGCCGATGACGAGTTCGCGCTGGCCACGGCCAACCGGGATCAGAGCGTCGATGGCCTTGAGGCCGGTCGACATCGGCTCATGAACCGACTTGCGCGGAATGATGCCCGGAGCCTTGACGTCAACGCGTGCGCGCTGCTTGGCGTTGATCGGGCCCTTGCCGTCGATCGGGTTGCCGAGCGCGTCGACGACGCGGCCGAGCAGCTCCGGACCAACCGGAACGTCCACGATGGCGCCAGTCCGCTTGACGGTGTCGCCTTCCTTGATGTCACGGTCCGAACCGAAAATAACGACACCGACGTTGTCGGCTTCGAGGTTCAGCGCCATGCCGCGAATTCCACCCGGGAATTCGACCATTTCGCCTGCCTGGACATTGTCGAGGCCGTAGACGCGGGCAATACCGTCACCGACGGAAAGCACCTGACCGACTTCGGAGACTTCTGCTTCCTGGCCGAAATTTTTGATCTGATCTTTAAGAATTGCGGAAATTTCCGCGGCGCGGATATCCATCAGCCGACCTCTTTCAGTGCAAGCTTAAGGCTAGAGAGTTTGGTGCGAAGGGAAGTGTCAATCTGGCGGGACCCGACCTTGACGATCAGACCTCCAAGAATAGACGGGTCGACGGTGACGTTGACCGCCACGTCTTTGCCGGTGACGCTCTTAAGCGTCGCCTTCAATTCAGTTTCCTGCGCTGCGGAGAGCGCATGGGCCGACGTGACGTCGGCGGAAATTTCGCCACGATGGCGCGCGGCGATCAGGCGGAACGCCTTGATCATGCCCGGCAGCGCGAAGAGGCGGCGATTGCGGGCAACGACCTTGAGGAAGTTGCCAACGAGCCCGGAGATGCCAGCTTTCGCTGCAACAGCCGAAATGGCCTTGAACTGGTCGTCTGCAGAAAAGACCGGGCTGGCGATCAGCCGCTTCAGATCGTCGCTACCGTCGATCAGGGTCTGGACGCGGGTGAGATCCGCACCGACTGCCTCGACCGAACCGGCGCTGAGCGCGAGTTCAAAAAGCGAGGACGCATATCTTTCTGCAACACCGGAAATAAGCTGGGATGTGTCTGCCACGGGCACAAGCTTCTCTCAATTTCATCCAAGAACGGTGCTGGCGGTGGGCCGTCAACTTAAGCTCTTGAATTTGCTGCAATAATTTGCAGGATATCGAGGCCTGGCGACCCACTTCCCCCGCAATTCGCGGTTCGTCTAGCATAGGATGTTTGGACTCGCAACACGCGAACGGCAGGAATGCGGCATAAGTCGGCCACCTTTGGCCGAATTTTGCCGTAAATTCGGTCCTGCGCTGTGAATCGCGGGGATGCCCGCAATCGCGATCAGATCATGCCGAAGACATAGCCGAGCGGAAGGATGGCGAGCGCCGCCTGAACGATGAGCGCCGCCCAGTTGTAGAGCGTGCTGCCATTGTCGCTCATCATAGAGAGGATTCGGCCGAAGGCGGCGAGCGCAAAGGCAGCCCCGACAGCCAGATAAACCATCGGCTGGGCGAGCAGAATGGCAGCAAGTCCGAGTCCCAGATGCATGCCGCCCATGGTCGAGCGCGCCTCGGCAAGGCCGCCGCGCCGTCCCTCGGCAATGCCGATGCCGGCCAAGCGAAAGGTCAGCCGCGGAGCAAACAGCATGACGACGCCGATCAGCGCTGCCGCCGCCGCCGCACAGAAGGCGAGGAACTCGCCGGTTTCCGTCGGAATATAAAACTCCATGCCCGTTCCCGCAGATGAGCCCGTTGTCATGCCGCTCCGTCGTCGGCCGGAGCGATGCGTCCCTGACCTCTAGCGCATGTCGTCCCGGTTGTGAATCGCCCACGGCCTCTTCAATGCGGCGATCACAGGAAACTTGAACTACAGGAAGCTTTGGGGATCGATGTCGAGCTGGACGCTGATCGAGCCGCGCTCCTTGGGGCCGGCGGCGATCATCGCCTTGACGAAGGCTTGCATGTCGCTGTTGCGCCGGCCATGCACCAGCAGCCGGAAGCGATGCCGCCCGCGCACCAGCGCCAGCGGCGCCTCGGCTGGACCGAGGATGGAAATGCCATCCGTCCTTGGCGCTGCCATTCGCAAGCCCCGAGCATGGCCCTCGGCATCCTGCCGGGTGTCGGCCGAAACGATCAGCGAAGCGAGCCGACCGAACGGCGGCAGCAGCGCCTTTTCGCGCTCGGCGATCTCACGATCGTAGAAGGCGTCGGCATCGCCCGACACGATCGCCTGCATCACCGGATGCTGCGGCTGATAGGTCTGCAGCAACCCAAGGCTCTTGAGACCCGTTCGGCCCGCACGGCCGGTCACCTGCGAGAGCAGCTGGAAGGTCCGCTCCGCCGCACGCGGATCGCCGTTCGCAAGTCCCAGATCCGCATCGACGATGCCGACCAGTGTCATCAGCGGAAAGTTATGGCCCTTGGCGACGAGTTGCGTGCCGATGACGATATCGGCCTCGCCACGCGTGATGGCTTCAAGTTCAAGCCTCAGCCGCTTGACGCCCATCAGGTCGGAAGAAAGCACGATCGTGCGCGCCTCGGGAAAATGCCGCTCCACCTCTTCGGCGATGCGTTCGACCCCCGGCCCACAGGCGACCAGATGATCGAGCGTGCCGCATTCCGGGCAGGCTTCCGGCGTGCGCTCGGAATAGCCGCACTGGTGGCACTGGATCTGCCCGCGGAAGCGATGCTCGACCAGCCAGCTCGAACAATCCGGGCACTGGAAGCGATGGCCGCAGACGCGGCACAGCGTCAGCGGCGCATAGCCGCGACGATTGAGGAACAGCAGCGCCTGTTCGCCACGCTCGATCGCCTTGCCGACCTGGTTCAAGAGCACCGGCGAGAGAAACCCGCCGCGTGCCGGCGGATGCTGGCGCATGTCGACAACGCCGAGCCGCGGCAGCGCCGCATCACCGAAACGGGTCGGCAGGTGGATCGGTTTGTAACGGCCGACGTCACCATTGACCCGGCTTTCGAGCGACGGCGTCGCCGAGACGAGCACGACGGGAAAACCGGTGATGCGACCACGAACGACCGCCATGTCGCGCGCATTGTAGAAGACGCGGTCTTCCTGCTTGTAGGCAGGGTCGTGCTCTTCGTCGACGATGATGAGACCCAGTTCCTCGAAGGGCAGGAACAGCGCCGAACGGGCGCCGGCAACGACACGGACCGTGCCGGTCGTCACCTGGCGCCAGACCTTTTCACGGGTGCGGGGGGCCAAGTCCGAATGCCACTCGGCGGGCTTGGCGCCGAAACGATCCTGGAAGCGTTCGAGGAAGCTCGACGTCAGCGCGATTTCGGGAAGCAGGATCAACACCTGCTTGCCCGCCCGAAGCGTCGCGGCGATCGCCTCGAAATAGACCTCTGTCTTGCCGGATCCGGTGATGCCGTCGATCAGCGACACCGAGAAACCGCCCTCCTCGACCGCTGCCAGCAGATCGGCAGCTGCATCCTTCTGCGGGCCTTCGAGCCGGGGGGCGGTAAAATCGGGATCCGGCAGGGCGACGACCGGCGGCGGCGCCATGAAGACGGTCTCGAAGACGCCTTGCTGGGTCAGCCCTTCGATGACGCTCGACGACGTGCCGGCGGCATGCGCCAGCCCCGAGCGTGTCCAGGAAAAGCCGTCGCTGGCGGCAGCGATCACCCGTTCGCGCGCCGCCGTCATGCGCTCCGGTCGCATCTCGGTGAGACGCAGCGCCTCCACCATCGGTTCCGGATCGAACGCGGCGGGTGCGCGAAGCGCCATGCGCGCGACCAGCCCCGGCGGCGTGACGGTATAGGCGGCCACCCAATCGAGAAAGGTCCGCATGTCGCGCGTCAGCGGCGGGCAGTCGAAAGCCTTCTCGATCGTCTTGAGTTTCTTGGCGTCGACGCTCCCGTCATCGTCGCCATCCCAGACCACGCCGACGACGAGGCGGGGGCCGAGCGGCACCTGCACGATCGAGCCCGGCTCGACCGCCATGCCGTCGGGAACCGCATAGGAATAGGCTTTCGGCGCCGGCATGGGCACCAGGACCGGCACGACGCGACGGGCCGAAACGGGCCCGAGCAAATCGCCGAATAAATCGGTTGAATCGCGAGTCATTTTGCCGTGACCTTGCCACGTGTTTCGGTTAAAGAAAACTGCGCTGCGAACCGCAGCCTTGCAGGCCGCAGGGTTTGTCACGGTTCCACCAGAGTTTCAACGCGCGCGATCTCTGCCAACGGAATTCCTCCCCGGTAGATATGCGCCGAACGGCAATCGTGCCCCAAGGGAGTGACCCCATGAAATTTTTCGTTGATACCGCCGACGTCAAGGAAATCCGCGAGCTGAACGATCTCGGCCTTCTCGATGGCGTCACCACCAACCCGTCGCTGATCCTGAAGTCGGGCCGTGACATCACGGAAGTCACGAAGGAAATTTGCTCGATCGTCGAAGGTCCGGTTTCGGCTGAAGTGACCGCGACCGAATATGCGGAGATGATGAAGGAAGCGGCCGTTCTCGCGAAGATCGCCGACAACATCTGCATCAAGCTGCCGCTGACGCTCGACGGCCTGAAGGCCTGCAAGGCGCTGACCTCGGACGGCCACGAGACCAACGTGACCCTGTGCTTTTCGGCCAACCAGGCACTGCTTGCGGCAAAGGCCGGCGCCACCTTCATCTCGCCCTTCGTCGGCCGTCTCGACGACATCGCCTTCGACGGCATGGACCTGATCCGCGAGATCCGCCACATCTACGACAACTACGGCTACGAGACCGAGATCCTTGCAGCTTCGATCCGCACCGTGAACCACGTCAAGGAAGCCGCCCTCATCGGCGCCGACGTCGTCACCGCGCCGCCGGCAACGCTGAAGGCGCTGGTCAAGCACCCGCTGACCGACAAGGGCCTCGAAACCTTCCTGGCCGACTGGGCCAAGACCGGCCAGAAGATCGCCTGATTGTTTCGGGAATGAACAAATAAACCCCGCAGCGATGCGGGGTTTTTTGTTGCCTACTCGTCGTCGTCCATCAGCCCTGTCAGCCGCATGCCGTCGATCCAGGTGGCGCTGTCCTTGCGGATCACCCGGCGCGGACGGATACCTGAGCGCTGGCGCACTTCTTCCGCCAGTCTTTCCGAATGGGTGACGATCCAGATCTGGCTCTCCCTGGAAGCGCTGGCGATCATGTCGGCAAGCGCCGGCAGCATGTCCGGGTGCAGGCTCGTCTCCGGCTCATTGAGCGCGATGAAGCGCGGACGCCGGTAGGAGAGCAGAGCGGCGGCGAGCGCCAGGAAGCGCATCTGGCCGTCGGAAAGCTCACGCGGCGAAAACGGCCGGCTGGGAAAATCCGGAAAGACCAGCGAGAATTCGGCGAACTGGCCGGGTTCGGGAACATCGAGGTAAGCGCCGCCGAACGCATCGGCGATCGCCCGGTCGAGGTCGACCGTGTCTTCGCGCGTGTGGCGGAGCGTCGCAAAGACCGCCGCCATATTGACGCCGGTCTCGTCGAGCAGCGGCGCGGTCACCGCAAGGCAGGGCAGCCGCAGCGGCGAATCGCGGTCGGTGCGGAAGCCGTGAAAGAAGCGCCACTGTTCGACTGCACGGCGGAAAGTGCCGACCTCCGGGTAGTGGCCGGCGTCGCCGAGCAGCGAGATCGCGGTCTCGGACGTCAACGCCTGCTCCGGATAACCCTCCATCCGCGCGCGTTCGCCGCGCACGAAGATGCCGGGCCCGGATCGTTTCATCATCGTCACCGGACGGCGGCCGGTTTCGACCGTCAGTTCCTCTTCCTTGACTTGCGGCTCATAGGCGAACCCGGCCGCAGCCTTCGGCGGACGCAGCCCGGCCTCGATCCGGTAGCGGAAGGTGATCGCCCGTTCCTCGTCCAGAAGCTCGGTTTCGAGCCTTATGCGCGCCGGCTTGTCGGCACGCCGACGGCCGCTCCAGAGCGCCGAGGACATGCCGCCCTCCTCGGCAATCTCACGCGCCAGCGTGCCGCGCGTGGCGGCTTGCACGAGTTGAAGCGCGCGATAGAGATTGGACTTTCCGACGCCGTTTTCGCCGATGAACAGGTTGACCCCGGTCAGATCCATGCGGATCGACTTCAGCGAACGGTAGTTTTCGGCGAACATGGATTGAAGCTGCATGGCTCAAGACCTAGCCGATCCGCCGCGCGGGGTGAAGCCCGATGGCGTTTGCGTGGACCACGACGGTCGCTAGAGCGCGGCCGCCGTTTGCAGCCTGGGCCTGAACGCCGCGTCGGCATCCATCGCCAGATCGAAGACAGTGTGCCGTTCGAGCGCCTTCGTCACCTCGCCCGCTTCGCCCTCCAGCGCCTCCGGCGGAATGAGGTTGCCGATGCGAAAGTCGAAGAGATCGCCCTTCTTGTTCAGCAGCTCGTGGAACACCGTCATGTCGCGCAGCTCGGTCGACCATTTGGCGAACCAGTAGAACAGGCCGGAATTGCGGGCGCTCATATGCACCGGCAGGATCGGCAGCCCGTATTTACGCGCAAAGCCCACGGCCGACGTCTTCCATGGCCGTTCGTTGAGGCAACCATCGGCCCAATAGGCGATGCGCCCGGAAGGAAAGAGCACGGTCGCCTTGCCCTCGCCGATCGCCCGGTTGGTGACCTGCAGCGTCTCGCGCGCCTTCAGCTTGCTCTTGTGTTCCTCGCGCCATTCGACCGGAATGACCATTTCGACGAAACGCGGATTGACGCGGATCGCATCGCGATTGGCGAAGAACATCATGTCCGGCCGCCGGCTCTTCAAGAGGTCGAAGACTGCGATCCCATCGGCAATGCCGGTCGGGTGGTTGCTGACGAGCAGGAAGCCACCTTTCTGCGGAATGCGCTCGGCGCGATCGACCCGCACCTCCAGCGACAACAGCGAGCTCAGATGCTCGAAGGCCTGGAATCCCGGCATGTTGGCGACCGCATCGGCAAACTCGTGCGCCTTGCGATAATTCAGCAGCGTATAGAGAAAAGGCCGCATCAGCGGCCAGAGCGGGCTCTTGACGATCCGCTGACCGCGTTCGGCAATCAGGGTGTCGACGATGTGGCCAGGCTGCCCCTGGGAGACCAGGGCGATCACTTCAGCAAAATGCGCGATTCCGTTCACTGAATCCCGTCCCGCCATAGTCCGATCCGTTTGTTTGCGGCTGACCATCGCAATTCTATATGATCGAAGAATGACAAATTCCAAGGGTGCATTAGCAAAAACCTAAGACGCGTCAGGGCATTGTCGCGGGCGGACCATCAATGGAAAGCGACAATGAACGAGCTCCTCGTCATCGGCCATCCGGAGCTTCTTGCCGAGCGTCAGCGCTGGCTTGACGGGCTCATGCGGGAGCGCCGCCTCTCCGACAACACCGTCGAGGCCTATGAGCGCGACACCCGGCAATTCCTGACGTTTCTCACCGGCCATCTCGCCGGGCCGCCGCGGCTTTCCGACATCCGTACACTGAGGCCGGCCGACCTGCGCGGCTTCCTCGCCCAGCGTCGCAAGGGCGGCGCCGGCGCCCGCACGCTCGGCCGCGGGCTGGCCGGGCTTCGCTCCTTCCTGCGCTATCTCGAACGCAACGGCCTTGCCAATGCGGCCGGTGCGGCCGCGGTGCGCTCGCCCAAACAGCCTAAATCCCTGCCGAAGCCGCTCACCGATCGCGACGCGCTGACTGTCGTAACGTCGCAGGCGCAGCTTGCCGAGGAGCCTTGGATCGCCGCACGCAACGCAGCGGTGCTGACCTTGCTTTATGGCTGCGGCCTGCGCATTTCCGAGGCGCTCGGCCTCACGCCGTCGGAATTTTCCGGCGCACCCACGTCGCTGCGCATCGTCGGCAAGGGCGACAAGACGCGCATCGTGCCGCTGATCGAAGCGGCACGTGCGGCGGTCGCCACCTACTTGAAGCTCTGCCCCTACTCGATCGCCGCGGATGCGCCGTTGTTCCTCGGCGCGCGCGGTGCCAAGCTGCAGCCGGCGATCATCCAGCGCGAAATGCAGAAGCTGCGCGGCGCGCTCGGGCTGCCCGAGACCGCAACGCCACATGCGCTGCGCCACTCCTTCGCCACGCATCTGCTGGCCGGCGGCGGCGATCTCAGGACCATTCAGGAACTGCTCGGCCATGCCAGCCTGTCGACCACCCAGGTCTATACCGGCGTCGATTCGGCGCGGCTTCTGGAGATCTACGACCGCGCCCACCCGCGCGCCTGATTTTCGGCGAAAGGGCGGATTAACCATGCCCATTAAGGAAGCTGTGACCGGCCCGGGCCTAGGGTCGGCAATCGACCATGCGACTGTCAGGGAAGAACGATGACCGCCTTTGCGAGACCTCAGCAAAACCTGCCGCGGCACCTGCTTGCGCGGCTCGCCGACGGCGCACTTTGGCTGGTCGCCCTGCTGCATGTCCTGCTCGCCGCCTGCCTCATCGTCGCACTCGTCTTTGTCGCTGAGGCCGACGCCGCAGAGGTGGAATGCGGCGGCACGAACGTTCTGACCGCGCTTGCAAAATCCGATCCGACGAAACTGGCCGCACTCGAAGCGGAAGCCGCCGCCATCCCGAACAGCAAGGGCATCTTCTGGAAGATCGAGAAGGACGGTGTCGCGCCGTCCTGGCTGCTCGGCACGATGCATGTCACCGATCCGCGCGTGCTGGCCCTGCCGACCGAGGCGCCCGCCGCCTTCGAGGCAGCCTCGACCGTCATCGTCGAATCGGACGAGATCATAGATGAGAAGAAGTCGGCCGCCGCGATCCTGATGCGGCCCGATCTCACCATGCTTCCGGACAACAAGACGATCGCAGACTTCCTGAAGCCCGACGACCGCGAACAGCTCGAAACGGGCCTCAAGGCACGCGGCATTCCGTTGCCCCTGGTTTCACGCATGAAGCCCTGGATGATCGCGAGCTTCGTCGCGCTGCCCGCCTGCGAAATGAGCCGCAAGGCCGCGGGCGCCTCCTTCCTCGACAAGAAGATCGCCGAGGATGCGGTCAGTCAGGGCAAGACGCTGAAGGGCCTGGAAACGCTGGTCGAACAGCTCGCCGCCATGGACTCGCTGCCGACCGAACTGCACCTGCGCGCCCTCATCGAGACGCTCGCGCTCGGCAAGACCATCGACGACGTCTTCGCGACGATGACCGATCTCTATCTCTCCGGCGACACCGGCATGATCATGCCGATGATGAAGGCCGTGTCGGACAAGAGCGCCGAGGATTTCGGCTATGCCGACTTCGAGCAGCGCATCATCGTCGACCGCAACAAAACCATGGCGACGCGCGCCCAACCGATCCTGAAGGACGGTGGCGCCTTCATGGCCGTCGGCGCACTGCACCTACCGGGCAAGGAAGGCCTGGTTGAGCTGCTGCGCGGCCAGGGCTTTACGGTCACGCGCGCCAACTGACGGGTAGGCCGGCAACGGACGCCGCCGGCACATTGCCCCCGCCTCAGCCCTGCGCACCGGCGCGCGAAACGACCTCGGCTGCGCCTGCGGTTGCACCATCGCCCTCGATCCGCGACAGGCCGCGATAGCCCCAGAACGCAGCGCCAAGGATCAGGACACCAGCGGCGAGCGCAATGGTGAAGCCGGCCTGAACGCCGAAGCGTGCGACCACACCCCCTGACACCGCGGCACCCGCCGCAACCCCGATCCCGAGGCCCGTGGTCAACCAGGTCAGCCCTTCCGTCAGCTTCGACGGCGGCACGGCGGTTTCGCCGATGCTCAACGCGACGATCATCGTCGGCGCAAAAAACACGCCCGAAATGAACATCATCGTCGCAAGGCTGCCGATCCCGCCGGCAAAGAGTAGCGGCAATGTGGTAGCGGCCGTCATGCCCGCCCCGATCAGGAACAGCTTCGCCAAAGGCAGGCCGATCCTGGTCGCGCCGAACGCCAGGCCGGCGATGCAGGAACCGAGCGCGTAGAGGGAGAGCACGAGGCTCGCTGCCGCCGGCCGCCCTTCGGCCTCGGCAAAGGCGACGCTGACCACGTCGATCGTGCCGACGATCACGCCCATGCCGGCAAGCGCGACGATCAGGACGCGCAGCGCGGGGTAGCGAAGGACCGAACCGGGCGCCATCGTCTCCGCAGGCTTGACCGGTGGCTCGGTGCCCTTCTGCAGCACGAAGGCGGTGACCCCGATGGCGAGGCATGCAGCGGCAGCCAGCGGCCCGGCCTCGGGAAACAGACCGACGCTTAAGCCCACTGCGATGGGCGGGCCGACGATGAAGCAGATCTCGTCGAAGACCGATTCGAGCGAAAAGGCGGTCTTGAGCTCCGGGCGACCGCGATAGAGCTCGGTCCATCGCGCCCGGGTCATCGCCGACATGCTCGGCGTGCACCCGGCAATTACTGCAAAGACGAAGAGCGTCCAGTCCGGCGCCCGCCAATGGGTCGAGGCGAGGAGGGCCGACGTGCCGAGAAGGCTGAGCGCTGCGGCAACCGGCAGCACCCGGCTCTGGCCGAAGCGGTCGACGAGCCGGGAAACCTGCGGCGCCAGCAGTGCCGAGGCAAGCGTGAAGGCGGCGGCCACACCGCCGGCCAAGCCATAGCTGCCGCGGGACTGGGCCAGCATGGTGATGATGCCGATGCCCATCATCGACAGCGGCAGGCGCGACACCAATCCCGCCAGGGTGAAGCCCACCGTGCCTTTGGCGGCAAAGATCTGTGCGTAGGGATTGGCCATGGAAGCTCCTGCAATGGGTGTTTTAGCGCCGCCGAATTAACATACGCAGCGTATGCAAGTGATATTGACATACGTTGTGCATGTCAATTAGCATACGCACCGTATGCAAAAGGAGTTGCCGATGACGAGGCGCGCGCGCAGCGACATGATCGCGGAAACAAGGGCAAAGCTGATCGCCGCTGCCCGGCAAGCGTTCACCCGAAGCGGCTACGCGGAGACGTCGATGGACGATTTCACCGCCGCCGCCGGGCTCACGCGCGGCGCGCTCTATCATCACTTCGGCGACAAGAAGGGCCTGCTGCGTGCGGTCGTGGAGACCCTGGACGGCGAGATGGATACACGGCTCGACGCAGCCTCCGCGACCCCGGACCCGTGGGACGGGTTCGTGCGCCGCTGCAGGCTCTATCTGGAGATGTCGCTCGACCCGGAAATCCGACAGATCGTCTTGAAAGATGCCCCGGCCGTACTCGGCGCAAGCATGCTGGAACCGAGCCGGCGCCAATGCCTCGCATCGCTTGCCGCCAGGCTTTCGGCGATGATGGCCGCGGGCGTCGTGCGGAAAGGAGACGCGGAGACATTGGCGCGGCTGATCAATGGCGCGCTCACCGACGCGGCGCTCTGGATTGCCGAGGCGGACGATCCGGCCCTGCGCCTCACCAGCGCACGCGACAATCTCGACCTGCTCTTGTCCGGACTGAGAACCGAAGGCCGGGCTTAGGGGCCCGCCACCCGCGAAAGAAGTGTCGGAACGATCGCCTTGTGAAACGGCGTGACGGCCAAGAGGTAAACCCGTCCGAGCGTGTTGTGCCTGCGCACGAGCGTGGTGACGCCGACGATCTGGTTGACAGCAGATCCCGCCCTGACATCGACGACGATGCGGAAATCGAGATGCTTGTCGTCGAAGCCGAGCACCACTTCGTCATCGCTCTTCGATACGACAGGAAACGCACCGATCAGCCCCAGGCGGCTGGAGGGCGCCGCCGACTTCAGGCCGACGACCGAGACGATGCGGTTACGCAGGCCCAGCAGCACGCGGACCCACCGCGGCGACCGGCCAAGCGAACGTTCGGCGGCTTCCGCCGCGGTCACGCCCTTGCCGTCAAGCGCAAGCTCGAAGCGGTCGGCCCAATCGGCATCCGGTAGGTGCCGGCTCGGCAGCGATATGGCCACGGCTCTCGGTTTCATCTTTCCTCCTGACGCGCGCGTCGTCTGTCCTTGCGGACATGATTGCGCCCTCCCCCGTGCCTGGACAGAAGACCGCTTGTCGCAGCCCTCGGGCCAATCGTCACATCCCCTCGTCCAGAGCACCCGACTCCGCCCCTTCCCTTCGCTCCGGCAAGCTGCATAACTCAGGCGGAACGCTGCAAATCTGGAGATGGACAATGGAAACCAGCTACGACACACGCGAACTCGAAATGGTCGTGCTGATGACGCCGGATATGGCGAACTTCAGCGGCAAGGTCCATGGCGGCGCGCTGCTCAATCTCCTCGATCGCGTCGCCTTCTCCTGTGCCTCGCGCTTTTCGCAGCAATATGCCGTGACGCTCTCGGTCGACCAGGTCACCTTCCGCCAGCCGATCCATGTCGGCGAGCTCGTCACCTTCCGTGCAGCCGTCAACAATGCCGGCCGCACTTCGATGGAAATCGGCATCCGGGTCGAGGCCGAAAACATCCGCAGCGGCGAGCGCCGCCACACCAATTCCTGCTATTTTACCATGGTCGCCGTCGATGCCGACGGCAGCCCGACGCCTGTCCCTGCCCTTGTCACCGACACAGCCGACCGCAAACGCCGGCAGCGCGCTGCCGAGGCACGGCGCAGCCTGAGGCGCGAGTTCGAGGAGCGTTTCCACGCCCTCAGGTCCGCTTCGGAAGAATGATACGGTCGCTTGCGAACAGGACTGCCGATGGCGACAATGTCAGCGGGCGTTGACGCCACTGAGTGAGCAATGGCCACAAGGGGCAGCCGGCACGCACGAAACGCGGCCGGGAACAAGGGGCCGCGTGATCACAGCCCCCTGCATGTTCCTTACATGTGGATGGGCTTGAAGAAGGTCGACAGCGCCGCTTCCTTGACCGCTTCCGACATGGTCGGGTGTGCGTGGCAGGTGCGGCCGAGGTCTTCCGACGAACCGCCGAATTCCATCAGCACGGCAATCTCGTGGATCATCTCGCCGGCGCCGAAGCCGACGATATGGCCGCCGAGCACCCGGTCGGTTTCCTTGTCGGCGAGGATCTTGACGAAACCGTCGGTCACCTGCATCGCCCGTGCGCGGCCGTTGGCCGTGAACGGGAACTTGCCGACCTTGTAGGCGACGCCCGCGGCCTTCAGCTCTTCCTCAGTCTTGCCGACGGAGGCGACTTCCGGCTGGGTGTAGACGACCCCGGGGATTACGTCATAGTTCACGTGACCGGCCTGACCGGCGAGGATTTCGGCAACGGCGACACCTTCGTCTTCCGCCTTGTGGGCGAGCATCGGGCCGCGCACGACGTCGCCGATCGCGTAAATGCCTGCAACGCTCGTCTGGAAGTGATTGTCGATCTCGACGCGACCGCGCTGGTCCATGACGACGCCGGCCGTATCGAGGCCGAGACCGTCGGTGTAGGGGCGGCGGCCGGTGGCGATCAGCACCACGTCGGCATCGAGCGTCACAGCGTCACCGCCCTTGACCGGCTCGAAGGTCACCTTGGCGCCCTTGCCGTCCTTGACAACGCCGGTCACCTTGGCGCCGAGCTTGAAGTCCATGCCCTGCTTGGCCAGCATGCGCTGGAACTGCTTGGAGACCTCGCCGTCCATGCCGCCGAGGATCGAATCGAGATACTCGACAACGGTGACCTTGGCGCCGAGACGGGCCCAGACCGAGCCGAGTTCGAGACCGATGACACCGCCGCCGACGACGATCATGTTGGCCGGAACCTTTTCGAGCGCGATGCCGCCGGTGGACGAGATGATGACCTTCTCGTCGATGTCGACCTTGACGCCCGGAATGCCGGCAACGTCGGAGCCGGTGGCGATCACGATGTTCTTGGTTTCGAGGATCTGTTCCTCGCCCTTGTCGTTGGTGACGGAGACCTTGCCCTGGCCGAGCACCTTGCCGGTGCCCTGGATGCCGTCGATCTTGTTCTTCTTGAACAGGAACGAGACGCCGTCGACGTTGGCCTTAACGGTCGCGTCCTTGTGCGCCATCATCTTTTCGAGGTTCAGCTTCGGCGCCGCGACTTCGACGCCGAGCGTATCGACGCCGTGGGCGACCTGATGGAACACCTCGGAAGCATGCAGCAGCGCCTTCGACGGGATGCAGCCGATGTTGAGGCAGGTGCCGCCGTAGGTGGCGCGCTTCTCTACGACGCCAACCTTCAGGCCGAGCTGAGCCGCCTTGATGGCGCAGACATAGCCGCCGGGGCCACTGCCGATAACGATGAGATCATAAGCCATTAGAATATCCTTCCTTCAGGACGGTTACCGTCCGCCGCTGACATTGAGAATTGCCCCCGTCACATAAGTCGCCTTATCCGACAGGAGGTAGAGAACCGCGTCAGCGACTTCCTCGGCCGTGCCGGGTCGCTGAACGGGAATGGTGGAGGCAAGATCGCGCGCCCGGTCCGGCAGACCGCCGGAAGCGTGGATCTCGGTATCGATGATGCCGGGGCGGATCGCGTTGACGCGGATGCCCTCGGTCGCGACCTCGCGTGCGAGGCCGATGGTAAGCGTGTCGATCGCGCCCTTTGAGGCGGCGTAGTCGACATATTGTCCTGGCGAGCCGAGCGTGGCAGCGACCGAGGAGATGTTGACGATGACGCCGCCGTGGTGCCCGTAACGTGTCGACATGCGCCGGACGGCCTCCGCCGCACAGCGGATGGAACCGGTGACGTTGATGCGGAACATGCGTTCGAGCCGCTCGGGCGACATTTCGTCGACCCGTTCGGTCGGGCCGACAATGCCGGCATTGTTGACGAGACCGTCCAGCCGGCCGAAGGCGGCATCGACAGCCGCAAAGATCGCCTGAATATCCGCCTCGGAGCCGACATCGCCCTGAACCGCGATCGCCGTGCCGCCGGCCCGCTCTATCGCGCCGACGACCGCATCGGCCGCATCGCGGTTCGACGCATAGTTGACGGCGACCCGCCAGCCGGCTTTCGCCGCACCAAGGCAGATTGCCGCGCCGATGCCGCGGCTGCCGCCGGTCACGAGAAGAACAGGGCTCGCACTCATGCGGCGCATCCCTTGAAGGTGAAGGCATCCCAACTGTCGGCCTCGGCCTTGCCCTTGCCCCAGGCCGTCGAAGCGCGAAGCGACGGCCCGAAATCGGGAAGCAGCAGTTGCTCGGCCGCCGTCTCGGTCTCTTGCGGGATCTCGCTGATCGCCCCGGCCTTGTCGAGCGCGTAGACCACACCCTGCCACACAGTACAGGCGCGCAGTTCCTCGCCGGTCGCATCCCCCTCGGGGCAATTGTGCATGATCAGCCCGGTCGCCCGTTCCGGCTCGCCCGCCGGCATGACGACGCCATCGAGCAGCAGGCCGGGCTTCAGCACCGCCACCTTGAAGTGGTTGCTGGTCGCGGCGCTTGCCGAGCCGACCGGTTCGAAACGCAGCTCGTAGGCCCCGTCGCGGTCGCCGTAGATCGCGTGCGACTGCTTGCAGTCGGCGGCGATCGCCGGCGCAGTAAAGACAAGGCCGAACAGGGCTGAAAGGAGACGACCGGAGAGCATGATCAGACAGCCTTCTCCGTCGCAAGCTTGAGGCCGAGCGCGATGAACACCACGCCGCTGGCGCGGTCGATCCACTTGCTGGCGCGAGTGAAGGCGGCGCGCATGCGCGGCGTCGTCATGAACATGCTGACGCCGACGAACCACGCGATCAGGCAGGTCGCCATGACAAGGCCGTAGCCGAACTTGATCATCATCGGCGTATGGGCGTGAACGACCGTCGAGAAGATCGACAGGAAGAAGAACACCGGCTTGGGGTTGAGCGCGTTGGCGGCAAAGCCGAGGCCGAAGGCCTTGGCCGCCGACTGGCCCTTGATCGACCCGTTGCCTTCCGTGTGGTCGACCTTGATCTCCGTCTGGCCGGCGCGCAGCGCCTTGATGCCGATATAGATCAGGTAAGCGACACCGCACCATTTGACGATGTTGAACAGATAGATCGACTGCGAAATGATCAGCCCGAGGCCGAGGATCGTGTAGGTCACATGGAACATCAGCGACGTGCCGATGCCGAAGGACGTGATGATCGCCGGGCGGCGGCCATGCACGATCGATTGGCGCATGACCATGGCGAGATCGGCGCCGGGGGAGACGATGGCGAAGGCGAAGATCGCCATCAGCGATGCGAGTTCGAAGAAATACTGGCTCATGGGTTTGCGACCGGTGCGTTGAAGGCCCAGACGTGGCCGAAGGGATCCTTTATGCGCGCGTAGCGTGCGTGCCAGAAGGTATCCTGCGGCTCCAGAACTGTCGATGCCCCGGCGGCCATCGCCCGGTCGTAGGCAGCGTCGACATCGGCCGGCTTCGCCAGGTTGATGCAGATCGCAACGCCGGTGCCGCCGATCGTGTTGGGCGACATCACGCTGCCGCCGAATTCGGGGAACTCGTCGTGCAGCATCACTTCGCCGCCGTGGATCGCCAGATTGGCGTGCATGACGCGCTTGCCGTCTTCGGCCATCGCGTGGAAGGTGTTCACCGCACCGAGCGCCTTCTCGTAAAAAGCGATGGCAGCAAGCCCGTCCTTGACGCAGATATGCGCCTGGATCGGCGGAACGTCGGGTCCGAATGCCATGCCGGTCTCCTCTTGCCTTGTCGCCGGGATGCTATGCCATGAGCCGGACGACCATCAGCACAAGCGCGATGATCGACACGAACCAGACGAGGGTACGCAGGACCGGAACGCCGGCCACGTAGAGAACGGTGTAAACCACCCGTGCCTGAAGCCAGGTCGCCGCGCCGATGGCGCCAAGACCACCGGTCTTGCCGGTCACCGCCAGTGCAAGGGCGAGAGCGACGAAGGCCGGATAGGTCTCCAGCATGTTGTGAAGCGAGCGCAGCAGACGACCGGACACCACGCTCTTGGGCGCCCGTTGCTCGTCGCGTGGGCCGAGCAGGTATCTGATCGTGAAATCGCCGGACAGATCGAGCGACAGTGCCTGCACCAGGATGTGCACGATCAGGAACACCACGCTCCAGCCAAGCACCCAGATTTCAGTCGACGCTGCAGCGGCTTCCATCATCCCTCGCAATCGCAGGAGCGGTTCGGATCGGCATCATCGGCCCTGAGGGCCAGTCTCTCCGGCCGGGCCGCAGGGACGGTTCTCGCCGTGCGTGATCGCGGACGGCGAAGGGCGGGGGCATGAAGGACGCCCCCGCCGCTTGCGGATATTAGAGATCGAGAACCAGGCGTTCCGGATCTTCCAGGCTTTCCTTGACGCGCACGAGGAAGGTCACGGCTTCCTTGCCGTCGACGATGCGGTGATCGTAGGAGAGCGCGAGGTACATCATCGGACGGATGACGACCTGGCCGCCGATGGCGACCGGACGCTCCTGGATCTTGTGCATGCCGAGGATGCCCGACTGCGGTGCGTTGAGGATCGGCGAGGACATCAGCGAACCGTAGACACCACCGTTGGAGATGGTGAAGGTGCCGCCCTGCATGTCGGCCATCGACAGTGCGCCGTCACGGGCAGCCTTGCCGAGACGGCCGATGTCCTTTTCGACCTCCGCGATCGACATCTGGTCGGCATCGCGAACGATCGGAACCACAAGACCCTTGTCCGTGCCGACGGCGACGCCGATGTGGCAGTAGTTCTTGTAGATGATGTCGGTGCCGTCGATCTCGGCGTTGACGGCCGGGATTTCCTTCAGCGCGTGGGTGACGGCCTTAGTGAAGAAGCCCATGAAGCCGAGCTTCACGCCGTGCTTCTTTTCAAAGATGTCCTTGTACTTGTTGCGCAGCGACATGACCGCGCTCATGTCCACCTCGTTGTAGGTGGTGAGCATGGCGGCAGTGTTCTGCGCGTCCTTGAGGCGACGGGCGATCGTCTGGCGCAGGCGGGTCATCTTGACGCGCTCTTCGCGAACGACGTCTTCCGCCGTCGACGGTGCACGGGCCTGGACCTTGGCCGGCTCGGACGCGGCCGGGGTCGAGATGCCCTTGGCAACGGCAGCAAGCACGTCGCCCTTCAGCACCTGGCCACGCTTGCCGGAGCCGTCGACCTGGTCGGCCGAGAGGTTGTTTTCGGCAAGCAGCTTGCCGGCCGACGGTGCCGGCGGCATCGACGAGGCGGCAGGTGCTGCAACAGCAGCCGAGGCAGCCGGAGCGGCAGCAGCCGGCTCGGCCTTCTTTTCAGCGGCAGCGGCCGGAGCCGCAGCGGCGCCGGCCGCACCTGCAGCGATCTGGCCGAGCAGCGCGCCGAGACCGACGGTCTCGCCGGCCTGCGCGACGATCTCCGACAGCGTGCCTGCGGCCGGCGCCGGAACTTCGATCGTCACCTTGTCGGTTTCGAGTTCGAGCAGGGGTTCATCGGCCTTGATGGCGTCGCCGACCTTCTTGAACCAGGTGCCGACGGTCGCTTCGCTGACGGACTCGCCAAGGGTGGGAACGCGGATTTCTGTTGCCATGATTTTTGTTCCGTTGATCAGATATCTGTTTCTATTGGCTCAGAGCGAGGGGAGCATCAGCCCCCCAGCGCGTCCTCGAGGAAGGCGGCAAGCTGCGCCTGGTGCTTCGACATCAGGCCCGTCGCCGGCGATGCGGCGGCCGGACGGCCGGTGTAGCGCACGCGCTGATACTTGGCGTCGATATGGGCGAGAACCCATTCCAGGTACGGGTCGATGAACGACCAGCCGCCCATGTTCTTCGGCTCTTCCTGGCACCAGACCATCTCCGCGTTGCGGAAGCGGCTGAGCTCGTTGATGAGCGCCTTGGCCGGGAACGGATAGAGCTGTTCGACGCGCAGCAGGTAGATGTCGTCGATGCCGCGCTTTTCGCGTTCTTCGAGCAGGTCGTAGTAGACCTTGCCCGAGCAGAGCACGACGCGACGGATCTTGGAATCCTTCTGCAGCTTGATCGGGCCATCCTTGATCACCTCGGCATCGTCCCACAGCAGGCGGTGGAACGAGCTCTCGCCGGCCATTTCCGACAGGCTGGAGACCGCACGCTTGTGACGCAGCAACGACTTCGGCGTCATCAGGATCAGCGGCTTGCGGAAGTCGCGCTTCACCTGGCGGCGCAGGATGTGGAAGTAGTTCGCCGGCGTCGTGACGTTGGCGACCTGCATGTTGTCTTCGGCGCAAAGCTGCAGGAAGCGCTCGAGGCGAGCCGACGAGTGCTCCGGACCCTGGCCCTCATAGCCGTGCGGCAGCAGGCAGACGAGACCCGACATGCGCAGCCACTTGCGTTCGCCCGACGAGATGAACTGGTCGAAGACGACCTGTGCACCGTTGGCGAAGTCGCCGAACTGGGCTTCCCAGAGGGTCAGCGCGTTCGGACGAGCGAGCGAGTAGCCGTATTCGAAGCCGAGAACCGCCTCTTCCGAAAGCATCGAGTTGATGACTTCGTAACGTGCCTGGGTCGGCGACAGGTTGGCGAGCGGGATGTAGCGCTCTTCGGACTGCTGATCGTAGAGAACCGAGTGGCGCTGCGAGAAGGTGCCGCGTTCGCAGTCCTGGCCCGACAGGCGGATCTTGGTGCCCTCGACGCAGAGCGTGCCGAAAGCAAGCGCTTCAGCCATGGCCCAGTCGACGCCTTCGCCGGTCTGGATCATGTTGGCGCGGTTTTCCATGAAGCGCTGGATCGTGCGGTGCGCGTTGAAGCCTGCCGGGATCTCGGAGATCTTGCGACCGACTTCCTTCAGCTGCTTCATCGGTACCGAGGTCTTGCCGCGGCGCTGTTCGTCCTGGTTGTCGGCCGAGCGCAGACCAGACCAGGCACCATCGAGCCAGTCGGCCTTGTTCGGCTTGTAGGACTGGCCGGCCTCGAACTCCTGCTCGAGGTGGGCGCGCCAGTCGGCCTTCATCTTCTCGACTTCGCCTTCGGAGATCAGGCCTTCGGCGATCAGTCGGTCCGAATAGAGCTGAACGACCGTCTTGTGGCCGCGGATGACCTTGTACATCTTCGGCTGCGTGAACGCCGGCTCGTCGCCTTCGTTGTGGCCGAAGCGGCGGTAGCAGAACATGTCGATGACGACAGGCTTGTGGAACTTCATCCGGAATTCGGTGGCGATCTTGGCCGCGTAGACGACCGCTTCCGGATCGTCGCCGTTGACGTGGAAGATCGGCGCTTCGATCATCTTGGCGACGTCGGACGGATAGGGCGACGAGCGCGAGAAGGCCGGATTGGTGGTGAAGCCGATCTGGTTGTTGATGATGAAGTGAACCGTACCGGCAACGCGGTGGCCGCGCAGACCGGAAAGGCCGAGGATTTCGGCAATCACGCCCTGGCCGGCAAACGCCGCATCGCCATGCAGCAGCAGCGGCATGACCTTGGAGCGTTCGCGCAGCGGAATGATGTCGCCTTCAAAGACGGTCGCCATCTGGTCCTGCTTGGCGCGGGCCTTGCCCATGACCACAGGGTTGACGATTTCCAGGTGCGACGGGTTCGCCGTCAGCGACAGGTGAACCTTGTTGCCGTCGAATTCGCGGTCGGAAGACGCACCGAGGTGGTACTTCACGTCGCCCGAACCTTCGACATCGTCAGGCGCGTAGGAACCACCCTTGAACTCGTGGAAGATGGCGCGGTGCGGCTTTGCCATGACCTGGGAAAGCACGTTCAGACGGCCGCGGTGGGCCATGCCGAGAACGATTTCCTTGAGGCCTTCCTGGCCGCCGCGCTTGATGATCTGCTCGAGCGCCGGGATGAGCGATTCGCCGCCGTCGAGACCAAAGCGCTTGGTGCCCTTGTACTTGACGTCGATGAACTGCTCGAAGCCTTCCGACTCGATCAGCTTCTGCAGGATCGCCTTCTTGCCTTCGGGGGTGAAGTCGACGCCCTTGTCCGGACCTTCGATGCGCTCCTGGATCCAGCCCTTCTCTTCCGGGTTGGACATGTGCATGAACTCGACGCCGATCGTCGAGCAGTAGGTGCGCTCAAGGATTTCGACCATCTCGCGAACCGTCGCGTATTCGAGGCCGAGCACGTTGTCGATGAAAATCTTGCGGTCGAGATCCTTGTCCTCGAAACCGTAGTTCGACGGCGACAGCTCGTTGTAGTCCTCAACCGCGGCAGCAAGGCCGAGCGGGTCAAGCTTGGCATGCAGGTGCCCGCGGGCGCGGTAGGCGCGGATCATCATGATGGCGCGGACGGAATCGCGCGTCGCCTGGTGGATGTCGGCGGCGCTGGCAACGGTACCGGTGGCGGCGGCCGTTTCCTCAACCTTCGCCTTGACCTTTTTCTCGATGACCTTTTCGACCGTGCCCCAGTCGCCGTCGAGCGCCGAGACCAGTTCGCCATTGGCCGGGATCGGCCAGTTGTTCTTTTTCCAGGAGGCGCCCTTGGCTGCCTTCACCACATCTTCCGGCCGGTCGGCGAGCGCCTTGAAGAAGGCCTGCCATTCGGCCGACACGGACGCCGGGTCCGCCTCGTAGCGTGCATGGAGCTGCTCGATATAGGCGGCGTTGGCGCCGTCCAGAAACGAAGTGAGCTGGAATTGCTCGTTGGCCTCTTGCCTTGTCATGGTCTCACGCGGACTGATCTGTCCGCCTCCTGACTGAAGTTGGGTTGCCGGGTATCCCGGTCGTTCATGTTCGTTCGGCGCGTCCGGGCGCCGGGCCTTTTTCCTACGGTGCCGCGCATCCTCGAGGACGCGCCGGGTCACCGTGGCACTTCATTGCCGCGTATCCTGATCTTGCATCAGCCAAGGAAACACGCGGACTGCAGATTGACCGGGCCGGATCGCTCCGCCCCGGTCAGAAGTCTTGCGATCAGCCCTTGAGGACTTCGACGAGCGTCTTGCCGAGACGAGCCGGCGAAGGCGACACGCGGATGCCTGCCTGCTCCATCGCTGCAATCTTGGATTCCGCATCGCCCTTGCCGCCGGAAACGACAGCGCCGGCGTGACCCATGGTGCGGCCCTTCGGCGCGGTACGGCCAGCGATGAAGCCGGCCATCGGCTTCTTGCGGCCCTTCTTCGCTTCGTCGATGAGGAACTGTGCAGCATCCTCTTCGGCCGAGCCGCCGATTTCGCCGATCATGATGATCGAGGTCGTGGCTTCGTCGGCCAGGAACATCTCGAGCACGTCGATGAACTCGGTGCCCTTGACCGGGTCGCCGCCGATGCCGACAGCCGTCGTCTGGCCGAGGCCCTCGTTGGAGGTCTGGAACACGGCTTCATAGGTGAGCGTGCCGGAGCGCGAGACGATACCGACCGAACCCTTGCGGAAGATCGAGCCCGGCATGATGCCGATCTTGCATTCTTCCGGCGTCAGGATACCGGGGCAGTTCGGGCCGAGCAGGCGCGACTTGGAGCGGTCGAGGCGAGCCTTGACGCGCACCATGTCGGCAACCGGGATGCCTTCGGTGATGCAGGTGATGAACGGGATTTCCGCATCGATCGCCTCGATGATCGCGTCCGCGGCACCTGCCGGCGGAACGTAGATCACGGATGCGTCCGCACCGGTCTTTTCACGGCCTTCGGCAACCGAGGCGAAGATCGGCAGGGTTTCGCCCTTGGAACCGGTCCAGGTTTCGCCGCCCTTTTTCGGGTGAATGCCGCCGACCATCTGCGTGCCGTAATAGGCAAGCGCCTGTTCGGTATGGAAGGTGCCGGTCTTGCCGGTCAGGCCCTGAACGAGGACCTTGGTGTTCTTGTTAACGAGAATCGACATGAGGTGGTCCTTCAGTTAGCCGTTGATCGCGGCGACGATCTTCTTGGCAGCATCGTCCAGATCGTCGGCGGCGGTGATCGCCAGGCCGGATTCGTTCAGGATCTTCTTGCCAAGCTCGACATTCGTGCCTTCGAGACGAACGACCAGCGGAACCTTGAGGCCGACTTCCTGCACGGCCGCGACGACGCCTTCAGCGATGACATCGCACTTCATGATGCCGCCGAAGATGTTGACGAGGATGCCCTCGACCTTCGGGTCGGCCGTGATGATCTTGAAGGCTGCCGCAACCTTCTCCTTGCCGGCGCCGCCGCCGACGTCGCAGAAGTTCGCCGGCTCCTTGCCGTAGAGCTTGATGATGTCCATCGTCGCCATGGCGAGGCCGGCGCCGTTGACCATGCAGCCGATGTTGCCGTCGAGCGCGACATAGGCGAGATCCCACTTCGAGGCCTCGATTTCCTTGGCGTCTTCTTCGGTTTCGTCGCGCAGCGCCTTGATGTCGTCATGGCGGAACAGCGCGTTGCCGTCGAACGAGACCTTGGCGTCGAGAACGCGCATGCGGCCGTTCTTCATGACGATCAGCGGGTTGATCTCGAGCAGGCTCATGTCCTTCTCGACAAAGGCCTTATAAAGGATCGGGAAGAGCTTTTCGGCGTCAGCCTTGGCTTCACCTTCGAGCTTCAGGGCAGCCGTGAGCTTGGCGAGATCAGCGGCGGTGACGCCGGCTTCCGGGTTGATCGCGACGTTGACGATCTTTTCCGGCGTGTCGTGCGCAACAGCCTCGATGTCCATGCCGCCTTCCGTCGAAACGACGAAGGCAACCTGGCCGACCGAGCGGTCGACGAGCAGCGACAGATAGAGTTCGCGTTCGATGTCGGCGCCGTCCTCGATGTAGAGGCGGTTCACCTGCTTGCCGGCGGGGCCGGTCTGGGCGGTGACGAGCGTGTTGCCGAGCATTTCCTTGGCATGAGCCTTGGCTTCGTCGATCGAGAAGGCAAGACGAACGCCGCCCTTGGCGTCGGCGGACAGTTCCTTGAACTTGCCCTTGCCGCGGCCGCCGGCATGGATCTGGCTCTTGACCACGTAGAGCGGGCCCGGGAGCGACTTTGCAGCGGCTTCAGCTTCGTCAGCCGAGAAGATCGCGACACCTTCCGCGACCGGTGCGCCGTAGCTCTTCAGGAGAGCCTTGGCCTGGTATTCATGAATGTTCATGGTGTTTTTCCTGTCTGGAGCATTGTGCGGGCAGGTGGGGCACCTACCCGCACCAATGCGGCAAAAACAAAGAGGCCGAGCGGCGACGGAGCGTCCGCTCAGCGGGACGCGATTACTGCTTCAGGCTCGGCGCAATGCCAATGCAGGCTTCGCAAAGACCGGCGACCGAAGCGACGGACTTGTCGAACGCTTCCTTCTCGGCCTTGTTGAGATCGATCTCGATGATGCGCTCGACGCCGCCGGCGCCGATGACGGTCGGTACGCCGACATACATGTCCTTGACGCCGTACTGGCCGGTCAGGTGCGCAGCGCAAGGCAGAACGCGCTTCTTGTCCTTGAGGTAGGCCTCAGCCATTTCGATCGCCGAAGCGGCCGGTGCGTAGTAGGCCGAACCGGTCTTGAGCAGACCGACAATTTCGGCGCCGCCGTCACGGGTGCGCTGGATGATTTCTTCCAGGCGCTCCTTGGTGACCCAGCCCATCTGCACGAGGTCGGTGAGCGGAATGCCGGCAACCGTCGAGTAACGGGCGAGCGGCACCATGGTGTCGCCGTGGCCGCCGAGAACGAAGGCGGTGACGTCCTGGACCGAAACGTTGAATTCCTGGGAGAGGAACAGGCGGAAGCGCGAGCTATCGAGAACGCCGGCCATGCCGACGACCTTGTTCTTCGGCAGGCCCGAGAACTTCTGCAGCGCCCACACCATGGCGTCGAGCGGGTTGGTGATGCAGATGACGAAGGCGTTCGGGGCATACTTCTTGATGCCGGCGCCGACCTGTTCCATGACCTTGAGGTTGATGCCGAGCAGGTCGTCGCGGCTCATGCCCGGCTTGCGGGCAACGCCGGCGGTGACGATGCAGACGTCGGCGCCTTCGATGGCGGAGTAGTCGCTGGCACCCGTCAGGTTCACGTCGAAGCCTTCGACCGGGGAGGACTGACCGATGTCGAGACCCTTGCCCTGCGGAATGCCGTCGGCGATGTCGAAGAGGACGATGTCGCCCAGTTCCTTCAGGCCGGCGAGATGTGCCAGCGTACCACCAATCATCCCTGAACCGATAAGTGCGATCTTGTTGCGCGCCATGAAAGTGCTTCCTTTGTGATCCCAAATCTGATCGAGGCCTGGAACGCGGCAAACGCCAAACCTTCGCCGCAAGCCATTAAACGGCAAACGTTAAAATATCAATCGATACTTTTTGGTGAAGTAATTTCAATCGGTTAGATCATAAAATTCTTACGTAAACGTAAGAGTTTTCGCCACGATCACGTCACGAAACAGCAATATTGGCGGGGTGCGAGGCGGCATATTCCTCGCTTTGCATCTCGATCAGCCGCGAAACCGTGCGATCGAACTCGAAGCCCTCCGTGCCCTTCTTCTGGGTCAGCAGATCCTGCGGCTGCGCCGCGGCCGAGGCAAAGAGCCGGGCACCGTTGTCGTAGAGCGTGTCGACCAGGAGGATGAACCGCTTGGTCTCGTTGCGCATGTGCGGACCGAGATGCGGCACATGGTCGACGAAGATCGTCGAATAGCGCTCGAGGATCGCCAGATAGTCCGCAGCCCCAAGCGGTTGCTGGCAGAGGTCGGCAAATTTGAAGCGGGCACTCTTGCCGGACGCAGCCGGCACGGGGATCTTGCGCCCCTTGCGCGGCACTTCCGTCGGGACAGCGGCCTCGTTACGGGTTTCCTGGGCCCAAGCGAGCGCCATCGCCGCATCCGCCTCGGGCCCGAGCGGCGAGAGCCACACCGGACTGCCATCGGTCTTCGTCAGCCGGTAATCGGTGTCCGTATCCAGCGAGATGACCTCGGCATTCGCCTTCAGGAGATCGATGAAGGGCAGGAACAAGCCGCGGTTGAGGCCGTCGCGATAGAGATCGTCGGGCGCGACGTTCGAGGTCGCGACCAGCACGCAGCCCTTGGCGAAGAGTTCGCCGAACAGGCGGCCGAGGATCATCGCATCGGCGATATCGGTCACGGTGAATTCGTCGAAGCAGAGCAGCCGCGCTTCACCGAAGAGCTCGGAGGCGACGGGCGGGATCGGGTCGGCCTGCTTGGTCTCGCCGTTCTTCAGCTTCTGCCGGTGCTTGTAGATGCGCTCGTGCACATCGGCCATGAACTCGTGGAAATGCGCCCGGCGCTTGCGCTGGATCGGCACCGCGTCGAAGAACATGTCCATCAGCATGGTCTTGCCGCGCCCGACGCCCCCGTGGATGTAGAGACCCTTGACCGGCGGATGGTCCTTCTTGCGCGAGGCAAACAGCCAGCCGAGCGCATTGGTCTTGCGCGACGGACGGCTGGCGAGCAGCTCGGCCGAGAGATGATCGAACCGCCGGGCGATCGTAAACTGCGCGGGGTCACGCTTGCGCTCGCCGCAGGCGACGAGCGCTTCGAGCTTGCGGTAAATGCTGTCGTCAGGATTGAGCACGTCTCACCCGAGATGGGACGGAAAACAAAAGCCCGGCACGAGACCGGGCTGGAGAGGCGTCAGCGGCTGAGGCTGACCGGCTGACCGCCATTGGTCGAGCCGTCGAAACGGGCGTCGGCCGTCTTGTAGAGGCGAGCGATGGCATTGCCGTTGCGGTCCTTGAGGACCACCTGCTTGCCGGCCACTTCCCAGGAGCCCATGGTCGTCAGTTCGCCGGCGCAGCCGCGGGTGCCGCCGCGCGAGCCGGAGCCGAGATTGGTGAGCGTCAGGAACATGTCGCAGGAGCTGCCGGCACTCGAAACACGCCAGTTGCCGACCATCGATTCCTTGGTGACGTCAAGTCCGCCGCCCGCCGCCGCAGCGACCTGCGTGCCGGGCTGTTGAACCGTACCGGGCATCGCCGTGCCGCTCGTCGGTGCAGCCGGGAATTGTGAGGTGTTTCCGGTCGGCGCCGGAAGCTGGTTCGACGAAACCGACGGAACCGGTGCTGCCTGGATGGGAGCGGGCGAGGCGTCCTGGGAGCTGAAACCGCCCATCGACGTCCGTTGGCATCCGGTCAGCGCAAGCACAACCGCCAGCCCCGCCGCCGCATGAATTACCCGCATATCCCTACTCCTGTTCGTGTCCGCGAACCATGATGCAACGCGATAATATAGGCCGAAATACAGCAAATCCACCTGACAAATCAAGGGACGACGATTCCTGGCGACCTGTTGCAGGATTGAAACGTCCGAACGGCCGGATCGGGCGGCCACGGCCTCGCCAGGTATCCTCGCCTCCGACCGGCAACCCGCCTCTCCCGCACCGGCACAATCACGAATTGTCCGCCGTCCTGGAGAGGGGCAAAGCAGAAAACGGCGAGCCATGGCCCGCCGTTTCCAAAAGCTCATCTCCGGTCCGACCGATTAGACGCGGCGCTCGACCAGCATCTTCTTGATCTCGCCGATCGCCTTGGCCGGGTTCAGGCCCTTCGGACAGGCCTGGGCGCAGTTCATGATCGTGTGGCAACGATAGAGGCGGAAGGGATCCTCGAGGTTGTCGAGGCGCTCACCGGTCGCTTCGTCGCGGCTATCGATCAGCCAGCGATAGGCCTGCAGCAGAACCGCCGGACCGAGGTAGCGGTCGCCGTTCCACCAATAGCTCGGACAGGAGGTCGAGCAGCAGGCGCACAGAATGCACTCGTAGAGGCCGTCGAGCTTGAGGCGGTCCTCGTGGCTCTGCTTCCATTCCTTGGCCGGAGTCGGCGATACCGTCTTCAGCCAGGGCTCGATCGAGCGGTGCTGGGCGTAGAAGTTGGTGAGGTCGGGAACCAGGTCCTTCACAACCGGCATGTGCGGCAGCGGATAGACCTTCACCGCGCCCTTCACCTCGTCCATGCCCTTGGTGCAGGCGAGCGTGTTGGTGCCGTCGATGTTCATGGCGCAGGAGCCGCAGATGCCTTCGCGGCAGGAGCGGCGCAGCGTTAGCGTCGGGTCGATCTTGTTCTTGATGTAGAGCAGACCGTCGAGCACCATCGGGCCGCAATCGTCGACATCGATATAGAAGGTATCGATGCGCGGATTGGCTCCGTCATCCGGGTTCCAGCGGTAGATACGGTATTCGCGGACATTGGTCGCGCCGGCAGGCTTCGGCCAGACCTTGCCTTCCGTCATCTGCGAGTTCTTGGGGAGAGCGAGTTCAACCATGTGGCTTGTTCCTCAAGATCAATAGACGCGGGCCTTCGGCTCGATCTTCTTGGGATCGATGCCGTCGGCGATCAGGTCGGTATGGACGGGGCGGTAGTCGAGCTTGACGTCGCCGGCCTCGTTGACCCAGGCGAGCGTGTGCTTGCGCCAGTTGACGTCGTCGCGGCCGCCGAGCGGACCCTCCGTGAAGTCCTCGCGGGCGTGCGAACCACGGCTCTCCTTGCGCGCTTCGGCGCCGTAGATCGTCGTGATGGCGTTGGCCATGAGGTTTTCGAGTTCCAGCGTCTCGACGAGGTCGGAGTTCCAGATCATCGAGCGGTCGGTGACCTTGATGTCGGGCAGTTCCTTCCAGATCGCCGAGATGCGCTTGCAGCCCGATTCCAGCGATTCCTGGGTGCGGAACACGGCCGCGTCTTCCTGCATGGCGCGCTGCATCTTCTCGCGCAGCACCGCCGTCGGCGTCGAGCCATTGGCATTCCGCAGGCGGTCGAAGCGGTCCATGATCCGGTCGCAGGCGGCCTTGTTGAGTTCCGGCACGGCCTCGTCGCGGTCGATGACCTGGCCGGCGCGGATGGCGGCGGCACGGCCGAAGACCACGAGGTCGATCAGCGAGTTGGAGCCGAGGCGGTTGGCACCGTGCACCGAGGCGCAGCCGGCTTCGCCGACGGCCATCAGGCCGGGCGCGATGCGCTCCGGGTTCTGGGCGTCGGCGTTGAGCACCTCGCCCCAGTAGTTGGTCGGCACGCCGCCCATGTTGTAGTGCACCGTCGGCAGAACCGGGATCGGCTCGCGCGTCACGTCGACGCCGGCAAAGATCTTCGCCGATTCCGAAATACCCGGCAGGCGCTCGTGCAGGACGGCCGGATCGAGGTGATCCAGGTGCAGGAAGATGTGGTCCTTGTTCTTGCCGACGCCGCGGCCTTCACGGATTTCCATCGTCATGCAGCGCGAGACGACGTCACGCGAGGCAAGGTCCTTGGCGGACGGCGCATAGCGCTCCATGAAGCGCTCGCCTTCGGAGTTGACGAGATAGCCGCCTTCGCCGCGTGCGCCTTCGGTGATCAGGCAGCCCGCGCCGTAAATACCGGTCGGGTGGAACTGGACGAACTCCATGTCCTGCAGCGGCAGGCCGGCACGAGCGATCATGCCGCCGCCGTCGCCGGTGCAGGTGTGCGCCGAAGTGGCCGAGAAGTAGGCGCGGCCGTAACCGCCGGTCGCCAGCACCACCATCTTGGCGGAGAAGCGATGGATCGTGCCGTCGTCGAGGTTCCAGGCGACGACACCCGTGCAGCGGCCGTCATCCGACATGATCAGGTCCAGCGCGAAATACTCGATGAAGAACTCGGCGTTGTTGCGCAGGGACTGACCATAGAGCGTGTGCAGGATGGCGTGGCCGGTACGGTCCGCGGCAGCGCAGGTGCGCTGTACCGGCGGGCCTTCGCCGTAGTTCTGCATGTGGCCGCCGAACGGCCGCTGGTAGATCTTGCCTTCGGCGTTACGCGAGAACGGCACGCCATAGTGCTCGAGCTCATAGACCGCCTTCGGCGCTTCCATGGCGAGATACTGCATGGCGTCGACGTCGCCGAGCCAGTCGGAACCCTTGACGGTGTCGTAGAGGTGCCACTGCCAGCTGTCCGGCGTCATGTTCTGCAGCGAGGCGGCAATACCGCCTTGGGCGGCAACCGTGTGCGAGCGGGTCGGGAAGACCTTGGTGATGCAGGCGGTCTTCAGACCCTGCTCGGCCATGCCGAGGGTCGCGCGCAAGCCCGCGCCGCCGGCGCCGACGACGACGACGTCGAAGGCGTGATCGACATATTGATAGGCCTTGCCGTTTGCAGCGGGTGAACTGTTCGATGCCATGGCGAAATTACCCTGCAAAAGCGATCTTCAGGATGGCGAAGAGACAGAGCCCGCCAACCGCGATCGTGAAAAATGTATTGAGCATGAGAAGCACGATCTTCATGCCTTCGCCATGCACGTAGTCTTCGATGATCACCTGCATGCCGAGCCGCATGTGAACGAGACCCGAGAGCACGACGAGCGCCATGACGACGGCGACGAAGGGGTTCGCCAGCGCGGCAAGGACATCCGCGTAAGGGGCGCCTGCGTAGCGAACGAGGAAGATGACGAAGAAGATCAACAGCGGAACGTTGGCGACGGCTGTCAGGCGCTGGCGCCAGAAATGATCCGTGCCTTCCTTGGCCGAGCCAAGACCGCGAACCTTGCCGAGAGGAGTGCGCATATCCATGAGTATTCTCCCCTCAGTCAGCGAACGAGATAGCCGACCACCCAGATCAGCAGCGTCAGCGCCACCGAACCGATGATCGTTGCCTTGGCCATCTTGGTGGCGAAGTGCTTCTCGTAGCCGTAGCCGAGATCCCAGGCGAAGTGGCGCAAGCCACCGAGCATGTGGTGCACCAATGCCCAGGTATAGCCGAACAGCACCAGCTTGCCGATCAGCGTACCGAACAGCCAGCTGACCCAGTCGTAATAGGCAGCGCCCGACGCGGCGGCGATCAGCCACCAGGCAACGAGGATAGTCCCGAAGTAGAGCGCGCCACCTGTGATGCGGTGCACAATGGACATCACCATTGTCGGGATAGGTTTATAGATTTGAAGATGCGGCGAGAGTGGCCGGCTTCTTGTGACATTCGTCATCGGAACCTCACGGAATGCCCGGATTTCCGCCCAAAAAACTGGACGATTTTAGTCCGGTATCGCACCTGATTGTGCGCAATTCAGTCATTCGGACCTTTAATCACCATAAAGCTTAACGACAAGTGTGTTTGCGGTGCAAAATCAATTTAATCGATTAGACGAATTGCGCCATTTTCCTGCCAGCCGGAGACATGGGCGCGCGTTAACGATAGCGACAAAAAGCCAAGCAATTCCGTGACTTTCCCGCCGATGTGGCCCAGAGTGCTCTTAACGATTTGTTAAGCGTCACCCGGAGGGCGGGCAGAATGATTCTGTTCAGGGCAATCCATGCGACCAAAGTGCTAGCGATTGCCGGCCTGGTCATCGCCACCAGCTGCATTCCGATGGAAGCCCGAGACCGGGGCGGACTGCCGGAGGTGCAGACGCGAACGCGCCATGTCAGGCTGAACGCCGATCGTCCCTATCCTCGTCACGATTTCGACCGCACCGGTTATCGCAACGACCGGGACCGCCATCGCGGACCGCGCAGCGACTGGGCGTCCAACGGTGGGCCGCCGGAACTGAACACGCGCACCCGGCACGTTCGCCTGCCGCGCTACCGCCCCTACCCCGGCGCTTACGCGGGACGGTCGGAGCAGCGTGGCGGAGGCGGATGGGTGCGCGACGGAGCCGGCCGCGACTACTGGACGTCCGACGCCCGCAGGCACGACGGTCGCCCTGGCATCTATGACGTGCCGCCGCAGGTCTCGACCCGCACCCGCCATGTCCCCTTGCCGCAATATCGGGCCTATCCGGAGCGTTGGGGCAATGGCGGCGGATGGATGCGCGATCAGGCCGGACGGGAGATCTGGACATCGAACAACCAGGGCCGCGATTATCGCCCGAACTATTATGGCGGAGACGAATATCCGGACGTCATTCCTGGTATCGGCACCTATGTCGGCGGCATTTCGGCCTATGTCGACGTCGGCAACGGCATCTATTTCAGCCAGGAAGGCGACTACGGCTATGCGGATGAGGCAGACTTTGCGCCTCAGCCCGAGGCGAGACGCGGCAAGATCATCGACGTCACGCCACAGACGATGAACAGCTCCTGCACCTACGAACACGGCGTCTGCGTCATCCGCCGGTAGTCGCGACGACAGGCCCCGTCAGGCTGGCAGGTCAACGGCTTCGATGATCGGGTGTATCGTCGGAGATGCGGGCACGATTAATCGTGTGCGGCTGTGCCGAAGCGCCAGACGGTGGTGCGCTTGACCTCGCTGTCCTCCAGCGCTCGGGTGACGGGAACCTCGTACGTGGCAAGCGTCGTCATCATTTCGCGCGGACAGTAGGAACGTCCGGGATCGCCGACGATCACGGAGGCGCCGCCTGCGGCAAGTCCCGAGAACCAGGGTTTCAACCGGTCGGCAAATGCCTTGTCGTAGAAGACGTCTCCGGCGAGATAGACTTCGGCTTCAAGGTCGCGGCCGGTGATATCGTCGCCGGTATAGGAAAGCGTGACGTCGTTGAGTGCGGCATTGAGCCGGACGGCCGTTTCCGCCCAGGGGTCGATATCGGCGGCGAGCACCGATGCTGCGCCCGCCTTCATCGCCGCGATCGCCACCAGCCCCGAACCGGAGGCAAAGTCGACCACACGGCGGCCGCGCACGACCTCGGGATGATCGAGGATGTAGCGGGCGAGCCCCTGCCCGCCGGCCCAGGCAAAGGCCCAGAACGGCGGCGGCAGGCCGATCTCCTGCAACTCTTCCTCGGTCTTCAGCCAGAGTTCATGCGCTTCCGTCGCCAGGTGCAGGCGGATCTCCGGCACATGCGGCGGCGTGAGCACATCGGTGTTTTCGAGGATGAAGCTTTCCGGATCGGTCTTCACGAAACTCTCCGCGCCTGCCCGAGCGTCCCGGACAGGCGGAAAACAGGACTAGCGCGGCGGATTGTCGAGCCCGCCCATGCGGCAGACCTCGATCCACTCGTCCTCGGTCACCGGCTGCACCGACAGGCGCATGGAGGTGACGAGCGACATCTTGGCGAGCTTCGGATTGTCCTTGATCTCCTTCAGCGTCACCGGCCGCGGCATGTCCATCACGGCGCGGATATCGACGCAGTCCCAGCGGGCGTCGCCCTCGGCGGTCGAATCCGGATGCGACAGCGCGCAGACCTCGGAGATGCCGACGATCTCCAGCCCCTCATTCGAGTGGTAGAAGAAGCCTTTGTCGCCGATCTGCATCGCCCGCATGTTGTTGCGCGCCTGATAGTTGCGCACGCCAGTCCATTCGGTACCCTTGGCGCCCGCATCCTTCTGCATCTGCCAGGACCACTTGAACGGTTCGGATTTGTAGAGCCAATGCGCCATCTTGGTCTCAAGCCTCCGGATTGTTGAAGACCCAGTTGAAGGCCTTGATCTCGACATTGGAAAAGAGCCCGGCCTTGGCATAGGGATCGGCTTCGGCGATCGCCCGCGCCTCGTCGATCGTCTCGGCCTTGACAAGCACCAGGCTGCCGGTCGGCTTGCCGTCGTCGCCGAGGAAGGGGCCGGCCATTTTCAGGATACCCTTGGCATTCAGATCGTTGAGATAGGCGACGTGATCGGGACGCGTGTCGAGCCGAAGCTGCAGCGCGCCCGGCTTGTCGGTGCAATGAAGTGCGAAGAGCATGCTTCCTCCTAGAGTTTTCGTTGGCGCGGGTGCGGGCGGAAGACCGCCGCTCCCTTCATTCCTGGGTGATCGGGCGGGTCATCAACTGTTCGAGCGCGGTGCGGACATCGAGCTTGCCGTCGATGATCGCCGCCACCGCTTCGGTGATCGGCATTTCGACGCCAAGATCATGGGCGACGCGGGCGGCGACCGATGCGGCGAATGCGCCTTCGACCAGTTCGCCCTTGCGTCCGCTGGCCCGGCCATCCTTGCCGAGCGCAATGCCGAAACGCAGGTTGCGCGACTGATGGCTGGTCGCCGTCAACACGAGATCGCCAAGGCCGGAGAGACCACGCACCGTATCGGCCTCGCCGCCCTCGGCAGCAATGAAGCGCGACATCTCGGCAAGGCCACGCGAAATCAGCGCCGCACGAGCGCTATCGCCAAGGCCCGCGCCCTCGACGATGCCACAGGCGATCGCCAGCACGTTTTTGAGCGCGCCGCCGAGCTGCACGCCGATGCGATCCTCCGAGGGGTAGAGTCGGAATGTCGGGCCCGAGAGCACCTCGGCCAGCATCGTCGCGGTCGCAGCATCGGCCGCTGCGATCACCATGGCGGTCGGCAGTCCTTTGGCGATATCGGCGGCAAAACCGGGCCCCGAGAGCACGCCGATCGAACGGCCGGGTAATTCCTCCGCCAGAACGTCTGTCAGCAAGCGGCCGGTCGCCTGCTCCATGCCCTTGGCACAGGTGACGATCGTGGCTGCAGCGTTGATCTGAGGGCCATACTGCCGTGCCGCATCCCGGTGTGCCTGCGACGGCATGACGAAGAGCACGACTTCGGCGTCCGCGAGCACGGAGACATCGGCCGTATGCTTCAGCGCCGCCGGCAGATCGATACCCGGCAGCGCATCCTCATTGCGGCCGGTGTCGCGGCAGGCTTCGGCAATCTCCGGACGACGGGCCAGCAGCGTCACGTTGCTGCCTTCAGCCGAGGCGGCAACCGCGGCGAGCGCGGTGCCAAAGGCGCCAGCGCCGACCACGACGATCTTCGGCCCGTTCTTGGAAATGTCGTTCATGCTCTATCCGTATGCTCTAAATCTTGTCACGCCTTGGCGCCGCGTTTGCCGGAACCGAGCAGCGCCTGCGCCTGGGCGTCGAGCGGCCAGCGCGAGCGCGGCGCGACATCAAGGCCGTCGGCTGCCATGCCTGCCGCCAGCCGTTCGGCACCGGCCCAGGCGATCATCGCCGCATTGTCGGTGCAGAGAGAAAGCGGCGGCGCGATGAACTCGAAGCCGTTCTTGCCACAGAGTTCCTGCAGTGTCGCCCGCAGCACCTGGTTGGCGGCAACGCCGCCGGCCACCACCAGTGCCGGGTGCGCAACACCGCCATGTTCCGCCTTGAAGCGCTTCAGGCCGCGACCGACGCGATCCTTGAGCGTGCGCGAGATCGCCCGCTGGAAGGAGGCGCAGATATCGGCGATGTCCTGCTCCGTGACCGGCTCCAGCGATTGCGCCGCCTGGCGCACTGCCGTCTTCAATCCCGAGAAGGAGAAGTCGAGCCTGGCATCGCCAACGAGCGGGCGCGGAAAATCGAAACGCTGCGGATCGCCCGCAAGCGCTGCCCGCTCCACCGCCGGACCACCCGGGTAGGGAAGGCCGAGCAGCTTGGCCGTCTTGTCGAAGGCCTCGCCGAGTGCATCGTCGATCGTCGTGCCCCAGCGTTCGTAGTCGCCGACACCTTTGACGAGGATCAGCTGCGTATGGCCGCCGGAGACGAGCAGCATCAGATAGGGGAAGGAGAGCCCATCGGTCAGCCGCGCCGTCAGCGCATGGCCCTCGAGATGGTTGACGGCATAGAGCGGCTTGCCGGTTGCCCGCGCGATTGCCTTGCCGGTCATCAGCCCGACGATCAGGCCGCCGATCAGACCGGGACCACTTGTCGCAGCAATGGCGTCGATATCGGAAAGGGTAACGCCGGCCCTGAGCAGCGCTTCCTCGATCAGCGTATCGAGCGCCTCCACATGGGCGCGCGCCGCGATCTCCGGAACCACGCCGCCATAGGCGCTGTGCTCTTCCAGCTGGCTTAAGACCACGTCGCCGAGGATATGGCCCTTGCCGTCGGAATCGCGCAAAATGACGGAAGCGGCGGTTTCGTCGCAGCTTGTTTCTATGCCGAGGATGCGCAGGGGCGGAGACATCAGGGTTTACTCAAAGATTGCGGTCGCACCGAAAGGTGGGTACACGGAACTCCGGTAACAATGGATAGCCTTTGATGCAAACGAAACCTTTCCGGATCGGCACGCGCGGCAGCCCGCTGGCGCTCGCTCAAGCCCATGAAACGCGCGATCGCCTCGCTGCGGCGCATGGTCTTTCGCCGGAAATGTTCGAGGTCGTCATCCTCTCGACCAAGGGCGACCGGATCACCGACCGCTCGCTCGCCGAGATCGGCGGCAAGGGTCTGTTCACCGAAGAGATCGAGCAGCAATTGCTGTCGGGCGAACTCGATTTCGCCGTGCATTCGTCCAAGGACATGCCGACGAAACTGCCTGACGGGCTCTGTCTTTCCGCCTTCCTGCCGCGTGAGGACATTCGCGATGCCTTCATCGGCGGGACGGCAAAAAAACTGATGGAGCTGCCTCAGGGCGTGACCGTCGGCTCCTCGTCGCTGCGACGGCAGGCGCTGATCCGCCGGCTGCGTCCGGATATCAATGTCATCACCTATCGCGGCCAGGTGGAGACGCGGCTGCGGAAACTCGCAGAGGGCCAGGTCGACGCGACGTTGCTTGCCTATGCGGGCCTCAAGCGGCTCGGCATGACCGACGTTCCGACCGAACTGCTCGACCCCGAGCAATTCCCGCCGGCTCCGGCGCAAGGCGCGATCTGCATCGAGAGCCGCATCGGCGACAGCCGCATCAACGACCTGCTCGCAGCCATCGACGATGCCCGCACCCATGAGGCCGTCGCCTGCGAGCGTGGCTTCCTTGCGACGCTCGACGGCTCCTGCCGCACGCCGATCGCCGGCCTCGCCACCTCGGACGGCAGCCACCTGAGCTTCTCCGGCATGATCCTCACGCCGGACGGACAGACCCATCATCGCGTCACCATCGAGGGCAAGGCCACCGACGCCGAAGCGCTTGGGCAAAAGGCGGGCGAAGAGATCCGCACCAAGGCCGGCCCCGGCTTCTTTGCAAGCTGGACCTAAAGCCATGCGCGTGCTCGTCACCCGGCCGCTTCCGGCCGCCGAGGCGACGGTACGCCGGCTGGAGGCCGCCGGCCACCAGCCGATCCTGCTGCCCTTGATGCAGGCAACCCATCTTGCTGCCACCGCCATCACCGCGCTTGCAGCGCCGCATGCGGCGATCATACTCACCAGCGCCGAAGCCGTCCGGGTGCTCGTCTCGTCCGGCGCAGACCTGTCACAACATCTGGCGACCCCGTGCTTCTGCGTCGGCGCTGCGACGGCGCAGGCGGCAGCCGGGCTCGGTTTCACCGATCTGCGCATAGCGGAGGGAACCGGCCAGTCCCTGGCGGAACTGATCGGCGCGACCATCGACACGCTGCCACCGCTTCCCCTGCTCTACCTGGCAGGAACGCCGCGCTCCGAAGGGCTGGAAATGGGCCTGAGGCAAGACGGCATCGAGCACCGGACGGTCGAGTGCTACCGGATGGAGCCGATCGCCCATCCGCGCGCCGCGATCGAAGATCTGCGGCGAAGCAACCGTCCTGACACCGTGCTTTTATACTCGCGGGAGACCGCGCGACAGTTCGTTCGCCTGCTTTGCGAAGCCGGTGTCGATGCCGCTTCCTTTGCGCCGCGCTACCTCTGCCTCAGCCCCGTGGTGGCCGAGGCGCTGCCGGGTAACGTCGTGGCGGAGACTGCCGCAAAGCCCGATGAAGACAGCCTTTTCAGTCTTCTCTAACATCGAATTCATCCAAAAACGGAATGGAGGGGCTTTCCCTCACCGTTCCGGCTGACTAGGTTTGAAGGAAGAGCCGACAGGCACCAACGGTAAGAGGTCACCATGGTATCGGAAAACCCGCCGCGCCGCTCGAAGTCCGAGAAGGAACCGCTGACGATCGACCTCGAAGCGGAGAAAACCGTTGCGGAACCGGCCGGCCCGGAAGCAACCGGCGAGACGCTGGCAGACACTGCGACCGAAAGCGCATCGAACAAGACCGAGACGGATGAACCGGTAACGGACAGCAGCGACAACAGCGCCGCCGGATCCCGCCTGGACGAAGAAATCGAGGAGCAGCGCGCCGATGCTGCCGCCGACGCGGCTGCGGCCGCCTTTGCCGAAGAGCCGCCGCACGTCGTGACGCGTGACCCGGAACCGACGCCACGGCCTAAACCGGTCTCCAATTCTGGAGCGCTTGCCGCCGGCATCGTCGGCGGTCTCGTGACGCTGCTTGGCTTTGGCGGCCTGCAATATGCCGGCATCGTCCCCGGGCTCGGGCCGACCCGCGGCGTCGAGCAGAACATTTCCGGCGAGCTGCAGGCCCTGCGCGACCAGATCGCGGCGCTGCCCACGCCCGCAGCCGTCGTCGACAACACCGCGCTCGAAGGTCGTATCGCCGCGCTCGAGCAGTCCGCCTCCCAGCCGACCACAAACGGCGCACCCAGCGCCGCGGTCGAGACGCTGAAGGCGGAGGTCGATAATCTCACCAAGGAACTCGCCGGCCTGAAGACGGCGCTCGCCGACGCGCAGCAGGCAGCAACCGCCGAGAAGGCGGAACTGACGAGCCGCATCGAGACCGCCGAGCAGAAGCTCAACGAGCCGGTCAACGATATCCAGATGGCGAAGGCCGTTGCGGTCACCGCACTGAAGTCGGCGATCGATCGCGGCGGGCCCTTCCTCGCCGAACTCGACGCGCTGCGCAGCATCGCGCCGGACGAACAGGCCGTCGCGGCGCTCGCCCAGGATGCCCAGGTCGGCGTGCCGACCCGCACGGATCTGCGCCGCGAATTCCCGAAAACCGCCGACTCCATGCTCGACGCTCTCAACCAGCCCGATCCGAACGAGGGCATCTTCGACCGGCTAGTGTCCAGCGCCATGTCCGGCATCCGCGTGCGTCCCGTCGGCAGCGTCGAGGGCGAAACGCCCGAAGCCGTCATCGCCCGGATCGAGGACAAGCTGAACAATGGCGATCTCAAGGGCGCCGCTTTGGAATGGGATGGGCTGCCGGACGCGGCCAAGCCTGTGGGCGAGGCCTACAAGGCCAAGCTCGACCAGCGTCTGCGGGTCGAAGCCGCGATCGATGCCGCCGTCGCTGCGACGATGGCTAAACCAGGCACGGAAGGCTGAGGGAACCAGATATGATCCGCATTCTGATTTTCATCCTGATCGTGCTTGGTCTCGGCCTCGGCTTCGCCTGGCTCGCCGACCGGCCGGGTGAACTCTCGGTCGTCTGGCAGGGCCAGCTGATCGAGATGAGCCTGATGCGCGCCGCATCGCTGCTGATCTCGCTGATTGCCGCGGTGCTGATCGTCGTCTGGCTGGTGCGCACCATCTGGCTCTCGCCGCACACGGTCACCCGCTATTTCCGAGCCCGCAAGCGCGACCGCGGCTACCAGGCACTATCGACCGGCCTGATCGCCGCCGGCGCCGGTGACGCCAATCTTGCCCGCAAGATGACTGCCCGCACCCGCGGCCTGATCAGCGCCGACCAGGAACCGCTGATCCACCTGCTCGAAGCCCAGACCGCGCTGATCGAAGGCAAGTACGACGATGCCCGCCGCAAGTTCGAGCTGATGGCCGACGATCCGGAGACGCGTGAACTCGGACTTCGCGGCCTCTATCTCGAGGCCAAGCGGCTCGGCGCCCATGAGGCCGCCCGGCAATATGCCGAGCGGGCCGCCGAAAAGTCGCCGCACCTGCCCTGGGCAGCCCTTGCGACCCTCGACAGCCAGAGCCAGGCGGGACAGTGGGACGATGCGTTGCGCCTGCTCGACCAGAGCCGTATCGCCCATGTGGTCGACCGCAAGGAAGCCGACCGCAAGAAGGCCGTCCTTTTGACTGCCCGGGCGATCAGCAAGCTCGACGGCGATGTCAAGGCGGCGCGCGACGACGCGCTTGCCGCGCTGAAGCTCGACGAACATCTGGTGCCGGCGGCGCTGACGGCCGCCAAGGCGCTGTTTCGCGAGGACAACCTGCGCAAGGGCACCGCGATCCTCGAAAAGAACTGGAAGCACGAGCCGCATCCGGACGTGGCACGGCTCTACGTGCGCGCCCGCGGCGGCGACACTGCCGTCGACCGGTTGAAACGGGCACGCAAGCTCGAAGCCTTGAAGCCCAACAATGCCGTGGCGATGGCCGCCGTCGCCGAGGCAGCACACGAAGCGCGCGAGCTGCTTCTGGCCCGCACCAAGGCGGAAGCCGCCGCCCGGCTCGACCCGACCGAGAGCATCTTCCTGTTGCTTGCCGACATCGAAGAGGCCGACACCGGCGACGAGGGGCGCATCCGTCACTGGATGGCGCAGGCGCTGAAGAGCCCGCGCGATCCCGCCTGGACCGCCGATGGCGTGACCTCGCCGACCTGGCTGCCCGTCTCGCCGGTCAGTGGCCGTCTCGACGCCTTCGAATGGAAGGCGCCACCGCATACGCTTTCGGCCACGGTCGACCACGACCAGTCGAACGCCGACGAGGCGATCCGCAGCCTGCCCGCCGTGGTGGAGGCGCATGTGCACGAGCCCGCACCCGCAGCCCGGCGCAGCGAGGCACCCGTGATCCTGGAGGCCGAGCGCGAGGAGCCGCGTCCGATCAAGGTCGCCGAGCGCAAGGCGCCGGAGCCGATCGCCGACAAGCCTCCGGTCAAGGCGGAAAAGGAAGAGGGTGCGAATGGCGAGCACAGGCCCGATCCCTTCTTCGGCCGCCCGCCGGATGACCCCGGCGTGCGCGATCCGGCCGCTGGCGAGAAGGCGCCGGAAAAGACGACTTTCCGATTGTTCTGAGTTCTCAAGGGGCTGTGGCAAAATACATGTTTGAACGCTTACGGACGTTTCTCGATGGCCTGACCGGCCCGGCGAAGCGCATAGAGCATGGCGATCCGCGCGTGGCGGTCATCGCTCTCTGTTTCCAGGTGATGGAGGCCGACGGCCGGATCCTCGCGTCCGAACGGCGCAAGATGCGCAAGGTCATCAAGGAGCACTACAAGCTCGACGATGCCTCGCTCTCCGCCTTGATCGAAGCCGGCGAGACTGCCGAGAGCGAGGCGATCGACTTCTATCAATTCACCGCCGAGCTCAAGCGCCACCTCTCCGAGGAGCAACGCGTCGAACTCGTCGGCATGCTCTGGGACGTTGTCTATGCCGATGGCGAGCGCAGCGAGATGGAAGATCACGTGATCTGGCGTATTGCCGATCTGCTCGGGGTCTCCGGTCGCGACCGGGTGCTGCAGCGCCAGGAGGCGGCAGCCAGAAGCGACACGGTCGAGAAAGCCGAGTCACAACAGGATAACTGAAATGCCGATGCCCGACGACAGCGCCCGAAAGCCCGTCCTGATCATCCTGCATCAGGAGCGATCGAGCGCCGGCCGCGTCGGCCAGATACTCGAACAGAAGGGTTTCAGGCTCGACATCCGTCGCCCGGCGCTTGGCGACGATCTGCCGGAAACGCTGGAACGGCATAGCGGCACGATCGTGTTCGGCGGTCCGATGAGCGCCAATGACGAGGAAGAGTTCGTCCGCCGTGAGATCGACTGGCTTTCCGTGCCGCTCAAGGAAAACAAGCCCTATCTCGGCATCTGCCTCGGCGCGCAGATGCTGGCGCGCAACCTCGGCGGATCCGTGGCGCCGCATCACGAGGGCATGACCGAAATCGGCTGGTATCCGCTGGTTGCGACCGAAGCCGGAAAGGCGCTGATGGACTGGCCGGCCATGGTCTACCATTTCCATCGCGAAGGCTTCGACCTGCCCTCCGGCGCCGAACTGCTCGCAACCGGCGACACCTATCCCAACCAGGCCTTCCGCTATGGCGACAATGCCTGGGGCATCCAGTTCCACGGCGAGCTTACCCGCGCCATGATGCATCGCTGGGTGGTGCACGGCGCGCACCGCTTCGAGATGCCCGGCGCCCAGGTGGGCAAGGCCCATCTCGACGGCCGCATGCAGCACGACGGGCCGCTGCGCACCTGGATGGAAAACTTCCTGGAATTGATCTTCCTAAGCAATGAACGAAGGGCGCAAAGCGCGTAACGCGCCCCCCCCCCGCCCCACCGTCTACTTGTGGTGATCAGGCACGTCGAGCGTGTCGATCTTGCGCAGTTGCGGGAAGCCGAGCGCCCAAAGCCCTGAGACGAGCAGCGTGCCCATGCCGCCGAAGACGACGGCAAAGACCCCGCCGAAACCGGACGCCATCATGCCGGCGCGGAACTCACCCAGTTCGTTCGACGCGCCGATGAAGACCATATTGACGGCGTTGACCCGGCCGCGCAGCTCGTCCGGCGTCCAGAGCGTGATCAGCGTCTCGCGCACATAGACCGAGACCATGTCGGCAGCGCCCATCACGACAAGCGCTCCGATCGAGATCCAGGGCGTTGCCGAAAGACCGAAGACGACCGTGCCGAGACCGAACAGCGCTACCCCTAAGAACATGTAAAAGCCGGCGCGGTGACGGATCGGATGGGCGGCAAGCCAGACGGCCATGGCGACGGCGCCGATACCAGGGGCAGCACGCAGGAGACCGAGCCCCCAGGGGCCGAGGTCGAGGATATCGCGGGCAAAGACCGGCATCAGCGCCACAGCGCCGCCGAGCAGCACCGCAAAGAGGTCGAGCGATATGGCGCCGAGCACCACCTTCTCCGCCTTGATGTAGCGAAAGCCTGCCGTGATCGTCTGCCAGCTTTGCGCCGAGGGCGCGGTGCGCGTTGCCGGCTTCGGAATGGCAAAGACCATGAATGCGGAGGCGAGGAAGAAGCAGAAGCCGATCGCATAGGGATAGACCGCGCCCAGCGCATAGATCAGGCCGCCCGCCACGGGGCCGACGATCATCGCGGTCTGCCAGGAGGTGGAGTTCCAGGCGATCGCATTGGGTAGGTCCTCGGGCGGCACGAGATTGGGCGCCAGCGATTGCGACGCCGGCGCGAGGAACGCGCGCTCGATGCCGAAGACCACGAGAACCGCATAGACCGGCCAGGGCGAAAACAGCCCGGTGACCGTGAGCGCGAGCAGCGCCGCCGCGCAAAGCGTGCTGACGACCATGCAGACACCCATGATCATGCGCCGGTTGTAGCGGTCCGCCACGGATCCGGTGACGAGGATCAACACCAGCGACGGCAAAAACTGGAAGAGACCGATCAGGCCGAGATCGAAAGGATCGCGCGTCAGATCATAGATCTGCCACCCGACGGCGACAGAGATGATCTGGATCGCGAAGTAAGCGAGGAAGCGGGAAAAGAAATAGCGGCGATAGCCGACATGCCGAAAGGCGGCAAAACGATGCGAGGCATGAACGGCGGACATGGGGAGACGCTCCTAAAGCACGTCGCGCGAGAGTGTGTAGCGGCTTTGCGAGAACGACATGCGACAACTCAGAACCTAAAGCGCAAGCGGCGGGTCCGAAAGATCACACCGCGCTTTACTGACACCGACTGTCGAACGGCCTCATGTTAAACATGATCGCGCCCGATAAACCGGCGTACTTGCCCGTTTAGGTCTCAATGTCTACATGTCTGTCAATAACGATTTGGAGACCGGCATGCTTGCTGTCATCGGCACTTTGAACTTCATCATCAACATCGCGTGGTTTCTGGTCATCGCGTCGGCCATCTTTTCCTGGCTCTACGCGTTCAACGTCATCAACGTGAACAACCAGGCGATCAACATGATCGGCCGCTCGCTCTACCAGCTGACCGAGCCGCTCTATCGCCCGATCCGCCGCGTGCTTCCCGACATGGGCGGCGTTGACCTGTCGCCGCTGGTCGTGCTGGTGATCCTCTATTTCATCCAGCTCTTCCTCAACACCACGATCGCGCCGGCCCTGCTTGGCTAACCATGGTCAGCAAGGCCCTCACCGCGCACGGCGATCACATTCGCCTGACGGTGCGCCTGACGCCGAATGGCGGCCGCGATGCCATTGATGGCGTGGAAGCGGCTGCCGACGGAGACGAACACCTGAAGGTTCGCGTCAGCGCGGTTCCGGAGAAGGGCAAGGCCAACCAGGCCCTGCTTGCCTTTCTCGCCAAGAAGCTCGGGCTCGCCAAGAGCAAGCTCTCCCTCATCTCAGGCGAAACACAGCGCAAAAAAATCCTCCGGATCGAGGGCGACCCGGAGGATTTGATAAGGCGTCTTGCCGAACTGTCCGGCAGGTAAGGCTTACTTGGCGCCCTTGGCGCGCTCAACCGCTTCCGCGATCAGCTGCTTGGCGACGGAAGCGTCCTTCCAGCCGAAGATCTTCACCCACTTGCCGGGCTCCAGATCCTTGTAGTGCTCGAAGAAGTGCTCGATCTGCTTCAGCGTGATTTCGGGCAGGTCGGTGTATTCATGCACCTTGTCGTAGCGCTGGGTCAGATGAGCCGACGGAACGGCGATGATCTTTTCGTCCTTGCCGGAGTTGTCTTCCATCATCATCACGCCGATCGGGCGGACGTTGATGACGCAGCCGGGAACCAGCGGACGGGTGTTGCAGATCAGAACGTCGATCGGGTCGCCATCGTCCGAGAGCGTGTGCGGCACGAAGCCGTAGTTGCCCGGATAGGTCATCGGCGTGTAGAGGAAGCGGTCGACAACCAGCGTGCCGGCTTCCTTGTCCATCTCGTACTTGATCGGATGGCCGCCGACGGGAACTTCAACGATCACGTTGACATCTTCTGGTGGATTCTTTCCGATGGAAATCGCGTCGATGCGCATGGATCTACTCCAGGGTCGGTTTGAGAAGTTTGCCCGTCGGATAAAGGGAAACATGCCGCGATGCAACATAACTTTCGTCCGTAGCGCAGATTCAACCGTTCGTTTCGCGCCCGTCGATCGACCGCCAAGGGTCTGCCAATCGCGTTTGAGGGAGTTTCGTATGAACGGAAGGGTTGCATGCCTGGCGCTGGTGCTTTTGTCCGCCGGCCCCGTCTTGGCCAATGAGAGCGTCTATACCGACTTAAGCCGCGACACGTGCAAGACGATCGCCGAAGAAGAGGGCATGTACGCGCTGATGACCTGCCCCGGTCATGCGGACTACCCCGTTCGCTTCAAGGAGGCCGACATCCGCCAGAGCGTCTCGTTCGGTCACCTGAACCAACGCTATGCCGACGATGCTTTCGAGAGTTTCATTCCGTTCAACCACGCCGGCACGACCGTGGAGTGGCGGATTGCCAAGGATGGCAAGGCCGTCGCGACGATCCTGCGCTGGTTCATCGAGAACACCGACGCGTCCGGCGCTTCGGTTCCCGCACTTCAAGGGCAGGTGCTCGTCATCTCCAAGGTGGCCGAGAAGGATGACGGCAAGGGCTGCGTCGCCGCCTATGTCGATGCGCTTGCCAATCCCGATCCGAATGCGCTCGCCCGCAAGATCGCCGACGAGGTGGCACCGACCTTCCGCTGCGGCATCGACAAGCCCGCCTATCACGGCACGCGGGGCGACAAGGCGGCCGCCCCCAACAACCAATTGCCTGAATAAGTCTTTGATTTCAGTGTTGCGAAGGCATCGCGCCTAGTTCCAGGCGAAGCCGACCTTCTTCAGGTGTTTGTCGCCGAAATCTTCCATGCCTTCGGCGATGTCGGTACCGCCGGCACCCTGGAAGAACTGGTAGGCATGCTCACTGTCCTCGAGGCACCAGACGACGAGGCCACGGCAGCCGAGCGAACGCAGCAGGCTCTTGGCCTCGCCGAAGAGGATACGCCCGAGGCCGATGCCCTGGTATTCCGGCCGAAGGTAGATCTCGTAGATCTCGCCTTCCTGCGGCAGCGCCTTGGCGCGGCTGAGGCCGAGCGTTGCATAGCCGGCGATGGTTCCGGCCACGTCAACGACGAGCAGCGTCGCAGGCCCACGGGTCGCCTTGCGCCACCAAGTCTCGTCGCGGCGATTGACCATCTGAACGAGCGGACGATGGGGGATGAGACCACCATAGGTCTGCAGCCACGAAACGCGGTGCACATCGGCAATTGCCGACGCTTCCTGCGGCTCCCCGGGCCGAATCTCTATCGAAACAGTCTTCATGACTCGCGACTCTAAACACACACAAGGCGAACAGGAATCCCGCCCGGTTGCCGGCCTGCGTTAACCCACAGGCAACTTTAACGGCACCCAATGGAAGGTTAACGCCTTTTTAACTTTATCCGCAAGTCGCCCATCGGTGGCACACACAGCAAAAAACCCCGGATCGCTCCGGGGTTTTCTGAAAGTCATGGGATCGATCAGGATCGATCAGGCAGCGCCGGCCGTGCGGGCCTTTTCGAAGCGCTTGCGATCGTTCGGGTCGAGATGCAACTTGCGCAGGCGGATCGACTTCGGCGTCACTTCGACAAGCTCGTCGTCCTGGATCCAGGAGAGCGCGCGCTCGAGCGTCATGCGGATCGGCGGCGTCAGGCGAACAGCTTCGTCCTTGCCGGCGGCGCGCATGTTGGTGAGCTTCTTGCCCTTGAGAACGTTCACTTCGAGGTCGTTGTCGCGGGTGTGGATGCCGATGATCATGCCGGCATAGACCTTCTCGCCGGCGTCGATGATCATCGGGCCGCGGTCTTCCAGGTTGAACATCGCGTAGGCAACCGATTCACCGGCGTCATTCGACAAGAGAACGCCGTTGACGCGACCACCGATCTCACCCTTGTAGGGCTGATAGGCGTGGAACAGGCGGTTCATGATCGCCGTGCCGCGGGTGTCGGTCAGAAGTTCCGACTGGTAGCCGATGAGGCCGCGGGTCGGAGCGAAGAACACCAGGCGAACGCGATTGCCGCCCGAAGGACGCAGTTCGACCATCTCGGCCTTGCGCTCGGACATCTTCTGAACGACGACGCCCGAATGCTCTTCGTCGACGTCGATGACCACTTCTTCGATCGGCTCGAGCAGCTGGCCGTTGTCATCCTTGTGCATGACCACGCGCGGACGCGAAACGGCAAGTTCGAAGCCTTCGCGGCGCATGGTTTCGATCAGAACCGCAAGCTGCAGTTCGCCGCGGCCCGATACGAAGAAGGAGTCCTTTTCCGAGGATTCTTCGATCTTCAGCGCAACGTTGCCTTCGGCTTCCTTGAACAGGCGATCGCGGATGACGCGGCTCGTGACCTTGTCGCCTTCGGTGCCGGCAAGCGGCGAGTCGTTGACGATGAAGGACATGGTGACGGTCGGCGGGTCGATCGGCTGGGCGGTCAGCGCTTCGGCAACACTCGGGTCGCAGAAGGTGTCGGCGACGGTGCCCTTGGTAAGGCCGGCGATCGCGACGATGTCGCCTGCCTGCGCTTCTTCGATCGGCTGGCGCTCGATGCCGCGGAAGGCGAGGATCTTCGAGATACGGCCGCTTTCGAGCAGCTTGCCATCCTGGCCGAGCACCTTGACGGCCTGGTTCGGCTTGACCGAGCCCGAGTGAACGCGGCCGGTGATGATACGGCCGAGGAAGGGGTTGGCCTCAAGGATCGTGCCGATCATGCGGAACGGGCCTTCGGCAACCGTCGGCTCCGGCACGTGCTTGAGCACCAGGTCGAGCAACGGCGCCATGCCCTGGTCCTTCGGACCTTCCGGGTTGACGTTCATCCAGCCATCGCGGCCCGAACCGTAGAGGATCGGGAAGTCGAGCTGCTCGTCGGAAGCGTCGAGGTTGGCGAAGAGGTCGAAGACTTCGTTGATGACTTCTTCGTGGCGACCATCCGGGCGGTCGATCTTGTTGATGGCGACGATCGGCTTCAGACCGACCTTCAAGGCCTTGCCGACGACGAACTTCGTCTGCGGCATCGGGCCTTCGGAAGCGTCGACGAGAACGATGGCGCCATCCACCATCGACAGGATGCGCTCGACTTCACCGCCGAAGTCGGCGTGGCCGGGGGTGTCGACGATGTTGATGCGCGTTCCCTTCCACTCGACCGAGGTCGCCTTGGCGAGAATGGTGATGCCGCGTTCTTTTTCGATGTCGTTGGAGTCCATGACGCGTTCGGCAACGCGCTGGTTTTCGCGGAACGAGCCCGACTGCTTCAGGAGCTCGTCAACAAGGGTCGTTTTCCCATGGTCGACGTGCGCGATAATCGCGATGTTACGAATGCTCATTTTTCGTCTCGGAAGGTTCAGGGCAAGCCCCGATGGGCCACGCCGCTTTTTCAATGGTCGCGCTCATACAGGTTTTTTTGCGATTGCGAAAGGGGGGCGCACGCATGAGCGTCGTGGTCAAATGCCGGTAGGCCATGGGTTTGCACTCGCCAGGGGTCTCGCGAACGCCGTTTGGAAAGCTGTTGGCCGCAACCGAATTCCTCATGCAATTGCGGCCGGATCGAGCGTCACGCGCCAGAGTTCCTGGTCCTGCCGGTCCATCAGCCGCACCGTCATTTGCTGCGTCTGGCCGTTGATATCGACGATGCCGAAGAACTGCAGGCCGGCCGATGGCGGCAGGTTGCTGTCGATGCCGCCGCCGGACGCCTTGATGAAGCGGACCTCCGGCCCGAAGGTCATGTCGAGCTCCTTCGGCCCGTAGGTGCCGGAATGCAGCGGCCCGGACACGAACTCCCAAAACGGCGTGAAATCCTTGAAGGCGGCGCGACCCGGATCGTAGTGATGCGCGGCGGTGTAGTGCACGTCCGCCGTCAGCCAGACGAGATTGTCGATGCCGTTGTCGCGGATGAAGCGCAGAAGATCGGCAAACTCGCGCTCGCGCCCTTGAGGCGCGCCATTATCGCCATTGGCGATCGCGTCCGAACCGCGCCGGTTGGTGTAATCGTCCCAGACGACGAGACCGATCGGCATGTCGCAGGCGATCACTTTCCAGGTGGCCCGCGAGGCAGCCAACTCGCGCTTTAGCCAGTCGACCTGTCGCCAGCCGAACAGCGCGCCGCCGCCGTCTTCCTGGTTGGCGCCACGATAGGATCTGAGGTCGACGAAAAACACGTCGAGCATGGGGCCATAGGCGATCTTGCGGAAGATGCGGCCGGGCTGCGTCGCGACGTTGCGGATCGGCGTCATCTCATTGAACGCCCGCGCCGCCCGCTCCGCATAGACGGCAACATCCTTTTCCGGATAGCGCGCGTCGTCGCGCAGGTCGGTCGAGGCCGACCAGTTGTTCAGCACCTCGTGGTCGTCCCATTGATAGAAAGTGGGGCACACGGCGTTGAGTTGCCGCACATGCTCGTCGAGCAGATTGTATTTCCATTGCCCGCGATATTCTTCGAGCGTGCGCGCCACGTCACGTTTCTCGTGCGTCACCACCCTGTTCTTCCAGATGCCGCCGTCGCGAAGCTTGATCTCGTCGGGAATCGGGTTGTCGGCATAGATCGTATCGCCGGAGTGAATGAAGAAGTCCGGCTCGTGCTGGCGCATCGTCGCATAGGTCTTCATGCCGACATCGTCGATGCCCCAGCCCTGCCCGGCGGTATCGCCAGACCAGACGAAGCGGATCGAGCGCTTGCGCAAGGGGGCCGTACGGAATCGGCCGGTGACCGGCTCGGAGACGTGGTTCACGTCGTAGAGATCCGTGGCGGTGAAGCGATAGAAGATGTCCTGGTCCGGCAGCAACCCATCGAGCGAGCACTTGACCGCACAGTCCGTCTGCGGCGTCGCGGTCAGATCGGCAAGGCGAAAGGAATTGGAGAAGCTCTCGGTGGTCGAATATTCGACCGACACCTTCGACGGACGATCCACTCGCGTCCAGATCATGCCGGAGGATGTGTCGACATCGCCCGATTGCACGCCATGAATGAATTCCGGCCGCCCGTAGCCGCGCGCATAAAAAGGTGTCGCGAGACCGGATGAGGCCACGAAGCCCGCGGCACCGGCGGAAAGCAGGAAAGAACGCCTTGAAAGCGTCTTGAGGATATCGGCCAAACAGACCTCCGATTCGGCAGCGCCATCGTGCGTGCCGGACCTTTGGTCATCTGGGTGTCAGCGACGTAACAGGGCCATGAAACTATTTGAACGGTTTGGCGACAGTTCGGTGAAGGTCGGCGCCGGCCGCGGCGACAATGGCACGATGGCAATCGCCAACAATGCTGCTATCAAGGTGACCGTCGTTGACCTCGGTGAACCCAGGCAACGACCCCGCCCCTGCCGCCGATGGCGGCCCCCTATTCGACAGGTGATTATCGTGCCCCACGCCGCCAACGTCTCCGTCCGCGACCGCCTGGAACAGATCCTGAGCCGGCTCAACGATCGCCGGCACGCGGAAAAGGCTTTCGTCCGTCTCTACGAGGAAAGCGCGCGCCGCGAGGCCGACGCGGCCGACCGGCGCCGGCAGGCGGGGGATAGCCTTGGGCCGCTCGACGGCAAGATCATCTCGATCAAGGATCTCTTGGATGTCGCCGGCGAACCGACGCTTGCCGGCTCCATCATTCGCCGCGGCGCGCCGCCGGCCCAAGAAGACGCGCTCGTTGTCCAGCGGCTGCGTGCTGCCGGCGCCGTGATTATCGGCAAGACGCATATGACAGAGTTCGCCTTCACGGCGGTCGGGCTCAATCCGCACTACCCCGTGCCCGGCAACGCCACCGACGAAAGCCTGATCCCCGGTGGCTCATCCTCTGGCGCCGGCGTCTCGGCGGCCGAAGGCACCTGCGACATCGCCATCGGCTCCGACACCGGCGGCTCCATCCGCATCCCTGCGGCGCTGAACGGCATCGTCGGCTTCAAGCCGACGGCGAACCGCATTCCGCTCGATGGTGGCTTTCCGCTCTCGCCGGTTCTGGATTCGCTCGGACCGCTCGCCCGGACCGTTGCCGATTGCGTTGCAGCTGACGCCGTGATGGCCGGCGAGCAACCAAAACCGCCCGTCGGCCGTTCGATTGCGGGCCTACGGATCGGCATCCCCCGCGGCAGGTTGTTTGAAGACCTCTCCCCCGAAGTCGCCGATGCCTTCGCCGCAAGCCTCGACCGGTTGGAGAAAGCGGGTGCTGAGATTGTCGACTGCACGATCGACGACTTGATCGAGAAACTCGGCGAAGCGACACGCATCGGCTCGATTGCGGGCCTGGAGGCAAGCCGCGTCCATGCGGACTGGCTGGGCGACGAGACCGCCCGCGTCGACGACAGGGTCAAAGTCTCGCTTCGCCGTCGCATCTTGGTGGCCGACGCGGCGATCTCGGACCTGCTGCAAACCCGGCATGCGCTCACCCTCGCCATGGACGAGCGGCTTTCGCCCTATGACCTCATCGCACTGCCGACGACGCCGATTGCCGCCGTGTCGATTGCCAGCGTCGACAACGACGCCAAAGAGTACGACCGCGTGGAAAGTCTGCTGCTGCGCAACTGCCAGGTCGCCAACCAGTTCGATCTCACCGCCATTACCGTGCCGATGCCGGGCCTCGTGCGTCCGGCTGGACTGATGCTGGTGGGGAGAAACGGAACCGATGCGACCGTCCTATCCGTCGCTCTTTCGGCCGAAGCGTTGCTGCAGGAAAACTGAGCGGCAGCCGCTGGTCATGCCACGGCCGGTCGGCCTGCAAGCAGGCCGGGGCGGCAGTCGTTACGGACAAGGGTGCCGGAGCGACGATTGGGCCGTCCAAACAGGATCCGCAAAGCCTTGTCCTCTGCCGCCGCGCGCCCGCCTGCGGGCGCATAGCGTCAACGCTTCAGGGCGCGAAGGATCAGCCAGACGGGCACACCGATGACCAGCAAAATCACCACCCAATGCCAGATAGAAATTGTCATCATGCGCCTCCACCCCTTGCGCTAGCGACGCGCATTCCGAGCTCTCTCGAAAAGGTCGACACGTCGCCGGTTAGAACCGGGCGAAGATAGGATGTTTCCTCGCCGATTCGCAACCGACGGTGGATCAGCCCGGAGGGGTAGCTCCCCGGGGAGACGCGCCCTGCTTCAATGCATCGTTTCGCCGGAGATCTCGTCGCTCAGGATGCGGAAGGCATCTTCAAGGGCGGCGACCAGCACGTCGGTCAGTTCGTCGCCGTCATTGTTCGCGAGATAGAGGGCAACCATCGAATCGGATGGATCGCGGTAATGCTCGATATCGTTTGACATATCATTGTCCTTTATTCGCCGTGTCACATCCCGGCCATTGCGGTGACGATAGGCGAAGGGACTTGCGTAAAGCTGGATGCATGATGTCCGACAAAGGGCATTCTGCACGCAACGTCGCGTTACTCTCCCTGCGTTCCCTAACGAGGTCGGCCGACAAAGGATAGAGGATAGCGACCTATTTCGCTCGCGCCGGGCGGCCGAGCACGCTAGAGCATGTCGCGGACGAACGGCGCGGGAATGAGCATGTCGAAGAAAACCAAGAGCGACGAAACCGCGGACGTGCAGCGCCTGAAGCTCGATTTCCCTGATATCCATGCGGATCTCATCGCCGGGCGCATCCCGTCGCTGCGCAAGGCGCTTATCGCGGCAGGGCTCAAGGACGAGCGCACGCGCCTCGACAAGCTCAAGAATTCCTGGACCAAGGCAAGCCCGGCCGAGCGTGAAACGTTCCTCAATTGGCTGAGCAGCAACGGCGCCGCGGACGGGTTTGCTCCGCGCGCTCAAATCGATCCACCGCTTGCAGCGCCCCCCGCGATTGCGAGCGGTCGTTACCTGCTGCCCGAAACGATCGCCGAAATCCGCACGATCATGAACCGCCGCCGGATGCGGGCGAACGACATCATGGCCGAGATGGGATTTGCCGGCGACGACCTGTCCCTCACCCGCGCCCTGTCGAAGGGCGCGAGCCTGCGGCTCTCGGTGATTGCCGCGCTGGAAACCTGGCTGCGCAACAACGCGGCGGAATGAACCTACAGGTCAATCGTCCGCTTTCGACGCCCCATTTCTCCGCCGCTGCAACCCGCATTGCCGGCGCCGCGACCGTTGCGCGCGTTCAGCAAAAGAAAATTGCAACTTAAACCTGAGCAGATCCTTGAAAGCACGAAAGCGGTGCTTTATGTTATTGCTCATGGCTCAGAGCAACCACACGTCGATCTTGTGCTACGACCTCGCGCCGGACGCGGACGCCAGACACGCGCTGGAAGAAACCTTCGTGGCCTACGCCGACATGCTGGCGATGCTCGATGAACTCGCCGGCGAAAAGGCGGGCGCCAACCTCGTAACGTTGCATGAACTTGCCTACGAAACGGTCCGGGAGCGCACCGGGCTTCCGGCACGGATGGTCACGCTCGGATTGCGTGACTTCGCGGCAAATCGCGGACAGCAGGCCAATGTCGGCCGGCTGCCGCTGGACGACAAGCTTTTTGCAATCAAGGGACCGTCGGACCTGACCGTCGCCACCGTGCGCGGTCGCGTCGCGATCCCATACGACGTCGCCGGTTATACATCCGGCACCCTGAATATCTTCGCCGCCCAGCTCGTTGCGCAGGACGGCGGCTATCAGATCCACATCGGCGTCACCCCGCATTCCGACCGAACGGAGAAGAAAATGATGACGAATGAAGGCATCCTGTCCCGCATGGGCCGCTTGATCGCCGGTCTCGCCAATGCCGCCGTCGACAAGGCGGAAGGCGGCAACAAGATCGTGATCGTCGAGCAGGCACTCCGCGAAATCGACGCGGCCGCCGAAGAGGCCCGGGTCGATATCGGCCAGGCGCGCGCCGAGGAATATCGCATCCTCAGCCGCCGCGACGAAATCGGCGCCGATCTCGAAAAGCTGGACGAAAAGATCCGCACCGCAATCTCCGCCGCGCGAGAGGATCTCGCCAAGGCCGGCGTCGCCCGCCAGATCGACCTGGAATCGCAGCTGGCCGCGCTGGACAAGGCTCTCGCCGGCGCCCGCACCGATCTCGAAGAGGGCCAGCAGGCGCTGCAGGCGGTGCTCGCCACCCGCCGCGAGGCCGAGGCGCGGCTTGCCGATCTCAAGCGCAGCATCGCCCAATTCCCCGACAGCAAGGTTTCGGGCCTGGCGAAGCCCAGCCCGGTGGACGGTGCGGCCCGCGCCGCTGCCGCCGTCTCCCGCGCCACGGGGGTACCCGGCGGAGAACACAGCAACAGCGCCGAGCTGGACGAACTCGACCGCCTGCATCGCGACCAGGCGATCGAGGCAAGGCTGGCCGCGCTCAAGGCAAAGCAGCACTGACGCCCATGCTGTTCTTCCTCGCCCCGGAATCCCTGCCCTTCGCGGTTGCGGCGGTGATGTTGGCCGCCTTCACCGGCATCGAGCTCCTTTGCCTGCTGCTCGGCTTCTCGCTGGGCGAGGCGATCGACAAGGCCTGGCTGGACGACCACAACGCATTGGGCGGACTGATGTCCTGGTTCAATGTCGGCGGTGTGCCGCTGCTGGTCCTCCTGATGCTTTTCCTCGGCCTCTTCGCGATGACCGGCTTTGTCATCCAGGCGGTGGCCGGGGCCCTGTGGGCACCGTTGCCGGCCCTTGTCGCGGCGCTGCCGGCCCTCGCCGTCTCGCTGCCTGCGGTTCGGATGTCGAGCCGATGGGTGGCAAAGATCGTGCCGCGTGACGAAAGCTATGCCGTCGATCTCGGCGACTTCGTCGGCCGCAGCGGCGAAGTCACCGTCGGCCCGCTGGACCAGGGCCTGCCGGGACGCATCCGCCTCAAGGACCGCCACGGCAACTGGCATGTGCTGCGCGCACGCGCTGCCCGCAACGAGCAACCGATCGCCATCGGCGCACAGGTGCTCGTCGTCGATCGTGTTTCCAACATTTTCATTGCGATATCGGCGCCGGCAGACCTGCTGACGCCGCCCAATCCTTAATATTCCCTCGTCTTAAAGTCTCACGGAGCAATCATGTTTTATGAACTCTTGGTGCCGGCCGGCATCGGCATCGTCCTGATCCTCGGCATCGGCTTTGTTCTTGCATCGCTCTATACCCGCTCGAGCCGCGACGAAGCCTATGTGCGCACCGGCCTCGGCGGCCAGAAGGTGGTCCTCGACGGCGGCTCCATCGTGCTGCCGATCTTCCACTCGATCGCCCGCGTCAACCTCAAGACGCTGCGCCTCGAAGTCCGGCGCGGCGAAGGCGATGCACTGATTACCAAGGACCGCATGCGCGTCGATATCGGTGCGGAATTCTATGTCCGCGTGAAGCCCGATGCTTCCTCGATCGCGCTGGCAGCCCAGACGCTCGGCGACCGCACCAACGACGCCGAACAACTGCGCGTGCTGATCGAGGCCAAGTTCGTCGACGGCCTGCGCTCGGTTGCCGCCACCATGAGCCTCGACGCGCTGCAGGAACAGCGCATGGATTTCGTCAAGGCGGTGCAGGAAGCCGTCGGCGCGGATCTGCAGTCGAACGGTCTCGAACTCGAGTCCGTTTCGCTGACGAGGCTGGACCAGACGGATATCAAGCACTTCAACGCCAACAACTTCTTCGACGCCCATGGTCTTGCGGCGCTGACCCGCATCACCGAAGGCCGCAAGAAGGAGCGCAACGAGATCGTGCGCGATACCGAAGTGGCGATCGCCCAGAAGGACCTGGAAGCCCGCCAGCAATCGCTGACGATCGAACGCACCAAGCGCGAGGCGGAACTGAACCAGGAACGCGACATCGCCAACAAGTCGGCCGCCACCCGCGCCGAAACCGCGCAACAAGAACAGGCGGCCAAACGCGCCGAGGAGGAGGCCCGCATCGCCGCCGAACAGGCGATCGCCGAGCGCGAGGCACTCGCCAAGCAGGCGCGCGAAAGCGCCAACATCGACGCCACCCGCGCCGTGCAGCAGCGCGACACGGAAGCCCGCCGCGACCTGCAGATCGTTTCGCAGGAAAGCGCCATCGCGGTTGCCAACAAGAGCCGGGAAGAGTCCGAGGCCAAGGCCAAGGCTGAAACCGCCCGCGCGCTCGCCATTGCCGCGGAAGAAAAGGTGGAAACCGCAAAGGCCGTGGAAATCGCCGAACGCGAACGCCAGATCGCCGTCATCGACGCCCGCAAGAACGCCGAAACCGAAGCGACCGCCGTGACCGTCGGCGCCGAAGCCGAAAAGCAGGCGGCCCTCGACCAGGCCGATGCGATCAAGACGCTTGCCACCGCTGAGGCCGACGCCGCCATCATCAAGGCCAAGGGCGTGCTCGAAACCGGCAAGGCTGCGGCCGAAAGCGAGGCGCTGCTCAACGACGCCCGCAACAAGCTGAGCTCCGCCATCATCGAGTTCGAGATCCTGCGCGAACGCATCCGCATCATTCCCGAAGCACTCGCCGAAGCGGTCAAGCCGATCGAGAAGATCTCCGACATCCGCATCTTCGACACCGGCGGCATGCTCGGCCGCAACGGCGACGGTGCTACGAACGGCATCGGCCTTGGCGACGGCCTGGCGGGCCAGCTCCTGTCCTATCAGGCCAACAAGCCGATCGTCGACCAACTGCTGAAGGAGGCAGGATTCAACGGCGAAAACGCGATCTCGTCGCTTCTCGGCAACCTGCAGGCCCCGGCAGTACCGGCGGAGAAGACACCGAAGAAATGATGTGATCCGGCCTTCCCTGATCGATCTGACGGTCGGGGGGCAAAGCCGAACGGCCCGATCCTTCGGGAAAATTGGAGGAAGGCGGCAATCGCCGCCTTCCTCCTCGACATTTGATGCTAGCGGCGCTTCTTGCGCCAGGGCGCATCCTTCTGCCAGTCGCCCGCCATGATGCATCCGTAAGGGATCACCTCGTCGACGATGTCGGCAAGGCCGTACTCGGCGATCTGCTCCCGAACGGCCGCCGCGTTCTTGTAGGCGCTCGGCAACTCGGAAACGTCGGGGTGGCCGGAAAAGAAGCGTGCGTCGAGGCCGACGGTCTCGCGCTCCATGACGGCAGCGATGTTGTTCGGGCTGAGCCCGCGACCGTCTGCACCGAAATCGTCGCCGAGCCGGCGCATATGTGCCGTACGCGAAAAATTCCGGCCGGCCCCGTGCGGCGAAAACCCGAGTCCGTGAGCCGCATTGGACCCACGCACGATCAGGATCGGCTCCGCCATGTTGAGCGGAATGATCGTCAGATCGGTCGCATCGCCAGCCCACCCGTCAAAGGCGGGTGTCGCCCCCTTGCCGTGATAGAACAGGCCGTCGGACTTTCTGAAAACGAAGTTATGCTCGTTCCAGAAGCGATCGCCGACACGCGTAGCCAAGCTTTCCGCCGTCATGTCATGGATCGCGTAGTGGTTCTCCTTCGTCCACTGACGGATCGTCTGCAATGCCGACCAGTACATTTCCCCCTCGTCGCTGTCGGCCGGAATCCACGCATTGTCCCGGAGCGTTTCGGGCGACAGCTCCTCACGGAACCGGTTGGCGATCTTCATGCCGCGATCGTAAAGCCGCGCACCGGGCGCACGCGATCCGTGATGCGTGACGAGCGCCGTCTCGCCGGTCGACTTCATCTGTCCGACATAGGCAAAGTGGTTGCCGTCACCCTGGGTGGCGAAGTGGTCGATGCCGATGCTGATGAAATCCTTCAACAACGGGTTTTCCTCAAACGCCGACAGGGTCGCTTCCGAAGGCTTGAGCTGGGAGCCGCGCGGACGACCACCCGGACCGAAATGCGTCACGGCATGCACGGCATCGAGCAACGCCTTCGGGGCCACGCCCGGAAAGATGGAGATCGCCATCGAGCAGCAGATATCGGCCGAATGCATGCCCGGATGGATCGCTTCGGACGCGACCACGCCGCCAACCGGGATCGTTCCGACGGGTCCGGACGGGCAGGCGTCAGGCATAATCGCCGCCGACCGCACGACCGGCGTGCGGGTGAGCTCGCGCATGGTCGCGCTCACCTTCTCTATATTCTCCTGTTCGTGGGCGTTCTCGGCGCGGATGTTCATGTGGATCGACACGTCGTTGGCGGCCTTCAGCGGCAGGGTCGGCCCCGGCTGATAGCCGCGAGCGATTTCCAGCGCATCGGTCATGGAGCTGCCGGCGACGAGCGCCCTGTTGGCGGCGTCCAGCGCATCGCGAAACCACTTGCCCTGGCGCATGCCGGCATCGATCAAATCCTGTCCGCTCATTGTCTCAGCCATTGTCTTTTCTGCGTTCGCAGTCCTTCTGTGCTCTGTGTTTCATCTTGTCCCCAACCGACAAGCGTAGGCCGGAAACATTGCCGCTCGCATTCCACGGTCGTGGCGCGATGCGACCCAATGGTGTCTCCAGCGGCATTCGCCGTGGGTCGTCTCCCGGCGACGAGTTTTGGCAGGACGGTTTGCTGAGCTACGCTCCGCCTTTCGGGGAAGCGGGATGACTTGAACATCCGACCTGCCCGCCGAAACCGGCGAGCCGCTCTACCTGTAGTCCTGCCGGCATTCGCCGGGCATTTCACGCCCGCCAGGCGGGCGTCATTGAAAGCCATGCAGCGGCGACGAGGGTGGACGAAACCGGATGGCCCCGCTCGTGCCAGAGAGCGTATGCCGAGGAGGAGTCGAACCTGCCAGGCCATCCAGTTGTGGTGGCGATGTAGTTCCGTCCGGCATTCGCCGCTGCGTTCGGCTATGGCGACAAGTGATTGAGAAACGCCCCGCTACCGAAGGGATGCGTGATCCCTTGCAGGATTCGAACCTGCCGCGGCCATGTAGTTCCTCTTGCATTCGCCATATCTCTGGTCCGTGACGACGAGGTGTGGTGAAACGTCCTGCTCTATCCGCTGAGCTACGGGTCCACAAAGTGGGGGATCCGACGGGATTTGAACCCGCGACCTGGAGATTAACGATCTGTAGTTTCAACCGGCATTCGTCACGGTCCCCCGCGCCGTTCACGGCGGCGCGAGGGTATTGCCTTGTTTTTAAAGTTCGGTCGCCTCGATGGTTTTCACCCAGCCGTCCGCTCCGTTGGTGCCGGCGGCAAAGGATGCGATGACCCCATAGACGGCATCCGAGAAGCCGCCGATGTTGAGAACGTCGTCCCGCGTCGGCGCCTGCGTCGTCGCATAGGGCTGGATGTCGAGGCAGACCAGCTTTGCAGCCGGGTTGACCCGCTTGATCCTTGCCCATTCCGCCATGACGGCCGTTGCCTGACCGCCCCGGGTCGCATCCACCCAGGATTCGTTGTCCGAGATGAAAACGGCGAGATCGACCTTGACCTTCTCATTTGCGAGCGCCCTCAACGGTGCGGAGCAGTTCGTTCCGCCACCGCCGACGGCAACCAGTTTCTCGGCATTGGTCATGACCGTGTCTCGCCGGTTGAGGCTGACGTTCACCACGTTGTTCCCGAACGGCAACACGCGTGCTTGCGGGTTGCGCTGCAGGAATGCGGCCGTCATCAGCGCGGCAACGTCGATGCAACGAACCGCGGATGTGGCGCCCTGGCGGTAGCCGGTCACGGACGAACCCATCGAGCCGGAAACATCCGGGCACAACACCACATGGCCGGCGAGCGACGGCACATTGCCGATGGCGATGTCCATCGCATCCTGCAATGCGTCTCGCACGACTTCCGGCACCTGACCGTCGACCATCTTCCACGCCATCATCAACTGATAGGGGAAGACCTTCGACCTATGGATCTCGTCCGGATCCGCCAGGCGCCGAGCGATCGCCTCGGCGACCCCTTCCACCTCGAACACGCCGTTGCGCGCGAAGGTTTTGAGGTTCTGCCGCAGCATCTGCCAGCCGCCCTTGGCTGCGATCTCGACCCAATGCTCCCGCGTCAGGGCAAGAGACGTCAGCAACTGGAACGGAACGTCCGGCAGCGGCTGGGTCTGGTCGCGCCTGAAGGCCTGCAGAGCTTTCACCACGTCCGGCAGCGCCGCGTAGTCGTACGGCTTGCCGAGCGCCCAGGCATAGAACGCCTGTCGCTCCGGCGTGGCCGGCCGCGGGTGAACCATACGGATCACATCGGCCAAGGATGGATCGTTGCCCACCATTGCCCTGAGGACCTGCATCGTGCTGGCGTGCTCCAGCCAGGCCTGCACCGCCTTCTTCGGCCGCGTGCCGAGCGACTTGCGCCCTGCCGCGCCCGAACGCATCACCTGTACGAAGCCGCGCAGCATCTTGCCGCTCTTGACCACACGCGGGAATGCGCGGGCAAAGACGTCGCTTTGCAGGCTCGAAAGCAGGGCCAGCAGCATCACCGGCATATCCTTCATGTGACCACGCTCGGCGGCATAGACTGCCACCTTGGCCACGAAATCCGGCTCGACCTCGACTGCCAGCGCCCTGACCGCCTCGAGCTGTTCTGCGCCGTCGGCGTAAAACGTGCCGTTGAAGGTTCCCGTCACCGCATACTGCGCAAGCGCTTCGCGCGGGGTCAGCCTATAGGCCGGCGCGGCTGCGTGGTTTTTCGTGTCCGTGCCCGGAAGCAATTTTCCGAGATAGGTCTTGAAGATCGCCTTGTTGACCATGACGGCACCTCTTGGTTGTTTCATGCCAGATACAAGTCAAGAGGCGTGCCAGTTTCGAAAACTCCGCAGAAAAATTGGCAAATACTCACTCATGATGTTGTTTTAAAACAATAAAATTTTCGCCGGCGAATTTCGACGAAAATTTGCGAAACGGCGCAACGCAAGATATACTATCCAAAAATATACGTTCTTATAAACTTGGATAAACATGAAACGTCGTGTCGTCATCAGCATCCTGGGAACCACGCTCGACATGGGCAAATGGGAGGACCGCTGGAACCGGTGGCGGCCGAATGTCGGGCTATGCCAACAGCCCGGGCTTTTCGTCGACCGACTGGAACTGATCCACGACAATCACGCCTCGCCGCTGGCCCGGCGGATCATCGGCGACATCGAAACCGTATCGCCGGCCACGCAAGTGCGCAGCAACACCATCAATTTCCGAGATCCCTGGGATTTCTCGGAGGTCTATACCAGCCTCAGGGACTTTGCCCGCAGCTATGCCTTCGACCCGGATGCCGAAGACTATCTCATCAACATCACCACCGGCACGCACGTGGCGCAGATCTGCTGGTTCCTGCTGACCGAGGCCCGCATCATTCCCGCCCGACTGCTTCAACTGTCGCCACCGCGCGACCGCGAGCCGGGCCAGGATTTCGCCGGCACGCACCGGATCATCGACCTGGACCTGTCGCGCTACGACGAGATCGCCAAACGCTTTGCCTCGGAACGTGAGGACGCCGCCTCTTTCCTGAAATCGGGCATCTCGACCCGCAATGTCGCCTTCAACCGGATGATCGACGAAATCGAACGCGTGGCGATCCGCTCGACCGCGCCCGTTTTGCTGACCGGACCGACCGGCGCCGGAAAATCGCAGCTCGCGCGCCGTATCTATGAACTGAAGAAATCACAGCGGAAGGCCAGCGGCGCCTTCGTCGAAGTCAATTGTGCAACACTCAGGGGCGACCAGGCGATGTCGACCCTGTTCGGGCACGTGAAAGGCGCCTTCACGGGGGCAGCCACCGAACGGGCCGGCCTGCTCAAATCGGCGGACCAGGGCGTGCTCTTCCTCGACGAGATCGGCGAACTCGGCCTCGACGAACAGGCAATGTGCCTGCGGGCGATCGAGGAGAAACGCTTTCTGCCGGTCGGCGCGGACCGCGAAGTTTCCGCGGACTTCCAGCTTCTCGCCGGCACCAACCGCGACCTCGGCGCGGAGGTCGCCAAGGGGAGATTCCGCGAAGACCTCTATGCGCGCCTCAATCTCTGGACATTTCGACTGCCGGCCCTGCGCGAACGCCGGGAGGACATAGAGCCCAATCTGGAGTTCGAACTGAAACGCTTTCTCGAACGCGAGGGCGAGAACATCACCTTCAACAAGGAAGCCCGCGAACGCTATCTGGCCTTTGCAACCGGGCCTCAGGGCGTCTGGAATGCCAATTTCCGCGACCTCTCGGCCTCCGTCACCCGGATGGCGACGCTGGCGCCACACGGACGCATCACGACTGATGTCGTCGATGACGAAGTCCAACGCCTGAACGCGTTCTGGCACACGTCGTCGGTCAAGGACGCAGACGATGCGACCCTTCAGGACCTGCTCGGCACGGAAGCCGCCGCCCGCCTCGACCGCTTCGACGCCGTCCAACTCTCGGCCGTGATCCGCGCCTGCCGCGAACACCCGACGCTCAGCGCCGCCGGCCGCGCCCTGTTCGCTCAGTCACGGCTGGAAAAGAAAAGCAGCAACGACGCCGACCGCCTGAGCAAATACCTGGCGCGCTTCGACATCAGGTTCGACGATATAAAACGGAGCTAGGTCGTTGCGGAGGAAACGTCACAGCGCCCGCAGGCAAGCGCGCGGCAGACCAGTGAGAACGACATATTCAAGAACAAAGGAGATCGCCGCAGAGGCATAAAAAAACTCCGAAACCGGAGTTCAGCATGGCGGAGAGGGTGGGATTCGAACCCACGGTACGGTTGCCCGTACGCCGCATTTCGAGTGCGGTGCTTTCGACCACTCAGCCACCTCTCCGCTTTGCTGGTCGGCGCTTGTTCGGCGCGGTCGGGTTCATAGCGGCAGATTCGGGTGCTGGCAAGGGCCTTGTTTGAAGAATATGTAACGGCCCCGTTGCTTTCGCCTTGACACACCTGTGCAAATCCTTGTAATCCGCGCAATGAAGTGGTGTGGCCTAGCTCACCGCATCGGGTGTGATTTGCGCCCATTCACCGGTGGATATCCGAAAAGGAGATCCACTCAACTGTCGACTGAGAAAAAGACGGCCTTGTCTTCGGGCAGAGAGCCGGATCGAACATGAAAGGATAAAAAATGTTCGCAGTCATCAAGACCGGCGGTAAGCAGTACCGCGTGGCCGCCAACGACGTCCTCACCATCGAAAAGCTGGAAGGCGTTGCAGGCGACAAGATCGAATTCACCGAGATCCTGATGGTCGGCGTCGGCGCCGATGCAACCATCGGTGCTCCGTTCGTTGAAGGCGCCGTAGTCAGCGCTGAAGTTGTTGAGCAGGGTCGCGCCAAGAAGGTCATCGCCTTCAAGAAGCGTCGCCGCCAGAACTCCAAGCGCTCGCGCGGTCACCGCCAGCACCAGACGACCGTCCGCATCCTGGACATCGCTGCTGCCGGTGGCAAGGCAAAGAAGGCTTCGAAGAAGTCCGAAGCTGCCGCTGAAGCCGCTGCAAACTGAGTTCCTGGATCTAAGGTTTAAAGGAGAACACCAATGGCACACAAAAAAGCTGGCGGTTCGTCGCGTAACGGTCGCGATTCTGAGTCCAAGCGCCTTGGCGTGAAGAAGTTCGGCGGCGAGCAGGTCATCGCCGGCAACATTATTCTGCGTCAGCGCGGCACCAAGTGGCATCCGGGCGCCAATGTCGGCCTCGGTAAGGACCACACGATTTTTGCACTTACGGCCGGCAACGTGAACTTCCGTACGAAGGCCAATGGCCGCGTGTACGTGTCTGTAATGCCGAAAGCCGAAGCAGCGGAATAAGCCGGTAGCGCTCTAAAACAGCCGGCGTCTCATCGACCCGGCTGACGCACCTGATGGTTCCAAGCCAGACTTCAAAGGGGAGATGGGGCAATACCCAACTCCCCTTTTTCGTTTCTGGAGGAAACCATGCAAACCGAGTTGTTGAGGGAAGACCAATCCCGGTCTCCCGAGCAGAGGCTGCGGCCCCAACGGTCAAGGACCGATTGCCCGATATTGTTGTCACCCCGGCTCGTTCTGCGCGCGCCCCATGAAGACGATATCGACGCCCTTGCCCATCTTGCCAACAATGCCAATGTCGCGACCATGGTCTCGCGCATGCCGCACCCGTATACGACGGCCGACGCCGCCGACTTCGTGCGACGCGCGAAAGCCGGCACGATTGGCAAGTGCGTCTACGCGATTACCAAAGCGGACAATGGCGCATTTCTCGGTTGCTGCGGTATCGAGCCGCATCCCGACGGCAAGACGGCGGAACTCGGCTACTGGCTGGGCGAGCCTTACTGGAACCAGGGTTATGCCACCGAGGCGGCCCAGGTCCTGACCGACATGGCCTTCCGCACCCGTGATATCGACCAGATCGATGCGCGCTGCCGCGTCATGAACCTCGCGTCGCGCCGGGTCATCCAGAAGTGCGGCTTCCAGTTCCAGGGAAGCGGCATGGTCGGCAGCCTGGCGCTCGGCGGCTCGATATCAGTCGAATGGTACCGGCTCGACCGCAAGACCTGGGTCTCCTTGAGAAGCTGGGGAGGCATGCGATGAACGCGCTCGCCTCCGAACGCCAGCGGGTCGTTGCCCGCCCCGGTCCCGGCCCCTGCCCGGTCATCGAGACCAAGCGCCTGGTCCTGCGCCCGCACCGACGGAACGACGCCGAGGCGATCGCCCAGTCGCTCGGCGATTTCCAGGTGGCGCGCATGCTGGCGCGCGTTCCCGCGCCCTACGATCAGCAGGACGCGCTCGACTGGTTGACGGCGCAGACCTCGGGGCTGACGCCCGACTGGACCTTCGCCGTCACCACCGGTGACGACGTGCATATCGGCTGCGTCGGCATCGAACTCCGCCACGGCCAATGGCATGTCGGCTACTGGCTGAACCGTTTCTACTGGGGCAAGGGCTTTGCCTCGGAGGCAGCCTATGCGGCCGTCGAGCGCTTCTTCCGCCGCATGCCCGAAACGACCCTGCATTCCGGCGTCTTTGCCGACAATCCGGGATCGCTGAAGGTGCAGGAGAAGATCGGCTTCCAGATCACCGGCTGCACCCAGGTTTATGCGCTCGCGCGCAACGCCATGGTCGCCCATATCGAGACGCGGCTGACCGCCGCCGATCTGCACCGACCGCACTAAAGGACACCCCCGCGAAGCTCAGCTTCGCGGGGGTGTTTTCGTCATGCAAGCGTGAAGCCGATGGGCAGGTGGTCGGAACCCTTGGCCTCATAGTCGGTCCAGGCATCGGTGAGACGAGACGCAAGGCCGGCGCTCAGGAAACAATAGTCGAGATGCATGCGTTTTTCGGGGTTTTCGGGATGGATCCAGCTATAGCTTTCAGACGTCAGGCGGCCGAGATGGGCAAGCGCATCGACCGGATTCTCAAGCCGCAGCGAACGGCCGTAGAAGGCGTCGCGCGAGCCCGTCATCGCGCAGTATTCCGGCGTCTCCGGCTCCATGTTGAAATCGCCCATGACGACGAAGTCCTCCGGATGCGGCGGCTCGGCCATGCCGAAATCGGCCGCCCCGGTGATCGCGCCGCCTTCGAGCGGATAACCGAGCAGCCGGTCCTTGAGATAACGGATCTGGGCGATGCGCTCGGCCGGCAGCACATGATCGAGATGTACGGAATAGACCCGCAGCGGACCGGCAGGCGTTGCGATCAGCGCTTCCGTCGCCCCGCGCTGCAGGTTCATTGGGCTGATCGTGCGGGTGCGCGGCAAGGGGATGAGCCTCGTCGCAAGGATTGGCCAGCGCGACAGGATCATGTTGCCGAACTGGAAACGGCGGCTGACGGCGCGTCCATCCTCGATCGCCGAACCGACGTCGATGTCGCAGGGGGCATGGAAGGCGGAGAAATGGCCGGGAAACAGCTTTTCGAAGCGGGTGACGAGATCGACATGGCCGTTGCGGTGAAAGCCGCGTGTCACTTCCTGCAGCGCAATGATATCGGCATCGCCGATCTCGGCGGCAATGCGCTCGGGGTCGAAACGGCCGTCGAGGCCGATGCCGTATTGGATGTTGTAGCTTACGAACCGCACGATATTCTTTGACCTCCGAATAAACCGCCTATATCGATGGCGGCAAATTACAGCGCCGCGCGCCCTTTTGGACACGCAAAGGTCGCCGTAGCACTTTCTAAGACCGCGCACTTACACCGAACAGATGGCAGCCCAATGAAATTTCTCGACGAAACGAAAGTCTATATCCGCTCCGGCGACGGCGGCGCAGGCGCCGTCTCGTTCCGGCGCGAGAAGTTCATCGAGTTCGGCGGACCGGACGGCGGCGACGGCGGCCGTGGCGGCGATGTCTGGGTGGAGGCCGTCAACGGCCTCAACACCCTCATCGACTTCCGCTACCAGCAGCACTTCAAGGCCAAGACCGGCCAGCACGGCATGGGCCGCAACCGCACCGGCGCCGGCGGCGACGACGTGACGCTGAAGGTACCGGTCGGCACCCAGATCTTCGAAGAAGACAACGAGACCCTGATCGTCGACATGGTCGCTGAAGGCCAGCGCTACCGGTTGGCCGCCGGCGGCAACGGCGGCTTCGGCAACGCTCATTTCAGGTCTTCGACCAACCAGGCGCCGAACTGGGCCAACCCCGGCCTCGAAGGTGACGAGAAGACGCTGTGGCTGCGGCTGAAGCTGATCGCCGACGCCGGTCTCGTCGGGCTGCCGAACGCCGGCAAGTCGACCTTCCTTGCCGCCTGCACCCGCGCGCGGCCGAAGATCGCCAACTATCCGTTCACGACGCTGCATCCCAATCTCGGCGTCGCCACCATCGACGGCAACGAGTTCATCATCGCCGACATTCCGGGCCTCATCGAAGGCGCGCATGAGGGTGTGGGCATCGGCGACCGTTTCCTCGGTCATGTCGAGCGCACCCGCGTGCTGCTCCATCTCGTCTCCGCCCAGGAAGAAGATGTCGCCAAGGCCTATAAGACCGTCAGGCACGAGCTCGAAGCCTATGGCGGCGGCCTCGAAGACAAGCCGCAGATCGTGGCGCTGTCGCAGATCGACGTGCTCGACGAGGACGAACTGAAGGTGAAGGCCAAGGCGCTGGCGAAGGCCTGTGGAGAGCAGCCCCTGCTGCTGTCCGCCGCGGTCGGCAAGGGCATGACCGAAGCGCTGCGGGCATTGCGCAGCGTCATCGTCGCCGCCAAGGCCGGTGAAGGCTTCGGCGAGGAGAACCTCTGAGATGACCAAGACCCGCAAGCCGCTTTTGAAGTATCGCCGGGTCGTCATCAAGATCGGGTCGGCATTGCTGGTCGACCGCGCCACCGGGCTGAAGAAAGCCTGGCTCGACGCCATGTGCGCCGACATCGCCGGCCTCAAGGCCAAGGGCGTCGAAGTGCTGGTCGTCTCCTCGGGCGCAATCGCGCTCGGCCGCACCGTGCTCAATGTGCCCTCGGGCGCGCTGAAGCTGGAGGAGAGCCAGGCCGCCGCCGCCGTCGGCCAGATCGCGCTGGCGCGTGCCTGGTCGGAGAGCCTTTCGACCGACGCCATCGTCGCCGGCCAGGTGCTTTTGACGCTGGGTGACACGGAAGAACGCCGCCGGTATTTGAACGCCCGCGCCACCATCAACCAGTTGCTGAAGCTCGGCGCCGTGCCGATCATCAACGAGAACGATACGGTCGCCACAACGGAAATCCGCTATGGCGACAACGATCGCCTCGCCGCCCGCGTCGCCACCATGGTCGGCGCCGATTTGCTGGTGCTGCTCTCCGATATCGATGGGCTCTACACGGCCCCGCCGCATCTCGACCCCAACGCCCGTTTCCTCGAAACGATCGCCGAGATCACGCCCGAAATCGAGGCGATGGCCGGCGGTGCGGCATCCGAGCTTTCGCGTGGCGGCATGCGCACCAAGATCGACGCCGGCAAGATCGCCACGACCGCCGGCTGCGCCATGATCATCGCGTCGGGCAAGCCCGATCATCCGCTGGCGGCGATCGAAGACGGTGCCCGCTCGTCCTGGTTCGCCCCATCAGGGTCGCCGGTGACCGCGCGCAAGACCTGGATTGCCGGGCAATTGCTGCCGGCCGGAACGCTCCGCGTCGATGCCGGCGCCGAAGAGGCGCTGCGCTCGGGCAAGAGCCTGCTACCGGCCGGTGTTCGTGACGTGACGGGTAGCTTCAGCCGCGGCGACACGATCGCCATTCTCGGCACCTCCGGCCGCGAGATCGCCCGTGGTCTTGCCGGCTACGATGCCGACGAGGCCCGCCAGATCGCCGGCAAGAAATCGGCCGAGATCGCCGCGATCCTTGGCTATGCCGGCCGCGCCGCCATGGTGCACCGCGACGATATGGTGATGACCGGAAAACGCGCTGAGGCCGAGGGCAGCCGGAAGGATGAAGTCCATGCTTGACGAGGTGAAGAACAGGCAAGACGTCGAAAGCGTCATGCTGGAGATCGGCCGCAACGCCAAGGCCGCCAGCCGACCGCTCGCCATCGCCAGCGCCGAACGCAAGCACGCCGCCCTGATCGCCATGGCCGACGCGGTCGTCGCCCGCACGCACGATATCCTGGCCGCCAATGCGATCGACCTTGAAAACGCCCGCGAAAGCGGCGTCGCCGCCTCTTTCATCGACCGCCTGACACTGAGCGAAAGCCGCATCCGCGACATGGCGAACGGCATTCGTGCAATTGCCGAATTCAAGGATCCGGTCGGCGACGTCATTGCCGAATGGGATCGCCCGAACGGATTGCATATCGAGCGCGTGCGCACGCCGCTCGGCGTCATCGGCGTCATCTATGAAAGCCGGCCCAATGTGACGGCTGACGCCGGCGCGCTCTGCCTCAAGGCCGGCAATGCCGTGATCTTGCGCGGCGGCTCCGACAGCTTTCATTCCTCGGGCGCGATCCACGCCTGCCTGGTCGAGGGGCTGAAGGCTGCCGGTCTGCCCGAACATGCGATCCAGATGGTGCCGGTCGCCGACCGCGCCGCCGTCGGAGCCATGCTTTCGGGTCTTGGCGGCACGATCGACGTCATCGTTCCCCGCGGCGGCAAGAGCCTGGTGGCTCGCGTCCAGAACGAAGCGCGCGTGCCGGTCTTTGCCCATCTCGAAGGGCTCTGCCACATCTATGTCGACGCCTCGGCCGATCTCGCCATGGCGGAAAAAATCGTCGTCAACGCCAAGATGCGCCGCACCGGCATCTGCGGTGCTGCCGAAACGCTGCTGATCGACCGCAACGACGCCGAGCGGCTGGTCAAGCCGTTGCTGAACGCGCTGCTGGCAGCGGGCTGCGAAGTGCGCGTCTCCGACGAACTCGCAGGCATCGTCGACGGGTTGAAGGCGGCCAAGGACGAGGACTGGGCGACGGAATATCTCGACGCCATCATCTCGGTGAAGCTGGTGGACGGCATTTCGGGTGCCATCGAGCACATCTCCACCTGGTCGTCGGCGCATACGGAAGCGGTGATTGCCGAAGACCCGGAGGTCGTCGAGCGCTTCTTCTCGGAAATCGATTCCGCGATCCTCTTGCACAACGCCTCGACCCAGTTTGCCGATGGCGGCGAATTCGGCATGGGCGGCGAGATCGGCATCGCCACAGGCAAGATGCATGCGCGCGGCCCGGTCGGCGTCGAACAGTTGACCTCCTTCAAGTATCGGGTGCGTGGTGCTGGACAGGTCAGGCCCTGAGGTGACGGCGGGCAAGGTCAACGCCCGCTACCTGCGCATGCCCCATGTCGAAGCCGGCATGGTGGTCGGCCTTTTCGGCGGATCCTTCAATCCGCCGCACGAAGGCCATGTGCTTGTTGCCGACACCGCGATCCAGCGGCTCGGGCTCGATCAGCTCTGGTGGATGGTCACACCCGGCAATCCGCTGAAAGACCACAACAATCTCGCGCCGCTTTCCGACCGCATCGCCATGAGCGAGGAGATCGCGGGAAACCCGCGCATCAAGGTGACCGCTTTCGAAAAGGCGCTTGGGCAGAGCTATACCGCCCGCACGCTCGAGATCGTCCAGGCGCGAAACCGCGACATTCGCTTCGTCTGGATCATGGGCGCCGACAACCTGAAAAGTTTCCACCGCTGGCAGAACTGGCAGAAGATCGCCCGCACCTTCCCGATCGCCGTCATCGATCGGCCGGGCTCGACGCTCGCCTATCTCTCCTCGCGCATGGCGAAAACCTTCGACTATGCCCGCATCGACGAGGACGATGCGCGGCGCCTCCCCTTCCACCGCGCGCCCGCCTGGACCTTCATCCATGGACCGCGCTCATCGATGAGCTCGACGGCGCTGCGCGCCGCCGGTGGAGTATGATTTCCTGGGATTCAGTTCTGCTGTCTTGAAACAGCTACGGTTTGATGCCTACATTCATGGACGGTTCGATCTTTGTTCGAATCGAAAGTGCCTGTTCTGTTCATGTGGAAAGGAAAGACCCTGACAACAGCACACGCCAAGGGGTATGCGGTTACCGCATTCCCGCGCAGCACGGGATCTAGCGACGAAGCCGCTGTCCGTGCGCTTCAACTGGTCCTCGAGAGCCTAGAGGACTCGAAGGCAGAAGACATCGTCAGCATCAACATTGCCGGTAAGTCGGCGCTGGGAGACTTCATGGTCGTTGTCTCCGGGCGATCGAGCAGGCATGTGATGGCCATAGCCGATCACCTGACGACCGACCTGAAAGACGGGGGCTTTGGCAATGCCCGTGTCGAAGGTCTGGAAGGTGGTGACTGGGTGCTGATCGACACCGGTGATGTGATCGTTCACATCTTCCGGCCGGAAATCCGGGAGTTCTACAACATCGAGAAGATGTGGGCGGCTCCCGAGATCGAGGACGGCACCTTGCATTGAGACCGACCGGGTCGCCGCGCAGCTAAATGCCGGACGAGCCGAGTTGCGGTCATGCATGAATGTGAAGGGCTGGCGCCGCCTTGGGCGGCGTTGTCAGCCGGATGTTTGTTGCGACTGATCGTAACTTTCAGGCCCGTCAACCGGACGAGGCGCGCAGCGGCGCTGCAAGGCTCCAGGAACGCGGCATAAGATTCTCCTTGAATCGACCCGATTTCAGGAACTATGCAGTGCGCGTTGCAGCACTACAGGCACTACAGCGCCGCGCGTCTTATCGGACGCGCAAAGGACGCTGTAGCACTTTGAATCGCTTCATGTTTCCTTTAATCGGCTGCGATTAAAGGAAACATGCAGTAGCGAGGACGGACAAGGTCATGCGTATCGGACTTTTCGCAGTCGGCCGCCTCAAGGCGGGGCCGGAAAAGGATCTTGCGGCCCGTTATCTCGATCGCTTCTCCAAGGCCGGTCCGGCGATCGGGCTTGAGCTTTCCCGCGTCGTCGAAGTCAATGAAAGCCGCGCTTCGAACGCCGAAACGCGCAAACGCGAGGAAGCCGCACAGCTCGAAAAGGCACTGGCCGAAGGCAGCCTGCTCGTGCTTCTGGACGAACGCGGCAAGGCGCTGGATTCGGAAGGCTTCGCATCGCTTCTCGGAACCTTCCGCGACAGCGGCAAGCGCGACCTGATGGTCGCGATCGGTGGCGCCGATGGTCTCGATCCGAGCCTCCACGCCCGCGCCGATGCGGTGCTCAACCTTGGAAAGATGACCTGGCCGCACCAACTCGTGCGCATCCTGATCGCCGAACAGCTCTACCGCGCCGTCACCATTCTCTCCGGTCACCCCTATCATCGGGCCTGAAGCGACGGGACTGCCGTGCCGGATTCCCCACCCGCTACACGCGGCGATAACGAGAATATGCTTGGTCGTGCGCGCCAAATCAGATTAGGTTTTTTCCTCATATTTTCGGATGGACGCACGCAACGGATGACGCCCCGAGACAGGACCAGCGTTTTCGGCATGGGAAGAGACGACGCAGGACGGCTTGCCCGTAAAGCGGCGGCCTTTGCGCTTGCGCTTGCAATCGGCCTGCCGGCGAGCGCCCAGGAGGCCACGCCGCCCGCCGCCGCCGCGACCGGTCAGGAACAGGGGCCACCCGACCCCGCCGCCGACCTCACGCTTCGCCGCAACAGCACGCGCAGCGAACTGGATGCGCTGTCCAAGACGATTACGCTTTCCCAGGAGCGCGCCAATGCGCTGACGGAAACCATTGCCGAGATCGACAAGACCAACGAGGCACTGCGCGCCGCGATCGTCGAGTCCGCGAAGAAGCGCCAGGATCTCGAGCAGCAGATCGTCGACGGCGAGAAAAAGCTGAGCGACCTGAGAACCAAGGAAGATACGGTCCGCCGCTCGCTGCGCTCCCGCCGCGGTGTGCTTGCCGAGGTGCTCGCCGCCCTGCAGCGGATGGGGCGCAACCCACCACCAGCGATCCTGGTGACGCCCGAGGATGCGCTCGGCTCCGTGCGCAGCGCCATCCTGCTTGGCGCCGTCGTGCCCGGCCTGCGCAAGGAAACCGAAAACCTGGTGGCCGACCTCAAGGCGCTCGCCGATATCCGCGCCGGCATCGACCGGCAGCGCGAAGATCTGACGGCGGCAATGACCGCCAATGTCGAGGAAGAGCGCCGCATGTCGATGCTGGTCGCCGAGAAGGAGAAGCTGCGTCAGTCGAGTGCCACCGAGCTTGCTGCCGAGCAGCGCAAGGCGCAGGAACTGGCCTCGCAGGCGACCAATCTCCAGGGCCTGATCGGTTCGCTCGAGGATCAGATCTCCTCCGTTCGCGAGGCCGCCGAAGCGGCGCGGGCGCAGGAGGAAGAACGCCGGCGCATGAGCGAGGCCGAGCGCGAAGCGGCGCGGGAATTGGCCCGCAACGCGGTGCCTGACAAAAACCGCATTGCGCCCGCATATGTGTTTTCGGAGCTGAGGAACAAGCTTGCCTATCCGGCTGCGGGATCGCTGTTGCGCAAATTTGGCGATGCAGACGGCACGGGGCATTCCCTGCAAGGGATCATGTTGGAAACCAATCCCGGCGCGCTGGTGACCGCGCCGTCAGATGGCTGGATCGTCTATGCAGGCAATTTCCGCAGTTATGGACAGATGATCATTCTCAACCCGGGCGACGGCTATCACGTCGTGCTTTCGGGGATGGAGAAGGTGAGCGTGCAGACTGGGCAGTTCGTCGTGGCCGGAGAACCGCTGGCGACGATGGGTGCAAAAAGAGTGGCGAGCGCTGCGGCCTTGGCGCTGGAAACGGACCGGCCGACGCTTTACATTGAATTCCGAAAAGACGGAAAACCGGTTGATTCCCGACCATGGTGGACCGCAGCAGAGGTTGGAAAGGCGCGAAATGATACGTAGGGCTTCACTTGTTCTGGTCGGGGCGCTGATGGGCGCGACCGCGATGGGCGTGGTTTATTCGGCTGTCGTTCCGGCCGTCGCTGCCAACACCTCGACCTACCGCGAACTGGCAATCTTCGGCGACGTGTTCGAACGCGTGCGGGCGCAATACGTGACGCCGCCGCAGGACGACAAGCTGATCGAGAACGCCATCAACGGCATGCTTTCCTCGCTCGACCCGCATTCGAGCTACATGAACTCGGCCGACGCCGAGGACATGCGCACCCAGACCCGCGGTGAATTCGGTGGCCTTGGCATCGAAGTGACGATGGAAGACGACCTCGTCAAGGTCACGAGCCCGATCGACGACACGCCCGCAGCGCGCGCCGGCGTGCTTGCCGGCGACTTCATTTCCAAGATCGACGGGGCGGACGTTCGCGGCCTGAAGCTCGAGGACGCGGTCGAAAAGATGCGCGGCGCCATCGGCACCCCGATCAAGCTGACGATCCTGCGCAAGGGCGCGGACAAGCCGATCGAACTGACGATCGTCCGCGACGTCATCGCCGTTCGCGCGGTCAAGTTCCGCACCGAAGGCGATGTCGGCTACCTGCGCGTCATATCCTTCACTGAAAAGACCTATGACGACCTGAAGAAGGGCATCGAAAAGATCAAGGCGGAAGTGCCGGCCGACAAGCTGAAGGGCTACGTGCTCGACCTGCGCCTCAACCCGGGCGGTCTGCTCGACCAGGCGATCAACGTCTCCGACGCCTTCCTGGAGCGCGGCGAAGTCGTTTCGACCCGCGGCCGCAACCCGGACGAGACCCGCCGCTTCAACGCCACGCCGGGCGACCTGACCGATGGCAAGCCGGTGATCGTGCTGGTCAACGGCGGCTCTGCTTCCGCTTCGGAAATCGTCGCCGGCGCCCTGCAGGACCTGAAGCGCGCAACCGTGCTCGGCACCCGCTCTTTCGGCAAGGGTTCGGTCCAGACGATCATCCCGCTCGGCGAAGCTGGTGCGTTGCGTCTGACGACCGCGCTCTACTACACGCCGTCGGGCAAATCGATCCAGGGCACGGGCATCACGCCCGACGTCAAGGTCGAACAGCCGCTTCCGCCGGAACTGCTCGGCAAGGTCGAGGCTCAGGGCGAGTCCGATCTGCGTGGCCACATCCAGGGCCAGAGCGAGACCGACGAAGGCTCCGGCTCGGTCGCCTATGTCCCGCCGGAAACCAAGGACGACCTGCAACTGAACTACGCGCTCGACCTTCTGCGCGGCAAGAAGACGGACCCGTCCTTCCCGGCGAGCCCCGAACAGGCGCAGCTGAAGAAGTAAGCCTGACAGACACGAAACAAAGCGCCGCATGTTCAACCGAACATGCGGCGCTTTGCGTTTGGCCCATGGCTGGTCCGGCCGATGCACTGGTCAAGCCTTCGCCACTAAATTATAGGGTTAGCAAGCGCTGCCGCGGCCACTGATTCTTCGAAGGCATACGGCGTGCGACGGGAGAGGATCGGCACGCGTCCTGGCGCCGGCCTCGCTCCAGCGGCAACATCCCACAGCTCGACCGAGGCTCCGTTTTGGGAACTGATCTCAATGCACCGCTCGGCCAGAACCGGCGGGCCAAGCCAGCGTCGAAGCGCAATCCCCGGCGGCTGCTCGGGTTTTCTCTTGCCGGCCTTTGCATCGCCGCGGTGATTGGCCTTTCCGCCTGGAACACGCTTTCGCCGGACGGTTTGCGGCGTGATCCCGCGTTGCCGGTCGCAACCGCCGAGAAGGCGAAGAGCCCGGGCGACAAGGCATCCAATCCGGAAAGCGGCCGGACGGGCGTCGGTTCCGGAACGATGACGCCGGGGACGGCCTATTCCGGCGCCGATGTCGAGCGCACGCTCACCGACGACGGCTCCACCGTCACGACGTTCTCGCCACGCGGCCGCGACGGCAAGGGTCCGGCGCTGATCAATGTCGGTCCGATCCGCGGCCAGGATCCGCGCATGGCGGCGATGCCCAATGACGACCTGCTGGAAGAAAGCCCCGCCGGGCGCCTGCCGACCATCGGCCCCGACGGACTGCGTCCACTCGATCAATATGCACGCCCCTGGTCGGGTGCGCGCGGCACGCGCATCGCACTTGTCGTCGGCGGGCTCGGCCTCAGCCAGACGGGAACCCAGAAGGCGATCCGCGACCTGCCGGGCGAGGTGACACTCGGCTTTGCCACGGCCGGAAACAGCCTGCAGCGCTGGATGCAGGAAGCGCGCCGGAGCGGCCACGAGATCCTGCTGCAATTGCCGATGGAGCCGTTCGACTATCCGGCCAACGATCCCGGCCCCAATGCGCTGCGCGTCGGCCTCAGCGAAAAGAAGAACCTCGCGGAACTGCACCGCAACCTCGCCGAGATCACCAACTATACCGGCGTCATGAATTATCTTGGCGGCCGCTTCCTGTCCGATGCCGATGCGTTGGAGCCGGTCATGCGCGATCTCGGCAAGCGCGGCCTGCTGTTCCTCGACGACGGGACCTCGGCGCAATCGCTCTCCGGCAAGCTTGCCGGCGCCTTCGACGTGCCGCACGGCTTTGCCGACCTGACGCTTGACAGTGAACTCAGCCGCGGCGCGATCCTGCGCAAGCTCGACGAACTCGAGCGCATCGCGCGCCGCAACGGTACTGCCATCGGCGTCGCTTCCGCCTTCGACGAAAGCGTCGGCGCGATTGCCTCCTGGGTCAGCGAGGCACAGGCCCGCGGCATCGAGATCGTCGGCGTTTCCGCGCTCGTCAAGGATCCGCAACAGAACTAGCTTAAAGCCGTCCCGATGGGACCAATCGACGTTTGCAAAGAAGAGGCAGCCGATGAGCAAGGACAAGAAACTGAAGGCGGACGACCTTCCCTATCGCCCCTGTGTCGGCGTGATGGTGCTGAACCGGTCGGGCCTCGTCTGGGCCGGCCATCGCATCGCCGTCGGCAATTCCGAATATGACGGCTCGCCGCAGCAATGGCAGATGCCGCAGGGTGGCATCGACAAGAACGAAGACCCGCTGAAGGCGGCCTATCGCGAGCTCTACGAAGAGACCGGCATGAGCACCGTCTCGCTGCTTGCGGAAGCGCCCGGTTGGATCAACTACGATCTGCCCGAACACCTGATCGGCATCGGCCTCAAGGGCAAGTATCGCGGCCAGACGCAGCGCTGGTATGCCTTCCGCTTCGAAGGCGAGGAAAACGAGATCGCCATCAACCCGCCGCCGGGCGGGCACGAACCGGAATTCGACGCCTGGGAATGGAAGCCGATGCGCGACCTACCGGAGCTGATCGTGCCGTTCAAGCGCAAGGTCTACGAGGAAGTGGTCGCGGCTTTCACGCATCTGGCGCCGTGAACCGGTGCTGCGCGCTCCTGAAACGACAAAGGCCGGCGAGATCGCCGGCCTTTGTATTTCTAGGCTTTCACCAGGCTCAGTCGGATTCGGCCTCGTTGGCAGGCGAAGCATTGAGCTGGCCGTATTTCTCTTCGCCGATCTTGTCGAGCAGCTCGAGCTGGGTTTCGAGGAAGTCGATATGGCCTTCCTCGTCAGCGAGCAGCTCTTCGAAGAGCTTCATGGAGACATAGTCTCCGGCGGCATGACAGATGTCGCGGGATTTCTTGTAGGCGGTGCGGGCGTCGTATTCGCCGGCCAGGTCCGCCTTCAGCACTTCCTTCACGTTCTGGCCGATGCGCAGCGGCGCAACCGTCTGCAGGTTGGGATGGCCTTCAAGGAAGATGATGCGCGCGACGAGCTTGTCGGCATGCTGCATCTCCTCGATGGATTCGGCCCGCTCCTTCTTGGCGAGAAGCGTATAGCCCCAGTCTTCGAGGAGGCGGTAATGCAGCCAATACTGGTTGACGGCACCGAGTTCGAGATAGAGCGCTTCGTTAAGCTGCTCGATGACTTTTTTGTCGCCTTTCAAGATCCGCCCTCCGGTTGTCGTCGTGGAATTGTCTGAGGCGGGTCATGAAATCAAATATCTCTGCGTCCGTCGAGTCGCGGTGCGCGTGATATTGCTCGGTGGTGCGGATGATGATGTCGACGACATTGGGGAAACAGCCGCAGCAACGGCCACGTTTTTCCATCGCGTGGTAGACTTTCGCCGGCACGATCAGCTGCCAACAGTCCTCGTCGAGGAGACCAATGATCGTGTCCTCGATCTCCTTTTCCGTGATGAAATTGCAGCTGCAAACCAGCATGTCGTCTCGCCTGTCGTACGCAACGCCCTTTATCAGCGCATAAAGCAAAACAGGACATTTAGTGTCAACTAAAAACTCCGCGAGCGGAAGTTGCGGGCGGATTAGAACGACTCTAAACTTGACAAAAAACTTCGCCTTTTCAGAATTTTAGAGATTCCCGGGCGACTGATCCTGCAAACCCTGAATGGGTCGCGAGGCGCGCAGCCTGCGACATTTTTACACACCTCCGATCGCGACCGCGGGAAACCCTGCCCGTGAACTGCGCCGGAAGCATTCCGTAGAATCCTTCCGGCGACCCGGCAGCGCTTCCCCAGACAGCCCACTCACTCGAGAGGCGGTAAAGCCTAAGCCGGAGGCTTTCAATGGAAGTTGCGCCCCTTCGGCATCACCTCAGCCACCTCGGCTGTCGCCCGATCCGGATTGCTGGAATTACTGCCGGAGTGGCGGGCCATCGGTAGGCGCTGGTCGCCTTGCGCCCGTTTCATGCGCGCGTCACCGGTCGGTCTCAGCGCTTCGTCGGCACGCTCGCTTGCGCCGAACCGCCGCGCCTCCTTGCGCAACAGCCCGAGCATCGGCGTGATGTCCTCGATATGTTCGGCGACCACATGAATGACGCTGCTTTCGCGCTGCAGCCGGCCGCGGATCTTCACGAGACGCGCGCCCATGACCACCGGCCGATAGGTCGCAAACACCTTCGGCCAGACGATCGCATTGGCAACACCGGTCTCGTCCTCGATCGTCATGAAGATGACGCCCTTGGCCGAACCCGGGCGCTGGCGGACGAGCACCAGCCCGGCAACGGTCACCCGCCGCCCGACCGGGGCGGTCGCAAGCATGCGGCTCTGCACGATCCCCTGTGCGGCAAGTGTATCTCTGAGGAAGGAAACCGGATGCGCCTTCAGTGAGAAGGAGAGATAGCGGTAGTCGTTGATCACCTGCTCACCCGCCAGCATCTCCGGCAGGAGCATCGCCGGCTCGGGCCGCAACTCCTCTCTCGCAGCCCCCTCGAAAAGCGGCAGCCGCTCGGCAGCGCTTTTTTCGTCGAGCGCCTTCACCGCCCAGAGCGCCTTGCGACGATCGAGCCCGATCGAGCGGAAGGCATCCGCGTCGGCAAGCCTTTCGAGCGCGGAACGGGAGAGGCCGGAGCGCAGCCAGAGATCGCGCACCGTTGCGTAACCGGCGCCCCGGTTGGCGACGAGCTTATCCTCGATCTCCTCCTGCTTCAGCCCTTTGATCGAGCCGAAGCCGAGACGCATCGCTTTCGTCGTCCTGATCACATCCTGCATCTCGCGATGCCGCGGTTCGATGGCGTTGCGATCCAGGCCCCCATCTTCGAGATCGGCATCCCAGACCGAATGGTTGATATCGACAGGCCGCGCCCGCACCCCATGCTCTCTGGCATCGCGTATCAATTGCGCCGGCGCGTAAAAGCCCATCGGCTGCGAGTTCAGAAGCGCCGCGCAGAAGACATCCGGATAATAGGTCTTCAGCCACGACGAGACATAGACGAGCAGCGCGAAGGACGCGGCGTGGCTTTCGGGAAAACCGTATTCGCCAAAACCTTCGATCTGCTTGAAGCAACGCTCGGCGAAGTCCCTGTCATAACCGTTCGTGACCATGCCCTCGATCATCTTCTCGTGGAAGGTATGGATGGTCCCGGTGCGCTTGAAGGTCGCCATCGCACGCCGTAACCGGTCGGCCTCGCTGGGTGAGAAGCCAGCGGCAGTGATGGCGATCTGCATTGCCTGCTCCTGAAAGAGCGGCACGCCAAGCGTTCGCTCCAGAACGAGCTCCAGTTCCTTGCTCGGGTATTCGATGGGAATGCCGAGTGCGTGCTGCTCCCGCCGTTTCAGATAGGGATGCACCATGTTGCCCTGGATCGGTCCGGGTCGGACGATCGCCACCTCGATGACGAGGTCATAGAATTTCTTCGGCTTCAGCCGCGGCAACATGCTCATCTGTGCCCGGCTCTCGATCTGGAAGACGCCGATCGTATCGGCCCGGCAGATCATGTCGTAGACGGCGTCCTGATGATCCTTGAAGAGCTGATGCAGGTTCTTCTGCTCATTGTAATGCCGGTCGAGCAGGTCAAAGGCCCGGGCGATGCAGGTCAGCATGCCGAGCGCCAGAACGTCGATCTTCAGGATCTTCAGCGTGTCGAGGTCGTCCTTGTCCCACTCGATCATGAAGCGGTCGGGCATCGCCGTATTCATGATCGGCACCACCTCGTCGAGCCGATCGCGGGTCATGACAAAGCCGCCGACATGCTGGGAGAGATGGCGCGGGAAGCTCATCAGCTCGGTGGCGTAATCGAGCACCTTCACGGTCGTCGGGTCCTTCGTATCGAGACCGGCGGCCTGCGCCTCGCGCTCCGAGAGATCGGCGGCCGACCAGCCCCAGACCGACCCGGCAAGCGCCGACTGCACGTCTTCCGAGAACCCGAAAGCCTTGGCGGTCTCGCGGCCGGCGGAACGCGCCCGGTAGCTGGTGACGGCGGCCGTCAGCCCCGCATGTTCTTTGCCGTAAGTGCGGTAGATGTGCTGGATCACCTCTTCCCGCTTCTCGTGCTCGAAATCGACGTCGATATCCGGCGGCTCGTCCCGTTCGGTCGAGAGGAAACGATCGAAGAGCAGGGTGGTCGAAAGCGGATCGACTTCGGTGATCCTCAGACAGTAGCAGACGGTGGAATTGGCCGCCGAGCCGCGACCCTGGCACAGGATCTCGGCACCGCGCGCAAACTGCATGATATTTCGCACCGTCAGGAAGTAGGGCTCGTAACGCTTGCTGGCGATCAATTCGAGCTCGTACTCGATCTGCGTCGAAATCTTCTTGGGGATCTCACCGGGATACCGCTCGCGCGCGCCTTCCATGGTCAGCCGCCGCAAGGTCTGCGTCGGTGTTTCACCCGGAATACTCTCATCCGGATATTGATATTCGAGATCCGACAGCGAGAACTTCAGGCGTCCAAAGAAATGCCCGGTATTGGCGATCGCTTCCGGATAGTCGCGAAAAATGCGCGCCATTTCGGCGGGCGTCTTCAGATGCCGCTCGGCATTGGCATGCAGCCGATAGCCGGCCGAGGCGATCGTCACATGCTCGCGGATGGCGGTGACGACATCGGCAAGCGGCCGTCGATCGGCGGCATGGAACAGAGGACTGTTGGTGGCGACGAGCTTGACGGACGCATGGCGGGCAATGGTCGCGAGCCCGGCAAAGGCAAGCTGGTCGAAGCCGTCATAACGCGGCACCAGCGCCAGATAGAGCCGGTCGCCAAAATGCGGTTTCAGCCGCTTGAGGAAATCGGCAAGCAGGGTTGCCTCCGGCGCACCGATGACGGGACCCGGCAGCACCGCGAGAAGCAAATCCTCGCCCCATTCGATGAGATCGGTCTCGTAGAGCGTGCAGGTACCCTTCTTGGCGCGCAGGTTTCCGGCACTCAGCATCCGGCAGAGATTGCCCCAGCCGCGGCGGTTTAGGGGGTAGGCGAGCACGTCGGGCAGGTCTTCGGCAAAGGAGAGCCGCGCACCCGGCTGGAAGGCCGACTTCTCCACCTTGGCCTGCGCATGGGCGCGCACCACGCCGGCGACCGTGTTGCGATCGGCAATGCCAAGGCCGCCAATACCGAGGCGGCTCGCCGCAACCACCATCTCACCCGGATGGGAGGCACCTTCGAGGAAGGAGAAATTCGACCAGGCGCCGATCTCGAAATAGGGGGCAACGTCGCTCATGCGAAGACTCCATGCATGAACCAGCGTGGCGGGGCGCTGGCGCCATAATGACCCTCGCGAAACAGCCAGAACCGCCGGCCGCTATCGTCCTCCACCCGGAAATAGTCGCGCTCCAGCGCCGGCTCGCCGTCGAGCCACCATTCGCCGGCGATCCGCTCCGGCCCCTCGGCCCGCGCGATGCGGTGCAGCGTGCGCCGCCAGCGAAAGCTTCTCGGCGGCCCCTCCGGCACCTCGGCAACCGCCTCAACCGGCTCGGGACTTGGGAAGAGCCGCTGCGGCCGGGCGGCGGCGGCAAGCAGGGGCGCCGGAATGTTTTGCGCCGGTTCCTCAGCCTTGCCGATCACCGCCAAGTCCGTGAGCGGCCGGAAGCTTGCCGCCCGCTCCGGCACATGGCTTTCCGAGAGCGCCGGCACCATGAGGCTTTCTGCGCCGAACCGCGCCATGACCCGGTCGGCGAAGGCGGCAAGCGGACGCGCGCGATCCGGCGTGCCGGAGAAATCCTCCTGCATCACCTCGTATTTTTCGCTCTTCGGCACCGAAAGCCGGAGGATTTCAAAGCCGAAGCCGGCATCGAGATCGTCGTGCACCGCCTGCAAGCGCTCGCGGAATAGACCGGCGACACGCCGCGGATCGTTGAGCGGCGAGGAGGTACCGGCGGCGATGCGGAAGACCGCACCGTCGACGCGGAAAAGCAGAAGCTCGAACAGGCGTCCGCCCTCGCCGCGCTTCTCCAGCTCCGGTTTCAGCCGCAGTGCCAGTTCTTCCGCCAGGCCCAATATATCGTCTTCACCCTGGACCGGCTCGCCGAGACGCCGCTCTGCCGAAAGGGCTGCGACCGGCAATCGTGGCGACAGCGGCTCGTCCTCGCGCCCGAGCGCCTGATCGAGACGCAGAAGCAGGGTTGCGCCGAACCGGCGGGCAAGCGGCGCCCGCGGCGCCTCGATGAGGTCGCCGATCTGCTTGAGCCCGACCCGGCCAAGTGTTTCGATCGTTTCCCGCGGCAGCCGGAGTGCTGCCATCGGCAACGGCGCCAGCGCCCGCGCCGCCTCATCCTCGGCAAGGATAGCGTCGGAGCCGAAACGCGCCACCGCCCAGGAGAGCCCGGCGGACGAGGAGATCGCCGCCCGGGCCTCGACGCCCAGATGGAAAAGGCGAGCAAGCAGATCGTCGAGCAGCGCCTTTTCCCCGCCGAGAAGATGGGCGCAGCCGGTGATGTCGAGAAAGAGGCCGCTGTCGCCATCAAGCGCGACGAGCGGGGTGTAACGGCTGCACCAGTCCGCCAGCCCTGCAAGCAGCGCCCGATCGGCGGCGGAATCGGCCGGCAGCACGTCGATCTCGGGACACATGGCCCGCGCTTCGGCGACACCCTGGCCGATGTGAAACCCACGCCTTTCAGCAAAACCATCGAGCGCGACAAGACGCATCGCGCTCTTCACCTTGTCGGCGAAGACGACGGGCGGATGCTCAGGACGCCCGCGGGAAAGCCACGAGTTCCCCCAGCGCTTGCGCGCGACCCGATCGGCCGGAAGATGCGGAAAGGCGAGCGACAGAATGCGCTGGTTGTGGATCTGCCGCAGCAGCGGCTGATAGGGGCTCGACGGGGTAAAGGCGGCGGTCATGGGGGTTCCACTCCAGGAAGAAGCCGAGCGGCGCAGGAGCCCTGCTCTTCTCGGCAATGACGTGAAAGACGGGATGGCCGATGCTGCCGCGAAGCATCGATCCATCCGGTAGCGGTCGCTCGCGCGCCGGCGCCGGCTCGACGAGGAAGCGGAAGAAGGCGCTGCTCGCCTCCTCGTGTCCGGATTGGCGCAAAAGCAGAAGGGGGACGTGGCCGGCGCGCGAGCGCACATGCAGGCGCCGGCTCTCGCTGAGTGCCAGGGCAGCCGGGTTGCCGCGAATTTCGAGAATGACGGCGCAGAAGCTCGGGACGGAAAGTGCAGCCTCGGCGATCCAGAGCGCGTCCTTTATCGTGCGCGGCAGGCTGAAGACGAGGCCGCGGACATCGAGACCAAAGGCCTTCAGACCCAGGCCATAGGGCATGCCCGCCTCGTTGGAAGCCATCGACTGGCTGATCCAGAGAACGGGGGCGGCCGGCTCTCCCTTCTCAAGCCGCGCCCGTTGGCAGAGCACGCCAAGTGCTGCGGCAAAACCGGCGGCAGCACCCGCATCGCGCGTCTCGGCATTGCGGATTTCCGTCATGCCTTCAAGCGGCAGACCGCCTTCGAGAAGATCGTCCAGATCGGGAACGCCGAGCGCCAGCGACTTGCGGCCTGGTTCGTCTTCTTCCCGTTGACGGAAGCCGCCGGGATCGGCCGCCTTGGCGGTGCGCACGACGCCCGGAAGCCGACGGTTTTCGATCCTGGCTATGGTTTCTCGGAGCGAAAGTACCGTCTCCCGCTGCACGGCTGTGTCGGCCATGACGGTCAACTCCCATCAGTATGTTCATGTTATGTTCTATTAGATTCCAGAGCTTCCTAAATGAGTCAACAGCCAATTCTAAGAATTTATTCCTGTCCCTGTGGTCAAGGAATTCAACACTCGAAAAACAAAGGCAAAATCGCTATATGGAGGGCAACAAGGAGTGCCTATGGCCCGCATTGACCAGACCGATGATTGGCGGGAACGCCACGCACCGACGCTTACCACTTTCGAGCAACTTGCGCTGGAGGCCTATGGCCACCTGCCGCAGGAATTCCGCCAGCTGACGACCGACCTTGTCATCGAAGTTGCCGACTTCCCGAGCGACGACGTTTTCGAGGACATGGCGCTGGAAACGCCTTTCGACCTGCTCGGCCTCTTCGAAGGCAGCGGCATCAGCGAACGCTTCACCATGGAAACCGGCCAGTTTCCGAACCGCATCACCCTCTATCGCCGCCCGATCATCGACTACTGGGCGGAGAACGAGGAGACGCTCGGCGACATCATCACCCACGTTCTGATCCACGAGATCGGCCACCATTTCGGCCTTTCCGACGACGACATGGAACGGATCGAGGCCAGCGTCGAGCACGTCGGCGGCTGACGCTTCATTTGCCTATCATCGCGGTGAGGGCTGCCCCCATCCGCCTGCAGGCACTTTGATCCTCGCAGGCGGGGCGAAGGAAACGCGCGGCACCCGCTCGCATTCATACCCAATTCCAGAAACGGGCTTCACGCGCCGACTATTCGCGATGACCAAGCGTCCGTCGCGTCCCCTCTCCCTGCCCTCGGGGAGAGGGTTAGTTCTCGGGTTAAACCCGAGGAGAGGGCTAAACTGCCTACTGTTCCGACAGCTTGATATCCGGGGTGTAATCCTTGCCCTCGACCTCTTTGACCACCGCCTGGCCGCACTGCATGTGCTGCGTATCGGCATTGAAGGCATAGGTGGGCGAGCCGTGCAGGCTCCAGCCCTGGTTCAGCGCCGCCGTCACCTTGTGGCAGAAGGTGGCGTCGTCGGGACCGGTCAGGAAGCGGTAGAGTTTCAAGATCTTGTCTTTCGTTGTTCGATGAGGTCCGCCTTGGCGGCAAGCTTTACGGCCTGGTCGAGATGCAGCCGCTCGACCATGCGTCCGTTGAGATTGATGACGCCCTTGCCGGCATTTTCCGAGAGCGCAAAGGCGGCGATGATCGCGCGGGCCTCGTCGACGGCGATCTGCTCGACGCCGAAGCGCTCGTTCGCCGGGCCGATCTGCGCCGGATGGATCAGCATCTTGCCGTCATAGCCCATGTCGCGGCCCTGCCGGCATTCCTCGTCGAAGGTGGCAGCATCGCGAAAATCGTTGAACACGGCGTCGATGACATCGAGCCCGCCGCCACGCGCGGCAAGCAGGATCTGCATCAGCCAGGGGATGAGATAGGGCCGGCCCGGACGATCCGGAACGCCGGTCTCCTTGCGCAGGTCGTTGAGGCCGACGACGAAACAATCGAGCCTGCCGCTGAAGGTGCGGCCGGCCTCGGCGACAAGAGGCGCGTTGATCACTCCGCGCGGCGTCTCGATCATCGCCCAGAGGCGCAGCGTTTCCGGCGCATCGTTCTCGTCGAGCCAGTCGGCTGCCGCCTGGATATCCGCCGGGCTTTCGACCTTCGGCAACAGAATGGCGTCGGGATTGGCCACAAGCGCTGCAGCAAGATCGCCCTGACCATAGTCCGAGCCGATCGCATTGATGCGGATGACGATCTCGCAATCCGGCCGGCTTGTCGTCAGATACTGCACCAGCGCCGCACGCGCTTCCACCTTGCGCTCGGGCGCAACCGCATCCTCGAGATCGAAGATCGCAGCATCCGTCACAAGTTCCGCGACCTTGGCAAGCGCGCGGGCATTGTCGGCCGGCACGCAAAGCACCGAGCGGCGCAGGCGTACCGGGTGATGTTCGCTCGATTTGTTCATGCTTCAGTTGTGCCCGCCTTTGCCGCGTTCCGCAAGACGAGGCGAACCGCCGCACCCCTTTCGAGGGCCCGCCTCTTGCAAGTCCGAAGGCGAGCCCCCACATCGCCATCAGAAAGGTGACGATTATGCAAAGCATTCGCTCTGTTCTCTTTACGGCCGCAGCCCTGACCATCACGTTCGCGGCCTTTGTGCTTACCGCCTCGTTGGCGCTGGCCCTTGCCGGCATCGCGGCCGTCGTCGTGGTCGGCAGCGCCATTGCCACCCGGCTGAACTTCAGGCCAGCCCGCGCCACCGTGCGCCCGGCTGCCGCAGGTCCCGCCCAGGGCCAGCGCGAGATGCGCATCTGGAACGACGGTCGCGGCACGATCATCGACCTCTAATTCCCTGCGGTCGGAATCGATCTCCAGCGATCTTGGTACCCCGCAATCGGGCCGATCGACGATCGGCTCGAACCCTGTTTGCGTCCCTTGAAAACCGTCGTTCAGCCGGCTGCGATTTTTTTTCGACCCCATGTCGGATCGACCATTCCATGTCCGTCCTTGAGGCAGGCCAGCACGGTCCTGGCTCTTCGAACAGGATGGAGAACGATATGGATACCCAGACGCAGCAGCCGGCACCGGTCCTCAACGGCCTTCTGCCCTATCTTCAGGTCGATGGCGCCACCAAGGCCTCCGAATTCTACCAGCGCGCCTTTGGCGGCAAGGAAGTGGGCCGGCATCCGCTCGACGAGCAGGGCCGGACGATGCACATCCACCTCTACATCAACGGCAGCTCGCTGATGCTGGCCGATGCCTATCCGGAATACGGCCATCCCTTGGAAAAGCCGCAGGCCTTCACCCTGACGCTCACCGTCGAGGATATCGATGCCTGGTGGGACCGTGCGGTTGCCGCCGGCGCCGAGGTGGTGATGCCGATCGAGGTGATGTTCTGGGGCGACCGCTACGGCCAGCTCCGCGATCCTTTCGGCGTTCTCTGGGCCATGAACAGCCCGGTGAAGGCAGGCTAAGTCCCTGCAGACAATCGAAATCCGGACGAAGCTCTCGCCGGGCGGGCATTTTCACCCGCCCGGCGAAGCGTATTTGAACAGATTTTCCTTCATTTCGGCGCAAAACTCATCTAAACGCTAGCGCAACATTCTTCTGAAATCGAAGGCCTGAAGTTATGGAAAAATTCGTCAAGCTCACCGGTGTCGCCGCCCCCCTCCCCGTCGTCAACATCGACACGGACATGATCATTCCGAAGGATTACCTGAAGACGATCAAGCGCACCGGCCTTGGCAAGGGCCTCTTCGCCGAAGCCCGCTACAACGAAGACGGCTCGGTCAACCCGGATTTCGTCCTCAACAAGCCGGCCTACCAGAACGCAAGCATCCTCGTTGCCGGCGACAACTTCGGCTGTGGCTCCTCTCGCGAGCATGCTCCGTGGGCGCTGCTCGACTTCGGCATCCGCTGCGTGATCTCCACGTCCTTTGCCGACATCTTCTACAACAACTGTTTCAAGAACGGCATTCTGCCGATCGTCGTCAGCCAGGCTGACCTCGACAAGCTGATGGACGACGCCTCGCGCGGCTCCAACGCCATCCTCTCGATCGACCTGGAATCCCAGGAAATCACCGGCCCGGACGGCGGCTCGGTCAAGTTCGAGGTCGATGCCTTCAAGCGTCACTGCCTGCTGAACGGCCTCGACGACATCGGCCTGACGCTGGAAAAGGCAACCGCCATCGACAACTTCGAAAAGACGGTCGGCGCTTCGCGTCCCTGGGCTTAAAGCGAGAAGCATGGCGCGCAAGCTCATCTCCTCGGGTTCACCCTTCGAAAAGACGGCAGGCTATTCGCGTGCCGTCGCGATGGGCGACTGGTGCTTCGTCTCCGGCACGACCGGCTATGACTACGCCACCATGACCATGCCCGAGACGGTGGAGGAGCAGGCGCGCAATTGCCTGAAGACGATCGAGGGCGCGCTGAAGGAAGCGGGCTTCTCGATGAAGGATGTGGTGCGCAACCACTACTACGTCACCGATGCCAGCTTCGCCGACCGGGTGTTCCCGATCTTCGGCGAAGTCTTCGGCGAGATCCGCCCGGCCGCAACGATGATCGTCTGCGACCTGATCCGCCCGGAAATGCTGATCGAGATCGAAGTCACCGCCCTTCGCGGCTGACCGCTTGATCACGCCTGCCCTCAAAACGATTCCGATTTAAGCCATTATGCGATAGTCCATAGGGCATGACTTCGCCTGACTTACGCTGAACCGGAAGACGCCCATGCAATTTCAAGGCACCGCCGACTATATCGCCGACAAGGACCTGATGATCGCCGTCAACGCCGCGATCCGATTGGAGCGGCCACTGTTGGTCAAGGGCGAGCCCGGCACCGGCAAGACCGAGCTTGCCCGCCAGATCGCCGCAGCCCTTGGCCTCGAACTGATCGAATGGAGCGTCAAGTCGACGACCAAGGCGCAGCAGGGCCTTTACGAATATGACGCCGTGTCGCGGCTTCGCGACAGCCAGCTCGGCGACGAGCGCGTCAACGAGGTCCGCAACTACATCCGCAAGGGCAAGCTCTGGCAGGCCTTCGAGGCGGACCGCCGCGTGGTGCTTCTGATCGACGAGATCGACAAGGCCGACATCGAGTTTCCGAACGACCTGCTGCAGGAACTCGACCGCATGGAATTCCATGTCTACGAGACCGGCGAGATGATCGGCGCCCGTCACCGGCCGATCGTCATCATCACGTCCAACAACGAGAAGGAGCTGCCGGACGCATTTTTGCGCCGCTGCTTCTTTCACTATATCCGCTTCCCCGACGCGGACACGCTCGCCCGCATCGTCGAGGTGCATTATCCCGGCATCCGCAAGACGCTGCTGTCCGCAGCGCTCGCCGCCTTCTACGACATCCGCCAGGTGCCGGGCCTCAAGAAGAAACCCTCCACGTCCGAGGCGCTCGACTGGATCCGCCTGCTCGTCGCCGACGAGGTCGATCCGGCCGACCTCAGGGCCGACGCCAAGACCATGCTGCCGAAGCTGCATGGTGCGCTCTTGAAGAACGAGCAGGACGTGCACCTCTTCGAGCGCCTCGCCTTCATGGCCCGCCGCGACCAATGACGCCCGACGCCCATAAGGTGCTGATCTATGGCACCTGGCAGGACCGGCTGCTGGTCTTCGACGAACCGGACTTTCCCGAGATCGAGCTGCAGGTGCCGGGCGGCACGATGGAGCCGGGCGAAAGCCCGCAGACATCGGCCTTGCGGGAGTTCGTCGAGGAGACAGGGCTGACGCCGTCGCAGACACTCACACATCTCGTCACGCAGGACTACCACTACCCGAAGGACGGCAGGACGATCTGCCATCGGCGGCACTACTTTCACGTCGCGCTCGCCGGCGAGCAACGGCAGACCTGGATACATCAGGAAATGACGCCTTTTGGCGGCGGCGAGCCGATCCGCTTCCGCTTCTTCTGGCTCGGCCTCGATGAGGCTGAGCGCCGGCTCGGTTATGGCATGCGGGATGCTCTAAGCCTGCTGCGAACTGTTGAGTGGTAGACGCCAACTGGGAGCAGCAAGGCGCCTCCTCCCCGTCAAAACGGCGAGAAGGTCGCGGCAGCGGGATGAGGGACCACGACACCCCGAATCGTTTTTCTTGACCCCCGCGGCCCACTCGCGCTATCAAATTCCCTGTGGTGATTTGGCCGGCCGGCTTGCAGCCACGTTAAACAAGTCGCTAAAGGGCCGAGGAAAGTTGGATTTCCGAGGACCGGTCGCGATCAATCGCCGCCGGTTTTTTTGTATTGATCGAGTGGAAGCCCATGCCCATCAAGATTCCCGATACGCTGCCCGCCTTCGAAACCCTCGTGCATGAGGGCGTGCGGGTGATGACCGAGACCGTGGCGATCCGTCAGGATATCCGCCCGCTCCAGATCGGGCTCCTGAACCTCATGCCGAACAAGATCAAGACGGAGATCCAGATGGCGCGCCTGATCGGCGCCTCGCCGCTGCAGGTGGAATTGTCACTGGTGCGCATCGGCGCTCACCGGGCCAAGAACACCTCGGAAGATCACCTGCTCTCCTTCTACGAGACCTGGGAAGAAGTGCAGGGCCGCAAGTTCGACGGCTTCATAATCACCGGCGCGCCGGTCGAGACGCTCGAATACGAGGACGTCACCTATTGGGACGAACTGAAGCGCATCCTCGACTGGACCGAGACCAACGTGCATTCGACGCTCAACGTCTGCTGGGGCGCGATGGCGGCGATCTATCACTTCCACAACGTGCCGAAGTATCCGCTGAAGGAAAAGGCCTTCGGCGTCTACCGCCACCAGAACCTCAATCGTTCCTCCGTCTACCTCAACGGCTTCTCCGACGATTTCGCCGTCCCGGTCTCGCGCTGGACCGAGGTCCGCCGCGCCGACATCGACAAGGTGCCGAGCCTCGAAATCCTGATGGAATCGAAGGAGATGGGCGTCTGCCTGGTGCACGAGAAGAAGGGCAACCGGCTCTACATGTTCAACCACGTGGAGTATGATTCGACCTCGCTGTCGGACGAATACTTCCGCGACGTGGATGCGGGCGTGCCGATCAAGATGCCGCACGACTACTTCCCGCACAACGATTCGACCCTGCCGCCGCAGAATCGCTGGCGCAGTCATGCGCATCTCTTCTTCGGCAACTGGATCAACGAGATGTACCAGACGACGCCGTATGATGTCGCGGAGATCGGCGCCGGGAAAAGCTGAGGTCAGATGTTCATTCCCTTCTTCCTCGAACTCAAGGCGGCGAAGGTCCCGGTCACGCTCCGGGAATTCCTGTCCTTGATCGAGGGGATGGAGGCGGGCATCGCCACCTTCGACGTCGAGGCCTTCTACTATCTGGCGCGCACGGCACTGGTGAAGGACGAGCGCCATATCGACCGCTTCGACCGGGTGTTCCAGCATTGCTTTTCCGGTCTTGAAGCCGTCAACCCGATGGAGGCGGGCGAAGAGGCCGTCATCCCCGAGGACTGGCTGCGCAAGCTCGCAGAGAAGCATCTGAGCGAGGAAGAAAAACGCCTGATCGAGGCGCTCGGTGGCTTCGACAAGCTGATGGAGACCTTGCGCCAGCGGCTGCAGGAACAAAAGGGCCGGCACCAGGGCGGCTCGAAATGGATCGGCACCGCCGGCACCTCGCCTTTCGGCGCCTATGGATACAACCCCGAGGGTGTGCGGATCGGCCAGGACCAGTCGCGCCACCGCCGCGCCGTCAAGGTCTGGGACCGGCGCGAGTTCAAGGATTACGACGACACGGTCGAACTCGGCACGCGCAACATCAAGGTGGCGCTAAAACGCCTCCGGCGCTGGGTGCGCCAGGGTGCTGCCGACGAGCTTGATCTCGGTGGCACGATCCGCGCCACCGCCGAACACGGCTATCTCGACGTGGTGACAAGGCCCGAGCGTCGCAATGCCGTGAAGCTCCTGATGTTCTTCGACATCGGCGGCTCGATGGACGATCATATCCGCATCGTCGAAGAACTGTTTTCAGCGGCTCGCAGCGAGTTCCGCCACATGGAGCATTTCTACTTCCACAATTGCGTCTACGAGGGCCTGTGGAAGGACAATCGCCGCCGGCGCGTTGACATCACCCGGACGACCGAAGTGCTGCGCACCTATGGCGGCGACTACCGCGCGATCTTCGTCGGCGACGCCTCGATGAGCCCTTATGAGATCAGCCACCCCGGCGGCTCGGTCGAGCATTGGAACGACGAGGCAGGCGCCCTCTGGCTCTCGCGTCTGACGGCGCATTTTCCGCGCTCGATCTGGATCAACCCCGTGCCCGAACAGCACTGGAGTTACACCCAGTCGATCGGCATGGTGAAGAGCCTGTTCGAGGGGCGGATGTTTCCTTTGACGCTCGCTGGCCTTCAGGATGCGACCAAGCAGCTGTCGCGTTGAACGCGCCACGAAAATCTTGAGCGCCGTGTGCCTTTGAACAGACGCCAGGGTCGCCGTAGCGCTTTGAATGGCTTGCATGTTTTCGTGCCGGCAGCGGAGACGATTTAACGGCACGTGCAGTGAGAATTCCAGTTGCCGCGCTCTTTGAAATGACGCAGGTTGCTGCGATCGCGAAGAGGGGAGTAAGCGGTGAACATGCATCAGAACACGGAAATCTTCGGCCACCTGCCATCCGGCGAGCCGGTCCATCGTGTGGTGCTTTCCGGTGGCGGCCTCACCGCGCATGTGCTCACCTGGGGTTCGGTGATCCAGGACCTGCGCCTGGAAGGCCACGAGCCGCCGCTGGTGCTCGGCTTCACCGATCTCGAAAGCTATCTCGCCCATTCGCCCTATCTCGGCGCTACGCCCGGCCGCTGCGCCAATCGCATCGGCAACGGCCGCTTCACGCTCGATGGCGAGGCCTACCAGCTCGAATTGAACGAGAAGGGCGTCACGCATCTGCACGGTGGCAGCGACAATATCGGCAAGCGCAACTGGACGATCGTTCGGCACACGCCCGACAGCGTCACGCTCGCCATTACCGACCCGGATGGTCGCGCCGGCTATCCCGGCAATTGCAAGGTTACCTGCACCTACCAGCTGAAGCCCGGCGGTGTCCTGAGCGTCGTCTACGAGAGCGAAACCGACCGAGCGACGCTCGCCAATGTCTGCCAGCACAGCTATTTCAATCTCGACGGCAGCGCCGACGCCCTCGGCCACGACATCATGATCGCCGCCGACCACTATCTGCCGACCACCGAACGCCAGGTGCCGACGGGTGCGATCCTTGCCGTCGAAGGCACCGCCTTCGATCTCAGGGAGATGACGCGGCTCAGCCGCCAGACCGAAGGCGAGCGCGTCGCCTACGATCATAATTTCTGCCTTTCGAACGAACGCATGGTGAAACATTCGGTGGCGCTTGCCCGCAGCATCGATTCGGGCGTCACGATGGAAGTGCTGACGACCGAGCCCGGCGTGCAGCTCTATACCGGCGCAAAGCTGAACATCCCCGTCCCCGGCCTCGAAGGCCGCCGCTACGGCGCCTTTGCCGGCTTCTGCCTGGAAACACAGATCTGGCCGGACGCGATCAACCATGCCGGCTTCCCGAACGCCGTGCTGCGCCCGGGCGAGACCCGCCGGCAGGAAACGGACTACGTGTTCATGAAGAGCTGAGCGCGGAAGCGCCAGCCGGCTTCACCAACAAAGGCAAAACGCAAAGGAGCCGTCTCGGCGGTCCGAACCACATGGTGCGGACTCGCACTAACGGCGCATGCAATGCCTGACGGCAAATGCCGTTTCATTCCAGAAATGGCTGTGAAATGAAGTGGTTGGGAGAAATTGGAGCGGGTGAGGCGATTCGAACGCCCGACCCCAACCTTGGCAAGGTTGTGCTCTACCCCTGAGCTACACCCGCTCATCATCCAAGGTCCGGGGGTAGTCGGTGGACCGTGGCGTCGGCGCTGTCTTGCGGCGACGGGCGGTATATGGCCTAAGCGATTTTGGAATGCAACAGGGAAATGACGAGAAATCGAATATTTTTTGGGAGACCCCCCGCAAAGCCCGGAAATGCCGCGTTTTTGGCTGGCCTCGCCGCCTGTGAGATTGCGTCCTGACGGGCTTCTCCCCTAAAGCTGAGACGAAACGAGTGCCCAAGGGATGAGAATCATGCGTGAATCACAGCCGAAAACCGCCGAAGACCTCTTCAATTTTCTCGATGGACTTGGAATCGAGCATAAGACGAAGACCCACGCACCGGTTTTCACCGTGGCTGAATCGGTGGCGCTTCGCGACGAGATGCCCGGCGGCCACACGAAGAACCTCTTCGTGAAGGACAAGAAGGACAACTATTTCCTGCTGACCGTCGAGGAGCACGCGACGGTGGACCTGAAGACCGTGCACCAGGTGATCGGCGCGGCCAGCAAGGTGTCCTTCGGCAAGCCGGAGAAGCTGATGGAATATCTCGGCGTCATTCCGGGTGCGGTGACCGCCTTCGGCGCGATCAACGACACCGGGGGCAACGTCAAGGTCATCCTCGACGAGGCGCTGATGACGTTCGATATCGTCAACTGCCACCCGCTTTCCAATGACGCGACGACCGCGATCGCTTCGAAGGATCTTCTGCGCTTCATGGAAGCGACCGGACACGAACCGCTTGTCTTGAAAGTCACGGCCTGACATACGATCTTTGGCGCGAATGCAGTAAGCTGGCGGACGAGCCGGCGAGGAGAGAAGAATGACGGGCAGCGACAATCCCTATGCAGGGTCTTTCGGCACTCAGATGACGGCCTCGGCCTCCTTCGGCCAGCCGGCGCCGGCGGCCGCGTCGAGCGGCGACCTGATCAAGGAAACCACCACTGCCAACTTCACCAAGGACGTGCTCGAAGCCTCCAGGCAGCAGCCGGTTCTCGTCGATTTCTGGGCGCCCTGGTGCGGTCCCTGCAAGCAGCTGACCCCCGTCATCGAAAAGGTGGTCACGGAAGCCGCAGGCCGCGTCAAGCTCGTCAAGATGAACATCGACGATCATCCTTCGATCGCCGGCCAGCTCGGCATCCAGTCGATCCCCGCCGTCATCGCCTTCGTCGGCGGCCGCCCGGTCGACGGCTTCATGGGCGCGGTACCGGAAAGCCAGATCAAGCAGTTCATCGAAAAGATCGCCGGCCCCGCCGTTGACGACAGCAAGGCCGAGATCGAAGCGGTTCTCGCCGACGCCAAGGCGCTGATCGATGCCGGCGATGCCGAGAACGCCGCCGGCCTCTATGGCGCCGTGCTGCAGGCCGATCCCGAAAACGTCGTCGCGATCGCCGGCATGGTCGATTGCATGATCGCGCTCGGGCAGCTCGCCGAGGCCCGCGAGGCGCTGTCCAGCCTGCCGGAAGATCTTGCCAAGGACGCCGGCATTGCCGCCCTCGGCAAGAAGCTCGACCAGATCGAGGAAGCCCGCAAGCTCGGCGATCCCAACGAGTTCGAACGGCGCCTCGCCGCAAACCCCGATGATCACGAGGCGCGCGTGCTGCTCGCCAAGATCCGCAACGTCGAGGGCGACCGGATGGCTGCGGCCGACCATCTGCTCACGATCATGAAGCGCGACCGGGCTTACGACGACGACGGCGCGCGTCGCGAGCTGCTTTCCTTCTTCGAAGTCTGGGGCCCGAAGGATCCGGCAACGATCGCTGCCCGGCGCAAGCTCTCGTCGATCCTGTTCTCCTGAACCGGCAGGCATGTTTTTTTTGAAAGGGGCGCGTCGGCGCCCCTTTTCGTAAGCGGATCCGATCACGATCCATCTTCACCTGTGAAGATCGACAGGCTCCTCCCTTGAGATTTTCAAGCAGCGCACCATCTTTTGATCTGGTTGACCGCGCTTCCTTGGCGGGGCAAAGCGAATACCGGCAGGGTCTATCGGAAATGCACGTCGGAAATGCACGCTATCTCGGTCCGAAGGACTTGCCGGAGATCATTCCGGTGTTTCCGTTGACCGGTGCCTTGCTGCTTCCCGGCGCCCAGCTTCCCCTCAACATCTTCGAGCCGCGCTATCTCGCCATGCTCGACGACGCGCTTTCCGGCAACCGGCTGATCGGCATCGTGCAACCGTCCTTCTGTGAAGGTCGCAACGACACCGCCACCGGCCCGATGCAGGCGCTCTGCGAGGTTGGCTGCATCGGCCGCATCACTTCCTTTGCCGAGACCGGCGACGGCCGCTACATCACCTCGCTCACGGGCGTGTGCCGCTACCGGCTGTTTTCGGAAGTCGGCGGCACCCGCGGCTACCGCCGCTTCCGCATCGGCCCCTTTGCCGCCGATCTCGAAAATCGCGACGACGAGACCCTCGTCGATCGAGCGGCGCTGCTGGCCGCCTTCAAGGCCTATCTCGAAGCCAACAAGCTGAAAGCCGACTGGGAAAGCGTCGAGCGCGCGAGCAACCGCACGCTGGTCAACTCCATGGCGATGATGTCGCCCTATGGCCCGGCGGAGAAACAGGCGCTGCTCGAGGCCCCCGATCTCAAGACCCGTGCCGAAACCCTGATCGCCATCACCGAGATCGTGCTCGCGCGCGACTTCGGCGATATGGACAGCATTTTGCAGTGAGCGACGGACAATGGATATCAATGCCAGCAAGGTCGACCCGAAACTGCTCGAACTGCTCGTCTGCCCGCTGACCAAGGGCCGTCTCAGCTATCATGCGGAAGCCGGCGAGCTCATCTCGGAAAAGGCCCGCCTCGCCTATCCGATCCGCGACGGCGTGCCGATCATGCTGATCTCGGAAGCCCGCAAGATCGAGGATTGAGGGCCGAGTCGGCCCCTCGAACGTCACGTTTTCAGCTGCCCCTCATCCGGCCTGCCGGCCACTCCCCGCTTGCAGGGAGAGGGCCAGTCCTCAGGTTAAACCCGAGGACAGGGTCAAACTCCAAACCACACGAGCCTAGATCGGCTGGCCGGACAGCAGCCGCGGATCCGCGTCTCCGGCAATGCCGGCCGCCTGGCGGATAAAGAAGCTTTTCAGCGAAGGCATGCGATCGACGAGGCCAAGGCCGAAATCGCGGGCGATCCTGACCGGAGTGATGTCGTTGGAAAACAGCCGGTTGAGCACGTCGGTCGTCACACCCATGCGGAACGTGTCGAAGCGCCGCCAGCTCTGGTAGCGCTCAAGCACCGCAAGCGAGCCGATGTCGAGCCCGAGACGATCCGCCTCGACGATGGTCTCGGCCAACGCTGCCACATCCTTGAAGCCGAGATTGAGCCCCTGCCCCGAGATCGGGTGGATGCCATGGGCCGCGTCGCCGGCAAGTGCGAAGCGCGGCTTGACGAAATCACGGGCAAGCGTCAGCCCGAGCGGGAATGCCCGCCTGCCGCCGACCACCTTCAGGTGGCCGAGCTTGTGGCCGAAGCGGCGCTCCAGTTCTTCCTCGAACAGGAAATCGTCGCCCTTGACCAGGCGTTCGGCATCCTCGGTGCGCTCGGTCCAGACGAGCGACGAGCGGTTGTTCTTGAGCGGCAGGGTCGCAAACGGCCCGGCCGGCAGAAAATGCTCCTCCGCCGTGCCCTCGTGCGGCCGCTCGTGCTCGACGGTCGTGACGATGCCGGACTGGCCATAATCGAACTCGACGGTCTTGATGCCTGCGGCATCGCGCAGCTTCGAGCGCACGCCGTCGCAAGCGACCAGAAGACGGGCCTGCAGCTCTTCCCCTCCGGCAAGCGTCACGGCCACCGCATGGTCGCCGCTCTTGAAGCTCTCGACCATGGTCGACTGGCGATTGACGACGCCGAGCGCCTCGCAAGCGCGGCGCAGTGCGCCGACCATCGCCGTGTTCGGCACCATATGGGCGAAGGGACGACCCTCGCCGCCGTCGCCGTCGAAGGTCAGGAACACGGGGCGCACCGGATCGGCCGCCTTCGAATCGGTGATCACCATGCGGCGGATCGGCTCGGCCTCCGGCGCGATCTCATCCCAGACGCCGAGCACGTCGAGCATGCGCTCGGCCGCGGACGCAACGGCGGAAGCGCGCTGGTCCTTTTTCCAGGCATCTTCCGGCGCGCCGTCGATCACCATCACGTCGAGATGCGGCGCCGCCTTCTTCAAGGACACCGCGAGCGAAAGGCCGACATAGCCGCCACCGGCAATCAAGACATCGAGCATCGGCTTTCTCCGTCGCACTTGAGCATCGTTTTATGTCTATATAGATCAATGCCATCGACGTTCCTACCATCGGAGAAAGCCGAAATGTCGCGCCCCACCGAGACCGCCACCCCCATGGATGCGCTGCTGGCCATTCTCGATCTCGAAAAACTCGAGGAAAATCTGTTCCGGGGCTTGAGCCCACAGGTCGGCTGGCAGCGGGTCTTCGGCGGCCAGGTGATCGGCCAGGCGCTGGTTGCCGCCCAGCGCACCGTGGATGCGGACCGCTTCGTCCACTCGCTGCACGCCTATTTCATGCGGCCAGGCGACCCTTCGGTGCCGATCATCTACGAGGTCGACCGCATCCGCGACGGTACGAGCTTCGCCACCCGCCGGGTCGTCGCCATCCAGCATGGCAAGGCGATCTTCTCGATGTCCGCCTCCTTCCAGTACGACGAGGACGGCTTCGACCACCAGATCGACATGCCTGATCTCGCCATGCCCGAGACGCTGCCGGGCGAGCAGGAGCTGAAGGAAAAGTTCCTCGTGCATGCGCCCGAGGCGATCCGTCGCTACTGGGAACGGCCACGGCCGATCGAGATCCGCCCGGCTTCGTTTCACCATTATTTCACCCGCGACGACGGCAAACCGATCCAGGATGTCTGGGTCAAGGCGGTGGGCACCGTTCCGGACGAGCGCCATATCCAGGCGGCGATCCTTGCCTATCTCTCCGACATGACGCTGCTCGACACCTCGCTCTACGCGCACGGCACGTCGGTCTTCGACCGCAACCTGCAGGTCGCAAGCCTCGACCATGCCATGTGGTTCCACCGCCCCTGCAAGATGGACGACTGGCTGCTCTATACCCAGGACAGTCCGAGTGCACATGGTGCCCGCGGGATGACCAGAGGCAGCCTTTTTACGCGTTCCGGCGTACTGATCGCCTCCGTCGCGCAGGAAGGGCTGATCCGGAAAAAGGCATCTGAATAGGAAATAAGCAGAAGTTTCATTCTGCCTATTTTTTAATCTTCTAAAGTGCCGATTTTTTGATGCGCCGCAGCATTCGTGCTGCGGCTTTCTTTTTTTCTATTTTTTTTCATACACTTAAGACAGACATCCGAATCTGGCACGCCCCTTGAATGTCATGGTTCGGTTGCACGGCGCTTGGGGCGCTCCGCAGCAAGGAGAGACGGCCTCCGCCGGAGGCGAACAAGGATGAAACCAGATGAAAATTGTGATGGCCATTATCAAGCCGTTCAAGCTCGATGAGGTTCGCGAAGCCCTCACTGCTGTCGGCATCCAGGGCCTGACCGTGACCGAAGTCAAAGGCTACGGCCGCCAGAAGGGACATACCGAAATCTACCGCGGCACCGAATATGCCGTGAGCTTCCTGCCGAAACTGAAGGTCGAGATCGCCGTCCCTTCGGAGCTCGTCGACAAGGCCGTTGAAGCGATCGCCGTAGCCGCCAAGACCGGCCAGATCGGCGACGGCAAGATCTTCGTCTACGCCATTGACCATGCCGTGCGCATCCGCACCGGCGAAACCGATTCAGAAGCGTTGTAAATCACGCCGTTCAGGGAGCACTTCTCGATGTCATCCAGCAAACTTACCACCTCTCTTGGACGCCTCGGCGCACTCGGCGCCGCCTTGCTTGCGCCGGCCATCGCCTTCGCACAGGAAGCAGCTCCGGCTGCAGCCGCCGCAGCGCCGGTCCCGGACAAGGCCGATACCGCCTTCATGTTCTTCTCGACGCTTCTCGTCTTCTTCATGCTGATCCCCGGCCTCGCACTCTTCTACGGCGGCCTCGTGCGCGCCAAGAACATGCTGTCGGTGCTGATGCAGTGCACCGTGATCGGCGCGGCGATGATGATCGTCTGGGTCGTCTACGGCTACTCCTTCGCCTTCGGCGGCTCGACCAGCCCCTATTTCGGCGGCTTCGCCAAGATGTTCCTTGCCGGCGTCACCGGTGAGAGCACGGCGGCAACCTTCTCGGAAGGCGTCGTCATTCCGGAATACATCTTCATGCTGTTCCAGATGACCTTCGCGGCGCTGACGCCGGCGCTCATCGTCGGCGCGTTTGCCGAACGCATCAAGTTCTCGGCCGCAGTGCTCTTCTCCATCCTCTGGGCCACCTTCGTCTACTTCCCGATCGCCCACATGGTCTGGGACAGCAACGGCCTGCTCTTCGGCATGGGCGCGCTCGATTTTGCCGGCGGCACCGTCGTTCACATCAATGCCGGCGTTGCGGGCCTGATCGGCGCGATCATGGTCGGCAAGCGCACCGGCTACGGCCGTGACATGATGGCACCGCACTCGATGACGCTGACGCTGGTCGGTGCTGCCATGCTTTGGTTCGGCTGGTTCGGCTTCAACGCCGGCTCGAACCTCGAAGCCTCGGGCGGCGCGGTTCTCGCAACCGTCAACACCTTCCTTGCAACCGCAGCCGCAGTCCTCTCCTGGTCAGTGGTCGAAACCATCACCCGCGGCAAGGCCTCCATGCTGGGTGCAGCCTCGGGCATGATCGCCGGCCTCGTCGCCATCACGCCGGCCGCCGGCATTGCCGGCCCGATGGGCGCGATCGTCATGGGCGTGCTCGTCTCGCCGCTTTGCTACTTCTTCGTCTCGGTCGTGAAGAACAAGTTCCACTACGACGACACCGCAGACGTCTTCGGCGTCCACGGCGTCGGCGGCTTCTTCGGTGCGCTTGCGACCGGCATCTTCGCCTCCTCGTCGCTCGGCGGCATCGGTTATGCCGACGGCGTCACCATGGGTGGCCAGTTCATGACCCAGCTGACCGCGGTTGCCATCACCATCGTCTGGTGCGGCGCCGTCTCGGTCATCCTCTACAAGCTGGTGGACTCGATCGTCGGCCTGCGCGTCTCCGTCGAAGCCGAACGCGAGGGCCTCGACCTCTCGTCGCACGGCGAAGCCGCCTACCACAGCTAAGCGGATCGCGGCGCCGGCAGTCCGGCGCCGTCTACAGTCCCGTCGCGATCCGCCCCACGCGGATCGCTCTTGGCCCGGATCGGAAGCTCCGGGCCTTTTTCGTGCCGATCGGTCCGGCTGCGACTGCTATTTTAGCGCCAACTACGCATGGTTAATGTCGCATTAACCGTACACCGCTTAGGTTGATTCCATGGCGCGCAATGCGCCGTGAAGATCGAGACGGGCAGCAGGCAACATGAGCAGAAGCAATCCGGCAGCGCTTGACAGCCGTTCCAACCGGTTCGTGCTAACCACCTTCGTTTGGCGACAGATCGCGTCGCTGGCGGGCTTTGCGCTGTTCGGCGCATTGGCGCTGGCCGTCGCTGCGCTCTCAACGTGGAATGTCGCCGATCCAAGCTTCTCCTACGCCACGTCACAAGCGCCGACCAATGTGCTCGGTTACACCGGCGCTGCCTTTGCCGACATCTTCATGCAGTTCTTCGGGCTGGCCAGCGTCGTGGCCCTCCTGCCGGCCGTCGCCTGGGCCCTGGTGCTGATCGGCGGCAAGCGTTTCGACAAGGTCTTCAAGCGCCTCGGTCTCTGGTTCGTCGGTTCCGTGCTTGCCGGCGCAGCACTCAGCTGCGTTCCCGCCCCCATCACCTGGCCGCTGCCCAACGGCCTCGGCGGCGTCTTCGGCGACATGATCCTGCGGTTCCCGGCGCTCTTTACCGGTGCCTTCCCGACCGGCACGCTTGCGACCATTCTTGCCTGTATCTTCGCCGTTCCCGCCGCCTGGTGCCTGGTCTATAGCGCCGGCCTGATCGGCGTCAGCGACGAGGAGGAGGAAGAGGAAATCGCCGAGCCGACGCCGAGCAAGGCGCGCACCGTGCGCGACGAACTGGACGAGGACGACAGCGAAGGCCCCTTCACCCTGCTGATGGGCTCCTTTGCCCATATGCGCTACACCATGCACGCGCGCATGCGCCGCATCTTCGGCATGAGCGGCACCCGCGCCACACCCAAGCGCCAGTACGACGAGCCCTATGATTTCAACAACGACGAGTTCGGCACGCTGAACGAGCCCGCCCGGCCGAAGCCGATGGCCGCCGGCGACCGCATCGAGCCCTCGCTCGACCGCTCCGAGCGCCGCATCCTCACCCCGCCGCCGATCATGGCCGACGACGAGGATGACGACATGCCCTTCGACATCGACGAGCGCCGCCCCGCCGGCATTCTGCCCGACGACGAAGACTACGATCCGGCTGCCGACTGGGCGCCGAAGGCGGCGCCGCCGAAGCAGGGCCTGCCCAAGGGCGGCTCGCGCGTCGTCACGCCGGGTCCCCGCCCGAAGACCGGCCAGCGGATCGAACGCGAAGCCCAGCGCTCCTTCGTCGAAGACAACGACGGCGACTTCACACTGCCGCCGATGCATTTCCTCGCCGAGCCGAAGAATGTCAGCCGCGACGCCTCGCTCTCGCCCGATGCGCTGGAACAGAACGCCCGCATGCTCGAAGGCGTGCTTGAAGACTTCGGCGTCAAGGGCGAGATCATCCACGTTCGCCCCGGCCCGGTCGTTACACTCTACGAACTGGAACCGGCGCCCGGCATCAAGTCCTCCCGCGTCATTGGCCTTGCCGACGATATCGCCCGCTCGATGAGCGCGATCGCGGCCCGCGTCGCCGTCGTTCCCGGCCGCAATGCCATCGGCATCGAACTGCCGAACCAGAGGCGCGAAACCGTCTATCTGCGCGAACTCATCGGCTCGCGCGACTTCGAAACCTCCAAGGCCCGCCTTGCCATGGCGCTCGGCAAGACGATCGGCGGCGAGCCCGTCGTTGCCGATCTCGCCAAGATGCCGCATCTGCTCGTCGCCGGTACCACCGGCTCCGGCAAATCGGTCGCGATCAACACCATGATCCTGTCGCTGCTCTATCGGCTGAGCCCCGATCAGTGCCGCCTGATCATGATCGACCCGAAGATGCTCGAACTCTCCGTCTATGACGGCATCCCGCACCTGCTTTCGCCTGTCGTGACCGACCCCAAGAAGGCGGTCGTCGCACTGAAGTGGACGGTGCGCGAGATGGAAGAGCGCTACAAGAAGATGTCGAAGATCGGCGTGCGCAACATCGACGGCTTCAACAGCCGCGTCGAGCAGGCGCTTGCCAAGGGCGAGCAGATCACCCGCACAGTGCAGACCGGCTTCGACCGCCAGACCGGCGAAGCCATGTACGAGACGGAAGAATTCGATCTGGCGCCGATGCCCTACATCGTCGTCATCATCGACGAAATGGCCGACCTGATGATGGTCGCCGGCAAGGACATCGAAGGCGCCGTGCAGCGGCTCGCGCAGATGGCCCGCGCCGCCGGCATCCACGTCATCATGGCGACCCAGCGCCCCTCGGTCGACGTCATCACCGGCACGATCAAGGCGAACTTCCCGACGCGCATCTCGTTCCAGGTCACCTCGAAGATCGACAGCCGTACTATCCTTGGCGAACAGGGCGCCGAACAGCTGCTCGGCATGGGCGACATGCTCTACATGGCCGGTGGCGGCCGCATCCAGCGCGTCCACGGCCCCTTCGTCTCCGACACCGAGGTCGAAGAGGTCGTCGCCTATCTGAAGACGCAAGGCGTGCCGCAATATCTCGATGCCATCACCGAGGATGACGACGAGGATGGCGAGGGCGGCGGCCCGGCCGGCACCTCCAATCTCGCCGATTCCGACGATCCCTACGACCAGGCGGTCGCCGTCGTTCTGCGCGACGGCAAGGCCTCCACGTCCTACGTGCAGCGTCGCCTCGGAATCGGTTACAATCGTGCCGCATCGCTGATCGAGCGCATGGAGCAGGAAGGCATCATCGGCCCGGCGAACCACGCCGGCAAGCGCGAGATCCTCGTTCCGACCGAAGAGTAAGCCACCGGACGGCAAGGCGATTCCAGCAGATTCGCGTCAAGCGAAGGCATTGAAAGAAAAGACGCCCGGCGGACGCGGGCAAAGGCCCCGCATAAACGGCCAAACCGGTAACAGTCATGTGAGAGCGCGAGCGAAAAAGCTCGAAAATGGCGCCTTGAAGGCGCCGCACTTGCGCTCCAGATGATTCGTAAATGAAGGAGACCGAGATGACAGAGACTAAGACTGGCGAGCGCAACCACCCGGTGATGTCGCGCCGCCTCTTCGCGTGCGGGCTTGCGGCACTCGGCGGCATCGGCGGCACCGGTCTTAACCTCGGCCCGGCCTTCGCGCAGGCCCCGAGCGCTGCCCAGAAGATCGCCGACCATTTCTCCTCGGTGAAGACCATGGCCGGCGAATTCGTTCAGTTCGGCCCGCGCGGCGAGCAGACCGGCGGCAAGTTCTATATCCGCCGTCCCGGCCGCATCCGCTTCAATTACGAGGCCCCCTCCCCGATGCGCGTCATCGCCGACGGCAAGTCCGTCGTCATCGGCAACATGAAGCTCAAGACCTGGGACATCTATCCGCTGTCGAAGACACCGCTCAATCTGCTGCTGAGCGAGAGGATCGACCTGACTGGCAAGATGGTGCGTGGCGTCAAGGAAGAGTCCGACCTCATCACCATCGTGCTCGGCGACCGCTCGATCTTCGGCGATTCGACCATCACCATGATGTTCGACCCGAAGACCTACGACCTGCGCCAGTGGACAATCACCGACGCCCAGAAGAAGGATACCTCGGTGATGATCTTCAACGTCCAGACCGGCATGGCGCTGGACGACAAGGTCTTCCAGATCCCCTATGACGAGGTTCGCAACAAAAAGGGCGGCTGAGCAATCTCAATCGCTGGATTTGTCGACACCAGGCCGCCCTCCATTGGTGCGGCCTTTTTTCATGCCTTGCCTCCCCTCCATTCCTTGTCCCGGCGCGCCGGACCTGCTTAAAGCTCGGGTCAAACATCCATCCCGAGCCGGCCTTCCCTTCGCAAGCGTCCGGCCTCAGCCGATCAGGGAATGACGCATGGCCCTTTCCGTCGCCACTTGGAACATCAACTCCGTTCGCCTGCGCATGCCGCTGGTCGAGCATCTCTTGAAGACCTGGCAGCCCGATATCCTCTGCCTGCAGGAAACCAAGTGCCCGAACGACCAGTTTCCCTCCAAGCCCTTGAAGGCGCTCGGCTACAATCATATCGAGATGCACGGCCAGAAGGGCTATCACGGCGTGGCGACGATCTCGCGCCTGCCGCTGCATGAGCTTAGCGACCGGCGCGACTATTGCGGCGTCGGCGACGCCCGCCACCTCTCGGTCGTCTTCGAGGCGGGCGGCAAGAAGATCCGGCTACATAATTTCTACGTGCCGGCCGGCGGCGACGAGCCGGATCGCAGCATCAACCCGAAATTCGGTCACAAGCTCGATTTCGTCGAGGAGATGAAACTGCTGCACGCGGAAGCCGAAGCCGGCATTTCCTCGATCCTCGTCGGCGACCTCAACATCGCGCCGCTGGAACACGACGTCTGGTCGCACAAGCAGCTCCTGAAGATCGTCAGCCATACGCCGATCGAGACCGAAGGTCTGACCACGGTCATGAACGGCGGCGGCTGGATCGACCTGATGCGCCAGCACACGCCTTCCCCGACCAAGCTCTACACCTGGTGGAGCTATCGGGCGAAGGACTGGGAGGCCGCCGACCGTGGTCGCCGGCTCGACCATATCTGGTCGTCCGCCGACCTCGCGCCGGCGCTCAAGAACGTCGACATCCTGCGGGAAGCGCGCGGCTGGGAGCGCCCCTCCGACCACGTGCCCGTCATCGCGCACTTCGACATCTAGGACATGATTTTCCGGGCGGCGGTACGCGCCTCCGGCGCCTACCGCTCCATCAAGAAAAACATGACTAAAATAATCATATTTTTCTTGATGCGCATTTCCAAACGGACTATCCCTCTTGTCGGGCGGCGGGGACACCGCCTCCGATGGCCGCTCGGCTGTCGTTTTCACGAGATCACAATGATTGCGGGTCGGTTCGGCCCACAATCATGGCCGTGATCGATTCTCAAAAATGAGAGCGGGATGTCGTCCCGCTCGGATATTCGGGTGCTTTTCTCTGGCTTTTGCCGGAAGGTTTTCGTGCGCCCGCAAGAGGGCCAGACATGTCGAAGACCTTGCCGATCACCTTCCTGCGCGCCTCGCGCCGCACGCTCTCCGCAACCACAGTTCTGACCGCGAGCGCTGTCGCCATGATCCTTTCGCCGGCAGCGACCCGTGCGCAATCGGCCGAAAACCAGAAGACCACCCGCTTGGAAAAGATCGAAGCGACGGCTGGCAAGGCGGCTGCGACGATCGCCGAGGACAACGGCACGATCGTGCCGACACGCAACGTCTCGGCGCTGAAGACCGACACGCCGCTGATCGAAACGCCCCGTTCCGTCTCGGTCGTCACGCGCAAGGAGCTTGAAGAGCGCGGCGTGCAGGACATGATCCAGGCAACGCGTTATGCCGCCGGCGTTACCACCGGCGCTTTCGGCTTCGATCCGCGATTCGACCAGATCTATATCCGCGGTTTCGAGACGACGACGACCGGCGATTTCCGTGACGGCCTGCGCCAGCCCTACATGAATTACGGCACCTTCCCGACGGAGGTTTATGGCCTCGAGCGGATCGAGATCCTGAAAGGTCCGGTCTCGGTCATGTATGGTGCTGCCGGCGTCGGCGGTATCGTCAACCGCATCTCGAAGATGCCCGAAGAGGAGACCCACCGCGGAGTCGAGCTGCAATACGGCACGATCGGCCGCGCCCAGGCCGCCTTCGATGTCGGTGGGCCGGTAACGGCCGACGGCGACGTCCTCTACCGCATCGTCGGGCTTCTGCGAAACGGCGAGACCAGCTACGACGTTGCCGACGACCGTTACCTGCTGCAGCCCTCCGTCACCTGGAAGCCGGACGAAGGCACGTCGCTGACCGTCTACGGCCTCGGGCAGAAGGGCGAAAGCGACGCCAGCCCGCGCGTGCTCGAGCATGACGGCCGGTTGCTGCGCTACAGCGACCCGGACTACGACTACCAGAAGGTCGGCCAGGTCCAGGCGGGTTACAAGTTCGAGCACGAATTCGACAACGGCCTGACCTTTCGCCAGCACGGGCGCGTCAGCGATCTGGATTTGAAGGCCCGTTACCTGCAATTCGGGACAGAGGTGGCGCCCGGCGTCTTCGACCGCTTGCCCGTTGCCATCAAGGACGACCAGCGCGCCTACCAGATCGACAACCAGCTCGAAGCCGCCTTCGACACCGGTGCGGTCTCGCACACACTGCTGACCGGCCTCGACTACACCTGGATCACCTCCGACTTCGGCCTCGGCTTCGGCGCCGTCGATCCGGCCTATCGCTTCGACCTCGACAACCCGACCTTCGGCGTCGGCGGTCCGACGCCAGCGCTGACCAGCTTCAGCGGGCGGGATCTGCGTCAGACCGGCATCTATGTCCAGGATCAGCTGGAGTTCGGCAACTGGCGCGCCGTCGGCGGTCTTCGCTACGACTGGGTCGACCAGACCAGCACCGACAAGAACACCGGCGTCGTCGATCGCAAGGACGATGGCGAACTCACCGGACAGGCGGGCCTGCTCTACCTCTTCGACAACGGCATTGCGCCCTATGCCAGCTACAGCACCTCCTTCGTGCCGCGTACCGAGCTTTCAGCCGATGGCCGCGTGCTCGATCCGACGACCGGCGAGCAGGTCGAACTGGGCGTGAAGTACCAGCCGGAAGGCGAAGCCTATTCTCTGAGCGCGGCCTATTACCGGATCGTCGAAAGCGGCGCGCCGCAATATGTGTCCGACCCGTCCCTTCCCGTCGGCTACTACTACAAGTCGGCCGGCGAGGTGACGACCAACGGTTTCGAGGTGGAAGGACGCCGGGAGTTCGACAACGGCCTGAGCTTTATCGCCGCCTATAACTATAACGACGCCGAAATCACCGGAAACGTCGATCCGTCGCTGATCGGCAACGTGCCGTCGACGAAGCCGCGCCACGTCGCATCACTGTGGGTGAACTATCTCCTGCCCGAAGACACGCAGCTTGCGGGCCTGAGCCTCGGCGGCGGCGTGCGGCTGGTGTCAAGCTCCTACACATCCGATGCCAACACCGCCGAGAACGGTGGCGCCGTCTATTTCGACGCCTCGATCGCCTATGACTTCGGCGTCAAGAACCCCGAACTCGACGGATTGTCGCTCGCCGTCAGCGCCACCAATCTCGGCGACCGCCGCGAAGGGGTCTGCACCGATGGCTATTGCTATTTCGGCCAGGGCCGCACGGTGCTCGGTTCGCTGAAGTATCGGTGGTAACGGGGAACCGTAACGCGGTTCAGGCAAAACGGCCGGCGAGCGCGCCGGCCCGGCGGATCATCGCCTGGAGGTTTTCGCGGATGCGCGCTTCGACGAGCTCGGCCACTTCAGGATATTCCTCGAGCATGCGGCGGAAGAGCGGCCGATTGATGCGAATGACTTCGCTGTCTTCCTCGGCCGTCGCCGTGAACTTGCGCTCGACCATCGAGATCAGCGCCAGCTCCGACAGAAGCGCCCCGCGGCTGACCGTCGAGACCGCCGTCTCGGCTCCGTCGACACCGACCTTCGACAGGGACAGGCTGCCGCTGGCGATCGCATAGGCACAATCGGCCGGCGCGCCCTCTCGAAACAGCTCCTGTCCCTTGAAGATGCGGCGCCGTTCCGCGCCGAAGGCGATCAGCCTCAGCTTGTCCTCGCTGATATCGGCGAACAGCGGCACGTTGGACAGAAGCACGATATCGTCGTTAAGCGCCAAGCGGCTAACCTCCCACGGTCACGTTGGTGCCGGCCTAGACCGGATCGCGCACGCAACCCATGCAAACAGCAGTCTACGGAGAACGCGCGAGAATCGGTTTTCCACCCTGCGCATTCCGGCTACGGAACGATCTTGTAGCCGCCGTTCTCTGTCACCAAAATCTCGGCATTGGAAGGGTCCCGCTCGATTTTCTGGCGCAGACGATAGACGTGGGTTTCGAGCGTATGGGTGGTCACGCCGGAATTGTAGCCCCAGACCTCTTCCAAGAGCACGTCGCGCGTCACCACCTTCTGGTCGGCGCGGTAGAGATAGCGGATGATCGCCGCTTCCTTCTCGGTCAGCCGGATCTTCTGGCCGTTTTCGAGCGTCAGCAGCTTCTGGCTGGGCTTGAACGTATAGGGCCCGACGCTGAAGGTCGCGTCCTCGCTTTGCTCGTGCTGGCGCAGCTGCGCCCGGATGCGGGCGAGCAGCACGGCGAAACGGAATGGCTTCGTCACATAATCGTTGGCGCCGGCCTCGAGACCGAGGATCGTATCGGAATCGGTATCGTGGCCGGTCAGCATGATGATCGGCGCCTTGAAGCCGCCCTTGCGCAGCAGCTTCACCGCCTCGCGGCCGTCCATGTCCGGCAGGCCGACATCCATGATCAACAGGTCCACCTGCTGGGCACGCGCCGTCTGGATGCCCTTGCCGGCAGTCGCTTCCTGGATGAGGTCGAATTCCTCGTAGAGCGAGAGCTGCTCGACCAGGGTCTCGCGCAGGTCATTGTCGTCATCGACAAGAAGAATGGTACGGGTCGCCATGGGACAATTCCTGTTTGCTTCCGTTTTCAAACTAGCTCAAATGCCTGTGTTGGCAAGCGAACCAGCGTTGCTACGTCTTTATATCCGTAACCGTGCTTATGGTGCCCCCCCAAATCACGGGCAAAGCAAAAATCCGTGAGAATGATGCGCAAGAAAACGTCGGGAAGAAGACCAGCCAAATCTGTCATCACCGTGCGCGCCGCACCGCGCGATCGCAAGCGGGCGCTCGTCTCGTTCGACGGCCGCGTCGAGCACGCCGCCATCGGGCGAAGCGGCATTACCAGCCTGAAGCGTGAGGGCGACGGCGCTACGCCACGCGCGGCGATGAAGCTGATCGGCGGCTATGTCAGGCGCGACCGGCTCTTGCTACCACCGACGCCGCTGCCGACCCGGACCACCCGCACGGGCATGCTCTGGTGCGACGCGGCGCGCCACGCGCTCTACAATCGCCCGGTCAAGGCGCCCTTCCAGCCGAGCCATGAGGAGATGATGCGTGACGACGGGCTCTACGACATCTGCCTGGTGATGGACTGGAACCTTCTCGCGCGCCGTCGAAATGCCGGTTCGGCGATCTTCTTCCACCTGATCCGGCCGGGCTACGAGCCGACGCAGGGCTGCGTCGCCGTCAGCCTGCCCGCGATGCGCCGGCTGATCCCGCATATGCGCCGCGGCACCGTCGTGAAGGTAATCTGACCTCGACGTCCGATCGGCTCAATCGAGCGAACGCGGCGTCACGAAGCGCGCCAGCCTGGCACCGCCGGACAAAAGCTCGCGCCAGCCTGTCGCTTCGAATTCAAGGACGGCAAGGGCGGCCGTCGGAAACTTGTCCGCCATGCGCATGCGCAGATCCGCATCGCCGGAGCCGACGAGCTCGTGCGCCAGGTCCTCCATGCCGGGGTTGTGGCCGACGATCAGCAGTGTTCTGATGGCCGGGTCGGTTGCGCGCAGGACACTGAGGATCTGGGCGGCGCCCACCTCGTAGATCGCCCGGGTATTTTCGACCGCGATGCCGGGCGGCAGGGCGGCAGATACCAGCTTCCAGGTCTCCTGCGCCCGTTTCGCCGTCGAGACGAGGGCGAGATCCGGCACGAGCGCATGCCGCGCCATGTAGCCCCCCATCAGTGGCGCCGACTTGCGGCCGCGCTCGCCGAGCGGCCGGTTGATGTCGGCGACGCCATCCGGCCAAGCGGACTTGGCATGGCGCAACAGCAGCAGACGGTAGCGCTGAACAGGCAGATCGTCGCTCATCCCATCCTTCTCCCAAGATGCCTCCGCCAGATAGCTTAGCGCATTTCCGGCGCACAGGTGGGGAGAGCCCAAATAAAAAAGGCCGCCCCGAAGGGCGGCCATCAACGCCGGACAAGCTCAAGTCCGGCTTATTTCCATTCGCGGATATCGACGAAGTGACCGGCGACCGCAGCCGCTGCCGCCATGGCCGGCGAGACCAGATGCGTGCGACCCTTGAAGCCCTGACGGCCTTCGAAGTTGCGGTTTGAGGTGGAGGCGCAGCGCTCGCCCGGCTTCAGACGGTCGTCGTTCATCGCCAGGCACATGGAGCAGCCCGGCTCGCGCCAGTCGAAACCGGCTTCCTTGAAGATCTTGTCGAGACCTTCGGCCTCGGCCTGTTCCTTCACGAGGCCGGAGCCCGGAACGATCATCGCCGAAACGGTCGAGGCGACCTTGCGGCCTTCGACCACCTCGGCCACGGCCCGGAGATCCTCGATGCGGCCGTTGGTGCACGAGCCGATGAAGACGCGATCGACGGCAATGTCGGTGATCTTCGTGCCCGGCTTCAGGCCCATATAGTCGAGCGCGCGCCACTTGGAGGCCCGCTTGTTCTCTTCCTGGATCTCGTCCGGATTGGGAACGATGCCCTGAACCGAGATGACGTCTTCCGGCGACGAGCCCCAGGAGACGATCGGCGGCAGGTTGGCGGCATCGAGCACGACGACGCGATCGTAGTGCGCGCCCTCGTCCGTGTGCAGCGTCTTCCAGTAGTCGAGCGCCATGTCCCAGGCCTTGCCCTTCGGAGCGCGCGGCTTGTCCTTGATGTAGTCGAACGTCGTTTCGTCAGGCGCGATCAGGCCGGCGCGGGCGCCGCCTTCGATCGTCATGTTGCAGATGGTCATGCGGCCTTCCATCGACAGCGAGCGGATCGCTTCGCCGGCAAACTCGATGACGTGGCCGGTTCCGCCAGCCGTGCCGATCTCGCCGATGATGGCAAGAATGATGTCCTTGGCGGTAACACCCGGCGGCAACTGGCCGTCGACGCGCACCAGCATGTTCTTCGCCTTCTTCTGGATCAGCGTCTGGGTGGCGAGCACGTGCTCGACTTCCGACGTGCCGATGCCGTGGGCCAGCGAACCGAAGGCGCCGTGCGTCGAGGTGTGGCTGTCACCGCAGACGATCGTCATGCCCGGCAGGGTGAAGCCCTGCTCCGGGCCGACGATGTGCACGATGCCCTGGCGCTTGTCGTTTTCCGAGTAGTATTCGACGCCGAAGTCGGCGGCGTTCCTGGCGAGCGCCTCGACCTGGATGCGGCTTTCCTCGTTCTTGATGCCGAGGTGGCGGTCGGCCGAGGTCGGAACGTTATGGTCGACGACAGCAAGCGTCTTTTCCGGCGCGCGGACCTGGCGGCCGGCCATGCGCAGACCTTCGAAGGCCTGCGGACTCGTCACTTCGTGAACGAGGTGACGGTCGATGTAGAGAAGACAGGTGCCGTCGTCCTGTTCGTTGACCAGGTGATCGTCCCAGATCTTGTCATAGAGGGTACGCGGTGCGCTCATGGCGGTATATCCATCGAGTTTTCAAAGAGGTAGGAAAGCCGGCGGCAAGGCGGCCGGAAGCACTGATCAGGAGATCAGGATAGGCGGCTTGTAAGCGCCCCGTGGACGCGCGCAAAGAAGCGTGCCGGCAGACGCTTGTGGTCCTGCAGCACGACGATTTTCTGCTCGCTACATCCGAATTTGGATTCCATGGCCGTGTTCATATCAATTTTCTGACAGGTCGGCAATTGCTGGAAACGGACTCAGCGCCGCTCCGCGCGCCTGAGCCGCCGCTCCAGCCCCCGTAGTCCCAGCGACAGACCGATGGTCAGCACGAGATAGACATAGGCAACGATCGAATAGGTCTCGAAGAAGCGAAAGGAGCCGGAGGCATAGACCTTGCCCATCTGCGTAATGTCGGCGACGCCGAGCACCGAGACGAGCGAACTGTCCTTGACCATGGCGATAAAATCGTTGCCAAGCGGCGGCAGGATCACGCGGATCGCCTGCGGAAAGATGACGAGACGAAAGCGCTGGTAGCGTGAAAGCCCGAGCGCCTTGGCGGCTTCGACCTGCCCCTTGTCTACCGAGAGGATACCCGCCCGGAACACTTCGGCGATGAACGCAGAATAGCCGATCATCAGCGCCAGGATCGCCCGCCACATCAATGAGATGTCGCGCACGACAACCGGCTCCATCCAGCCGGCGCTAATCAGCGGTGCTGAGATGAAATTGGCCGCGACGACGAGCCCCGGCGCGCCGACGAAGGCAATGTAGAACAGAAGCACCAGGATCGGCACGCCGCGGATGACTTCCGTATAGAAGCGGGCGATCTGCCGAAGGGACGAGTGCTCGGAGAGCGCCATCAGCGCGATGCCGAGGCCGAGCGTCGTCGCCAGCACGAAGCCCATGAGGGTCACGAAGACGGTGACGCCAAGGCCCTTGAAGACGACGGTGAAGACTTCCGAGAAGATGTCATTGCTGATGATCACGGCGGCGAGCGCCACAGCGATCACAACAAGGGCGACCAACCACCAGGGATAGTCGCCCTTGCCGGACATGTCTGAAGATTGTGGAGCGGCCATAGCCTGCTATCAGCCGCCCATCTTGTATTCGAGGAACCACTTCTTATCGAGGGCGTCGAAGGTACCGTCTTCCTTCAGCGCCTTGATCGCAGCGTTGACCGGGGCAACGAGATCCGAGCCCTTCGGGAAGATGAAGCCGAAATCCTCGGTGCCGAGCGGGCCGCCGACGACCTTGAGCTTTCCTTCGGAGGAATCGACATAGCCCTTGGCGGCGACGCTGTCGGTCAGGACCACGTCGACGTCGCCGGCCTTCAGAGCCTGGACGGTCGCGCCGAAGGTCTCAAACAGCTTGATGCGCGGGTTTTGCTCGTTGCCGTCGAGCATTTCGTAGACGGCGGTGTAGAACGGCGAGGTCCCCGGCTGTGCGCCGACGAGACCGTCGGCAAAGGCGCCGAAGCTCTTGCCATCGTTGAAGCGGGCCTCGTCGCTGCGCACCAGCATGAACTGCTGCGAGCGCATGTAGGGGTCCGAAAAGTCGACCTTTTCCTTGCGATCGTCCTTGATGGTGATGCCGGTCATGCCGATCTGGTACTGGCCGTCATGCACCGCCTGGATCATCGCGTCCCAGCTGGTGTTCTGGTATTCGACCTTGAAATTCAACCGCTTGGCGATCTCGTTCATCGCGTCGTATTCCCAGCCCTTGGCTTCGCCGGACTTCGGATCGACGAACTGCAGCGGCGGGTAGGCGTTTTCCGTGACGACGACAACCGTCTTGCCGCCGAGGTCCGGCAGGTCGCTGGCAACGGCCGGTGCAGAGAATGCGAAAGGAACGGCAAGTGCAGCTGCGATGCCCGCAAGCACGTGGCGACGGATTGTCATTGGAGGGCTCCCGAAAATTGTGGCAGCGGAAAATGTCACAAATTCCATCGGAAAGACAAGCGGATAGTACCAAAAAAGAAAGGCGGCCGAGGCCGCCTTTCCAACAATCCGAAAGGATTGAAAACTTATTCTGCTGCGGCTTCCGCTGCTGCCTTTGCTTCGGCAGCTTCGGCTGCTGCCTTCTCGGCGGCGAGCGCCTGAGCTGCTGCAACCTTTTCAGCCTCGATGCGTGCCTTTTCCTCGGCAATCGCCTGACGCTCGGCTTCGTTCAGCTTGCGGGCGCGCGTGCCGGTGTTCTCGACGATACGAGCCGACTTGCCGCGACGGTCGCGCAGGTAGTAGAGCTTGGCGCGACGGACCTTACCACGGCGAACCACTTCGACGCTCTCGACGAGCGGGGAGTAAACCGGGAATACGCGCTCGACGCCTTCGCCGTAGGAGATCTTGCGAACGGTGAAGCTCTCGTTGATGCCGCCGCCCGAACGAGCGATGCAAACGCCTTCATAGGCCTGTACGCGGGTACGGTTGCCTTCGACAACGCGGACGTTGACGCGCAGCGTGTCGCCTGCGGAGAATTCCGGGAGGGTGCGCTTGGCGGCAATCTTGGCGGCCTGTTCGGCTTCCAGCTGCTGGATGATGTTCATCGGTCTAACCTTTCAAGTTCTTCTGAAACAGCCAGAGCGCTCTCGATGAACCTGTCGGACCAGCCTTCAGGTCTTGCCGGATACGGCAGGAGCGGATTCGCCATTCTTTGTTGTGGTCGACGGGCATGAAACCCGAACCGGGGCGGCACTTACACCAATCACACTGCCTTGTCATCCCTGAAGGCCATAATTTCTAAGGCATCCGCGCCAGGAAAGCCGAATTTATCAGAAAATGCGCAAACACACCCGGTGCGATTGTCCGATGCAACGGACTTGCGGCCGGCACAACCACCGGCTATCCCGAGCATGAGGGGTCGGGGGAGACCATGAACATCTTCGAAATACTCATGCTGTTTGCGGCCGGCTTCCTGTCCGGCGTCGTCAATGCCATCGCCGGCGGCGGAACGTTCCTGACCTTCGGGGCGATGACGCTTGGCGGGCTCTCGCCGATCGTCGCCAACGCGACTTCGTCGATCATCCAGTTCCCGGGCTATATCACCTCGGCGCTCGCCTATGCCAAGGAGATCCGGGCCGACAAACGCTATGCGATCCTGCTCGGGGTGATCTCGGCAATCGGCGGTCTTGCCGGTGCCCTGTTGCTCATCTCGCTCTCCAACGCCTCCTTCCGCGCGCTTGTGCCCTGGCTGCTGCTGGCCGCAACGGCGATCTTCGCTGCCGGACCGCTCCTGAAACCCAAAGCCCGCGTCGACGAGCATGCGTTCAATCCGGTCGGCATCGGCGCCCAGTTCGTCACCTCCATTTATGGCGGCTTCTTCGGCGCCGGCATGGGCATCATGATGCTGGCGGTGCTGGGGCTGGCGACCGGCGGCGGCTATCACCGGCTGAATGCGCTGAAGAACTTCATCTCGATCGTGATTGCCGCGATTGCCATCGTCGTCTTTGCCGCCGGTGGGGTCGTCTCCTGGCTGCATGCGGCGATCATGGTGCCGGGAGCCGCCCTTGGCGGCTACAGCGGCGTCTGGGCGGCAAGACGCGTGCCGCAAGCGGTCATCCGCGCGCTGGTCGTCGCCGTAGGCCTGCTGCTGGCAGCCTATTATTTCTTCACGGGCTGATCAAGAAGATCGGGCCGGCGCTCGGCGGTCAGCCGACGCGCCTCCGCTTCACGCCATTTGGCAATGGCGCCGTGATTGCCCGAGGTCAGCACCGCCGGGATTTCGCGGCCCTCGAAGACCTGCGGGCGGGTATAATGCGGGTGCTCCAGCAACCCGCCTTCGAAGCTCTCGTGCACGCCGGAAAGCTCGTTGCCCATCACACCCGGCAGGATGCGCACAACAGCATCGAGCAGCGTGAGCGCCGCCGGCTCGCCGCCCGAAAGAATATAGTCGCCTATGGAAACTTCCTCGAGGCCGCGGGCATCGATCACACGCTGGTCGATCCCTTCGAAGCGGCCGCAAACGATGACGACGCCGGGGCCGGCGGCGAGTTCACGCACCCGCGCCTGTGTCAACGGTCGGCCGCGCGGGCTCATCAGCAATCGCGGCCGGTCGTCGTTCTCCGAGACACGATCGATCGCGCGCGCGAGCACATCGGCTTTGAGCACCATGCCGGCGCCACCGCCGGCCGGCGTGTCGTCGACGGTGCGGTGTTTGTCCTCGGCGAAATCGCGGATCTGCACCGGCTCGATCGACCATTGGCCACGCTCCAGCGCCTTGCCGGAAAGCGACGCGCCGAGATGGCCCGGAAACATTTCAGGATAGAGCGTCAGGATGGTGGCGCGAAACGTCATTGCCGCAGCTCACTTGCGCTTTGCGGAAAACGGGCTGCCCGGATCCTGGTCCTTGTCGTCCGAAAGGCCGGCGGCCACCGGGTCAACCAGCAGACGCCCGGCTTCCAGGTCGATCTCCAGCACTGACCATTCGGTAAAGGGGATCAGCACCGGACGTCGGCCCGGACCCTTCAGCTCGAGCAGGTCGCCGGCGCCGAAATCGAAGACGCCGCTGACCTTGCCGTAGCTCGTGCCATTGCCGTCGATCGCTTCCAGACCTTCGAGATCGGCATAGAAGAACTCATCCTCGTCGAGTTCGTCATCGTGCAGGTTGTCGCGCTCGATGAACAGGTCGAGGCCGTTGAGCGCCTCGGCAGCGTTGCGATCATTGACGCCGCGAAAACGCACGATAACGACGTTCTTCGCCTCGCGGATTTCCAGCACCTCGAACACACGGCCGTCGGCGCTGTGCAGATTGCCATACTCTCCGAGCGCGGTCGGATCATCGGTAAAGGACTTGACCCTGACCTCGCCGCGCAAGCCCTGCGCCGCGCCGATCGTCGCCATCAGAACCGGGTTTTCGAGTTTGCTCATCGTCCGCGTCCGTTTCGGTATATCTCGGTGCACATAACGGAAAACGGGCGGCATGGAAATGCCACCCGTTTCCTTAAGTCACGGCCAGCCGGAAAGGTGCGTCGGCAGATGTCCGCCGATCACTCTCCAGACCGTTCGCCGGCTCTTATTCAGCAGCAGCAGCAGCGGCGTCTTCAGCCTTCTGCTTGGCTTCAGCAGCGCGCTCCTGGGCCTTCTTGCCCGGGACGCCCTTGGTCGGGTTGCTGCGAGCCGGACGCTTTGCGAGGCCAGCCTGGTCGAGGAAGCGCAGAACGCGGTCGGTCGGCTGGGCGCCCTGGGCGATCCAGTGGTTGACGCGCTCGGCGTCGAGCTCGACGCGCTTTTCGTCGTCCTTGCCGAGCATCGGGTTCCACGAGCCGATCTTCTCGAGGAAGCGGCCGTCACGCGGGCTGCGGGCGTCGGCAACAACGATCTGGTAGTAAGGACGCTTCTTGGAACCGCCACGGGCGAGACGAATTTTCAGTGCCATTTGAGTAACTCCTTGCAGGCTTTCTTGACCGCTTCGTTCAAGCGGAATGGTTTGTGCCGGCGGTGCCCGCGGAATGCGAGCGATCGGCGGCGATGGCTTCATGATGCCGGATGACTTCCTTGATGATGAAGTTCAGGAACTTCTCGGCGAAATCCGGATCCAGATTGGCATCCTTGGCCAGGCGGCGCAGGCGTTCGATCTGGTATTCTTCGCGCGCCGGGTCCGCCGGCGGCAGTTCGTGCTTGGCTTTCAGAACGCCGACTGCCTGGGTGCAGCGGAAGCGTTCAGCCAGCATGTGGACGAGCGCGGCATCGATGTTGTCGATCGACTGCCGGTAACCCGCCAATTCCTTTTTGATTTCGGGATCAATCATGTCTTAGCGATCCTCACTTCTTCTTCGGCAGGCCGGGAAGGCCGGGGAAGCCGCCACCGAGACCCGGAAGCTTGGCGCCGCCGAGGCCAGGCAGGCCACCGCCGCCAAGGCCAGGCATGCCGCCCGGCTTCAGACCGGCCGCTTCCGCCTGCTTCTGCAGGGCTTCGAGCTGCTTCGGGTCGAGCTTCGACAGATCGGGCATGCCACCGCCACCGAGGCCGCCAAGGCCCATCTTGTTGGCAAGGCCGCCCATCATCTGCTTCATCATGCCGCCTTTGCCCTTGCCGCCCATCATCTTCATCATGTCCGCCATCTGGCGGTGCATCTTCAGAAGCTTGTTGATGTCTGCGGCATCGGTGCCGGAACCGGCTGCGATGCGCTTCTTGCGCGAATGCTTGAGCAGGTCCGGGTTGGCGCGCTCGGCCTTGGTCATCGACGAGATGATGGCGAGCTGGCGCTTGAACAGGCTGTCGTCGAGGCCGGCGGCAGCCATCTTGTCCTTCATGCCGGCCATGCCGGGCATCAGGCCCATGATACCGCCCATGCCACCCATCTTCTGCATCTGGCCGAGCTGGTCGGCGAGGTCGTTCAGGTCGAACTTGCCCTTGGCCATCTTGGCGGCCATGGCGGCCGCCTTCTCGGCGTCGATGTTCTCGGCCGCCTTCTCGACGAGCGAGACGATGTCGCCCATGCCGAGAATACGGTCGGCGACGCGGCGGGGATGGAACTCTTCGAGTTCGCCCATCTTTTCGCCGACACCGATGAGCTTGATCGGCTTGCCGGTGACCGCGCGCATCGACAGCGCCGCACCGCCACGGCCATCGCCGTCCATACGGGTGAGCACGAGGCCGGTGATGCCGACGCGTTCGTCGAAGTTGCGGGCGAGGTTGACGGCGTCCTGACCGGTCAGCGCATCGGCGACGAGCAGGATTTCATGCGGATTGGACTTCCGCTTGATCTCCGCCATCTCGATCATCAGCGGCTCGTCGATATGGGTACGGCCGGCGGTGTCGAGGATGACGACGTCATGACCGCCGAGCTTGGCAGCCTGGACGGCGCGCGCGGCGATATCGGTCGGCGACTGGCCGGCGATAACAGGCAGCGTGTCGACGCCGGTCTGTACGCCGAGCTGGCGAAGCTGCTCCTGGGCTGCCGGACGACGCGTGTCGAGCGAAGCCATCAGGACCTTCTTCTTGTCCCTGGTCTTCATCCGGCTGGCGATCTTGCCGGTGGTCGTCGTCTTACCCGAGCCCTGCAGACCGACCATCATGATGACGACGGGCGCCGGCGCATTGAGGTCGATGGTGACGCCCTCGGAGCCGAGCATCTCAACGAGCTGGTCATGGACGATCTTGACGACCATCTGGCCGGGCTTGATCGACTTCAGGATCTCGGCACCGACGGCCTTTTCACGAACCTTTTCGGTGAAGGCGCGCACGACGTCGAGCGCGACGTCGGCTTCGAGCAACGCACGGCGAACCTCGCGGAGCGCAGCGGAAACATCGGCTTCCGACAATGCGCCGCGGCCGGTCAGTCCATTCAATATGGAACCAAGGCGGTCCTGGAGGCTCTCGAACATTCTCACTTCCTTCTGGTTTCCGGTGGCGATCAACTCGCCGGAAACGTGGGTTCCTTCGCGCGGAAAACAAGGCGCAAAGCCAAAAACCACCCGAGGGCGCCACGCGCTGTCGGGTGTTGACCTCCGGGTTCTCTTTATACCTTTACGGGACCCGGTCGGTGGCTTCGAAGACTTGAGCTTGCGAAGGAATTGGCGCGGATAAACAGGAAAGCGCGGCAAAAGTCAAGGACGGCAGGCAAATGAGGCACTTTCGCCTCAGAGCGCCTCGTCCTCATCGGCCTCGTCCAGTTCGCCGGCCAGCTGTTCGAAGGCGGTCGACACCCGCGTCATCACCCGAAGCGCGGCCACCACTTCGGTCTGGTTGATATCGCCGAGCAGGGCATGCAGCAACTCCACCTCGCGGCGATGGATCTCCTCGAACAGGTCGCGCCCGGCGGCGGTCGGCGCGCAAAAATAGGCGCGGCGATGCTCCGGATTCGGCCGTCTTTCCAGCAACGCCTTGTCTGTCAGCCCATTGACGATCCTGAGCACGAACTGCCGCTTCATCGACAGGCGACGCGCCGCCTCCGGCACCGTCAGCGGCGTTTCGTAAAAAAGTTCGAGAACCGCCCGCTCCGCCACTGATATGCCGGCACCATCGAGCATATGCTCTGCCGAGCGCTGCATATTGAGATGGATGGAGCGGACCAGCTTCAGGGTCTTGTAGAGACGTTCTTGCGGGTCGAATCGAACGAGCATGGAAACACGATAGCAATCCAGTTGCTGTCTTCAAGAATTTATTAAACCTTGACCTTTCAACCAAGGCGAACCGCCCGGATGAAGACACGCAATCCATACTACCAAGGTCCCGCCTCGGATCATTTCGACGGCACCCGCTTCTTCAACCCCGACGGCAAGCCGCCCAAAGGCGCCGCCGACCTGCTGCGCTGGCAGTTCGGCGGCGGCAAGGCCCGCTGGCCGGCAAACAATCCGAGCCCGTTTGCGCAGGTGAAACCCGAGGCAAGCGTCGAAGGCGAGCGCATGCGCGTGACGATGGTCGGCCATGCGACGCTGCTCATCCAGGTGCGTGGGTTCAACATCCTCACCGACCCCGTCTGGTCGCGCCGCGCCAGCCCCCTCACCTTCGCCGGCCCACAGCGCCACAATGCGCCTGGCATCGACCTCGACGACCTGCCGCCGATCGACATCGTGCTCGTCACCCACAATCACTACGATCACCTCGACGTCGAGACGCTGGCAGCCCTTCACGAGGAACATGCTCCCCGCATCATCACCCCCCTCGGCAACGACACGATCATCCGCCGCGCCGTTCCCGAGGCCGAAATCGACGTGGTCGACTGGGGCGACCAGCTCGATTGCGGCGATGACGTCATTCTTCACGCCGAGCCCTGCCACCACTGGTCGGCGCGCGGCTCGCGCGACCGGCGCATGGCGCTCTGGGCCGCCTTCGTGCTGGAGACTCCGGCCGGCAAGATCTACCACGTCGGCGATACGGGCTTTCACGACGGCATCAACTATCGGGCAGCCCGCGAAAAACACGGCGCCTTCCGGCTCGCCAACCTACCCTTCGGGGCCTACGAGCCGCGCTGGTTCATGCAGGACCAGCACCAGAACCCGGAGGAAGCCGTGCGCGGCATGGTCGATTGCGCCGCCGCCCATGTCGCCGGCCACCATTGGGGTACGTTTCGACTGACCGACGAAGGCGTCGAGGAGCCGCGACAGGCGCTGGAGCGGGCGCTCGATGCGGCCGGCATCGCCCGCAGCCGCTTCCGGCCGCTTCGCCCCGGCGAAATCTTCGATGTACCGGCCGGCAGCGAGGGAGCCAAATAAAGGCGGCACTGGTATTTTCCGGGCTTTTCAGCCATATACAGGCCGAATGAAGGATGGCCCGCCCGGAGTGGGCCCGTTTGGACAATCGCGACATGACCGACAACGTGCAATTTGCCAGGATGAACGGGCTTGGAAACAAGATCCTCGTCGTTGACATGCGCGGTCGGAAGGATCGGGTGACGCCGGCGGCCGCGATCGCGCTCAATGCCGATCCGGCAACCGCCTTCGACCAGATCATGGCGATCCACGACCCCAAGGCTCAGGGCACCGACGCCTGGATCGATATCGTCAATTGCGACGGCTCGATGGCCCAGGCCTGCGGCAACGGCACACGCTGCGTCGTCCAGGCGCTGGCCGCCGAGACCGGCAAGAAGGCCTTCACCTTCCAGACGATCGCCGGCATCCTGAATGCAACGGAGCATGAAGACGGCACGATCTCGGTCGACATGGGCAAGCCGGTCTTTGCCTGGGACAAAATCCCGCTTGCCGAGGAATTTGCCGATACGAGCCGCATCGAACTGCAGATCGGCCCCATCGACAATCCCGTCCTGCATTCGCCCTCGGCCATGTCGATGGGCAATCCGCACGCGATCTTCTGGGTCGACAAGGACCCGATGTCCTTCGATCTCGATCGTTTCGGCCCGCTGCTCGAAAACCATCCGATGTTTCCCGAGCGCGCCAACATCACGCTGGCGCAGGTGCTTTCGCCCTCGTCACTGCGCACCCGCACCTGGGAACGCGGCGCCGGGTTGACGCTTGCCTGCGGTTCGGCGGCTTGCGCGGCTGCGGTCAGCGCCGTGCGCACCGGCCGCACCGGCCGCAAGGTGGCGATCGACGTCGCATCCGCCCCTGCCCCGGCAAAGCTGACGATCGAATGGCGTGAGCACGACGATCATGTCGTCATGACGGGACCTGCCGAATGGGAATGGTCCGGCACGCTGAACCCGACGACCGGCATCTGGCAGCGCGACGCGGCCGAAGCCGGCGGAGCCCGGGCGCTTTGAGTGGCGTCGAGGTCATAACCTTCGGCTGCCGTCTCAATACCTACGAATCCGAAGTGATGCGGGCGGAAGCCGAGAAGGCGGGGCTGAACAACGCCATCCTCGTCAACACCTGCGCCGTCACCGGCGAGGCGGTGCGCCAGGCGCGCCAGGCGATCCGCCGCGCCCGTCGCGACAACCCGCATGCCCGCATCATCGTCACCGGCTGCGCCGCGCAGACCGAGAAGGAAACCTTTGCCGAAATGGCCGAGGTCGATGCCGTGCTCGGCAACGAGGAGAAGCTGAAGAGCGCCTCCTATCGTTCGCTGCCGGATTTCGGCGTCTCGGCGGAAGAGAAGCTGCGGGTCAACGACATCATGAGCGTGCGCGCCACCGCGCCCCAGATGGTCAAGCACATCGACGGCCATGTGCGTGCCTTCATCCAGGTGCAGAACGGCTGCGACCACCGCTGCACCTTCTGCATCATCCCCTATGGTCGCGGCAATTCCCGCTCCGTGCCGATGGGTGCTGTGGTCGACCAGGCGCGCAGACTGGTCGAAACGGGTTATTGCGAGATTGTGCTGACCGGCGTCGACGCGACGAGCTACGGCGCCGACCTACCGGGCACGCCGACGCTCGGGATGCTCGCCAAGACGCTCCTGAAGCAGGTACCGGAAATTCGCCGCCTGCGCCTTTCCTCGATCGACGGTATCGAGGCCGACAAGCACCTCTTCGACCTGATCGCCGACGAAGCACGCTTCATGCCGCACCTGCACCTGTCGCTGCAGCATGGCGACGATTTGATCCTGAAGCGCATGAAGCGTCGCCATTCGAGCGCCGACGCCCGCGATTTTGCCGATCAGGTCCGCCGCCTGCGCCCGGAGATCAGCCTCGGCGCCGACATGATCGCCGGCTTCCCGACCGAAACCGAGGAGATGTTCGAAAATGCCGCGAGGCTGGCCGGGGACTGCGGGATCGCGCATCTGCACGTCTTCCCCTACAGCCCGCGTCCAGGCACGCCGGCGGCACGCATGCCGCAGCTCGACCGGGGCCTCGTCAAGGATCGTGCCGCTAGGCTTCGCGCCGTCGGCGCGATGCTCTATGCCCACCACCTCGACGGCATGGTCGGCAGCGAGCAGACGATCCTGGTCGAGAACAACGGGCTTGCCCACACACAAAACTTCACGCTCGTCGACGCGGTTGGCCTGACGCCCCGTGCGCTTGTCCCGGTCTCAATCACCGGCCACAATGGCAAGCATCTGACGATGCAGGTAAAACAAATGGCTGCGGCCTGATTTATGCGGAATTCCTGAATGGCAATGGGTTTCATCAAGAGGATCTTCACCTTCGGCAAGGGCGCGGTGGAGGAAACGAAGCCGCCGGAAGGTGTGCCGGAGGAGACCATCGTCTCTGCGCCCGAAGCGGAACAGCCGTCTCCGCCGTCCACGGAAAGTCCCGAAGCGGCCGCCCCCGTCGTTGAGGCAGAGGTCGAAGAGAGCTCGGAAGCTGCTTTCGAACCGCCCGTCGAGATCGAGACCTTGCCACTCTCCGACAGCGATCCTGTGCTGGAAGCCGAGATCGAGACCGCCGGCGGCCCGGCTTCGGATGATGCCGAGGAACTGGCGCGTGACGATGCCGCCCCGGTCGAGGCTGAGGTAACACCAGCCGAGACCGAGACCGAGATACCCCCCTCTGTTTCTTCGGGACATCTCCCCCACAAGGAGGGAGAGCCGACGGAGGCCGAGGCTGCGGCAGAAGAAGCGGTAGCAGCTACCGAGACTGCGGAACCAGTTGCCAGCGAAAGCCCGGCAACCGAGGAAGACACGCTCGCAGCCGCTCACGCGGAGACCATCGAAAACACCGCGGACACGGTGCCAGCCGACGCCAACGATGTCGAAGTGGAAGCAACGACCGAAACGCTCGCTTACGAGCTCGAGAGCGAGCCCAGCGCAATCTCCCCCCCTGTCGAGGAGATGCCCGACAGGGCAGAGGGGGATGAAGCCGCAGGCGCAGCGCTCCGCGAGAGCGTCGAGACCGCGGAGACCGACACGGCAGGTGCGGCCGAAACCCCATCGACCGAGACAACCGAGGCCGAGCCCACTGCCGCCCCCGCTCTCCCCAAAGGCTTCTCGGCCAGCGAGCGCAAGCCCAAGGAAGAACCCGTCGCCGCGCCGAAGGAAAAGCTCAGCTGGTACCAGCGCCTGCGCCGCGGCCTTGCGCGCACCTCGTCGCAACTGACCGGCCAGATCGCCAGCCTGTTCACCAAGCGCAAGCTCGACGAAGCGACGTTGCAGGACCTCGAAGACCTACTGATCCAGGCCGACCTCGGCGTCGAAACCGCGATGCGCATCACCGACACGCTCGCCTCGGAACGCTACGGCAAGGATGTCTCCGGCGAGGACGTTTCGCGCATCATGGCCGGCGAGATCACCAAGGTGCTTTCGCCCGTCGCCAAGCCGCTGGAACTCGATCTCAGCCACAAGCCGCACGTCATCCTTGTGGTCGGCGTCAACGGCACCGGCAAGACCACGACGATCGGCAAGCTCGCCGCCAAGCTGTCGGGCGCGGGCCTGAAGGTCATGCTCGCCGCCGGCGACACCTTCCGGGCCGCCGCGATCGAGCAGCTGAAGATCTGGGCCGAGCGCACCAACTCCGAAATCGTTTCCTCCAAACTCGGCGCCGACGCCGCTGGCCTCGCCTATGAAGCCTTCCAGCAGGCGCGCGAGAAGAAGTCCGACGTGCTGATCATCGACACGGCCGGCCGCCTGCAGAACAAGGCGGAGCTGATGGCCGAACTCGAAAAGATCGTGCGCGTGCTCGGCAAGCTCGATCCGGATGCGCCGCACACCGTGCTGCAGACGCTCGACGCCACCACCGGCCAGAACGCGCTGCAGCAGGTCGAGATCTTCCGCAACGTCGCCGGCGTCAGTGGACTGATCATGACCAAGCTGGACGGCACGGCGCGCGGCGGCATCCTCGTGGCCATCTCTGCCAAGCACAAGCTGCCGGTCTATTTCATCGGTGTCGGCGAAGGCATCGACGATCTTGAACCCTTCGAAGCCAAGGATTTTGCCGAGGCGATCGCCGGCGTTGCCGCCTGACGGGGCGATCGGGCGCGCGCGTAGTTGCGCCGGCCCGTTGCCTTGATATGGTTTTGCCGCAAAGCTGGTGTTATGAGCAGCAGGTACATGCAGAAACAGGACCCCCAGATGTCGTCGATCGAGGCTTCCAAGCCGCAGAAGGAAGTCAGCCCCTTGCTCAAGATGGTGCTGGAGCTTGGGCCGCTGATGGTCTTCTTCTTTGCCAACTCGCGCGGCGAATGGCTGGCCGGGCATTTTCCGGCGCTTGCCGAGCTCGGCGGTCCCATCTTCATAGCCACAGGCCTGTTCATGGCCGCGACCGCGATCGCGCTTGCCGTCTCCTGGGTGCTGACCCGCACCCTGCCGATGATGCCGCTGATTTCGGGCATCGTCGTCTTCGTCTTCGGCGCGCTGACGCTCTGGCTGCAGAACGACACCTTCATCAAGATGAAGCCGACGATCGTCAACACGCTGTTCGGCGCGATCCTGCTCGGCGGCCTGCTGTTCGGCAAGTCGCTGCTCGGCTACGTCTTCCACTCCGCCTTCAAGCTCGACGAGGCCGGCTGGCGCAAGCTGACGCTGCGCTGGGGCGTGTTCTTCCTCTTCCTGGCGGTGCTCAACGAAGTGGTCTGGCGCTCGTTCTCGACCGATTTCTGGGTCGCCTTCAAGGTCTGGGGCACGATGCCGATCACCATTCTGTTCACGCTCGCCCAGATGCCGCTGATCATGAAGCACTCGCTTGACCAGGAGAACGCCGAGTGAGCACGATGCTCGAGGAGAATGACAGCCGCAACCAGCACGCACTCCTCTGGCTCGCCGCCTGTCTTGCTGTTCTCGTCATCCAGATCGTCACCCAGCATCTGATGGGTCGTCTCTGGATCTGCGAATGCGGCTACGTCAAACTGTTCGAGCCGGTCGCCAAATCCAGCGGCAACTCGCAACACATCGCCGACTGGTACACGCCGTCGCACATCATCCACGGCTTCCTGTTCTACGGCCTCGGCCATCTGCTCCTGCGCGGCAAGCCGCTGACGGCAAAACTCTTCCTTGGGACAGTGATCGAATCCGCCTGGGAGATCGCCGAAAACACGCCGATGGTGATCAACCGCTACCGCTCGGCAACGATCTCGCTCGACTATTTCGGCGACAGCATCCTGAATTCGACGATGGATACGCTGGCCATGGCGGCCGGCTTCCTGTTTGCCGCCCGCATGCCGGTCTGGCTGACCGTGACGGTCGCCATCGTCTTCGAGCTCTTCACCGGCTGGCTGATCCGTGACAACCTCACGCTCAACGTGCTGATGCTCGTCTGGCCGCTGGATGCGGTCCGGGACTGGCAGGCGGGAATTTAAGCGGGCTCGGCCATCGTCGCTGCCCCTCATCCCGCTGCCGCGACCTTCTCCCCGCAAGCGGGGGCGAAGGGACTTGGAGCACTCGCCGCGTTCCGCGACGACCCGGCAGACAAAAAGCACTGTTGTGTTCCATCGATGCTAGGCGACAGCTTAGAGCAACCGGGTGCCGTGCGTTTCCTTCGCCCCGCCTGCGGGGAAAGGTGGCCGGCAGGCCGGATGAGAAGTAAGTCCTCACCGTCTGAATCAAGAGCCAATGCCGGGAGCGGTTACGAACCCGCAGTCGCCTTCTCGATCGCCGGCAGCAGACCGGTTTTCACGCTATTTTCGTCGAACGGGCCGACGCGCTTGTAGAGGATCGTGCCGTCAGCGCCGACGAGATAGGACTCCGGAATACCGTAGACGCCCCAGTCGATCGCCGCCTTGCCGCGCGGATCGACGCCGATGGCTGAGAAGGGATTGCCGAGCTCACCGAGGAACCTGAGCGCGTTTTCGTTCTGGTCCTTGTAGTTGATGCCGACAACGGTCAGCCGCGGATCCTTCGACAGTTCCAGGATAAAGGGATGCTCCTGCCGGCACGGCACGCACCAGGAGGCCCAGACGTTGACGAGCGTCAGCTTGCCCTTGATCGCCGCATCGGTCAAAGCCGGCATCGGCTGGCCGTCACGGGTGGCGCCCTCGAGCACCGGCATGTCGAGCTTCGGGGCCTTGGTGCCGATCAGCGCCGAGGGGATTTCGCTCACGTCCTTGCCGGAGTTGAGCTGGCTCCAGAAGATCGCTGCAAGCCCGGCGAAGATGATCAGCGGCAACGCCGCCAGCACGAAGCGCATCGGCCCGGGCTTGCGCTCCTCACCGCGCGGAGGGGGGATGTTTCTCATGGCGTTTCTCCCGGGCCCTGACCGGCCGAGCGTCGGCGAATGCCGGAAGCCTCGAGTTCAGCCAGTTCGCGACGGCGGGCGCGACCGTCGAGGACAACCCAGGCGATCAGCCCGAGCACCGTCAGCGTCGCAATCCCGTAGCTCGTAAAGACGTAGGCGGCGTGGCTCATCATTTCGTGCGGGCTCCCCGGCCGGCGGCACGCGCGGCAAGCCGCCTCAGCGCGGTCACACGCCGACGCAGGATCTCGTTGCGCATGGCGGCGATGTGCAGCGTGAAGAACAGCAGCGTAAATGCGATCGCCATCACGATCAGCGGCCGCAGGAACTCCGGATCGATCGTCGGCCCGTCGAGCCGCATGACGCTCGCCGGCTGGTGCAGCGTGTTCCACCATTCGACCGAGAACTTGATGATCGGGATGTTGACGAAGCCGACCAGGACCAGAATGGCCGAAACCTTGGAAGAGCGGGCCGGATCGTCGATGGCGCGGTTGAGCGCCATCAGCCCGAGATACATGAGAAACAGCACGAAGACCGAGGTCAGCCGCGCGTCCCAGACCCACCAGGTGCCCCACATCGGCTTGCCCCAGAGCGAGCCGGTGACGAGCGCCAGGAAGGTGAAACAGGCACCGATCGGCGCTGCAGCGCGCGATGAGACGTCGGCAAGCGGATGGCGCCAGACGAGCGTACCAAGGGCGGCGAGCGCCATCACCGAATAACACATCATCGACAGCCAGGCGGCCGGCACGTGCACATACATGATGCGCACCGTCTCGCCCTGCTGGTAGTCGCCTTCCGTCGTGAAGGAAAGCCAGAGGCCGGCAACGAAGAACAGCGCCGTCAGCCCGGCGAGCCAGGGCAGCAGACGGTCGGCCAGCGCCAGGAACCGCGTCGGGTTGGCGAGATCGCTGAATTTGCGGATGGCCAGGCTGTTTTCGCTCATGTTGGCTCTTTAACGCTTAAGGCGCCCGGCTGCAATTGATCCGCGTCAATCGCCCGATCACGATCGAGTTGGAGCGCGGACCATAAATGTGTTCGATCTGAACAGTTTAGCGCCAAATCCATGGGAACGCCGCAAACACTTTCGCCCGTTCTGGCGCGATTGCGTCAATCGGACGCGTGCCGAAGGGCGGCAGCGGCGGCGACCGGGCCGATGACGGCGAAGAACAGGGTGATCGCCGCAAGGATCATCAAGGGCGGCAGGAACGGCGCCGGATCCTCGATCGCCGCATAGACGGCGCTGACGCCGAAGATCAGCACCGGGATCGCCAGCGGCAGCACCAGGATCGATACCAGCAGGCCCCCACGGGGCAGCGACACGGCAACGGCCGCACCCACTGCGCCGATGAAGGTGATCGCCGGCGTGCCGATCAGAAGCGTCAGCATGGTGGCGCCGATGGCGATCTCGCTCATGTTCATGAAGAGCCCGAGCAGTGGCGAGGCAATCACCAGCGGCAGGCCGGTCGCCGCCCAATGGGCCGCGCATTTGACGAAGACGGTGGCAAGCAGCGGCGTTTCCTGCATCAGCATCAGGTCGAGCGAGCCATCGTCGCGCTCGGCCTGGAACAGCCGGTCGAGTCCGAGCAGCGAGGCGAGCAGCGCCCCAATCCAGAGAATGGCGGGTCCGATGCGCGAAAGCAGGTTCAGGTCCGGACCGACGCCGAAGGGAATGACCGCCACCACCGTCATGAAAAAGAGCACGCCGATCATCGCCCCGCCGCCGGCGCGGATCGACAGCTTGAGATCGCGGAAGAAGAGCGCGATCATAGCGGCAGTGTCCGGCTGGGCACGGGCGCGTTTTCCGGCAATGGGCGTCCAGGCATCGCGTCCCTATGCATCATGCCAGTGGTCTCCCGCCAGATGCTCGAACCCCGTCATGTGCAGTTCCTTCGTGCGGTCGAGCCCGAGCGGCTGGTGGGTCGCCGCAATGACGATGCCGCCCTTGCCAAGATGCGCCTTCACCAGGTCGGCAAACAGCCGGTCGGCGCCGGCGTCAAGGGCTGCTGTCGGCTCGTCGAGGATCCAGATCGGCCGATAGGCAATGAGCAGCTTCGCCATCGCCATGCGCCGCTGCTGTCCGGCCGAGAGATAGCCGAAGGGCAGATGAGCGATATCCGGCAAGCCGACCGCTTCGACGGCCTCGGTGAGCGTCGCGCCCTTCCCCCCTGGTGAATCACCCATGAAGTCCCGCCAGAAGGAGAGATTTTCCGCGACGGTCAGTTCGCGCTTCATCGCGTTGCGGTGTCCGAGATAGTGGCTGATCTCGGATGGATGGGCTATTTCCGGGGGGGCATTCTCAAGTTTCAGATGCCCGCTTTCGGGCCTCAACAACCCCGCCAGAACCCGCAGCAAAGTCGACTTTCCCGACCCGTTCGGGCCTGTCACGACAAGGGCTTCGAAGGCGCCGAGAACAAAGGAAATATCGTTAAAAATCAGATCCTCACCGCGCTTCGCGCTCAACCCTTCAGCCATGAGGCGCATGAACTATCAGCTTCCTTCACTCTCTTTGTCGCAGGGCAAAAAAAGTCCCCTTTCGACCTTCGTTGCTCTGGCACGTTTTGGAGAAATTATCTATAAGGCGGCCAACACGCCAGCGGTCGGCGTGAATTTCATCCTAGCGCCGAACATGGAATGATTTTCCACGTACGGACAGCGGAAATGGCCGCACCCGCATCCCAATTCGCGCTTCACAGGCGCTCGGGCGTTCGTACGTCAGTTTTTGGCGATCAGACGGAACGGGGTATTATCCAGTGTCCAAGTCCCTAGATAGCTTCAATTGTCGCTCCACGCTCACCGTCAACGGTGTGGACTACGTCTATTACAGCCTGCCCAAGGCTGAGGCGAACGGTCTCGCCGGCGTATCCAAGCTTCCCTACTCGATGAAGGTTCTGCTCGAGAACCTGCTGCGCAACGAAGATGGCCGCTCCGTCACCAAGAAGGACATCGAGAACATTGCCGCCTGGCTCAACGACAAGGGCACGGCTGAAAACGAGATCGCCTACCGTCCGGCCCGCGTGCTGATGCAGGACTTCACCGGCGTTCCGGCAGTCGTCGACCTCGCAGCGATGCGCGATGCCATGGTCTCGCTCGGCGGCGACCCGGAGAAGATCAACCCGCTCGTTCCCGTCGACCTCGTCATCGACCACTCGGTCATCGTCGACGAATTCGGCACGCCGAACGCCTTTGCCCGCAACGTCGAGCTCGAATACGAGCGCAACGGCGAGCGCTACCGCTTCCTGAAGTGGGGCCAGCAGGCATTCAAGAACTTCCGCGTCGTGCCTCCGGGCACCGGCATCTGTCACCAGGTCAATCTGGAGTATCTGGGCCAGACCGTCTGGACCCGTGAAGAAGATGGCGAGATCACCGCCTACCCGGATACCTGCGTCGGCACCGACAGCCACACCACCATGATCAACGGTCTCGGCGTTCTCGGCTGGGGCGTCGGCGGTATCGAGGCGGAAGCCGCGATGCTCGGCCAGCCGGTCTCCATGCTTCTGCCCGAGGTCATCGGCTTCAAGCTGACCGGCAAGCTCAAGGAAGGCGTTACCGCGACCGACCTCGTGCTCATGGTCGTCCAGATGCTGCGCAAGAAGGGCGTTGTCTCGAAGTTCGTCGAATTCTTCGGCCCCGGCCTCGACAACATGACGCTCGCCGACCGCGCCACCATCGGCAACATGGGCCCGGAATACGGCGCGACCTGCGGCTTCTTCCCGGTCGACAGCGAAACCATCAACTACCTCACCATGTCCGGCCGCGAAGAGAGCCGCATCGCTCTCGTCGAAGCCTATTCCAAGGCGCAGGGCATGTGGCGCGACGGTGACGGTTCCGAGCTCGTCTTCACCGACACGCTCGAACTCGACCTCGGCGACGTCGTTCCGGCCATGGCTGGTCCTAAGCGTCCGGAAGGCCGCATCCCGCTCGAAAACATCGCCTCGGGCTTCGCCACCGCACTTGAAGGCGACTACAAGAAGCCGGGCCAGCTTTCGAACCGCTACGCCGTCGAAGGCACCGATTTCGATCTCGGCCATGGCGACGTTGCCATCGCTGCGATCACGTCGTGCACCAACACCTCCAACCCGTCGGTCCTGATCGCTGCCGGCCTTCTCGCCCGCAACGCGGTCGCCAAGGGCCTGAAGTCCAAGCCGTGGGTCAAGACCTCGCTCGCACCGGGATCGCAGGTCGTCGGCGAATACCTCGCCAAGTCCGGCCTGCAGAAGGACCTCGACGCGCTCGGCTTCAACCTCGTCGGCTTCGGCTGCACGACCTGCATCGGCAACTCCGGCCCACTGCCGGCGCCGATCTCGAAGACGATCAACGACAAGGGCCTGATCGCCGCCGGCGTTCTCTCGGGCAACCGTAACTTCGAAGGCCGTATCTCGCCGGACGTCCAGGCGAACTACCTCGCCTCGCCGCCGCTCGTCGTCGCCTACGCGCTTGCAGGTTCCGTCCAGAAGGACCTGACCAGCGAGCCGCTCGGCGAAGACAAGGACGGCAAGCCGGTCTTCCTCAAGGACATCTGGCCGACCTCCAAGGAAATCCAGGAGTTCATCTTCAAGTACGTCACCCGCGAACTCTACGCGACCAAGTACGCCGACGTGTTCAAGGGCGACGAAAACTGGCAGGCCGTTCAGGTTCCTCCGGGCCAGACCTACGCCTGGGACGATGGTTCGACCTACGTCCAGAACCCGCCCTACTTCGTCGGCATGGGCAAGTCCGGTTCGGGCATCTCCGACATCAAGGGCGCCCGCGTGCTTGGTCTCTTCGGCGACAAGATCACCACCGACCACATCTCGCCGGCCGGTTCGATCAAGGCTGCCTCGCCGGCTGGTGCCTACCTCATCGGTCATGGCGTCGGCGTTGCCGACTTCAACCAGTACGGTACGCGTCGTGGCAACCATGAGGTGATGATGCGCGGCACGTTTGCCAACATCCGCATCCGCAACCACATGCTCGGCCCGAACGGCAAGGAAGGTGGCTACACCATCCACTATCCGTCGAAGGAAGAGATGTCGATCTACGACGCCGCCATGCAGTACAAGGAAGAGGGCGTTCCGCTCGTCATCTTCGCCGGCGTCGAATACGGCAACGGCTCGTCGCGCGACTGGGCTGCCAAGGGCACCAACCTGCTCGGCGTCAAGGCCGTCATCGCGCAGTCCTTCGAGCGTATCCACCGCTCGAACCTCGTCGGTATGGGCGTCATTCCCTTCGTCTTCGAGGAAGGCACGACCTGGGAATCGCTGGGCCTCAAGGGCGATGAGATCGTCACCATCGAAAACCTCGCCAACGTACAGCCGCGCGAAAAGCGCGTTGCAAAGGTCACCTATGGCGACGGCAGCGTGAAGGACGTGCCGCTGGTCTGCCGTATCGATACGCTCGATGAAGTGACCTACGTCAACAACGGCGGCATCCTGCAGACGGTTCTGCGCGACCTCGCCGCTTAATCGCGCGAGCGCAGACAAGGCTCTGGAGCCGGGACGCCGACAGGCGCCCCGGCTCTTTCTTTGAGGTGCAACTGCCGCGATCCGGCTGCTGGATCGCACTCACTTGCCACCTCACTCCAACGTGACTTCCCGTTGATGCAGGGGCGTCGTATGTAGTGAACTCCCCCACAAGGAGTAGGCCGACGGCCGGTAACGAAGTGACGCCATGACATCCGCAGACCGTTCTTTCATTCGTCCTGTTGCGCTGGCTCTCGGGCTGCTCGCAGCCGCCACTACCCCCGTCGGGGCGCAGGAGAAACAGGCGGTCAAGGGCGTTGTCGAACTGTTCACCAGCCAGGGCTGCTCGTCCTGTCCGCCGGCGGATGCGGCGCTGAAGTCGCTGGTCGACGAAGGCGATGTGGTGGCGCTCGCCTATCACGTCGACTACTGGAACTATCTCGGCTGGGCCGACACGCTGGCATCGAAGGAAAACACCGAGCGGCAATATGCCTATGCGCGCATGCTCGGTCGCAACGGCGTCTACACGCCGCAGGCGATCCTGAATGGCCGCGACCATTTGAACGGCGGCAACCTGCAGGCAATCAAGACGCGGCTGGAAACGATGAAGGCGGAAGGCAAGGGGCTTGCCGTTCCCGTCGACGCCAAGATCCTTGGTGAAGAAATCCAGATCACCGTCGGCAGCGGTATCGGCAAGGCCAATGTCGTCGTCGTCTATTTCGATCGCGCCAAGATCGTGAAGATGGAAAAGGGGGAAAACAGCGGCAAGGAAGTCCCCTATTGGCATGCGGTGCGTGACATTCAGACGATCGGCATGTGGGACGGCCAGCCTGCGACCTTCACGCTGCCGGCGACGGTGCTGACCGAGCGCCCCGGAAACAGCGGCTGCGCGATCCTGCTGCAATCGATGAAGGACAAGGAAACGCCGGGCGCCATCATCGGCGCTGCGGCCGTGCTCGCCGGCCCTCAGGGCAAATTGTAGGGACGGCGAAGCGCAAGGGGTTGGTTCGGCCCGGCAGCATCGAGGGGCTGGGGCTGAGGGTTCGAAGTTACCGGACCGAACCGGCCATAACTGCGTTCGGTGAACTCCCGCAGCATGACGATCTGACCGGACATACGGTGGCAACGACTCTGTCCGTCAGCGCCCGCGAGTTTTGCGATGAATTGGGGCGCCGGTTTGACTGAAATGGGGCAGAGGCAAGAAATGACCTCACCGTCCCATGGCTTCCGGCTTGCTTTTCGGCTCGTGTCAGGCACACTGTAATCGTTCTGTCACAACAGAAGGCCGGATTGCCGATGACCGATGAGCCGGATTTGCCGCAAGGCGAGGCGCGCCATCAGCGCGAGACCACTTCCGAAGTGGTCGTCGATCTTCACGAATACAAGAACGCCAAGAACGCTCCCCCCATCACTTTCCATCGCCGCGAACTGGACCAGATCCTGTGGGTCTACGGCCGCATGGTCGGCGAAGGCGAGTGGCGGGACTACGCCATCGACCACTTGAGGGACCGCGCGGTCTTCTCGGTGTTCAAGCGTTCGGGCGAAATGCCGCTCTACCGGATCGAGAAGAACCCGAAACTGGCCGCGAAACAGGGCGCCTATAGCGTGCTGAACATTCACGGCACGATCCTGAAACGCGGCCACGAGCTCGCCCAGGTGCTCAAGGTGTTCGACAAGGTGCTGAGGCTGGTGGAAACCTGACCACCCGGGAAAGGGTGCCATCAGGACGCACGCCGACGTCACAGGTGGAAACGGCCCGATTTGGCTACCGCGCTGCGAGCGCACTTCGCCGACCGAGACCCTTCAGCAAGCGACGATCACTGGTAGAGCGTGTCCGGATAGACGTCTTCCGGCGGGTCGGTCGCCTGTCCCTCGCCAAGCGCGAGTTGCATGATCGTCGTGTCGAGCCAGCGGCCGTGCTTGAAGCCGGTCGCTTTCATCGTGCCCTGCAGTTCGAAGCCGAGCGACCGATGTACGGCGATCGAGGCTGGATGGGCACCACCGATCACCGCGACCATCTGGCGGAAGCCGAGCTCCGTGCAACGCCGGACGAGTTCGACCAGCAGCGCCTTGCCGGCGCCCTTGCCGCGGGCTTCCGGCGCCAGGTAGATGGAATCCTCGACCAGGAAACGATAGGCCGTGCGCGTGCGGAAACCGGATGCGTAGGCATAGCCTATGATCGTCCCGCCCTCGTCTACCGCGACCATATAAGGGTAGCCGTTGCCGATGATCGTTTCGAACCGGGCCCGCATCTCCTTTTCGGATGGCGGGTTGATCTCGTAGGTCGCAACGCCGTGCAACACGGATTCGCGATAGATCTCGGTGATGACGGGAAGATCGGCCAGGGTGGCGTCGCGCAGGGTCAGGGACATGGCTTTAGACTTGATCCCAAGGTTTCGTCGTCCTTTCACTCCCACGGAGCCCGGACGCTTTCAAGCTGCTTCAAGAAACAAAAAAGGCGGCCGAAGCCGCCTTTTCCGTCTGCTGTTCAGACTTAGTTGTTCCGGTTGCCCATGAACTGGAGCAGGAACATGAACAGGTTGATGAAGTCGAGGTAGAGCGTCAGCGCGCCCATGATCGCCTTGCGGCCGGCAACGGTGCTGTCATCGGCTTCAAAGTACATTTCCTTGATCTTCTGCGTGTCGTAGGCGGTGAGGCCTGCGAAGATCAGCACGCCGATCACGCTGATCGCGAAGGCGAGCGCCGAAGAGCCGAGGAAGATGTTGACGATAGACGCGATGATGACGCCGAACAGACCCATAATCAGGAACGAACCCATGCCGGACAGGTCCTTCTTCGTGGTGTAGCCGTAAAGCGACAGGGCGCCGAACGAAGCGGCGGTCACGAAGAACGTCTGAACGATGCTCTGGCCGGTGTAGATCACGAAGATCGACGACAGCGACAGGCCCATCAGGGCGGCATAGATCCAGAACGTCGTCTGCGCGGCAGAAACGCTCATGCTATTGATGCGGAAGCTCATGAAGAACACGAGTCCCAGCGGCGCCAGCATCACCACCCACTTCAGCGGGCTCGTGTAGATCGCAGCACCGAAGGCAGTCAGCTGGCCATCCGAAAACGCCATCTGAAAGGCCAGGTAGGCCGCGACGCCAGTGATCGCCAGACCAAGCGCCATCAGGTTGTAGACCTTCAGCATGTATGCGCGAAGGCCTTCGTCAATCACGGCACCCGCCTGAGCGCCGGCGGGCGACATTCGGGTTTGGTAATTTCTCAGATCAGCCATTGTTTCCTCATTCAAGCTCCGGTGGATGTTACGGTGTCGGGCGGCGAGTATCGCCCTGGAAGATGAGCTTCCACGCCCAGGCGCCGCTGCGGAGCTCCAGCATGCCTGTGGACAAATATGATGCCGAAACCCGCTGCACACAAGACCCGGCACTCCCGGATTCCGTTTCACCGGACCGATTCAGTCCGGTGCAATAGGGATTTACGGTTAACTCGGCCCGGTCAAAGTTCGCGCAGGACCGGCGCCGCCTTCTGCCCGAGAATGCGCCATGTACCGGCAAGTCCGATGCCGACCGTCATCACCAGCGCCGCCACAACCGTCACGATCGCCACGTCGGGCAGGAAGCTCGATGGCAGCGTCATGATGCGGCTGACGACGAACCAGGCGGCGATACCGCCGGCAAACAGCGCAAAAACGGCGGTTGCAAGACCGAGGATCGCGTATTCGTAGCTGAACGCCTTGATGAGCGTCACCCGCGTTGCCCCCAGCGTCTTCAGAACGACCGCGTCATGGACGCGCGCCCGGTTGCCGGCAGCAAGCGCGCCGGCCAGTACCAGCACGGAAGCGACCAGCGCCACGGCGGCCGCCGCCCGGATCGCCGTTGCCAGCTGCCCGAGCAGACCATTCACAATGTCGAGAGCGTCCTTCACCCGCACGCTGGTGATCGTCGGATAGGCATTGGTGACGGCCTTCAGAACCGCCGCCTCCTCTTCCGGCGTCGCCGACGGATCGATCACCGTCGCCAGCCAGGCATGCGGTGCGCCGGCAAAGGTATTCGGCGAGAACACCATGACGAAGTTGATCGACAGCGATTCCCACTCGACATTGCGGAAGTTGGCAATCTTGGCGGTGATGTTGCGGCCGAGCACGTTGACCGTGACCGTATCGCCGATCTTCAGGCCGAGTTCGCCGGCCTCCTCGGACGAAAAGGAAACCAGGGGTTCGCCGCTGTAGTCGGCCGGCCACCAGGTGCCCTCGGACAGCGTCGAGTTCTCCGGCTTGTTCTTGGCGTACGTGATGCCTCGGTCGCCGCGCAGCACCCATTGGCCTGCGGGCGGCACGTTGCGGCCGTTCACGTCCTCGCCGTTGAAGGCGGTGATGCGGCCGCGCAGCATCGGCACCTCGATGACCTTGCCCCTCGGGATCGCCTGGTTCAGCACCGAGCGGAAACCTTCGATCTCGCTGCCCTGGATATCGACGAAGAAGAAGTTCGGCGCGCGCTCCGCCATGCTTCCGGTGAGTTCGCGGCGCAGATTGCCGTCGATCAGCGCCAGCGTCACGAGCAGCGCAAGCCCGAGGCCGAGCGACAGCACCACCGAGGAGGTCAGCGCACCCGGACGGTGAATGTTGCCGATCGCCAGCCTGAGAGCCGGCGAATTGACCCGCGGGCTGCGGCGCGCCAGCCAGGCGATCGCAAGAGCAACGGCCCTGAGCACGATGAAGGCGAAGGCGATTGCGCCGAGGAAGACGAGCGAGATGTAGCGGTCGTAGGCCGTAAAGATCGCCAGGCCCGCAAGCGCGGCCAGACACGCGACGGCACCGAGCAGATAGGGCCATGCCGGAAAGCCCGAGGGATCGAAGCCCTGCTGGCGGAAGAGCGCCGTCGCCGGAATGGCGCGCGCCCGGCCGAGCGGCAGGATGGCGAAGGTCAGCGCCGTCAGCACACCGAACAGAGCGGCAAGCCCAAGCGCGCCCGGATAGAGATGGAAAGCGGTCGAAATCGGCAGCAGGTCGGCCAGGAATTGCGCTGCGACAAAGGGGATCAGAGCCCCGAGCACGAGCCCGATGACGATGCCGATCAGCGCGATCATCAGGATCTGTGCGAGATAGATCATCGCCACCAAGGCGGCAGGCGCGCCCAGGCATTTGAAGGTCGCGATCACGCTGCGTTTGGCATCGAGATAGGCGCGCACCGCATTGGCGACGCCGACGCCGCCGACGATCAGCGCCGTCAGGCCGACAAGCGTCAGGAACTGCGAGAAGCGGGTGATGTTGGCCGTCAGCGCCGGTGCTGCGTTGCCGCTGGTGCGGATCGACCAGCCGGCGGCCGGCTGGCTTTTCTCCGCCTCGGTGCGAACGGTGGCGACCCCTGCCGGGTCGGCAAGCTTCACCTTGTATGTGTGCTCAACGAGGCTTCCGGTCTGCACCAGTCCCGTCGCCGCCAGGGCTTCTTCTGAAACCATCATGCGCGGCGCGAAGCCAAAACCGTCGGAAAGCGCGTCGGGCTCGCGCGTGATCGTGCCGGCGATCCGGACACGGGCGTTGCCGAGAAGGATTTCGTCTCCGACCTTGACGTCCAGGCGGTCGAGCAGCAGAGGCGCCACGACCGCACCGAAGACGTCGCCGTCGCGGGCGATGAGGTCGGGTAGCGGCCGGTCGGGTGCGCTTTCCAGCGTGCCGTAGAGCGGATAGGCCGCATCGACGGCCTTCAGTTCCACCAGGGCCTGGTTGGAGCCATCCGGCAACCGCGCCATCGATCTGAGGCCAGCGGAAACCGCAACGGTTCCAAGGCCATCGAGATAAGCGCGCTCTTCGGCCGTTGCGACACGATTGTTGAGCTCGAAGCGGATATCGCCGGCGAGCAGTTCCTGCCCTTGCGAGGCGATCGTCGCGGTGATCGATTGCGATAGCGAGTTGACGCCGGCAATCGCCGCGGTCCCGAGCGCAATACAGGCGAGGAAGATGTAGAAGCCCTTGAGCCCGCCGCGCATTTCACGCAGCGCCAGCCTGAGGGCAAGCAGCGGCCTCAGCCGTACCGAAGGCGCGCCGATCATGCGGAGGCCGCCTGCTGGACCGGCGCCACCGCCACGGGGTCCGCCGCGCCGCTGGCAACGATCTCGCCCGAGCGCACCCGCACCTGCCGCGCGCAACGGTCGGCAAGGGCGGCGTCATGGGTCACGAGCACAAGTGTCATGCCACGGTCACGCTGTTCGGCGAAAAGCAGATCGGCGATCTGCCGTCCGGTTTCGGCGTCGAGGTTACCGGTCGGTTCGTCGGCGATCAGAAGCTTCGGCGAGGGCGCAAGCGCCCGTGCGATCGCAACGCGCTGCTGCTCGCCGCCCGAGAGCTGGCCCGGATAGTGGCTGAGCCGCTCGCCGAGGCCGACGGCGACAAGCTCCTTGCGCGCAATCTCGAAGGCGTCCGGAACGTTGGCAAGCTCAAGCGGCACGGCGACGTTTTCGAGCGCCGTCATGTTGGGAATGAGGTGGAAGGACTGGAAGACGATGCCGATGTTGCGTCCGCGAAAGTCCGCGACCCGGTCCTCGTCGAGCCGGTGCAGCGGCGTGCCGTCGATAACGATCTCGCCGCGATCCAGCCGCTCGAGCCCGGCAAGCACCATCAGCAAAGTCGACTTGCCCGAACCGGACGGGCCGACGATGCCGACGGATTCCCCGGCATCAATCGTCAGGCTCATGCCTTTCAGCACATGCACCGAGGCGGCCGCCTCGCCCAGCGTCAGATCCGCGTTTTTAAGTTCGATGATGGTGCTGGCCAAGCGAAACAACCCTATATGAAACGAAGTGGGGAACAGAAACGGCATTCGGGATTTAGGAAAAGGCCCATGGCATTAAAAGGATTTCAACGGGTTTTCTTGGCACTGATGATGACATTTGCGTTATCATGCACCGCACGCGCCGAGACGATCAGCCTCATCGGGTTCGGCGACAGCCTGATGGCGGGTTATCAGCTCCCGCCGGAGGACGCCTTCCCGGCCCGGCTCGAAAAGGCGCTGAAGGAAAAGGGCTTCGACGTGACGATCGCGAACGCCGGCGTTTCCGGCGACACGAGTTCCGGCGGTCTTGCCCGCATCGACTGGTCGGTGCCGGATGGCACCAAGGGCGTGATCCTCGAGCTTGGCGCCAACGACGCGCTGCGCGGCATCGCGCCTGAAGAGACCCGCAAGAACATCGAGGCGATGATCACCCGGCTGAAGGACCGCGGCATCGCCGTGCTGCTCGCCGGCATGATGGCGCCGCCGAACATGGGCGCCGACTACGCCGCCCGCTTCAACCCGATCTATCCGGAACTCGCCAAAAAATATGGGCTGGAACTCTATCCGTTCTTTCTCGACGGCGTGGTGACGGAGGCCAAGCTCAAGCTCGAAGACGGCATGCATCCCAATGGAGACGGCGTCGGCGTCATGGTCGAGAAGGCCCTGCCCGTCGTCGAGCGGTTTCTGGCAACGCTGAACAAGACGGAGTGATGACATCGTCCACAGTTAAGGCAACGTTAATATTCTGAAGCGTCAAATACCAGTTGCGTGCAGATGCGATGCGTGATTCGCTAAGACATCTGCAAGAGATTCGGGGAGCTCGCCATGCCGAGACTATTCACCGCCCTCGAAATTCCGCGCAATGCTGCAATGAGTCTTTCATTGCTGCGCGGAGGTCTTCCCGGAGCTCGCTGGATCGATGTGGAGAACTACCACATCACACTGCGCTTCATCGGTGACGTCGATTGGCGCACCGCCGACGAGATCATCGACAAGCTCGATCGCATCGAACGTCCCGAATTCCAGCTGCAACTGACCGGCACCGGCGCCTTCGGCTCGAAGAAGCCGCATTCGGTCTGGGCCGGCGTCACCAATCATCCGGAAATGTATGCGCTGCAGGCCGAAATCGAGCGCATCTGCCAGAGGCTCGGACTGGGGCCTGACCCGCGCAAGTTCACCCCGCACGTGACGCTCGCCCGGCTGCGCTCCAGCCGTGTCGAAGACGTGGTCGAGTACCTCTCCGGGCGCGGCAACTTCATGACCTCGCTCTTCAACGTTTCCCGCTTCGTGCTGCTCTCGTCGCGGGATTCGGTCGGCGGCGGCCCCTACCTGACGGAAGAGGTCTTCCCGCTTCACGAGGTGCGTTCGCCGAACCTTTCGAGTAACGACGAACATCCGGCCTCAAGCATCTGGTAAAGCGCCTCGAAGGCTTCCGGCCCGTCGTAGTAGGGATCCGGCACGTCCCGGCTCTCGCCTGACGCATAGTCGAGGAAGAGATGCGCCTTGTGCGCCGTGCCCGCAGGCGCGAGCCTTTTCAGCGTGCGGACATTGTTCTCGTCCATGCCGAGGATGAGGTCGAAATCCCTGAAATCTGCCGCCGCCACCTGGCGTCCGCGCAGCGTGGAAATATCGATGCCGTGACGCCTTGCCGCCTGGATTGATCGCCGGTCCGGCGGATCGCCGATATGCCAGGCGCCGGTTCCCGCCGAATCGACCTCCAACGCGAACGCCAATCCCTTTTGCTCCGCCAAGGCGCGCAACACGCCCTCGGCAAGCGGCGACCGGCAGATGTTGCCGAGACAAACGAAAAGAACTCTGACCGGTTTCATGCTATTCAGATTCGAAGGCTGGAGACAGTGGACGCTTATACGCGACAGCTCGGCCTTCGAACAGGCGGATGGGAGGAAGAGAGCGATGGCAGCGGAGAAACTGGACGAGGCAGCGATTGCCGACAACCTGCACAAGATGGAAGGCTGGGTGCGGGCCGAAGACGGCAACTCGATCTGGAAGGCGTTCCGCTTCAAGAACTTCGTCGAAGCCTTCGGCTTCATGACGGAATGCGCGATCGTCGCCGAGAAGCTCAACCATCACCCGGAATGGTTCAACGTCTACAATCGCGTCGACGTGACGCTGACGACCCATGACGCCGGCGGATTGAGCGAACTCGACTTCAAGCTGGCTGCACGCATGGACAAGGCAGCGGCCGGCCGCATGCCCGATCATTTGAAATAGAACAGCCAATCCCCATATTGTGAAGCGCTGCAACAGCGGAAGCGGGACGATGGACGACATCAAGATCGGTGAAATTCTCTTGCCGGGCGAAGAATCCGAGCAGGAGCGGCGGGAAAAGCGCGTGAAGCGCCGCTTCTGGCCCACCTTTCGAAGGGCTGCCCGGCAGATCCCCTTCAGCCGCGACCTGGTCGCCGCCTACTACTGCGCCATCGATCCGAAGACGCCGACGCGGACCCGCGGCATCCTGCTTGCCGCCCTCGCATACTTCGTGCTGCCGATCGATATCATCCCCGACGTGCTGGCCGTCGTCGGCTTCTCCGACGACGTGGCCGTCTTGACCGCGGCCTTTGCTGCGATCAGCGGGCAGATCAAGGAAACGCACTATACCAAGGCCGACGAGACGCTGGCCGATACACCGGAGACCTGACGTCGGACGCACGGCTGTCCGGTTGTGGCGCCCCATTCCCGCCCAAAAGTCAAACTCTTGCCCAATTCTTTGTGGCATACACATGCAAATGACGCCGGCCGCGCGATTTGGCGCGGCTGACGTCAAAGATTGGCTTGGGGCAGGAAACCTTCCGGAACGGCATTCCGAGGCAAGGCGCATTCGGCATCGAACCCGGTTCGGCGAAGATGCGAAGCGGCGGTCGGAAAGCATTGCGCAACGGGGCAAACCGCGCCGTTTCGGGGCTAAAAGCCGAGGTTTTCGGCCATCGTTGACGGTTTGGTAACCTGAATTAAGTCAAAACAAATTCAAATGATGACTACGCGTCGCCCGTCTAACCTGTTTCGGGTGATCGAAGAGCAAGAAAAGCGGCAGGACCTCATGTTTGTAAGAAAGATCGCAACCGCAATCGCACTCGTTCTGGCGACCGCCAGCATGGCTGCCGCCCAGTCTCCGACGCGCATCCAGCAGTTCAACGCCTGGGGCGCCTATTCCTACAACGCCGGCGGCGGCAAGGTCTGCTACGTCCTCTCGGTTCCGAAGGAAAAGAGCCCGGCCGGCGTCGACCATGGCGACATCTTCTTCCTCGTTTCCCAGCGCCCCGGCCAGAACATCAGCTACGAACCGCAGGCGATGATGGGTTATCCGCTGCAGGAGAACTCCAAGGTCAACGTCGTCATCGACGGCCGCACCTTCGTGATGTTCACCAAGGGCAACTCCGCCTGGGTCGAAAACGCTGCCGAAGAGCCGGCGCTCGTCGCCGCGATGAAGAACGGCAAGGCCATGTCGGTCAACGCCAAGTCGCGCAAGGGAACGGCAACCTCCTACTCCTACTCGCTCTCGGGCATCTCCGCTGCGCTGAAGCAGATCGAGGCCTGCAAGTAATCACGGGACGACACGTCACACGCAAAGGGCCGGCTGCAAAGCCGGCCTTTTGCGTTCACGGACCCTGCCGCGTGACTCCGGGCCAAAACAATGCTAAAGCCCGGCCCAACTTGAGAGCCTCCGCGCCCCGATTGGCCGCTTTCGATGGCTCGACCGATTTCAATTCGCGCATCAGGACGATTTCCGGACCCGCTCTCCGGACGGCCTCACGCCGTATGACAGGACATCATGAGCATGGCAGCCACTGAAATTCTGAACCGGGTGGAAATCGCTGGGGCGACGCAGGTGCGCACGGCACCGCAGGCGGAAAAGCCGTCGCTGATCGGCCTGCTGCGCGAGGACATGGCTAAGGCGCTGGTCGAAAAGGGCGTGCCGGAGCGCCAGGTCAAGATGCGCGTCAGCCAGCTCTGGCATTGGCTCTATGTGCGCGGCGTCTCCGACTTCGACCATATGACGAACGTGTCGAAGGACATGCGCGAGATGCTGAAGCAGCATTTCACCATCGCGCGCCCCGAGATCGTCGAAGAGCAGATTTCCGGTGACGGCACCCGCAAGTGGCTGCTGCGCTTCCCGGCCCGCGGCGCCGGCCGTCCCGTCGAGATCGAGACCGTCTACATTCCCGAGGAAGGCCGCGGCACGCTCTGCATTTCGAGCCAGGTCGGCTGCACGCTCACCTGTTCCTTCTGTCATACTGGCACGCAGAAGCTGGTACGCAACCTGACGGCCGAGGAAATCCTCGCGCAGTTGCTGCTTGCCCGCGACCGGCTCGGCGATTTCCCCGAGCGCGATACGCCGCAGGGCGCAATCGTGCCGGCCGAAGGCCGCAAGATCACCAACATCGTGATGATGGGCATGGGTGAACCGCTCTACAATTTCGAGCACGTCAAGACCGCGCTTCTGATTGCCTCCGACGGCGAAGGCCTGTCGCTTTCCAAGCGCCGCATCACCCTTTCGACCTCCGGCATCGTGCCGGAGATCTACCGCACCGGCGAGGAAATCGGCGTCATGCTGGCGATCTCGCTCCATGCCGTGCGCGACGACCTGCGCGACATGCTGGTGCCGATCAATAAGAAGTATCCGCTGAAGGAGCTGATGGACGCCTGCCGCGCCTATCCGGGACTTTCCAACGCTCGTCGCATCACCTTCGAATATGTGATGCTGAAGGACGTCAACGACAGCCTGGAAGACGCCAAGCAACTGGTGAAGCTGCTCAAGGGCGTGCCGGCGAAGATAAACCTCATCCCCTTCAACCCCTGGCCGGGCACCAACTATCAGTGTTCCGACTGGGAGCACATCGAGAAGTTCGCCGACTTCATCAACCAGGCCGGCTACGCTTCGCCGATCCGCACGCCCCGCGGCCGCGACATCCTCGCCGCCTGCGGCCAGTTGAAGTCGGAATCGGAACGCATGCGCAAGGTCGACCGCCTCGCCTTCGAGGCGATGATGATCGCCAACCACGGCGAAGATTGAGCCGTAGCGCCTGCTGGCGGTTCCTCCGCACTGCCATCACCCATCGATGAAGAACTTTGATGGGTGATGCAGATCCTATCGATTGATTTCATGTCCCCGGTTTCCTAAGAAAGCGGGAAATCAATTCAGGAGGACAACCCATGCGCTCACTTCTCATCGCCCTTGCCGCCACGGTGGCATTCACTCTGCCCGCCCGTGCCGATGAGGTGACCGTCGCCGTGACCGCGATCGTCGAGCATCCGGCGCTCGATGCCGCCCGCGACGGCGTGAAGGATGCGCTGGCCGCCGCCGGTTACAAGGAAGGCGAGAACCTCAAATTCCTCTACGAGTCGGCCCAGGGCAACCCGGCGACTGCTGCCCAGATCGCCCGTCAGTTCGCAGGCGAAGCCCCGAACGTGATCGTTCCGATCTCCACGCCGTCGGCACAGGCGGTCGTCTCCTCGACCCGTGATATCCCGGTCGTCTTCACAGCCGTGTCCGACCCGGTCGGCGCGCAGCTGGTCAAGGACATGGACAAGCCCGGCGGCAACGTCACCGGCCTCTCCGACATGTCGCCGGTTGCCGAGCACGTCGCCCTGATCAAGGAAATCCTGCCGAACGCCAAGTCGATCGGCTACCTCTACAATTCCGGCGAAGCCAACTCCGTTTCGCTGCTCGCGGTGCTGAAGACCGAAGCCGAAAAGGCGGGCCTGACCGTCGTCGAGTCCGCCGCGACCAAGTCGGCTGAAGTCCAGGGTGCTGCCCGCGCTCTCGTCGGCCGCGCCGATGCGATCTACGTACCGACCGACAACACGATCATCTCCGCGCTTGAAGGTGCCGTAGCCGTAGCCGAGGAAGCCAAGCTGCCGCTCTTCACCGCCGACACGGATTCCGTTGCCCGCGGCTCTCTCGCAGCCCTCGGCTTCAACTACTACGATGTCGGCAAGCAGACCGGCGAAATCGTCGTTCGCATCCTCAAGGGCGAAAACCCGGGTGATATCGGCGTCAAGGTTGCTGCGGGTTCCGACCTGGTGATCAACAAGAAGGCCGGCGAGAAAATGGGCGTCACCCTTCCGGAAAGTGTCGTAAAGCGCGCAACCCGCGTCGTTGAATAACGCTTTCGACCTTTTCAGGTTCAAGTTTGTTGCGTTTTGCCCGCCTCCGTTCCATACGGGGGCGGTTCGCTATGAGGGGCCTGATCCTTTGGATCGCGGGGCCGCTCCGAAAGTTCTGAGCCGCACATGCGCCGGCCTTGGGCCCCATGTGCCAAGCGGGAGCGTCGCGCCCATAACGACAACCACGCGCGACATGTAAAAAGAGGGTCTGGGGTTGAGTCTAATCGCTTTCTGGGGAGCCGTGGAACTGGGGCTGGTCTACGCCTTCGTCGCCCTTGGCGTCTTTCTCGCATTCCGGGTGCTCGATTTCCCCGACCTGACTGTCGACGGATCCTTTCCGCTGGGGGCAGCCGTCACCGCCGTGCTGATCATCGCTGGCGTCAACCCGTGGCTTGCGGCCTGTGTCGCCATGGTGGCGGGTGCCGCTGCCGGTATCGTCACGGCGATGCTCAACGTGCGCTTCAAGATCCTCAACCTGCTCGCCTCGATCCTGACGATGATCGCGCTGTTCTCGGTGAACCTGCGCGTCATGGGCAAGCCGAACGTCGCGCTGATCAACGCCGACACGATGCTCTCGCCCTTCTACGGCCTCGGCTTACGCGATTTCTACGTCCGGCCGCTGTTTATCGGCGTGCTCGTCGTCGTCGCCGTCATCATCGTCTGGCGCTTCCTTGAGAGCGATGCCGGCCTTGCGATGCGCGCCACCGGCGCCAATGCCCGCATGGCCCGCGCACAGGGTGTCGACACCAACCGCCAGATCTATCTCGGCATGGCGATCTCCAACGCGCTCGTCGCCTTCGGCGGCGCACTGTTTGCCCAGACCAACGGTTTCGCCGACGTCACCTCGGGCGTCGGCACCATCGTCGTCGGCCTCGCAGCCGTTATCATCGGTGAGACGCTTCTCGGTGCCCGCGGCATCCTGATTGCGCTCATCGGCTGCGTGCTCGGCTCGATCCTCTACCGCATCGCCATCCAGCTGGCGCTGTCGACCGACATGCTCGGGCTGCAGGCTTCCGACCTCAACTTTGTCACCGCAGCCCTCGTCACCTTCGCCCTCGTCCTTCCCCGCCTGCGTCGTGGAGGTGCGGCATGATCAGCGTCAACAACATCCAGGTCATCTTCGGCAAAGGCACGCCGCTGCAGAAGCAGGCGCTGAACGGCGTCAGCCTGACGATCGAGCAAGGCTCGTTCGTCACCGTCATCGGCTCCAACGGCGCCGGCAAGTCGACGCTGCTCGGCGTGCTCGCCGGCGACGTGCTGCCGAGTGCCGGCCAGGTGATGATCGGCAAGACCGACGTCAGCCGCAAGGGCACCGCCGCCCGCGCCGGCCTCGTCGCCCGCGTCTTCCAGGATCCGCTGACCGGCAGCTGCGGCGCGCTGTCGATCGAGGAAAACCTGGCGCTTGCCGCCAAGCGTGGCGAGGCGCGTGGCCTCGCGGCCGCGCTCGGCCCGAAGCGCCGCGAACATTTCCGCGAGCGCATCGCCGAACTCAACCTCGGCCTTGAAAACCGCATGGGCGACCGCATGGATCTGTTGTCCGGTGGTCAGCGCCAGGCGGTCTCGCTGGTCATGGCGACGCTCGCCGGCTCCGAAGTGCTGCTGCTCGACGAGCATACGGCAGCGCTCGACCCGGGCATGGCCGAGTTCGTGATGAACCTGACGCAGAAGATCGTTTCCGAGCGCAAGCTGACGACGATGATGGTGACCCACTCGATGCGCCAGGCGCTCGACTACGGCCACCGCACCATCATGCTGCACGGTGGCGAGATCGTGCTCGACGTCGCCGGCGACAGCCGCAAGGAACTGCAGGTCGAGGACCTGATCGCCATGTTCCGCCGCATCCGCGGCCAGACGCTCGACGACGACGCACTGCTCATCGGCTGAGTACGGAAGACGCCTCCAGAACAAGGCCCGGGCATCCACGATGTCCGGGCTTTTTGTTTACCGCGCCGTCGTCATGAAGATCTTCACCGCGAACACCGAGAAGACGCCGGCGAAGCTGAAGTCCAGTGCCCGCATCACGCCCCTGTTGCGCTGCAGCCAGGAGGCAAGCCAGTCGGCAGTGAAGACGACCAGCATGTTCACCGGCATGCCGATGGTGATGAAGAACGCGCCGAAGAACAGAAGCTTGCCGGTGACCGAGGGATCGTCGGCGCTGACGAACTGCGGCAGGAAGGTCATGAAGAAGATGATGACCTTGGGGTTCAACAGGTTCACCCAGAATCCAGCCGAGATGTTGGCAAGCGCCTTGTCTTCCGTCGGCTCGACCTTCTGCACCGAAATGCTGGAGCCGAAGCGGATCGCCTGGATGGCAAGCCACAGCAGATAGGCGGCACCGCCGGTCTTGAGGATGGCAAAGGCGGTCGGCGAAGCGGTGATCAGCGCCGAGATGCCGAACGCGACGAGCAGCGTATGCACGACGATGCCGAAGCTGGTGCCGAGCACGACGAAGAACGCGGCCTTCTTGCCCTGGGCGAGTGCCCGGCTGATCGAAAGCGTCATGTCCGGGCCGGGTGTGGCCGCCAGAAGCAGCGTCGCAGCGGCAAAGGTCAGGAGGGTCGGCAGGCTGGGAATGAAGTCCATCGTCGTTTCCTCGGCACGGGGGTCGCCTCCAGTAATCCTGCGCCTGCGCTTTTGCCAGCGGATTCGCATCGTCAAGCGTTCTAGCGCTTGTATCGCCGCAGGTTCTGGCTAAAGTGCCGCAGATTTGCACGCGGCATCGCCGCCCTCCCCAAGACCAGACGGACGGAAACCATGGCATCGCATAAAGACGTGAAAAAGGTCGTTCTCGCCTATTCGGGCGGTCTCGACACCTCGATCATCCTGAAGTGGCTGCAGACCGAACTCGGCGCGGAAGTCGTCACCTTCACCGCCGACCTCGGCCAGGGCGAAGAGCTCGAGCCGGCCCGCAAGAAGGCCGAGATGCTCGGCATCAAGGAGATCTACATCGAGGACGTCCGCGAGGAGTTCGTCAAGGATTTCGTCTTCCCGATGTTCCGCGCCAACGCCGTCTATGAGGGCGTCTACCTGCTCGGCACCTCGATCGCCCGCCCGCTGATCTCCAAGCACCTGATCGATATCGCCAAGAAGACCGGCGCCGACGCGATCGCCCATGGCGCGACCGGCAAGGGCAACGACCAGGTTCGCTTCGAGCTTTCCGCCTATGCGCTGAACCCGGACATCAAGATCATCGCGCCGTGGCGCGACTGGTCGTTCAAGAGCCGCACCGACCTGCTCGAATTCGCCGAAAAGCACCAGATCCCGGTTGCCAAGGACAAGAAGGGCGAAGCGCCGTTCTCCGTCGACGCCAACCTGCTGCACTCCTCCTCCGAGGGCAAGGTTCTCGAAGACCCGGCACTGGAAGCCCCTGAATACGTGCACATGCGCACGATCTCGCCGGAAGCCGCTCCGGATCAGGCGACCGTCATCAAGATCGGCTTCGAGCGCGGGGACGCCGTCTCGATCAACGGCATACGCCTGTCGCCGGCAAGCCTGCTTGCCAAGCTCAACGAATACGGCCGCGACAACGGTATCGGCCGCCTCGACCTCGTCGAGAACCGCTTCGTCGGCATGAAGTCGCGCGGTGTCTACGAGACCCCCGGCGGCACCATCCTGCTCTCCGCGCACCGCGCAATCGAGAGCATCACGCTCGACCGGGGTGCTGCCCACCTCAAGGACGAGCTGATGCCGCGCTACGCCGAGCTGATCTATTACGGCTTCTGGTTCTCGCCGGAGCGCGAAATGTTACAGGCGGCGATCGACAAGAGCCAGGAACATGTCGAAGGCGAAGTGACGCTGAAGCTTTACAAGGGCAACGTCATGGTCATCGGCCGCGAGAGCGACAAGTCGCTCTACTCCGACAAGCTCGTCACCTTCGAGGACGACCAGGGCGCCTACGACCAGAAGGATGCCGCCGGCTTCATCAAGCTCAACGCGCTGCGCCTGCGCACGCTAGCCGCGCGCAACCGCTAAGCCACTATCCAGTGAAGAAAAAAGCCTCCGCGATGCTTTCGCGGAGGCTTTTTTCGTGTCCACTACTCCGCCGCTTGCTGCAAGGGATCCTTGCGCTCGACCGGCACGGCGAGCGGCTGCGAGCGAACGTTGCGGCGATACCAGACATAGCTCAGGATGCAGACGAGGCCGAAGCATGGAATGATCGTGCCGAGCGCCAGCACCGGAGCGCCGACCGCCGCGGCGATCGCGCCACCAAGCAGCCCCGAGCCCATCTGTACGAAACCCATCACTGCCGACGCCGTGCCAGCGATGTCCGGAAACGGCGCCATCGCCGCCGTCATCATGTAGGGCATGACGAAGGCGATGCCGAAGGCATAGATGCCGATCGGCAGCATGACCGAGAGGAAGCTCGGCGGCAGCATGTGCATGGTGTAGGCAAGCGCGAGGCTGGCCGCACCGATGAAGACGAGGCCGGCCGGCACTAGCGCCTGCGGCGTGAAACGCCGCATCAGCAGCCGCACCACAACGGTTCCCGAAAAGAAAAGGCCCGACTGCATCAGCATGCCGACGCCGAACTCGGTCGGTGTCAGCCCCACCGCATTGATCAGCACGAAGGGCAACATGGTCGCCCAGGCATAAAGTGCGCCGACCGCTCCGCCGATCACAAGTGTCGAGGAAACGAAGCGGCTGTCGCTCACCAACCGCCGGTAGGCCGCAAGGATGGGCTTCAGGCGGCCCTTGGCCGGATCCGGGGTCGCGGTCTCGGCCATGAAGAACTGCACGGTGAGACAGGCCATGGCGGCAAAGCCGACCATCAGGAAGAAGATCGACTGCCACCCGAAGAGACCGAGCGCCAGGCCGCCAAGCGTCGGCGACACGGCGGGTCCGAGGGCCAGCATCATGCCGATCATGTTCATGATGCGTGCGGCTTCAGTCCCGGTGAACTGGTCGCGCACGATCGCACGCGCCACGGTCATCCCGACGGAGGCGCCGATGCCCTGCACCAGGCGGCCGGCCAAAAGCACCGCGACGGAAGGCGCAAAGGCCGCCATCAGGCTGCCGACGAGGTAGATCGCCATGAAGATCAGCGTCGCGCGCCGGCGTCCGATGACGTCGGAAAGCGTCCCGGAGACAAGCTGGGCAAAGGCGAAGCCGGCGAAATAGAGCGACAGCGTCATCTTGATCGCCGCTTCGCTTGAGGAGAAGGCACGCACCAGTTCGGGCATCGCCGGCGTGTAGAGCGCCATGGAAACGGGGCCGAGCGCCACCAGGAAGGCGCCGATGATGCTTGTGCGCCGCTCGCTCATGCGACGCGTCATTGCGCGGCTCCGGCCCGGACCTCGGCCTTCTCCGCTGTATCCTTGCCCGCAAGGCACGGATCGAGCTGACGCAGATTGTCACGCAGGATGCGCAGGTTGGAACAGAGAAGCGCGCGCGCTTCCGCATCCAGCCCTTCGGTATAGGCATCCATCATTTCGCGGAGGCCGGTCATCAACTCGTTGAGCAGCGGACCCGCCTTTTCGGTGATGATAACATTCTTGGCGCGACGATCCGCCGGATCGGGAACACGGGCGACGAGCCCGTTGGTCTCCAGCCGGTCGAGATAGGCCGACAGCGTCATCGGCTCGATGCCCATGCGTGTGGCGATTTCGGCCTGTTTGATGCCCTCGGTAAGCGCCGCCTGGATCAGCGTGCGCGCCTCGCCGGGCGTGATGCCCAGGTCCATGGCATTGACCTTGCGGTCGAAGGCCCCGCGCAAGAGGCGCGAGACATCGGTCAGAAGCATTCCAATGGTTTCGGATTCTAGCTTGAAGGGCATCATGATCGTTCACAGGTGATATAATAAGTTTTACTTATCATAGCATCTGATAACGTTCAACGCGGCGAGCGATCATTCCCTTACCAGTTTAACGGTAAAACCCGCAAGGATTCAACGTATTACCTTTGCATTCACGCATGGAACCGTCTTGGCTGTACCTCAGCCCTCGAGCTCCTCGCGCAGCATCTCGAGCTCCAGCCATTCCTCTTCCATGCGAGCAAGGTCGGCACGCAGCTTCTCCAGCTCCTGCGCCAGTTTCGCAAAAGCATTTGGATCTTTTGTGAAGAGGTTGGGATCCGCCATCTTTTCTTCGCGCTTGGCAGCCTCGGCCTCCGCCTTGGCGATCTCCTTCGGCAGGTTTTCGAGCGCGAATTTCTGCTTGTAGGAAAGCTTGCCCTTGGCAGCCTTCGGCGCTTCGGCCGTGGGTGCGGCGGCATCGGCCCTGGCCTTCTCCGCCTTCTCGGCCTTGCGCTTCTCCTCGATCGCGCCCTTGCGCTGCGCCATCATGTCGGAATAGCCGCCGGCATACTCGATCCAGCGTCCATCCGGCGCCTCCGGATTGGCTGGTGCGATCGTCGAGGTGACGGTGCGGTCGAGGAAGTCACGGTCGTGGCTGACGAGGATCACAGTTCCGGCAAAACCGGCGACGATCTCCTGCAGCAGGTCGAGCGTCTCGATGTCGAGATCGTTGGTCGGCTCGTCGAGGATCAGAAGGTTCGTCGCCCGCGCGAGGATGCGCGCCAGCATCAGCCTTGCGCGCTCGCCGCCCGAAAGCTCACGGATCGGGGTGCGCGCCTGCTCCGGCTGGAACAGGAAGTCCTTCATGTAACCGGTAACGTGGCGCTGCTCGCCATTGACCAGCAGGTTGTCGCCGCGCCCGTCCGTCAGGTAGTGCGCCAGCGTATCGTCGAGATTGAGGTCTTCGCGCTTCTGGTCGAGCGTCGCGATTTCCAGATTGGTGCCGAGCTTGACCGTGCCCGTGTCCGGGTCGATCTGCCCGGTCAGTATCTTCAGGAGCGTCGTCTTGCCGGCACCGTTCGGGCCGACGAGACCGATGCGGTCGCCGCGGTGCACGCGGATCGAGAACGGCGCGACGATTGTGCGCTCGCCATAGGCCTTGGTGATCTTCTCGGCCTCGATCACCAGCTTGCCGGATTCCTTGGCGTCGGCGGCCGTCGCCTGCACGGTGCCCTGCGGCCCCTTGTGGCCGCGATAGGTCGCCCGCATGGTCTGCAGCTCGCCAAGGCGACGCATGTTGCGCTTGCGCCGCGCGGTCACGCCGTAGCGCAGCCAATGCTCTTCGCGTTCGATCGCCTTGCCGAGCTTGTGCTGTTCCAGTTCTTCCGCCTCTAGCACTTCATCACGCCAGGCCTCGAAATGAGCGAAGCCGCGGTCAAGGCGGCGCGACTGGCCGCGGTCGAGCCAAACGGTCGCGGTCGACACCTTCTCCAGGAAGCGCCGGTCGTGTGAGATCAGCACCAGCGCCGAGCGGCTGCGGATCAGTTCGTCTTCAAGCCACTCGATCGTCGGCAGGTCGAGATGGTTGGTCGGCTCGTCGAGCAAAAGGATATCCGGCTCCGGCGCCATGACACGGGCGAGTGCTGCGCGGCGCGCCTCGCCGCCAGAAAGGCGCTTCGGGTCTTCTTCGCCGGTCAGACCCAGGTGTTGCAGCAGGTAGGCGACGCGATAGGGATCGTCGCTCGGGCCGAGGCCCGCCTCGGCATAGGCCTGCACCGTGTCGTAGCCGTCGAAATCCGGCGCCTGATGCAGATAGCGGATGGTCGCCGAGGGATGGCGGAACACCTCGCCCGACTGCGCCTCTGCAAGGCCCGCGGCGATCTTCATCAGCGTCGATTTGCCCGAGCCGTTGCGGCCGACCAGGCAGATCTTGTCGCCCGGCTCCACTTGAAAATTGGCGCCGGCAAGCAGCGGCGTGCCGCCAAAGGTGAGGAAGATATCGTCGAGTTTCAGAATGGGAGGCGCCAAGGCTCAGGCTCCGGAAAGATCATAGGGGCGGGCAAGCACCAGGGCGCGGCCGCTCTTGAGAGTGAAGCGAAGGGGACCCTCCGCAACGTTGGAAACGGTTCGGGACGAACCGAACGGCAGGGTGAAATCGTCAAGCGGGTAGCGCGCATTGACGATCGAAAGGCCGGTAAGCTCGGTCAGACCCAGCACCGAGAAGAGGCAGCCCTTGGGCAGGTCGACTTCGAGCGGGCCGGCCAGCAGTGGATAGGCCTCTTCCTCGCCCGACGTCATCAACACCGAAAGCCCGCGCTCGGCAAGGGCGACGGCATGAAGCAGATGCATGAACGCATGATCACTGCGGGTGCCGCCGAGCGCGCCGGCGAAGATCAGGCGATCGGCCCCACGCGACAGCGCCGCCTCGACCGCGATCTCGCCGTCCGTCGCGGCCTTTGCCGCCGGATAGGGCTCGCGCGGGACCGAGGCGTAGTCCGCAAGAAGGGCTTCCTCGGTCGAGTCGAAATCACCGACCCAGACATCGGGCACGATGCCGAGCAGCCGCGCATGGCGCATGCCGCCATCAGCCGCGATGAAGCGACTTGCGGCCAGTTGGTGAGCCAGCCGGTCGGTCAGCGAAAGGGCGCCGCCAAGCAGAATGGTGAAGGTCGATCGAGCCATGGCAAAGCCCATAGCGCAAAGGACCGCCGAAGGAAAACGAAGAAAACCGTCGGGCGACCGGTTCTCGGTATTTTGGTCAGACCGTCAATGCCCCTCGGGCACCGGATCGGGGAACAGCATGCCGGCATAAATGCCGGGGGTCGAATCCGGGATCTCGACAGCCCCGGCCACCCGCTCGTAGAACTTCGCCGGCCCGACACCGCCGATAATCGCGTAGCCGTAGCCGGCCTCGCGCATGGCCGTCAGGCTTGCAAGCAGCAACGCCTCGCCGATCCCCTGTCCGCGCCTGCTTTCGTCGACACCGGTCGGACCGAAAAAGCCGAGCGCCGTCACGTCGTGGCAGGAAAAGCCGACGATCTTTTCGTCATGGACTGCGACATGCATGCGTGTCGGGGTCGAGGAAAAGGCGGCTTCCGCCTCGCCCGCCCATCCGGCGCCAAAGGTCTTTTCGATCCAGGACACGACCAGGCGGCGCTCCGGCGCCATGGCGCGGCGAATGCTGACGCCAGGACCAAGCTTCGACTGAGGCTCAGCCGGCAGGGCATAAAGTCGAACGAGCATATCGGGCATGACATTTCCTCCTCGCTGCCGTTGTGTAGCGCAGTTGGCGGCTTACGCAAACATGCGCCGTCGTGCCGGCCAGGCGCCCTTGCTTCCCCGCAAACATCGCTTGCCTTGGGGCCTTGGCAGCGGTAAATCTCTTGCCGCTCTAACGGGGTGCCTCCCGACCGCACAGCGGCCGGAGGCTGAGAGGCGTAAAAACGCCAACCCGCGGAACCTGATCCGGCTCATACCGGCGGAGGGATTAGACGCGATCGGATCGATACGCCCTTTTCCCATGCAACAACGAACTTTGGGAGAGAGGTCCTCGCCATGTCCAATTCATCGCAACTCAAACTCTTTAGCCGGCTAGCCCTTGCGGCCGCCGCAAGCCTCGTTTTTTCCGGCGTCGCGACCGCCGCCGACAAGACGCTGACGGTCTATACCTATGAGAGCTTCATCACCGAATGGGGACCGGGCGCCAAGGTTGCGGAAGCCTTCGAGAAGACCTGCGAGTGCAAGGTCAACTACGTCGGCGTCGCCGACGGCGTCGAGCTTCTCACCCGCCTGAAGCTCGAAGGCGCGGCTTCCAAGGCCGACATCGTGCTCGGCCTCGACACCAACCTCGTGGCCGAAGCCAAGGCGACCGGCTTCTTCGCGCCGCACGGCATCGAGGCAACCGGCGTCACCGTGCCCGGCAACTTCTCCGACGACACCTTCCTGCCCTATGACTACGGCCACTTCGCCGTCGTCTACGATACCGAGACGCTGAAGACGCCACCGAAGAGCCTCAAGGAACTGGTCGAAGGTGACCCGTCGCAAAAGATCGTCATCGAGGATCCGCGCACGTCGACGCCGGGCCTCGGCCTGCTCCTCTGGGTCAAGGCCGTCTATGGCGACGAGGCGGGTGCCGCCTGGGCGAAGCTGAAGGACCGCGTCCTGACCGTCACTCCCGGCTGGTCGGAAGCCTATGGCCTCTTCACCAAGGGCGAGGCGCCGATGGTGCTGTCCTACACCACGTCGCCGGCCTACCACATGGTCGCGGAAAACACCGAGCGCTATCAGGCGGCTGCCTTCTCCGAAGGCCACTACATCCAGATCGAAGTCGCCGGCATGACCAAGAACGCCAAGGAGCCGGAACTGGCAAAGCAGTTCCTCGCCTTCATGACCGGTCCGGACTTCCAGTCGATCATCCCGACGACCAACTGGATGATGCCGGTCGCAGCGACCAAGGAGCCGCTGCCGGACGCCTTCAACAAGCTGGTCAACCCGGAGAACACCTTCCTCCTGCCTTCGGAGGAGGTCGCCAAGAACCGCAAGGCCTGGATCGACGAATGGCTCGCCGCCATGAGCAAGAACTGAGGCCGGATTGTTCGCACTGCGCGAAAATCGCATGACAGTGGTCGCCGGGGCAGCCTGCCTCGGCGCCTTCGTGCTTTTCGTCGGCCTGGCGATCGTCGCCTTGCTGAGCCAGACGGGCGGCGCGAGCGATGACGCGCTGTTCGACGCCTATATCTGGCGCGTCACCCGCTTCACGCTGCTGCAGGCGACCCTCTCGACACAGCTGTCGGTACTCTTTGCCATCCCGGTCGCCCGGGCGCTGGCGCGACGGCCGCAGTTTCCCGGCCGCATCTGGCTCTTGCGCCTGATGGCGTTGCCGCTCGGCCTGCCCGTTCTCGTCGGCGCACTCGGCTTGATCGAGATCTGGGGGCGCCAGGGCTTCCTCAATTCCGGCCTGCGCTGGCTCGGCCTCGCGCAGCCCGTCAGCATCTACGGCCTGTTCGGCATCCTGCTCGCCCACGTCTTCTTCAACATGCCGCTTGCGGCGCGCCTCTTCCTGGCCGGGCTCGAGCGCATCCCCGCCGAGTATTGGCGCAGCGCCGCCAATCTCGGCATGCCGTCGCGAGCACTCTTCCGTTTCATCGAGTGGCCGGTCCTGCGCGGCCTCCTTCCAGGTGCCGCCGGCCTCGTCTTCATGCTCTGTGCCACCAGCTTCACCCTCGTGTTGACGCTTGGCGGCGGGCCTGCGGCCAGCACAATCGAAGTGGCAATCTACCAGGCGCTGCGCTTCGACTTCGATCCGCCGCGCGCCATCGCGCTATCGGCCCTGCAGATCGCCATGACCGGCCTGCTGCTGTTCCTGCTTCGTTATCTGGCGACCGAGCCGGAAGAGGGCATGACCGGTGGCCGCACCGTGCGCCGCTTCGATGGCGCGTCCAGGATCGCGCGCCTGAGTGATGGCGCCTGGATCGCCCTTGCCTTTCTGTTTCTTGGCGCACCGCTGATCGCCGTCCTCACCTCCGGCCTCGAAGCCGATCTGCTGAAGCTCGCGCGCGACCCGGCGGTGCACCGGGCGCTGCTGACCAGCGCGGCAATCGCGCTCGCGTCGGCCCTCGCCTCCGTCACCATGGCGGCCGTGATGATCCGCGCAGCCGCGACCGTCACCGCGCCGCGTCACGCGACGTCGCTCGCCCGCGGCTTTGCCGGCGCCATCGGCGCCAGCACCTCGCTGATCCTGCTGGTGCCGCCCGTGGTGCTCGGCGCCGGCTGGTTCCTTCTGCTGCGTCCCTTCGGCGATGTCGCGCGTTTTGCGCCCTTTATCGTCGTGGCGATCAATGCGCTGATGGCGCTTCCCTTCGTCCACCGCATCCTCGCGCCGGCAATGGCGACCCATGCGGCGCGGTCGGAACGGCTGACGGCAAGCCTTGGCATCCGTGGCTTTGATCGCCTGCGATGGATCGACTTTCCGGCGCTGCGCAAGCCGCTGCTGATGGCACTTTCCTTCGCCATGGCGCTGTCGCTCGGCGACCTCGGCGCCGTCGCCCTCTTCGGCAGCCAGGACATGGTGACGCTGCCCTGGCTGCTCTATAGCCGCATGGGCAGCTACCGCACCGCCGACGCCGCCGGTCTCGCCCTTTTCCTCGGGCTTCTGTGCCTGATCTTCACCATCCTCGGCACGGCGAATGACAGCCGGCCGGAAAGACGCAAAGCATGACCCACCCCGTTCCCGCGATAGAGCTGCGCGATGTCGAGGTCCGTTTCGAAACGGCCGCGCTCACCTTCGATTGCACGATTGCCACCGGTGGCATCGTCGCCGTCGCCGGTGCGTCGGGCTCCGGCAAGTCGACGCTGCTCCACATCATTGCCGGGTTCGAGGACCCCGATCGCGGCGAGGTCCGCATTCTCGGCGAGAACGTGGCCGATCGGGCGCCGTCGGAACGGCCGGTCTCGATGATCTTCCAGGACAACAACCTTTTCGCCCATCTCGACGTCGCGACCAATATCGGCCTCGGCATCGACCCGGCGCTTCGATTGACCGCGACCGATCGCGACAAGATCGAAGACGCGCTCCGCCGCGTCGGGCTCGAAGGCTTCGGGAAAAGGCTGCCGCCGACGCTTTCCGGCGGCGAACGCCAGCGTGTCGCCCTTGCCCGGGCGCTTGTGCGAAAGCGCCCGCTGCTGTTGCTCGACGAACCCTTCGCGGCGCTTGATCCCGGCATGCGCGCCGGCATGCGCACACTCCTGCGCGAACTGCACGCGGAGGAAGGCAACACGATCCTGATGATCACACACCATCCCGAAGACGTGAAAGCCCTGGCCGACAGCGTGCTTTTTCTCGACCGGGGGCGTATCATCGCAAACGACGCCGTCGACCGCTTCCTGGCGCGGCGGGATAATGCGGCGATCGACCGCTTTCTCGGCAATACTTGAAGGACGGACGGGATTCACCACGCCCTTGGCCGGTTGCCACAATTTGACCGCGGCGCCATGCGACGCGCGAAATATCCGGCAAGGCGCGAATATTCCCGCATCCGTTGCCGTGATACCACGGGGCAACTATTTCTACCGAGATAAACTAGGCAGGTGGCGCTGAAATCAGATACAGCAAGACCAGGACTGAAAGGTCGCGGCAGAGCAACGCTGCCGCGCTGAAAAAGTAGGACTTTCAACGCTGTCGTTCCACGTTTCCGCAGAATGCGGGCGGAGCGACGGACGGAAACGGGCTGAGGCATGGAGAGGCATACAGTCACACACGACCGGATCCCGCCGACGGGCGGACGGCTGCGTGGACGCGCCGTGGTTGCATTGCTTGCGACCACGCTCCTTTCCGCATGCCAATCCGTGATCGAGCAGACTTATCAGCCGACGGTTTCGCCTTCATCCAATCCGCAGATCGTCGAGGAAGTCCAGAAGAACGATCCGCGGGCACAGCTGGGCGCGCGCGAACATCCGCGTATCGTCGCAAGCTACGGCGGCGAGTACAAGGACGCCAAGACCGAGCGCCTGGTGGCGCGCATCACCGGCGCGCTGACGGCGGTCTCCGAGAATCCGCAACAGTCCTATCGCATCACCATCCTGAATTCGCCGGCGATCAACGCCTTCGCGTTGCCGGGCGGTTATCTCTACGTCACCCGCGGCCTGCTCGCGCTTGCGAACGACGCCTCCGAGGTCGCCGCCGTGCTGTCGCACGAGATGGCCCACGTCACCGCCAACCATGGCATCGAGCGGCAGCAGCGCGAGGAAGCGGAAGTGATCGCCAGCCGGGTGGTCTCCGAGGTGCTGTCCTCCGATATCGCCGGGAAGCAGGCACTCGCCCGCGGCAAGCTCCGGCTCGCGGCCTTCTCGCGCAACCAGGAACTCCAGGCCGACGTGATCGGCGTGCGCATGCTCGGCGAGGCCGGCTACGACCCCTATGCCGCCGCGCGCTTCCTCGACTCGATGGCCGCCTATAGCCGCTTCACGGCGGTCGATCCGGAATCCGACCAGAGCCTCGACTTCCTGTCGAGCCACCCGAACGCGCCCCAGCGTGTCGATCTCGCGCGCCGGCATGCCCGTGCCTTCGGTCCCGAAGGCACCAGTGGCGACCGCGGGCGCGACTACTATCTCGCCGGTATCGACGGCCTGCTCTATGGCGACAGCCCGCAAGAAGGCTATGTGCGCGGCCAGACCTTCCTGCACGGCCAACTCGGCATCCGCTTCGACGTGCCCGCCGGATTCCAGATCGACAACAAGGCCGAGGCGGTGCTGGCAACCGGCGCCGGCGACATCGCCGTGCGCTTCGACGGCGTCGCCGACACGGGCGGCCGAAGCCTGACCGACTATATCGCCAGTGGTTGGGTCACGGGCCTCAAGCCCGATACGATCCGGCAGATCAGCGTCAACGGCCTGGAAGCCGCAACAGCGCGCGCCTCCGCTGACCGTTGGGATTTCGACGTGACGGTCATTCGTATCGATACGCGGATTTACCGCTTCCTGACCGCCGTGCCCAAGGGGTCGAACGCGCTTGAGCCGACCGCAAACCAGTTGCGCACCTCGTTCCGCCGCATGACGGCCGCCGAGACACAGTCGCTGAAGCCGCTGCGGATCCGGGTCGTGACCGTCCGGCCCGGCGATACGATCACCACGTTGTCGGCCCGCATGATGGGAACCGACCGGAAGCTCGACCTCTTCCGGGTGATCAATGCGATGCAGGTCAGCTCGACGATAAAGCCGGGCGACAAGGTGAAGATCGTTTCCGAATAGCGTGAGGTGGGCGCGGTTGCAGCGCGTTGGTGCGCGCGTGACTGCCTGCCGTCTGCTAGGCAAGCGCGTCGCTGAGTGCCTCTACGATTGCCAAAAAACAAGCACCAATCGTCTCATTGCCAAGCAATCAACGGGCAGCACTGCAGCCCGGCTCAGTGCCGGGTCGCCGAGCACAGCACAGGCGTGGCGGCGTCAGACGGTCAATGAATACCTGCGGTCAGCGCCGGCGCTCTCGTCGCCAGGGCTGCCCGGAGCTTTTCCAAGGCCCGGGTTTCGATCTGCCGCACGCGTTCCTTGGAAATTCCGAGATCGATGCCGAGCTCTTCGAGCGTCGCCCCTTCTTCCGTCAGCCGCCGGGCGCGGATGATGCGCATCTCGCGCTCCGTCAGCGCTCCCAGCGCATCGCGCAGCCAGACGCGGGCCCGTTCGCCGTCGATCATCTCGCTCACCTGCTCGTCCGGCAACGGCGCGTCGCTGGCGAGGAAATCGAGCCGTTCACCGCCATCGGAATCGCTGCCGCCGACCGGCGCCTGCAGCGAGGTGTCGCTGCCGGAAAGCCGCGCATCCATCGTCTGCACGTCAGCGATGCTGACACCGAGGGCAGCGGCAATCTCCTCATGCATAGCCTGCGATGTAAGTTGCCTGTCACCCTGGGCAAGCCGGGCACGAAGGCGCCGAAGGTTGAAGAACAGGGCCTTCTGCGCAGAGCTGGTGCCACCGCGGACAATCGACCAGTTGCGCAGGACATAGTCCTGCATCGACGCCCGGATCCACCAGGTGGCATAGGTCGAGAAGCGAACCTCGCGGCTCGGCTCAAAACGGGCTGCCGCCTCCAGGAGACCGATATGGCCCTCCTGGACGAGGTCACCCATCGGCAGGCCGAAATTGCGGAACTTTGCGGCCATCGAAATGACCAGGCGCATATGCGACATGGCGATCTTGTTGCGGGCTTCCTGATCGTTGTCGTTTCGCCAGGCTTGCGCCAGCTTGTGCTCCTCGTCGCGCTCGAGATAGGGCGCTTCCATCGCGATCTTGATCATCCGCCGGTCTGCAGTGAGAGTCTTCATCGATCACTCCGTGACTGGCGCCGGGCGCCATTGCGTGTGAAGTCCAAAAGGCCGGACGGAGAAGATGTCCGGCAGCAGGGGCGTCTCGCGCCGCTATGTCGAAACTTGAAGAAACGACGCGGCGCCCTAACTTCCAAGTCACGAACCTGAACGGTGACGAAGCACAGAACCAAGATCGCCCGGCGCGCAAGCGGCGCGTTTCTGCCGGCTTTTATAAATGCGCGCAGGCGGCAAAAGTTCCACGCGATCAAAGAAAAAGCCCGGCGCGATGGCCGGGCTTTTTGGTAGTCTCAGTGCAGTCGGACGGCTTATGCAGCTTCGTCCTGAGCGTCGTCTTCATCGATCGCCTTGCCGCGCTTCGGACCCTTGCTGAGATTGGCCTCGACGAGGCGAACAGCTTCGGTTTCCGACATCTTGTTGACGGCAGCGATTTCGCGCGCCATGCGGTCGAGGGCAGCTTCATAGAGCTGGCGTTCGGAATAGGACTGTTCCGGCTGGTTTTCGGCGCGGTAGAGGTCGCGCACGACTTCCGCGATGGAAATCAGGTCGCCGGAATTGATCTTGGCATCGTATTCCTGGGCGCGGCGCGACCACATGGTGCGCTTCACGCGAGCCTTGCCCTGCACAACCTTCAACGCGCGGTCGACGAAATCGGTTTCGGAGAGCTTGCGCATGCCGATGCTGACGGCCTTGGCCACCGGCACTTTCAGGCGCATCTTGTCCTTCTCGAAATCGATGACAAAAAGCTCAAGCTTCATGCCGGCGACTTCCTGCTCTTCGATCGCCACGATCTGGCCAACACCGTGGGCCGGATAGACGATCGATTCACCGGTCTTGAAGCCCTGGCGTGTCGAAGATTTTTTCTGCTGGGTCGTCATTCGTTTCAAAAACTCCCTGTTTCGCGCCGGCCATTCTGGCCGGGGCCGGGTCAGTGAGGCCCGGGATAGACGGGGATACCGCCGGGTGGGTACATCCTGGTCCGTCCAAGGAATGCAAACAGCCTCATAAAATGCGGTCACAACAGAGCAACGCCATGTTGCGTACTAGGGATAAACCGCGTTTTGGAGATCGTTTGCTTTCGTGATGGTTTTCGGGCGCGCAAAAACACCCTCTGTGGATCAGTAGAACGAACCTATCACAAAAAAGTGCCGAAATCAATAATTTGCTGCATGGCAGCCATCAAGCCACCATTCTCGCAACTGCGAGCGCGGCTCGTGTTTTCCCCAGCTTTGCGCCCGGGAGCAGTTCTGCTTCGTCAGGCTCGGCGAACGGTGGCGACCGCTTCGTCTCAGTCGCCCTGGCCCGGCTCGGTCGAGAAGAACTTCTCGTACTTGCCTTCGACGCCGTCCATTTCCTTCGCTTCCGGCATCGGATCGCGCTTGACGGTGATGTTCGGCCACTTCGAAGCGAAATCCGCGTTCAGTTTCAGCCACATATCAAGACCCGGCTCGGTATCCGGTTTGATCGCCTCGGCAGGACATTCCGGTTCGCAAACGCCACAGTCGATGCACTCGTCAGGATGAATGACGAGGAAATTCTCACCCTCGTAGAAGCAATCCACGGGGCAGACTTCGACACAGTCGGTATACTTGCAGCGAATGCAATTGTCGGTCACGACATACGTCATGAGGTACTCCAGCCGATGCTCACGTTTGATGGCAGACGGCAATCAATGGTGATGCTCGTCGTCCGCGCATGCTAGGAATGTCCGGCGCGCATAGCTGCCGAAGCAAACCCGATGCACCCAACGTGGGTCTGTCAGGTAAAGGCTTTATGGACCCTTTGCAAGAATATTCAATGCGCGAAACGCCACGGCAAAGGCAGAGTTTTCTAAAGGCTGTCGCGCAAAAGCGCGTAGCGTTTTGCAGCCAGGGGCCGGTAGGGAACGAGACGCCCTTCAGTCGTCGCGGGGATCGAAATCGGGCTTCAGCCGGTCGGTTTCCCGCCGCTCCTTCTTCGTCGGCCGGCCTGCGCCACGTTCACGCGTGGCAAGCTCGTAAGCCGACAATTTCTCCTTCGGCTGCTCCGGCGTCAGATCGTCGTAAAGCAGGCGCGCTTCCTCATAGGGACCGCGCCGCTCGCCCGGGCCAAGGACCCGGACGATCAGGCTGCGTCGGTCGAGCGCGAGTTCGAGCAGATCGCCCGTCTTCAATTGAAACGAAGACTGCGTCACGCGCTCGTCGTTGACGGCGACGCGGCCATCCTCGATCGCCTTTTGCGCAAGCGATCGAGATTTGATCAGCCGCGTGAAAAACAGCCACTTGTCGAGACGCTGGCGCGAGGCCGGGTTGGACGCAGGCTGTTTTTCCATGGTCTACCTTACTTCTTCATCTGCTCCTTGAGAGCAGCAAGCTTGGCGAAGGGCGAATCCGGATCCACCGGCTTCTCGCGACGCGGCGGACGCGACTCGAACTTGCCCTGGCCCGGCTTGCCGCCACGGTCGTGACGATCATGACGATCGCCGCGTTCCTGACGCGGCCCGCCTTCCGGCTTGCCACCGTCATGACGCTTACCGCGCGTCTGCTGACCACCCTTGCGGCCGCCTTCACGTCCTTCGCCCTGGCCCTGGCCTTGACCACGCCCGTGGCGCTGACCGCCGCGACGCTGTTCACCCTCGTGGCGGCCACCGCCCTGGCGCTGGTTGTCCTGGCGGGTGCCGGGACGCCAGAGCAGAACGGGCTTGGCTTCCACCGGCTCACCGGTGTCCGTAACTTGGGTCTCAGTCGCCTGGGCCTCAGCAGGCTGGGCTTCGACGACAACGTCAGCTTCGGGCTTCTCGCCTTCCGCGGCAGGCGCCTCGACGACTGCAGTCTCGCCTTCAGCCGCACTGTCGCCGGCATCGACATCATCGACGGCAGAAACCGGCTCGGAAGCGGCGGCAGCAACGGCAGCACCGCCATCCTGGCCAGCGAGGAAGGCCTGGGCCTCCTCGGCCTTGACGCTGTCTGCACGGTAGCCGAGGCCCTTCAGGATCTCTTCCATGTCGTCGGGCGTCGCGCCGAGGATCGAGAGCATCGAGGTGGTCGCGGTGAAGCGACGACCGTCATAGGCGCCTTCCGGACGCGGCTGCGTGCCTGGCTTCCACTGCAGGAGCGGCCGGATGAGATCGGCGAGGCGCTCGAGGATATCGATGCGCACTGCACGCTTTCCGAGGAAGCGGAAACCGGCCAGCTTGTAGAAGGTCCGCTCGAAGGACGGATCGGTAACGACAGACGTCCGGCCGGCAGCGAGCATCGGGATGAGGTCGCCATAGCCGGGCTTGTCGAGGCCGTCGTTCTTCAGCGCCCAGAGGAGCGTGATGAGTTCGGCCGGAGCCGGCTTCAGCAGCGCCGGCAGGAAGATGTGGTAGGCGCCGAAGCGAACGCCGTACTTGCGGATCGAAGCGCGGCCGTCCTGGTCCAGCGACTTGACGTCGTCTGCGACATCGCGACGGAAGAGCACGCCGAGGTTCTCGACGAGCTGGAAAGCGAGGCCCTTGGCAAGACCTTCGAGATCCTCGGCGCGCGAGATATCGTCGAGCGGCTTCAAGACCGTGCCGATGTGATGGTTCACGAAACGCTCGATACGCGCCAGAACATGCTCGCGGGCGTTCGCCTGCAGCTGATCGTCGGCCAGAAGGATGACGCGCGGGCGCATGACGTGGTCGCTTGCCGTCAGACGGGCGACGGGATCGCCGAGCCAGCGCACCAGACCATCCGACGAAAGCGCCAGGTCGTTGTTGCCGGAAGCATGCAGCCGCGCGGCGCGTGCTTCGAACTCGAGCGCCAGCGCCTTCTGGGCAGCACCCTGCACAGCCTTGGCATCCGGGCCATCGCCGCCGGTCGCCAGCGTAAACCGGAAACCGGTTAGTTGTCCTACGTGGTGTCCTTCGACGAAGACATCACCATTCACACTGATTTCAGCTTCCAGCATAGCATTCTCTCTCAGGCGCTTCATGAGCACAGATGTCCTGCGATCAACAAAGCGTTTCGTCAACCGTTCATGTAGTGCGTCGGATAATCGATCTTCAATTTCCCGCGTCTTTTCTTGCCAGTGTGTCGGATCGGCCAGCCATCCGGGCCGGTTCGACACATAAGTCCATGTCCTGATCTGCGCGATTCGCGCCGAAAGTGTGTCGATCTCACCGTCCGTATGATCGGCACGCCTGACCTGCTCGGCCATGAAATCTTCGTTTACGGTACCGCGGCGGACAAGATCCGCGTAGATCGTCGAGATCAAGTCGGCATGTTGAGCCGGTGTAATGCGCCGATAGTCCGGCAGCGCGCAGGCTTCCCACAGTTTTTCCACCCGCTCGGCATTGGTCGTTATGTCGACGACCTCGGGATACCGGGCCAAATGCTCGAACGCCTGCTGGTCTACCGCAGGTAGCGCCCGGGCAAGGCCGGGAACCGTCGGCGCGGCCTCAAGACTCTTCTTCAGAGCGGCGATAGAAGCGTAATCGAAAGCCTTCGAGCGCCACTGCAGCACCTTCACCGGATCGAACTCATGCGCCTCGATGCGATGGACGAGTTCGTTGTCGAAGGGATCGACGCGGCCGGTCACCCCGAACGTACCGTCGCGCAAATGCCGGCCGGCGCGGCCGGCGATCTGCGCAAGCTCGGCCGGATTGAGATTGCGGAACTGATAGCCGTCGAACTTCCGATCCTGCGCAAAGGCGACATGGTCGACGTCGAGATTGAGCCCCATGCCGATCGCGTCGGTCGCGACCAGGTATTCGACGTCGCCTTCCTGGTAGAGCGCCACCTGGGCATTGCGCGTGCGCGGCGACAGCGCGCCGAGAACGACGGCGGCACCGCCGCGCTGGCGGCGGATCAGCTCGGCGATCGCATAGACTTCGTCGGCCGAGAAGGCGACGATTGCCGTGCGATGCGGCAGGCGGGTGATCTTCTTCGAGCCCGCATAGAGCAGCTGCGACATGCGCGGCCGCTCGACCACGGTGATGCCGGGCAGCAATTGCTCGAGGATCGGCCGCATCGTCCCGGCGCCGAGCAGCAGCGTCTCGCCGCGGCCGCGCAGGTGCAGGATCCGGTCGGTGAAGATGTGGCCGCGCTCGAGATCTCCGGCAAGCTGCACTTCATCGATCGCCACGAAGGACGCCGTCGTCTCGCGCGGCATGGCCTCGACGGTGCAGACCGAATAGCGCGCCCGGTGCGGCGTGATCTTTTCCTCGCCGGTGATCAGCGCGACGTTGTGATGGCCGACCCTTTCGACCAGGCGCGTATAGACCTCGCGCGCCAAGAGGCGCAGCGGCAGGCCGATGACGCCGCTGTCGTGCGCAATCATGCGCTCGATCGCGTAATGCGTCTTGCCGGTATTGGTGGGCCCGAGCACCGCGGTGACGCCGCGGCCGCTCAGGATCATGGGGTGAACGGACACGTCATCGATCCCGGGCATTCAGAAATTACGGCAGCGTCTTTTCACGCTGGCGGCAAACACATGCCCACGCACCGAGCCAAACGCAAGGGGCGCAGACAACTAAAACCATCGCTTGGCATCTCTCAGCCCATTGCACCACCTGTTGTGGTCGGCGCAATCGACAATTGGAACAGCCGTGGAACGAATCGGCGACGAATCGACGACTCATTGTGATTCACTGTATGTTCACGACTACATATAGATTTCAACACCGAACGTTGCACCACATGCTGAATCTGGCAATGATTCCGCCCATCAGGCGCTTTGGCGCACAATAATCCCGGCTCTCCCGTTGCCTGACGGGCCCAAGGATTCCGAATCCAAGACTCTGGAAAGCCTGGAATTTTTTTCACGAAATTCGTCAGGGATTCACCCAAGCGAGAGAATGAGAATCGCAGTTCGGAGTCGCGCCCAGTGCGGGAACATTCGGCAGCGACTCGCAGACCGCGCGTCATTCCACCTTTGTTCTCCACAAGATATAGTGTCTACGCCCCGCCCCGGCAACGGAACTGCCGGCGCAATTTCAGGATTTCGAGCAGGATTCTCATGCGCCGCCACCACATGGAAACGGCGCCTCGAAAGGCGCCGTTCGCTGGTGTTCAGCTTGCCTGATGCTCAGACGAAAAACTGTCCGCCATTCGCCGAAATCGTCGAGCCGGTGATGAAGCCGGCATCGTCGGAGGCAAGGAACACCACGCAGCGGGCGATTTCTTCCGGTTCGCCAAGGCGGCCGACCGGGATCTGCGGAATGATGCGCTCGTTGAGCACCTTCTCCGGCACCGCCAGCACCATCTCCGTACCGATATAGCCGGGGCAGATCGCGTTCACGGTAATGCCCTTGGCGGCCCCTTCCTGGGCAAGCGCCTTGGTGAAGCCGAGATCACCGGCCTTGGCCGCCGAATAGTTGGCCTGGCCCATCTGGCCCTTCTGGCCGTTGATCGACGAGATGTTGATGACGCGACCGAAGCCGCGGTCGCGCATGGCCGACCAGAGCGGATGCGTCATGTTGAAGAGACCGGTGAGGTTGGTGCCGATCACCTCGCCCCACTGCTCCGGCGTCATCTTGTGGAACATGGCGTCGCGGGTGATGCCCGCATTGTTGACCAGCACGTCCACCGGACCGAGGTCGGCCTCGACCTTGGCGATACCTTCGGCGCAGGCCTGATAGTTGGAGACGTCCCACTTGTAGACCGGGATGCCGGTTTCCTGCTTGAAGGCCTGGGCCTTCTCGTCATTGCCGGCATAGTTGGCAGCCACCCTGTAGCCGGCATTCTTGAGTGCGATGGAAATTGCCGCACCAATGCCGCGCGACCCACCCGTGACCAATGCTACCCTGCTCATATGCGCCTCCCACTTGATCAGTTCAGTTTTCCGAATGCCTTCTTCATCAGCTTTTCGCCGACCTGTTGCCCGTAGAGCCCGGCGACCGCTTGAAACTGCGGCGTAGCCAGAGCGGACAGAGCCACCTCGCACTTTTCCAGAGCGAGACCCATCATCACCTCGGAGAGCTGCTCCAGCGACGCCTTCAGCGCACCGCTGTCATCGTTCAAGGCCGCGACCATCACGTCCTTGAAAACGCTCTCCTCGTCGGAAGTCGTATGTTTCAGCATGCACTGTACCAGCCGCGCCTCGTCGAGAGGCGCGGGATTGGCATGTGCAGAAACGATCGGCGAACCGGCCAGAAGCAGGGAAAATGGAACCCACCTGGCGCTGTTCATGCCGCCAGACCGATCAGAGCCGCTCGACGCACATGGCGACGCCCATGCCGCCGCCGATGCAGAGCGTTGCGAGCCCCTTGGAAACGCCGCGGCGCTTCATTTCGAACAGCAGCGTGTTGAGCACGCGGGCGCCGGACGCGCCGATCGGGTGACCGATGGCGATCGCGCCGCCATTGACGTTGACGATCGACGGATCCCAGCCGAGATCCTTGTTGACCGCGCAGGCCTGGGCCGCGAAGGCTTCGTTGGCTTCCACCAGTTCGACATCACCGATCGCCCAGCCGGCCCTAGCCAGCGCCTTGCGCGAGGCCGGGATCGGGCCGGTGCCCATGACCTGCGGATCGACGCCGGCGGTTGCCCAGGAAACGATGCGGGCAAGCGGCTGGATACCGCGCTTGGAGGCCTGCGCCTCGGTCATCAGTAGCGTTGCTGCAGCGCCGTCATTGAGGCCCGAGGCGTTGCCTGCCGTGACCGTGCCTTCCTTGTCGAAGGCGGGGCGCAGCTTCGTCATCTGGTCGAGCGTTGCACCGTGGCGGATATATTCGTCCTGGTCGACGGTGACGTCGCCCTTGCGGCCCTTGACGATGAAGGGAATGATCTCGTCCACAAAGCGCCCGGCCTTCTGGGCGGCTTCCGCCTTGTTCTGCGAGGCGAGCGCAAATGCGTCCTGTTCCTCGCGGCTGAGCTGCCACTGGCGAGCGACGTTCTCGGCGGTAATGCCCATGTGATAACCGTAGAAGGCGTCGGTCAGGCCGTCCTTGATCATCGTATCGATCATCTTGAAGTCGCCCATCTTCACGCCGCCGCGAAGATGCGAGCAGTGCGGCGCCATCGACATGGATTCCATGCCGCCCGCGACGATGATCTCAGCATCACCGGTTGCAATCTGCTGCATGCCGAGCGCGACCGCGCGCAGGCCGGAGCCGCAGAGCTGGTTCATGCCCCAGGCGGTCTTTTCCTGCGGAACGCCGGCCTTCATCGCAGCCTGGCGCGCCGGGTTCTGGCCTTCGCCGGCCTGAAGCACCTGGCCGAGGATAACCTCGTCGACCTCACCGGCTTCGATGCCTGCGCGCTCGAGCACGCCCTTGATGACGGCTGCGCCAAGCTCGTGCGCCGGCGTGTTGCCGAAGGCGCCGTTGAAGGATCCGACCGCGGTGCGGCCGGCGCTGGCGATCACGATGGAGGGATTGCTCATGGGACGTTTCCTCAGATCTTCTGGCCTAATGGAGGCAGACTGGCAAAGCGCGCGACGCAAGTCAAACGCCTTGATGCAGTGCCATAAAAGCATCACCTAAAACGCAACCGCAAGATTTTGCACTTGCGTCGCCGCAACGCACAAAGACATTGTCAGCGGCGCGCTTTTGCGGATACTCTGAAAAACGCAATAAAGACGGGATGATGGGGGAGAGGAGACCCTGATGGCGAAGCACGAAGGCCAGATCGTTATCAAAAAATATGCGAACCGGCGGCTCTACAACACCGGGACCAGCACCTATGTCACGCTCGACGACCTGGCTGTGATGGTGAAGAAGGGTGAGGACTTCATCGTTCAGGATGCGAAATCCGGCGAGGACATCACCCATTCCGTGCTGACGCAGATCATCTTCGAGCAGGAGTCCAAGACCGGCAATACGCTGCTGCCGATCTCCTTCCTGCGCCAGCTGATCTCGTTCTACGGCGACCAGATGCAGATGGTGGTGCCGAGCTATCTCGAACATTCGATGCAGGCTTTCACCGAGCAGCAGTCGCAGATGCGCGAGCAGATCAACAAGGCCTTCGGCGACACGCCGCTCGGCAAGAACCTGCAGGTTCCGCTGCAACTTGTCGAAGAGCAGGTGCGTCGCAACACCGAGATGTTCCATCAGGCCATGCAGATGTTTTCGCCCTTCATCACCGCGCCGCCGGTGAAGGAAACGAAGAAGGCCGAAGCCAAGGATATCGACGAACTGAAGGAGCAGCTGCGCGCGCTCCAGACCAAGCTCGACAATCTCGGCTAAAGGACGACCAGGCAGGGAAAACGCTTCCTGCCTTCACTTCACCTGCAACAGCGATCGCGGAAATCGGGGCGGCGTCGCCTCGAACCGTAAGGGCCTAGAGGCCAATCGACACGTCGCGGCCGGCCGAGCGCATCGAGACGGCAAAGCCGGCGATGACATCGATGAAGCTGATGGTCATCAGGATGAAGAAGAGCTGCGTTGCCGCCGGTGCGAGCAGCAGAAATTCGATCAAAAAGACGATGAACAGGATCATCGAGAGCAGATGATCCATCAGTGCGCGGCTGCTCGTGCGCGTCGCTTTCAGCAGCTCGACGAAGAGCAGCAGCAAGGCGCCGACGATCAGGAGGTCGCCGAAGCGCATCGTCCAGGTCGCGCCTGATAGCATGGAGAGCGACACCATGTCGGCGTTCAGGCCGGCGAGGCCGCCGAACATTCCGATCATCGCGAGATTGTAGATTGCAAAAGGCAGGATCAGCAGCGGTATGGCAGCAAGCATCAGAACTCCTTGACCGCGTTTATGGGGGACCAAGTTTGTGCGGCGTCGTCACGCAAGGCGCCAGCGATACCACGGCGACCAAGCAAGATCATGTCAGATGCAAAACAAAAGGGCCGGCAGAGCCAGCCCTTTGAACCTAATCCGCGAACGGAAGCGCTTATGCGCTTTCCTTCGGGGTCAGAACCTGACGGCCACGGTACATGCCGGTCTTCAGGTCGATGTGGTGCGGGCGGCGCAGTTCGCCGGAGTTCTTGTCTTCGACGTAGGTCGGGGTCTTCAGAGCGTCAGCCGAACGGCGCATGCCACGCTTGGACGGGCTCGTTTTTCTTTTAGGTACAGCCATTTCATTCTCCACTTATCGGGCAAACACTGTTCAGCAGCCGAAATGGCCGTGTAAAACAGATGTTAATCACGGAAATTTGGCGCGCTTATACATGGCCAGCTGCTGTTTGACCAGTCCCCACGGGCAATTTTTCGACTCGACCTTTTCAGACCTCGTCTTCGATGACGACCCAAGGCTCTGCGCGGGCGGCTTCTTCCCATTTCAGGAACGCCGGATGTGCCTTTACGCGGTTCATGTAGCCGAGCGTTTCTGGATCCGCAACGAGATCATAGACGTCGAAGCGGTTGACCACAGGTGCGTACATCGCATCGGCCGCGGTGAAGGCGCCAAAGAGGAACGGACCGCCGGATTGGGCGAGCGCCTGCCGCCAGATCGTCTCGATGCGGGCGACATCCGCACGGACGTCCTCGGCAACGTCCAGCGCCTTCTTCGCCCGACGGATGTTCATCGGGCAAGCGCCGCGCAACGCCCTGAAACCGGAGAGCATTTCCATCGAATAGCTGCGCGCCCGGGCGCGCGCCTGACGGTCGGCCGGCCACAGCCCGGCATCGGGAAAAAGCTCGGCGACGTAGTCGATGATCGCAAGCGATTCCCAGACAAGGAAATCGCCATGCCTCAGCAGCGGCACCTTTCCGGTCGGCGAGACCGCGCGTATTTCCGGATTGCCGGCGGCGAAGTCGAAGGGGATAACCACGTCCTCGAAATCGATGCCGGCCGCCATCATCGCGATCCATGGCCGCATCGACCAGGACGAATAGTTCTTGTTGCCGACAAAAAGCGTAAGTCCGGTCATTTCCGTTCCTTGGTTGCTGGTCTCTCCGAGAAAACGATCAGTTCCTCGAATTGGTTCATGTCCTCGAACGAGCAGAAAGCGGGTGGGTCGAGCGCGATCACCGGCGCCTGCTCGCGCAAAAAAGCGAGCTGTTCGTCCAGCATCACCTGCCAGCGCAGCAGCGCCCCATCGTCGAGCCAGTCGACGGGGTAGGCATAGGTGATGTGGAATTCGTAATCGTCATGATCAGGATGCCGGTAGCCGAAGGCGTCTGCGAAGGCGTCGCGCCAGGCCTTGAGACAGGCGCGATCGGCGGCACTGTCGCCTTCGAGTGCAAGGCCCGTCGGGGTGACCTCGGTCACGCGGGCGCGGAACGGCTCCAGCGGCACAAAATTCGCGAGCTGTTCGCGGTAGTGCGCGGTCATCACCTCGATCGGCGTATCGAACGGCATGTCAGCCGGCCAGTAAGGGAGTTTCCGGCGGTGTTCGATGATGCCCTGGAAGATTGTCATGTGCAGGCTGGAGGGCGCGGTAAAGGCGAACTGCCGCGCCTCGGGCATCGCCATCAACCGGTCGCGCACGCCAAGCACGGCGGCCTCGGACGGCGACCCGGCAGTGACGTGAGAGACGACCGTGTTGCCCGGTTCCGGCAGGAAGCGGCCTTCGGTGTCGTAGCGCGTTCCGAGATGTCTCGGCGGGGCATGGTTGGCGTTGCGGCCAAAGGCGAGAAGCGAGGGGGAAATCAAGGTCATGGAGCGATCGAGCCTTTCAAAGGGAGAGAGGCCCAGATGGCAGAACTCTACAACGCGAACATGACATCGCCCAGTGAGCCCATCCAATGAAAAGGTCTGATCCTAATTATAAAGGCAGGTGATGTAACCGCCGGAGCGGCTGGCGCGGCGCTCGATCAGGTTCGCCAGGCGCTTCAGCCCGCGGCCCGGCTTGCCGGCGTTGCGCTCTTTCGGATTGGGCAGCGAAACAGCAAGCAGCGCCGCCTGCCGTCGCGAAAGCTTCGACGCCGAAACCCCGAAATGGTGGCGGGCGGCCGCCTCGATACCGTAGATCCCGTCGCCCCATTCGGCGATATTGAGATAGATCTCCATCATCCGCCGCTTGCTCCAGACGAAGTCGGCGGCGACCGCCAGCGGCAGTTCCATGCCCTTGCGCAGGAAGGAGCGGCCGTTCCAGAGATAGAGGTTCTTGACCGTCTGCATCGGAATTGTACTGGCGCCGCGGGTGGATTCCCCTTCGAGCGCATCTTCGACCACGCCCCGCATCTGGCCCCAGTCGACGCCGTCATGGGCGCAGAACTGGCCGTCCTCCGACATCATCACCGACTGCACCAGAACCGGGGCGATATCGTCGAACTCGACCCATTGCCGATCGTAGCCGCGCAGCAGCACGAGATCACGCAGCATCAGCGTCGAGACGGGATGGATGAACTCCACCAGATAGAGAACGATCAGTGCGTAAGGAAGGACGAGCAGGCCAAGCACGGCGAGCACGATCTGGCGGCGGCGCGTGCGCAACGTCCGACGAAGCGAAGACCAGCGACTGGAAGGCACTTCGCCCTCCTCGCGCGCTTCCGGAACGACGTTCGCGGCCTGACTGTTCACCTCGCTGTCCATCCGCTTCTCTTAGTGCATGCGCAGGCAGAGTTGAACGGGCTTTCTGGCAAAAGGCAAGGCGTGCAGGCGGCTGTCCCAGGGAAAGCGCGCGGCTGCGACACGAATCCCCGTTGAAAGCCCCCTTCGCTCATGTCAAAGAGCGCGCATGAGCCAGGAACCATCGCCTTTTACCCGTCGCCTCGCCACCAATGCCCGCGCCGTCGAGGCGCTGCTGGAACGTCTGCTCGGCCAGACGACGGAAGCCGACGAAATCGCCCGGCCGGCAAACCTGTTGGCTGCCATGCGCCACGGGGTGCTGAACGGCGGCAAGCGCCTGCGCCCCTTCCTGGTGATCGAATGCGCCGATCTTCTCGGCGGCAATGCCGACGCGGCTCTGCGGGTCGGCGCCGCACTCGAATGCGTGCATTGCTACTCGCTCGTCCATGACGACCTGCCGGCGATGGACGACGACGACATGCGCCGCGGCCAGCCGACCGTGCACAAGGCCTTCGACGAGGCGACAGCGATCCTTGCCGGCGACAGCCTGCTGACCTTCGCCTTCGACATCATTGCAGCACCCGAGACCTCGCTTTCGGATGCGCAGAAGGTGGCACTGGTTCTGGCGCTCGGTCGCGCCGCCGGCCACGGCGGCATGGCCGGTGGACAGGCGCTCGACCTGGCCGCGGAAAAATTGCCGCCGGACGAGGCCGGGATCGTCACACTGCAGGCGATGAAGACGGGGGCCCTCATCCGTTTTGCCTGTGAGGCTGGAGCCATTGTCGCCGACGCCTCCAGGGACGATCGCGCGCGGCTTCGCGCCTTTGGCGAAAAGATCGGCCTTGCCTTCCAGCTTGCCGACGACCTGCTGGACCTCACCGCCGATGCGGAGACCATGGGCAAGGCAACCGGCAAGGACGCCGCCCGCGGCAAGGGCACGCTGCTGGCGCTACACGGCCAGGCCTGGGCGGAAGAGCGACTGGAGCAACTGGTCGCAGAAGCCGAAGCGCTGCTTGCGCCCTATGGCGAGCGCTCGGCCATTCTCGTCGAAGCCGCCCGTTTCATCGCCAACCGCAGGAGCTAGATCCATGAGCAAATACTGGTCGCCGATCGTCTCCAAGCTGAAACCCTACGTGCCCGGCGAACAGCCGCGCATCGAAAACCTGGTGAAGCTCAACACCAACGAATGCCCCTACGGCCCGTCCGAGAAGGTGCTCGACGCGATCGCCGCGGCAGCGAGCAGCGATCTTCGCCTCTACCCCGACCCGCTGGCGTTGACGCTGCGCCAGACGATTGCCACACGCTATAGCGTGACCGCCGAAGAAGTCTTCGTCGGCAACGGATCCGACGAGGTGCTGGCGCATATCTTCGCCGGCTTGCTGAAACACGACGCGCCGCTGCTTTACCCGGATATTTCCTACAGCTTCTATTCGACCTACGCCCGGCTCTTCGAGATCGACACGGTCGAGGTACCGCTCAACGATCGCTTCGAGATCGATCTCGTCGATTACGACCGGCCCTGCGGCGCCATCATCCTGCCGAACCCCAACGCTCCGACCGGCATCGCCTTGCCGCTCGCCGACATCGAGCAGCTGGTTGCAAGCCATCCGGACCAGCCCGTCGTCATCGACGAGGCCTATGTCGACTTCGGCGGAGAGTCCGCCGCAACGCTGGTTTCGAAATACGAGAACCTGCTGGTCGTCCAGACCTTCTCCAAGTCACGTGCGCTTGCCGGCCTGCGCGTCGGCTTCGCCATCGGCCAGCGGCCGCTGATCGAGGCGCTGGAGCGGGTGAAGGACAGCTTCAACTCCTATCCGCTCGGCCGTCCGGCCCAGGCTGGCGCCATTGCCGCAATCGAGGACGAAGCCTGGTTCGAGGAAACCCGCGGCAGGATCATCGCATCGCGCGAGCGCCTTGGGGCCGAACTGACCGCGCGCGGCTTCGAGGTGCTGCCGTCATCGGCAAACTTCGTTTTCGCCCGCCATCCCGGCCATAGCGGCGAAACGCTGATGACGGCACTGCGCGAGCGTGCCGTGCTGGTGCGCCATTTCGCCAAGCCGCGCATCGGCGATTTCCTGCGCATCACCATCGGCACCGATCAGGAATGCGCCCGTCTGATCGAGGCGCTCGACGAGATCGTCTGACATCTTGTCTCGGTGACATTTCGCCGTTTCAAACCAGCGACGAACTGATCTAGCCTCCGGCGACTCGCCGGAGCTTTGTCTGACATGTTCGACCTGACGCCCTATCTGCCGCAGTTGCTCATCGCCTGGACCGCCTATCTGATCGCAACCGCTTCACCCGGGCCTGCGATCCTCGCGATCATCACCACCTCGGTCAGTCAGGGACGCAAGGCCGGACTGGCGCTTGCCCTCGGCGTTCTCACGGGAAGCTACACCTGGGCGATGCTGACGGCCTCCGGTCTATCGGCGCTGATCCGCGCCTACGGCCATGCGATCATCGTCCTGAAGATCGCCGGCGCCTGCTATCTCTTCTGGCTCGCCTACAACGCACTGCGCGCTGCCATGCGCAGCGACAAAAGCGCGATCGTGCCGATGGCGAAGGCGCAGACGTCGCTGAAGCGGCTCTATCTCAAGGGGCTTGGCATTCACCTGACCAACCCGAAGGCGATCTTCTCCTGGATCATGCTGGTTTCGCTGGGGATGCCCGAGGGTGCGCCCGTCGGCGTCACCGCCACATTCATCGGCGGCTGCATGGTGCTCGGCCTGATGACCTTCTGCGGCTTTGCGATCGTCTTCTCGCTGTCGCCGGTCCACCGTGCTTATCTGAAGTCCAAGCGGCTGATCGAGAGCCTGATGGCCGGCTTCTTCGCCTTTGCCGGCTTCAAGCTGCTGACGTCACGGCTCTGAAATCATCGCGCTCAGACCAAGCGCAGGCTGCTTACTCGGCAGCCGCCTGGCCGCGGCCGTAGCGCTTCTCGATATAGTCGGAAACCAGCGTCTCGAAGTCACCGGCGATGTTGGGGCCGCGTAGCGTCATTGCCTTCTCGCCGTCGATGAAGACCGGAGCGGCCGGCATTTCGCCGGTGCCCGGCAGCGAGATGCCGATATCGGCATGTTTGCTTTCGCCGGGACCGTTGACGATGCAGCCCATGACCGCGACCTTCAGGCCTTCGACGCCGGGATACTTCTCGCGCCAGACCGGCATATTGCGGCGGATGTCGTCCTGGATCTTCTGGGCGAGTTCCTGGAACACGGTCGACGTGGTGCGTCCACAGCCGGGACAGGCGGCAACGACGGGAATGAATTGGCGGAAGCCCATCACCTGCAGCAGTTCCTGGGCTACCTGCACCTCGCGGGTGCGGTCGCCGCCGGGCTCCGGCGTCAGCGAAATGCGGATCGTGTCGCCGATGCCCTGCTGCATCAGAATACCGAGCGAAGCCGACGAGGCGACGATGCCCTTGGTGCCCATGCCGGCCTCGGTGAGGCCGAGATGCAGCGCATGGTCGGAACGGGCCGACAGCATGGCGTAGACGGCGATCAGGTCCTGAACGCCGGAAACCTTGGCCGACAGGATGATGCGGTTGCGCGGCAGGCCGATCTCTTCGGCAAGTTCCGCCGACAGCAGCGCCGACTGCACGATCGTTTCGCGCGTCACTTCCTGGGCCGTGAGCGGAAAGCCGTTCGCCTTGTTCTCGTCCATCAGCCGCGTCAGCAGCTCCTGGTCAAGCGAGCCCCAGTTGACGCCGATGCGCACCGGCTTGTCGTAGCGGATCGCCATCTCGACGATCTCGGCGAACTGCTTGTCCTTCTTGTCCTTGAAGCCGACATTGCCCGGATTGATGCGGTATTTCGCCAGCGCTTCCGCGCAGGCCGGATGATCGGCAAGCAGCTTGTGGCCGATATAGTGGAAGTCGCCAACGAGTGGGACATCAAGGCCGAGCCGCTCGAGCCGCTCGCGGATCTTCGGCACCGCCGCCGCACTCTCGTCGCGGTCGACGGTAATGCGCACCAGTTCCGAACCGGCTTTGTGCAGCGCGGCCACCTGCGCCACGGTGCCATCGATATCGGCCGTATCGGTGTTGGTCATCGACTGGACCACGACCGGTGCGCCACCCCCGACGATGACGCCGCCGACATCGACGGCGACGGAGGCGCGGCGGGGCTGCGGATCGAAATCGAAGGCGGAAGACATGAAGGCCTCTTCGTGGGTCACTGAGCCGGGCGAGGATGCGGGCAGAACCCACATGGACTTTCCTCAACTCGCCCTGGCCATTGGCCCATCAGGTGGATGAGGAAAGCCTGATTGTCAACGGCGACATCATGCCCTGACGGCGATTTGATGGCGGCGCTGCGCCTCAGTGGCCCTTGGCGCCATCCGCATGATCGGCATGGTGCGACAAGAGAAGCACGACGATGAAGAGCAGCGGCACCGAGGCGAAGATAATGGCAAAGCCCGTATGTTCGGCGACGAAGCCGATCAGCGACGGTGCGAACAGCATCCCGGAATAACCCATGAAGGTCGCGACCGAGAGCGCGATGCCCGGCTGCAGGCCCGGCATGTTGCCGGCGGCCGAGAACGCGATCGGCACCATGTTGGAAATGCCGATGCCGGCGATCGCAAAGCCAAGGATGGCGATGTAGGCATTGGGCGCCGTGCCCGCGATGATCATGCCGACGAGTGCCGTAACGGTGCAGATGCGCAGCGTCCGTTTGGCGCCGAAGCGATCCCGCACGAAATCGCCGGCAAAACGCATGGTCGCCATGGTGGCAGAGAAGGCGGCAAAGCCGAAGCCGGAAAGCTCAACGGAGGCGCCAAGCTCGTTGCGCAGGTAAAGCGCCCCCCAGTCGAGCACCGTGCCCTCCGGCACCATCGAGAACAGCGCCATGATGCCGATCAGCCAGGGAAGCGGCGTCATCGGCAGGCGAAGCTTTTCCTTGGCGGCACCCGGATGTGGCTTGTCGGCCAGGATCATCGGCCAGGCGGCGGCGATTAGGACCAGGCAGATCGCAGTGACGACAAGCACATGCGGCAGCACACCAAAGCGGGCCATGAGGAAGCCGCCGATACCGGCACCGATCAGGCCGCCGAGGCTCCAATAGGCATGGCAGGACGACATGATCGCACGGCGCATGGATTTTTCGACCTCGACCGCATTGGCGTTCATCGCGACGTCCATCGCGCCGGCAAAACCGCCAAGGAGGAACATGGCGACAGCCGCCGTCCAGACGTCAGGGACAAGCGTCAGAAGCAGAAGCAAGGGCGACAGGACGATGGCGGTGACCTTGACCACCTTCTGCGAGCCGACGCGGGCGATAAAGCCGCCGGCAATCGGCATCAGCACCAGCGAGCCGATGCCGAACATCAGGATCAACAGGCCGAGCACGCTTTCGCTGATGCCGAGCCGGTCCTTGAATTCGGGGATCTTCGGCGCCCAGCTGCCGATGACGAAGCCATTCAACAGGAAGAGCAGCGATACCGCCAGCCGGTTGCGGGTCATGTAGCCCTGGCGGGCGGTCGCGGTGGGAGAACGTTGGTCCATGGTCTTGCCTCGGTGCCGGATCGCCCGGCTCAGATTGTGATTTCGATCAGATTTCCATCGGGGTCGCGAACAACGGCCTCGTAGAAGCCGTCGCCGGTCCAGCGCGGTTTTGCGACCAGAATGCCCTCGGCCTCAGCACGGGCTGCCATCGCATCGACCGCCTGCTCGCTGCCGAGCGACAGCGCCACATGGGCAAGGCCGATGCGTTCTTCGGCGGGATCGGCCGGCTCAACCCAGGGGCCTTCCATGATCTCGAATGCCGGCCCGTCGCCAAGCGTCAGGAACCGCGAACGAAAGCCGGAACGCCGCCGGCTTTCATAGATCTCGCCGACTTCGGCGCCGAAGAAGGACGACCAGAACCGGGCGATCGCCTCGAGGTCCCGCGTCCAGAGCGCCACATGCGTGATCGTCGTCATTCCGTCTCTCCCGCCATCAGGACCTCTGCCCCTGCGGCCTCGAAGGCCGACCGATGCTCAGCCGATGCATCCGCCTCGAGCAGCAGCGTCACCTTGTCATTGATATCGACGACACCGTGCGCGGCGGCCGTACCGAGCTTGTCGCTGGTGACGGCGACAACCAGGCGCCGGCTGCGCAACGCAATGAGCCGCTTGAATTCCGCATCCTCGAAATAGATCGCCGTCAGGCCCGCGACGGCGTCGGCGCCACAGGTACCGAGAAAGCAGAGATCGGGCCGGAGCAGTTCCGCATCGCGTTGCGCCCGGGCGCTGATCGCCGCGCCGACGGCGCGGTTGAGCGGACCGCCGAGCAGGATGAGATCGACGCCCGGTTTCTCCATGAGCGCGACGGCAATCAGCGGCGTATTGGTGACGACAGTGACCGGCAGGTCCGGCTCGATCAGGTGCGCGATGGCGAGATTGGTGGAGCCGGCATCGAGAAACATGGTCATATCAGGCTTGATCAGGCCGATGGCCGCGCGCGCCAGCGCCGCCTTGCGTTCCGGCGCCATTGCCACCCGTTCCCGCAAGGTGCTGTGCGCTGCCGGCGCAACCGGAAGCGCACCGCCATAGACGCGCTCGCACAGTCCCGCCGCCGCCATCTCCCTGAGGTCGCGGCGGATCGTATCCTCGGAAACGCTAAGCTCAGCCGCAAGGTCGGCTGCAAGCACCCGGCCGTTGGCCTTCAGCCGTTCCTGGATCAGCGTCTTTCGCTCACGAAGAAGGAGTTCACCGGACATCGCATCAACCGTGCATAAACGTGCATGAATCGCTATAAATGTGCATATCAACTTTTGAAACCGTTTTCAAGCCGATGCAGCGAGCAAATCGGGGCCGCGCGCGATTCCCGACAAACCGTGGCTTTTGCGCCTGGCCGGTGCCATTTCGAGAAAAATTCTTCATCAAAACGCTCAGGAATTGGTGTTTTATACGCTCAGATCGCCGATTTTTTATGCGATTGTCCGCTCAATCCGGACGACGGGCCGGGCCAGAAAGAAGATGGAAAATCACGATGAAACTCCTCCCCACGCTGTTTGCCGCCGCTCTGATGCAGGTCGCCGCGCTCGCCTCCGCTGAAGCCGGCGAGAACCTCAATGCGGTCAAATCCGCCGGTGTCCTGAAGATCGGCACCGAGGGTACCTATGCGCCCTTCACCTATCATGACACCTCCGGCGCCCTCGTCGGCTTCGACGTCGAGATCGGCCAGGCCGTTGCCGAGAAGCTCGGCGTCAAGGCGGAATTCCTCGAAGGCAAGTGGGATGGCCTGATCGCCGGCCTCGACGCCAACCGCTACGACACGGTCATCAATCAGGTCGGCATCACCGAAGAGCGCAAGAAGAAGTACGACTTCTCCGAGCCCTACATCGCCTCGAAGGCGGTGCTGATCGTCAAGTCAGACAACGAAGAGATCAAGGGCTTTGCCGATCTCAAGGGCAAGAAGTCCGCCCAATCGCTGACCAGCAACTTCGGCAAGCTCGCAACCGCATCCGGCGCCGAGCTCGTCGGCACCGACGGCTTCGACCAGTCGATCCAGCTGGTGCTGACCGGCCGCGCCGACGCGACGATCAACGACAGCCTCTCCTTCCTCGACTTCAAGAAGAAAAAGCCCGACGCCCCAGTCAAGATTGCCGCCGAGCAGGCCGATGCCGACTTCTCCGGCATCATCATCCGCAAGGGCGAGCCGGAACTGCTGGAAGCGATCAACAAGGCGCTCGTCGACATCAAGGCGGACGGCACCTACGACAAGATCTCGCAGAAGTACTTCGGCGCCGACGTCTCGAAGTAACCCTGAGCCTTCGGCCGGTTTCTCAGCCGGCCATTCTCGGCTATGAAAAGCGATCCGTTCCGGACCCCGGGGCGGATCGCGCTTTTTGAAAGGCTCGCCCTTGACCACCTGGCTCCCACTGATGCTGGAATCCTTGCCGTCCCTGCTCTGGGCCGGCCTGACCTTTACCATCCCGCTGACGCTGCTTTCCTTCATCTTCGGCCTGATCCTGGGGCTCGTTACCGCCGTCGCCCGGCTCTTCGGGCCGGCGCCGGTCGCCTGGATCGCGCGCTTTTACGTCTGGGTGATCCGCGGCACGCCGCTGCTGGTGCAGCTGTTCGTGATTTTCTACGGCCTGCCGAGCGCCGGCATCCTGCTCGACGCCTTTACCGCAGCCCTCATCGGCTTCTCGCTGAATGTCGGGGCCTACACCTCCGAGATCATTCGGGCGGTAATTTCCTCGGTGCCGCGTGGCCAGTGGGAAGCGGCCTATTCGATCGGCATGAGCTGGAGCCAGGCGATGCGCCGCACCATCCTGCCGCAGGCAGCCCGCGTCGCGGTGCCGCCATTGTCGAACACCTTCATCTCGCTGGTGAAGGACACGTCGCTTGCCGCCGCCATTACCGTGCCCGAGATGTTCCAGACAGCGCAGCGCATCGTCGCCACCACCTACGAACCGCTGATCCTCTACATCGAGGCGGCGCTGATCTATCTTGCCATGAGCTCCGTGCTTTCCGCCCTGCAGGTCAGGCTTGAGCGACGCTTCGCCCGATATGGCGGCTTCCTGGAGGCACGCACATGATCGAGCTCTCCCACATCGAAAAGCGCTTCGGCGACAATCTCGTGCTGAAGGATATTTCCGTCAGCCTGGCGGAGGGCACCGTGACGGCGCTGGTCGGCCCGTCCGGCGGCGGCAAGAGCACGCTGCTGCGCTGCATCAACCTTCTGGAGATCCCGACCTCCGGATCGATCAAGCTTGGCGACGAGAAGCTTGAATTCGCCCCTGGCCGCAAGATCGGCTGGACGGCGATCCAGCGCCTGCGCCGGCAGACCGGCATGGTGTTCCAGAACTTCCAGCTCTTCCCGCACCAGACCGCACTCGGCAATGTCATGGAAGGCCTCGTCACCGTGCTGAAATGGCCGGCGGACAGGGCAAAGACCCGGGCAATGGAGCTTCTGGAAAAGGTCGGCATGGCGCACAAGGCGGATGCCTGGCCGGCCACCCTTTCCGGCGGCCAGCAGCAGCGCGTGGCGATCGCCCGGGCGCTGGCCCCTTCGCCGCGCGTGCTTCTCTGCGACGAGCCGACCTCGGCGCTCGACCCTGAACTGGCGGAAGAAGTGGTCGAAGTCCTGAGCCGGCTTGCCCGCGAAGGAACCACCATGGTCATGGCGACCCATGACCTCCGGCTCGCCTCGCGCGTCGCCGACAAGGTGATCTTCCTCGACGGCGGCCTCGTCGTCGAGAGCGGCGCGCCGAAGACGATCTTCTCGGCGCCCGAGCGCGAGCGCACCAAGAAGTTCATCGCCTCGCTCAGCGCCCCGCACGACTACGAGATCTGAAGGGAAGCATTGGGACCGGTTACGATGGATCAGGAGCGGGAGGCGACAGGCGTCTCCATTATCTTCGCCTCCCCCCAACAGTTGTAATCCTCGGGCTTGACCCGAGGATGACGGCGGAGAAGTACGTCCGCTACAGTGGCCCTTTGCGCCTCTCGCAAAACAACAACGGCCGGATTCGCATCCGGCCGTTTTTGTCTATCCGTGTGGCAAACGCTTACGCCTCGAACACGATCAGTAGGTCCTTGGCGTCGATCTGGTCGCCGGCGCGCACCAGCACTTCGGCGACCGTGCCGTCCTTCTCGGCGTGCAGCGCCGTTTCCATCTTCATCGCTTCGATCGAAAGCAGCACGTCGCCGGCCTTCACCGTCTGGCCGGCGGCAACGGCAACGGTCGAGATGACGCCCGGCATCGGCGCGCCGAGTTGCGCTGCATTGCCGCCCTCGGCCTTGCGGCGTACCGCGCTCGTTGCACTGCGGTTGCGGTCCGGAACCTTGATCAGGCGCGGCTGGCCGTTGAGTTCGAAGAACACCTTGACCATGCCCTTCTCGTCCGGCTCGCTCTTGGCCTGGTGCAGGATGACGAGCGACTTGCCCCGCTCGATCTCCGGCTGCAGCTCCTCGCCCGGCGCCAGCCCATAGAAATAGGCCGGCGTCGGCAGAACGCTGACCGGACCATAGGTGTCGGCCGCGATCGCATAGTCGGTGAAGACCTTCGGGTACATCAGGTAGGAGGCGAACTCGAAGTCGTCGACCTTGCGCTCGAGCTTGTCCTCGATGGCTTTACGCTCCGCATCGAGATCGGCCGGCGGCAGCAGCGAGCCGGGAACGGCGGTGTAGGCCTTCTCGCCCTTCAGCGCCTTCTTCTGCAGCGCTTCCGGCCAGCCGCCCGGGGGCTGACCGAGATCGCCCTTCAGCATCGAGACGACCGAATCCGGGAAAGCGATGTCCTTTGCCGGGTTCTCGACGTCGGCAACCGTCAGGTCCTGGGAGACCATCATCAACGCCATGTCGCCAACGACCTTTGACGACGGCGTCACCTTGACGATATCGCCGAACATCTGGTTGGCGTCGGCATAGGCCTGGGCGACGCGGTGCCACTTGGTTTCCAGCCCGAGCGAACGGGCCTGTTCCTTGAGGTTGGTGAACTGGCCGCCCGGCATTTCGTGCAGGTAGACTTCCGAGGCCGGACCCTTGAGGTCGCTTTCGAAGGCGGCGTACTGGAAGCGCACAGCTTCCCAGTAGAACGAGATCCGGCGGATCCATTCGGGATCGAGGCCCGGATCGCGATCCGAACCGCGCAGCGCCTCGACAATCGAGCCGAGGCACGGCTGCGAGGTGTTGCCGGAGAGCGCGTCCATGGCCGCATCGACAACGTCGACGCCGCTATCGACGGCGGCAAGCACGGTCGCAGCCGCGATGCCTGAGGTGTCGTGCGTGTGGAAATGGATCGGCAGGTCCGTCGCCTCGCGCAGCGCCTTGAAGAGCACCCGCGCAGCCGCCGGCTTCAAGAGGCCCGCCATGTCCTTGACGGCGATCATGTGCGCGCCGGCCTTTTCGAGCTCGGCCGCCAAAGCCGTGTAGTACTTGAGATCGTACTTCGGGCGGGCCGAATTCAGGATGTCGCCGGTGTAGCAGATCGCCGCTTCGCAGATGCGGTTCTCCTCGGCAACGGCCTCCATCGAGACGCGCATGTTGTCGACCCAGTTGAGGCAGTCGAAGACGCGGAAGACGTCGATGCCGCCCTTCGCCGCCTGGCGGACGAAGTACTTCACGACGTTGTCGGGGTAGTTCTTGTAGCCGACGCCGTTGGCGCCGCGCAAAAGCATCTGCAGCAGCAGGTTCGGCGCATCCTCGCGAATGCGGGCAAGGCGATCCCACGGATCCTCGGTGAGGAAGCGCATGGAGACGTCGAAGGTCGCGCCACCCCAGCATTCGAGCGAGAAGAGCTGCGGCAGGGCACGGGCATAGGTGCCGGCGACACGGGCGATGTCGTGCGTGCGCATGCGGGTCGCAAGCAGCGACTGGTGGCCGTCGCGCATCGTCGTATCGGTGAGGAATACCTGCTTTTCGCCGCGCACCCACTCGGCAAACTTCTTCGGGCCGAGTTCGTCGAGCTTCTGCTTGGTACCCGCGGGGATCTCGCCCTGGATGAAGGGCACGACGGGCTTGGCCGCGTCCGCCGGCGGCCGCGGGCGGCCCTTGGCCTCCGGATGGCCGTTGACGGTGACGTCGGCGAGATAGGTCAAGAGCTTCGTCGCACGGTCCTGGCGCCGCACCTGCTGGAACAGCTCCGGCGTCGTGTCGATGAAGCGGGTGGTGTAGGTGTTGTTGCGGAACTGCTCGTGGCCGATGATCGCCTCGAGGAAGGTGAGGTTGGTCGCCACGCCGCGGATACGGAATTCGCGCAGCGCCCGGTCCATACGGCTGATCGCTTCCTCGGGCGTGCTGCCCGAGGCCGTCACTTTCACCAGCAGCGGATCGTAGTAGCGCGTGATGTAGGCGCCGGTATAGGCCGTGCCGCCGTCGAGACGGATGCCGAAACCGGCCGCCGAACGATAGCCGGTGATGCGGCCATAGTCGGGAATGAAGTTCTGTTCCGGATCTTCCGTGGTGATGCGGCACTGCAGCGCGTGGCCGTTGAGGCGGATGTCTTGCTGCTTCGGTACGCCCGATGCCGGCGTGCCGATCGCTTCGCCGTCGAGGATATGGATCTGCGCCTTGACGATGTCGATGCCGGTCACCACTTCGGTGACGGTGTGCTCGACCTGAATGCGCGGGTTCACTTCGATGAAGTAGAATTTGCCGGTGTCGGCATCCATCAGATACTCGACCGTGCCGGCGCCGACATAGCTGGTCGCCTCGGCAATCTTCAGCGAATAATTGGCCAGTTCCTGGCGCTGCGCGTCCGAGAGGTAGGGCGCAGGCGCCCGCTCGACAACCTTCTGGTTGCGGCGCTGGATGGAGCAGTCGCGCTCGAACAGGTGCACGACATTGCCGTGGGTGTCGCCGAGGATCTGGCTTTCGACGTGGCGGGCGCGCTCGACCAGCTTTTCGAGGTAGACCTCGTCCTTGCCGAAGGCGGCCTTGGCCTCGCGCTTGGCTTCCGTCACCTCGCGGATCAGGTCCTTCGGGTCGCGAATGGCGCGCATGCCGCGTCCGCCGCCGCCCCAGGAGGCCTTGAGCATGACGGGGTAGCCGATCTCGGCGGCCAGGCGATGGATTTCCTTTTCGTCTTCCGGCAGCGGATCGGTGGCCGGCACGACCGGCACGCCGACGGAAATGGCGAGGTTGCGGGCTGCCACCTTGTTGCCGAGCTGGCGCATGGTCGCCGGCCGCGGACCGATGAAGATGATGCCGGCGGCGTCACAGGCATCGACGAACTCGGGGCTTTCCGACAGCAGGCCGTAGCCCGGGTGAATGGCATCGGCACCCGAGAGCTTGGCGACGCGGATCACTTCCTCGATCGACAGGTAGCTCTCGATCGGACCGAGGTCGCGGGCCAGATGCGGACCGCGGCCGATCTGGTAGCTTTCATCCGCTTTAAAGCGGTGCAGCGCGAGTTTGTCCTCTTCCGCCCATATCGCGACCGTTTTCAGACCGAGTTCGTTTGCAGCGCGAAAAACGCGGATGGCAATTTCAGAACGGTTAGCAACAAGGATCTTCGAGATAGGCAAGTCGGTCTCCTCAATGACTTGATATTGCGGGAAATGCTGCACCCGCGAAATAAAGTATTAGCGGGTCACCGGGCAGAGCGCAATTTCAGATGCGACAGGAAACCGAATGCCTTTCGACTTTAGGAAATCAGGCCGAGACGGAAGGCGATCGCCACGACGTGGTGGCGGTTCTTGGCCTTCAGCTTTTCCTGGATTCCGTTCATGTACCAATCGACCGTGTGGCTCGAAATATCGAGTACCTTGCCGATGTCGTTGGAGGTCAGGCCGTCGGCCAGGTAGTTGAGTGCTTCCATTTCGCGCCGCGTCATTTGCACTTCGACGCGCGAGCCGAGCTCGGCCGAAACCTCCGGATCGGTCAGGTCCAGGAGCTTCCAGAACAGCCGCTTGGCGATCGAGTCGAACAGGCTGATCTCGACCGGGCTCAGGTCGACGACACGCCCGCCAACCGTCAGGTTGCCGAGCAGGCCGCGCCGGCCGTGCACCGGGAAAATATAGCCGTCATAGAGACCGTGGTTGCGGGCCTCGATCATCATGCTTTCCATGCGCTTGCGATGCGGATCGGAGCGGAAGGCAAAGAGCGTATCGCGCCAGCGGAAACCGCGCTGGGCATGGCCGAGATAGCGGATGGTCGGGTCGATCACCACGAACTTCTTGCGGATATAGATCTGCGGCCAGCCCTCGGGCCAGCGACCGGCAAGCAGCAGCCTCAGCGGGTTGTCATGCGGCTTGGGCTGGCGCACGACGCCGTAGAAGTCGAAGCCACAGCGATCGAGCAGACGCTCGAATTCAGGGATGATTTCCTCGCGAGTCTTCATCTCCTCCAGAAGCGCGAGAAACTGTACGAGCAGCGTAATGTTCATGGATCACCTTCCAGGTCGATGCATATGGTCGCATTTCCGAATCCGGACATAAAGGCACCGTTCAGCGACCATTCATGTTGCACCCGCGATAATCCGTCATACCACGCCCGGTCTTATGCGAAATATGCAAGAAATCGGAGTTGGCACGACAGATAGCAGACTATGAATATTCTCGCCAAGCTCGCAGACGAGCGAAACGGGAAAAGGAATAGCTGTGCTGCGTCCGGCTGCGGCTTCCCATTGCCGCCAAAGACCGTCTCAGCGCGGCCCCGAGTGTTCTACCAGCAGCGCGAAGCTTCGCCAAAGGGAACCTCGAGGACGCGGGTGCATCCGCCGCAGAAGGTCTGCGGCGCGTCAAATCCGGTACCCGGAAGGGGTGAGACAGTGTCATTGTTCCAGGTGTATGCAAGAGCGCTCCAGTATCTTGCGGTTCACAAGTTTCGCGTCTCAGCGATCGTTCTCGCCAACGTCGTTCTGGCAGCCATCACCATTGCCGAACCGATCCTGTTCGGACGCATCATCGACGCCATCTCGTCGAAGGGCGAAGTCACGCCGATGCTGCTCATGTGGGCAGGTCTCGGCGTCTTCAACACCGTCGCCTTCGTGCTCGTCGCCCGCGAGGCCGACCGGCTGGCCCATGGCCGCCGCGCCACGCTTTTGACGGAAGCCTTCGGCCGCATCGTTTCCATGCCGCTCGCCTGGCATAGCCAGCGCGGCACATCCAACGCGCTGCACACGCTGCTTCGCGCCTGCGAAACCCTCTTCGGTCTCTGGCTCGAATTCATGCGCCAGCACCTGGCGACCGCCGTCGCCCTCATTCTGCTCGTTCCGACCGCCTTTGCCATGGACGTGCGCCTGTCGCTCGTGCTCGTCGTTCTCGGCGCGCTCTATGTGGTGATCAGCAAGGTGGTGATGAGCCGCACCAAGGAAGGCCAGGCTTCGGTCGAGAACCACTACCACACGGTTTTTTCCCACGTTTCCGATGCGATCAGCAACGTTTCGGTCGTGCACAGCTACAACCGCATCGAGGCAGAAACCCGCGAGCTGAAGAAGTTCACCGAACGGCTGATCTCGGCCCAGTTCCCGGTTCTCGACTGGTGGGCGCTGGCAAGCGGGCTGAACCGCGTCGCCTCGACCATCTCGATGATGGCGATCCTCGTCATCGGTACCGTGCTGGTGCAGCGCGGCGAACTCGGCGTCGGCGAAGTCATCGCCTTCATCGGCTTTGCCAACCTGCTGATCGGCCGTCTCGACCAGATGAAGGCCTTCGTCACGCAGATCTTCGAGGCCCGTGCCAAGCTTGAGGACTTCTTCACCCTCGAAGATGCCGTGCGCGAACGCGACGAGCCGGCCGGTGCGACCGAACTGCCGGCGGTTGTCGGCGAGGTCGAGTTCCGCAACGTCTCCTTCGACTTTGCGAACACGAACCAGGGCGTGCACAACGTCTCGTTCACGGCCAAGGCCGGCCAGACGATCGCCATCGTCGGCCCGACCGGCGCCGGCAAGACGACGCTCGTCAACCTGTTGCAGCGCGTCCACGATCCGCGTGACGGTCAGATCCTGATCGACGGCAACGACATCTCGAAGGTGACGCGCAAGTCGCTGCGCCGTTCGATCGCCACTGTCTTCCAGGATGCGGGGCTGATGAACCGCTCGATCTCGGACAACATCCGCCTCGGCCGTGACGATGCGACGATCGAGGAAATCATGGCTGCCGCCGAAGCGGCTGCCGCCTGCGACTTCATCGAGGGCCGCACGACCGGTTACGACACGGTGGTCGGCGAGCGCGGCAACCGCCTGTCGGGCGGGGAACGCCAGCGCGTGGCCATCGCCCGCGCCATCCTGAAGAACGCGCCGATCCTGGTGCTCGACGAGGCGACCAGCGCGCTCGACGTCGAAACCGAAAACCGCGTGAAGGATGCGATCGACGCGCTGCGCAAGAACCGCACCACCTTCATCATCGCCCACCGCCTGTCGACGGTGCGCGAGGCGGACCTGGTCATCTTCATGGATCAGGGCCGGATCGTCGAGATGGGCGGCTTCAACGAGCTCAGCCAGAGCAACGGCCGCTTTGCCGCCCTGCTCCGTGCCAGCGGCATCCTGACGGACGACGATGTCCGCATGAGCCACACGGCAGCCTAGGACACGCGCTTCAAGCCAAGCGAACAAGCTTCAAGCCACCCGCAGCCAACTGCGGGTGGTTTTTTCGTTTCGGCGTCACTTGCATAGAGCGGACTTGCCATTCTGAGGAATGCTGGTATTCCGGAATTCCGGCTTCAATTCCAAGGGAACCACCAATGCCGGACATTTCCACGATCGCAGTTTTCGCCGCAGCAAGCCTCGTGCTCACCGCCACACCCGGTCCTGACATGATGCTGATTGCCTCTCGCAGCCTCAGCCAGGGACGTGCCGTCGGGTTTCTTACCTATGCTGGCATCGCGCTCGGCACCTATTGCCACGCGCTCGCCGCCGCACTCGGTCTGTCGCAGCTCTTCGTCACCGTTCCGATCGCCTATGAGATCGTCCGCTGGGCCGGCTGCGCCTATCTGCTTTATCTCGCCTGGAAAACCATCCGCTCGGATCCATTCGGCGCCTCCCCGATTGCAACCCTCAATCGGCTTTCGGCCCGCCGGGTTTTCGGCGAGGGGCTGATGACGAACCTGCTCAATCCGAAGATGGCGCTCTTCGTGCTGGCCCTGTTTCCACAATTCGTCGACCCAGACGGCGGGTCGATGGTCCTGCAGATGCTGCTGCTTGCGACGGTTTTGAACGGGATCGGCCTGCTCGTGAACGGTTCGGTCATCCTCGTCGGCAGCCATCTGCGGGCAAGGCTCTCCGGGTTCCGGCGTTTCCCGAAACTGCCGAAATACCTTCTCGCCGGCGTGTTCACCGCCCTCGCCTGCCGCCTGGCCCTAGGTTCTCGAACCTGACACTGAAGCCCTGTGACGGGTGGTGTTTCTCATATCGCCCTTAGCGGCTTAGCCATGGCGATGCCGCGCAGCCATTCGAGATAATAGGCATAGACGAAGTGCAGCCCGATGCCGGCGACGACGAAGAGGCTGCCGATAACAGGGTTTTTCCCCGTCACGAACAGCAGCACCTGGCCGGACATCGCCAGGATCGTGCCAAAAATGAAGATCGGCAGGGAATGCCGGCCGACCACCGCCAGCGGATGATCGCTGTCGAGTTTGGCAAGGTTGCTGATCCGCGGCGTCACCGCGATGAGGTAGCCGAGCGCCAGCACATGCAGCAGTCGCGGCGTGGACAGAAAGGTCTTGTCGAAGCCCGTCAGAACGGCCGGAAGACCGAAGGAAAAATCGATGCTCCAGAACGAGAAGAGCACCCAGACGGCGGAAACCGCGAGATAGAGCCCGGAAAGCGCGATCAGCCAGGGCCAGCGCGGCAGCGATCCGCCGTTGCGCACATAGGTCATCATGACGACGCCTATGACGAACAGGAACTGCCAGGACCAGGGATTGAGAAACCAGTAGCCCTCGTCGAGGAAGTTCGACGGCACGAACTTGAAGATGCCCGCGGCGAGCCACAGCGCGGCCGAGAGCACCAACAGAAGTTTCTTGCTGACTCCATTCAGCCAGAGTATGCCCGGCAGCATCAGGAAGAGCGCCGCATACATCGACAGGATGTTGTTGTAGCCGAGCTGATGGCCCAGGAGCACCATCGCGACGATGCCCTGCTCCGTCTGCTCCACCATCGGGCGGATATTGATCTCGCCGATCAGGTCCTGCCGCCCGAAATAGAGTGCGCCGCCGGCAAAGATCGCCAGCGTCACGATGCTGGTCATGATGTGGGCGACGTAGAGCGCCAGGGCCCGGCGCCAGATTTTCAGCGTCACGGCCAGCCGTGCGCCGGAGACGAACTTGCCGCCATAGGCGATCCCGACCGAGAGGCCGGAGATCAGGACGAAGGCTTCGGCTGAATCGGAAAAGCCGAAGTTCTTGTGCGTCAGGTATTCGAGATATTGTCCGGGAACGTGATTGACGAAGATCGTCAGAAGACACAGCGCCCTGAACACATCAAGGCGTGTGTCGCGCTCCTTCGGAACCAATCGGGCGGACATCGGCTCGACGCCACCCTGAAAAGTCTTTTGCAGCATGCGGTCCGTTATCCAGGATTTGGCGCCCCTGCCCCATCCCTGTTGAAACGGGCACCGACGTCCCGCCTTTCGCGCGATGCCCGGCACCATGAAGGAGAGCGGGATGTCAATGTGCTTGCGGTTTCCCGCCCACACCCCGCTCACGAGATTTAGAGCACGACGCCCGGCCGTCGAGGTCGTGCCGCCCCGCATCTCCGCAAAGAAAGAACCGGCCTTGCCCTTGCGGGAACAAAGCCGGTTTCATCCTGTCTTCAATGCCGGCCGTTACAGCAAAATGCCTTCATGCGCGTTTTTTGTGACACTATTGTTGACGCTGACGATCGGCTCGCCACTTTTCTTGTCGCGCTCAACCGAAATCTTGTGCCGCGCACCATTGAGCGTCACTTCGGCCGAGTAGCCATTCCAGGCCGCCGGCAGCACCGGCCGGATAACCAGTCTGTCACCCTGCCTGCGGATCCCGAGGATGCCTTCGACACCGACGCGGTAGAGCCAGCCGGCCGAACCGGTGTACCAGGTCCAGCCGCCGCGTCCCGCAAGGTCGCCTTCGCCGTAGATATCGGCGGCAACCACATAGGGCTCGACGCGGTAGTGTTCCGCCGCTTCGCGGCTTTCCGCATGGGAAACCGGATTCAGCATGTTGAACACGCGCCAGGCTTCTTCCGCCCTGCCCTGTTCGGCAAAGGCGAGCGCCACCCAGGTGGCCGCATGGGTATACTGCCCACCGTTCTCGCGCACGCCGGGCGGATAGGCCTTGATGTAGCCCGGATCCTGCGCCGTGCGCTCGAGCGGCGGCGTGAACAGCCGCACGATGTGCTGGTCCGGATCGACGAGTTCGGCCATGACCGCATCCATCGCCTTCAGCGAGCGCTGCTCGTCGCCTTCGCCCGAGAGCACGCTCCAGGACTGGCCAATGGAATCGATCCGGCATTCGAGCGCTTCGCTGGTGCCGAGCGGCGTGCCGTCGTCGTAGTAGCCACGGCGATAGTAGTCGCCGTCCCAGCCAGCCGCGTTGAGCGCCGTCTTGAGCGCTTCGAGATGGGCTTCCCAACGGGTGATGCGGGCCTCGTCCTTGCGCTCGCGCGCATAGGGCAGGAAGCCGCGCAGCGTGCCTGCGAGGAACCAGCCGAGCCAGGTGCTTGTGCCCTTGCCGGCCTGGCCGACCCGGTTCATGCCGTCGTTCCAATCGCCGCCAAGGAACAGCGGCAGGCCGTTTTCGCCGGTCCGCTTGATCGCAAGATCGAGGGCACGGGCGCAATGCTCGTAAACGTCGCCAATCTCTTCGGAGATCTCCGGCTTGTAGAAGGCGTCGTGCTGCCCCTCTTCCAGGGCCGGGCCGGTGATGAAGGCGAGCCGTTCCGCCAGGATGTCGGAGGTGCCGGTCACCGTGCAATAGTGGGTGACGGCATGGGCGAGCCAGACGACGTCATCGGAGATCATCGTGCGCACGCCCGCGCCGGTTCCCGGCAGCCACCAGTGCTGTACGTCGCCTTCGACGAACTGGCGCGCCGCGGCGTTGAGGATCTGCGCCCGGGCAAGCTCCGGCCGATGGATCAGGAACGCGAGCGTGTCCTGCAACTGGTCGCGGAAGCCGAAAGCTCCGCTCGCCTGGTAGAATGCCGAGCGCGCCATGATGCGGCACCCGAGGCTCTGATAGGGCAGCCAGTTGTTGATCATGGCATCGAAAGCCGGATCCGGCGTTTCCACCTTCACGATGTCGGTGAAGTCGCGCCAGAACGACTTTGCTGCATCGAGCACGGTATCGAAAGCGGTTTGGCGCAGCTCGCCGACAACGGCGCGAAGCTGCTCTTCATTGTCGGCATCGCCGAGAATGAAGGTGACCTGCCGCTCGGCACCGGGCTCGATCGTCAGATCGGTGGCGACGACCGCGCAAGGATCGCCGTCGACATCGACGGAGCCCGAGAGATCCGCCCCCGAAAGCACGGCCTGCGGCACGAGGATGCCCCCGAGCGAACCGAGGAACTCCCGTCGGCTGGAGGTGTAGCCGGCCGCCTCGCCACCATCGACGGTGAAGAAGGCGGAACGCCCGCCGAAGTCGATGCTGTAGGGGTTGGTCGCCACCAGTGCCGACGTCTCTTCGTCCCACTTCGAGAGAATGAACGGCGCCGAGCGCGCGCGGTTGTTGCCAAGTACCCATTCGGCATAGCCGTAAAGCCGCAGCTGCCGCGCCGTCGCCGCACGGTTGCGGATGGTAAGACGAACGAGCTTGACCGGCAGGCTGCGGTGCACCGTGTGGGTCGCCTCGATGTCGAGGTCGTTCTGGCTGCTGCGGAAGCGCGAGTAGCCGAGCCCGTGAACCGTCTCGAAGACGACCGAACGACGACGCGACAGCGCCGCATAGGGCGTCGACACCGAGCCGCTCGCCATATCGCGGATGAAGATCGCTTCGCCCGGACGGTTGATGACGGTGTCGTTGGTCCAAGGCGTCAGCTGGTAGTCGCGCGAATTGCGGCTCCAGGAGAAGGCAGCGCCTTCGGCCGAAACATGGAAGCCGAACTGCTCGTTGGAGATGACATTGATCCAAGGCTGCGGCGTCGCTTCGCCGCCGCGCAGGCGCACGACGTATTCACGTCCGCCTTCGGCAAAGCCGCCGAAACCGTTCCAGAAGGAGAGATCGTCGCCCTTGATCTCCGCCGGTGCGACATCTGCCGCTTCCTGCGGCGCCGCCAGGAGCGGACCGACGAACTCGCTGCTCTTTTCGGCACCCTTTACCGGCGCCGGCGAATAGAGCGAGTTGGCGCGGGCGATCTGGTCGGAGATCGTGCCGTTGCGGGCATGGAAGACGGCGCGCGAGGCCGACAGCAGCGTCGACCACGTCTCGGCTTCCATCAGGTCGCGGCGCACCGAGAAGATGTGCTGGCGCGGACCGTCCGAGAGGCCGCGAAGCCTCAGGTTCTCGCACATGGAATCGAGCGCGTGCTGCATGTCCTGGGCATAGGACGAGGCGCGCTCGTTGATGATGACGAGATCGGCGGTGATGCCGCGTGCGCGCAGGTATTCCTGGGCGCGCAGCGCCTCTCGGGCGATGCCGAGATCGCCGTCGTCGTTGATGCGCAGGCAGAAGATCGGGTAGTCGCCCGAAATCGCCAGCGGCCAGAGCTTCGACTGGGAATCGAGGCCGGCCTGAACCGTCGCCGAATCGGCACGCAGATGCATGTCCGGATAGACGAGATAGCGGCCGAGCATCTGGAAGCTTGCCGCTTCCTGCGAGGTCACGCCGACATGGCGCATCTGCACCTGGCTGCGGGTCCAGGCGTGGATGAGCTCCTGGTTGAAGGTCTCGGGATGGCGGTAGCGATCGATCGCGCGATCGACCTCCTCGCGGCTTGGGGCAGCGATCGTCCAGAAGACGACGCTGACCTTCTTGCCGGCGGGTACGCGCACGACCCGGCGCAGCGACATGATCGGATCGAGCGTGAAGCCGTCCGTGCCCGAAAGCGCCGCATCCGTATCGAAGGCGGCGGCTTCGGCAAGCGTGCGGCCCGGGCCGATGAAGCGGCGACGGTCGGTCTCGGCTTCCGTATGGCGGTCGCTGCCGGCATTGTCGGTGACGAGATGCGCCACTTCCATGTCCGGATCGCTGGAGCTGCGCTTGTTGCGGCTGACACGAATGACGTCGCCGCGGCGGCTGATTTCCGTGCGCAGGAACATCTTCGAAAACGCCGGGTGGGCGCTGTCGGCCTCGTCGGTCGAAAGCACCGGCTCGGCATAGGAGGTAACTTCGATGAAGCGGTCCTGGGTGCCGGTGTTGAGCAGCATGACACGACGGCCTTCGGCATCGTGCTCGGTGGCGACGATGCACTCGACCTCGCTGGTGAGGTCGCCGACGGTCTTGACGAATTCCGCCTTGTCGTCGCCGAAGCGGGTCAGCATCTTCTCACCGACGGCACGCCGCGGCTCCGCGGTCGCCGACCACCAATCGCCGGTCGTCGTATCGCGTAGGAAGATGAAGGTGCCGGTACGGTCCTCGACCGGATCCGGTTTCCAGCGGGTGACGGACTGGCCGTTCCAGCGCGCATAACCCGCACCGTTGGCCGTCAGCATCACCGAGTAGTGGCCGTTGGAGAGAAACACGGTCTCGCGGTCCTGCGAAAGCGGGTTCTCGATGATGCGGACCTCAGGGCGCAGGAGATCGTCCTGGCCCTTGCCGACCGATTCCGGCTCGCGCTTGGCATTCATGATCGGAATGTCGCGCGGCGCCTTTTCCTGCAGCAGCAGTTCGGCAGCCTCGATCACCGGATCGGCGTGGAACCACTCGCGCAGGCGGCCATTGAAGACGACGTTGGCCACAGCCGCGATCGACATGCCATGATGGTGCGCATAGTAGTTGCGAACGACCGCGCACTTCTGCCCCTCGGGCACGCGCGTCGGCGTGAAGTCGACGGCGTCGTGGTAGCCGTAGGCGCCGAGCGCACCGACCTCGCGAAGACGCCCGAGGTTGGCGAGCGCCGACTTCGGATCGTACATGCAGGCGAGGATCGAGGCGTAGGGCGCGATGACCGCGTTCTGGCCGAGACCACGCTTGAGGCCGAGCGTCGGCACACCGAAGTTGGTGTACTGGTAGGTCAGTTCGTGGTCGCGCGCGTTAAACGCCGCTTCCGAGATGCCCCACGGGGTGCCGAGGCGACGGCCGTGATTGATCTGCTCCTTCACGACCAGATTGTTGGTCTGGTTGAGGATACCGCCCTGACGCTCCTGCATGACCAGCGGCGGCATCAGATATTCGAACATCGAGCCGGACCAGGAGATCAGCGCGCCGCGCGCGCCGATCGGCACGATCGGTCGGCCGAGCTTGTACCAGTGCTCGGTCGGCAGATCGCCCTTGGCGATGGCAAACAGGCTGGTGAGACGCGCTTCCGACGCCAGAAGGTCGTAGCAAGCCTCGTCGAGCTCGTTGGCGTTGACGCGGAAGCCGATCGACAGCAGGCGCCGCTCCGGACGGAAGAGGAAGCCGAAATCCATCGAGAAGGCGATGTCGCGCGCCCGATCCTTCAGCACCAGCAGGCGCTGGCGCAGCGATTCGATTGCGCCGAGGTCGAAGACGCCATCGGCGATATGCGCTTCGCAGGTGGTGACGAGCGAGTTGGCCCACTTCGTCACTTCGCTGCTTTGCGGTGTGCGCACCTCGTGGTCGAGATTGACCGTGAGCTTGTGCATGTCGCGCGCCAGAACGGCCAGGTTGATCACACGGATCGAGGCGAACTCATGTTCGCGCATGATCGCGGCGAGCGCATTCTGGAAGCCGACGATGCGCTCCTCGATCAGGCGGCGCAACGGACGCACCGTCTTGCGGTCGTCGGGCAGGTCGCGCAGCACTTCCTGAAGGATCGCAGCGACGTCGCCGATGCCGATAAGGCTGCCCTGGACATGCGCCGACGGCGCTTCCGCCCAGTCGCGACACATTGACGACACGGCGATCAGATGACCGGCAAGATTGCCGCTGTCGACCGACGAAATGTAGCGCGGTTCCATGGTTTCGAGCGTGTTCGTCCGGTACCAGTTGAACAGGTGGCCGCGATATTTCGGCATCCGGTCGATGGTGGCGATCGTCTGCTCCAGGCGGTTGATCGTCTCCTCGAAGCCGATCCAGCCGAAATCGCGCGCCGACATGACGGAGAGCAGATAGACGCCGATATTGGTCGGCGACGTCCGCTCGGCGAGAACCGGCTGCGGCGTTTCCTGGAAGTTGTCCGGCGGCAGGAAGTGCTGCTCGGCAGTGACGAAGGTCTCGAAGTAGCGCCAGGTGCGGCGCGCGATCAGGCGCATCTCGTCGATCGCCTCGTCGGAAACGACGAGCTGGTCTTCTGTTTCAGCCGACTGGCTGACGAACCAGGCAACGGCGGGCGACAGCGCCCAGAGCAGCGCGAAGGGAATGCCGATGAACGGCAGGCCGGTGTCGGAAATCGCCGCAAGGGCCAGCGAGATCGCCGACAGCGCCGGCGCGATCCACATGGCGCGGTAATAGTCGCCAATGGTGCCGTGGCCGGCGCTTTGCACCTGCGCCGCCGTGCGCCATTCGAGCATCAGCTTGCCGCTGACGAAGGTGCGGTAGAGCGAACGCACGATGGCGTCGCCCATCATCGCCGCATTGTGGGCGATGAAGACGATGCGAAGAGCAACTTGCGCGTTGGCGGCGCGGACTTCGGTCAGGACCGCATGCAGATGCGCGCGGGCGACGATGTCGTTGCGACGCGGCAGGAGGCCGTTGATCAGCGACAGGGTGGGGGCCACGAACAGGCTGAAGATCAGCACGATCTGCCAGATCAGCGCTTCGGTCGGCTCCATGTAGTACCAGCCCATGACCGAGGCGACGAGCCAGGCGAGCGGGATCAGCGAGCGACGCAGGTTGTCGTACATCTTCCAGCGACCGAGCATCGACAGCCCGTTCGAGAAATTGAAGATGTAGGGCAGGAGCTGCCAGTCGCCCCGCGCCCAGCGATGCTGGCGCGACATCTCGACCTCGTAGCGGGTCGGGAAGTCCTCGACGAGCTCGACGTCGGTGACGAGCGCACAGCGCACATAGGACCCTTCGAGCAGGTCGTGGCTGAGAACGGCGTTTTCCTGGATGCGTCCCTTCAGTGCCGCCTCGAAGGCGTCGACATGGTAGAGGCCCTTGCCGGTGAAGCTGCCTTCGCCGGCGATGTCCTGGTAGACGTCGGACACGGTGAAGACATAGGGGTCGATGCCGCGGTTGGAAGAGAAGATGCGCTGGAAGGCGGAGGCTTCGCTGCCGGTCGTCAGCGACGGCGTCACGCGCGGCTGCAACAGGCTGTAGCCGGCGATCACGTCCTGGGTCTTCGGATCGACCACCGGACGGTTGATCGGATGATACATCTTGCCGACGAGCTTCGTCACCGCGTCGCGCATCAGGCGCGTGTCGGAATCGAGCGTCATGACGTATTGCACGTTGTCCGGCACCGTGTTGGCGCCCTGCAGGAACGAGGTATCGCGGTCACCGCGCAGGAGCATGTTCAGCTCGTGCAGCTTGCCGCGCTTGCGCTCCCAGCCCATCCACACGCCTTCCTGCTCGTTATACAGGCGGCGGCGATGCAGCAGGTAGAAGCGGGTCTTGCCGTCATAGGCATAACGCGCCGAAAGCTGGGCGATCTCGCGCTTGGCATAGTCGAGCACGTCGGCGTCGGCGCTCGATTCCTCGTCTTTGCTGTCGGCCCAGTCGCTGACCAGCGCAAAGTAGATCTCTCCGCGCGGGTTGGCGAGGTAATGGACCTCGAGATTGCGCACCAGTTCGTCGACGTGATCGCGCTTGGAAATCAGGCACGGCACCGCAACGAGCGTGCGGGCGTCCTGAGGGATCCCCTCGAGGAACTCGTAGCCGACCAGCCGCGACGGTTTGACAAACAGCGTCACCAGCGTGTTGAACAGGCCCATCGCACCTTCCGAAGCCGGCAGCGCGAAGAGCAGCAGCATGATCAGCTTCGCGCCGTTCGGGATCTCCATCGGGCTGACGAAGGAATAGACGGCGATCATCGCCAGGATGGTCAGAAGGATGTTCGGCCCGGCGATCGCAAACCAGTCGAGCTTGCGGCTGAGGCGAATGATGCTCTGCAGCACCGACGGCCGGTAGCTGATCTTCTTTTCCAGCAGCTTGCGCTGCTTGCCGACGAGGAACGATCCGACATTCGGCTGTTGCAGCGGCGCTTCCGTCTCCGCCGCGACTTCCGCCTCGCGCACCATCTGGATGGCGATCTGCGTCACTTCGAATTCGCTGTGCCCCGAGCGGCGCGCCAGCTTTTCGATCGTGTCGCGGTACTTGTTGCGCGAGCCGAAATCGAGCGCCGCGTAGTCGGAACCTTCACGCAGTGCCGCGTCGATCTTGCTGACACTTTCGAACCAGACGGCCCAGTCGGTGTCGTCGATCTCGCGCAGGCTGCGGATGATGTTGCTCATCGTCGCGTTGCCGGACGACAGGCGGTTCTGCTCGGCGACCAGCGCGCTTTCGACGTCGCTGCCGCGCTTTTCGAGCTGTTCTTCGATCCAGCCGATGACGGCGCCCGAGGTCTGCGACCCATCACGCATGCGGTAGAGCAGCTGCGCGACGAAGGTGTTGTCGGCCGCCAATGCCTCCGATTCCGCAAGCAGCGTGCGCGACTTTTCCGGATCGCTGAGGCGAATGATCTGGTCGGCGACATCGTTGGCCTTGCGCCGCATGCCGCGCGAGCGTTCGACCCGGATGGCAATCCGGCGCAGGTTTTCGATCAGCACGAAGCGCAGGATCGAAGGCAAGGCCCAGAGTTCGCCGATCTTGAAGGTCTCGTGCTTCTGGAAGCCCTCGACCATCGCCGTGATGCTTTCACGCGTCACCGTGCTGTGGGTATGGGCGGCATAGAGCCAGGCGAGCGCCATGGTGCGCGGGATCACCGTGCCCGAAACCGAAAGCGTCGGGAGCTGGCGATAGAACCGGCGCGGGAAATCGCGTCGCACTTCCTGTATCGCCTCTTCGACGACGTGATGGTTGTCGAGCAGCCATTCGGCAGCCGGCGTGATCGTTGCTCCGGCCTCGACGTCCGCGGCCGTCGCCCGGTAGACGCGCAGGATCTCGTTCTCGTTCTCGCGATGCCGCGGACGGAACTCGAACGGGAAGAAACCCGGCAGCGAGGAGACACCCTTGGCCGCGAGATCCTCGCCGCATTGGCGGAGGTCCTCCATCGAGAAGAAGGTGGCGCGGATCGAATCGTTGTAATCGATCTGCTTCGCTTCCGGTTCGCGCGGAGAGGTGGGCGGCGTAGTTTGGAGCTGCATGGGTACGGGTTCTGAATCCAACCGGGGTTGATCGGCCCGGCCCTCGTCGGGGTGCCGGGTTGGCTGCGGACCTGAGAAATCAGGCTGAGCCGGCGCGTTGCTAGACACGGTCATGTGTCCTCCCATCCACCGTCATTTCCCGGGAAACCGGGACCTGGCGGTAACAGGCACCGCCCACGACTGGGCATCGGAGATCGCAAAGCCGGCGGCGCATTGGTTTTCAAGGCCGCGTGATGCATGAAAATGGCATTTTTTAGCCGTGGTGCCAACAGCTTGCAAGGATTGCTCATACAAGATTGGTCGATTTGCGCACAGACGAAACAGGCCGGAACAGGCCGCTGGACGCGCCCCCAATGGCACTAGGATACAGCTCTCTCAAACGCCCTCTTTCAAGCTTCATGCGGGTGGCAGACGAGGCGAAACGTGATGGGGGCGAGGAAGGTTCCCACGAATTTTCGACAAAACGTCGATCGGTCAGCCCACCTGCTCAGTAATCCACTCGCGAAACGCCAGGCTGATCGGGTTTTCGAGCTTGCCCTCGGGCACCGCGAGATAATAGCTGTTTTCCGTCTGCATCGGCCGGTCGAGCACGATCCGCAGCGTGCCGGCGGCAATCTCCTGCTCGATCAGATAGCGCGGCAGAAGCGCAAAACCGAGGCCGGCGGTCGCCGCCTCGATCACCATGGAGAACTGGTCGAAGCGGTTGCCACGATAGGCCCCTCGCCCGTCCATGTCGTTGGCCTCGAACCATTGCGCCCAGAGCTTGGGCCGAGTGGCCAGATGCAGGAGCGGACCGGCGACCAGGTCTTCCGGGGTTGCGATCGGATGGTCAGCGAGCAGGGCAGGGCTTGCGGCCGGCACGATGATCTCGCTGCAGAGGTAGCTGCAGGTGGCGCGTGCCCAGACCGGCTGGCCATAATGAATGGCGAGATCGAAATTCTGCTCTTCGAAATCGAACGGCGCCGAGCGCGAGGCGATGTTGATCACCGTGTCCGGATGGCGCTTGAGGAAGTCGGGAAGGCGCGGCACCAGCCAGCGGCTGCCGAAGGTCGGCAGCGACGCGATCGAGAGCGTCGAATCCGCCCGGGCAGACGCCATCGCCCGCACCATCAGTTCCTCGGTCTGGTTGAGCAGACGGCGCACCTCCGGCAGAAACTTCTGGCCGGCATCGGACAGGATCACCCGCTGGCGCACGCGCTCGAACAGGAGCACGCCGAGCTGGTTCTCGAGATCCTTGATCTGGCGGCTGACAGCGCTCTGGGTAAGGTTCAGCTCGGCGGCGGCCTGCGTGAAGCTGCCGTGTCGCGCCGCGCATTCGAACGCCTGCAGCGTCGTCACGTCGGGAACCAGTCTGCGGCTCAACTTCATTCCGCCCTCGCATCAACATAGTCAGAAGCAACGCAATCAATGGCCAGATCGATCGGATATGATCCGAAATGAGAATGACCTTGTCCTTCACCCATAGCGCGAGGCGAGCCCCAGTGAAAGAGAATAGTTTCGTATCCGCCGACGACATCCGCTCGGCCTTTTCCGCAGCCATGTCGGTCATGTACCGCGAAGAGGTGCCGGCTTACGGCACGCTGATGGAGCTGGTCGCCAAGGTCAACGACGATACGCTCGCCGCCGATCCCAAGCTGAAGGAGCGCCTCGACGCGACGGATACGCTCGACCGCATCTCCGAGGAACGCCACGGTGCGATCCGGCTCGGCACGCCTGCCGAACTTGCGATGATGCGCCGCGTATTCGCCGTCATGGGCATGTACCCGGTCGGCTACTATGATCTCTCGACTGCCGGCGTTCCGGTTCACTCCACCGCCTTCCGTCCGGTCGGCGACGCCGCGCTGAAGCGCAACCCGTTCCGCGTGTTCACCTCGCTGCTGCGCCTCGACCTGATCGCCGACGAAGCGCTGCGCACCGAAGCCGACGTCATTCTGGCTGCGCGCCAGATCTTCACGACGGGCGCCGTCGAGCTCACGGAAAAGGCCGAGCGCGACGGTGGTCTCGACAAGGCCGATGCCGAGCGCTTCGTTTCGGAAGTACTAGAAACCTTCCGTTGGCACGACCAGGCCAATGTCAGCCCTGACATGTACAAGCGCCTGCATGACGCCCATCGCCTGATCGCCGACGTCGTCTCCTTCAAGGGCCCGCACATCAATCATCTCACCCCGCGCACGCTCGACATCGACAAGGTGCAGGCGCTGATGCCGGAATACGCGATTGCCCCGAAGGCCGTCGTCGAGGGTCCGCCGACCCGCAAGTGCCCGATCCTCTTGCGCCAGACCTCGTTCAAGGCGCTCGAAGAGGCGGTCTCCTTCAAAAACGCCGATGGCACCTGGAAGGAAGGTTCGCACACCGCCCGCTTCGGCGAGATCGAACAGCGCGGCATCGCGCTGACCCCGAAGGGCCGCGCGCTCTATGACGACTTGCTCGACGCCTCGCGCAAGATCGTTCGGCCGGCCGCCGACGGTTCCAACGCCCGCGAATACGAAGCGGCGCTTGCAGGGGCTTTCGAGCCGTTCCCGGACACCTGGGCAGGCATCCGCGAAGCCGGACTCGGCTATTTCAGCTATTCGCTGACGGAAAAAGGCCGCAAGGCTGGCATCTCTGCTGCACGCGACATCGAAGCGCTGATCGCAGCCGGCCTCGTTCAGTTCGACGCGATCGTCTACGAAGACTTCCTGCCGGTCAGCGCCGCGGGTATCTTCCAGTCGAACCTCGGTGACGGCGCCCAGCAGGACTTTGTTGCCAGCCCGAACCAGAAGCGCTTCGAGAGCGATCTCGGCGCGACCGTGCTCAACGAGTTCGATCATTATGCCGGCATCGAGCAGGCTTCGATCGAAAGCTGCCTCCGGGTCTTGACCGGCGCCATCGCTGCGGAATGATACTGATCCTATGATCGATCAACTGCACATCGACGCGCTCACTGGCATCCTTGGAGACAAGGGTGTCTTGACGCGTCCTGAAGACCTGGAAGCCTATGAGACCGGCGCGCGCTACGATCGCGGCCGGACCTCGCTCGTTCTGCGGCCGGCAACGACCGAAGAGGTCTCTGCTGCCGTCGCCTACTGCGTTGCGAACGGCATTGCGCTGATCCCGCAGTCCGGCAACACCGGGCTTGTCTCCGGTTCGACCCCGGATCAGTCGGGCGACGAAGCCATCCTCAGCCTCGACCGGCTGGCAAAGCGGTTCGAACTCGACCTCGACAACCGCTCTGTGCGGCTCGACGCCGGTTTCCGGCTGTCCGATCTCAACCGGCGGCTGGAAGAACACGGCCTGTTCTTCCCGATCGACCTCGGCGCCGACCCGCGCATCGGCGGCATGATCGCCACCAATACCGGCGGTTCGCGGTTCCTCAAATACGGCGACGTGCGCCGCAACACGCTCGGCCTCAAGGTCGTTCTTGGCGACGCGGACGGAACCGTGCTCGACCTGCAATGCGACCTGCGCAAGAACAACACCGGCGTCGATTGGAAACAGATCTTCGTCGGCACCTCGGGCGCCTTCGGCATCGTCACCGAATGCGTCTTGAACCTCGAGCGCCTGCCGCAGCAGACCGCGACCGCCCTGCTCGTTCCGGCGAGCGGCGCCCATGTGCTGCCGCTGCTGCGCGCCATGGAAGAACGCCTCGGCGCTTATCTTTCGGCCTTCGAGGGCATGTCGAAGAACGCCGTAACGGCCGCCTTTGCCCATGTGCCGTCGATGAAGAACCCGTTCCAGGGCGGTAACGTCCCTGACTACGTCATCCTCGCCGAAATCAGCCGCACCTGGGCACCGCGCGAGGGCGAACTGTCGCTCGACGCCGTGCTGGAGACGGCGCTCGCCGAGATCTGGGAGATGGAGGAGGCACCGCTCGCCGATGCCTTCGTCGGCCCGCCGCACGAGATCTGGGCGCTGCGCCACGCACTGTCCGAGGGCGTCAAGCATCTCGGCAAGCTGATCGCCTTTGACGTCTCCTTCCGAAGGGGTGACATCATGGCCTTCTGCGACCATATGAAGGCCGAAATGCCCTCGAAATTCCCTGATGTCACCGTCTGCGATTTCGGTCATATCGGCGACGGCGGCGTGCACTTCAACCTCGTCGTGCCGAAGGACAGCGACCTTCTCAAGGACGAGACCTTCGAACCGCGGCTGCGCGAGTGGGTTTTCGCAGTCGCCGTCGAGGAGTACCACGGCAGCTTCAGCGCGGAACACGCGATCGGCCGCCGCAATCAGGCCTATTACGACTTTTATACACCAGACAAACTCAAGGACATGGCCGCAGGCCTGAAGACGCTGACCTCGCCGGGAAAGCTCGGCAGCGTGCGTTTCGGATAGGCCAGGGCGAAATACTGTGTGCGGTTTTCCGCCCCATACCGCTCCATCGAATGATCTAAACCAATAAGACGGGAGTCAGACCATGAACATCGCAACCAAGAAAGTCGACGTGACCAAGGAAGCCGCAGCGCTTCTCGAAAAGATGGGCGTCGCCAAGGAACTCTACACCGGCGGCGACATGCCGTCCTTCAGCCCGGTTACCGGCGAAAAGATCGGCAACCTCAAGACGGTTTCGGCTGCTGAAGCTGCCGCCAAGATCGAAAAGGCCCATGAAGCCTTCAAGGCCTGGCGCCTGGTTCCGGCGCCGAAGCGCGGCGAACTGATCCGCCTGCTCGGCGAAGAACTGCGCGCCTTCAAGTCTGACCTTGGCCGCCTGGTTTCGATCGAAGCCGGCAAGATCACCTCGGAAGGCCTCGGCGAAGTCCAGGAAATGATCGACATCTGCGATTTCGCAGTCGGCCTTTCCCGCCAGCTCTACGGCCTGACAATCGCCACCGAACGTCCCGGCCACCGCATGATGGAAACCTGGCACCCGCTCGGCGTCGTCGGCGTCATCTCGGCCTTCAACTTCCCGGTCGCCGTCTGGTCGTGGAACGCGGCACTTGCCATCGTCTGCGGCAACTCCGTCGTCTGGAAGCCGTCTGAAAAGACGCCGCTCACGGCGCTTGCCTCGCAGGCGATCTTCGAGCGCGCACTCGCCCGCTTCGGCGATGCGCCGGAAGGCCTGTCGCAGGTCCTGATCGGCGACCGCACCGTCGGTGAAGTTCTCGTCGACAACCCGAAGGTACCGCTCGTTTCGGCAACCGGCTCGACCCGCATGGGCCGCGACGTCGGTCCGCGCCTTGCCAAGCGCTTCGCCCGCGCGATCCTCGAACTCGGCGGCAACAATGCCGGCATCGTCTGCCCGTCGGCCGATCTCGACATGGCGCTGCGCGCCATCGCCTTCGGCGCCATGGGCACCGCCGGCCAGCGTTGCACCACCATGCGCCGCCTGTTCGTGCATGAAAGCGTCTACGACCAGCTCGTTCCGCGCCTGAAGAAGGCCTACGGTTCGGTCTCCGTCGGTAACCCGCTCGAAACCACCGCCCTCGTCGGCCCGCTCGTCGACAAGGCTGCCTACGACGGCATGCAGAAAGCGATCGCTGAGGCGAAGTCGCATGGCGGCACCGTCACCGGCGGCGAACGCGTCGAGCTCGGCTACGACAACGGCTACTACGCCAAACCCGCTCTGGTCGAAATGCCCAAGCAGGCCGGGCCGGTTCTCGAAGAAACCTTCGCGCCGATCCTCTACGTCATGAAGTACAGCGACTTCGACGCCGTCGTTGCCGATCACAATGCGGTCGCAGCCGGTCTGTCGTCCTCGATCTTCACCCGCGACATGCAGGAATCCGAACGCTTCCTCGCCGTCGACGGTTCGGATTGCGGTATCGCCAACGTCAACATCGGCACCTCGGGCGCCGAAATCGGTGGCGCCTTCGGCGGTGAGAAGGAAACCGGCGGTGGTCGTGAATCCGGTTCGGACTCGTGGAAGGCCTACATGCGCCGCGCCACCAACACGGTGAACTATTCGAAGGCCCTGCCGCTGGCGCAGGGCGTGTCGTTCGACATCGAATAATCGGCGCACCCAGGTAGGTAGAGACCATGACCATCAACGCAACGGTCAAGGAGGCGGGCTTTGAGCCCGCCTCGCGGATCTCCTCGATCGGAGTGTCCGAAATCCTCAAGATCGGCGCCCGCGCGCAGGCCATGAAGCGCGAAGGCAAGCCGGTCATCATCCTCGGTGCGGGCGAACCGGATTTCGACACGCCCGACTTCGTCAAGGACGCCGCCTGCGAGGCGATCAAGCGCGGTGACACCAAGTACACCGCCCTCGACGGCACGCCGGAACTGAAGAAGGCGATCCGCGAAAAGTTCCAGCGTGAAAACGGCCTTGCCTACGAGCAGGACGAGATCACGGTTTCGACCGGCGCCAAGCAGATCCTGTTCAACGCCATGATGGCGTCGATCAACCCCGGCGACGAAGTGGTCATCCCGACGCCCTACTGGACCTCCTATTCGGATATCGTCCAGATCTGCGAAGGCAAGCCGGTGCTGATCCCCTGTGACGCCTCCTCCGCCTTCCGGCTGACGGCCGACAAGCTCGAGGCCGCAATTACACCTAAGACGCGCTGGGTGCTCTTGAATTCGCCGTCAAATCCGTCGGGTGCCGCCTATAGCGCGAGCGACTATCGGCCGCTGCTCGACGTGCTCCTCAAGCATCCGCATGTATGGCTGCTGGTCGACGACATGTACGAGCACATCGTCTATGACGGCTTCCGCTTCGTCACGCCGGCCCAGCTCGAGCCCCGGCTCAAGGACCGCACGCTGACGGTCAACGGCGTCTCCAAGGCCTATGCCATGACCGGCTGGCGCATCGGCTATGCCGGCGGCCCGCGTGACCTGATCAAGGCGATGGCCGTGGTCCAGAGCCAGGCGACCTCCTGCCCCTCCTCCGTCAGCCAGGCCGCTTCCGTTGCCGCGCTGACCGGCCCGCAGGAGTTCCTCAAGGAACGCACCGCCAGCTTCCAGCGCCGCCGCGATCTCGTCGTCAATGGCCTCAACGCCATCGATGGTCTCGACTGCCGCGTTCCGGAAGGCGCCTTCTACACCTTCTCCGGCTGCGCCGGCATGCTCGGCAAGGTCACGCCGTCGGGCAAGACGATCGCAACGGATACGGACTTCTGCGCCTACCTGCTCGACGACGCCCATGTCGCCGTCGTTCCGGGCTCGGCCTTCGGTCTCTCGCCGTTCTTCCGCATCTCCTATGCGACCTCTGAAGCGGAACTGAAGGAAGCGCTGAAGCGCATCGCAGACGCCTGCGCGCGGCTTTCGTGACGAACTCCGGACGGCGCATCAGCGCCGTCCGCCCTCAAAACGTCGGCGGCGTACAAGCGCTGATCACTTCGCAGGGCACCGGCCCGACGCAGCGAAAACGATGCGGCCGCCGGCTTTCAAAATAATAGGCATCCCCCGGTCCCAGGATCCGCCGCTCATCGTCGACGGTGACCTCGATACGGCCCGACAACACGATGCCCCCCTCCTCGCCGTCATGCACCAGCGGCACCTTTCCGGTATCGGCGCCCGGCTGATAGACCTCCTTCAGGATCTGCAGGCTGCGGCCGAAGAGATTTTCGCCGATCTGCCGGTAGGAGATCGGCCCCTTGCCGATCTCGACCAGTTCCTCCGCCGCATAGAACGCCTTGCGCGGCTTCTCCGGCTCGAAGGAGAAGAACTCCGCAAGCCCGATCGGAATGCCGTCGAGAATACGCTTCAGCGCACCGACGGAAGGATTGGAGGCGTTCGACTCGATCAGCGAGATCGTCGAATTGGTGACGCCGGCGCGCTTGGCCAGTTCGCGCTGCGACAGATTGTGCATCAGGCGGAGATGACGAAGCCGGTTTCCGATATCGACGGTCATATGATCCGAACCCTTGGTGTTCAGGTTGTTCGAAATAGCGCAAACACGATGAAACAGCGTGATTTATTTCAATGACTTAACTGACAGCAGAAAAGGACTTGTTTGGCAAATCAAATCATGGCGTCAATCGCCAACCTCAGGAGGATGCCATGAACCAGCACACCAAACCCAACGCCCCCGTTCTCGACAGCTATTGGATGCCGTTTACCGCCAACCGGCAGTTCAAGCAGGCCCCGCGCCTGCTGGCCTCGGCCGAGGGCATGCACTACACCAGCACCGATGGCCGCACGATCCTCGACGGTACCGCCGGGCTCTGGTGTGTGAATGCCGGCCATGGCCGCCGCCAGATCGCCGCCGCCGTCGAGCGCCAGCTGTCTACGATGGATTTCGCCCCCTCCTTCCAGATGGGCCACCCGATCGCCTTCGACTTTGCCGAGCGCCTCGCCGAAATCGCTCCGGGTCCTGAAGGACAGAAGCTCGACCGCGTGTTCTTCACCGGCTCCGGTTCGGAATCGGTAGACACGGCGCTCAAGATCGCGATCGCCTACCAGCGTGCGATCGGCCAGGGCACCCGCACCCGCCTCATCGGCCGCGAGCGCGGTTATCACGGTGTCGGCTTCGGCGGCATCTCGGTCGGCGGTATCCTCAACAACCGCCGCGTCTTCCCGCAGCTTCCCGGTTCCGACCACCTGCGCCACACCCATGACCCCGCCAAGAACGCCTTCGTCAAGGGCCAGCCCGATCACGGCGCCGAGCTTGCCGACGATCTCGAGCGGCTGGTGGCGCTGCATGGCGCCGAGACCATCGCCGCCTGCATCGTCGAGCCGGTCGCCGGCTCGACCGGCGTGCTCATCCCCCCGAAGGGCTATCTCGAGCGCCTGCGCGCCATCTGCGACAAGCACGGCATCCTCCTGATCTTCGACGAGGTCATCACCGGCTTCGGCCGCCTGGGCGCAGCCTTCGCGACCGACTTCTTCGGCGTGACCCCCGATATGGTGACGGCGGCCAAGGGCCTCACCAACGGCGCGATCCCGATGGGCGCGGTCTTTGCCAGCCGCAAGGTGCATGACGCGCTGATGCACGGTCCGGAAAACGCGATCGAGCTTTTCCACGGCTACACCTACTCCGGCCATCCGGCCGCCTGCGCCGCCGGTATCGCGACGCTTGACATCTACCGCGACGAGGGCCTGATGACCCGCGCCGTCGAGCTCCAGGACGCCTGGCACGATGCCATGCATTCGCTGAAGGGCCTGCCCAACGTCATCGATATCCGCACGATCGGCCTGATCGCCGGCATTGAGCTGCAGTCGCGCGACGGCGCAATCGGTGCCCGCGCCTACGACGTCTTCGTTGATTGCTTCGAGAAGGGTCTGCTGATCCGCGTCACCGGCGACATCATCGCCTTCTCGCCGCCGTTGATCGCCGAAGAGAAGCACTTTGGCGAGATCGTCTCGATCCTTGGCGACGCTCTGAAGCGCGCCAAGTAAGTCGAAACGCCGCAAATCAAAACAACGCCGCTGCCGAAGATCTCGGCGGCGGCGTTGTCATTTCAGGTACAGTGCTGAATCCGGCTAACGTCTCGACAGAAGAGCCGCACCCTAGCGGATCAACAGCGCCCGGAAATCGTTGACGTTCGTTCCGGTCGGGCCCAATACGAACAGATCGCCGCTCGCCGAAAAGGCCGACCAGGCGTCGTGACGGGCGAGATGGAGCCGCGGGTCGAAACCTGCCGCCCGCATGCGCGCGATGCTCTGCCCATCCGCAAAGGCGCCGGCATTGTCTTCCGAACCGTCGATGCCATCCGTATCGGCGGCAAGTGCATCGATGCCTGCAACACCATCGATGTCGAGCGCCAGCGACAGCAGGAATTCGCTGTTGCGCCCGCCCTTGCCATAGTCCTCACCGGAGATCGTCACCGTCGTTTCGCCGCCGGATAAAAGCACGACCGGCTTGGCGAAGGGACGATTCCTCAGCGCCACTTCGCGAGCAAGGGCTGCATGCATGCGACCGATGTCGCGTGCTTCGCCTTCGATCGCATCGGAGAGGATATGCGCCTCAATGCCCAGTTCCCGCGCCTTGGCCGCGGCCGCTTCCAATGAGACGCTTGCCGAGGCGATGACGTGGCACGCATGCCCGGCAAACCGCGCATCATCGGGGGCAGGCGCTGATGCTGTCTCCGAGCGCAGATGGGCGATGACAGCATCCGGCAGTTCCATTCGGTAGCGGGCGACGATGTCGAGTGCTTCCACCGCTGTGCTACGATCCGGAACGGTCGGCCCAGAGGCGACGAAGGCCGGGCTATCGCCGGGTACGTCCGAAACGACGAGACTGACGACACGAGCCGGGAAGGCGGCGGCAGCGAGGCGACCGCCCTTGATGCGCGAGACGTGCTTGCGCACGACGTTCATCGCCGAGATCGGCGCGCCAGAGGCCAGCAGCGCTTTGTTGACGGCGATCTCGTCAGCGAGGGTCAAGCCTTCAGGCGGCGCCGGCAGCAGGGCCGAGCCGCCACCGGAGATCAGCGCAATGACGAGGTCGTCCGCCGTCAGACCTGCAACCGCCTTCAGCAAGACATCCGACGCGGCAAGCCCCGCCTCATCCGGCACCGGATGGGCCGACTGCAGCACCGTGATTGTCGCGCAATGTTCGATCGGTCCATGGCGCGCCACCACCGTGCCGGAGAAGGGATGCTTCCAGAGTTTCTCGAAAGCGGCTGCCATCTGGCTTGCCGCCTTGCCGGCGCCGACCACCACGGTCCGCCCTTTCGGCGGCTCGGGCAGATGCGCCTTGATCGCCTCATAGGGATCGGCGGCCCGCACGGCGGCCTCGAAGAGCTCTGTCAGGAAGGGACGCGCTTCGACCATCGCTGCCACTCAGCCGGCAATTTCGAGGTCGTAGACGAAGATGCCGGCAATGCCGCCTTCGGCGGCCGCCACGATCTTGGCGCCGGTCCTGCGGTGCTCCTCGTCCTCCAGATAGGCGTCGCGCGCGGCCGCATCGGTGAAGTCGACGATGAAGCCTTCGCCAAAGCCCTTGTCCATGCCCACTTCCGGGCTGACGTTGCTGCCAATATGGGCCGCCATGAAGCCGGGTAGCCGGGACTTCAGCGCGGATATCTCGGCAAAAATCGCCGCCTTCTCGCCACGTGTGATTTCAGGGCGGAAGCGGATAAAGACGCAGTGGCGGATCATGGAGGACCTCAACGGATATCGGCGCGGGCGCGCGGGCGGCTGTCGTTGCGTTCGTGGGCGAAGATCGCCGGCGGCAGGGGTTGGCGCTCACGGATGATATCGGCGCCCTTCTCACCCATCATGATCGTCGGCCCATTGGTGTTGCAAGAGGGAACGCGCGGCATCACCGAGCTGTCGCAGACGCGAAGGCCTTCGAGCCCTCGCACTTTCAAGTCCAGCCCGACTACGGCCGAGGCATCCGTCCCCATCTTGCAGGTGCCGACAGGGTGATGATCGGTCTTGGCGTTGGCGCAGCCGTATTCGAAGAACTGCTCGTCGCTCATGACCGAGTTGCCCGGCAGGCGCTCCGCCAGAACGAAGGGCTTCAGTGCCGCCTGCTGCATGATCTCGCGGGCGATCTTCAAGCCCTCGATCGACATCTTGCGGTCGTGCGGATCCTCCCAGTAGTTGGGGTCGATCAGCGGTGCTGCCGCCGCATCGGAAGACGAGAGCCGCACCGTGCCGCGCGAGCGCGGATGCAGATAGGCGGAATTCAGCGTCACGCCGGCATTCTTCAGCTTCTCGACGCCCGCCTCGATGCCGGAGCCGAGACCGAGATGAAACTGGATATCCGGCGAACGGGCGTTCGGATCGGCGTACCAGAAACCGCCGGTCTCAAACAGCGAGGACGCCACCGGGCCTGAGCGGAAGAGCACATACTGCAATCCAGCCCATAGCGTACGATGGAGTTTCGCTACACCGTCATAAGTGTGGTCGCCGGTGCACTCCGAGATCACGAAGAGATCGAGATGATCCTGCAGATTGCCGCCGACGCCGGGCAGGTCGTGTTTCACCGAGACGCCCACCGATTTCAGGTGATCGGCCGGCCCGATGCCGGACTGCAAAAGCAGCTTCGGCGAACCGATGGCGCCGGAGGTTACGAGCACCTCGCGATCCGCCCGGATGATCTCGCTGCCCTTGGCCGAGACGACTTCGACGCCGACGGCGCGAGTGCCTTCGAGCACGATCCGCGCCACGCGCGCGCCGGTGCGGACCGTCAGATTGCGGCGGTCCTTGATCGGCGAGAGATAGGCGAGCGACGCACTCGACCGGCGGCGGTTGCGCTGGGTGAGCTGGTAGAAGCCGACACCCGCCTGCTGGCGGCCGTTGAAATCGTGATTGTAAGGAATGCCGAGTTCCTGTCCGGCGCGGATATAGGCGTCGCAGATCGGCAGCGCCGCCGTGGGCATCGAGACACCGAGCGGTCCGCCATAGGCATGGTAGTCGTCGGCAAAGCGCTGGTTGTCTTCCGAGCGTTTGAAATAGGGAAGCACGCTGCGATAGTCCCAGCCGGTGCAGCCGTCCTCGGAGGCCCAGAGGTCGTAGTCGGCAGCGTTGCCACGGGTATAGAGCTGGGCATTGATCGACGAGCCGCCGCCGATCACCTTGGCCTGAGTGTAACGCAGCACTCTGCCCTTCATGTGCTTCTGCGGCACGGTCTCCCAGCCCCAGCTGGCGACGCCCTTGGTCATTTTGGCAAAACCGGCCGGCATGTGGAACAGCGGGTTCCAGTCGCCGCCACCGGCTTCGAGCAGAAGCACGCGAACCGATGGGTCCTCGGAGAGGCGATTGGCGAGAACGCAGCCGGCCGGGCCGGCGCCGGTGATGATGTAGTCGTAGCTCATTCCCTGTCGTCCCTCCGCCGCCATCTATTTGGAACGTTCCAAATTTTCGACGTGTTCAACTCAAACCCTGCCCGCTTGCGAGCCTCAAAAGTCCTGCCTGTTCCTAGAGACGGCCGATCGACAGCCCGCCATCCGCCTGGATGACCGAGCCGGTGGCAAAGGCGAATTTGCCGCCGGCAAGCCCGGCCGCGATATTGCCGATATCGTCGGGCTCGCCCCAGCGCCGCATCGGCACCAGTCCGCCATCAATCAAGCCATCGTATTTCGCCGAGACGCCGGCGGTCATGTCGGAGCGAATGATGCCCGGACGGATCTCGAAAACCGAGATGCCGGTATTGGCAAGCCGAAGCGCCAGCCCCTGGCTGAAGGCGGCAAGCCCGGCCTTGGTCATGCAATAGTCGAGCCGCTCCGGCGAGGTCATCGTCGCCGAAACCGAGGTGATGTTGATGATCGAGCGCGGCGTTCGGTCTGCCGGGTCGGTCAGCATCGAAACGAGCACGGCCTGGGTGAAAAACACCGTACCGCGCAGATTGGTGGCGACGATCGTGTCGAAGTTTTCCGGCAGCATATCGAGGAAATCACCCCGCACCACCGAGGCAATACCAGCATTGTTGACGAGGCAGCGGATCGGGCCGAGCTCGGCGCGGACGCGCTCGACCGTCGCCGCATGACCGCCGACATCGGCCAGATTCGCCTCGATGTAGATGGCCCGTCCATGCTCACCGGATAGTTCCGATAGCGTCTGGGCGGTCGTCGCGTCTGCCGCACCCAGGCCGGTAAGCGCAATGTCGAAGCCCTCGCGGGCGAGCGCGCGGGCGACGCCGAGACCGATGCCGCGGCGGCCGCCGGTGACGATGGCGACGGGACGCGTCGATGACGTCATGATCGGATCTCCTTCGCAAGGATATGGTCGGCGACCCTGAGCGCCTGGGCAGCAACCGTCAGCGCCGGATTGACGGCCGCCGATGTCGGCAGGCAGCCGGCGTCGACGACAAAGAGGTTGGGATGGTCGAAGGCGCGGCAATAGACGTCGAGCGGCGCGTCCTTCGGGTCTTTGCCCATCCGCACCGTCCCGCACTGATGCGACGGCGTGCGCTTGTCGAAGGGCTGAGAGAGCACGATCGGATAGCCGGCCGCCTTGAAGTGCGCGCGCATTTTCGCTTCAAGACTGGAAAGCGCCTCCATGTTAGAGCGCCGCCACTGCATGATGATGCCCTTGCCGTCGACCATGATGCGGCCTTCCGGGTTCGGTAGGTCCTCCGTCATCATGTACCAGTCGATCGCATGGCCGGCCATGAGGTCGAAGGCGAAGCGTGGGCCCCAGACCGGCGCATTGGCCTTCAGGATGTCGCCGTTGATCTTGCCGAGAAGCTGGACGTTGCCGAGCGGCAGACCGTCCCGGCCGCCGGTCAGGTAGTAGTCGTTCAGCATCAGCGTTTTCTGGTAGATGCTGTCGTTGCGCTTGAACGGGTTGATTGCCAGCATGGCGCTGCAATTGTGGTTCATGAAGTTGCGGCCGACCTGGTCGGAGGCGTTGGCAAGCCCTTTGCCGTCGCGGGAGCGCAACAGGATGGCAGCGGAATTGATCGCGCCGGCCGACAGGATCACCAGCTTCGGCGACAGCGTCTTCTTCTCGCCCCTGTGGGTGTAGTGGATCGCCTCGATCCGACCACCCGGGCCTGCCTCCAGCGTGTCGACATGCGCCGAGGTGATCAGCTCGATGTTCGGATCCTTCAGCGCGACGGCGAGCGATGCGGTTTCGGCATCCTTCTTGCCGTTGCCGGTGTTCGGGAACCCGTCCCAGGGCGTGCGCCCGCCGGCAAGCCACGTGTCGATATCGACGCCGAGCGGCAAGGTCGCCGGATGTAGCCCCTGCGCCTTCAACTCGGCACGGGCACGGGCGATGGCCGGCTCGTCCGGCACCGGGCCGAAAGCATACGGGGAGCTATGGAACGGTTCCGTCGGGTCGTCCCCCAGTTCGCCGCGCACCTCGAACAGCTGCTCGGCCTTGCCGTACCACGGTTCCAGCTCTTCATAGGGGAAGGGCCATGCCGGCGAAACACCTCCGAGATGCTGCATCTCGGTGAAATCCTCGGCCCGGTAGCGCAAAAGCACCGCGCCGAAGAGCTTGGAATTGCCGCCGACGAAATAGAAGTTGCCCGGATTGAACGCGGTCCCGTCGGGCTCGCGCCACATCTCCTTCGGTCGGAAATGGCCCTTGACGAAGATCGAACTGTAGCTGCGCGCCTCCGGCGTGTCGGGCAGGCGCTCGCCACGCTCGAGGATGGCGATGCGGGCACCGGAGCCGACAAGCCCCGCCGCAAGCGTGGAGCCGCCGATCCCCGACCCGATGATGACGATGTCCGGCTGCTCCTGCATGATCGGTTACGCGATCCGCTGCTGGCTCTGCGGGTCGAAGAACACCGCCTTGTCGAGGTTGAAGGCAAGCCGCGACGTTTGGCCGGCCGCGATGCGGGCATCCGCCCTCAGCCGGGCAACGATTTCCTTGCCGCCGAGACGGGTGACCGCAAAGGTGTCGGAACCGGCCGGCTCGACCACTTCGATCAGGCATTCGCCCTCGGCAACCACCTTGGCGTTGCGGTCGGCGCCGTCAGGATCGGTCAGCGCTTCCGGGCGGATGCCGAAGACGACATCCTTGCCGGCATAGGCCGACAGCGCACCGTTGGCCTGCGGCACCGCGAGTTTCAGCGGCTCGGCATTCGGGCGCGCCAGCGCAACCGCGATATCGGAGCCGCTCTTCTCGATGCGCGCGGTCAAAAGGTTCATCGCCGGCGAGCCCATGAAGTCAGCGACGAACATGTTGGACGGGTTGTTGTAGATCTCGGCCGGCGTGCCGAACTGCTGCAGCACGCCGTCCTTCAGAACGGCGATCTTCGTCGCCAGCGTCATCGCCTCGATCTGGTCATGGGTCACGTAGACGATCGTCGTTTTCATGCGGTTATGCAGCCGCTTGATCTCGGTGCGCATGTCGACGCGCAGCTTGGCATCGAGGTTGGACAATGGTTCGTCGAACAGAAAGACCTGCGGGTTACGCACCAGCGCCCGGCCCATGGCGACGCGCTGGCGCTGACCACCGGAGAGCTGGCTCGGCTTGCGGTCGAGCAGATGGCCGATCTGCAGCATGTCCGCCACCTGCTTGATCGCCTTATCGCGCTCGTCCTTCGGCACGCCGCGGATTTCCATGCCGAAGGCGATGTTTCCGGCGACCGTCATGTTCGGGTAGAGCGCGTAGGACTGGAACACCATGGCGATGTCGCGCTTCGAGGGATGCAGATCGGCAACCGAGCGACCGTTGATGGCGATCTCGCCCGATGTGATCGGCTCCAGACCGGCAATGGTGTTGAGAAGTGTGGACTTGCCGCAGCCGGAGGGGCCGACCAGCACTAGGAAGCCGCCTTCTTCGATCTCCAGGTTGATATCCTTCAGGATCTCGAGCGAGCCATAGGATTTGCGCAGGTTGCTGATTTTCAAGAAAGACATGAGCTTATCCTTTCACGGCGCCCGACATCAGGCCGCGAACGAAGTAGCGGCCGGACACGATGTAGACGATGAGCGTTGGCAGGGCGGCGAGGATCGCGCCCGCGAAGTGAACGTTGTATTCCTTGACGCCTGTCGAGGACGAAACGAGGTTGTTGAGCGCGACCGTCATCGGCGTCGAATAGGGGCCGGAGAAAGACGCGCCGAACAGGAAGTCGTTCCAGATGTTGGTGAACTGCCAGATGACGGAGACAACGATAATCGGGCCGGACGACGGCAGCAGGATGCGCCAGAAGATCTGGAAGAAGCTGGCCCCGTCGATCTGCGCCGCGCGCACCAGCTCGGTCGGGAACGCCTCGTAGTAGTTGCGGAAATAGAGCGTCGTGAAGCCGAGGCCGTAGATCACATGGACGAAGATCAGGCCCCAGATCGAACCGGCGAGCCCGAGAATGCCGAGAATGCGCGCCATCGGGATCAGCACGATCTGGAACGGGATGAAGCAGGAGAGCAGCAGCATGGCAAAGAAGATGTTGGCACCGGGAAAGCGCCACTTCGTCAGCACGTAGCCATTGAGCGCGCCGATGATCGTCGAGATCGCCACGGCCGGCACGACCATCAGGATCGAGTTGATGAAGAAGGGCTTGAGACCCGTCGGCTGCACGCCGATCTGTGCCGTCGACCAGGCCTGCAGCCAGGGCTCGAGCGTAAAGGTCTGCGGCAGGTTGAGCATGCCGCCCTGGCGGATCTCGTCGAGCGGCTTCACCGAGTTCACCAGCATCACATAGAGCGGCAGCAGCGAATAGAGCGCAAAGAGGATCAGCGCGGTGTAGATCAGCGCGCGGGTAAGGCGGTTGTGCGAGATGATGTTGTCTGGGCTCGGAGCGCTCATCAGCGTCTTGCTCCCCGGATTTCGGAATAGAGATAAGGAACGATGATCGAGAAGATCATCACCAGCATGATGATCGCCGAGGACGCGCCGATGCCCATCTGGTTGCGGGTGAAGGTGTAGGAATACATGAAGGTCGCGGGCAGCTCGGTCGCCTGCCCCGGCCCACCGCCGGTGAGCGCGATGATCAGGTCGTAGGCCTTGATCGCCAGATGCGCGAGCACGACGAAGGCGGAGAGGAACACCGGCCGCATCAAGGGAATGATGATCCGGCGATAGATCGTCGAGGTCTTGGCGCCGTCGATCTGGGCGGCCTTGATGATCTCGTTGTCGACGCCGCGAAGGCCGGCCAGGAACATCGCCATGATGAAGCCGGTCGACTGCCAGACGGCGGCGATGACGACGCAGTAGATCGCGTAGTTGCGGTCCTTGATCCAGTTGAACGAGAAACTCTCCCAGCCCCAGAGATGCATGGTGTTCTCAAGGCCGATGCCAGGGTCGAGGAACCACTTCCAGGCCGTACCGGTCACGATGAAGGAAAGCGCCATCGGATAGAGATAGATCGGCCGCAGGAAGCCTTCAGCGCGGATCTTCTGGTCGAGCAGGATCGCAAGGCCGAGGCCAAGCACCGAGCAGATGGCGATATAGAGCGCGGCGAAGATCGCCAGGTTGCTCACCGCCCGCCACCAGTGTGGCAGCGCCCACAGCTTCGTATAGTTGCTTAAACCGACGAAATTGTAGGACGGCAGCATCTTGCTGTCCGTCATCGACAGAAAGCCGGTATAGGCAATGAAACCATAGACAAAGATCAGGACGATGAGGAAGCTCGGGGCAAGCACCAGCTTCGGTATCAGGTCCTGCAGGCGACTGCGGCTATCCATGAACGTTCACCACTTCTGGCGCGGCCGTCGGGCACAACCCTGATATCGGCATCCGCGCGAGGTTCTGGGTATCAAAGCGCCCCTCCCCGCGTCCTATTGGCCACGGTGGTTCGACGGCGCTTGCATGTCGGAATGGGGTGCCCGGGGCGCCTAGCAGCGCCGCGTGTCTCGCAAGACATGCTAAGGTCGCTGCAACACCTAAGTTGCTGCATAATTTTGTCCTTTAATCCATGCGGATCTAAGGAATTATGCAGTACGCGCCCCGGAGCGAGCCCGTTACTTCGCGGCCTCGACGGCCGAGACCAGTTCCTTGACGGCCTCTTCGGACGTCAGTTCGCCGTTGAACTCACGCGTCACGACGTCGTAGATCGCGTTCTTGACGGCAGCCGGATTGGCATGGCCATGGGCCATGGAGCCGAAGAGCTTACCGTTGGTGTTGGCTTCCGCCAGGTCCTTGATGCCCTTCTTGCCGCAGGCGTCGAAGTCCGTATCCGGAACGTCGGTGCGAGCCGGGACCGAGCCCTTGACGACGTTGAAGGCCGACTGGAAGGTCGGGCTTTCGATCGCCGAAGCCATGGCGAGCTGGGCCGGAACCTTGTCGTCGGCAACCTTGAACATCGCGAACTGGTCGGAGTTGAAGGTCACGGAGCCTTGCGTGCCCGGGAAGCGCATGCAGACGAAATCGGTGCCCGGCACCTTCTTGGCCTTCAGGAACTCGCCCTTGGCCCAGTCGCCCATGAACTGCAGGCCGGCCTTATTCTCGATGACCATGGCGGAAGCGAGGTTCCAGTCACGGCCCGAGAAGTTGTCATCGACATAGGAGCGCAGCTTCGTCATGCGGTCGAAGGCTTCCTTCATCTTGTCGCCGCCGAGCGCTGCCGGGTCGAGGTCGATGAAAGCCTGCTTGTAGAAGTCGGTGCCCAGTGAAAGCACGACGGCGTCGAAGATCGTCGCATCCTGCCACGGCTGACCACCATGGGCGATCGGCGTGATGCCCTGAGCCTTGAAGTTGTCGAGTAGGGCAACCAGTTCGTCCCAGTTGGTCGGTTCCTTGCCGCCTGCCTTGTCGAGGGCAGCCTTGTTGATCCAGACCCAGTTGGTCGAATGCACGTTCACCGGTGCTGCGATCCAGTGGCCGTCATACTTCGAGAACTGCTGCAGGGCGGTCGGGATCACCTTGTCCCAGCCTTCCTTGGAAGCGGTCTCGTCGAGGTTACCGAGTGCGCCTTCCTTGGCCCAGTCGAGAATGTCGAAGCCGAGCATCTGCACGGCGGTCGGAGCGTTGCCTGCGGTGACGCGCGCGCGCAGCACCGTCATGGCTTCCGTACCGCCACCGCCGGCGACCGGCATGTCGGTCCAGGTGATGCCCTTGCTTTCCAGATCCTTCTTCAGAACGTCGAGTGCGGCGGCTTCGCCACCCGATGTCCACCAGTGCAGAACTTCCACATTTTCGGCTGCGCGCGCGGCGGTGGCCGCCATCATCAGCGCCACAACGGCCGTCGTCGTCATCAACTTGCGCATCGTTTTCCTCCCGTTTGCAAGTTAACGAGGCGGAACCTCCTCCACCCCGGAATTCGCGCCGCTTAAGCCAGCGGCTGGCCATTTAAAACGTTATAAATTCAGCAAGTCAAGCATTCCGCCATTTTGTACTTTAGCACCTTCGGAACCGTTTGAATTTACTGAATTATATAGCTCACATTAGCTATTGCAGCGCAGCAATCCATGCCGCGATGCGAGATTTAAAACGTTTTCATGATTCGATTGCCTAAGCGTTCGCGCCACGTTACAAAACCCGCTCTTGCCCGTTCTCAGGATGACTAGCATTGGCCGATCCCTCCAAGCCCGCCCACCACGAAGACAGCGGCGCCACCGCCAAGCGCGGCAAGCCGACCCTTCGCACGATCGCGGAAATCACCGGCCTTGCGGTCACCACCGTCTCGCGCGCGCTCTCCGATGCACCGCAGATCTCCATCGAGACCCGAAAGCGGGTGCGCGAGGTCGCCGACGAGATCGGCTACTCGCCCGACCGGGCCGCCCAGCGCCTGAAGACCGGCCGCACCAATGTCATCGGCGTGCTGCTCGATCCGCACGAAGAAATTCTCGGCTACGGCACCTCGATCATGAGCGGCATCGCCAAGGCGCTGCAGGGCACCGCCTACCACCTGATCGTCATGCCGAATTTCCTGAACTCGACCAATGTCGAAGCGGTCAACTACATTACCCGCAACGCGATGGCCGATGGCCTGATCTTCTCGCGCACGGAACCGCTCGATCCCCGCGTCCGATTGCTGTCCGATCTCGGCTTTCCCTTCGTCACCCATGGGCGTACGGAGCTTTCCACCCCACATCCCTATGTCGACTACGACAACTTCACCTTCTCCTACCAGGCGACGAAGCGCCTGATCGCCAAGGGCAGGCGCAAGCCCGCGCTGATCAGCGGGCCGGCGGACTTCACCTTTGCCGGCCATCTGCAGCACGGCTTCATGACCGCCGTGCGCGAGGCGGGCTGCGCCTACGAAATCCTCTCCGGCATCGACCTCGACAGCCCCGCTGGCGCGATCCGCGACCGTGTGCGCCAGCGCTATGCCGAGCCCGATCCGCCGGATAGTTTCATGTGCGGCGGCGAGGTCTGTGCGCTGGCGACCATCACCGGCATGAGCGATTGCGGCCTGACGCTCGGGCGCGAATACGACATCGTCGCCAAGCAGACCTCGCACCTCTTGAGCGCCATCCAGCCGCAGGTCGAAACGATCTACGAGGACCTGACGGCGACCGGCGAAGACATGGGCCGGGTGCTTCTGCAGAAGATCGGCGGCGAGAGCGACATCAGCAAGCTCCAGCTGCTGCTCTGTCCGCAGATCCCATCGAGCTTCGGCACGGCCGGCTGAGCGGGCGAACACGGCGTGCAGGACGGCGTCGCGTGACGCTGCCTCCTGCCCCATTGCTCCCCCCGTCGTCCGCATGTCCTCTCCTCCCTTGTTTCAGCCTTAGCGCGGCATCCACCAGCCGGTGCGCGGCCCCATATGCATGTTGAGCGTCTTCGTCTCGGTGTAGTCCTCGACCGAATGCCGGCCGAGTTCACGGCCGAGGCCGGACTGGCGGTAGCCGCCAAAGGGCAGTTCCGACGCACCGTCCATGAAGGTGTTCATCCAGATGGTGCCAGCACGCACGCGGCGGCCGATCGTCAGGCAGGTGTCGAAGTCCCGGCTCCAGACGCCGGCCGAAAGGCCGTAGTCGATCGCATTGGCGATGCGGATCGCCTCCTCGGTCGTCTCGAAGGTCAAAACGGAAAGAACCGGCCCGAACACTTCTTCCCGCGCCACTGCCATGTCCGGCCGCACGGAAGAAAGGATCGTCGGCGCCATGAACTGGCCCATGCCGAGATCGAGCGCCGTGCCGCCATGAGCGACCGCGGCGCCGTCCTTGGACGCGGCAGAAACATAGCTGGCAATCTTCTCCAGATGCTGGGGCGTGATGATCGCGCCCACCTGGGTTTCCGGATCAAGCGGATCGCCGACCTTGACCTTGGCCGAGAGCTCGGCAATGCGGCGCGTCACCTCGTCGGCGATATCGCGATGCAGGATCAGCCGCGAGCCGGCATTGCAGCATTCGCCGGCATTGAAATAGGCGCCGAACACTGCGGCATCGATGAACTCATCGAGATTGGCGTCCGGGAAGACGATCTGCGGGTTCTTGCCGCCAAGTTCCAGCGAGACCTTCTTCAGCGTCTGTGCAGCATTGGCCATGGTCAGGCGGCCGACGCCGGTCGAGCCGGTGAAGGACACCATGTCGACATCAGGATGCGTCGTCATCGGCGCGCCGACCTCCGGCCCCGTGCCGGTGATGATGTTGACGACACCGGCGGGGACGCCGGCGGCTTCGAGGATCTCGCCGAGCAACAGCGTTGAAGCCGAGGTCAGTTCCGACGGCTTGACGACCGTGGTGCAACCCGCCGCAAGCGCAAAGGGCAGCTTCTGGCTGACGATCAGGAACGGGAAATTCCAGGGCGTGATGATCGAGACGACGCCGATCGCCTCGCGCAAGACGACGCCAAGCGTGCCGTCGCCGAGTGTGTTGTAGCTCTCGCCATGCAGGTCGCGAGCAAGGGCCGCCGCATAACGCCAGATATCGGCGGCACCGCCGAGTTCGCCCTTGGCCTGGCTGATCGGCTTGCCGGATTCGATCGCATCGAGATAGGCGAGTTCGTCGGCACGCTCGGCAATGATGTCGGCGGCACGCAGCAGTACCAGCGACCGCTGGGATGCGGTCATGCGCGGCCAGGCGCCTTCGTCGAAAGCGCGGCGGGCAGCGGCAATCGCCTTTTCGGCGTCGGCCTTGGTGCCGGCCTGATAGCGGCTCACGACAACACCATGGCCCGGCGCCACGCGCTCGATCGTGCGCCCTTCGGCGCTATCCACCCACTTGCCGTCGATCAGCATCTGGAAGGCGCGAACCTTGTGGCCTTCGATCGGCTTGGGCTTCACGAGCACGGTCATTACCATTCTCCCTTGAATTGAGCTTCACGCTTCTCGGTGAAGGCGGCGACGCCTTCCTTAAGATCACCGGTCTTGGCGACGAGGATCGAGCCGAGTGCCTCGACCGCAGATCCGTTGTCTTCGCCATTCGCCGAAGCGAGCATCAGTTTCGAAATCTCGAGCGCCGCAGGCCCGCGTTTGGCGACACGCGCTGCGTAGTCGCGGGCGGCGGCAAGCACCGTACCGGTCTCGACGATGGCGTCGACCAAACCCTCAGTGCGGGCAGCCTCGGCGGTTAACATCTCGCCGCCAAGAACCATGCGCCTGATGATCTGGGCGCCGAAGCGTGAGACGAGACGCTGCGTGCCCGACCAGCCGGGCACCATGCCAAGGCTCGTCTCCGGCAAGCCGATCTTGATCTGCGCCTCGGCCATCCGGATATCGGCGGCCGCCGCAAGCTCCAGCCCGCCGCCGAGCGCGTGGCCGTTGAGGGCCGCAATGACAGGCATGCGCAGGGTCGCCAGCCGCTCGAACACGCGGTGACCGAAACGCACCCAGTCATGCCCGAATTCAGGCGCATCCATGCCGCCCCACGCCTTGATGTCGCCACCGGCCGAAAACGCCTTGCCCTCGCCGGTGAGGATGACGACGCGCACGTTGCGGTCGGCCTCGACCGTATCGCAGGCGGCTGCCAGCGCCTTCAGCATGTCGATGTCGAAGGCGTTGAGCTTGTCTGGACGGGCAACCGTCATGGTCGCGATCGGCCCATCAACCTCGATGCGAATACGGCCCTCAGCCACGACCGCCTCCCTGAAGCCGGCGCGCCGGCTTTTTCGGCAGCTCCAATCCGATCAACGCTTCTTGGAACAGGGCAGCATCCATCGTCTTCAGCCTGTCGGAAACGATCAGCGGAAATTCCGACTGGTCGAGAATATGCGCCTGCAGATCAACGCCAGGCGCGATCTCGGTCAACATCACCCCTTGAGGCGTCAGCTTCATTACGCAGCGCTCCGTCACATAGGTGATGTCCTGGCCCTGCTCGATGCCGCGACGGCCCGAGAAGGTAATGTGCTCGACTTCGTTGACCAGCTTCTTCAGCTTGCCTTCCTTCTCGATCACCAGCCTGCCGTCGGCGATCGAAAGCTTGGCGCCGGCATTGAACATGCCGGAGAAGACGATCTTCTTTGCCCGTGCGGTGATGTCGACGAAGCCGCCGGCACCGGCCGTCACATGCGGACGGAAGGAGAGTTTCGAGACGTTGACCGAGCCGTGGCGATCGATCTCAAGGAACGAAAGCAACGAGGCATCGAAGCCCGCACCCTGAAAGTAGGTGAACTGGTAGGGCGAGGGCATGAAGGCATCGGCATTGGAAGCGCAGCCGAAGGCAAAGTCGAGAAGCGGCACGCCGCCGACGGCACCCTGCTCGATCACCCAGGTGACCGCACCATGCAGCCCTTCTTCGAGCAGGATGCGCGGCACGTTGGCCGAAATGCCGAAGCCCAGATTGACGGCGCTGCCGGCTTGCAGCTCCTGCGCCACGCGGCGGGCAATCACCTTCTGGATATTGAATTCTGGGACCCGGAAGCTGTCGAGCGGCCGGAAGATCTCGCCGGAGATCGCCGGATCGTAGAGCGTCTGCGTTGTCTGCTTCTGGTCGGGGTCGACGATGACGTAATCCACCAGCACGCCCGGCACACGCACGTCATGCGGCTTCAACGAACCTTCCTTGGTGATGCGTTTGACCTGGGCAATGACGATTCCGCCATTGTTGCGGGCGGCAAGCGCCTGGTCGAGCCCACCGAGATAGGCGCCCTCGTGCTCATAGGTGAGGTTGCCGCGCTCGTCGGCCGTCGTCGCGCGGATGATCGCCACCTGCGGCGCGATCGCCTTGAAGTAGAGCCAGTCCTCGCCTTCGAACGAGACCTTCTTCACCACGGGCTCAGCCGCAGCAGAAGCGTTCATGGCGCAGCCTTCGCGCGACGGATCGACGAAGGTGTCGAGGCCGACCTTGGTCATCACGCCCGGGCGCTTGGCTGCCGCTTCGCGGTGCATGTCGAAGAGAATGCCGGACGGCACGTTGTAGGCGGCCACTTCGTCAGCGCCGATCATCTGCCAGATCAGTGGCGGTTCGGCACTCGACGGGCCGGAAGGGTAGGAGCCGCCGATGATCTTCTTCAGCAGACCTTTCTTGGCGATGTAGTCGACACCCTTGATGCCGCTCATGTCGCCGGCGGCAATCGGGTGCAGCGTCGTCAGGTCGCGCGGATGGCCGGTCGTCTCGAACCGCTCGCCGATCGCCTTCAGCATCAGGTCGGGGCAGCCGAGTCCGCTGGACGAGGAGACGGAAACGACGGCACCATCCGGGATCAGGGCGGCCGCTTCGGCCGGCGAGATATGCTTGCTCATCGACATCAGTTCAAAGTCCCGTTTCGATCGCCACGGCTTGGCCGGTGGCCGCCGCCTTGACGACGGCAAGGCCCGTTGCCAGCGACCAGACGCCGTCTTCGCCTGTCGCCGAAGCACGGCCTTCGCCCCTGACGGCAGCATGGAAGGCGGAAAGTGCGGTTTCGTAGAGATTGGCATGGTCGAGCGGAAGCTCGCTCGCGCCATCGGCGTTGCGCAGCGTCACCGTGCCTATCGGCTTCTGCGTCATCACGTTGCGGCCGATGAGCGAACCTTCGGTGCCATGCACCTCAAGCCCGGTCTCGGCATATTTGGTGGTGAAGGCATCGTGGAACTGGGCGATGACGCCGGAGCGGAAGTGGATGACACCCATGACGCCATCCTCCAGGCCTTCCTTGCCCATGCCGGCGCTATGGCTGATGGCGACCGCTTCGATCGGGTCGTCATTGAGGATGAAGCGCAGCGTATCGGCGTCGTGCACGGTGATGTCGAGGATGACGCCGCCGCCGGCATCCGGCCGCTCCAGCCGCCAGCCCTGGAGATGCGGTGGCAGATAGACCGCATGGAAGACGCGAGCAGCAATCGGCCGGCCGATCTTGCCTTCGGCGATCGCATCGTGCATCGCCCGATGGCTGGCGGCATTGCGCAGATGGTGGTTGGTGGCAAGCACCACACCCGCTTCCCGCGCCGCGCTCACCATGTCGCGCGCATCCTCCAGCGTCATGGCCAATGGCTTTTCGCAAAGCACGTGTTTACCGGCGGCGATCGCCGCCAGGGTCTGCTCGCGATGCAGCTCATTGGTGGTCGAGACATAGACGGCATCGACATCGGGATCGCCGACCAGTTCGGCAAGCGAAGTCACCGACTTGGCGATGCCGTTCTCCTCGGCATAGGCCGCGCCGCGCTCGGCGCTGGTGCTCATGACCGAGACGACATCGCCTCCGGCGGCGCGGATCGCGCCGATCACCCATTCACGCGCAATCGTGCTCGCGCCGATCAGACCCCATCGCGTCATGCCAGTGCCTCCCTTTTTCTCTCGACTGCAGCGCCGCAGCTCTGGCGAACGACGAGACGGACCGAACCGACGATCGTTTCCGGCTCCGCCTTGCCGGCCTTGATCTGCTTCAACAGCAACTCGGCGGCCCGCTGGCCCATGCCTTGTGGATCGACGGACACCGTCGTCAGCGCCGGAACTGCTGTCTTCGCCTCGATCACATCGTCGAAACCGATGACGGCGAAGTCTGCGCCCGGCTCCAGCCGCCGGGCCCGGAGACCATCGCAGACGCCGAAAGCGACCGCATCGTTGAAGCAGAGAGCGGCCGTCGGCCGGTCGGCGAGCATCATCGCCTGCTCCACCGCCGTCACCCCGCCGGCACGCGACGGCGCCGAACCGATGATCAGCGCCTCGGAAACCGGCATGCCGGCCTCGACAAGAGCGTCGCGGTAGCCGCGCATGCGCGCCTCGAAAACGGCCGTATCCGGAAAGCCGCCAAGGAAGGCGATGCGCTGGTGGCCACGCTCGATCAGGTGACGCACAGCAGCCATGGCGCCGGCATGGTTGTCTGAAATCAGCGAGGAAACCTCAGCACCCGCGATATCGCGCACGACCAGCACGACCGGAATGCCGCTATCGACCAGCGGCGCGAGATCGGCCGCTTCCGTGCCGCGCGCCGGGGAGACGATGAGACCGGAAACACCGTGCTCACGCATCGACGCCACCACTTCACGCTGGCGCTCGATCTTTTCGCCGGTATTGGCAAGGAACTGCACGAAGCCAGCCGACTGCACGACCGCATCGACGCCGACGGCGAGCTCCGCAAAGAAGCTATTGGTGAGATCGTTGACGACGATGCCGATGATCTTGGACTTCGCCTGGCGAAGATTGGCGGCGCTACGGTTATAGACGTAGCCGAGATCGCGGATGGCGGCATTCACCTTGGCGCGTGTCGTCTCGTTGACGAGCGAGCTGCCCTGAAGAACGAGCGACACGGTCGACTTCGACACGCCGGCGGCGCGCGCAATATCGATGACCGTTACCCTCTCCTTGACCACAGCATCCTCCCGAATTCTTCTGCCTGCTTTTCTCTTTCATAATTGGAACGTTCCAATTTCGTCAAGTGTTCGCTGATCACTTTTTTCGAGTCCGGCCGCGCCCGACGCAGAGACAAGACATCCAGAGAGACGTTAAGATTTGCGCTATAGGCAGAATATTCGATTGAATTTCAATAATATTATCGGAAATTCGCAATCACCAAGAGGAGAGGCACTCACCTGAAAAACATTGTCGCTTGCCATTTGGAACGATCCAAAGTATTCCAAGACAAACGTCCGCGGAGGAGACCAACCCCAATGACAAGCCTGACGCTGCCGTGCCAAGACGGTTCGCTTGAACAGTATCGTCTGACCGGAACGCCGATCGAACGGCCCAGCACGCCGCCGACCTTCAACCGCATCGCCTATGCGGCCGCCCATGTGGTTTCGGATCCGCTTCGCGACCTCGATCCCTGGGGCAATCCGGCGATCGACTGGGACGCGACCATGGCGTTTCGCCATCACCTCTGGAGCCTGGGCTTCAAGATCGCCGAGGCGATGGACACCGCCCAGCGCGGCATGGGCCTTGCCTGGCCGGGCGCGCAGGAACTGATCCGCCGCTCGCTCGGCGAAGCGCGGCAAATTCCAGGCGCTGATCTTGCCTGCGGCGCCGGCACCGATCATCTCGCCCCGGCAGACGCGCGGTCGCTGGACGACGTGATTGCGGCCTATGAGGAACAGGTCGGCTTTGTCGAAGGCGAGGGGGGCAGGGCGATCATGATGGCAAGCCGGGCGCTTGCCCGCGTCGCCCGTTCCGCCGACGATTATCGCCACGTCTATGGCCGCATCCTCGGCCAGACCCGAAAAAAGGTGGTGCTGCACTGGCTCGGCGACATGTTCGATCCGCAGCTTCGGGGCTACTGGGGTTCGGAGGATTTCGACAAGGCGCTCGATACGGTGCTGTCGATCATCGAGGCCAACCGCGACAAGGTTGAAGGCATCAAGATCTCGCTGCTCGACAACACCAAGGAAGTGGCACTGCGCAATCGCCTGCCCGAAGGGGTGCTCTGCTTCACCGGCGATGACTTCAACTATGCCGAACTGATCGAAGGCGACGGCACGAAGTATAGCCACGCGCTGCTCGGCATCTTCGATGCGGTGGCGCCATCTGCCTCCAAGGCCTTGGCGGCACTCGCGAAAGGCGATCTAGCGACCTTCCGCGGCGTGATCGAGCCGACCGTGCCGCTGTCCCGCAAGATCTTCGAAGCGCCGACGCAATACTACAAGGCCGGCGTCGTTCTCCTCGCCTGGCTGAACGGTCACCAGCGCCACTTCACCATGCCCGCCGGCATGCAGTCCGCCCGCGGGGTGCTGCACTACGCCGACATCTTCCGCCTCGCCGACCGCGCCAATGTACTCGACCGGCCGGAACTGGCGGCGCAGCGGATGCAAAGCCTGCTATCGACTTTTGGCGTGGACCAAAACGCTTGAGAAAGAGGGGCGCTTGAGAAAAGCGCAGACGGCGCCCGGGAAGGCGCCGTCTGTTCTCGATCCGAAGCCGGGAAGGGCCGGCCGGATGATCAGAATGTCGCCGTCAGGCTCAACCAGAAACGGCGACCTTCCCCGACGGCGTTGAAATCGGTCGGCTCCACTTCCTTGTCGAAAAGGTTGTAGACGGCTGCGTTCAGCGTCAGGCCTTCGCCGACATCATATTTCGTGCCGATATCGACGGTGGTGTAGGCATCATACTTGTAGCCCGTTTTGCCGTTGATCTTCACAGGCTTGCCGCTGGTGGTCGAGACACGCGGGCCGGCAGAGACTTCCTCGCCGTGATAGTTGACCGATGCCCAGGCCTCGAGCCCTTCGACCGGCGTGAACCAGTCAGCTCTCAGATTGGCCATGTGCTCCGGTGTGCGCGCCAGCGGGAAGCCGGCAAAATCTCCGGTCTGCTGTTCCGACTGCGTATAGGTATAGCTGGCGCGAAGTGTCAGATCCGGGGTCGCATTCCAGGTCGCCGTCAGTTCCACACCCTGGATAATCGCGTCGTCGATGTTGTAGTTGTACCAGAGGCGGTAGTTCGGTTCCTCGCTCCAACGGACCGGATTGCCCGAGGCGTCCATCACCGGCATGTTGGCGATCTTGTCCCGGAAGTCCGTGTAGAAATAGGTTCCGCCGAGGATGACATCGCCATTGTCCCAAACCGCGCCGATTTCATAGCTGGTGCTCGATTCGGCCTTCAGGTTCGGGTCCGCGATGATGACGCCGCAGGTGCCGGTCGGCCCGTAGGTGCAACCGCCGCCACCGGTGGTGTAGGCATAGCCCGGGGCGATGCTGCGGATATCGGGCGCGCGGAAGCCGGTGGAGACGCCGCCCTTCACCGTCAGCATGTCGGTCGCGTTCCAGACGCCATAGATGCGTGGGCTCAGATGGTAGCCATATTCCTCGTGGTGATCGAGACGCAGGCCGGTGGTCAGCGCGAAGTCATCGACCATGCGCCATTCGTCCTCGGCAAACAGCGCCCATTGGGTGGCCGAGAAAGTTTCGGTTTTGCCCGTGCGTCGACCCGGATTCTGGTCGGAAAGCCGCGCCTCGAAATATTGCCCGCCGGTCACCAGCGTGTGGCTGCCGCCGAGATCGAAGGGGGTGGTGAACTTGCCGTCGATGACGGTGTTGCGGACTTCGGGTGCGCGTGGCTGCTTGATGAAACGGCCGTCCGCCTGGCTGTAATTGTAGTTCCGACGCTCCGCCCATTCCTGCAGGATGGAGAAGTCGGACGTCGTCGGGCCCCAGCGTCCGGTATGGGAAAACGACCAATGATCGCGGTCGTTTTCGTTGTAGGTGCTGACGGCGCGCGGACCGGGCGCAATGGTGTTGCCGACATTGGCGTCGCGCTTCAGCCGCGCCGTGCCGCCGTCCAGGAAGAAGTCGTGATCCTCGTTCGGCGTATAGGAAAGCCGCGCCGTCAGATCGTGCTCCTTCGCGCCGGTGATGCCGGACAGGAACTTGTCCTCGCCGCGCTTCAGGCCGCGGCCCCAGATCTGCACGCCGAGGGTGTCTTTCAGGATCGGACCGCTGGTGTAGAACGACATCTGGCCTGAATTGCCGAACTGCCTGTGCTGCTGCATCGTGCCGTCGGTGGTGACCGAGCCGGTCCAGCTGTCGGCGACCTTGCGGGTGATGATGTTGATGACGCCACCCATGGCATCGGAACCGTAGAGCGACGACATCGGGCCGCGCACGATCTCGATGCGCTCGATGGCGGCGGCGGGCGGGATGAAGCTCTGCTCGAAGCCGGAATTGCCGTTGGTGCGCGCGTCGCGCGTGCTTTGGCGTTTGCCGTCGACGAGGATCAGCGTGTAGGAGCCGGGCAGGCCGCGGATGAAGATGTCGCGCTCGTTGGCGACACCGGTCACCGCCACCCCTTGCGCGTCACGCAGCGCATCGGTGAGATCGCGGAACGACCGCTTCTGCAGGTCTTCGCCCGTGACCACCGTGATGCTCGCCGGCGCATCCTTGACGTTCTGCTCGAATCCGGTCGCCGTCACCACGATCTGCTCAAGCTCGGTCGCTTTCTCCTTATCCTCTTCCTCGGCCTTCTGCGCCAAGGCGTCCGTCGGCACTGTCAACGCCGTGCCGGCAAGGCAGGCGCAGACGAAACGACGTGACCATCCGCCCGGACCGCACCGGTTCCGGCGGGCCCCTTGCCGCTGCCCCTCGGTTTCGGTCGCAAGCCCCATCCGCTTCATCATCTTCGCCCCGCATATATCTTGAGTAATGAACTCCACTTAGTTATTGGCGAGGGAGGCGGTCAACGACGCTGTTTTGGAACGGTTCCAAATACGAAACGACGCAAAACAGCGCCCGCGAATATGCCGGATGAGACAGGAAGGCAGGACGAACCATGGCGGAAGAACGAACGGGCGAAGCAGTTGGAAAGCCGGTCTCGAACGAACGTCAGACGGATCTGAGCAAGCTGCGCCTGCTGGTGGCGCTCGACGCGCTGCTGCGCGAAAACAGCGTCAGCCGTGCCGCCTCAAGCGTCGGCCTGCAGCCCTCGGCGATGAGCCGCTTGCTCGGTCAATTGCGTGAGGACTATGCTGATCCGCTGTTTCTGCGCACCGGTCACGGGCTGCGCCCGACCCCGCTTGCCGAGTCTCTGCGGCTACGCGTGCGCGCACTTGCCGCAGAGACCGAAGCCCTGCTTGACGCACGCTCCACTGCCTCCGCCCCCACAGCGACGGGTCACGCCGGTTGGGGAGGGCAGGCCCTGACCGACGCACCACCGCTGGCGGTCCGGCCAAGCCGCCTGCTTGAGGGGGAGCCGGCGCCGGAACAGTTCGCCGCAAAGCTGGCCGAAATCGGTGACGACGCCGCCCCTGAACGACGCTTGGCGCGCTGCATCGCGACTGTCGGCACCGGCGCCGGCCGCAGCCGACCCTTGAGCAAAGAGGAGGCAGAGGACGCGCTGGCCATCATCCTTGCCGGGGAGGCTGATCCGGTGCAGATCGGCGCGCTGATGACGGTGCTGCACTACCGCGGGCCGACGGCGGTGGAGGTGGCCGGCTTCGTGCGCGCCATGCGCCGCCATATCGGTGCGATCGAACCGGGAAGCGGGATCGCCGACCTCGACTGGCCCTGCTACCTCTCGCCGAAATTGAAGACTGCGCCCTGGTTCCTGCATGCGGCACGGCTCGTCGCCGATGCCGGCCATCGCGTCGTGCTGCATGGAAGCTACGGTGAAAAGGGTCAGGAGCGGCACAAGCTCGAGGTGGCCGCTTCCACAGCCGGCATCCCGGTCTGCACGTCGATCGCAGCGGCGAAGGCTGCACTTGGGTCCGCGGGCATCGCCTACCTGCCGCTGTCGGCCTTTGCCCCACAGGTCTATCGTCTGCTGGGACTCTATCGGCTGATGGAGATGCGCATGCCGCTGAACGCCGCCATTCACCTCATCAATCCGATGGGCGGGCGGGCAAGCCTGCTCGGCGTCGCCAATCCTTCGAGCCGCACGCTCAGCCGCGACATCGCTCTATTGCTCGAAACGAGCGAACTGACGATCCTCGGCAACACCCGCGACCACGCCGAGTTCACGCCCTACCGCCAGACGCCGCTTTTCCGTCTTGTCGGGGGCGAACCATCGGACCTCATCATTCCCGCGAAAATCGCGCCGCCAGCCGAAGCGCGCACGGGCTTGAGCAGCCGCGAATACTGGCAAGCCGTCTGGACCGGTGCTGCCCGCGACCAACGCGCGGAAACCACCATCGTCACGACGGCGGCTGCCGCCCTTCTCAGCCTGCGCAATCACGACGACTACGAGGCTGCTTGCGAGACGGCGCGGGGACTTTGGAACAACCGATCACGCCGGATGGCGTGATCGGAGATAGGCGCGGCTCAGGCGGCCAGGCCCTTTTTCGCCAGCATCGCATCCGGGCTCGGCAGCTTGCCACGGAAGGCCTTGTAGGCATCCTCCGGATCGATCGAACCGCCGACCGAATAGATGTTGTTCTTGAGACGAGCGGCCATGGCCGGATCGAAGGCGTTGCCGGTTTCCTCGAAGGCGGCAAACGCGTCCGCGTCGAGCACTTCCGACCACATGTAGGAATAGTAGCCGGCCGAGTAGCCGTCGCCAGAGAAGACGTGCAGGAAATGCGGGCTGCGGTGGCGCATGACGATCGATTTCGGCATGCCGATCTCATCGAGCTTCTTGGCTTCGAGCGCCATCGGTTCCGCCGTCACCGCGGCCGTGTGGTAGGCCATGTCGACCAGTGCGGAGGAGGTAAACTCGACCGTTGCAAAACCGGAGTTGAAGCTTCGCGCCGCCAGCACCTTGTCGAGCAACGCCTGCGGCATCGGCTCTCCGGTCTGGTAGTGCACCGCGTAGCGCTTGAGGATCTCCGGCACCGTCAGCCAATGCTCGTAGAGCTGGGACGGCAGCTCGACGAAGTCGCGCGACACACCCGTGCCCGACACCGAAGGGTAGGTGACGTTGGATAGCATGCCATGCAAGGCGTGTCCGAACTCGTGGAAGAGCGTGCGGGCGTCGTCGAGCGACAGCAGCGCCGGCTTGCCCTCGGCGGGCTTCGCGAAATTGCAGACGTTGTAGATGATCGGCAGTTCGCCTTCCGCACCGTTCTTCAGCTTGAGCTTGTGCTGCGACTGGAACGAGCTCATCCAGGCACCCGAGCGCTTCGAGGACCGGGCGAAGTAATCGCCGAGGAATAGCGCCACCAGCTTGCCGGATGCATCCTTGATCTCGAAGACACGCACGTCGGGATGGTAGGCGGCAATGCCCTTCTTCTCCGTCGCGGTAATGCCGAACAGGCGCTTGGCGACATCGAAGCAGGCCTCGATGATCTTTTCGAGCTGCAGGTAGGCCTTGAGTTCGCCTTCAGAGAAATTGAACTTCTCGGCGCGGAGCTTCTCGGCGTAATGGCGCCAGTCCCAGGGCATGACGTCGTGATTGCGGCCCTCGTCGGCAACCAGCCGGGCAAGCTCGGCCTCTTCCTCGCGCGCACGGGCAACCGCCTTTTCCCATACCTGCATCAAGAGGCCGTTCACGGCATCAGGCGTCTTCGCCATGGTGTCGTCGAGTTTCAGCGACGCGAAGTTTTCGTATCCGAGCAGCTTTGCCTTTTCCGCCCGCAGCGCCAGCGTCTCGGCGATCAGCCCGCGATTGTCGGTCGCGCCACCGCTTTCACCGCGCGCGATCCAGGCGCGGAAGGCCTGCTCGCGAAGCTCGCGATTGTCGGAGAAGGTCAGGAACGGTTCGATGATCGAACGCGACAGGGTGACCGCGTATTTTCCCTTCTGGCCGCGGTCTTCGGCGACTGCGGCCATGGCGTCACGCAGGAAGTCCGGTAGCCCGGCGAGTTGCTCCTCGCTCTCCAGGAACAGAACCCAGCTCTTCTCGTCGGCGAGCACGTTCTGCCCGAACTTGGCGCCGAGACCGGCGAGCGTTTCGTTGATCGCTGCCAGCCGCTCCTGCTCGGGCTTCGCGAGCTGGGCGCCGGATTTGACGAAACCCTTCCAGTGCCGCTCGAGTACGCGCGTCGCTTCAAGATCGAGGCCAAGCCTTGCGCGCCCTTCCCACAGCGTGTCGATGCGCTTGAACAGCGCCGCATTCATGCCGATTTTCGAATAGTGCCGGGACATCTTCGGCGCGATATCGCGCTCGAGCGCCTGGATCGTCTCGTTGGTGTCGGCGCCGGCCTTGTTCCAGAAGATCGAGGATACGCGCGACAGTCCGTCACCGGCGATCTCCAGCGCAATGATCGTGTTTTCGAAGGTCGGCGCCGCCGGGTTTTCGGCAATCGCGTCGATCTCCGCCTCATGTTCCCTGAAAGCCGCGTCGAACGCCGGAGCAAAATCCTCGTCCTTCACCAGGTCGAAACGCGGCAGGCCTTCGTGGCCGGTCCATGCGGTGAGCGCGGGATTGAGCGGGGTGCTGGTGGTCATCAGAAATCCTTTCGCATGCGGTCCGACGCGGGGCCGGGGAGGGGCGTCGTGATCTATGACATCAGGACGCGGAGGCAATGGAGGTGGTCGTGAGGCGGCTTGCCGTCAAGGCCTGCGCAAACCGAGAAGCCCGGGGGCAGCGTGCCAGACCGCCTGAACGGCAAAGCCGATGAACAGGAGACCGGAGAGCCGGACGATCGTGAGTTCGTGGCGTCGGTAGAAACGCCGCACGACCGAGGTGCCGATGATGACGATCAGGATCAGATCGGCCAAGAGAAATCCGATCAGCGAGACGCCGAGCAGCGCCGGCAGCGCATCGAACTCGAGCGCGTTGGCCGAGCTGGCAAGCAGCGCGGTGAAGGTTGCGAGCGCCACCGGATAACCCTTGGGATTGGTGAGTCCGAAAATCAGTCCGCGCCTTAGGGGGCGCTCGACTGTCACGAGCGCACGGTTTTCGCCGGCGGGGCGTGCGCGCAGTGCCGTCCAGCCGATCCAGCCGAGATAGGCGCCGCAGAAGAGACCGAGGATATCGAAGATCGTCGTGCCGACGGAGCGGGCGCCGACGATTGCGACCAGCGCCAGGGTCGACCAGAGAACGTCACCGGCAAGATGCCCGCCCATGAACAGAGCGCCTGCCTTGCGCCCCTGGCCGGCGCCGATGCCGAGGAGCGCCAGAAACGCCGGCCCGGGAATAAGGACATAGGAGAGGGCGGCGAGAAAGGCTCCGATCAGCAGCGTCTCGGACATGGCGGGTTCCCAGTTGTGTTGCCCGCATTCGATCCGGAGGCACCGATTCAGTCAAGAGGAAAGCTAAGCCAGCTATAGGACGAGGCCGGTGAGCGCCGGGCGGACGGACGGCCAGCAAAGGTCAGGTTCTTGGTCGTGGCGCGGATATGGGCGGCGACGGCGTGGACGAAGTTGCGCATGTTCTTTCTCCTTGAGGATCGATGGCCGGGCAGGCACGCGGTTTCTGAAAAAATCATCGCAGTCCCCCGGCTGATCAGCTGTTCCGTCGGGAACATGTCGCTCGCGGCCGCGCACAAATCTTTCGTTTCGCCGATTTCCCTCGATACGAAGTTGCGCTAGAACGCGCCCGGCAGCGCGGTGCGCCTGTTCAGGCGCACCGCGGCCGCTGCAGAACTTAGGAGGGCTGCATGTTTCCTTAAATCGACTGCGATTTCAAGAAACATGCAGCCGGTTTTCCCCCCGCGAGAAGGACTATCCATGACTGTGCGCAACCTCTTCCTTCTGCCCGGCGACGGCATCGGCCCGGAAGCCATGGCGGAAGTCCGCAAAATCATCGCCTACATGAATGCCGAGCTTTCTGCCGGCTTCGTGACCGACGAGGGCCTGGTCGGCGGTTCGGCCTATGACGCCC
>NZ_JACVBP010000008.1:0-267988 GCF_014852425.1 Ensifer sp. ENS09
ACACCTACGAGATCGAGCGCATCGCCGGCGTTGCCTTCGAGCTCGCCCGCACGCGGCAAAACCGCGTCTGCTCGATGGAAAAGCGCAACGTCATGAAGTCGGGCGTGCTTTGGAACCAGGTGGTGACAGAGACGCACAAGGCGAAGTACTCCGACGTCCAGCTCGAGCACATGCTGGCGGACGCCGGCGGCATGCAGCTGGTGCGCCAGCCCAAGCAGTTCGACGTCATCGTCACCGACAACCTGTTCGGCGACATGCTGTCGGACGTGGCCGCCATGCTCACCGGTTCGCTCGGCATGCTGCCGTCGGCCTCGCTCGGCGCGCCGGATGGCGTCACCGGCAAGCGCAAGGCGCTCTACGAGCCGGTGCATGGTTCGGCGCCGGACATTGCCGGCAAGGGCATTGCCAACCCGATCGCGATGATCGCGTCCTTTGCCATGTGCCTGCGCTACTCCTTCAACCTCGTGAAGGAAGCCGACAATCTGGAGAAGGCGATCGCCAACGTGCTCGACCAGGGCATCCGCACCGGCGACATCATGGCCGAAGGCGCCAGGCAGGTCGGAACGACCGAAATGGGCGACGCCATCCTCGCCGAGTTCAAGGCGCTGTCGGCTTAAACGACGACCGATCAGATGCGGGCGTCCCACCGACGCCAGCGGGAACTTGAGAAACAAACACCTCCGGAGCGCATCCGGAGGTGTTTTGCATTTCCGGCCTTGGGAAGACGAGGTCTCAGATCGTGATGCCGCCGTCGATGTTGATGGCCTGGCCAGTAATGAAGGCCGCCTCGTCCGAGGCGAGGAAGGCGCAGATGGCGGCGACCTCCTCGACCGTGCCGAAACGCCCGGCCGGTTGCCGACCGATGAAGGATCGATAGGCCTCATCCCGGCTTCCAAGCTTTTCACCGAGTTCGCCGATGCGCTCCTCCAGGGAAGGCGAAGCCACCGTTCCGGGGCAGACCGAGTTGCAGCGGATGCCCTGGGATACATAGTCGGCGGCCACTGCCTTGGTCAGACCGATAACACCACCCTTGGCAGCACCATAGGCGGCACGCCGCGGGAAACCCTTGATCGAAGAAGCGACCGAACCGATGGTGATGATGCTGCCGCTATTGGCCTTCATTTTCGGGATCGCGCCGGCAATGACGTTATAGGCGCTATCAAGCGTGATGTTCACCGAGCGGCGCCAATCGGCGGGCGAGCATTCCTCGACCGTGCCCTGATGCACGTAGCCGACCGCATGCACGAGGATATCGACCCGATCGAAGCCTTCGAAATAGGCGCTGACGGCCCCGTGATCCGTCGCATCGAGCCGCGTCGTCGCAGCACCGTCGAGGGTGGCGAGCAGCTCGGCATTGATGTCGCTGGCGTGGACCTCGGCACCGTCGGCCATCAGCCGTTCGGCGACGGCGCGGCCGATGCCCTGGCCGGCGGCCGTGACCACGGCAATGCGCCCGGCCAATCGTCCCGACTTTTCCTTCATGGTGAAATCCTTCCGCATGTCTAGAGGGATTGAACGACCTGCCGCTGGCGGCCGAGGCCATCGATACCAAGTTCCACCACATCACCGGGCTTCAGGTAGCGCGGCGGTTTTTTGCCCATGCCGACGCCCGGCGGGGTGCCAGTGCAGATGAGATCGCCGGGCTCCAGCACGCAGAACTCGCTCATGTAGGAGACGATGGTCGCGACATCGAAGATCATGCGGGCGGTCGTGCCGGCCTGCATGCGCTCGCCGTTGACGTCGAGCCACATGGACAGCGCCTGCGGGTCCGGCACCTCGTCCTTCGTCACGAGCCAGGGGCCCGTCGGGCAGAAGTTCGGGAAGCTCTTGCCCTTCACCCATTGCCCGCCGCGCTCCATCTGCCAGGCCCGTTCGGAGACATCGTTGACGACCGTATAGCCGAAGACATGGTCCATGGCAGCGTCACGAGAAATACCGAGTGCGCGCTTGCCGATAACGATGCCGAGCTCGACCTCCCAGTCGAGCTTCGACATGTTTTCGGAGTGGAGAAGCGGCGCGTTCGGACCGCAATAGGTGCCGGCCGCCTTGTTGAAGAGGATCGGTTCGGACGGCACTGGCAGTCCCGCCTCTTCCGCATGGTCGGAGTAGTTGAGGCCGACGCACCAGATCGTACCGGGCCTTGCGACAGGCGGCAGGATGTCCGCATCGACCACCGGCATCAAAGGGAGCGCCGCGAAATCGGCGCCGGAGAGCACTGCCAAGACACCAGGCAAAGTTTCCGCCGTGAAGTCCTGGACGAGCGAAGACACGTCCCGCGCCTTGCCCTCGCCATCGAGGATGCAGGGCACGGCGGAGCCGCCGACGATGAGACGCAGCAATTTCATTCTCTTGGCCTTTCAGTTGTATAGGTCCGGGCGAACGCCGTTCAGCCGATCGGAGCGGCCTCGACGGACAGCCGATAGCGGGTGGTGAAAGTCTGATCGGGTTCGAAGGCAATCGCCGTTGCAACGCCGGATGCCGCGATGGGATTGTCGCCTGTGGAGACCGCCGGTCCGAGATCGAAGGCGGAAGCTATCGGCTCGACACCAAGCGCCACATGTCGCCCGTTCCAGGGATAGGCCTTGCGTCCGCGGTTGCTGAACCAGAGCAGAAGGCTCGGAAAATGTTCCTTCTGCCAGGCAAGCCGCGCGCGAAAACCCTCGTCGCGATAGTGGAGCACCAAGCTGCCATCGATACCGGAGAGCTGCAGCAGGTCCTCGGTCTCTTCGACAAGCGGCACCTGCGATGCGTCGATGCTCGCATCGCCACGCGTATCGACCTTACCGAGCGACGACCACTGCCGGTTGGGCGAAAACAGAGCCGCGCCCGGTTCGACATCGCCGGGAAAGCTCCAGACTTGGTCATAAGCACCGGGTTCGATGGCTACCGAACCGGGGCGGGTCGAGAGCCGGAACGTCGGATGCAGGCCGATCGGCAGGCGGCACGGACGCCGAGCCTCGATTTCCAAGGTGAGGTCGACAGCCGCCGCATTGGGATCCGGCACGATCCGCCGCCGCAGCAGGCGGATCGGATGGGTCTCCGGATATTGGCATTCCATGGTGATCTGACGGTCGTCGCAGGCGCCCCAGTCCCAATGGACGTTGGAGCTTTGGCCATGCGGCACGTCGGCGCCCGCAAAACTCTCACCGTCTACGGGCCAGCCTGCGGGAAGCGTGCGGTCCGTGTCGCTGCCGAAAGGCACACACGGCCACTCACCACGCAACTCCCTCAGGATTTCCGGCAGCGTCTCCCGCTCGGGGTTGTTGCCCCATGGCGCCACATGCAAGGGGCTGACCTGGCGTCCATCCGGCAGCAGGAACAGCACCGGGCCGAGCATGCCGCCGAGCGACTGCACCGTGAGGCAGCCATGCGCCCAGGCAAGGGCGCGCCGTGTCGTCTCCGCGCTCACCGGCTTGCCACCCCAAACCGATTTTCCGGCATGCCCGGGACTTCGACACGCATGGCATAGAGGCTGCCAGCAAGGCGCTCGGCTGGCCCTCCCCCGGCCGTGGTGATGTAGAGCGTCTTCAAGTCTGCGCCGCCGAAGGTGCAAGTGGTGATGTTGGTGACCGGCATGTCGATCGCCTCGGCAAGGCTCCCATCGGGCGCTATGCGCGCGATGCAGCCACCGCCATAACGGCAGTTCCAGAGGAACCCATTGCTGTCGATCGCCGAACCGTCGGGCGCGCCGCGGCCGAAACCGGTGAAGAAGTATCGTTCGCCGGAGATCGCTCCAGCCCTTGCATCATAATCGAAGGCATAGATCTCGTTGGCCAGCGTATCGCCGAAATAGAAAGTGGTTCGATCCGGGCTCCAGCACAGCGTGTTGGAAATGCCGAGGCCTCGCCGCCATTCGGTGACGGCACCATCGGGCGCGATCCGGTAGAGGATACCCTCGCCCGGCGCGACGTCTCCAAGCTGGCCATCGGGAAGGACATTGTTCTTCATCGAGCCGACCCAGAAATTTCCGACTGGATCGGCGCGGCCGTCATTCAGCCGAACCCGTGGCGAACCGGGCAGGACGAAGCCGTGATCCTCCTGCCGGTCGGTTTCGGGCCACCACCAGATGAGCTTCGAACCGAGGGCGACCAGCAGCCGTCCGTCTTCACGGGTCAGCGAGATCGCCACCACTGGCTCGTCGAACAGCCACGTCCGGACCGCTCGCGTTGCCTCGTCATAGCGATGGATCAGAAACCGGTTGATGTCGGTCCAGTAGAGCGCCGCCTCGTCCGCCGACCAGACGGCACCCTCTCCGCAGCGGTCACCGACAGGCGCGACGCAGATAAGCTCACGGGCCATCGCCACCTCCTATTCCGCTGCGATGCTTGTCGGGATCGACCGCGACGGGCCGAGCGCCTCGGCATTCTGCACCAGCGCCTTCATGTAGCCGAGCGCGAAAGCTTTGCCAGCGTGCCAGGAGGCGCCACAGGTCATGGCCGGCGTATGGTCGGGGATCATCACGCCCTGATAGTTCTCGTCGCGCAGGATGCGGATGATCTCCGCCATGTCGATATCGCCCTCGTCGACGAAGGTCTCGACATAACGCGGCATCTTTCCGCGCACGTTGCGGAAGTGGATGTAGCCGATGCGGCCGGAGCGGGCGAAGCGGCGGACATGCTCGTAGATGTCGCCGCCCGGCATTTCCTGGAGCGAGCCGAGGCAGAGTTCTAGCCCGTTCGAGGGCGAGTCGACGATCGACATCAGCCGATCGTACTTCTCCGGCCGGTTGACGAGCCGCGCGGTGCCGCGCAGTTCCTCGGCCGGCGGATCATCAGGGTGAGCGCCAAGCACGACACCCGCCTCTTCGGCGACCGGCACGACCTCCTTCAGGAAGTGGCCGAGGCGCTCCCAGAGCTCCGCCGAGCTGACGGAAACGGAGGCAGCGCCGGCGACGCCGCGACGATAGCGCATGTTCCAGATCATGCCGTCGGGGATCGGTGCATCCGGGCTTGGCGCGATGCTGTTTTCGACGCCGAAGCCGACGGATTCGGCGCCACCGCGAGCATAAGGACCACGGGTCCAGCCATAGACACCGGCGAGCGAGAAATTGTAGCCGATGCAGGGAATCCCGGCGCGGCCGGCGTCGCGAATGAGCTGCTTCAGCCCCTCGATCTGCTGAGCGCGCTCAGGCCCGTCGAGCAGTACGTCATGCCAGAAGCGCGGCGAGAAGTTCTCGATCGCCGCAACCTCCAGCCCGCCGGCCCTGACGTCCTTCACCAGCGCCGAAAGCTCTTCGTAAGTCCAGAGCCGGTCACCGGAACAATCGCCCCAGCCGCCCTGATCGCCGCTGTCGATCTTCGGATCCTTGCCGGCGAAATAGTTGGTGAGATGCGCGACGACATGGGTCGCCCCCGCCTGCACGGCAAACTGAAAGTTATCCGGGGTGAGTTGCTCCCGGTAGAGCCCAAGGCCGATTTTCATCTTGTCTTTTCCTATCCGATTATTTGACGCCGATGCCGGCCGTGAGGCCGCCGTCGATGCGGAAGTCCGAGCCGGTGACGAAGGCGGCGCGATCCGAGGCGAGATAGGCGACCAGTTCGGCCACCTCCTCCGGTTCGCCGATGCGGCCGATCGGGTGCGCAGCGCCGAAGCGGGCAAAGGCTTCCGCCTCGCTGACGCCCTCGCCGCCATAGGTGCGGGCAGCGAGCGCCAACAGCGGCGTGCGCACCGAGCCGGGGCTCACCGAATTGACCCGGACCTTTGCTGCCGCGTGATCGAGCGCCATGGCGCGGGTCAGCGCGTGGATCGCGCCCTTGGAGGCGACATAGGCCGCGACATTCTGCTGGCAGGCATGGCCTTGCACCGAGGAGATGTTGACGATCGCGCCGCCGCCGCGCTTCATCATTTCCGGAATGCCGAAGCGGCCGGTGAGGTAGATCGAGCCGACGTTGACCGCGAGGCAGCGGGCAAAGGTCTCGGCGCTGGTATCGAGCACCGTGCCATAGGGATGGACGGCCGCAGCATTGACGATGATGTCGAGGCCGCCATGGCGCAGCGCCGCCTCGCGCACGGCCGCTTCCACTTCCGCCTCGAACGAGACGTCGGTCAGCCGGGTCGACATCGGCAGGTCACGCTCTTTCGCGATGCGGTCGAAGATCTCGTTGGTGGCGACGTCGTTGCCGCAGGCAAGCACGGTCGCGCCTGACGAGGCGAGCCGGATTGCCGAGGCAAGCCCGATGCCCGACGTGCCGGTGACCAGTGCCACTTTTCCCTTGAATTCAGTCATGATTGTCTCCGCGATGGATCGCGATGATCCGGGCCGGCGTCGGCACGGGACCATAAGCGTGATCGTTACTCATAGAGGGCGCGGGATGCGGACACCCCGCACCGGTCTCAGCGCACCCGTTCCAGAACCTGGTTCAGGAGCACGGCGCCGAGGATGATCCCGCCGCGCACGACGTATTGCCAGTATTCGCTGACATTCATCAGCGTCATGCCGTTGGAGATGCAGCCAAGGAACAGCACCCCGATCAGCGTGCCCCAGATGCGGCCCTTGCCGCCGAAGAGCGAGGTGCCACCGATGATCACGGCCGCAATCACGTCGAGCTCCATGCCGGTCGCCGTCGTCCCGGTGCCGGCCCCGATCTGCGAGGCGATCAGCGTGCCGGAGACGGCGGTGAGAGCGCCCGTCAGGCCCAGCGTCAGCGCCTTCACCTTCCAGATGTCGATGCCGGAAAGGCGGGCCGCTTCCATGTTGCCGCCGACCGCGTAAACCTCGCGGCCGAAGCTCGTGTACTTCATCAGGAAGTGCATGGCCGCAAAGGTCAGCGCGAAGATATAGACCGGGAACGGGATGCCGAAGAGGTAACCGCCGCCGAGGAAATCGAAGCCGAGCGGGAAAGACGACATCGGGAAGCCGCCGGTGATCAGATTGGCGACACCGCGAAGCGCTGCGAAAAGCGCCAGCGTGGTGATGAAGGTCGGCACGTTGAACCACTGCCGAAAGCGGCCGGTGAGATAGCCGAGCGAGAAGCCGAGCAGCAACGCCGCGGCAAAACCTACCGTGACCGCGCCCCAGTCGCCGAAGACATCGGTGAAGCGATCGGCAAACCAGGCGACGATGCAGCCGGCAAGGGCAGCACCCGCACCGACCGAAAGGTCGATCTCGCCGCTGATGATCACAGCCGTCATGCCGAAGGCGATGATACCGAGCATCGAGACCGTGCGTAGCACGTTCAAGACGTTGCTGGTGGAGGCAAAGCCCGGTGCGACGAAGATCAGGAAAATCACCAAGGCGGCGAGGATGATCTCCATCGGGTAGGTTTTCAGGAATTTGAGCGGGGTGTTCTGCCCGCCGCCTTCCGTGGTCTGGCTTACGAGTGTCATTGCTTGGCCCCTTCCATGCACAGGCCGTAAAGTTCGGTCAGGTCGGTTTTCGTCGGATCCACTTCGGCGACAACGGCGCCGTGGTGCATGACGAGGATGCGGTCGGCGACCTCAAGCACCTCCTCAAGCTCCGTCGAAACGAAGATGCTGGCGAGGCCGTCGGCGGCCTTTTGCCAGATGATGTCGAAGATCTGGCGCTTGGCCTGAACGTCGACGCCGCGGCTCGGCTCGTCGAAGAACATCACCGACGGCTGCCGGTTCAGCCACTTGCCGATCACCACCTTCTGCTGGTTTCCGCCCGACAGCGACGACACCGGCAGTTCCGGATCGCCGCACTTGATGTGCAGATCGGCGATCTGGCGGCGCACATGCGGCTGTTCGCGCCGGCGCGAGATGAAGCCCTTGTTGGAGATCGGGCCGAGGCTCGCCATGCAGAGATTGTCGGCGGTCGAAAGCGACTGCACCAGGCCGACCTCCTTGCGATTTTCCGGCGTGTAGCCGAGCCCCGCCTTGCGCATGTCGCGGGGGCTCGCGCCGGTCATGTCACGACCGTCGAATGTGACCCTACCGCCATCGATCCGGTCGGCGCCGAAGATCGCCCGCATCAGTTCCGTGCGCCCGGCGCCGAGCAGGCCAGCAATGCCGAGGATTTCGCCGGGATAGAGATCGAAGGAGACATTCTGAAAATGCCCGGAGCGGCTGAGGTCGCGCACTTCGAGCACCGGCCTTGTGCGATCGAGTGTGCGCCGTGGCGGCCGCGTCGCACGGGCGGCATCGCCGAACATCATGCCGACGATCGCCGACGGCGTCGTCGCCTTCATCTCGACCGCGCCGATATAGTGGCCGTCGCGGATCACCGTGCAGGTGTCGGCGATCTCGAAAAGCTCGCTCATGCGGTGGGTGATGTAGATCATCGTCACGCCGCGGGCGCGCAGCCGCTCGATCAGGGTGAAGAGCTGCTTGACCTCGCGCGACGCCAGCGCCGAAGTCGGCTCGTCCAAGAGCAGGATCGACGGGTTAAAGGACATCGCCTTGACGATCTCCACCACCTGCTGCTGGCCGACGCTGAGCGCCGAAACCGGCTGGCGGGAGTCGATTGCGAGCCCCATGTCGGCGAGCAACTCGCCGGCGCGGCGGTGCAGGCCCGTCCAGTCGACGACACTGAAGCCGGCGCGGCGGCGATGCGGCAGCCGGCCGAGAAAGATGTTCTCGCCGACGGAAAGCTCCGGCACCAGCGAAAGCTCCTGGTGCACGGTGACGATGCCGGCGGCAAAGGCGTCGTGCGGCGAGGTGAAATGGCGATCCTCGCCATTGACGCTGATCGTGCCCGATGTTGGCTCGGTGACGCCGGCGAGCAGCTTGACGAGCGTCGATTTGCCCGAGCCGTTCTTGCCCATCAGGGCATGCACCTGGCCGGGTGCGAAGCTGTGGGTGAATTCAGAGAGGGCGACAGTCGGGCCGTAACGCTTGGTTACGGCCCGAAAGTCCAGCCGTCCCTGCACCCCTTGCAACGCGGCTGAACTCGGTTGCGGATAGCTCATGCGGATTTCCTGCTGTGCAAGACAAGGGATTGGCGGGCGCGATGACCCGCCGCTCGGCTCACGTCAAAACCCAATCACTTCAGCGCCTTCAGGCCTTCCTTGTAGGCGGCGACGGCCTGCGTATCGGCGCGGGTCAGAGGCAGCACCGGCACGTTGACCTTGGTCTCGATTTTCTTGCCGTCGAGCAGGTTCTGCGCCGCTTCGATCGCCTGCTTGCCGACCTCGAGCGGCTGCTGCGCCGTCGTTGCCTGCAGCACGTTGTCGGAATTGAGCAGCATGTTGGCGAGCTGCTCGGAACCGTCGGTGCCGAACACGAAGACCTTGCCTTCAAGACCGGCCTTCTTCACCGCCTGGACCGCACCGATCGTGCCGCCTTCGTTGGCCGCATAGATCACCTGGATATCGGGATTGGCCGTCAGCATGTCACTGGCGACGGCGAGCGCCTTTTCGGCGAGCCAGGCATCCTGTTGGGCGACGATGTCGACCTGATCGTTGACGACGCTCAGGAACCCGTCGACGCGGGCGTTCGACTGTTCGGGCAGCAGTGCCTTGAAGGCGAGCGTGCCGATCTTGACCTTGCCGCCGTTGCCGAGCGTCTTCAGGAAATCGGTTGCGGCCTTGCCGGTGCCGATGCCGATATCGCGGTCCGAGCTTGTCACCGTTGCCTGGGCGACGTCGCCATTGGCCGAGGTTCCGTAGGTGACGACGGTGATGCCGGCGTCACGTGCCTTCTTCAGCGCCGGCACCGAGGCATCGGCGGAAAGCGGAGCGACGACGATCGAGTTCACGCCGCGGGCGATGTAGGTGTCGATCAGCTGCGCTTCCTTCTCCAGCTTGCTGTCGCTGTTGCCGGCCAGAAGCTCGTCACCGGCGGCTTCCGCCGCCTTTTCCATGCCGATCTGGATGCCGCGGAAATACTGGTCCTGCTGGAAGACGATGCCGGCGATCGCCTTGCCGCCGGCAAAGGCCGCACCCGGCGCGAAGCTGACGGTGGCAAGAAGTGCGGCAAGCGCCAGACGTTTCATGTTGCTCATATTGGTTCTCCTCCCAAGTGCCCTGTTCGTGCCGCCGGACCAACGGGCGAAAATCCGGCAAATGGCTGCCCGCACCGCATGAAGCGCGGTCCGGACCCAATCTCCAAAATGCTTATCGTGGCTGTGGGCTGCCCGGCGCGGCATCGACGAAGCGGATGCCGAACTCCAGATGGCGGCTCATCAGGTAGACATAGGCGATGCGATCGCGCGCCCGCAGCGCCCGGATGATCTCGGCATGCGCCTCGAAGGTCGCCGCATGCACCGGGCGCTCGGCCTTGCCGAGACGCATGACCTCCTCGATCACAGAACGCAGCATGTGATAGGCGGCAAGCGTCGTGCGGTTGCCCGAGAGTTCGACGATCGCCGAGTGGAACTCATAGTCGCACTGTGCGGCCGCCTCGACGCTCTCGGCCTCCAGAATGCGGGCATTGATCGCATCCAGCCGGTCGAAATCGGCGTCGCTGGCCGTCAGGATGATGTGTTCGCCGACACCGGTCTCGATGATACGACGGAAGCCCTGCAGGTCATGAAACGAGTCCGGCGAGATACCGTTGTGGAAGGCAAAGAGGCGACGGATCGCCTCGCCGTGGCCGCCGCTGATGACGGCACCCACCTTCGGGCGGGTCTCGACCATGCCATAGGCGCGCAGAACCTGCAGCGCCTCGCGCACGGTGTTGCGGCCCGCCTGGAACTGCTCACCAAGATCACGCTCGGTCGGCAACGCGTCGCCGACACCAAGGCCACGCTCGGAGATCATGTCGCGGATCTGCTCGACAAGGCGATCGACGGCCGAGGTCTTCCCCGGCTCGACGGCCTCCACGCCCGACAGTGCATCTTCCCGTACCGAACTGCTCACCGGCTCTCCTCCCTGCGATGTTTTATTTGTTGGTCCAGATCACAGTTTCCGTCAAGAGAAAATTTGATACTCTCATCTGAATCACTGATTTTCGCGCAAATTCGCCGATTTCAGGCTTGAATTGTTGGACCAATGGGACATTATTGCCGAGCGTGGTCCAACAATAACCACGGAAGCGGGTAGGAGTTCTGCATGAGAATGATGGAAGAGTGCTTTCGCTGGTATGGGCCAAACGATCCGGTGCCGCTCAGCCACATCCGGCAGGCAGGTGCCACGGGGATCGTCTCGGCGCTGCACCATATCTACGACGGCTCGCCCTGGTCCGATGAGGCGATCCAGAAGCAGAAGGCGCTGATCGAGGCGGCCGGCATGCGCTGGAGTGTCGTCGAGAGCATTCCGGTGCACAACTCGATCAAGCTCGCGACATCGGACAGTGCCCGCTACATCGGCTGGTACAAGGACACGCTTCGCGCCCTGGCACGGGCGGGCATCGACATCGTCTGCTACAATTTCATGCCTGTGGTCGACTGGACGCGCACGGAGCTGGTGCAACCCTTGCCGAACGGCGGCTACGCACTGCGCTTCGACGCCGTCGACTTTGCCGCCTACGATCTCTTCGTGCTGAAGCGTCCGCGCGTCGAGGACAGCTATTCCGAGCGGCAGATCTTCGTCGCCCGCCAGCGCTTCGATCAGATGGACCAGGCGAAAATCGACCGGATCGAACGCAATCTGATCGCCGGCCTTCCGGCAACCGAGCGCCAGTTCAACCGGGCAAGCTTCCTCGCAGCCCTTGCGGAATATGACGGCGTCACCGCCGACGCGCTGCATGACAACCTGGCGCGCTTCCTCAAGGAGATCGTGCCGGTCGCCGAAGAAGTCGGTATCCGGCTCTGCATTCATCCCGACGATCCCGCCTTTTCCCTCTATGGCCTACCGCGCATCGTCTCCACGCCGGCCGACGTCAGGCGCATTCTCTCAGCCGTCGACAGTCCGGCCAACGGCATCACCTTCTGCACCGGCTCCTACGGCACGCGCGCCGATAACGACCTGCCGGCCATGGTGCGCGAGTTCGGTCCGCGCATCCATTTCGCCCATCTGCGCAACGTCCAGCGCGAAGAGGACGGCTCGTTCTACGAGGCCGACCATCTTGGCGGATCGAGCGACATGCCCGCGGTGATCCTCGCGCTGATGGAGGAGCAGGAGCGCCGCGTCCGCGAGGGGCGCACCGACTGGCAGATTCCGCTTCGGCCCGACCACGGGCATCTGCTTGCCGACGACATCGGCAAGGAGCGCATCAACCCCGGCTATTCGCTGATCGGGCGCTTGAAGGGTCTCGCAGAAATCAGAGGCGTCATGCAGGGCATCGCGACCGCCATGGCGCATAAGGCGTGAGGGAAGACATGAAACATTTTGAAGACGATACAGAACTCTTTGCCGCCATGCGCAGCCGGTTGTTCACGGCCGTGGTCGGCGACATTCTCGACACGATGGGCTTGCAGCACCAGTTCCTGCCGCCACAGATCAAGGCGCTGCGCGACGACATGGTCGCCGTGGGCCGCGCGATGCCCGTGCTTGAAGCGGATTTCTTCGCGACGGCGGAGGCCGGCGGTCATTCGGAATTCAGCGCCAAGCCCTTTGGCCTGATGTTCCATGCGCTCGACAGCCTGAAGGAAAACGAGATCTATGTCTGCTCCGGCTCGTCGCCGCGATACGCCGTCTGGGGCGAACTGATGTCGACGCGGGCCATGAAACTGAAGGCGGCCGGCGCAATCTGCGACGGCTATTGCCGCGACAGCGCCGGCATTCTCGCGCTCGATTTCCCCACCTTCTGCTACGGCTCCTATGCCCAGGACCAGGGACCGCGCGGCAAGGTCGTCGACTACCATATCCCGATCGAGATCGGCGGCATCCGCATCCGGCCGGGCGACATCCTGTTCGGCGACCGCGACGGCGTGCTCGTTATCCCGAAGGAGGCGGAGCGCGAAGCGATCACATTGGCGCTGGAAAAAGCCGAGACGGAAAACAAGGTGCGGCTCGCAATCGAGGCCGGCATGAGCACCGTCGAGGCGTTCGAGCGCTTCGGCGTGATGTAAGCACAGGATGAGGCGCCGGGATCCGGCGCCTCACTTCAACCGGCTCAAATCCACCGGGCGACTGTTGATGATCGCCTCCATCGAGAAAAAGCCGGTGACCGTGGCGAGGTCGAAATTGGTGATGAGCTTCTGGTAGAAGGTGTCATAGCCGCGCATGCCGCGGGTCACCACCTTGATCAGATAATCCCAATCCCCGCCGATGCGATAGAAATCGATCACCTCCGGCAGTCGCTCGACATGCTGGCGGAAACCGTCGCTCCATTCCTTGGAGTGATGGCGCGTTCGGATCATCACGAACACGGTCAGATCCAGCCCCAAAATGTTAAGATCGATGTCCGCGTGCGAGCCCCGGATCACGCCGATCGCCTGCAGGCGCTGCAGGCGGCGCCAGCAGGCGTTTTGCGACAGGCCGACCTTCTCGGCCAGATCCCGCTGCGACAGCGACGAATCTTTTTGCAATGCGGTAAGAATGTTCAGATCGAACGCATCGATTTTGAACGAAGATTCGATCATTTGACACAATTCCTCGATGAAACCGCAGAAGATAGGTGAAGTTTTCGACCCTGGACGGGATTACAATTGCTGTCAATGTCCGCTCCGAGGAGTAAGCGCGATGATCGTGCCCGCCGTCCATCAACCCTGCGAGGCGCTCTCGCCGCTCGCCCGGTTCCGCCAATCCCTCAACCGGCCGGGTCTTATCTCCGATCTTCGCGACGATCTGGTCGGGGCGAAAGCGCGGATCGCCGGCCCCTACGGCACGAAGGCGCTCGTTTATGCCGACTATGTCGCCTCCGGGCGCGCATTGCGCGTGATCGAGGATTTCGTGCTTGAAGAGGTCCTGCCCTACTACGCCAACAGCCACACGGAAGCCTCCTATTGCGGGGGCTTCATGACCAGGATGCGGCGGGAAGCACGGGCGCTGATCGGTGAGTTCTGTGGCGCCACGGCCGACCACGCCGTGATCTTCACCGGCTCCGGTGCGACCTCCGGCATCAACCGGCTGGTCAAGCTCGTCGGCGTTACCGACGCGGTTGCCGCCGGCAAGACCGTCCGCGTCATCATCGGCCCCTACGAGCACCACTCCAACATCCTGCCCTGGCGCGAAAGCGGCGCTGAGATCGTCGAGATCGCCGAATGCCCGGCGGGTGGACCCGACCTCACGGAGCTTCGCGAAGCGCTAAATGCCGGTTCGCCCGAGCTGACGGTCTGTACGCTTTCGGCCGGCTCGAACATCACCGGCATCACCAGCGACGTGGCCGCGATCACCCGCATGGTCAAGGCCGCCGGCGCGAAGATGATCTGGGACTATGCCGGCGCCGGCCCCTATGTTCCGATCGCCATGTGCCCTGCGTCCGGTGCCGAAATCGACGCCATCGTCGTTTCGCCGCACAAGTTCATCGGTGGGCCGGGCGCTTCCGGCATCCTCATCGTTCGCCGCGACAGCGTCACGACGGACAAGCCGACCTGGCCGGGCGGCGGCACGGTGAAATTCGTTTCGCCGGATACGCACGACTACAGCGCCAACATCGAAGCCCGCGAAGAGGCCGGAACGCCGAATGTCGTCGGCGACATCCGGGCGGCGCTCGCCTTTATCGTCAAGCACGCCATCGGCCTTGAGAACATGGAGCGGCGCAACCGCGAACTGGCGGAGCAGGCGTTTGCCGCCTGGAAGACCATTCCGCAACTGGAGCTGCTCGGCCTGCAGGAACCGGACCGTCTGCCGATCTTCTCGTTCCGCATCAAGAACGGCAAGGGCGGCTACGTCCACCAGCAGCTCGTCACCCGCATGCTGAGCGACCGCTTCGGCATTCAGGCGCGCGGCGGCTGCGCCTGCGCCGGACCTTACGTGCACCGGCTGCTGTCGATCGATGCCGCGCACTCCGAACAGATCCGCCAGGCGATCCTTGCCGGCGAGGAAATCGAGAAGCCAGGCTTCACGCGGCTGAACTTCAGCGTGCTGCTTTCGGAAGACAAGGTGAAATACATCCTCGATTGCGTCATGCAGCTGGCCGCCGACGCGCCGAGCTTCGAAGCCGATTACGATTTTGACCCCGCCCGCGCGATCTTCTTCCCCTGCGCCGCGGCTGAAGAGGCCCTCGCCTATGCATAAGCCCGATGTGACCGGCTTTTACGATCCCCGCACCGGCAGCATCCAATATGTCGTCGCCGACCCGGCGACCGGCAAATGCGCAATCATCGATCCGGTGCTGGACTTCGACGAAAAATCGGGCTCGACCGCCACGCGCAACGCCGACGCGATCCTCGACCATATCGCCGCCAAGAACCTCTCCGTCGAATGGATCCTCGACACCCACCCGCACGCCGACCATTTCTCGGCCGCGCGCTACCTCAAGGCGAAGACCGGCGCGCCGACTGGTATCGGCGAACATGTGAAGGGCGTGCAGCGGATCTGGAAGGCGATCTACAACTGGCCGGACTTCGCCTGCGACGGCTCGCAATGGGACCGGGTGTTTGCCGACGGCGACATGTTCCAGATCGGCGAACTCAAGGCCCACGTGATGCATTCGCCGGGACATACGCTCGCCTCGATCTCTTACGTGATCGGCGATGCCGCCTTCATCCATGACACGCTGTTCATGCCAGACAGCGGCTCGGCCCGCGCCGATTTTCCGGGTGGAAGCGCTGCCGATCTTTGGCGATCGATCCAGGCCATTCTGGCGCTGCCCGATGAAACCCGGCTCTTCACCGGTCACGACTATTGCCCCGGCGGCCGGGAGGCGCGCTGGGAAAGCACGGTCGCCGAGCAGAAATCCACGAACCCGCATGTGGCCGGCAAGACCGAGGCCGATTTCGTCGGCCTGCGCGAGGCACGCGACCGCACCCTGCCGATGCCGAAGCTCATCCTGCACGCGCTGCAGGTGAACGTGCGCGGCGGCGAGCTGCCGGCGCCGGAAGACAACGGTCGGCGCTATCTGAAGATCCCGCTCGACGCGCTCCCCGGCTCGGTCTGGGGGTAGCGGCATCGTGGTGGATCCCTTCCAGCAGATGTTGCTTGCGATCGGCTCCGGTTCTCTCACCGGTTTCACGCTCGGCCTGATCGGCGGCGGCGGCTCGATCCTGGCGACACCGCTCCTGATCTATGTGGTCGGCATCCGCGACGTGCACACGGCGCTCGGAACCGGCGCGCTTGCGGTATCCGCCAACGCCTATCTCAACCTCATCAGCCACGCACTTCGCGGCCATCTCTGGTGGCGCTGCGCGCTGATCTTCACGGTCGCCGGTTCGCTCGGGGCGTTTTTCGGCTCCAGCCTCGGCAAGCTGATCGACGGCCAGCGATTGCTGTTTCTCTTCGGCCTGGTGATGATGTTCGTCAGCTTCGCCATGCGGAAAGTCAAATGCGACACGGCGGCAACACCGCAGTCGCTTTCTCTCGGCACACACGGCAAGACCGGCCTGACGGCGCTTCTGACCGGCACCTGTTCCGGCTTCTTCGGCATCGGCGGCGGTTTCCTCATCGTTCCCGGACTGCTGCTTGCGACCGGCATGCCGCTCATCAACGCTGTGGGCACGTCGCTGCTTGCTGTCGGCACCTTCGGCCTGACGACCGCGATCAACTATGCCGCCTCTGGATTGGTGGACTGGCGCATCGCCGGCTACTTCATCCTGGGTGGCATCGCGGGTGGCGTAATCGGCACGATCGTTTCGACGCAGCTTTCGACCCAGCGCGATACGTTGACCAAGATTTTCCGTGCGATCATCTTTTCCGTCAGCCTTTACGTTCTCTGGCGCAGCTACGGAGCCGTGTGACCGGCTTCGCCGTCCGCAATCCATATGACGGCGCGACTGATCGGTCCTTGGCCGGAAACATACGCAGCGAGTCCGGAATCGTACTATCTGGATCATTCAAGACAACGGCGTGGCGTGTTTTAATCCTGTCAGCACTCTTTCGGACAGGAATAATCCAATGACCGTTCAATCCATGGACCTCTCGAACAGCACGCCGTTGACCCGCAGGTCGATCTCGCAGCTTCCGATCAACCTGTTCGCCTCGGTAATGGGCATAACCGGCCTGAGCCTCGCCTGGCGCGAAGCCACCAGGACGATCGGTCTGCCGGCCCTTCCCGGCGAATATGTCGGCTGGCTCGGGACGTCGATCTTTCTAAGCCTTGCGCTCGGCTACGCTTTCAAGTGGCACCGCCATCCGGCCTCGGTCGCCGCCGAATTCGCCCATCCGGTTCAAAGCAACTTCTTCGCAACGGTCGCAATCGGCTTGCTTCTGCAGTCAGCTTTTCTGAACCGCTATAGCCCGCTGCTGTCAGAAGTCGTCTGGACGGCTGCGTCGGCGCTGACCTTCGCCCTCGCTTATGTCGTCGCCAGGGGCTTCCTCGGCCGGCAACAGTCGCGCGATACAACGCTGCCGCCGCTGCTCATCCCCGGTGTCGCCACTCTGGATATCGCCGTTACCGGCCACGCCATGCCGTTCGCCTGGGCACATGAGGTCAACATGCTTGCCTTCTCGGTCGGCAGCGTCATCGCCGCAGTCTTCATTGCGCTGATCTTCTCGCGCTTGCGCCATGAAGATCCGCTTCCGGCGCTGGCTCGGCCGTCTCTCATGGTTCTGGTCGCCCCCTTTGCCGTCGGCTTCCTCGCCTATAGCAATGTCACGGGTTCGGTCGATCTCTTCGCCACGGTCCTGTTCTACTTCGCGCTGTTTCTTATGCTCGTCCTGTCGCCGATGGTATTCCGCTCCCATGTCCCCTTCAGCGTCGCCTGGTGGGCGATCAGCTTTCCGCTTGCTGCGCTCTCGATCGCCTTCTTCCGGTATGCTGCGTCTGCCGAGAGCACCGTCCTCACAGGGCTGGCTGGACTGTTCTTTCTGTTTCTGGCTGGCGCGATTGCGGTTGTCTTCTATCGGACAATCAGCATCATCCTCACCGGCAGATTGTTCGAGGTTCGCTGATGGCCGTTCACAAAGTCGCGATCGTCGCAATGCAGGGCGTCCAGCTCCTCGACGTTATCGGCCCTTCGGACGTGTTCGCGGAGGCCAACCGTCAGAGTGGCACCGACCATTATTCGGTAGAGGTCGTCAGCGCCTCCACCGCCCCGGTGCGTGGGTCTTCCGGGCTGACCCTCCTTCCCGACCGTGCGATGGATGACGGCATTGCCGACATCGATACCCTGCTGGTTGCCGGGGACCCGCTCATTCACGAACGACCGCTTCCGATATCGCTTCTGACTTGGGTGAAAGACGCATCCGCCCGTGCCAGTCGCTTCGGATCGGTATGCTCCGGCGCCTTCGTGCTCGGCGAAGCAGGCCTGTTGAACGGCAGGCGGGCGACGACGCATTGGTCGCAAGCGGCGGAATTCGGCAAGCGCTTTCCGGAGGTGAAGCTCGAGCCTAACCGCATCTTTACCAAGGACGGCAATGTCTGGACCTCGGCGGGCGTGACAGCCGGCATCGACCTCGCACTTGCCATCGTCGAAAAGGATCTCGGCCTGCACATCGCCTTGAAAGTCGCGCGTGAACTTGTTGTCTTCCTCAAGCGACCCGGCGGCCAGACCCAGTTCAGCACGCTCCTTGCCGGCCAGCTTGCGCAGAAGACCCCTATTCGCGCGGCGCAGGACTACATTGCCGACAACCTCTCTGCCGATCTCGGTGTCGGGGCGATCGCCAGGCGCACCGGCATGAGCGAGCGAAACTTCTCCAGGCAATTCAAGCAGGAGGTGGGCATGACGCCGGCTGACTATGTTGAGAGCATGCGGCTTGAGGCCGGGCGCAGGCTGGCCGAAGACACCAGCATCCCGCTCAAAAAGATTGCGACCGATATCGGGTTCCATGACGATATCGCCTTCCGTCGTTCCTTCGTTCGTCGATTCGGCACGTCGCCGGCGGCTTATCGAAAGAGCTTCGGCTCCTAACCTCGCTCAAGGCCCGCGCCGTTACCGCCACCGGAGAAACCAGCATGTTCGACCTGATCATCCGCAATGCCAATCTTCCGGACGGACGGCTTGGCGTCGATGTCGGCGTCAAGGGCGGCAAGATCGCAGCGATCGACATGGCTCTTGCCGCGACAGCGCGCGAAGAAATCGACGCCACCGGCCGCCTGCTCAGCCCGCCTTTCTGCGACCCGCATTTCCACATGGACGCGACGCTGTCGCTCGGACTGCCGCGCATGAACGTCTCCGGCACGCTACTGGAAGGCATCGCGCTCTGGGGTGAGCTGCGCCCGATGTTGACCAAGGAGGCGCTGATCGAGCGGGCGCTGCGCTACTGCGACCTCGCCGTCAGCCAGGGTCTGCTTGCCATCCGCAGCCACGTCGACACGTCCGACCCGCGGCTGGTGACGGCCGAGGCACTACTGGAGGTGAAGGAGACGGTCGCACCCTATATCGACCTGCAGCTCGTCGCCTTCCCGCAGGACGGCTATTTTCGCGCGCCTGAAGGAGTGGCGTCACTGAACCGCGCGCTCGACATGGGCATCGGCATCGTCGGCGGCATTCCGCATTTCGAGCGGACGATGGAGGATGGCGCCCGCTCGGTGGAAGCGCTTTGCCGGATCGCCGCCGACCGCGGCCTGCCGGTCGACATGCATTGCGACGAGACCGACGATCCGATGTCGCGCCACATCGAGACGCTGGCGGCTGAGACGGTCCGCTTCGGTCTTCAAGGCCGCGTCGCCGGCTCGCATCTGACCTCGATGCATTCCATGGACAACTACTACGTCTCCAAACTCATTCCGCTGATGGCGGAGGCCAAGATCAACGTGATCCCCAATCCGCTGATCAACATCATGCTGCAGGGACGCCACGACACCTATCCCAAGCGCCGCGGCATGACGCGGGTGAAGGAGTTGATGGCGGCCGGCCTCAACGTCTCCTTCGGGCACGACTGCGTCATGGATCCCTGGTACTCGATGGGATCGGGCGACATGCTGGAAGTGGCTCACATGGCCATCCATGTGACGCAGATGGGCGGCATCGAGGACAAGCGGAAGATCTTCGATGCGATCACCGTGAACTCGGCAAGGACCATGGGTCTCGAAGGCTATGGGCTGGATGTCGGCTGTAAGGCCGACCTCGTCCTGTTGCAGGCGGCCGATGTCAGCGAGGCCCTTAGGCTGAAGCCGAACCGGCTCGCCGTTATCAGGGCCGGCAAGGTCATCGCACGGACAGCGCCGCGCATCGGCGAACTCTTCCTCGACGGTCGCCCGGCCTCGATCGATATCGGGCTCGACTACATCCCGCAGGCGCCGACGCCCTGAGCGGAGGCTGCGGCGTCAATCCTCGAAGTCGCCGAAGACGTTCTGCAATCGGGTCAGCTGGGCGACACGCTCGCCGACCTCGTCGCCGAGGACGACGATGATGTTGCTCAAGAGCAGGTCCATGACTGCAACCGTCGTTGCCGCCCCATCCCAGAGCGGGCCGTGCGAACCGGGCACGACGAGACAGATGTCGGAGACCTCGGGCGCCCAGGGGCAGAACTCGTCGGTGAAGAGGATGACCTTGACGCCGGCGCGCCGGGCTTCCTCGGCAAGCGGCCGTGCCTTGGCGGCAAACCGGCGCACGTCGTGCAGGAACAGCACGCGCCCCTCGACGGAACCGTCGAGCAGTTCGGCATAGGTGCCGTTGAGTCCATCGACGAACTGTACCCGCGGCCGGGTATAGGAAAGCTGGCTGGCGAAATACTGCGCGATGCCGCGCACGTTTTGGTACGCCGCGACATAGACCTCGCTGGCAGCGATCAACGCATCGATCGCCTGCTGCCATTCCGGCGCGGTCGTCAGCTCATAGATCATGCCGAGATTGTCGATCTGCTGCTGGATCAGGCCGGCAAGCAGCTTGCCTTCGCGGTTGTCGTCGCGCAGACGGCCGACCGATCCCTTCACCTGCCAGGCCGGATTGTTGGAGCCGTCGCGCCGAAGTTCCAGCTTCAGCTCGTCGAGACCGTCGAAGCCCATGCGCCGGAGATAGCGCCCGACCGTCATCGGTGAGACCTCGAGCCGGGTCGCGATCGAGCGCGCCGTCTCGAAGGGAATGTCGGCGAGATTTCGCTCGATGTAATTGGCGATGAGCTTGTCCGATTTCGAGCGTCTGAGCTCGTCGCTGCGCACCAGCTTCAGGATTCGCTGTGCCACGTCCCCTCCCCTTGCATGATCAAAGCGGGATGCCGGCAAGGCTTCGCCGCACACCCCGCTCCGTCGCATCGCCTCTTTATTGCGCCGTCTTCACCTTCGTCCAGACCCGATCGAGCTGGCGCACGCCGGGGCCGAGATCTTCGAAGATCTGCAGCTTCTGCATGGTTTCCGGCGGCGGATTGATTTCCTTGCTATTCTTGATCTGCTCGGGGGTCAATTGCCGCGCCGGGACGTTGGCGGTGCCGTTCGTCTGCTGCTCGATGTTGAGTGCAGCCACTTCGGGGCGCGTGTAGAACTGCATGAACTTGACGGCGTTCTCCTTGTTCGGCGCGGTCTTCAGGACGCAGATATCCTCCTGATACATCGTCGCGCCTTCCTCCGGGATCACGTAGCCGAGATCCTTCGGATTGCCGAAGACGTCGACCATCGAGCCGACGAAGAAGTGGCCGGCCGCCACGTCGCCGGCCGCCACCATTGGACGGGTGTCATAGGTGAAGGCGGCGACTTCGGGCTTCATGGCGATGATCGTATCGGCTGCCTGCTGCAGTTCCGCCGGATCGGTGGAGTTGACCTTGTGGCCGTTGAGGATCAGGCCGACCGACAGCACCTCGCGCATGTCGTCGAGCAGCGTGAACTTCAGGCCTTTGGCCTTCACCGTCTCGATCAGGTCGCGCCAGCCGGTTACGTCCTTGCCGAGCAGTGTGCGGTTATAGAGGATGCCGACCGTGCCGAAGGCATAGGGCAGGCAATATTCGCCCTTCGGGTCGCTCTTGGCACGAAGGAACGTGGGGTCGATGTTCTTGAAGCCCTCGTAAGTGTTGATGTCGGTCTTTTCCAGCAGGTCGAGCTTGGCCATGATGTCCTGCATGTGCACCGACGGAAAGACGATGTCATAGCCCGTGGCGCCGCCCTGGATCTTCGCCAGCATTTCCTCGTTGGAGGAATAGGTCGAGAGGTTGACCTTGATCTTAGTCTCCTCCTCGAACTTCTTCAGCACGGCCGGATTGATGTATTCGCCCCAGTTGTAGATGTTGAGCTCGGCCGCCTGCGACGTGCCGAAAAGGGCTGTCAGCGTCGCCAGGGAAAGTGCCACTGTGCGTGCACGGGTCGCGAAAGCTCTCCTGCCTCCGCGGGTCGTCCCGTTTGTCGTCGTCATTGAAATTCTCCTCTGATGGTTTCTGGCCGGACGGCCTGACACGACCTTGACCGGCCGCTTCCGGATCACGGCTTCTCGTGGCCGTTGACTCCGATAGGCAAATGGTATCCATATATCTAAAACGCACAAGCGTTATTTGCATAACATTTCGGGGAACAGAAGTATGCAGAATTCCATCGTCCGGCTGGTGGAGGCGAGCAAGGCCTTTACCACTCCGGAAGGCGGCACCGTGACCGCTCTCGACCGTATAGATCTCGATGTCCGCCGCAACGAGTTCCTAACCTTGCTCGGCCCATCCGGTTGCGGCAAGACCACTCTGCTGCAGGCGATCAGCGGCTTCGTCGAACTCGACGGCGGCTCCATCCTGATCGACGGCGAAGACATGACGGACCGGCCGCCCTACCGTCGCCCGGTCAACACCGTCTTCCAGAACTACGCGCTGTTTCCGCATATGACGGTCGGCGAGAACGTCGCCTATTCGCTGGAAGTCGCAGGCATTGCCAAGCCGCAGCGCCGGGAGAAGGTCGCCTCCGCCCTGAAGATGGTCGGGCTCGAAGGCATGGAAGCACGCAAGCCGCGCCAGCTCTCCGGCGGGCAGCAACAGCGCGTGGCGCTCGCCCGCGCGATCATCGCCCGGCCGAAGCTGCTTCTGCTCGACGAACCGCTGTCGGCGCTCGACAAGAACCTGCGCCAGGCCATGCAGATCGAGCTCAAGACGTTGCAGAACGAGCTCGGCATCTCCTTCATTTTCGTCACCCACGACCAGCAGGAAGCGTTGACGATGTCGGATCGCGTCGCGGTGCTGTCAGGCGGGCGCATCCAGCAGCTCGATACACCGCGCGCCATCTACGACCATCCGGTCAACACTTTCGTCGCCACCTTCATCGGCGCCAGCAATCTGTTCGAAGGCAGGCTCGACGGCGACCGGCTGATGACGGCTGACGGCATGGCGATCCGCCACCGGCCCTGCGAGCGGAAAATCTCGACAGAGGCGACGGCGCTGATCCGGCCGGAACAGTTTTTCCTCGCCGAGGACAACGCCCCCTTCCCGACGATCGACGTCGATCTCGACCAGATCGTCTTCGTTGGGTCCACCTTCGAGCTTTTCGGCCGCACCGCCGAGGGCCGCAAGGTGGTTGCCGAGATCCCGGCCAACCGCCGCCATCTCGTCGGCACGGTCGAGCAGACCCGCAAGGCGCGGCTTGCCTACGACCCGGCGGCCGTGCACCTGATCGGCGCAAACACGGGGGCGGCGTAAGATGACGATCGCCAGTCGCCGCCGCTTCCAGCTTGCACTCCTGCTCGGGCCCGTCTCGGCCTTTCTCGCCGTCTTCTTCCTCGGGCCGCTCGCGATCATGATCGTGACCAGTTTCCTCGCGCCCGGCCTTTATGGCGGCGTGGAATGGACCTTCTATCCGCATAATTTCGGCCGCATTCTCGGCTTTGCCGATCCGATGTTCGAGGAATTCGATCCGATCTACATCGCGATCTTCCTGCGCTCGATCGAGATCGCCGCACTGACGGTGCTTGCGACCCTTCTCGTCTGCTACCCCGCGGCCTTCTGCATCGCCCGGCTCTCCGAGCGCTGGAAGAATTTCTGCCTGTTCCTGATCACGCTGCCCTTCTTCACCAGCCTGATCGTGCGGCTCTTCGTCTGGGTGCTGATCCTGCGCCAGACCGGTCTCGTCAACGAGGTGCTTCTATCCACGGGGCTGATCGAAAGGCCGCTCGACCTGATCTATACCCAGGGCGCGATCATTCTCGGCATGACCTATGTGTTCATTCCCTTCATGTTCATGCCGGTCTATGCGAGCGTCGAAAAGCTCGACTGGACGCTGGTGCGCGCCTCGCTCGATCTCGGCGCCGGTCCGGTGCGCACATTCTGGCGCGTCATTCTGCCCCTGACCGCACCCGGCATCGCCGGTGGCGCCGTCATCGTCTTCATCCCGGCGCTCGGCAACTTCGTCGTGCCGGCGGTGCTTGGCGGCGCCAAGGTGATGATGTTCGGCAACCTCATCGAGCAGCAGTTTCTCGCCGCCCGCAACTGGCCCTTCGGTGCGGCGCTGGCGATGATGGTGATGAGCGTCATGCTGATCATGATGATCGCCCACGTGGTCATCTCCGGACGGCGCAGCGCTGCCGCCGCGGCACTGGCACGGTGAGGCGCACATGAAGATCGCTCAATCCCTTTTTGCCAGTGGCCTGCTTGCCTACACCGGCCTGTTCTTCGCCTTCATCTATATCCCGCTCGTGGTCATCGCCGTCTATTCGTTCAATGCCAATCCGGTGAACATGATGACCTGGACGGGCTTCACCACCGAATGGTACGCCCAGGTTCTCGGCTTCAAGACCAAGGTCTCAGAAAGCGCGCTCTATATCGAATCGACCGGGCAGTTGCTTCAGGCGGTGTGGAACAGCCTCGTCATTGCCGCCTCGACCACAGCCATTGCGACCGTCTTCGGCACGGCGATCGCGATTGCCCTCTATCGCTTCGAATTCGTCGGCCAGCGCTTCTACCGGGTGGTGATGTTCATGCCGATGCTGATGCCGGATATCGTGCTCGGCATCGCGCTCCTGATCTTCTTTGTCAATTCCGGCATCAAGCTCGGCCTGACAACGATCATCATCGGCCAGTGCACCTTCCTGATCTCCTACGTTTTCATCGTCGTCTCGGCGCGCCTTGCCGGCATGGACCGGACGCTGGAACACGCGTCGGCCGACCTCGGCGCCAACGAATGGATGACCTTTCGCCGGGTGGTGCTGCCACAGCTCTTTCCGGCGATCGTCGGCGGCGCGCTGCTCGCCTTCATCATCTCGATGGACGATCTCGTCATCACCTATTTCATCGCCGGCGTCGACGTCACGACGCTGCCGATGTTCATCTTCTCCATGCTTCGGCGCGGCATCAAACCGGAGATCAACGCCATCGCCGTGATGATGCTGACCTTCTCCTTCGTCGTCGCCTCGCTCGGCCTTTACCTTCGCTCCCGGCAGAAATGATCATGAACGACAAAACCTCTACGCCCTCCAGCGCCCGCGCCCGCGATATCGGCCTGCCCTTTGCCGGCCGCACCGGCCGCTTCAACGCCATCACCGATGTCGAAGGCATTGCCGTCGGCTTCCGCACCATCGAGGAACAGATCCCGCGGCCCGGCCGAAAGCGTCCGGTGCGCACCGGCGTCACCGCCATCCTGCCGCATGCCGGATCGGAAACGCCGGTCCCGGTTTATGCCGGCGTGCACCGCTTCAACGGCAATGGCGAGATGACCGGCACCCACTGGATCGAGGACGGCGGTTTCTTCCTCGGACCCGTGATGATCACCAACACCCACGCGGTCGGCATGACGCATCACGCCACCATAAAGTGGATGCTGGAACGCTACAGCACGACCTACGACACCGATGATTTCCTCTGGCTGATGCCTGTCGTCGCCGAGACCTATGACGGCGTTTTGAACGACATCAACGGCCAGCCGATCACCGAAACGGACGTGCACGCCGCACTCGACGCCGCCACGTCCGGGCCCGTCCAGGAAGGCAATTGCGGCGGCGGCACAGGCATGATCGCCTATGGCTTCAAGGGCGGCACCGGCACCGCGTCCCGCGTCGTCGCGTTCGGCGGACGCGACTACACGATCGGCACGCTGGTCCAGGCCAATCACGGCCAGCGCGACTGGCTGACGATCCGCGGCGTTCCGGTCGGCGAGCACATGCGCGACGGCACGCCGCAAAGCCAGATGCAGGAGCGCGGCTCGATCATCGTCGTCATCGCCACCGACCTGCCGATGGCGCCGCATCAGTTGAAGCGTCTGGCGCGCCGCGCGGCGATCGGCATCGGCCGCAACGGCACACCCGGCGGCAACAATTCCGGCGACATCTTTCTCGCCTTCTCGACCGCCAACACCCAGCCTATGGCGCACAAGGCGCCGCCTCGCCTGTCGCTCGAAATCGTCAACGACGAATTGCTCGATCCTGTCTACCTCGCGACCGTCGACAGCGTCGAGGAGGCGGTGGTGAATGCGATGATCGCAGCTGAGGATTCCGGCGGCACGGCCCATGATCGCTTCAAGATTCAGGCCATCCGGCACAAACCGCTGATGGAGCTGATGCGGGCTTATGGCCGATAACCGGCAGCCTTGCCGATACCTCTCGGGGCCGGTGACTTAGCCGGCTCCTATTGAGCCCACGCGCGCCCGGCGCCAGTCGCTCGGCGCCTCGCCGACACGCAGGCGGAAGAAGCGCGAGAAATAGGCGGCATCGGCAAAGCCGATCTCATAGGCAATGTCTTCGAGCGGCCGGACGGTAAAGAGCAGCAAACGCTTGGCCTCGAGCAATCGACGCTCGTTGATCAGCTCCTTGACTTGCATGCCGAAGGCGTTCCTGCTCGCCTTGGCAAGCAGGTGCGGGGTGGTGGCGAGCGCATCGGTGTAATGCCCGACGCTCCAGTTCTCGCGGAACCGCACGTCGATGAGCCGGCGCAATTCCGTTGCCAACATCGCCTGCGTCGGCTGGGCGGTGTCCGGCGTGGCCGCCGCCAGCCGGGCGATCTGGGTCAGCACCGCAGCAACCAGAGACGCCAGCATCCGCTGGGTGCCGGGAGCACCCCCGGCATATTCGTCGGCGACGATATCGAGCAGTTCGGCTAGGCGGCGCCAATGCCGGTCTTCACCGTCGCCACGGATCATCGTCGGCCTATCGAGCGCCAGCGTCGAGTTCTCGCGGATCGAGAGCAGCGCGCCGTCGGCGACCGAAACGACGACCGCATCGCTCGTCTCCGGGTCGACCGAAAAGCCGTGCACGATGCCGCTCGGCACGAAGCTGACCGCGGGCGCGGAAAAGTCCAATGGCTTGTCATCGATGAAGTAGGTTCCCCCGCCGCTCAGCCAGTAGGTGATCTGCCCCATCTGGTCGTGCTTGTGCGCCTTCACCTGTCCTTGATGCAGGCCGCGCCGGGCCATCACCGTCTCGACGTGGAAGAACCCGGGCTCGAGCTGTTGCTCCGGCTCGCCGTAGACGAAGAAACTTGGAATGCTGCTGCTCATGCCCCACCCGAAAAAGTCCAAGTCATTTTGCCATTCTGTCCATGGCGGCTGACGATTTCAACGCCTAGCCTTGACGAAACTCAAGGGAGGAGAACATGAGAGCAGAGGATTTCCGCGCCGACCGGACGCGGCCCTTTACCGGCGCCGAATATCTGGAGAGCCTGCGCGACGGCCGCGAGGTCTACATCAACGGCGAGCGCGTGCACGACGTCACCAGCCATCCGGCCATGCGCAATTCCGCCCGGTCGCTTGCACGCCTCTATGACGCGCTGCACGATCCGGCGAAGAAAGACATTCTGACGTCACCGACCGACACCGGTTCCGGTGGCTACACCCACAAATATTTCCGCGTCGCCCGCTCGTCCACGGACCTGGCCGCACAGCAGGGCGCGATCGCCGAATGGGCGCGCATGTCCTATGGCTGGATGGGCCGCACCGCCGATTACAAGGCGGCGTTGATGAACACGCTCGGCGCCAATGCCAACTGGTACGGTCCCTTCAAGGACAATGCACTTGCCTGGCATAAACGCGCCCAGGAAGCCGCGCTCTTCATGAACCACGCGATCGTCAATCCGCCGATCGATCGCCACAAGCCGGCGGATGCGGTCAAGGACGTGTTCGTTCACATCACCAAGGAAACCGATGCCGGCATCTACGTCTCCGGCGCCAAGGTGGTCGCGACGTCTTCGGCGCTCACGCACTATAATTTCCTGGCACAAAGCTCGGCGACGGTGACAGAGGATCCTTCGCTTTCCGTCATGTTCATCGTGCCGATGAACGCGCCGGGCATCAAGATGTTCTGCCGGGTCTCCTACGAGCAGACGGCCAACACAGTCGGCCATCCCTTCGATTATCCGCTGTCGTCGCGCTTCGACGAGAACGACGCGATCCTGGTGCTCGACAATGTCTTCGTGCCCTGGGAGGACGTACTGGTCCTCAGAGACGCCGCCAAGATCCTCTCCTTCCACCCCGCCTCCGGCTTCATGCACGGCTATTGCTTCCAGGGCTGCACTCGCTTTGCGGTGAAGCTCGATTTCCTCGCCGGCCTGCTCGCCAAGGCTTTGAAAGCGACCGGCGGCGATGCGTTCCGTGGCAACCAGGCAGCACTTGGCGAGGTCATAGCGCTCCGTCACATGTTCTGGAGCTTCTCCAACGCGATGGCGCACAACCCCATCCCCTGGGCCGACGGCGCCGTGCTTCCCAATCTGGAGGCCGCCCTTTCCTATCGCACCTTCATGTCGGAGGCCTATCCGCGCGTCGTCGAGACGATCCGCAGGGTAATCGCGTCGGGCCTGATCTACCTGCCGTCGTCGGCGCGCGACTTCGGCAATTCGGAAATCGATCGTTACCTGGCGCAATATGTGCGCGGCTCCAACGACATGGGCCATATCGAGCGCATCAAGATCATGAAGCTGCTGTGGGATGCGACCGGCACCGAGTTTGGCGGCCGCCACGCGCTTTATGAGTTGAACTATGCCGGCGCGCCGGAAGAAGTGCGGCTGCAGGTGCTGAAAGGCGCCGAGCGTGGCGGGCGGCTGAAGGAGATGGAAGCGCTCGTCGACCAGTGCATGGCCGACTATGACGAGAACGGCTGGACCGGCAACACCTGGCTGCCGCCGCTGAGCGACGGCCAAGTTCTCAGCAACGCCGCCGAATGAGGTCCGCCATGGAGCCGCTTGTTTCAAAGACGGAGTTTCGCAACGCCATGGCGCGGGTCTGCGCGCCGGTCAACGTCATCACCACAAACGGACCCGCCGGACGCGGCGGGTTCACCGCCACCGCCATGTGCTCGGTGACCGACGAGCCGCCGACGCTGCTCGTCTGCATGAACCGCAACTCCACCCAGTGCGGCCTGTTCATCGAGAACCGGCGCTTCTGCGTCAATGTACTCAGCCACGACCACCGGGACCTCGCCGGCCATTTCGCCGGCGCGACGCAGGACATGGCGGCCCGTTATGCAGCGGCCGACTGGGTGGAGATGAGCTCCGGAAGCTTCGCGGTGAAGGATGCGATCGTTTCGCTAGACTGCGAACTGGCCGAGGCGCGGCTCCTCGGCACCCACCATATCCTGATCGGCCGGGTCGTCGGCATCCGTTCGCGCAGCGATGGCAATGCGCTGCTCTACTTCGACCGCAACTACGTACACGTGCCGACCCAGCTCGGAAGTTTCGGCGGCTAGGCGCGAACGCGGCACCGCGATTCGGGTGCCAACACCGCATCTTTCGCCATAGAGCCGACGCAATCCACATCCACTTGCTCTTCAGCGCCTTTTGTTTTCTCCCTGAAACGCGTCTATTGCCAGGCGCGGAATGAGAAAGGAAAACGGAATGGTGATTGCTGGGCCAGCCGGACGTCCGACGATGGACGCGAAAGGCAGGGAATTCGATCGCTTGGCCGCCCTTGGACATCTCGATATCCTCGACACGCCCAGGGATGGGGGCCTTGAACGCGTCGTACGGCTGATCAAACAGGTCTTCGACATCGATATCGGCATCGTCTCCTTGGTCGATGCGCATCGCCAATGGTACAAGGCCTGCTCCGGCCTTTCGGCCGACGAGGTCCCGCGCAAAGACACCTTCTGCCGATATGTCGTCGCGTCCGAGGAGCCTCTCGTCGTCCACGACGCGACGAAGGATGCACGCTTTTCGCAGCACCCGGCCGTGGCCGGCCCCGAACATATCCGGTTCTACGCAGGCGTTCCGCTGAAGACGCGGGACGGACATACGGTGGGGACCGTGTGTGCGATCGACCGCGCGCCACGACAGTTCACTGCGACGAATCTTGCGATCCTGACGGAACTGGCGGGCGTGGCGATGGACCGGATCGATTTGCTCCGCTCGGCCGCGACGGACGGGCTGACCGGGACGTTGACGCGGCGCGCCTTTCGCGAGGAAGCCGACAAGCTGATCTCGCTTGCCGTGCGGCACCAGCATGATCTGTCCTGCATCGTCCTCGATGTCGACCACTTCAAGCGGGTGAACGACACCCACGGGCATGCGGCGGGAGACGAGGTCTTGAAGGCCGTCGCCTCCATCTGCCAGTCCAATCTGCGGGCAAGCGACCTCTTTGGCCGGCTCGGCGGCGAGGAATTCGCGATCATCCTGCCGCATGTCGACACGAGTGGAGCGCTGGCCGCGGCGGAAAAGCTGCGGGCAGCGATCGCCGCCCAGACGATCCACGGCGACTTCGGCCAACTGGCGGTAACCGCGAGCTTCGGCACCGCCGCCCTTTCGACCAAGAGCAGGGATGGCGCCACGCTGCTCGCCCAGGCGGATGCGGCGATGTATCTCGCCAAGGCCGGAGGGCGAAACCGCTGCGTCGAATGGAGCAGTCTCGAAGCCGGCTATCCGCTCGGCCCGCGGCAGCGCGTGCTGAAGGCCGGCACCATCCTCTTCGATGACAGGCATTCGCGGATCGACTGCACCATCCGGTCGCTGGGCGCCGATGGCGCCGCGGTTACGGTTTCGAATTCCGCCGGCATACCGCCCGAACTCGTCCTGGTCGTTGCCGGGGATGGTTTCGAAACCAAGTGCCAAGTGGTGGCGCGGGACCGGCAGAACCTCGAACTCGCTTTCGGATAGGCCTGTTCGCCCATGGGCATCCATCACGACACAGGATGAAGGGGCGCCGGTTAGGCGCCCCCTCTCTCGCATTATTGCGGGATGCTATTCCGCGGCCGCCTCCAGGCCCTTCGGCGACGGAGCAGGCTTGCCCTGGAACTTCTTGAACAGGAAGAAGTAGAGCTTGATGTACTGACCGACGAGAATGGCGTTCAGGATCGTACCCTCGCGGATGAACTTGACCTCGGCGAGGAAGAGCAGACCGATACAGGCGGAGAGCACCAGCAGCGTGCAGTCGAAGCCAGTCTTGATGTTGCCCCACTTCCAGCCGGTGCGCTTGAAGATCGTGTTGACGAACATGTCGATCGGCATCAGCACGAGATTGGCGCGGATCATCAGGAACAGGCCGAAAGCGAGCGCCGCGTCGGCGAAGACCAGCAAAGCCACCCGGACTGGATAGGCTTCGAGCTTGATGAACTCGGTGATGCCCAGGTTGAAATCCAGGAAGACCGCCAGCACGAAAGCCGGGATCAGCGACGCAAAGTTCTTGAGCTTGAAGTCCTTCGGCAAGACCAGATAGGTCAGGAACAGCATGATCAGTTCGAGCATGAAGTTGTAGGTGCCCTGGCTGAAGGGCGGATAGACCAGCGTCATGGTCCGCGTCAGGCTGCTCTGGGGTGAAATGCCGATGCCGGCCCGGATCGCCAGGCTGACGCCAAAGGTCAGCACGTAGATGCCGACGACATACATGATCCAGCGCCGCTTCAGGCTACCGGTATCGACGATTTCGGCTTCCGCCGCATTGTGTGCCATTGTTTCCTCCCTCGAAACGATGCGGGTTTGTTGCCCCGCCTGCCCATCGCCCCCTCAGCGATGCGCTTTTAAATCCCTCGGCATGCCCGCCCTTTGTCGCGACAGCACGCCACTTTCCTGGCGGACGGACGCCGAAACGTCCGTCTGCTTTTCCTGAACGGCTCTAGGCCATGAAGCGGAAGCGGTGCAACGAGATGAACAGGCTGAGCAGCTTGTTGACCACCGGTTCGCCTTCGTTGTGATTGCCGAGCGCTTCGAGCGCTGCGTCGATCGCCGCGGCGCTGGCCGTCAGTTGCTCGACGCTCATGTTCGCCATGACGCCATAGATCTCGAGCGGCATGACGGCCTTCTCCACCTTCTCCTCGGTGACGATGCAGGCGCCGGCATGGGTATCGACCCGCTTGAGGCAATGGCACATTTCGGCGCTGTCCTGACCGACGACGACGAAATAGGGCTTCGGCGCCGGCCAGAAGGTCGCCACAGCGCCGCGATCGACATGCACGCCCTTGAACAGCCCGTTCACCACATGGCGCTTGCCGTCGGCATAACGCTGGACGACCGACAGCCGGCTCAGCTTCTTGCCCTCGTGCTCGGCAACGACCTTGCAGTCCTTCAGAGGCACCCAGATTTCCTGGTAGAATTTGGCGTGGCCGCGACCGTAGACGTCGAACAGATAGACCTTGGCCTGCGTGCCGTCTTCCGACACCTCCAGGGGCACGATGTCGAGCTGCTCCGGCGAGAGATCGGCAAGACCGGTAACGCCGTCCTTGCACATGCCGGAATAGTCGATCTCGGCATTCTTCAGCAGCTTGCGTTCCTTTGCGACCAGTTCGCCGTCCTTGAACACGTAGAGCGGATTGATCTTCGACAGGCTGTCGGTCAAGACGATATCGGCAAAGCGGCCGGGCGTCAGCGAACCGATCCTGTCTTCCATGTGGAACGATCGCGCGGTGTTGTAGGTCGCCATCTTGATCGCGTGGATCGGGTTGATGCCCATCTCTGCACAAAGCGAGATGATCCAGTCCATGTGGCCCATCGTCAGCAGTCGCTCGATCGAGATGTTGTCGGTGCATAGCATGAAGTTGTCGGTCGGCCATTTGCGGTCGACGATCGCGCGCAACAGCACCTTGATCACCTCGCTGCTGCCGACCCCGAACTTGATGTGCGTCGGGAAGCCGTAGCGAATGCTCTTCTCGATATCCTTCTCGTTCCAGACGTCGTGATTGTTGGAGACGCCGATCGCCGGCAGGTAGTTGAGGATCATATCGGAGAGCGCGGTGACGCCCCAGTGGCCGTTCATGAAGCCGCCCTTGGCGCGAACCCAGGCCGCCTTGCGGAAATCGTCATCGTTGCCGGAACTGTAGGTGAAATGCTCGAATTCCCCGAGGCCGATCACCGGCTCCATCTTGAGCACTGCTTCCGTTACCGACGCCGCCGTCTTTTTGCCCGGCGCGAAAGCATAGAGCCGGTAGGGCAGTTGATCGTAATCCTTGAAGAGTTTCTCGGCGGCTTCGATGCCTTCCTTGCCTGCAGCGCTCAAGAGATCCAGGCATTCGGCATAGATCGTCGTCGTGCCGCAGGGCACCATCGCTTCGGCGAGTGCCGTCGGATGCGCGAGCTGGGATTCGAAATGGATATGCGCGTCGATCAGGCCGGGAATCGCATAAAGACCCTTGCCGTCGAAGACTTGCCTGACCTTCAAGACGGTCTCGTCCGGATTGAGCGCAACGATGCGCTTGTCATAGACAAGAATGGATCCTTGATAGACAGTCTCGCCATGGACATCGAGGATGTTCAGGTTCTTCAGGAGAAGATCCGCTTCCCTCTCGCCGTTCAGGATATCGAAGATGGCGCGCACCTTTTCGTAATGCGCGGCTTCAGTCTGGTTCACGAATAATCCTCCACTTTCATAGTCGTCGGCGCCTGCCGACAACCCGCCATTCTCAGTGGGTGCGGTGCCGGCAGCGCGCCCCTCGCCAACCATAAGAAGTCATTGCACCGCTTCCGAAAAGCAGTATTTTCTGCTCATACCGTTCGCTTTTCGAGAACGATTGTGAGGGATGGCCATGCTGCATTCACGCGTACTGCGCTACATCGACGAGGTGGCGCGCTCAGGCTCGATCCGCGGGGCGAGCGAGCGGCTGAACGTCGCTGCCTCGGCCATCAACAAGCATGTGCTGCAGCTTGAGGAAGACATCGGCGAACCGCTGTTCGAGCGGCTGCCGCGGGGCCTGCGGCTGACGCCCGCCGGCGAAATCCTTGTTGCGCATGTGCGCCGGACGATGAAGGAATACAGCCAGGTCGAGGCCGAGATCCGCGATATCAAGGCGCTGCAGAGCGGCGAGGTGATCATCGCCACGATGAACGGCCTTGCGGGCGGCATCGTGCCGAAGGTGGCCGCGATCTTCGGCGCACGCCATCCGCGTCTCAAGATCACGATCCGGGTGATGTTTGCCCGCGATATCGCCCAGGCGGTGGCCGATGGCGAGGCCGATCTCGGCTTTGCCTTCAATCTCCCGTCCACGCCGCAGCTCGAGACACTGTGGAAGATGGACACCCGCCTCGGCGCGGTGGTGGCGCCGGAACATCCGCTCGTCGGCATGGAGACGCTGCCGCTTGCCTATTGCCAGCCCTACCCGCTTATCTTCGCGGACAAGTCGATGCAGATCCACGGCATCGTCGCCGACGCCTTCGCCGAGGCTGGGCTAACGGTCGAGCCGAGCTATCTCACCAACTCCATCGAGGCGATGAAGTTCCTCGCCGCCGCCGGCGACGGCATCGCCTTCCTCAGCAAATTCGACATTACCGAGGAACAGCGAAACGGCGTGCTGACCTACCTGCAGATCCGCGACCGGACTTTTGCAAAGAACGTGCTTTCGCTGGTGCAGCGGGAAAGGCGCGGACATGGCCTCGCCGCCGCGATGTTTGCCGAGGAGATCATCCGGGCTTTGCGGGCGACGGTGGAATAGCCGGCTACCCGGCCCAACGCCGATACGGTTTCTCGTCCCGGGTCAGAGTTGAATCCAGGCCGTCTTCAAGTCGGTATATTTGTCGAGCGCGTGCAGCGACTTGTCTTGACCGTTGCCCGACTGTCTGACGCCGCCGAGCGGCACCGTGTTGTCGGCGCCGCCATAGGTGTTGACGTGCACGACCCCGGCGCGGATGCCGCGTACCATGCGGTGCGCGCGCGACAGGTTTGCGGTCCAGACGGCCGACGCCAGACCGTAGTCGGTCGCGTTCGCGATCCGGAGCGCGTCCGTCTCGTCGTCGAAGGGAATGACCGCGAGCACGGGTCCGAAGACCTCTTCCCTTGCCAGCTTCATCTCCGGCTGAACGTCGAAAACGGTCGGCTGCATATAATAGCCGCCGGTCTCCTCGAGGATACGTTTGCCGCCAGTGCGCAGGCGCGCGCCTTCCCCTTCGGCCTCGCCGACGAATTCGAGGTTCTTCTGAAGTTGCGCCTCGCTGGAGATGGCGCCGGCCTCCGTCGAAAGAAGCAGCGGGTCGCCGACCTTCAGACCGGCCGCGATCGCCGCCACCTTCTCTGCGAAGGCTTCATAGATCGAGCGCTCAACTAGGAGCCTGGAGCCGGCGACACAGACCTGGCCGGAATTGCGGAAGATGCCATGGGCGGAGACGCGCGCAGCCTGGTCGAGGTCCGGTGCGTCGGCAAAGACGACGTTCGGCGACTTGCCGCCGAGTTCGAGATAGACGCGCTTCAGGTTCGAGCGGGCGGAATATTCGAGCAGCCGGCGGCCGACGCCGCCAGAACCGGTGAAGGCGAGGACATCGATATCGCCATGCAGCCCGATCGCTTCGCCCGTCGTCGCGCCGCGGCCGGTGACGACATTCAACACGCCTTCGGGCAAACCGGCCTCGGCGCAGATCTCAGCGAGCCTCAGCAGGCTGAGCGATGCGCCCTCGGCTGGCTTCAGCACGACGGAATTGCCGGCCGCAAGCGCCGGCGCGATCTTCCAGGCGCCGATCATCAGCGGAAAATTCCAGGGAACGATCGCGGCGACCACGCCGATCGGCTCGCGATGAATGAGGCCAAGGATGTTGTCGGCCGTCGGCGCGATCTCGCCATAGACCTTGTCGAGCGCCTCGGCATAGTAGCGGAATGTACCGGCAGCACTGCCAGGCTCCGCCTTCAGCGCCATCGAGATTTCGGTGCCGTTATCGCGCACGCCGAGAACGGCCAGTTCCAGCGCGTGCGCCTCGATGATCTCGGCAATGCACGTCAGGACCTTTTTGCGTTGCACCGGGGCAGCCTTCGACCAGCTTCCCTTCTCGAAAGCGGCGCGCGCCGCGCGAACCGCCGCATCGACATCACCGGCTGCCGCATCGGCAATCGTCGTCAGATGCCGACCGTCGATCGGCGAGACGACGTCGAGCGTCACGCCCAAGAGGCTCTCCTGCCAACGGCCGCCGATGAACAGTTTCTGAGCCGCGACGGGCAGGTTGCGCAATTGATCGATCTTGTCCTGCATGGTGTCCTGTCCCGTTTGTTGCAGGCATGGCGGCAAGCCGCCATGCCCAAAAGCGATGCTCCCGAGAGATCAGATCTCCTGGCCGGCGCCCAGGCGGGCGAACTCGATTGGGTTGCCCGATTTCAGCGATGCCGCCAGGAAGAGCCCGATGACCCCGAAGATCACGACGAGCCCCGGCAGGAACACGGCGAGCATGCCGGTGGCGCCGGCGAGATCGCCGAAATTGGCGGCAATCGCGATGATGACGGCAACGAGGATCAGGCCGGTGACGACGGGAATGACCTTGGTCACCAGCGGGTTCGTTTCAAGTCCAGGATTGCGGCCGAAGAAGGCGACGATCGCAAAGGCGGTGAAGGCCATCAGCGTCATCACCGCAAGCGTGCCGACATTCGTCAGCCAGGAAAACAGCGCCAGCACCGGGTCCTGGCCCGTAGCCGCAAAGAGCGCGACGACCAGCACGGCAATCACCGTCTGGATCAGCGAGCCGACATGCGGGCTGTGATAGACCGGATGGGTGACGCCGATCGAGGCCGGCAGCAGGCGTTCGCGGCCGGCGACGTAGAGATAGCGCGCGACACCGTTATGGAACGCCAGCACGCCGGCAAAAAGGCTGGTGACGAACAGCACGTTCATCAGCGGCGGCAGCCAGCCACCGGCATAACGCTCGGCGAGGCCGAAGAGGAAGGTGGTCGGATCGGCAAGGCCCTGCAGTTCCGGCACCAGTTTGTCGGCGCCGGCAGCGTTCACCATCAGCCAGGATGTGAACATGTAGAAAATGCCGATGATCAGCACGGAGATATAGGTCGCGCGCGGTACGGTCTTCTCCGGATCGCGGGCCTCTTCGCTATAGATCGTCGTCGCCTCGAAGCCGATGAAGGCGGCGAAGCAGAAGAGAATGCCGATCGACGGCGAGCCGGAGAGGATGGCCGAGGGGGTGAAAGAGACCGTGCCCAAACCGCCGTCACCACCCTTGGCGAGGATCGCGACATCGATGACGAGCACGACCAGATATTCGAGGATGACGAGGACGGTCAGCACCTTGGCCGAAAGGTCGACACGGCGATAGCCAAGAATGCCGACCGCTGCGATGCCGGCGAAAGTCCAGACCCACCAGGGGAAATCGATCCCCAGGCCGGCGAAGAGCCCTGCCGTCGCCGCGCCGAAGAGGCCGAAGACCCCGATCTGCATGGCGTTATAGGCGAGGATCGCGATCATCGCGGCGGCACCGCCCATCAGCCCGCCGAGGCCCTGGGCCGTATAGGCATAAAAGGCACCGGCGTTTCGGATGTGCCGCGCCATCGCGACATAGCCGACCGAGAACAGAAGCAGGATCAGTGTGACGATCAGGAAGGTGCCGGGAATGCCCGCACCGTTTCCGAGCATCATCGACAATGGAACGCCGCCGGCAACTGCGGTCAGCGGTGCGGCGGCCGAAACGACGAGAAAGGTGACGGCGCCGACGCCGAGGGCGTTCTTGCGCAATTGGTTCGCCGCGGTCACGGGCGTGGGTGAATTGGTCATGGTCTTGGCTCCCCTTGCTGGCGCGAACGCCTTTTCGCCTCCGGTCCTTCTCTCCGGCGGCTGCTCCCTGAAGCGGACTTGAGGCGCGGGGCTTGCTTTTTGTCTTTGCCGCGCAAGTCTTTCGGTTCATTATTTGAACCTCAGCTTCAAATATAGACTTGCAAATTGCATCTGGCCCTGTCAAGTTATTTCGCATGTTAAGTATCTCGACCCAAAACGACCGGGAGAGCGGGCCTACCGCTCCTTAGGAGGGAACAGGCGAGAGGACTGACGGGGCGCTCGACAACGGAGGAATGGATGAGCACCATCGGTAAGGCCCTGACTTTGCTCGACGCGATCTCGCGCCTGGAGAAGGAAGCGGGTTTGAGCGACATCGCCCGCCACTGTGGGCTCGACAAGGCGACGGCCAGACGCTTCCTCGTGGAACTGGAAAAACACGGCTTCGTCGAGCAGGACACGGAAACGCGGCGCTATCGACTTGGCGGCGCGCCGGTGCGGCTTGCCCGCATCCGCGAGGCGCGTTTTCCATATCTGAGCGTCGCGACGCCTTTTGCGCGGGAACTCGCAGGCCTTGCGGGCGAGACCGTTCACCTCTCCGAATACGCAGCCGGCCGCCTCTCGACCGTCCATGTGGAAGACTCGCAGCGCGCCCATCGCGTCATCGTCGATGTCGGCAGCATCCTGCCCTTCCACGCGACCGCATCCGGCCTCGGTTTTCTCGCCTTCTGTCCGCAGAAGGACATCGATGCGGCGCTGTCGGCGCCGCTTCAAGCCTTTACCGACCACACGCTGACCGACCCGGCGGCGCTGCGCCAGACACTCGGCGAGACGCTCCGGCGCGGCTACTCGATCTGCCATCACGGGCTCGAAACCGGCGTCGTCAGTGTCGCCGCCCCGATCCGAGCGCCCGGCAGCACGCCGGTTGGCGCGATCGCGATCGCCGCCCCCGCGACACGGGCCGACAAGGAGACGGTGGAACAGATGGGCCGCGCCGCGATGGCAACGGCCAGGCGCATTTCCGAAAGACTTTTCGGGTTGGAGCAGGTTGCTGCCGATCCGCTGGCAAGGAGGGCCGGCTGATGAATGCGATGAACCGTCTCCCCAATATCCTGGTCGTGGGTACGGGAGACACCAAATGCGACGAACTCCAGTTCATGGCGTCCGTCATCCGCGAAGCCGGCGGATTGCCTGTGATGATGGATGTCAGCATTCTCGGCGACCCGCCCTACCAGCCGGAATACTCGCGCCACGACATCGCCGAAGCGGCCGGCGTCACCATCGCCGCGATCGCATCCAGCGGCGACGAACACAGCGCCATGGCGCTGATGGCAGAAGGTGCTAGCGCCCTCACCCGCTCGCTCTACGAGGCTGGCCAGGCCGATGGTGTCATCATTCTTGGCGGTTCCATGGGCACCGATCTCGCGCTCGATGTTGCCGCTGCCCTGCCGCTCGGCGTGCCGAAATTCATCGTCTCAACAATTGCCTATTCGCACTTGCTTCCGCCGGAGCGCATCGCCCCCGACCTGATGATGATCCTCTGGGCCGGCGGTCTCTACGGTCTCAACGGCATCTGCCGTTCCGTTCTTTCACAGGCCTGCGGCGCGGTCGTCGGTGCGGCCCGTTTCGGTACAAAGCCGGACGGATCGCGGCCGCTGATCGGCATGACCTCGCTCGGGTCGAGCTGCCTCAAATACATGAAATACCTGAAGCCCGAGCTCGAACGTCGCGGCTATGACGTCGCGGTCTTCCACTCGACCGGCATGGGCGGGCGCGCCTTCGAGGCGATCGCCGCTGAGAAGGGCTTCACCGCTGTCTTCGACTTCTGCATCCAGGAGGTCAGCAACCATCACCACGGCACGGTCGTCACCTCAGGACCGGACCGGCTGGAGAATGCCGGACGCGCCGGCATCCCGCAGATCATCGCACCCGGCGCCGTCGACATGGTCGACCTGCCGGCCTGGCAGCCCGTTCCGGACGCTTTCGCCGACCGTCCCTATCACGCCCACAACCGGCTGCTCGGCTCCGTGACCACCTCGGCCGAAGGGCGGCGCGAGATCGCCCGCGTCATCGGCGGCAAACTTGCCGACACCGAGGCGGAGATCGCCTTCATCTTGCCGCTGAAGGGCATTCAGGAGTGGGATCAACCGGACGAGCCGCTCCACGAACCGGATGCGCTCGGCGCCTTCATCGACGAGATGCGCCGTTCCATCCCGTCAGGCATCGCGCTGCACGAGGTCGACAGCCATATCAACGCGCCTGAGTTTTCGATGGCAGCGCTGGCAATCTTCGACGACTGGGTGGCGCGCGGCATCGTGCCCGAGGGCCGGCCATGACCGACACCATGACCGAAAAGGCATTGATCCTCGACTTCGGCGGCGTCGTCACCCGAACGCTGTTCGAGACCCACGATGTCACCGAACGCGCACTCGGCCTTGCGCCTGGCACGATCACCTGGCGCGGGCCCTTCGATCCCGCAACCGACCCGCTCTGGGCCGCTATGCAGCGGCGCGAGATTAGCGAACGGGACTATTGGACGACGCGCACCCGCGAGGTCGGCCAGTTGCTCGGCGAAGACTGGAGCGACATGAAGACCTTCGTGCAGCGGGCGCGTGGGGCGGAACCGGAACTCGTGCTCCGACCGGAGGCACGCGACGCGATCCTCACCGCCCATGGGGCCGGCATCCGGCTTGCGATCCTCTCCAACGAGCTCGATCTCTTTTATGGGATCGCGTTCCGCGAGCGTTTCCCGTTGATCGATCGCTTCGAGACGATCGTCGACGCCACCTACACCAACATCCTGAAACCGGACCCCCGCGCCTACGAACTGGTTCTGAGCCAGCTCAATTTGCCACGCGAGGCCTGCGTCTTCGTGGATGACCAGTTGAAGAACATCGAGGGTGCGCGGGCGGTCGGCCTGCCTCACGTCCATTTCGACGTCACCCGCCCCGCGGAAAGCTATGCCAGAGCACTTCAAATGCTCGGCCTTGAACTGACAGGAGCATGACCATGCGCGAAACCAACTTCCTCATCGAGAACAATGCCCGCCATCTCTGGCACCCGATGGCGCATCCGGCCGAGATGCAGGCGACGCCGCCGCGCATCATCAATGCCGGCGAAGGCGTCGAGATCGTCGACATCCACGGCAAGAAGGTGCTCGACGCCGTCGGCGGCCTCTGGAACGTCAATCTCGGCTATTCCTGCGAACCGGTGAAGGAAGCGATCCGCCGCCAGCTCGACGACCTGCCCTATTATTCGACCTTTCGCGGCACCACCAATTCGCCGCTGATCGAGCTTTCCTACGAGCTCGCCGAGTGGTTCCGCGAGGATGGCCTCACCCGCTCCTTCTTCACCTCGGGCGGCTCGGATTCCGTCGAGACCTGCCTGAGGCTTGCCCGCCAGTATCACAAGCTCAACGGCCAGCCGGAGCGCACCAAGTTCGTCGCGTTGAAGAAGGGCTATCACGGCACCCATTTCGGCGGCGCCTCGGTCAACGGCAACGCCAATTTCCGCCGCAACTACGAGCCACTGCTTCCGGGCGTCTTTCACCTGCCGGCGCCCTACACCTACCGCAACCCCTTCGACACGACCGACGGCGCCGTCATTGCGAAGGCGATTGCCCGGCTTTTCGAGGACGAGATCGCCTTCCAGGGCGCTGACACGATCGCCGCGCTGATCATGGAACCGGTGCTCGGCGCCGGCGGCGTGATCGTGCCGCACGAAACCTTCATGCCGCTGATGCGCGAGATCTGCGACCGCCACGGCATCCTGCTCATTGCCGACGAGGTGATCACCGCCTTCGGTCGCACCGGCGCCTGGACCGGCTCGCGTCTCTTTGGCGTGAAGCCGGATTTCATGTCGACGGCGAAGGCGATCACCAACGGCTACTATCCGTTCGGCGCCGTGATGATCGCCGAAAAGGTGGCGCAAGCTTTCGAAAGCAACAAGACGGCCGCCGGATCGATCGGCCACGGCTACACCTATTCCGGCCATCCGGTCGGCGCCGCGGCAGCGCTGGCAACGCTGAAGGAGACACGCAAGCAGAACGTGGCGGCGAATGCCTGCGCGCGCGGCGAGGAGCTGATGGCCGGTCTTCAAGCACTCAAGGAGAGGCACGAACTGATCGGCGACGTGCGCGGCAAGGGTCTGATGTGCGCGCTCGAACTGGTTTCGGATCGCGACAAGAAGACCGGTGCCGCGAAGGATGTGGTCCAAAGGGTCCAGGACGTGACCTATGACGCCGGCGTGATGGTGCGGACGTCCGGCGCCAACGTCATCCTGTCGCCGCCACTGGTGATCACCGCCGCTGACGTCACCCGTATCCTCTCGGCGCTCGACGCCGGCCTGACCGCCGCAAGGGGATAACGCGATGGCCGACAACGCGGATCTGATCGCGCGCCGCGAGCGGCTGCTCGGGCGCAACATGTCGCTGTTTTACGAGCAGCCGGTGCATCTGGTGCGTGGCGAAGGCGTCTGGCTCTATGACGCCGACGGCCGCCGCTATCTCGACTGCTACAACAATGTGCCGCATGTCGGTCATTGCCACCCGCGGGTGACCGAGGCAATCGCAAGGCAGGCGTCGATCCTCAACACCCACACCCGCTACCTGCACGAAGGCATACTCGACTATGTCGAGCGGTTGACCGCCACCTTCGACAAGAGCCTCGATACGGCGATCCTCACCTGCACCGGCAGCGAAGCGAACGACGTGGCGCTGCGCATGGCCCAGGCCGTGACCGACAGGACCGGAGTGATCGCCACCGATCATACCTATCACGGTAACACCACGGCCGTGTCGCAGCTTTCGACCCGCATGCCGCCGGTCGGCGGCTTCGGCGGCCATGTGCGCCACGTGCCGGCGCCCGACAGCTACCGGCCGCTTGGGCGCGAACCGGGTGCCGCCTTTGCCGCCGCCTTCACCGCCAAGGTAGAAGAGGCGATCGCCTCGCTTGAAGAGAGCCCGCACGGTTTCTCGGCGCTGATCATCGATCCCTTTTTCGCCAATGAAGGCTTTCCGGACTTGCCGTCAGGCTTTCTCGATGGCGCCGTTGCCGCTGTCAGAAAGGCCGGTGGCCTCATCATTGCCGACGAAGTCCAGCCAGGCTTCGGCCGCACCGGCGGCCATATGTGGGGACACCAGAAGGCGGGCATCGTGCCTGATATCGTCACGCTCGGAAAGCCGATGGGCAACGGTCACCCGATCGGCGGCGTGGTGGCGGGGGCCGACACGCTCAACGCCTTCCGCAAAGCGTTTCGCTACTTCAACACCTTCGGCGGCAACCCGGTATCCTGTGCCGCGGCCATGGCGGTGCTCGACGTGATCGAAGACGAGAAGCTCATCGAAAACGCCGTCACGGTGGGTTCTTACGCCAAGGCGGGCCTGACGCGACTTGCGGACAAACACGGGGTGATCGGCGACATCAGGGGCAGCGGCCTGTTCTTCGGCGCAGAACTCGTCACCGACCGCGGAGCCAAAACGCCGGACAGCGATCTCGCGACCCGAGTAATCAACGGCATGCGCGACCGCGGCATCCTGATGGGCAAGCTCGGCATCCACCAATGCACGACGAAGATCCGGCCGCCGATGCCGTTCACGCGCGACAACGCCGACTTCATGCTGTCGACGCTCGACGACGTGCTTTCGGGTCTGTGATCCGACGATGGTCGCCGACCTGCCTCCGCACTTTCGGGCCGCGCTCGACAGGCGCGCCTGCCAGGCGCTTACGCACTGGGGCGTCGCCGACCAACGGCCGGAACTTCTGAAATACCGCGAAAACGCGGTGTTTCGCGTCCGCCTCACGGATGGCCGCCTGGCGGCACTGCGGCTGCACCGTGCCGGCTATCACGGCGAGGATGCGCTCCGCTCGGAACTGCAATGGATGGCAGCACTCGGCGATGGCGGTCTTGCTGTGCCGCAGCCGATCACGGCAGTGGACGGGCGGTTGCTTGTCGCTCTGCCGGAAGATGGAGTGTTTGCCGCGCAGCACGCCGATGTCATCGGCTGGATGGGCGGCGAACCATTGGGCGAAAGCGGCAAAGCGCTGGCCCTTCCGCCGGAAAGGCTCAGCACGATCTTTGCCGCACTCGGCGCATTGATGGCGCGAATGCACGACATTGCCGACCGCTGGGCGCCGCCTGCGGAGTTCTGGCGTCCAGCCTGGGACGCGGACGGGCTGCTTGGCGAGCGACCGCTTTGGGGAAGGTTCTGGGACTGCGACGGCCTGTCTTCGGTGCAGGCGGCCGGGCTTTCGGCCTTGCGGCATGATCTCCGACGGCACGTGGCAACGCTGCCGACGCCGGCTCAGGATTTTGGGCTGATCCATGCGGATCTTGTTCGGGAAAACGTTCTGGTCGCCGAGAACGCCGTGACCTTCATCGATTTCGATGATGCCGGCTGTGGTTTTCGCCTGTTCGACATCGCCACCGCTCTGTTGAAGAACCGCCGCGAGCCGGCGTACGAGGCGATCCAATCCGCGCTGATCTCAGGCTATCGCAGCCGCCGTGCCCTGCCGGACGAAGCGCTCTCCCACCTGCCGCTTTTTCTCGTGCTTCGCAGCCTCACCTATATCGGCTGGTTTGCCGCACGACCGGAATTGCCAGGCGCCCGCGAGCGCGTCCGCCGCTACGCCGACGAAACGCTGACGCTTGCCGAAGAACTGGCTCTGTGATGATCCGGGCGCTGTCGAAGCCCTCAGTCGTTGAGGGTGGCCAGCTCGTCGAGCATGTCGAGCAGAACTTCGACACGTTCGTGGCCATAGCGAGCTTCAAGCTGCTCGTAGATCGCGCGGCTTTCCGGGCTGACATCGGCGATCACCCGCATGCCCTCGGGCGCGATCTCCAGAAGCACGCGGCGTCCGTCGTCGGCGTCCTTGTGCTTGGTGATCAGGCCGCGCTCTTCGAGCGAACGGATAATGCGCGTGAGGCTCGGCGCCAGGATGAAGGCCTTGTCGGCCATTTCGGAAGCATCGACCCGGCCGACCTCGGCGAGGATGCGGATTACCCGCCATTGCTGCTCGGTGATATCGTGACGGGCGAGCATCGGGCGGAAATGCGCCATGACCGCTTCGCGCGCTCGCAGCAGCGCGATCGGCAGCGATCGGCGCGTATTGTGCGGCAAAAGGGCGTCGGGACCGAGATCGGTCTTGGTTTTCTCACGGCTCATAAGCGCTCTATCGGACATTTTCCGTCATTCCGCAATTGTCAGCCACAAGTGCCGAAAGAGAGTTACTTGACACGGTCGCCAATTTCATTAACGTGTTAATTAAATCATGGCGCATCGGGAGGAAAGATGCCGCACCTGACAATCGAATATTCCGGCAATCTCGACACCAAGGTCGACTTTGCCCGGCTTTGCCGGACCGTTCACAGGACGATCCTCAGCACCGGCCTTTTCGAGCTCGGTGCGGTCAGGGTGCGCACGATCCGGAGCCTCGACTACGCGATCGCCGATCTTCTGCCCGAGAACGGCTTCATCGACATGTCCTTCCGCATCGGCCGCGGGCGTACGGAAGCTGAGAAGAAGGCGACCGGCGAAGCGATCTTCAAGGCCGTGAGCGACGAACTTTCCGCGCTTTTCGCCACGCCGCACTTCGCCCTCAGCCTCGAAATCCGTGAGATCGACCCGGATCTGAGCTGGAAGAAGAACGCCATTCACCCCAGGCTGCGCGCCTCCAAAGGCTGAGCGCGGCCCTCCCACAAAAACACGGCAGTGCGCGGCGAAGGTCTGCGCCAGCATCGGAGAACACCATGTCCAAGCTCCACGAAAATCTCGCCAAGGCGGAACGCTACCTTGCCCGCTTCAAAAGCGACGGCGTGCTCAACCACATCAACGGCGAGGCAGTCCCTTCGCTCGATGGCGAGACCTTCGAGACAATCTCGCCTGTCGACTTGAAGCCGCTGGCAAAGATCGCGCGTGGCAAGGCAGCCGATATCGACCGCGCCGCCAAGGCTGCGAAAGCGGCCTTCGCCGAATGGGCCGCGATGCCCGGCGAGACGCGCAAGAAGCTCCTGCACAAAATCGCCGACGCGATCGTCGCGCGCGCCGAGGAGATCGCTTTCGTCGAGTGCATGGATACCGGACAGTCGCTGAAGTTCATGGCCAAGGCGGCGCTGCGCGGCGCGGAAAACTTCCGCTTCTTTGCCGACCGGGCGCCGGAGGCGCGCGACGGCAAGGTGCTGCGCGGCGGAAACCAGATCAACATGACGACGCGCGTGCCGATCGGCCCGGTCGGCATCATCACCCCGTGGAACACACCTTTCATGCTGTCGACCTGGAAGATCGCCCCGGCGCTCGCCGCCGGCTGCACGGTCGTGCACAAGCCGGCCGAATTCTCACCGCTGACGGCGCGGCTGCTGGTGGAGATCGCCGAGGAAGCGGGCCTGCCGAAGGGTGTGTGGAACCTCGTCAACGGCTTCGGTGAAGATGCCGGCCGGGCGCTCACCGAACATCCGGATATCAAGGCGATCGGCTTCGTCGGCGAAAGCCGCACCGGCTCGATGATCATGCGGCAGGGTGCCGACACGCTGAAGCGCGTGCATTTCGAACTTGGCGGCAAAAACCCTGTCATCGTCTTTGCCGATGCCGATCTCGAACGCGCCGCCGACGCCGCCGTCTTCATGATCTATTCGCTGAACGGCGAACGCTGCACCTCGTCTTCGCGGCTCCTCGTCGAAGACAGCATCTACGATCGCTTCACCGCACAGGTTGCCGAGAAAGCCAAGCGCATCAAGGTCGGTCATCCGCTCGACCCCGAGACCGTGGTCGGCCCGCTCATTCACCCTGTGCATGAGAAGAAGGTGCTCGATTACATCCGCATCGGCCGCGAGGAAGGGGCGACTGTTGCTGCGGGTGGCGAGAAATTCCAAGGCCCGGGCGGTGGCTGCTACGTCAGCCCGACGCTCTTTACCGGCGTCAACAACGGCATGCGCATCGCCCAGGAAGAAATTTTTGGGCCGGTGCTGACCGCCATCCCCTTCAAGGACGAGGCGGAGGCACTGTCGCTCGCCAACGACACACAATACGGCCTGACCGGTTACCTCTGGACCTCCGACGTCACCCGCGCCTTCCGCTTCACCGACCACCTCGAAGCGGGCATGATCTGGGTAAACTCGGAAAACGTGCGCCACCTGCCGACACCCTTCGGCGGCGTCAAGAGTTCGGGTATTGGCCGCGACGGCGGCGACTGGTCGTTCGACTTTTACATGGAAACCAAGAACATCGCCTTTGCCAGCTCGGCGCATGCGATCGCCAAGCTCGGCGGCTGAGCGCGCGCTGGCTACACATCTGGAGGAGACATCAATGCCCTTGCCGAAACCGAACCTTCACCCGCCCTTCAACATCGTGCGGCTGAGCCATGTGGAGCTCGCCGTCACCGATCTCGCCAAGTCCCGCGCCTTCTATGTCGACGTGCTCGGCCTGCAGGTCACCGACGAGACGGCGGACACCATTTATCTGCGGGCTATGGAGGAGCGCGGCCACCACTGCATCATCCTCAAGAAGGCGGCATCGGCAGAAGCACGCGACCTCGGCTTCAAGGTTTTTGGCGACGAGGACCTCGAAAAGGCCGCGCATTTCTTTAAGACCAAGGATCTGCCGGTCGAGTGGATCGAGCGCCCGTATCAGGCGCGCACTTTCCGCACCCGTGACCCCCAGGGCATCCCGCTCGAGTTCTACTCGAAGATGGACCGCCTGCCGCCCATCCACCAGAAGTACGCCCTTTATCGCGGCGTGAAGCCGCTCCGCATCGACCACTTCAACTGCTTCTCGCCCAATGTCGACGAAGCCGTCGCCTTCTACAACGAGATCGGCTTCCGGGTGACGGAATACACCGCCGACGAGGAGACGGGGCGTCTCTGGGCTGCCTGGACCCATCGCAAGGGCGGCGTGCACGACATCGCCTTTACCAACGGCCGCGGTCCGCGCCTTCACCACACCGCCTTCTGGGTGCCGACGCCGCTCAACATCATCGACCTGCTCGACCTGATGTCGACCTCCGGCTGGCTTGCCAATATCGAGCGCGGCCCCGGCCGCCACGGCATCTCCAACGCCTTCTTCCTCTATGTCCGTGATCCTGATGGCCACCGCATCGAGATCTATTGCTCGGATTACCAGACCGTCGACCCGGATCTCGAGCCAATCAAGTGGGATCTGAAGGACCCTCAGCGCCAGACGCTCTGGGGCGCGCCGGCGCCAAAATCCTGGTTCGAGGAAGGCAGTGCCTTCGCCGGCGCCGAGATCCGCGACTCGATCCTGAAAGCCCAGCCGATCGTCGCGCCTTGACGGTTTGGAGATAAGGGTCGGGTAGAGCCAGAGAGCAGACGGGAGGACGCACATGGATCAGAAAAGTTTCGCAGAATGGTCGCTGAAGGCAGCGCAATGGGGCGCCGACTACCGCGCGTCGTTGCGCGACCGGCCGGTGCGGGCACAGACGGCACCGGGCGCGATCGCCGCCCATATCCCGTCGCAGCCGCCGAAGACGGGCGAGGACATGGAGGCGATCTTCGAGGATTTCGAGAAGATCATCCTGCCCGGCATGACCCATTGGCAGCATCCGCGCTTCTTCGCCTACTTCCCGGCAAATGCCGCGCCGGTCTCTGTCGTCGCCGAATATCTGGTCACCGCCATGGCGGCGCAATGCATGCTCTGGCAGACCTCGCCGGCAGCGACCGAGCTTGAGACCAAGGTGCTCGACTGGCTGCGCCAGGCGATCGGGCTGCCCGAAGGCTTTTCCGGCGTGATCCAGGATTCCGCCTCCTCGGCGACGCTCTCTGCCGTGCTGGTCATGCGCGAGAAGGCGCTCGGCTGGCAGGGCAACAAGAAGGGACTTTCCGGCCAGCAGCAGCTCCGCATCTACTCCTCCGACCAGGTCCACACCTCGATCGACCGGGCGATCTGGGTTTCAGGTATTGGCGAGGAAAACCTCGTGCGCATTCCGGCCAAGGGACCACGACGCGCGATGGACACCGGCGCGCTGGAAGCCGCCATCCACAAGGACAAGGCGGCAGGCCTGTTGCCGGCTGGCGTGATTGCCTGCACCGGCGGCACCAGCACGGGCGCCTGTGACGACATCGCCGAGGTCGTGCGGGTCGCGCATGCGCACGGTCTTTACGTCCATGTCGACGCCGCCTGGGCCGGGGCCGCGATGATCTGCGAAGAGTTTCGCGACCTCTGGACCGGCGTCGAGACGGCGGATTCCGTCGTCTTCAATCCGCACAAGTGGCTGGGTGCGCAGTTCGACTGCTCGGCGCATTTCATCCGCAGTCCCGGCGATCTGGTGAAAACGCTCGCGATCCAGCCGGAATATCTGAAGACCCATGGCCGCGACGGCATCATCAACTATTCCGAATGGACGATCCCGCTCGGCCGGCGCTTCCGCGCGCTGAAACTCTGGTTCCTGCTGCGCTTCCACGGACTCGACGGGTTGCAGACGATGATCCGCAACCATGTGCGCTGGTCGGAACAATTGGCGGAGCGGCTGGGCAGCCACAAGGATTTCGAGATCGTCACGCCGCCGATGCTGTCGCTGTTTTCGTTCCGCCATCTGAGCGAAGAGGATCCGGACGCCCACACCATCGCCCTCGTCAACGCGATCAACGATGACGGCCGCATCTATCTGACCCAGACCCGTGTCGATGGGCGCGTTGCAATCCGCTTCCAGGCCGGCCAGTTCGACATGACGGAAGAAGATGCAGAGATGGCCTTCGACGTGATCGTCGAAGTCGCAGCCGCCCTCGACGGGCATCCCGAAAAAGCGAAGGCTTCCCAATGACCCCTCCCCGTTTCGTCACCTTTTCGGCCGAAGGCGGGCGAGGTTATGGCCTTGTTTCCGGCCACGGTCTGATCGATCTCTCCAAGCGATACGGATCGACCTTCCCGACCCTGCGCGAAGTGATTGAAGCCGGCGCTCTTGGCCGGCTTGCCGATGATGCGGCGGGGTTGCCCGCCGACTACGCGCTCGATGTTATCCGCTACGAGATCCCGGTGCCGGCACCGGAAAAGATTATCTGCGTCGGCGTGAACTTTCCCGACCGCAACGAAGAGTACAAGGATGGCCAGGCAGCGCCCGCCAACCCGTCGCTGTTCATCCGCTTTCCGCGCTCCTTTACCGGCCACGGTCAGCCACTGATCCGCCCGCCGGAAAGCCCACAGCTCGATTATGAAGGCGAGATCGTCATCGTCATCGGCAAGGGCGGTCGACGCATTCCCGAGTCGAGCGCACTCGACCATATCGCGGCACTGTCGCTCTGCAACGAAGGCACGATCCGCGACTGGGTTCGCCATGCCAAGTTCAATGTCACCCAGGGCAAGAATTTCGACCGCACGGGGTCGATCGGCCCCTGGCTGGTGCCCTTCACCGACGAGGCCCAGCTTGCCGATATCAAGCTCGAAACGCGGGTGAACGGCGAGGTGCGCCAACAGGATCGCACCAGCCGGATGATCTTCTCCTTCCGCAAAATCATCAGCTACGTCTCGACCTTCACGACGCTGGTTCCCGGCGACGTTATCGTCACCGGCACACCGACCGGCGCCGGTGCCCGTTTCGATCCGCCGATCTGGCTGAAGCCCGGCGACATCGTCGAGGTCGAGGCCGAGGGCATCGGCACCCTCATCAACCCCATTGCCGACGAGGCCTGATCGATGCTCGACAAATCCCAGATCGAGGCCGCAGCTAGCGCCCTCGACACCGCCGAACGTGAGCGCGTCCAGACCGGACTGCTCTCGCTCCAGCACCCCGACATGACCATGGACGACGCCTATGCGGTGCAGACCGCCTGGGTGAAGCAGAAGATCGCGGCGGGACGCCGGGTGATCGGCTGGAAGATCGGTCTCACCTCCAAGGCGATGCAATATGCGCTGAACATCGACATCCCGGATTCCGGCGTGCTTTTCGACGACATGCTGTTCGAGGGTGGTGCGCGCATTCCCGGCAACCGCTTCATCCAGCCACGCATCGAGGCCGAGATCGCCTTCGTGATGAAGGCGCCGCTTGTCGGCCCCAACGTCACCGTCTTCGACGTGTTGAACGCCACGGACTATGTCACCCCTGCGCTCGAAATCCTCGACACCCGCATCCTGCGCGTCGATCCGGAAACGAAGAAGGCCCGCACCATCGTCGATACCATCTCGGACAATGCCGCCAATGCCGGCATCGTTCTCGGCGGGCGGCAAATGCGGCCCGATGCGATCGACATGCGCTGGATGGGCGCAATCGTCTCGCGCAATGCCGAGGTGGAAGAAACCGGGCTTGGCGCCGGCGTGCTCAACCATCCGGCCCGTGGCATCGCCTGGCTCGCCAATCGCCTGTCGCTTTACGGCGAACGCATCGAGGCCGGCCAGATCGTGCTTGCCGGTTCCTTCATCCGCCCGATCGAGGCCCGCCACGGCGATACCATTGTCGCCGACTTCGGTCCGTCGGGCACCGTCAGCTGCTTCTTCGAATAGGATCGACCATGCCCGCTCCCCGCAACCCGTTCAAACAGGCGCTTGCCGAGAAGCGCCCGCAAATCGGCCTCTGGCTGGCGCTTGCCAATCCATACGCCGCCGAAGTCTGCGGCGGTGCCGGTTTCGACTGGCTACTTATCGACGCCGAGCATGCCCCGAACGACGTACCGCTACTGGCCGCGCAACTCCAGGCGCTGGCCGCGTCGCCAAGTCATGCCATCGTCCGCCCGCCGATCGGCGAGACCTGGATAATCAAGCAGATCCTCGACATCGGCGCGCAGACGCTGCTGGTACCGATGGTCGAAAGCGCCGAGCAGGCCCGCGCCCTGGTGCGCGCCGTGCGTTATCCGCCCCATGGCGTGCGCGGAGTCGGTGCCGCGCTTGCGCGGGCATCTGCCTTCAATCGCATTCCGGACTATCTGCAGACCGCCAACGACGAGGTCTGCCTACTTGTGCAGATCGAAAGTCGGGCCGGCCTTGCCGCGCTCGACGAGATCACGAACACCGACGGCGTCGACGGTGTCTTCATCGGCCCGGCCGACCTTGCCGCTGACATGGGCTTTCTCGGCAAGCCCGGCGCTCGGGAAGTGCAGGAAGCCGTAGAAGCGGCGTTGGTGCGCATCCAGTCGTACGGGAAAGCGGCCGGCATTCTGACCTCCGACCAGGCGCTCGCCCGCCGCTACCTCGAACTCGGCGCCACCTTCGTCGCCGTCGGCAATGACGTCAGCCTGCTGGTCGGCGCGACTTCCAAGCTGGCCGCGGAGTTCAAAGGCATCAGAGGCGATGCCGGAACGGTGGAACGGTCGGGCGGGTCTTACTGAGGCGCGCTCAGATGTCGACGCGGGCCGCGTCATCAAGCGCCGGACATTACAGGCCTGGGCCGACAGCCTCGACGTTTCGCCACCGAATCCGGTTTGAGGAATCGTGACGCGGGAGTATAGCGGTTGCACGCTCACCAGCACTGGATCCCGCCCATGACCGATACCGTTCTCGAACGCTTCCTCCGTTACGTCGTCATCGACACCCAGTCCGATGCCAGGTCGAAGACCCAGCCTTCGACGGAAAAGCAGAAGAACCTCGGTCGCGTGCTCGTCGAGGAACTGCTGGCGATCGGCCTTGCCGACGCCCATCTCGACGAGAACGGCTATGTCTATGCCACCATTCCTTCGAACGTGGACAAGCCGGTGCCGGTCATCTGCTGGTGCTCGCACATGGACACGGCGCCGGATTTCACCGGCACGAACGTCAAGCCGCAGATCGTCAGCAACTATCAGGGCGGCGATATCCGGCTCACGGGCGATCCGCAGCAGGTGATCCGCGTCGCCGACCACCCGGTTCTCAACGACCAGATCGGCAATGACATCGTCACGACCGACGGCACGACGCTGCTCGGCGCCGACGACAAGGCCGGGCTTGCGGAGATCGTCACAGCCGCTCAGGTGCTCGTCGACAATCCCGACATCAAGCACGGCACGATCAAGCTGCTCTTCACCACGGACGAAGAAATCGGCCGTGGCGTCGACAAGGTCGACCTGAAGAAGCTCGGTGCCGAATTCTGCTATACGGTCGATGGCGAAACAGCCGGACATATCGAGGACGAGACCTTCTCCGCCGATGGCGTCGAGATCGTCATTCATGGCGTGGCGATCCATCCGGGCTTTGCCAAGGACAAGATGGAGAACGCGATCAAGATCGCCGGCGACATCATTAGCCGGCTACCGCGCGACGTGTCTCCCGAGGGCACAGAAGGCCGCGACGGCTTCGTGCACCCGACCGGTGTCAGCGGCTCAATGGACAAGGCGCAGCTAGGCCTCATCGTGCGCGACTTCGACGAGGCAGGCCTGGCCACGAAGGAAGCCATGCTCGAAGGCATCGTCAAGGATGTGATGACGGCCTATCCCGGATCCACCTACAGCTTCGAGGTCAAAGAGCAGTATCGCAACATGAAGGCCATCCTCGACCGCCACCCGGAGATCGTCGAGAATGCCATCGAGGCGATCCGTCGCGCCGGCATGCAGCCGGTGCGCGGCAGCATTCGCGGCGGCACCGACGGCTCGCGTCTGTCCTTCATGGGTCTGCCCTCGGCCAACCTCTTTGCCGGCGGCCATGCCTTCCACTCGCCGCTCGAATGGGTCAGCCGCCAGGACATGGAGCGCAGCGTCAAGACGCTGGTCGAGCTCGCCAAGATCTGGGCCGAACGCGCCTGACATAGTCCGGAAAACGGGGCGGCTTGGGTGCAATAGGCAGCCGCTCCTTCTCCAAAGGAGACGACCGATCGACACGGCGCGAAGGAGGGTCAGGCGATGAGCACGGCGCGAGGCTCAAAACGTGCGCCGGCAAAGCCCGCTTCGCTCGCGACCAACCCGCCGACCTTCGAGCACATCGTCACCGGCGTCAACGAGACGTTCCTATGGCGTCTCGACAACTATCCCTGGGAACGGAACGTCTGGAACTTCCATCCGGAGATCGAAATCCATCTCATCCGCAAGGCCTCGGGCCTTGCCTTCGTCGGCGATCATATTGGCCAGTTCGATCCCGGCTATCTGACAGTGATCGGCAGCAACCTGCCGCATGACTGGGTGACGGTCACCGAACCGGACGAGATCATCGAAGGGCGCGACATCGTCATCCAGTTCCATCCCGACAGGATGCGCGAGATCACCGACGCCCTACCGGAATTTGCCGAGCTCGGGGCCTTCTTCGCCCGCGCCGAGCGCGGCCTGGTGTTTCATGGCGAAGCTCGCGCCAAGGGCGCCGATCTGATCGAACGTATGGGCAGCCTGAAAGGGCTCTCGCGCTTCTCGCTGTTCATCCAGCTGCTCGATCTGCTGGTCAACACCGAGGAATACGCGTTGCTCTCCTCGCCGGAATTCGCGCCAGAACTCGACCAACAATCGCTTGACGTGCTGCGCGGCGCTCTGGCCTTCATCTACGAGAACATCGCCACCGACATTCATCTTGCTGATCTTGCCCGGCAGGCCGGCATGAGCGAAACGGCCTTTTCCCGTTTCTTCAAGAAGAATACCGGCAACACCTTTACCGACCACGTCAACAAGCTGCGCATCTGGCAGGCGTGTAAGCTGCTTGCCGAAACCGACATGCCGATCACCGACATCTGCTTCGAGGTCGGCTACCTCAACATCTCCAATTTCAACCGCACCTTCCTGCGCCAGCACAAGATGACGCCTTCGGCCTACAGGCGGCTGACAGGCCAGCGTCGTACTTCCCGTTCTTAGGCGCGTTTCACCCACCCAGGCGATGAATCCTTGCGTTTGCTGCGCTGCAAACGGCTGGCATCTGGCAATTTTCTGCAAGAAAGTACAGAATCGCCGCATCGCGCACGCTAGCTCGGCAGAGCGTAAGGCCTATCATCGAACCCAGCGAAACGGTTCGCTATGAGGAAAACGCACTGGATCTGAGGAGTATCCGGCGCGCATCGCAGACCTGGGGAGGTCTTTTCACAATGAAAAAAGCCAAAACGCTCGTTTCGAGCATCGCCTTCGCATGCCTTCTTTCCACCGGCCTGACGACTGTTGCGGTCGCTGCCGAATGCTCCGGCACGGTCAAGGTGCTCGCCCAGCCGCGCGACGGCCTGACGCTGCTCGAAGACTACAAGTCCGAATTCGAGAAGCTCTCGGGCGGCGCATCCTTCGAGATCGACTATCTCAACGAAAACGACCGCCGCGCCAAGACCAAGGCGGACGCCTCGACCATCGGCAAGTACAACGTCTATTACATCGACGAGGCAAATGTGGCGCTATTTGCGTCGGCCGGCTGGGTCGCGCCGCTGATGGACTATTATCCTGCCGACTACGACTACGCCGATTTCGATGCGGGCCGCCAGAAGGTCGCGACCTATGACGGCAAGGTCTGGTTTGCGCCGGTCACTGGCGGCGGGGACCTCATGGTCTACCGCAAGGACCTGCTTGAGGCGGCCGGCATTACGCCGCCGAAGACGCTCGACGAATATGTTGCCGCAGTGAAGAAGCTCAATCAGCCCGACCAGGGTATCTACGGCACAGCCCTTCGCGGCCAGCGCGGCTCGGGCGCGAATGTCTGGCGCTGGATGCCATTCTTCAAGGGCTTTGGCGGCAACTGGTTCGACGGCAAGACGCCGGTCTTTGACGGCGAACAGGCGGTCAAGGCGACCGAGACCTATCTCGAACTCTTCAAGTACTCGGCACCGGGCAGCCAGACCGGCGGCTGGGACGAGGCGGTTGGTGCTTTTACCTCCGGCCAGGTGGCGATGCTGATCGAATCCACCCCGCTCGTCGGCATGGCGATCGATCCGAAGTCCTCGAAGGTGGCCGGCAAGGTCGGCTACCTGCCGCCTCCGGCACCGTTGACGGGCGGCGGCTACGGCCATGGTCTCGCGATCGGCATGAAGGCCAACAAGGATGAGGCCTCCAAGGCCTGCGCCGGTCTGTTCGTAGCTTGGGCGACCTCGAAGGAAAACGAGGCCCGGCGGCTCGAAGCCGGACAGTTCAGCGAACTCAATCGCACCAGCATCATGACCAGCCCGAAATTCGCCGAGCTCTACGGCCCCGATCTGGGCCAGGCGCTCGCCGATACCGGCAAGGTCACCGCCGTCAACTTCTGGCAGAACCCGCAATGGCCTGATCTTGGCGACCGCTGGGGCATCATCCTCGAGGAGCTGATCACCGGAACGCGCACCGACATCAAGGAAGGCCTCGACGAACTCGACGGCTTCGCCAAAGACCTGGTTGCCCGAAGCCAGTAAGCCGGTTCCTCCCAGGGGCCATCGGCCGGCAAAGCCGCCGGTGGCCCGCACCATCGGGGGCGCTCAAAGCCCAGCCGTAGGACTGATCATGAAGCAGAAAAACAGCCTGCCGGCGGTGTTCCTCACCCCGGCCATGGGCATCCTTGCCGTTCTCGCCCTCGTGCCGACGGCCTATGCGATCTACATATCGTTCCAAAACCGGGAACTCAGCCGTCCGGACGGCAGCTTCGTCGGTTTCGCCAACTATATCGACCTTTTCTCGGACCGCCGCTTCATCAATGCGATCGGCGTCTCCCTGACCTGGGAAGCCGTGACCGTCGGTATAACGCTCGCCATCGCCGTCGGCCTTGGCATTCTGCTGTTCGAATGCGTCTCGCCGCGCACGCGCAACCTGCTGGCGCTCCTCTTTCTCGTACCGGTGATCCTGCCACGCGTTTCGGCCGCCTTCGTCTGGAAGTTCGCCTTCCATCCGCTCTATGGCATCGCCACCTATCCCTACAAGGCAATCACCGGTCAGCCACTCGATCTCCTGTCCAATCCGGCGACTGCACTTGCGACAGTCGCATTGGTCGATGTCTGGCAATGGGGCCTATTCTTCGCCGTCATCGTCTTGAAGCTCCTGGAAACGCTGCCACCGCAGCCCTTCGAGGCAGCAAAGCTCGACCATGCCCGCACATGGGAGATCTATGCCTTCATCGCGCTGCCGATGCTGAAGGCGCCGCTGATCTCGCTTGCCTTCGTCAAGATGATCGAGTCGCTGCGCGCCTTCGACCTGATCTACGTCATGACCCGCGGCGGCCCCGGCATCGCGACCGAAACGCTCGACATGTACGCCTTCGCGCAAGGCTTCATCGAGTCCGGCCGGATTTCCTACGCCTCCAGCATGGCGGTTCTGATGATGATCGCCACCTCGATCGCCTTCACCTTCATCTGGAAGAGGGTTCAGTGATGACCGCCCACGCCCTTGGCCGCTTCATTGGCCGGCTCATCCTTGCCGCCGCCGCCTTCTCTGCCGTGTTTCCAATGTTTTGGACCGCGCTCAATGCCTTCAAGAACCGGGTCGACATCGTGACACCGACCCCGCTCTTCTTCTTCGAGCCGACGCTCGACAACTTCGCCTATGTGCTCGGCCGCGAAAGCGTCTTTGCCGGCCTCGTCAATTCGCTGCTGATATCGGGCGCTGCGGTGCTGATCGGTGCCGCTCTCGGCCTGCCCGCCGCCTATGCGATCGCGCGCTATCCCAACCGCTGGTCCCGCGACATTCAGTTCTTCGTTCTGTCGCTGCGCTTCCTGCCGCCGGTCGCGATCGCCATTCCGCTGATGGTGATCTGGCTCGATTTCGGCCTCTATGACACCCGCCTGTCGATGATCGTCACCTATTCGCTGCTGACGCTCGCGACCATCATCTGGCTGAGCGTCCCGGCCTTTGTGCGGGTGCCGAAGGAAGTCGAGGAGGCTGCCCGCGTCGATGGCTACGGTCCTTATGCGATCTTCTTCCATATCGCGCTGCCGATTGCCCTTCGGTCGCTGATCGGAGCTGTCGCCTTTGCCTTCGTGCTCGTCTGGAACGAATTCCTGATTGCGCTGATGCTGACGACGTCCGACGCCAAGACGTTGCCGATCGTCGCCTCGGAGCTGACGCAGCTCGGTCGCGACGTGCCCTGGGGCATCCTCAACGCCTCCGTTGTGCTGCTCTCCATCCCGCCGCTGCTCTTCATCGGGGTTCTAAGTGGCATGCTCAACAGCGCCTTCAAGCGCAAGACCCAATGAATCCCAAGACTGGAAAAACAAGGAAATCCCTCATGCAAGCGTTGGTCCTCGAGCAAAAAGGCAAGCTCGCAATCCGGGAGATCGATCTCCCGCTGGAACTTGGTCCCGATGACGTCAAGATCGCCATCGACACGGTCGGCGTCTGCGGCAGCGACGTGCACTACTACACCCACGGCGCCATCGGCCCCTATGTGGTGCGCGAACCGATGGTGCTCGGTCATGAGGCGGCCGGCACCGTCGTCGCGGTCGGAAGCAATGTCGAAACGCTTGACGTCGGCGACCGGGTCTGCATGGAGCCGGGTGTTCCAGAACTGACCTCCCGCGCTTCCAAACTCGGCATCTACAATGTCGATCCCAAGGTGCGGTTCTGGGCAACGCCGCCGGTTCATGGCGTGCTCGCTCCTTTCGTCATCCACCCGGCCGCCTTCACCTACCAGCTCCCTGACAAGGTCTCCTTTGCCGAGGGTGCCATGATCGAACCCTTCGCGATCGGCATGCAGGCAGCCGCCCGCGCGCGGATTGCACCGGGCGATGTCGCCGCGGTGATCGGCTGCGGGCCGATCGGCATCATGGTGGCGCTCGCAGCCCTTGCCGGTGGCTGCAGCCGTGTCTTCATCTCCGATTTCAGCGCGCAGAAGCTGGCGATCGCCGCTCAGTATCCGGGCATCATCCCGGTCAACATCGCCGAGCGGCCTTTTGCCGATGTCATCGCCGCGGAAACCGGCTGCTGGGGCGCCGATCTCGTCTTCGAGGCGAGCGGCAGCGCCAAGGCCTTTTCCGGGATATTCGATCTGGTCCGCCCGGGCGGTGCCGTGGTTCTGGTGGGCCTGCCGGTCGAACCGGTACACTTCGACGTTCCGGGCGCAATCTCCAAGGAAGTCCGGATCGAAACGGTGTTTCGTTACGCCAACATCTTCGACCGCGCCCTGCAATTGATCGCGTCCGGCAAGGTCGATCTGAAGCCGCTGATCACTGAAACCTTTCGCTTCGAAGACAGCATCAGGGCATTCGAGCGGGCCGCATCCGCCCGACCGACTGATATCAAACTACAGATCCGCATGGACAGTGGGAAGGATTGAGCCATGGCGAACATCGTCTGCTCCAACGTCGGCAAGCAATACGGCGCCGTTGATGTCATCAAGGATTTCAACCTCGATGTCGCCGATCATGAATTCATCGTGTTTCTCGGTCCATCCGGCTGCGGCAAGTCCACGCTGCTGCGCATGATTGCCGGTCTCGAAGACATATCCGGCGGCATCGTCTCGATCGGCGGGCGGGCGGTCAACGACCTGCCGCCTCGCGACCGCGGCGTCGCCATGGTCTTCCAGAACTATGCGCTCTACCCACACATGACGATCTACGACAACATCGCTTTCGGACTGAAGCGCATGAAGGTGCCGAAGGCGGAGATCGATACGCGGATTCGCGCTGTTTCGGGAACGCTCGGCCTCGAGCCCTATCTCGCCCGCAAGCCGACCGAGCTGTCCGGCGGGCAGCAGCAGCGCGTCGCTATCGCTCGCGCGATGATCAAGACGCCACGGGTCTTCCTCTTTGACGAGCCGCTCTCCAATCTCGACGCGAAGCTGCGCAATCACATGCGGGTCGAGATCGCCCGGCTGCACCAGAAGCTGAAGACCACGACGATCTATGTGACCCACGACCAGTTGGAGGCGATGACACTTGCCGACCGGATCGTCCTGATGAAGGGTGGCGCGATCGAGCAGGTCGGAACGCCCGCCGAGATATACGAACGCCCGCGCACGCTCTTCGTCGCCGGCTTTATCGGCACACCCAACATGAATTTCATCGACGTGACGGCCGAAAAGACCGAAGGCGGCTGGCTGTTGCGCAGTGCGGGCGGCAGCTTCGCGATCTCGGACGACAGGTTCACGCTTCGCCATGGCCAGACGCTGGTGCTGGGCATACGTCCCGCCGACCTGGCGCCGGCGGAAAGCGGGCTCAATCGTGTCGAGGGCATCGCCGACCTGGTAGAGTTTCATGGTAACGACGCGCTCATGACCTTTCTATTTGCCGGCAAGGAAATTGGCGCACTGGTCAAGGCCAGCGGCTGCCCCAGGCCGGGGGAAGCCGTATCCTTCACAATCGAGCCAAACGGCTTGCACCTGTTCGACCGGGAGAGCGGTCTCTCGGTGCTGAGTACGTGAGCGGCAAGCAACAGCCCTGCCCCCGACAGGACTGTTTGCCTTCAGATCGCGTTGGTGAACGAGGCAGCCGGGAGAGGTCCCGCGGTCATCATCGTAAAATCGAAGGGCGCGCGGACGTCGGCATCGAGCACGTATTGGCGATGCACACGCAGAAAGTCGCGCTTGATCCGGCCATAGCGCTCCGGCGACAGCATGTGCTTGAGCCGGATGAAGACGATGGGCGGCTGCGGAGCATCGTCGTGTCCGGCAAGCGCCACCACCTGGCACCTGTAGAAATTGATCGCATCCGTCAGGCACTGCACGTCGAACCAGAAGATATCCTTCACCCTGGCGATGGCACCCACGCGCGCGCGCAGCACTTCGGCCGAGCGCAGCAGAGCACATTGCAGGATCGCGCCGCCGAGCGTGACGAAGACGACACGTTTTCCGGCGAAGAGGTCCGGCTCCCGCTCCACCAGCGTGCCAATCACCTGGGCGGCGATGCTGGAGCCCATGCTGTGGGAGCTGATGACATATTCGTCGGCCGGCTCGCTAAGCGCTGCTCTGACGGATGCCAGATTGTCTTCAATCCATTGCTTGAAATAAGGCTTTTCCAGACGCGCGACGGCAATCGCCAGCTCCCAGTCGGAAAAGAGATGCAGGGTGTGCCACCGCTCCGACCAGGGGAGAAACAGCTTGAAAAAGGCGAGATAGGCGACGATCGCGCTTAGGACGAGAAGCGATGATTCAAGCGCGAGCCAATAGGGCGCGGTGCCGATCAACACGCTCCCCGCCACGCCGATTGCCACCAGCAGGAACGGAAAGAGAAAGAACAGGCCGAACCGCCAGGCATGCCGGAAGTAGCCGAACGCGCCGCCTTCCCAGACGACACGCGCAGCGCTCAGGTAGCCCGCGCCCATTCTATGCAGCGTGCCGCGGCCGTTCAGGCGTCTGACGATCTCGTCGTGATCGAAGATGTAGACGCGGCTGGCCGTCTGCCAGTCCGCACCCTGGCTGTCCACGTCGAAATAGCGGCCGGGTCCCTCGCTCTGCACCTGCCCGACCTGAACATCGAAATCCTGGAGTCTCGCGGTCTTGACCGCCGATCGCTTGTAGCGCGCCTGATGCTTGCCGGCATCCAGCGGCTCGAAGCCGGGAAAATGCAGCACGATGCGTTTCTTGACGTGCCCGGTCGATTTGTCGTGTGACAATGGTTGATCTTTCAATAGGCGCAAAACGCCCGCCCCCGGACCTCCTATGAGACGCAGGAGCGGGCGCTCGATGAGCGCCGGGTGGTCCCAGCCTGCCGGAGACGTCAACGATCTCGGTGTCGAGAATATGGCCAAATGAAACGATGCAACGGCAGGCATGACAATTTCGATTGCGCCATGGCCTGACGACCTGCATCACGCCCCGATCCGCGGCTCAGCAGGTAACGGCCGCCAAGCGACGTCGCAAGGAACCCGACTTTGGTCCTAAGGGATTCCGACGATTGTCCGGTCTTTCGCCGGGGAAAGGTCTGAGAAAGCGTAACCGGCGCAGACGCGCGTTGACTGGCCATGCCGGCCATGAGCAAAGTCGAGCTTGCCGGTATCCGCCGGAGTGTGCCCACCCGGTGCCGCGACATCGCCAGAGGACCGAAATGCCCAAGTGCCGGATTTTTCTTGCTGCCTTCTTCTGGCCCTCGGTCCTGTTGGTGACGACCCTTCCTTATAAGCTCGATCTGACCCGCGGAGGCCTGTCGATCAGCGAAGCGATCGCTCTTGCCAAGAACGGCAATAGTGGCGGCGGCAACGGTGGTGGTAATGGCGGAGGGAACGGGAACGGCGGCGGCAATAACGGCAATGGCGGTGGCAACGGAAACGGAAACGGAAATTCCAACGAAAACCGTTCCGGCGGAAACTCCAAGGCCTCCCGTGCCAGTGAAGACGCCACCGACGATGACGAAACCGGTATCCGCCACAAGGGCGGCATAACCGAGCAGGTCCGGAAGGGGCGCTACATCATGAAGGACGCCCGCGGACGGACGATCATCAACCGGCGCGCGACATCAGCTGACAAGCAGCGCATGGAGACCCTCGCGCATTAGCATGCGCCGCTGATCTGCGCCGGTGCGGCCGCGGTTTCCGTCGTTCCCGGCAGCTAAAGCTCGCGCGCGTCGCGCAGAACCATCGCCGCTTCGGTGCGGTTGGCGACCCCCAGCTTCGTCATGATCTGCGTCATGTGATGCTTCACGGTCTTTTCCTGCAGGTCCAGCTCGATGGCGACATGCTTGTTGCTCATACCGGCCGCCACCAGGCGCAGAACCTCTTTTTCGCGGGGCGTCAGGTTTGCGACCAGACCGGATTTTCCCGGCTGAGCCGGCGCCTTCGTCGACAAAAGCTTGGCTGACAGGGTCGGCGCCACGTAGCGCTCGCCCGAAGCGACGGTACGAATGACCTCGGCGAGCGCCGATGCGCCGACACCCTTCAGCACATAGCCGGTGGCACCGCGATCGAGCGCCGTGGTCACGTCGTCTCCGTCCTCGGAAACCGTGAGCATGATGATCTTCTGCGACGGAGCGACCTCCAGGATTGCCGGTATCGCCTCCAGCCCGCCGCCGGGCATCGAGATATCCATGAGCATCACGTCCGGTCCGAGGCTTTGCGCGATCCCGGTCGCGTCGTCCTTCGAACTGCCCTCGGCGACGATCTCAAATCCCTCGATCTCCGACAGGCTCCGGGTCACGCCTTCGCGAAACAGAGGATGGTCGTCGACCACGGCAACGCGTATCCTTGACGTCATGATAGTCAGATCTCCTTGACGCTGGTCGTCATGCGAACGGTGGTGCCGGTTGGCCCGATGATGATCTCAAACGTTCCGCCGAGACTTTCGATCCGTTCGCGCAGGCCGGCAAGACCAAGACTTGTGGGCGGAACTTTGTCCGGGTCAAATCCGGGACCGCCATCGCCGACATCGATGGTGACAAGGTCGCCGACCGTCCGTTGCGACACCTGCTGCCTCACGCCGCCGGCGTGCCGATAGCCGTTGTTGAGAGTTTCCTGAACAAAACGATAGATGCAGATCTTTGCCGCCTGCGACAGACGGTCGGGCGGGTCGGCCAGAGTGAGCTCGACCGCCGCGCCGGTGCGCTGCTGATGGGCCTTCACGCATCGCTGCAGGATCTCCGCCAGCCCGGCCGTCTCGATCTGCGGCAGCACCAGACCGCCGCAGATTGTGCGGATCTCCTGCATCGCCTCGTCGAGGCTCGCCTTGATCGCGCCGATTTCGCGCGCACGGGTGGCGGCCGGCGTCGCCTCGCGCTTCAAGGTCTCGCTGCCCAGCCTCAGCGAAGCATAGGCGACGAGCTGGGCGGGGCCATCATGCAGGTCCGCGCCGATGCGCCTCAGATAGCTTTCGTTCAACGCGGTGGCGCGCTGCGACGCGCGCTGCAGCCGGCCGCGCAACGTTTCGTTCTGTGCCAGCGATGCCGAAAGCTCGTCGACGCGCTGGGCGAGCGCATGCCGCTGGCTCTCTATCGTCTTGCTGCCGCGAAGCACGATCGCCGACAGCACGACAAAGAAGGAGAGCGTGAAGGCTGCCACCGCCAGCCAGGTGTGTGCACGCGCCTGATCGAGGCTTTTCTGAAAGTCATTGGCGACTTCATGAAATTCCGACACCGCAACCACCTGCCCCGACCAGGGCTGCAGCACGGGATTGTAGATGGCCAGCGCCGGCACGCCCGCCCCCTTGTCCGTCGCAACATCGCCGTCCTGGTCAAACCGCGCGACCATCCTGCCGGAGAAGGCCGCCTGCAATTCGCCGCTGAGTTCGACCTTGGTGCCGACGGCGGCCTGATCGCTCGCATAAAGGAGCGTGCCGTCCGCACGCCAAAGCCGGAACGAGAGGAGCCGCTCACCCAGGGCTCCCTGGCCAAGCGTCTCGTCCAGCGCACGGGCGACCGTTTCGTCAAGCACCTCGTTCGTCTGCATGTCGGGCAAGAGCGGTGCGATCACGCTGTCGACATAAAGCGCCGTCGTCGCGGCGGAATTCCGGGTGACCGCATCTTCGATCCGGTTGGAAACAAAGGCGCCGACCAGAACCATCGCGCAAGCCGCGACCGCTCCGCCGATCAGCAAGAACTGCCTGGCAAGGGATTGAGAATTCCAGTGGGTGATAAGTTGATGGACGCGCACCAGGTCTCTCGGATCGGGCCGCCGGTCTGTGCGGCGCGCGATTGTAGCAAGGCCCCGCCAACCTAACCACTCTCGCGGCGTGGTCAATGACGCCGCCATTTCGCCCGCCCGCTTCGGACCTTTGACCCGTGGAAATAGGACCTAGGTCCTAGCTGCAAAGGCAATGGTCGGGGGCCGATGGCGCGCTATACGAGGCGCAGATATCGTCGCTGCATCTTAGGTTGTTCGCTCAATCCATGCAGGAACCAAGAACAACTGGCTGGAAGTATGGAGATTATCATGCCTGTGACGAATCTGATCACCCGAAGCATCATGGTGTTGACGCTTGCCGTTGCGCCAATGGCTGCCGGCACTTTGGGGCTCACTGTTTCCGCTTACGCCAAAGGCGGCAACGGCGGCGGCGGCAATGGCGGCGGCAATGGTGGCGGCAACGGTGGTGGCAATGGCGGCAGCCACGGTGGGAGCTCCAGTCACGGCAAGTCCGACAGTTCCCGAGGGAGCAAGGGAACCAAAAGCGAAAAATCCGGCGGGACATCCTCTCACAAGCAGAAGTCCACTGGCGGCAAGGCTTCCGAGAAGGCAACCAAGTCGAAAAAGATCGAGAAGGCGGCAAAATCGGCGCCAGTTGTCATTGATCCGGTTGTCGCAGATCCGGTGATCGTCGAGCCTCTGGCGCCTGGTGCAACACCGGGCTTCCGTTCGCTCAATCGCAATTACCACGCCTACCTCAATTCGAACGATCCGAAGATGTCAGCGGTTTCCGCCTATGCCGTTGCCTATGCCCAGTTCGAGGCTGAAAACGGCGTCGACGCCATCCCCACCGATCCGGCGCTCAGCGACGAAGCCCTGCGCGAGGCGCTTGCCGGCTTCACCAAGGATGGCGTGGTAACCGACGGTATGGTCGACGAAGCTAAGGGCATCCTTGGCGTCGGCCCGGCCGTCGGCAAGATCGACGAAATCCGCGGCACGCTGCCGCCGCCGACGGTGGTCGTCGTCGAGCCCGAACCGGAGATTGCCCAATAGCCAGAAGCTGGCCGCCGGCTCATCTCTGGTGAGTCGGCGGCTGCGACCGAACCCGCGTCCAAGCCAATGGAGTTTAAATGCTTGATCGTGTTGTGGAAATTTTCGACCACGCAGCAAAAGAAGGCCGCGTCGGGTTTTCCCTTCAACACGTCAATGCCGTCGCCGATGTCGGCACCGTACTCTATTCGGAGTGTCTGGGAAGGATCATCCGACCGGACGGCGAGGTCATGACCGCCAGCGAGTTCGTACGCTATCTGGAGGCGGCCGGCCGCATCGCGGCGCTTGACAGGCACATGCTCACGCTTGCCTTCGATTGGCTGGCGCATCATCCCTCCGGTGACCTCGGCTGCAACATCTCGGTCGAGAGCATCTGTGACGAGCGCAACCGGGCGCTGCTCCTGGATCTGCTGTCAACCCATCGGTGGCTGGCATCGCGCCTCGTGCTCGAACTCGCCGAAAGCTTGCCGATCTCGGCGCTCCCGACCGCCGCACGCTTCGTGCGAAGCGTGCGTGACCTTGGATATCGGGTCGCCGTCGATGACTTCGGAACGGGTTTTTCGACACCGGAGGCACTTTTGTCCCTGCCGGTCGATATCGTGAAGATCGACGGTTTCTTCCTGCGGCTTGGACGCCCCGACGCGGAGCGGTTCCTCCTGCACATGGTAGGCCTGGCTTCCTGCGTCGCCCCCGTCATCGTGGTCGAAGGCGTTGAAACCTACGCGCAATTCGAGGCCGCTCAAGGCGCCGGCGCAACGCATGTGCAAGGGTTCCTGCTCTCCGAGCCGACGCTTAGCCCGTTGTTTGGCGGTGAGATACGCCCAGCGTATAGCGCAATGCTTTGCTAGCGTTCCGCCAAATCAAGCAAGTGCACAGCCCACCCCTTATGCTTTCCTGATCTTTCCGTCCCGCCTTCCCAAGCGAAATCCTACGCCGATCCGCGCGATAGAAGCAGTTGAAGGCAATGAGCCGATAGGTCGTTTTGCCCCAGGCAAGCTGCCATGCTGGCGCCGCTTTTGAATGGCTTGAGACGTGCCGCGCCGCAACCCGGTGCCGCTGCATTCACCTTCCCTGCGATCGGCCGGATTTTCCGTTGGCGGCATGCCTTCCGGCTCCGGACGCGAGCAGAACAACGCAGACGCTTGCCGGCACCGGCCTTGCCGGATCCGAAAGCGTCTCAGACGAGCAAGATTATGAAATTCACAAACGGATTCAAACTCTCCCGCAGAGCCAGCCGACGCCTGCCGACGGAATATTTCATGCTGGCGGATGTCGCGTTCGAGGGCGCCGTTATCGGCTCTCTGGGCGGTTGCCCTATACGGGAAGCCGTGCGCGACGGAGATGGTCTTGTCTACCGTTTCGTCGGTGTGGCACCGCGCCTGGCAGGCGGCGGCTTTGACGTGCTGGCGCTTCGCACGGGCGAATGGATCGTCAAGCCGGGCCTGGTTTACGCGGCGGATCCCAAGGCCACGCAAACCCTTGACACAGACCGCGCTGCCTAAGCAGCAAGCAGCACTTTATCGGTCGAAACTACATCCGTTGCCCCGCCGCCGGCTTCGTCGGCGCAGCTTTCACCAGCTTCAAGCCGACCCTGCAATGCCCCTGTAATCTTGGCGCTTTAGCTCCCGGTCAGTCGCCGCAACGATCCGGATCGCAGTCGATCCGCTCATGCGAGACGTCAACGACAACTGCTGGCTTCGCGCGTCCCGTGGACGACCGGCGCTGCAGGAAAACCGGGATCCGCCATGCTCTTCATTAAGGGGTTTCGCACCCTCACCTGCTTCGCCGCTACCGCCACCCTGCTGGCGAGCTGTGCATCCGATACGATGAAGGCCTATATCGGCCAACCGGTCGAATCCGTCATCATCGACTATGGTCCGCCCACCAATGTTCTTGATCTTGGCTGGAACGAGCGCGCCTATCAATGGCGCAAGATCTCGACAAATGTCGTCTCCGGCTCGTCGAGCGGCGAAATCAGGGACACCCGGCGCGGAATGCGCTACGAGGAGTATTCGACGCCGGGCTATGTTGAGGAGCAGGAGTGCTTCTATAGCTTCTACGCCCGGATGCAGCAGGGCCGCTGGTACATCACCAACTTCCGCCAGCCGAAGCTGGAATGCGAATGACGCCTCAGGCAGGTGACGAGACGGATCGGCGACCCGCATAGGTGCGGGCACAGGGGGAAACTCGCATGCGCATCTTGCTGCTGGAAGACGAGCCGGAGATGGCCTCGGCCCTCAAGGCGGCGCTCGCGCGACGCCAGGTGATCGTCGATCATGTCTCGACGCTCGCCGACGCCGAGGCCGTTGCCGAGCTCTGGCCCTATGACGTGGTCGTGCTCGACCGGCGGGTGCCCGATGGCGAGGGGCTGGACCTCATTCCGAAGCTCAGAAGCCTCGGCGTCGAGGCGCCGATCCTGATGCTAACCGCGCTCGGATCGATCAACGACCGGGTCAGCGGTCTCGATGCCGGGGCCGACGATTACCTTTCCAAGCCTTTTGCCGTCGAGGAACTGATGGCGCGGCTGCGCGCGCTTGCCCGCCGGCCGGTCACGCTCAAATCGGAGCAAACCAAGGTCGGACGGCTCATCTATGACTTCCGCCACCGGGAGGCTGCCGTGGACGACAAGCCGCTCGACCTCCTGCGCCGGGAACGGCTTGCGCTCGAAGCGCTGATGCGGCGGCCCGGCCGAACCGTGCTCAGGGCGACGCTTGAGGAATCGGTCTACGCCATGGAAGACGAGATCGAATCCAACGCGCTCGACTCCCATCTTTCGCGCCTGCGCCGCAAACTCGACGATGTCGGCGCCGGCGTCGAAATCCGGGCGATCCGCAACCTCGGCTATCTCCTGCGCGCGACGACATGATCAAGGTTCGCCCGCGCTCGCTGCAATGGGTCCTCGTCCGTCGACTGATCCTCCTGCAGGCGGCCACGTTGGTCGTCTTCATCGGGCTGCTCTTCCTGGGTGTGTTCATCGCCCAGCCGCGCCTCCTCGTCGACAACGAAGCCGCTGTGGATGTGCTCGACCGCGCCGTCGGGCGCGACGCGAACGGCCTGCTGACCGTGCACGAGACGGAGGACCTGCGGGAGCTTCGCCAGTCCTATCCCAATCTCTGGTACATCGTCCGCGACGCCGCCGGCCAGGTCGTGCGCTACGGGAACGTCCCTGCCCCCTATGAGGGAGCCGGTGACGACCTGCTGCAACGGGTGGAGGGAGCGAAATTGCTTTTCGAAGAGGGCGGCACGCTGCCGGACGCGGTCCTGCACAATGTGGAGACCGAAGCCGGCCGGGTCCAGATCCTCACCGCGACCGTTTCTTCCCGCCGCGACAACGAACCGTTGGACGTGCAGATCAGCATCAATGTCGACATGGCGCGCGACCTCGACGGCAAGACGGCCTGGATGAAGGTCATGCCGACACTTGTCCTCGTCGTCCTTTGCTTCCTTTTGCCGATCATCCTGGTCATGGGTGTCTCCACCCTGCTGACGACGCCGGCCGTCGTGCGCCGATCGCTTGCAAGTCTCGTTTCGACCGCCGACCAGGCGGGGCGCATCGACATCGACAACCGCGCTGTGCAGCTCGAAACCGAGGAAGTGCCGACCGAAATCGCCCCTCTGGTGCGCGCATTCAACCGGGCCTTGGCACGGCTTGGAGAGGGATACGACCAGCGCAACCGCTTCCTGACCGATGCCGCCCATGAATTGCGCACCCCGATCGCGATCCTGCGAACCCGCGCCGAGCTTCTGCAGGAAGACCCCGAAACCACCCGCCTGAGGCTCGATATCGAGCGCCTGTCGCATCTCGCCCAGCAGCTTCTCGACCGACAAGTCCTCGAACATGCCGGCGGCCCGCTCGAGGTGGTCGACCTCGTTTCTCTCGGGAGGGTTATGGCTGCAGACTTCGCACCGCTTGCGTTTGAAGCCGGCTACGAGCTGGCATTCGAAGGCGAAGCGCCGGCCGCCCTGGTCCGCGCGCGCCCGCGGCAGATCGAGCAGGCTGTGGCCAATCTCCTGCGCAACGCTATCGAACATGGCGGCGGTGCCGGCACAATCACCGTGCTGGTCGATGCCGCAGGCGGGCTCGAAATCCACGACGAGGGCCCCGGAATTCCCACGGAGGAGCGCGATCGCGTCTTCGAACCTTTCTATCGCTTGCGCCCGCGCTCCACCGGCGCCGGCCTCGGGCTCAATCTCGCGCGGGAGATCGCCCGGCTCCACGGCGGGCGCATCGACATTCTCGCTGGCACATGGCGTGGCACGCGGGTGCGCCTGCAATTGCCGCTGATCGATGGAAATCGGTCTGCGGCCGCGCCGACACGCCCGATCGCCTGACAGAAGCGGGCGGCATGCCGCCCCAGATTTCTCAAAAGCTTTTCCGGTTGCCCCTTATCAAGTCGGTGCCGATGCTCCACATTTGCTGCGATAAATCGTTCGGCTTACGCGGCGTCACCCGTTTGAGCGTCATGGAGAACAGCAATGCAGACCCCATCTGAGGCCCCCTCGCCTTCACCCGAGGATGGCAGCTGGCCGGCTCGACGCCAAGGCGTGCTCGACTGGCTGATCATCGAAACGCGCAACGAGCGCTTCATCGACAACATCCTCGTCGAGTTGGGCGAACGGCTGCAGGCAGCCGGTGTTCCCGTTGCGCGCGCCACCTTGCACTTCCGCATCAACCATCCGCAATGGCTGGGCGCCCGCATCCTCTGGCGCAAGGGACTGGCCGAGGGTGAAATCGATCTCTACGACTATGGCACCCAGAACACCGCTCTCTACCTCAACAGCCCGCTCTACGTGATCAACAACGGGGGCACCGAGGTTCGCACCAACCTTGAGGACCTGACGGAAGATCAAGAGCAAAGCTCGCTTTATGTTGACCTCAGAGCCGAAGGCCTGACCGAATACATCGCCTGGCCACTCGAGCACACGCTCGGGAAACGCCACATCGTCACCTTTGCCACCGACCGGAAGGGCGGCTTCGAAGATGAGCATCTGGCCTTCCTCGCGAAAATGGTGCCGGCGCTGGCGCTGGTCAGTGAAATCCGGCTGAAGAACCGCTTTGTCCGAACGCTGCTCGAAACTTATGTTGGCCCGCACGCGAGCGAACAGATCCTCGCCGGAGCCACGACACGGGGTAGCGGGGTCACCGTCGGCGCCGCCATCCTCATCTGCGACCTGCGCAATTTCACCAAGCTTTCCGATCTCTGGCCCCGCGACGACGTGATCGAACTGCTCAACGCCTATTTCGACGCCATGTCGGAACCGATCGAGCGCCATGGCGGCGAGATCCTCAAATTCATGGGTGACGGGCTGCTGGCGATCTTTCCGTTGAGCAACCCCGACGCCGCCGAGAACCTGCTCCAGGCCATCCGGGAGGCGGAAGCGGCAATCGTCCTGCTCAACCAGGACAACCTCGCGAAGGGCCGCGAGCCGTTCGGCTACGGGATCGGCGTGCATGTCGGCGACGTGATGTACGGCAACATCGGCTCGCGCCGCCGGCTCGACTTCACGGTCATCGGACCCGCCGTCAACATCGCGTCGAGGCTCGAGAGCCTGACCAAGGAAACAAAGCGCCCGGTGCTGCTGTCGCGCGCCTTCGTCGAGCTCGCCGGCTGCGCCTCGAGCATGGAGCATCTCGGCGCCTATCCCGTCAGGGGGATCGGCGAACCGATCGAGGTCTTCGCGTTTTCCGGCAACGAACCATCACCGAGGCTGCGCGTCGCCGCGGGATAGCCGTCGCTAGTGCCGATTGCTACGCGGCCTCACGAGTTGTCCGCGGACAACCGGTGAGGCCGGTTAGCCGATCGGGCTCGGCGCGAATTGAGCAACGAGCTCGTGGCGGTCGCCGGGATAGGTGAGCCGCACATGCGTGACCGGCGCCCGTCCGCTCCAAGTGCGCCGCTCGATGACGAGGCAGGCCGTGCCTGTGGCGATGTCGAGCGCCTGCGCTGCCGATTTGCTGGCCGCCACAGCGCGAATGCGGTGTTCGGCCGTGCTCCACGGCACCTTGCCGAGCAGCCACGAACCGGGCGCTGCAGTCTCGAACGCTTCCTCTTCCGCTTCCGGAACCGCAGAAAGGCTGATCAGCCGCTCCTCGAAGCAAAAGGGACGCGAGCCGGCGAAATGGCGGCACGTTACGTCCAGCAGCTTGCCTGAACTCGGGAGATCCAGGCGTTCACGATCCCGACCCTCGACCTTGCGCACTTTTCGCTCATCGACGCGGAAGCTGTAATCGAGCCCCAGCGACTGGACTTCTAGTTTGACGTCGTGGATCTCCATGACGGCGGACTGGACCTGCGGGAATGTAACGTAGCTACCCGACTTGCGCCGCCGCTCGATCAGCCCGCGCTTGACGAGTTCCGTCAGGGCCTTGTTCACCGTCATGCGCGAGCAGTCGTATTGCTCGGTCAGTTCGTGCTCGAACGGGATGCGGTGTCCGGGCGGCCACTCTCCGGAAAGGATGCGCCCTTCGACGTCACCGAGGATGCGCTGATGCAGCGACAACATCTGCCCCTGATTGTCGGCCGCGTCGCGAGGCTGAGCACTTGAAACGGATCGATCTTGCTTGGTGTCCATGACAGCGAACTTAATCAATTCGCGGCCACGAAACAGCCCTTCTCTCTCCGATTTGCGCTTTTCCACGACCGCGGAAATCGGCTTGCTCGTTGACAGCTGTCAACGGCTTGACCGGCGCAGTCTGGCGCCACGCCGACGCTCCTCAGTAAAGGAGGTGCCAAGGGGTCAGGAAAGCACGCGCCCATTCCTGGTTACGATCGGACTCTTCGCACGTCCCCGTATCGAGCGTCGTGGAAACGACATCCACTTCCGGCTGTCGCTTTGCCTTCAGTACCTTCGGCAAAGGCGGGGGCGGCTCGAGATAGCCAAGGGTCATTCCGCCGAGATAGAACATCAGGAAGCTCCGTGCATCCAATCGCCAACTGAACACAATCCTGACACAATCAAATCGACTGTCAATAGTCTATTAAATCTATGCTCTAATTGAGGATATGCCAGCATCGCCGCACGGGAGTTGTCCGCGGACAACCGGACGGCGCCATGGCCCCCTTCCCACCACCAGGGCCGGACATCCGCCAAAACGCTATGCATTTGTAAAACCGCGCCGAATCGGAGCATAGTGCATCTGCGCATATTGTCCGGATATGACGATTTTTGCGCAGTTTTCGGGGATATCAATGTTGCAGCAAAAAATTCAAAGCCAGGACGCACAGGAGCATCTGCCGACGCTTCTGGCTGCCGACGCTTTGGAGCTTGCCCATCAGCTGCAGCAGCACCAAAAGAAAATCTTCCCCCCGCAGGCACAAAAGCAGATGCGTCTCTTCAGCCCTGCCGAAGCGGCAGCCTTCATCGGAATCGGCGAAGGCTATCTGAGGCAGGTGGCCTCAGAGGGCCACGGCCCAGCGCCCTTGTCAAACGGTCGGCGCATGTATGCCGTTTCCGACATCGAACGCATTCGCCGCGTTCTCGACGACGGCGGCAAGTCGGGCAAATATGTCCCGCACCGGCGCGGCGATGAAAAGCTGCAGGTCCTGTCTGTGATGAATTTCAAGGGCGGGTCGGCAAAGACGACGACCTCCGCCCACCTCGCCCAATATCTGGCGCTTCGCGGCTATAGAACGCTCGCGATCGACCTCGATCCGCAGGCGTCGCTATCGGCCCTCTTCGGCCACCAGCCGGAGTTGGATGTCGGCGAAGACGAGACGCTCTATGGCGCAATCCGTTATGATGCCCCGCGGCCGATCGCCGATATCGTGCGGTCGACTTACACGGCCAATCTGCATCTTATTCCCGGCAACCTCGAGCTTATGGAGTTCGAGCACGAAACGCCGAAGGCGATGATGACGGACGGAGCCGCCGAAACCCTTTTCTTTGCCCGTATCGGCGACGTGCTCGCCGATATCGAGAGCTTCTACGACATCGTCGTCATCGACTGCCCACCGCAGCTCGGCTTCCTCACCATGTCCGCGCTCTGTGCTGCAACCTCCGTGCTGATCACCGTGCATCCGCAGATGCTCGACGTCATGTCGATGTCGCAGTTCCTGTCGATGACGAGCGAGTTGATGAGCGTCGTCGAAAAGGCCGGTGGCCGCACCAGCTATGACTGGATGCGCTATCTCGGAACACGGTTCGAGCCCAACGACGGCCCGCAAAGCCAGATGACCGGTTTCATGCGCGCCATTTTCGGCAATCGCATGCTGCAGAACGCCATGGTGAAGTCGACAGCCATCTCCGACGCCGGCGTGACGAAGCAAACGCTCTACGAAGTCGAGCGCGCGCAGTTTGTCCGCGGCACCTACGACCGCGCCATGGACTCTCTCAATCTCGTCAATGGCGAGATCGAGGACCTTGTCCGCAAGGTCTGGGGGAGGAAGTAATCCATGGCCCGCAAAAACCTGATCGGAATATCGGACGAGCGCATCGACGATGCCAACGGCGCACCGGGCAAAGCCCGGCCGATCGCCGGGCTGATGGCCGGTGCCCGCCCCCCGACCGCGGTCGGAGGCATCACCCGGTCCCTGTCGAACATCACGCAGAAGGTCGAGCGTGCCCAGGAGCTCGAACGGCAGCTCGCCGAAGGGCAAGCGGTCGTCGAACTCGATCCATCGCTCATCGATGCATCCTTCATCGTCGATCGCCTCGGGATCGCCGCCGAAGCCCAATTGAGCCTCGCCGAACAGATGCGGGAGCACGGACAACAGGTGCCCATCCTGGTCCGGCCGCACCCGACCGCCGAGGGGCGCTACCAGGTCGCCTATGGCCATCGCCGTCTGGCTGCTGCCCGCGACATCGGCAGCAGTGTTCGTGCGATCGTTCGCAATCTCAATGACGAGCAATTGGTCGTCTCCCAGGGACAGGAAAACAACACCCGTTCCGACCTCTCCTTCATCGAGCGGTCGCTCTTTGGCAGTCGCCTTGAAGATCGTGGGTTTTCGCGCGAGATCATCATGTCGGCGCTGGGTGTCGACAAAGCCGCCCTGTCGAAGATGATTTCGGTTGTTCGCCGGCTACCGATTGCGCTGATCGAGGCCATCGGGCCCGCGCCATCCATTGGACGGCGCCGCTGGTTCGAACTCGCTGACCTCGTCGCGCAAGACGGCAAGCAGGGTGCGGCAGATGCCTTCATGCAAAGCCGAGAATTCCAGAAGGCTGGCAGCGATCAGCGCTTCGACGCCTTATGTACTTTCTTAAGCGCCTCCAGGGCGCGTGCACGGCCGATCCCATGGCTGGCGCCAGATAACACAACCCCAGTGCGTATCCGTGAAACGGACAGCGAGACAACGCTTGCCTTCAACAGCAAGACGGCACCGGGCTTTGCAGATTTCGTGAGGCAGAGGCTCAAAGCTCTGTACCTCGAATATCAAGAGGAAACAGGAGACTAACTGAGCAAAAGAAAAAGGCTTCCGAACGACTAGCGCTGCGGAAACCCTTCTCTCGTGTAGCAACTAGAGAATCCCATTTCCGCGAATCGGTGTCAAGAGTTTTCAACGTCGTTTCGGCGAACGGATTTCTTTTGCCTTGGAAAAGGTGAAGAAAATGGATCGTGGGATTGTCACGACGCCCTTCGGGCGGCGGTCGATGACGCTTGGGATGCTGGCACACCAGCTTTCCAGCGGATCGGCCGTCGACGACGGGAGCGTCGACAAGTGGAAATTGTTTCGAACGGTATGTGCCGCCAAGTCAAGCCTTGGGGTTTCCGACCGTTCGCTCGCGGTGCTGAATGCACTGCTGTCGTTTTATCCGAAGACCGAACTCGACCCGGCTGCCGGCCTCGTCGTGTTTCCGTCGAATGCGCAGCTTTCGCTCCGCACGCACGGCATGGCCGAAACGACGCTGAGGCGGCATCTGACGGCTCTTGTCGAGGCTGGCCTTATCCTCAGGCGCGACAGCCCAAACGGCAAGCGTTATGCACGCCGTGACCGCAAGGGCGCGATTGGCCAGGCCTTTGGCTTCGATCTCGCACCGATGCTCGCACGCGCGTCTGAGTTCGCGGCAGAGGCCGCCCGGCTGGATGCGGACCGTCGATACCTGCAGGTAATGCGCGAACGTCTCAGCCTTTGCCGGCGCGACGTCGTCAAGCTCGTCGAGCTCCTGCGCCAGTCCGATGTTCCCCAAGCGGAAGAAGCCGAAACCCGGTGCCAGGCCATCTACACGGCACTGTCGCGCAAGCCGCTCATAACCGAAGTAGAGCGCGCGCTTGCCGTTTTGTCGGCGCTCCGCGACAATCTGACTAATTATCTGGAAAACCTGCTGAAAACGCAGAATACGGCTGCCAATGAACGCCAGGATGAGCGGCACATACAGAATTCAGAATCCGATTATCAATCTGAATCTGAAACCGCTTGTGAAAGGGCTGAAGCGGCACTTTCGGATCTGGCTGACACCAAGACATCATGCATGGCCGATGCTGACATTGTTGCAGGCCGTGCAAGGTCGTCCACCCCTTCCCGCCTTCACGATCACGTCGGCACGCTGCCGGTGGTACTGAAAGCATGTCCACAGATCCGCGATTATGGCCCGACGGGGCAAATTGGCAGCTGGCGGGACATGTTCTTAGCGGCAACCGTCGTCAGGACGATGCTCGGCGTCAGCCCGGAGGCCTACGATGAGGCATGCACGGTGCTTGGTCCCGAAACGACGGCAACGGTACTCGCCTGCCTTCTCGAACGATCGGAGCACATTCATTCGGCCGGAGGTTACCTCCGTGACCTGACGCGTCGGGCGAGAAGCCAGACATTCACCGTCTCGGCGATGCTATCGGCCCGCTTACGTGCCCAGGCTGGAGCGGTTGCCATGAACGGATGAACAGCGCAACGGCATGGGCCGTTCGGCATCGGTGCGGCTTGTCTGTGACGGTGAAATGCGGGACACTGGACGTGCAGGGATTCGTTGACATCTCTCGGTTATTCTCACCTCTGAGATCGTTTTCAGCCTGTCGCCATTCCTCGGAAACCATTGCTGTTTCTCTTTCTTTTGGAAAGGAAAAGGGTGTTCTGTTCCGTTGCGCGGATATGTTCTCCAAGGTTTCGAATTCCTTGAACTCGAGCGAGAGATTGAGCCTCTTCAGTGATCCTTACTGGAGCCGGATTTAGCGGCGGAATCCAAGCTGTTTAGGTGGCAAATGAGCGGGCTGTTGCCAGCTGTCAACAGGTTGACGGTTTGGAGCTGCGCCCCCTCCCCTCAAAACGCTGAGCCGCGAAAAGGTAACGTACGGCGTACAAGCTTCAGACAGGCGGACCCCGTTGCCGCGTGATTGCGAAACACGAGCATAACCGGAGGAGACAGCGAGTATGGTACGCGAAGAACGAGGAGACCAACAGGGTTGACAGCTGTCAACGCAACGCACCTCAACAAGGCAATTCCCATCTGAATAGTGATGCTCGCGCCGTCGAGCAACCGTAATCAGTCGGCGCAGCTTGCCGTCTTCAAGCGGTGGAGAAAGCGTCTCCTGCCTGTTGGGGGAAATGATTCTCGTGTTACGGTCAACATCCGCAGCAACCGTTTACATTCAAAATGCGATACCAGTCTCCCGATCCCTACCATCCAACGCTCATCCCGCTGATGATTTCGGCCGAAGACGCCCTGGCGCGCCTGGATGAGCGCACCAACCGTCATGTCGTCGAGGACGGATACCGCGAACGCGGCCATTTCTTCGATGCGACGGCAGCGCTGTGGGTGGCGGGCGAACTCGTTCACGTCGAGGATCTTGTGCTGCACGATGCGCACATGGATGTCCGTACGCCGACCCACGAATTGACCATCGCCCACTCGGTCCTGAGAACCCGCCGCCGCATTTGGCTCGGCGAGCCTGGTTGGGCCCTTTCCGCCCCGGGGCTTGCAACGCTCAGGGGCGAGCACAGCCCTGCATCGGAGCTTGATCTCCCCGCGCTTGGCCGCGGCGAAACGCATCGGGCAGCAGGTGTCGACCGTGAGCCGGAGCGCGAGGTGGAGGACGAAGGCGACAACAATCCGATGGCAGCCGAGTTCGCGGCCATCGATGCGGCCATCGCTCGATCGCAACGCCTGCTCGACGCCCATGACCAAGATACGTTGGAGGTCGTCGAACGGACGGCGCTTGCCACCGCGCGCGAGCCGGTGGGACAGCTCGGCCTGCTCTTCGACGAGGATTGGGACGAAGATGCACGTCTCGACGAATGGCGCCAGATGACAGCTGCGGCTGATCAGTTGCCGCCCTGCCTTGGCGCCGCCTTGCTTTTCGATGCCTGGGATCGGAAGGAACCCCTGCGCCGTCAGCATTGGTTGGGGGCACTGTTGGTCGGCGCTTACCTGCGTTCCAGAGGCAAAGTCACCTCCCACCTGCTGTCGTTCAACACAGGTCTGAAGACCATCCGCTATGAGCGACGGAGGTCCCAGGATGCCCTGACCCGTTGGAGCGCGTTCCTGGAGGCGATGACGGTGACGGCGGATCTCGGTCTCAAGGAACTCGACCGGCTGTCGCTCGCGAAGACCCAGATGGACATGCGCATCCGCGATCGTCGTTCCAACAGCAGCCTACCGGCCCTGATCGACCTGGTTCTGTCGCGGCCGATCGTTTCGGCGGCTTTGGTCGCCAAGCATGTCGGCGTAACACCGCGTGGCGCGCTGAACCTCGTTCGCGAGCTTGGCATCCGCGAGATGACCGGCCGCGGGCGTTACCGCGGCTGGGGCGTGCTTTGAGCGGGCGTTAGGCCTGAAAGCTTGATGCCGGGATGGGCGGCGTCAGCCCATCGTGATCAGGATCAGCAGAACGAAGATTACCGGCACCAGTGTCAGGGCCGGAATGATGATTGCCGGGTATCCGAAGGTGAGGATGGCGAGCAGCCAGAGCAGCGCACAGTTGACGAGAAACAGCACCTTGGCGGTCTGTGAACCTTGCACGGCTTCCTTCAGCATCCAGCCGAACACCGGCACGTGGTAGACAAGTCTCGCAATCATGGTTTTTCCTTTGCGTAGGTGGCCGCATTGGGGGAACAGGCGGCGCGTGTTTTATTCAGGGGCGTGTCGTGTCGCCGGTCCGTTGGCGGGCGAGGCCAGCGGTCGCTTCGAGGCGTTCGGGATCAAGGACACGCATTGTCTTCGGGTGGCTGAAGTCGATCAGGCCCTCGCGCTTGAAGCGGTTGAGACAACGGCTCACCGTTTCGACGGTAAGACCGAGCCAGTCCGCAAGGTCGGCGCGGGTCAGGTGCAGGTGGAAGCTCAACCGGGCAGGGGCGCCGTTGCGGCCGGTCCGGTTGAACAGGCGCGACAGTTCCACCAGTGCGCTGGCGACTTTCTCGCTGGCGGTCTTGCGGCCAAGCAGCGTGGCATGAACCTGCATCCGGTGAAGCGTCGTCTTCAGCTCGCTTGCAACGGCCGGATTGGTTGCGTTGAGATCCGCATCACCCAAGGGTTCGATGCGGGCGATGCTCAGCGTTTCGGCGGTGGCGATATTGCGGCCGTCGATGGTGAAGCCGAAGAGCCGGCCCGGCCCGAGCACGTCGGTGATCTGCCGGCGACCGTCGTCGAGGAGTTGCGAAAGCACGACGCAGCCGTCAACGATGCGGTAGAGCGCGCGATTGCGTCCGCCCTCATAGAGCAGGGTCAGGTTTTCGCCGACGACACGGCTGCGCGATGCCGGGCGAGGCGGCCTTATCGAGGACGCGCGAGGGGGAGCCGCTGGCGCGGCAGTGGTCTGGGTTTCTGGCATGAAAAACGTCCGCATGACCGACGCAAGGGGGCGTGACGCCCCAATGCCGACCGGCGTCGAAGGAGGATGTTGACAGCTGTCAACGGAGGTCAAAGCCGGATGACGACCTGCGGTGGGCCTCGGGGACGGGCATTGGGAGCGTGAACTTGCGGCGTCGGTTGAACTGCCGACACCCGGATTGCTGGCGTGCGGCTACCCTCCAGACGTTCGCTAAGAGAACCGTCCGGCGGTGCCAGCAGCGCCCAGAAGAACCGACAGGCGCTGCAGACATGTTTATGACCGGGCTGCTCCTTGCCGTCTTCACCCAAACCGGTCTGGCAAAAGTCGGGCAAGGATCCGTCAGGCAGGGCATAAAGCGCCAGTTCCGCCGCCGGCAGGCGAGCGGCGAGCGCAGGGCCGAGATGGGCAAAACCAAGCAGGAATAGAGCCGCGGCGCAAAGCATGCGCACGGCATTGTTCCATCTGGCTTTCTCGCGACGTGTCATCGTCCCGGCTCGTTTCTGTTTCGATGGGGCAGAGATAGGCGACCGGCTTGATAAAGCTCAATGTGGCAAACCGCGCAGGGGCAGAATGCCGCAGGCAGCAAACCGCCGCGCATCCAATTGGAGGCGCGGCGGTTAAGTTATTGAATTATATTGATATTTTGACGAAATTGGAGGGCAGGATCAATCCTCCTCGACAAAGACCTCCTGGCGCTTGGCCTTAACGCTGGGCAGGAACACGACGACGAGCACCAGAGCCGCAATCAGAAGCAGGATGGCGCTGATCGGCCGGGTAACGAAGGTCGTCGGGTCGCCGCGTGACAGGATCATGGCCCGACGAAGGTTTTCTTCTAGCAGTGGCCCGAGCACGAAGCCGAGCAGCAGCGGCGCCGGTTCGCAGCGCAGCTTCAACAGCAGGTAGCCGACCAGGCCGAAGAAGGCGACGGCATAGAGGTCGTAGACGTTGGAGTTGACGCTGTAGACCCCGATCGAGCAGAAGGCCATGATGATCGGGAAGAGCACGTAGTAAGGGATCTTGAGCAGCTTCACCCAAAGCCCGATCAACGGCAGGTTCAGAACCACCAGCATCAGGTTGCCAATCCACATCGAGGCGATGATGCCCCAAAAGAGGGCCGGCTGCTCGGTGGCAACGTTCGGTCCGGGCACGATGCCCTGGATGATCATCGCACCGATCATCAGCGCCATGACCGGGTTGGCCGGGATGCCGAGGGTTAGGAGCGGAATGAACGAGGTCTGCGCGCCGGCATTGTTGGCGCTTTCCGGACCGGCAACGCCGGCGATGGCGCCGTGGCCGAACTCCTCGGGATGGTCCGAGACGCGTTTCTCCACGGTGTAGGACGCAAAGGCGGCGAGGATCGCGCCGCCGCCGGGCAGGATGCCGAGCGCCGAGCCGATGATGGTACCGCGCACGACGGGGGCGAACATGCGCTTGAAATCGTCCTTTGTCGGCATCAGGTCGGTGACCTTGGCCATCAGCACCTCGCGGGTGCTTTCGTTTTCAAGGTTGCGCAGGATCTCGGCTATGCCGAAGACGCCGACGGCGAGGGCCACGAAATTCAGTCCGTCGGCATATTCGCGGATGCCGAGGGTAAAGCGCGGCGTGCCGGAGTAAATATCCGTGCCGACGAGCCCAAGCAAAAGGCCGAGGGCGACCATGGCCAGCGCCTTGACGATCGACCCGTGCGCGAGCGCGATCGACGAGACGAGACCGACGATCATCAGCGAAAAGTACTCGGCGGCGCCGAACTTCAGGGCGATTTCCGTCAGTGGTGGTGCGAAGACCGCGACGAGGAACGTGGAAACGGTGCCGGCGAAGAATGAGCCAAGGGCTGCGATCGCAAGGGCCGCGCCCGCTCGCCCTTTGCGGGCCATCTGGTAGCCGTCGATCGCAGTGACGGCCGACGAGGATTCGCCCGGCATGTTGATCAGGATTGCCGTGGTCGAGCCGCCATATTGCGCGCCGTAGTAGATACCGGCCAGCATGATCAGCGAGGAGACCGGCTCGAGCTGGAAGGTGATCGGCAGGAGCATTGCGATGGTTGCGGTGGCGCCGATGCCGGGAAGCACGCCGATCAGGGTGCCGAGAAGCACGCCGATCAGGCAGAAGAGCAGGTTGGCGGGCGAACCGGCGGTCACAAAGCCGAGCGCGAGATTGTTGAAAAGTTCCATTGCGCGTCTCCTAGAACTGGACCCAGGGGCCGAAGCGCTGGAAGGGCAGGCCGAGACCATAGCTGAACACGGCGACGGAGAAGGCCGTGAGCACTGCGGAGAGCGCCAAAGCCATGAGCGGGGTCATGCGGCCAGAGGCAAAGCAGGCGATGAGTGCCGTGAAGAACAGCGATGGCACGAAGCCGAGGCCGCGGACCGTGAGGCCGAAGAAGACCGGTGCCGGCAAGATGAAGAGCATGCCACGCAGCGCGATCGCGCCGATCGGTTCCTCCTGGACGCGGGTGGACTGTACGAGGATCACGATGCCGAGGAGCGTCAGGATGATCGCGAGCACGAGCGGGAAATAGCCGGGCCCCATGCGGAAGGCCGTGCCGAGCTCGAGGTTGAAGGCCTGCCAGGCGAAGAACAGGCCGACCGCGGTCAGGATCCCGCCGCAGAGCGCATTGGTGCTATCGAAGGAGAGTGATTTCATCGTGTCCCCATTTGTTTTCGCGGGGGTAGCCGGGCCGAGGCGTCGACGGCCCCCCGCATTGGCATTGCCGGCTCGCGCCGGGTTCGCACATTGGGCAACGTCGCGTTGACAGCTGTCAACCAGTGTTGACGGCGCCCACCCGGACACCGCCGGATGCCCATGTCAGAACCGCCGCGCCCCGAGACGGATCGAGAGCGCGGCGCGATGAGCGATGGATTAGTCGGCGTACTGGCCGGCGGCTTCGATGACCGGCTTCCAGCGGGCGATTTCGCCTTCGAGCTTGGTCTTCAGTGCGGCCGGCGTGGCGTCTGCGTCCGAAGATGGCTCGGTGCCGAGTTCGCCGAAGCGGGCAACCACGTTCGGATCCTTGAGCGCGACCTGCAGCGACTTCGACAGGCGTTCGGTCACTTCAGTCGGCGTACCCTTCGGCGCGTAGACGCCGTGCCAGATGCCGACCTGCAGGTTCGGCAGGCCACCTTCGGAGGTGGTCGGCAGGTCCGGGAAGACCTTGAGGCGTTCCGGCGAGGTAACGGCGTAAGCCTTGATCGTGCCGCCCTGGATCTGCTTGGTGGTGTTGGTCGTCTGGTCGCACATGATATCGACCTGGCCACCGAGAAGGTCGGTCATCGCCGGGCCGGTGCCCTTGTAGGGAACGGTGGTCAGCGGCGTTTCGATGGCGCTCATGAACATCATGCCGCAAAGGTGCGAGGCGGCGCCGATGCCGGCGTTGGCGACGGTAACCGTGTCCTTGTTCGCCTTCACATATTCGACGAGGCTCTTGAGGTCGGTCGGCTCGAGATCCTTGCGGGCAACGATGGTCATCGGCACCTCGGTGACGAGGCCGACATATTCGAAGGCGTTCAGCGTGTCATAGGCGAGCTTGCGGTAGAGCGTTGCGCTGGTCGCCATGCCGATGTGGTGGAGCAGAACGGTATAGCCGTCCGGATCGGCCTGGGCGACGCGACCTGCGCCAAGCGTGCCGCCGGCGCCGCCGACGTTCTCGACGATGATCTGCTGGCCGAGATCCTTCGACATGGATTCGGCAACCAGACGCGCAACCGTATCCGTCGGGCCACCGGCGGAGAAGGGCACGACCATGGTGATTGAACGCTCGGGATAGGTCTGTGCGTTGGCGGAAACGGCAAAAATAGAAAGGGCGGCGACGGCGCCGAGCAATGCATTGAGGGTTTTCATCTTCTTCCTCCCGGATGAAATATGGCCAGCCGGCAAGGTTTCCTCCCACGCCGGTACTGGATGCCCCCATTTGCAGACGCAATTTGGATGCAGACAACGGCCTGTCCAGGAGATCAGACGCATTTGTCGGGAGGGGGCAGGGACTTTGGGTGGATTCGGAAACATGGCGGCGCTGGCGTGGGTGGAAATCCACCCATCGCGCGTTTCGCAAAGCCACGGCCATGATTTCCTAGAGGCCGGTGCGCCGCCTCAGATCGGCGATTTCGTCGGCGCTGAGCGCTCGCGCCGCCCCCTTCGGCAAATCACCGAGAGCGATCGCCCCGATCGAGACCCGCAGCAGCCGCAACACTTTGAAGCCGAGCGCATCGAGCATGCGGCGGATCTGGCGGTTTCGACCCTCCTCGAGCTCCACCTCTATCCACATGTTGCGGTCGCCCGCCCGCAAGCGTTCGGCCCGGGCTGCGCGCAACGTCTCGCCGCCCTCGTCGATACCGGCGACCATTCGCGTGAGATGCGCGTCGTCGATCTGGCCTGTCAGTTGTACGTGGTAGACCTTGCCAACATGGGTTTCCGGGTCGAGCAGTCGCTGGGCAAGCACCGTGTCGTTGGTGAACAACAGAAGGCCCTCGCTGGCCTTGTCGAGGCGGCCGACCGGCGACAGATGGGTGGAGTCGAGGTCCTTCAGGCAATCGAAGACCGTCGGCCGGCCTTCCGGGTCATGCCTGGTCGTCACCAGCCCACGCGGCTTGTTCAGCATCAGGTAGACCTTGTCTTCGGCAAGCACGGCCTTGCCGTCGACGGCGAGACGGTCCTTGTCTACATCGACCCACGCCGAAAGACCGGGGGCCTTGCGCCCGTTGATGCTGACGCGGCCCTCAAGCACGAGCTTCTCGGCCTGCGTGCGCGAGCAGTACCCCAGCTTGGAAAGGGCACGGGCGACCGTCACGCGTTTGCCCATATCGGCCGCGTGGCGGCGGCCGGTATCGCGGGCTGCTGTCGGTCGCTTCTGTTTCACGTTCTGGTCTTCCGGTTCTCGGTCGTCTCGCGGTGCACGCTGCGCTATCAAGCGCAGCCGGCGGCGCGAGCGTCAGCCGATCTTGCTATAGTCGATCCGCCGGGCGAGCCAGCAGCCGATCGTCAGCCCCGTCACCTCGCCGTCTGCGTCACGCGAGACGAGTACGGTCCAGTCTCCCGGTGCCGGCGCGTCCATCGAGCGCTTGCAGCGGAGCAGCCAGACGTCTTCGGCGAGCGGCCGCATGGCGTGCATGGCGCCAGAGCCAAGCGAACCGTCGAAGCCGCCATAGAAGACGCCGTTGGTGGAGACGATGTCGATATAGGCGTCGAGTTCTGCTGCATGGTAGCGGCCGGCGATATCGGGCTTGGCGGTGCCGGAGATGCGCGCGGCGTGAACCGTCAGGTTCTCACGCGGGCGCTCCATGTGAAGCGAGGCGCCTTCCACGCGAAGCGTAACGGCCGCCGACTGCGCGCGGCCATCCGGACCGACGGCAAGCGTCTCGGCGCCCGTGGCGAAGCTCAGCGCGACGCGGGATTTGCCGGTCGGCCTGGTAACGAGTGCAAGGCCCGTTTCCGGATCGAGATAGCTGCCGGTGCCGTCGGCGTCCCAGGTGCCCGTCGCGGGCTCGGCATCGCTGTTGCCAAGGGCGACCTTCATCAGCGCCGTCGCGGCCGCATGGGCATCGGCCTCGTGATTGAACATCACGACGACGGAAAGGCGCTCGGTGGGCGCGTAGAGCCGGCGGCTGCGGAAACCGCGCAGCGCGCCGCCGTGGCCGGTCATGGCGATGTCGCCGATCTTCTCATGCGCAAGGCCGAACCCATAATGGGCCGGGCGGCCATCGGCATAGGTCTGTGGTGCGGACAGGCGGCGATAGAGGCCGTTCGCGTCATCACGCGTCCGGTCGATGAAACATTCCCAGGCCAGCATATCCTCGAGCGAAGCGGAAACCCCGGCATCGCCGGCCCAGTAGATGTTGTTGACCGCCTCGAAATAGCCGGCCGTCTCGTTCCCCTCGTAGCCGACAATGCCGTCGGGGGGCAGGCTCGTATCGGCGGTGAGGGCGGCGGTCCGCATGTCGGCCGGTCCGAAGACGGAACGCTGATAAAGCTCGGCCATCGAGCGCCCGGTATGCTCTTCGATGAGGTCGGCGAGAATGCGGAAATTGCCGTTCGAATAGGAGTAGCGCGTGCCCGGCTCGAAATGTGTCGAGCGCGCGGAGGAGAGCAGGGGACGTGCGTCCTCGCGGCGGAAGACACCGTCGTGCCTGGCGCCCTGCAGCACGGTCAGCGCCCAGTAGTCGCGCAGTCCCGACTGGTTGTGACAGAGATGGGCGACCGTCGGACGCTTGCCTTCAAGGAGGGGCAGATAGGCCTCGAGCGCGCGGTCGAGCGTCGCCGGTTCGTCGACGGCGTCAAGAAGCACGGCGCAGGTCATCTGCTTGGTGATAGAGCAGATCGGTACGCGGGTCGCCGCCGTCATCGGCCTGCGGGCGGTAAGGTCCGCATAGCCCCAACTGTGGCTGAGGATCACCTGGCCATCCCGGACCACGCCGGCGACGCCTCCGGGACCCAGATAGTGCTGGGGCAGGGCCTTTAAGGCGCGTTCGAGAGCGGAGAGTTCAAAAGTGGTCATGGCGCTGAAGGATCGGTCCGACAAAGGGCAGGGTGGTGTCTGCCTTCGTTCGTACCGCCCCCTCCCGGCACTTGCAATGCCGCGCCGACCGCTCTCCTCAGCCGGCGCTGGCCTGGGCGTGATAGAGCCGGCTATAGGCGCCCTTTGCTGCCAGCAGCGTCGCATGCGGTCCCTGCTCGCGAATGCCGCTGCCGTCGACGACGACGATGCGGTCGGCATCACGGATCGTCGCCAGCCGGTGCGCAATGATCAGCGTCGTGCGCCCCTTGGAAAGCTCGGCGAGAGACTGCTGGATGGCTCTCTCGGTTTCCGTGTCGAGCGCCGAGGTGGCCTCGTCGAGAATGAGGATCGCCGGGTTTTTCAGGAACATGCGCGCGATCGCCAGCCGCTGCTTCTGCCCGCCGGAAAGCTTGACGCCGCGTTCGCCGATCACCGTGTCCATGCCGTCTGGCAGGGCGGCAATCATGCCGTCGAGCCGGGCGCGCCGCGCCGCGTCCAGGATGTCGGCTTCGCTCGCGCCGAGCCGGCCATAGGCGATGTTGTCGCGGATGGTGCCGGCAAAGAGGAAGACATCCTGCTGCACGATGCCGATCTGGCCGCGCAGCGACGATAAGGTAATGTCGCGGATATCGGTCCCGTCGACGGTGATCGACCCGTCGCTGACCTCATAGAAGCGCGGCAGCAGCGAGCAGATCGTCGTCTTGCCGGCGCCCGAGGGGCCGACGAAGGCAATCGTCTCGCCGGCATGGATCGTCAGGTCGATGTTCTGGATGATCGGCTTCTCGGCGCTGTAGCCGAACGAGACATTTCGGTAGGAGATGTCGCCCTTGAGATCTGCGACGTCGGACGCTCCGGGGCGATCCTCGATATCAGGCTCGGTTTCCATCAACTCGAGGAAGCGCTTGAAGCCGGCGATGCCCTTCGGATAGGTTTCGATGACCGAGTTGATCTTCTCGACCGGGCGGAAGAAGACTCCGACGAGAAGCAGGAAGCTGACGAAGCCGCCATTGGTCAGCTCGCCCGTCAGCACGAAGTAGCAGCCGGTGATCATCACGATCAGCTGCGTCAGCCGCATGCTCATGTAGCTGAGCGACGTGCTCGCCGCCATGATGCGGTAGGCTTCGAGCTTGGTGCGGCGATAGTTCTGGTTGTCGGTCTCGAACAGGCTGCGCTCGTGCTCCTCGTTGGCAAAGGCCTGAACCACGCGCATGCCGCCGACATTTTCCTCGATGCGGGCGTTGAAGTCTCCGATCCGGCCGTAGAGATTGCGGAAATTCCGGGTCATGCGCCCACCGTAGCGGCTGGTCACCCAGGCCGTCAGCGGCACGACGGCGGCGGTGATCAGCGCCAGCTGCCAATGCACCATCAACATCAGGATCAGCGCGCCGATGAAGGTCATGACCGCAATGAACAGGTCTTCCGGCCCGTGATGCGCGACCTCGCCGATTTCCTCGAGATCCTTGGTCAGCCTTCCGACGAGATGGCCGGTCTTCTGATTGTCGAAGAACGAGAAGGACAGTTTTTGCAGATGGTCGAAGGCCATGCGCCGCATGTCCGTCTCGATATTGATACCGAGCATATGGCCCCAATAGGTGACGGTCGCCATCAGGCCGGTGTTGAGCAGGTAGACGATGAGCAGCCCCACGGAGGACAGCAGGATCAGCGTCCACTCCTGGCTCGGCAACAGCTGGTCGACGAACAGCTTCACCGCAATCGGGAAGCCGAGTTCGAGCAGGCCCGAGAGCACGGCGCAGGAGAAGTCGAGAATGAACAGGCCGCGATAGGGGCGGTAGAACGCGAAGAAACGCTTCAGCATGCACGTGCACTCACTGGGGCGGGGGGCGCCGTGGGGCGCTGATAGAAAGATGATAGTCAATGTCATGTTTTTGGACCGAAACCAACCCAGAAAAGCGCGAAAGCGTGTCGGCCACGTGACGCGACCGATGTCTCTGGCACCTGCGAGACGCAATCGGTTCACTTCGGCACCGGTGGGAAGGAAACGTTAACCATAGGCTTCGTAGAAATGGAATCAGCAGAACAATTCGCCTTCGATTGGGGACACCGGAGGCGGAGCGATTGTTCGATACCGAAACGCGTAGGGCGTCTTTGTGCGTTCGAGTGAGCGCACGAAGTCCAGGGGGCAAACGAGACGATGGCAGGCAATCAATCAGTGGAAGCCACGGAAACCAACACCATTGTTCCGTTTCCCGTGGTCAGGAGATTGCATGCCATTCGCAGTGCTGCCGGCGAGCTTGAAGATCTGCACGGTGCCGAGGCGCTGCAATTCTGGCGCCGCCGCTGCCGCGCTCTAGCCGACGAGCTTTTTGCCTGCGGCTGCTCGGAAGACGAAGTCCGCCGTCAGGTGATGGACTTCCAGGACGAGGTCCAGATCGAGCTGCAGCATCGCCACCTCTCGCGCCTTTCCGCAGGCGCAATGAGCCAGTAGCCGCCGCGGCTCAGGCCACCGGCAGCTCCGGATCCCAGGTAAACAGCTCCTTGGCCCTCGCAATGCCGCGCAGTGCAAAGCGGCCGAGCGAGACCGCGTGAACCCGTTCATCCGGCGGGCAGGCTTCGACGAAATCAGACGACATGATCATGTGCCGCTCGACCGAACGGCACATCGAGGCAATTCGGCTCACTTCATTGACAGCCGGGCCGACCACGGTGAAATCGAGGCGGGTCTGGCTGCCGATATTGCCGTAGAAGACTTCGCCGATATGGAGCCCGAGATAGACCTCTGTGGTCGGCTTGCTCTCGGCCTGCCGGCGGGCGTCGAGTTCCGCGAGCATACGGCGCAGCTGCCGTTCGGAGGCGATTGCGTTGGCGCAGGCCGTCCCCGGATCGTCGGCATTGAAGATCGCCAGAACACCGTCGCCGATCAGCTTCAGCACGCTGCCGCCATGGTCGTGAATGGCGGTGATCACGGTTCCTGAATAATCGTTGAGAAGCGGAATGATCTCGTCGGGGGCGGCGGTGTCGGAGATGCGCGTATAGCCGCGCAGGTCGGAAAACCACATGACCGTTTCGATGCGTTCGGCCGAACCGCGGGCAATGCTGCCCTTGACGACGCGCTGGCCGGCATCGGCGCCGAGGTAGACGTCGGCAAGCGTGCTGATGATGCGAACGCAGGAGCCGGCCTTCACCGCCAGCGCAAGCGTCGGCAACAGGATCCTGAGCGCTGCGATGTCATCCTCGCTGAAGCCGCCGTCGCTCCGTGTCGTCCAATAGGAATAGAAACAGTCCATCTCGCCGACACGGCCCTGGTCGGTGAAGTGGTGGATCATGCTGACGCAGTCGGTGTGGCCCTCGCCCTTCAGCTTGTCCAGTATGTTGTAGGTGGTGCCTTCGTCGGCTGAAAGCCGGATGCGGCGCTCGGCGGTCCGGTCGCGCAGCATGTGGTAGAAGATCGAGTTCTGCCAGTTCAGCAGCGCCTCACCCGTGGTCGTCGAGCCGTACTGGATGACTTCCGGGGTAATGTCGCTTTCATCGTTCCACTGGAAGGCGCGCCCCTCGAATTCGGGGTGCAGCGTGTCGATCAGCCCGAGCGCGCGGGCAAGGTCGAGACCAGCTGCGCGACATTGCTCGCAGAAGCCGGCAAACAGCTCCGGCTCGTCCAGTCCCTTCAAGCCCTGTTCTGAAAGCCAGAGCACGATATCGCGTAGCTGTTGGTCGTTCATGGCGCATCCCGCTCGGCCGAGGTCGACTGCCTGATGATGTGGTGCATCATCCATAGCCGAACCAGGGCTCAGAGCGAAAGATGCAGTTTGCCCGCCTTGCTTTCGGCCGGCACGGCGCAACAGATGAGCGCTTCGCCTTCGGCGACCGGAAAAGAAGGTTGCGAGGGATAGGTTACCTTGCCCTCCAGCACCGGCGTTCGGCAGGTGCCGCAACTGCCGTTGCGGCAGCCGTAGTCCGGGTTGAGACCCCGTGCCTCCGCGAGATCGAGCAACGTGCCTTCGCCCGGCTGCCAGCGCGCCTCCTTGCTCGCCTTGGCAAAGACGACGTGAACGGGGGCGCTTGCCGCCGGCTCCATCGTCGGGGCAGAACCGCCGTCCGGCCGCCGGGTCAGCGATGACAGCCCGAAGGCCTCCGCATGGATACGGGCATCGGCGATGTTGAGCGCCCGCAGACCGTCATAAAGCGACTGGGTGAAGGCGGCCGGGCCGCAGAGGTAGAAATCGTAGTCGTCGAAGGGCAGGGTGGCCTTGAGATGGGTAAGGTCGATGCGACCGGCGATGTCATAGTCCTGGCCTTCGATGGCTGTTGCCGGCTGGCTCAGCGCCCGCACCAGGCGGATGTTGCCCTCGCCTTCCGCGACGAGGTCGGCGATCTCCCGATCGAAGGCGCGTTCTTCCAGCGAGCGGGCGGCCTGGAAGACCCAGGTCGGGCGCGTGCGCCGCTTGCGGCGGCTTTCGGCGACAACGTGCTTGAGCATGGCAAGGATCGGCGTGATGCCGACGCCGGCGCCGATCAACACGGCCGGACGCCGCTCTGTTCCGTCGATGGTAAAGGCACCGGCAGGCGCCCGCGCCTCGATCCGGTCTCCCAGGTTCAGCCCATGTAGATGGAGGGAAGCCACGCCGTCCTTCTTGACGCTGATGCGGTAGAGACCATCCGTCGGTGCCGAGGACAGCGTATAGCTTCTGACGAGCGGTCTTTCGCCGTCTTCGACCTTGATGCGGATCGGCAGGTGCTGGCCGGCCTGGTGGGCCATGAGCCCGACGCCGTCATCCGGTTCGAGGTAGAGCGAGCGGATCGTCGTGCTCTCGTCCTCGACGCGGGCAATCCGGAACGGGCGCCACGCATCGGCAAGGGTTGCGGCCTCAAGCCGGACCTTTGCCTGGTCCCAGTCGCCGGTGGACGTGAGGCTTGGAGACCAGCCGCCCTCCGCGAAGGCCCAGCGAAGCGGCAGGCCGTCCTCGCGGTAGATGACCTTTTCCGGCCGGAAGCGCCAGAGCCGCTCAGCTCCTTGGAATGCCGCGACTTCCGGGGAGGACAGGATGACTTCGGCGCTGCCGGTCATCTGCAGCATGTCGCCGGTCGCAAAATCGACGAACAGCAGGCCGGCGCGCGGATTGACCATGAAGTTGCCGAGCGTGTTGAAGAACAGGTTTCCGGAGAAGTCCGGGATCGTCAGCACGCCGTCCTCGCCGATCTGCACGAAACCCGCCTTGCCGCCGCGATGCGAGACGTCGACCTGGCGCTCGCCGCTATCGCGATCGACGTAGGAGGCGACGAAGAAGGTGTCGGCCTTGGCGATGATCGCCCGGGCGCGCGCGTCGAGCACGCTACCATGTACCGGGCGCACCGATGCCGGCTGGTGCGGGTCACGAACGAAGGTGAACTGGCGAAGCTGGATATATTGCGGGCAGTTGCCGAAGCTCTGCCGGACGCGCAGCGTGAAGCCGTCGTCGCCATCGCGTTGGATCGCGCCGTTCAGCCGATTCCGGCGCCGGGTCTCGAGCTGGATGCCGAGCATGCCGATGGAGTGCGCGTCGTCCATGCCGGCATCGGCCGGATCGTCCGGGTCGCGCGGCAACCGGATGTCGAGGTTCCAGGCGTCCGGCGCCTGCATGAAGCCGGGGGCTGCGGCGCGCATCGTCGCCCAGACATCGCCGCTCGCATCGACTGCGCCGAACATGGCGAAGGGCAGCATCGGGAAAAATTGCTGATGCTGCTCCGGCATGAAACTGCGCACGAAATTGCGCCCGGTCGCATCCATGCGCTCGGCGACACCGAGGCTGCGCTGGATGGCGAGTTCGCCTTCGTGCCAGGGCGAATCCGGTTTTTTCTGCTGTGCGTTGTCCGGCATGGTCGGGTGTCCCGGTTGCAAGGGGACCGGGGCGGCGTTGCCGCCCCGGGAGGTTGGATCAGGCCGCGAGGCCGACCGCGGTCTTCTGGAAGCTGACAAAACCGGGCAGGCGCTCGATACGCGAAAGCCAGGCGCGGACATGGGCGTAGTCGGAAAGATCGACATTGCCTTCTGGAGCAGCGGATACGTAGCTGTAGAGGGCGACGTCGGCGATGGTCGGCCTTGCGCCCACGAGGAAGTCGTGGCCGGCAAGCTCGGCATCGATCTGTGCAAGCACCCGATGGGCCCTGGAGATCGCTCCATCGGCATCCAGATTGGCGCCGAAGACCGTGACGAGACGCGCGGCTGCCGGACCGAAGGCGATGTCGCCGGCGGCAACCGAGAGCCATTTCTGCACCTTCGCCGCTGCGGCCGGATCTTCCGGCAGCCAGTCGATGCGGCCGAGCTTCTTGGCGAGATAAACGAGGATGGCGTTTGAGTCGGCGATGACAATGCCCTCGTCGTCGAGCACCGGCACCTGGCCGAAGGGATTGAGCGCCAGGAAATCCGGCGCCTTGTGTGCCCGCGCCTTGAGATCGACGTCGATCAGCTCGTGCGGCACACCGAGCAGCGACAGGAAAAGCTGCGCCCGGTGCGAGTGGCCGGAGAGCGGGTGGCGATAGAGTTTCATGGAAAATGTCCTCGAAGAGCTTGAGAACCGTCACGGCCCTCCGGCGGTTCGGGATGAACCGCCTTCGAGGATCAATCTATGACTTTCCAAATTTCGGCAGTAGAATGCAATTTCGATAGTCTGATTTCCAAATATCGGAAGGATGGAGATGGATCGCCTCGATGCTATGGGGGTTCTGCTTGCGGTCGTCGAACACGGCAGCCTGTCGGCCGCCTCCCGACACCTCAAGGTGCCGCTCGCCACGATCAGCCGGAAGCTTTCCGAGCTTGAAGCGCATCTGGGCGCGCAGCTCGTCACCAGGACCAACCGCCGGATCCAGCTGACCGAGGCCGGCCGCGCCTATGTCGAGGCGGCCAAGGAGATTCTCGCCCGCGTCGAAGAGGCGGAACGGGTGGCGGCCGGCGAATACAGAACGATCAAGGGCGATCTGACGGTCTCCGCACCCATCGTCTTCGGGCGCCTACACGTGCTTCCCGTCCTGGTCGATTTCCTCAAGGCCCATCCCGAGGTCGATATGCGGCTCGCCTTGGGCGACCGGTTCGCCAATCTCGTCGACGATCACATCGACGTGGCGTTGAGGATCGGCAACCTGCCCGACAGCAATCTCGTCGCGACGAAGATCGGCGCGGTGCGTCGGGTGGTTTATGCTAGCCCCGACTATGTCGCGCGACACGGCGTGCTCCGGCATCCGAGCGAACTTGCCGACCATGATTGCATCACCTTCGAAAACGTCACGGCCGCCCATGTCTGGCGTTTCCTCGACGACGGGCGCGAGCTGGCTGCGCCGATCCGGTCGCGGCTGATCGTCAATACGGCGGAATCCGCCGTCGACGCGGCGATATCCGGTCTCGGCTTGACGCGGGTGTTGTCCTATCAGGTGGCGCGCCAGGTGGCGGATGGCCTGCTCGTGCCTCTGCTGGAGACGTTCGAGCACCCGGCGCTGCCGGTCCAGCTCGTCTATCTTCCGCAGGGGCTGGTGCCGATGAAGCTCAGGGCCTTCGTCGATTTCGCGGCCCCGCGGCTGCGCGCGGTCCTGCGATAGCGGCAAGCGTCCCTAGTCCGTCTGGTTGCGTTCGCCCGTCGTCGGCCGGATGTGGCGGGCGTAGGTCCGGCCGACGCGGATCTCGCTGCCGTCGGAGAGAAGGGCGATGAGCGCGGCGAAGGGGGCCTGCTTCAGCCCCACGATACAGTCCCGGCGCACGATCGAGCTGCGATGCAGCCTCAGGAATTCTGCGGGATCGAGGCGACGCTCGAGCGAGGCAAGACTTTCGTGGTGCAGATAGGACCGTCCATCGACGTGAATGCGAACATAGTCGCGTTCCGCCTGAAAGCGCACGACCCGGTCGAGCGCGATCCGCACGAATTCTCCCCGGGCCTTGATCCAGAGATCGCTGGTCTGTGTGTCGTGCTTGCGCAGCGCCTGGCGCAGCGACGTCACGGTTTCGTTGAGTTCGAGCACCCGCTCGGCGCTCGTGCGCGCGGCGATCGCAACGCGGGCGCGCTCGATTGCCGTGCGCAGGCGGCTGGATTCGATCGGCTTGGTGACATAGTCGACCGCCGCTGCTTCGAAGGCGCGCAGCGCATAGTGGTCGAAGGCAGTCACGAAAACGACCGCGGGCGCGTTGTCTCCCAAGTGCTCCAGGATGTCGAAGCCGGTGCCGCCGGGCATCTGGATATCGAGCAGGATTGCGTCCGGCGAAAGTTCGGCGACCATCGAGCAGGCCTGCTGCACGTTGCCGGCCGTTCCCACCACCTCAACTGCGGGTATTGCGCCGAGCAGTCGCAGAAGGCGCCGCCGCGCCAGGGGCTCGTCGTCGATGACGAGGATCGAAAGCGGAACAGTCTGGATTTCATTCATGCAAGCCTCAGGGGCATTGTGATTGCAGCTCTGAAACGACGGGGGGTCACGAGGCCCGAAACACAGGCGCCGACACCCGGAAAACGGGCCTGGACGCGCTCGGCAACGTTCTTGAGACCAATCCCCGTGCCCGGCCACCGGGCGGTATCCGGCGCCGCCGCAATGTCGTTTTCGACGGCGATTTCCAGCGCATGGCCCACCTTGGCGGCACTGATGACGATTTCCACCTGATCCGGCGAACGGCTGACGCCGTGCTTGACGGCATTTTCGATCAGCGGCTGCAGGATGAGGCTTGGCACCAGTGCCTCCTCAAGGCCGTTGGCGATGTCCATCCGGAGCCGCATGCGGTCGCAATAGCGCTCGCCCTCGATGTGCAGGTAACCGGCCTGGAGTGCGAGTTCGTCGGCGAGCCGCACGTCGTGCAGCGGATCGAGCTCCAGCGTCGTGCGCAGAAAGTTGGACAACGATATCACCATGCGCGTGGCGGCAAGGGGCTGCCCCTCCTCGATCAGGCCGGTGATGGAGTTGAGCGTGTTGAACAGGAAATGCGGATTGACCTGGTAGCGCAGCGCCCGCATCTGCGCGGCCAGGGCTTCCTCGCGCGTGATGGCCAGGCGCCGCTCGCGCTCGCGCAGTTCGAAGCTGTAGAGCAAGGCGACGAAGAAGAAGGACCAGCCGACGAAGGTCGCCATGCTGTAGACCAGCGTGTAGCCGATGCTGGTCCAGTCCGGGGCGATCGGGTCGGGACGCACGATGAAAAGATAAAGAAGAAAGTCGACGCCGGTGTTGGCGATGGCGGCCATCAGAGCGGTCGCGAAGCCGACGACGATCTTCAGCGCGATATGCTGGTGGCGGACGCCGAACATCGCAGCGGCGATGCCATAGGAGAAGGCCATGCCGCAGGACATCAACAGCAGCTTGCCCGGGGCCGACATGATCGGATCGATTCCGAGGATCGCCCACAGAATGCTGCTGACCAGGAATTCCACGAACCAATAGAGAAAACCGAGCCAGAGCGTCGCGCGCCGCAGGCTGGCGATATAGGCGCTCTCGTCTACCGATCTTGCGTCATCCTCAGGGTTCATGGCCATTTTTATCGTTCAACCGGCCGCCGATGTCGATTGCCGTTCGTCGGTCAAATCGAGCCGTTGGCAGAAAGGCCCGGACTTTCGACCTTTACCGGCCGTCGTTGGCCGGGGAGCGGCGATCAGGCCAGCCGCAGCGGCATGGTGATCGCTGCGCGAAAGCGGTGGGGTGCAACGAGGCCGGAAATGAAGGCGCCAACCTCGGGAAACCGAGCCTTGATGCGGTCGGCGACATTCCTCAGCCCGGTGCCGGTTCCGGCAGGTTTTATCGCCGTGCGCGGCGGCTCGTTCGTCAGGTCGTTTTCGACGGAAAGCTCCAGCGTCTCGCCCTGTCTTGCCGCCCGGATCACGATCTCGACCACGCCGATCGAGCCGCCGACGCCGTGCTTTATCGCATTTTCGATCAGCGGCTGAAGGATCAGGCTTGGCACCAGCGCCTGCTCCAGGCCCGGTGCAATGTCGAGCTTGACCCGCATGCGGTCAGAGAAGCGTTCGCCCTCGATGGTGAGATAGCCGAGCTGCAAGGCCAACTCGTCGGCAAGGCAGACGTCCTGCATCGGATCGAGCTCGAGTGTCGTGCGCAGGAAGGAAGAGAGCGAAAGCACCATGCGGCGGGCGGTGGTCGACGCGCCTTCTTCGATCAGCCCGGCAATCGAGTTCAAGGTGTTGAACAGGAAGTGCGGATTGACCTGGTAGCGCAGCGCCCGCATCTGCGCCGTCAGCGCTTCCTCCCGTGTCACGGCAAGCCGGCGTTCCCGCTCGCGCAGTTCGTAGTTGGCAAGAAGGGCGATGTAGAGAAACGCCCATCCGTGAAACAACGCCATGCAATAGATGAGCGTGTAGCCGACATTGGTCCAGTTGATTGGGCCCGGATCGCCATGCTCGATCAGGCCGTGACTGAGGAAATCGACGCCGGCATTGATCGCCGCGGCGACGAGCGCCAGGGCGGAGCCGAGCAGAAGCTTGAAGAGGATGGACCGGCCCCGGAAGCGAAAGAGCGCCGCTGCCATCACATAGGACATGAGTGTCCCGTTCAGCATCAGGATCAAGGTGATTGGCGCGATCGCGATCGGGTCATATCCGAGGAAAGCCCAGAGCGTCGTGCTGATGACAAACTGCATGAACTGGTAGAGGAGCCCGAGGACGAGCGTCGCTCGCCGAACGCTTGCGGCATATCCAGCCTCGTCAGGCAAAACCGTCTCATGTCCTCGCGCCATGCGAGGTTTTATCCTTCAACTCCATACGGTTGTCGATTGCCGTTCGTCGCCGAAAACAAGCCGTTTGCAGAAAGCCACAGCCCTTCAACGCCGCAATCTGCCGTTTGCAGAAAGCCGAATTCTCGCTTTTTGCGGGCTTGCTATAGCCGCCCCATGACCCGTGCTTTCCCGGCGATTCCGATCGCCTGGGAATTGTGCGCCCACGAATGCAAAGGAAAAGGGGCAGACATTGAATAGCTGTGCGAAGGCGGACGTTTTGAGGATCAACCTTTTGAGCTCGACCGCGCTCGGCCGGGCCGGCCTTGTCTCGATGCTGCTGGCGGCGGCGCCGTTCGCAGCGTCGCCGGCAAAGGCGGCCGGATTGCTGGTTCCAAACGACACGACGTGGTCCAGCGACCATACGATCAACGGCAATCTCGTAATCCGTGGCGGACCGGGCGGCGCGACGCTGACCATCAACAATGGCGCCAAGGTTGAAAGCACCGATGGCTACATCGCAGACAGCCGCGGCAGCGTCGGGACGGTCGTCGTCTCCGGGCCGGGCTCGACCTGGGACATCGTCGATGCCAACCCCAACGGCGACCGCATGCTTTTTATCGGCGGCTTCGAAGGCGGTATCTATGGCGGCAAGGGCACGCTGATCGTCGAGAACGGTGGCAGGGTTTCGGCCAAGGAGACCTATGTCGGCGCCCTCCAGGAGGGCGACGGAACACTTATCGTCCGCGGCGCGGGGTCCATGCTCACCACCGATTTTCTCGGCATCTCTGTCGGTGGGCTGACGCTCAATACCGCCACGGCACGGTTCGAGGATGGCGGCCTCGTCAACACCAACAAGGCCTATTTCGAAAACGGCACGGTACTCGTCACCGGCGACAATACGCGCTGGGTCAACACCGGCGAACTCACGATCGGCGACAGGTTCATCGTCGAAAAGGGCGCTGTCGTCTCGACAAACACCGCGATCCTGCGCGAGGACGAGAGCACCGACACCATCCAGGCTGCCATCGACGGCGCCGGCAGTGAACTCAAGGTCGCCGACAGGTTGCTTATCGGCGAGGCTGGTCGGGCGAACCTTTCGATCGCCAACGGCGGCAAGCTCTCGGTTGGCGGTGACATCGTGCTCTCGGCCGTCGGCGGCATCAACAACGAGGGCATGGGAAACCTGACGATTGGCGGCAAGGTCAATCTCAACAATATCGCCGAACCGATTGCCGAACAGGCGCAGGCGGCAGGCACCGTGAATTCTTCGGCCAAGATCGATTTCGGACCGCGCAAGGGCTACGTCAACTTCAACCATACGAACACGGGCTACGAGTTCGCCAACACGATGGTCGGCAAGGGCACGATCACCAACTTCTCCGGCGAGACCATCGTTGGCGGCGACCTGTCGAAGTTCTACGGCAAGGTGAATGTCTCCGGCGGCAAGCTGGTCCTGAAGGGCAATATCGACACGATCGACAACGACCCGGACAACGGTCCCGTGGACTTCAGCGAGACCCGCTTCGAAGTGAGCGGCGGCACCCTGATCGTCGATGGCGAAACGGGACGTGTTGAGGGCGATCGCTTCTATACCAATGAAGTGAATGTGCTCGGCGAGTTGAACCGCATCCGCGATCCGAACTCGACCGCTTTCGGCAGGCTCGGCGGCTCCGGCACGGTTGGCGACACGTTTATCGACAAGAATGCGATCATTTCGCCCGGCAACAATTCGACCGGCACGCTGACCATCATGGGCCGTCTCGATATGGCGTCCGGCTCGATCTACGAGGCCGATATCGCCGGCGATGGTCGTTCCGACCGGATCGTTGTCAAGAGCATAGGCACCAACGACAACACCGGTATCGCCAAGATCGGAACCGGCACCAATGTCCAGGTGACGGCGCTCGATGCCAACACCAGCTACAAGACCGGCCAGACCTACACGATCCTGACTGCCGATCGTGCGATCGAAGGCAAGTTCGCTGAAGCGATTTCGAAATCCGCCTTCCTCGAGATATCCCTCGACCAGAAGGAAAAGCAGGTCGATCTGACGATCAAGGTCAAGAACGGCGGCACGCCGGGCGGCGAAGAGCCGGGCAAACCGGGCGAACCGGGTGGAGAACCGAAGCCGGGCGAACCGGGCGGAGAGCCCAAGCCTGGTGTCTTCGAAGGCGAGGCTGCCACTGGCAACCAGCGGCAGACGGCACTTGCGCTCAACACGCTTGCCCAGAGCGGCCCGTCGGTCGGCCTCTACAACGCGCTGACGCTGCTCGATGGGGCAGGGGCACGCCATGCGTTTGATCAGCTCTCCGGCGAAGTCCATGCATCGGCGCAGACCGCGCTGATCAACGACAGCAGCCTGTTGCGCAACGCGGCGAACGACCGCATCCGCGATGCTTTCGGCGATGTCGGCGCGGCAAACGTCCCGGTTCTGGCCTACGGTCCGGAGGACAAGATCACGACAGGCGCAGTCGCGGCGGTGAACTCTGTCCCCGTGGCGCCGCCGGCCATGGTCGGTTGGGGCCAGGTATTCGGCTCCTGGACCAACACCGACGGCAACGGCAACGCCGGTGCGCTCGACCAGTCGACCGGCGGCTTCGTCACCGGTTTCGATGCGGCAATCGCAGACAATGCGATCGTCGGTATCATGGCCGGTTACAGCCGCACCAGCTTCGACGTGGACAGCCGCTCGGCGAGCGGCAACAGCGACAACTACCACCTCGGCGTCTATAGCGGCAGCCGTTGGGGCGACGTCGCATTGCGCTCGGGCCTCGCCTACACCTGGCACTCGATCAACACGTCGCGCAATGTCGCCTTCCCGGGCTTCAGCGATCAGTTGAAGGCCGATTATGACGCCGGCACCTTCCAGGCCTTCGGTGAAGTCGGCTACCGCATCGATCTGCCGAGTGTCGCGCTCGAGCCCTTCGCCAACCTCGCCTATGTCAGCCTGCACACCGATGGCTTTACCGAGCGCGGTGCCGCAGCGGCGCTGTCGAGCAGGAGCAACACGACCGACACGACGTTCACGACGCTCGGTCTTCGCGCTTCGGCGCCGCTCAGCCTCGGCACGACCGAAGCGAAGCTGCGCGGCATGCTCGGCTGGCAGCATGCCTTCGGCGATACGACACCGTTCTCGTCGATGGCGTTCGGCACGGGCAGCGCCTTCTCGGTCGCCGGTACGCCGATCGCAGAGGATGCGGCGATCATTGAGGCCGGCATCGACTTCGCGCTGACGGGCAATGCGAGCCTTGGCATCACCTATACCGGCCAGTTCGGCTCCGGCACGACGCAGAATGCCGTGGACGCCAAGCTCGACGTGCGCTTCTGATGCGCAGGTTCGTCTGGCTCTCGACAATGCTGATGGCGACCTTCGTCGCCATCACGCCGCTTTATGGGCAAGACGCCGCCGGAAAGCCGGCAGCGCCCTCCCAGCTTTCGGAGACCTACGAGGACTGGAGCGTCGCCTGCGCCGAGATCGAGGGGAAGAAGCATTGCCTCCTCTCGCAGCGCCAGTTCCACAAGGGCGGTCAGCATGTGCTGACGATCGAGCTCCGCACGGCGGCGGACGCGGGCCTCGAGGGGAGCCTCGCGCTCCCCTTCGGTCTCTACCTGGATAAGGGCGTGACGCTCGGTGTCGACGAGGCGACGGGCGGCAAGCCGACCGGCTTCCGCACCTGCCTGCCGCTCGGCTGCATCGTGCCTTTGACATTCACCGAATCGACGGTTGCGCTGCTGCGCAGCGGAACGGCGCTGAAGATCGGCGCGTTTGCGAGCGACAGCGAAAAGGACGTTGCTTTCGCTGTCTCGCTCAAGGGCTTTGCTGCAGCGCTCGACCGCGTGATTGCCCTGTCCGGAAAGAGCTGAGGCAACGTCACGGCCTTCGCTTCGCCGCCAGGCATCTGGCGGGCTTTTTAAAGGTGCGCAGCCTCCCGGGGCGGGCCCGGTCGTGCGAAAGGGCGCGGCCGGGTCTTCTCCATGTGTAGAGCCGAGCATAACCATCCCGGCGCGCCACCGTTGGCGGGCGCGTTCGGCCTATCGGGACGTTACGTCGATCGCCTCGCCGATAGCGTAGAAATGCCCGCCCGCGACATAGTGCAGGCTGCGCAAGGCAGGATCGGCCGTTTCGAACATCCAATGCCCGTCGCGAAACACCCGATCGTCGGCCCAGGCCGCGAAGACTTCGCCGAAGAACAGGTCGTAGCGGCTCTCGATCGACGGCTCGCTGATCAGCCGGCAGGCAAGCCAGGCTGAACAGCCGGCGACGAGCGGAAGATCATGGTCAGGCATCTGGAACAGTTCGACGCCGGCGTTGCGCAGCTTGTCGGGATCGTCGTGAAGGCTCGTGGTGCCCACCGCATGGGTCAGAACCGCCTGGGTGGCGGTCGGCACCTGAATGACGAACACGCCCGCTTCCTCTGCAAGGCCGCGGGTACGGGTGGTGCTGTCGAGCACCACCGTCAGCTTGGGCGGATCATAGTCGAGCGCACAGGCCCAGGCTGCCGCCATCACATCCTCGACGCCGCCATGGCGGGCGGAAACCAGGACCGTCGGCCCATGGTTCAGCAGCCGGTACGCCTTTTCGAGAGGAACGGCACGAATATGCGAAACCATCTGACTACCTCAGCCGCCGTTGGCGGACATTGACCGATCATGCGTCTTCTATAGGGGCGCTGCATTTCGCCAACAAGCACAAGCTTTCTCGGTGCCGGAGGGGATAGCGGCAGCGGGCTTGAACGGGTGCCGGCGGGCGCAACATAAGCGTTTGACAAACGCATACCCGATTGGCTATACGTCATTACATAGCCAATCGGGTATGAGACATGACTGAGTTACAGGACGCGGTTTTTCGGGCGCTCGCCGATCCTACACGCCGTGGGCTCTTCGAACACCTTTGCCGGCAGGGAGACACCACGGTCGTCGGATTGTTGGCCGATGCCGGGGTTTCGCAGCCGGTCGTGTCAAAGCATCTCAAGATCCTGAAGGCTGCGGGGCTCGTGCACGACCGGCACGAGGGTCGCTACACCTATTACAGCGCCCGGCGCGAAGCGCTCACGACGCTGGTTGACTGGACGACGGAGATGGCCGGCTTCTGGCACGACCGCTTCGATGATCTCGATGATTTGTTAAAGAGAATGGATCAATGACCGAAACAACCGAAACCACCCGCTCCGTTGTCGTCGAACGCGAATTTGCCCATGCGCCGGAAAAGCTATGGCGGGCGCTGACCCAGCCGCATCTGATCGCCGAATGGCTGATGCGCAACGATTTCGTGCCGGAAGTCGGCCGCCGGTTCACGCTGTCGGCCGATTGGGGCCACGTCGACTGTCAGGTGGAGACGATCGAGAAGGATCGCTCGCTCGCCTATCGCTGGGACACCAAGGATCTTTCAAGCGTCGTCACCTGGACCCTTGTCCCGACCAGCGGCGGGACCAGCCTGCGCATGGAGCAGCGCGGCTTCAAGGCGGACCAGAAGTCCTACTACCAGGGCGCAACGGTCGGATGGCGGCGCTTCATCGACCAGCTTTCCGAGGTCGTCGCAAGGCTCGACTGACATCCGCTTGTGCCATCACCGTTTCTCAAACGCGAGGTATCGCAATGACCTCTCTTATACGAACGATCCATCGCTGGACATCGCTGATCTTTTCGCTCGCCGTTGCTGCGATCTTCGCCGGCATGGCCCTGACGACGCTTCCGGAGTGGGTTTATCTTACCCCACTGCCGCCCTTGGCCGTGCTTGTGCCGACTGGCCTCTATCTCTTTGCGCTGCCCTATCTGGGCAAGCAGCAGAGCAGGATGCAGGCGGCGGAGTAGGAATAGCGCCGGCCCGGCTCATTCCGCGGAAAGAGCCGGGCTGGCGAAGCGCTTGCGATATTCGGCCGGCGTGACGCCGACATGGCGCATGAAGGCGCGCCGGAGCGTGTCGGCATCGGCAAAACCGCAGCGGGCGGCGACCTGCTTGGGGGCGTCCTGTCCCTGCTCGAGCAGGCGCCGGGCGGCCGCGACACGGGCTTCCTCCACCCAGTTCGCCGGCGTGATGCCGACCTCGCTGCGGAAAAGCCGTGAAAAATGGCGCGGGCTGAGATCCATGCGTTTTGCAAGCATCGCGACGCTGTGATCCTGTCCGGGATTGGCGACGACCCAGCGCTGCAGTTCCTGGAGCGCCGAGCGGCCGGCCGGCATGGCCTCGCCCTTGCGGCTGAACTGCATCTGCCCGCCCGGCCGCTTGAAGAACATCACCAGCTGGCTTGCCACCCGCATGGCGATCTGGTGCCCGAGATCCTCCTCCACCAGAGCAAGCGCCAGATCGAGACCGGCCGTCACGCCGGCGGCCGTGCGCACGGGGCCGTCGCTGACATGGATGGCATCCTCGTCCACCGTGACCTCGGGATAACGCTGCGCCAGCCGCGCGGCGACGGCCCAGTGCGTCGTCACGCGCCGCCCGTCAAGCAGGCCGGCGGCCGCCAGGAAAAAGGCGCCGCTGCAGACGGAACCGTAGTGCCGGACCGTCGGTGCACGCTGCCGCAGCCAATCAAGGACGATGCCGCCGGCGGGCACGTCCGTGGCATTGGGGCAGCCGGCAACAAGCAGGGTATCGATCGGATCGTCCAAGTCGCGGCCGATCACGCGGTCGGCAATCAGCCGCACGCCGGATGAGCTGCGCAGCGGCTCCGGCCCGGCCGCCGCGACGAGAAGACTGTAAGCCTCCCGGCGGACCTGCGCATTGGCTTCGGCAAAGACGTCGAGCGGGCCGGAGACGTCGAGGAGCTGCACGCCGGGCAGCGCCACCATCACGACGGTTCTGGTCTTCTCCTGCATCCGCGGCCGCTCCAAACCGGATTTGTCCTTATTTGACGTATCACGTCGATTACAGACAATCCAGGCGGTTCTATCCTTTGGGTGCTTAGAAACCCAGGAGAAGACGATGCCATTCCTTGCCGAAGATGCGACCGTTCCCGATAGCAAGCTTGCCAGGGCGATTACCGAATACATCCGCGATACGGAAACGGAGCTGCTCTTCAACCATTCGAGCCGCGTCTACCATTTCGGCGCGCTTGCGGGTGTTCATCGCGGCCTGACGTTCGACCGCGAACTGCTTTATGCCGGCGCGATGTTTCACGACATCGGCCTGATGCCGAGCCATAGCAGCCAGACCGAGCGCTTCGAAGTCGATGGCGCCCATGCCGGCCGCGATTTCCTGCGCAGCCACGGCATTTCGGAGGCGGATGCCTACACGGTCTGGACGGCGATCGCGCTCCATACCACGCCGGGCGTGCCCGAATACATGCATCCCGTCGTGGCGCTGGTGACGGCCGGCGTCGAGATGGACGTGCTCGGGCTGACCTACAGGCAATATTCCGACGCCGGGCGCGAGGCGGTGGTCAGCGCCTTCCCGCGCACGCCGACCTTCAAGGAGGACATCATCCAGGCCTTCTACGACGGCATCAGGCACAAGCCGGACACCACCTTCGGCAACGTCAAGGCCGACGTCATCGCCGACAAGGAACCGCACTTCCATCGCGGCAACTTCTGCAGCGTGATCCGCTGCTCGCACTGGCACGGTTAGGATGAGGCCGGTCGCCCGGGCCAAGGCCCGAGCGACCAGCTTTGCACGCCAGAGGTCGATTTCCGCGGCTGAGCCGACAAGCTCATCCTTCAGGCTTACTCCATGAGGCAGTCGATCAATGCTCGGGTCGCAGCCGCAAGGTTTCTGTGCGGCGGATAAATGAGGGAGAAGGGACGCGACCGGCCACCGGATTCCGGCAGAAGCTCGACCAGACTGCCGCGCAAGAGCCGATCGCGCACGACGAAGTCATAGGTCTGGCATATGCCGAGACCCGCCTCCGCCAGCGACACGGTGCCCAGCACATCGTCCTCGACTTGCACGGGACCATGGGGCACCCAGTCGACATCCGAACCGTCGACCCGCAACAGCCAGGGAGCCGGGCGGCCGGTGCTCGGCATGACGAAGGGCAGGCAGGTGTGGGCCGCGAGATCTTCGACCGATTTCGGCGCGCCGCACCGGGCGATGTAGCCGGGAGAGGCCACCAGCCTCAACGGAGCGTCTCCGAGCTTGCGTCCGACCAGGCCGCTGTCTGGAAGCTGGCCGAGGCGGATGGCGAGGTCGTAGCCCTCGGCGACGAGATCGACATTGCGGTTGGCGATCGACAGTTCGACCGTAACGCCTGGATGGCGCAGCGCAAAACGCGCCAGTTTCTCCGGTAGCTGGAAATGCCCGAAGGTCGTGGAGGCGCTGAGACGGACCCGGCCGGCAAGCGCGCCTTCGCCCTGGATGGCCCGCTCCGCCTGGTCGATCGCGTCAAAGGCCACGCGGACCTGATCCAGATAGGCGCGGCCCGCTTCCGTAAGGCTGATGCGCCGCGTGGTGCGCCGCACCAGCTGCGTGCCGAGCTTGGTTTCGAGGCGGGTGATCGCACGGCTGAGCACGGAAGGCGTGGTGGCGAGCGCCACCGCCCCGGCGGTCAGCGATCCCTTGTCCATGACGGTGATAAAGGCCTCGACGTCGGCGAGATGATCGAAGCGCCGCATTCTTGCCTCTCAAGACCAAATCATTTCCACGGCGGCGCATTTATCGCCGCAAATCGAAGTAATAAGTAAGCAGCATCAGTCAACGGTCGCAAGCTCAGACCCGCTTCAAACAGGAAAAGATGATGCCGAACACCAACGCTAATCCGAAGAAGCCCGTACTCTTTGTCCTCACCAGCCATGGTACCAAGGGGGATAGCGGGCAGCCGACCGGTTTCTATCTCGGCGAGGTCACCCATCCGCTTTCCGTGCTCGAAACCGCCGGCATTGCGGTCGAATTCGCGTCGATCAAGGGTGGCGAGCCGCCGGTTGACGGCCTCGACCTGGAGGATGACACCAATCGACGCTACTGGAACGACGAGGCGTTTCGCGCCGCGATCCGCACAACAGCCAGGCTCGACGATGTCGACCCCGACCGCTACGCGGCCATTTTCTTCGCCGGCGGTCACGGTGCGATGTGGGACCTGCCTCAAAGCAGCGCCGTCGACCGGGTGACGCGTTCGGTGTTCGAGGCTGGCGGTGCCGTCGCGGCGGTCTGCCACGGTCCGGCAGCCCTCGTGAATGTCAGGCTTTCCGACGGCCGCTACCTGGTCGCCGGCCGCAATGTCAGCGCCTTCACCGATTCCGAAGAACGCGCCGTCGGCCTCGACAAGACGGTGCCGTTCCTGCTCGCAAGCACGCTTGTCGAGCGCGGAGCGACTCATCATCCGGCCGCGGACTGGACATCGAAGGTGGTTGTCGATGGCCGGTTGATCACCGGCCAGAACCCGCAGTCGGCGATCGGGGTCGGTGAGGCGCTTCGCGATCTCCTGAGCGCCTGAGCGGCGTCGCCGGGCATTTGGAAAGTCCGGCAAAGTCCTTCTGATCGTGCTGCCGGCGATACGTCGCCGACAGCGTGAGGCGCACCGGACAGGTGGGGCGCTCGACTGCCATTGCGTTGGCCATGGCGGGAAACCGGAAAAACCGCCATGTTCGCCATCCCTGTCGCGTCCGGTTGACACGGCGCGCACACCCTTGGGTAAGCCGTCGCGGGCCGGAAAGTTCCCTCAGAGAGGCGGCGTCAGCCGCGCCGCGCCACCTCGATCGCGGCGACGTCAATCTTGCCCATGGTCATCATCGCCTCGAAGGCGCGCTTTGCCTCGGCGCCGCCGGCCGCCAGCGCATCGGTCAGGACCCGTGGCGTGATCTGCCAGGAAATGCCCCATTTGTCCTTGCACCAGCCGCAGGCGCTCTCCTGGCCGCCATTGCCGACAATGGCGTTCCAGTAGCGGTCGGTCTCCTCCTGGTCGTCGGTGGCGATCTGGAACGAGAAGGCCTCGTTGTGCTTGAACATCGGGCCGCCGTTGAGACCGAGGCAGGGAATGCCGGCGACGGTGAATTCCACCGTCAGCACGTCTCCCGCCTTGCCGGACGGAAAGTCGCCGGGCGCGCGGTGTACGGCGCTGACCCGGCTATCGGGAAAGATCTCGGCGTAGAAGCGAGCGGCCGTCTCGGCCTCCTTGTCGTACCAGAGGCAGATCGTGTTCTTGGCCATGACGCGTCCTTTCGTTTTGAAGCCGGATGGGCCGTTTCCTTCGCCACCTGCCCTGCGAGATAGGTCGGCGCCCCCGTTTCTCCACCCTGATATTCCCTGGCGGGGGCGTTTGCCGGGTGCAATGTCGGCCCGATCCACATGCGCCGGGTCGTCGCATCCGCCGGTTTCCCGTTGGAAATTCAACCCCTGATACCTAATTGTGCGGCTTCGATACGCGCGCGGGGCTTCTACTCGCGCGCCTTAGGGGATGCGGATGATACAACTGAATGGAACTGTTGCAGTGGTTACCGGCGCTGGTCGTGGGCTCGGAGCGGCATTGGCCTATGCCCTGGCCGAAGCGGGGTGTGATCTCGTTTTGTGCGGGCGCAGCCAGAGTGCCCTCAAGGACGTAGCCGAACCGATTGCCCGCAATCTCGGGCGACGGGTACAAACCGTTGCGCTCGATCTTGCCGATGCGAAAAGCGTCGCTGCGGCGGTCGAGGGCATCAGGGCGGAGAACACCCGCGTCGATATCCTCGTGAACAATGGCGCCATGTGGCTCGAAGACAGCGACGAGGATCATCCTGATGATGCGGTCATCAGTGTCATTAACGCGGCCGTTACCGGAACCTTCCTGTTTACCCAGGGTCTGCTGCCTTTGCTCGCTCACTCGGCCCGGCCGGATATCGTCACGATCGGCTCGATCAGCGGCCTGCCCAACGCAGCGCTCCAGACCGTGTCCGTCCCCTTCTATGCCGCCAAGCGGGCGCAGGCCGCCCTGGCCGATGGTTTGCGCCAGAAGCTCGCCGGTACACCCACCCGTTCGATCGTCGTCCACCCGCCTTACCTCGAGGATGTCTCTCCGCTTGATGGCGCATGGGAGGCGGCCGGCAGTCGCAAGAAGGGCGAGGCGGCAACCAACCGGGACATCGCCGAAGCGGTGCTGTTCGCCTTGACGCGGCCGCGGCACGTGACCCTGTCGATCACTGTCGATGCCGACGAAGGCGGCCTCTATCCGTCTCCGCTTCGCTCCACCTAGCGGCGGGGCCAAATCAGCGGCCGATCCCGCACATTGCCGAACGCCCGCGAGGGCGTTCGGCGAAAATCAGGTCCCGTTCGCTCAGCGCCTCAACTTTATCGTCTACATTTGCAGACGATAAGTCCAATTTTGGCCGACTACAGAGCCGCCGTCCACGTCGATATATCCATGACACCAACAATGGAGAAACGACACCATGCCTTCTGTCTCTGAACCGATCTTCACCGCAGGCTTTCCGCTCGGCAGCTCCGCCGGCCTGGTCACCGCCTTCGAATGGCTCGGCCGACCCTATCGCCTCACCCGTGTCGACATGCTCGGGGAAATGCGCACCGACGCCTATGAGCGCTTCAACGGCCGGGTCGAAACGCCCGCGCTGGTGACCGACAAGGGCGACGTGCTGACCGAGACCATGGCGATCGCACTGTGGCTGGAGGCGCGCGATCACGAGCGCCGCATCAGCTTCGCCCCGGGCACTTTCGAGGCGGCCCGCATGCACCAGTTCATCGCCTTCCTCAACACCGGCTTCACCGGCGCCTTCTTCTCGATGTGGGTGGCGCTGGAAACCGAAGACGCAACGGAGGAATACCGCGAAACCCTGCGCGCCTTCGGCCGCGAATTCGTCGCCAAGCGTCACAAGCAGCTGGAAGCGATGATGGGCGACAGCGATTACCTGCTCGGCGACCGGCCGACGCTTGCCGATGCGGTCTTTGCTGGTGTGGCCCGTTGGGTCGATTTCCACGAGGCGATAGATCCGAAGGACTATGCGCGCAACTACCCGCGCATCCACGCGCTGCGCCAGCGCATCGAGGCCGATCCCGCCTTCCGTTTCGCCGTGGCGATCGAGGATGGCGAACCTGCCGCCGGCAGCGGTGCGATGAAGGGCCTCGTCCCGCTCGAGGATGTGTTGCGGATGACCGGCGCACTCCGAGCGTAATCTAAAAAAGTGAGGTGGCGCACCGGCAGGCGGTGCGCCACCTCGAACAGTTGGAGCGGCCAGACCGCCGCTGAATCACACCTCGAATACGTCGACGAACGATTCCGGGAAGCTTTGCCGGGCAACCTTCTCGTTGATGACGAGCAATGCTTCGTAGGACACCGGATCGAAATCCTTGTCGACCGGCAGCACCTCGCGTCCGAACAGGAGGTTCAGCCGAGCGGCATCGAGATTGCCACGCTCGAATGGTTCTGCGCCGAAATGATGCCAGAGGGCGTGGAGGAAGGCCGCATCGATGCGGTGTGCTCCGGAGCCCGGCCGGGCATGGCGGGGCAGTGCCTTAATGGGCGTTGCTCCCTTGGGGTTGGCCCGACGGATGACGAACTGGATGCCCGTGCCCGGCATGGCGTAGGGAAAACCCCGGTGTTTCGTCATATCAGCCAGCTTGGCCATTCTATTCTCCTTAGGCGGTCTGCTTCTCGCCAATCTTGTCCTCAGTCTTCGTCTCGAAGTCGGAGGCGTCGTGGCGCTCATGCAATTGTTCGGACGGGTTGCCGCTCAAGCGGTTGACCATGCGGCCGCGCTTGACCGCCGGACGGGCGGCGATCTCTGCCGTCCAGCGCTGGACGTGCTCGTAGCTCTGGACCTCGAGGAAGGTACCCGCATCGCCATATACCTGCCCGAGCGCCAGATTGCCATACCAGGGCCAGGTGGCCATGTCGGCGATGGTGTATTCGTTGCCGGCGAGGAACCGGTTTTCGGCGAGATGGCGATCGAGCACGTCGAGCTGGCGCTTCACCTCCATGGCGTAGCGGTCGATGGCGTATTTGATCTTCATCGGCGCATAGGCATAGAAATGGCCGAAGCCGCCGCCCAGAAACGGTGCCGAGCCCATCTGCCAGAACAGCCAGTTCAGGGTTTCGGTGCGGGCGCGAAGCTCGCTCGGCAGGAAGGCACCGAATTTCTCGGCGAGATAGGTGAGGATCGAGGCCGATTCGAACACGCGCACCGGCGTGCCGCCGCCCTTGGGCGCGTGATCCATCAGCGCCGGGATCTTGGAGTTCGGGTTGACGTCGACGAAGCCGGAGCCGAACTGGTCGCCGTCTCCGATGCGGATCGGCCAGGCATCGTATTCGGCGTCCTTATGGCCGGCCGCCAGCAGCTCTTCGAGCATGATCGTGACCTTCACACCGTTCGGCGTCGCCAGCGAATATAGCTGCAGCGGATGCTTCCCGACCGGCAGGTCCTTGTCGCTCGTCGCTCCGGCGGTCGGGCGGTTGATGCTGGCAAACGCGCCGCCATTGCCCTTGTCCCAGGTCCACACCTTGGGAACGTCGTAGCCGGCGGGGAAATTGTCAGCGGGGGATTTTTCGGTCATCAAATCTGTCCTTGTCTTGGCGGAAACCTCGAACGTCGCGTTCGCTTATATAGGAAGTTTATCAAGCCACCACATCGACTTGGCTGCGAGGACGACCATGCTCAAAGGCCAGATGCTGGAGAATTTTTTTATCGAAGTTGGATGAGACCGGCATCCGTCGGCACGAAGCCGCACCGATCGAGGTAAAAATCCCGAAGCTCAGGATCGAAGTCCACATGCAGCCATTCGCAGCCCGAGGCCTTGGCGTGGGTTACGGCCTCTTCGACGAGCAGCGTGGCGTAACCCTTATGCCTCAACGCTGACGTCACCATCGTATCGAGCAGGAACGCATGCACGCCGCCGTCCCAGGCGACGTTGACGAAGCCGGCGAGCGTGCCTGAAATCCGCATGGTGACCCAGCCGAGGCTGAAGCGGTTGACCTGGTCCCACCAGTCGTCTTCGGTCACGGCGTGATCGAAGCATTCGGCGTGCAGGGTATTCACTTCGCTGTTTTCGAACGGCCCGCGCCAGGCGAACGCGGGTGCTTCAGTCCGGTCTTCTGCCGTCACGGTCCAACCTCACACGCTGCAAGAAACGATCTCGTCGGTCCTTTTGACCACAACGGTTCGGCCGCCGGCAAGCGCGGCCGAGTCCTCACAAAAAAATCGCGAGCCTCTCTTGATACCGGAAAACCGAGCTCCTATCTGCCGCCTAACCCGCTGGTCCGGGCCCCTCTGGCGAGAGCTTCGGCACTCTTGCGATGTCGGACCTTATTCCGACAACATGTGCCGATTGGGGACCCGTCTGTGGACTTTTCCTTCATGTCTGTAGTGTGGCTGGGAACGCCACTGTGGCTATGGGCGAGCTTTTTCGCCCTCGTGATCGCTATCCTGTCGTTCGACCTTGGTATTCTCCATAAGGAGAACAAGGAGATCAACGTTGCCGAAAGCGTCAAGCTTTCCGCCTTCTATATCGCCCTCGGCCTGAGCTTCGGCGGCTTCGTCTGGTGGTATCTCGGTGCCGAGTCCGGCCTTGCCTATATGACCGGCTTCGTCGTCGAGAAGACGCTTGCGCTCGACAACGTCTTCGTCATCGCCCTCATCTTCTCCTTCTTCGCCGTCCCGCGCATCTACCAGCACCGCGTTCTCTTCTGGGGTATCCTCGGCGTCATCGTGCTGCGGGCGATCATGATCGGCGTCGGCGCGACGCTCGTGGCTGAGTTCTCCTGGGTTCTCTACATCTTCGCTGCCTTCCTCGTCTTTACCGGCATCAAGATGTTGGTGATGAAGGAGGCCGAGCCCAACGTTTCGGACAACGCGCTCGTGCGCTTCATGCGCAGCCGTTTCAACGTCACCGAAGAGCATCACGGCGAACGCTTCTTCGTGAAGCTCGTGAACCCGAAGACCGGCAAGATGACCTGGTTCATCACGCCCCTCTTCATGGCCCTGGTCATGGTCGAGGTGGCTGACGTGATCTTCGCCGTCGACTCGGTTCCCGCGATCTTCGCGATCACCACGGACCCGTTCATCGTCTACACGTCGAACATCTTCGCAATCCTCGGCCTTCGCGCTCTCTACTTTGCGCTCGCTGCCATGATCCATCGCTTCCGCTACCTGAAGCCGGCGCTGGCTGTCGTCCTGATCTTCATTGGTTCGAAGATCTTCGTGGCCGATCTCCTGGGGCTCGAGAAGTTCCCGGCGGCTCTGTCGCTCGGCGTCACCTTCGCGATCATCGCTTCGGGCGTTGTCTGGAGCCTGATAAAGACCAAGGAAGAGCAACTGCCGGCATAATGCCCGGGCTCATCCGAGCGTGACAAGAAACGCGGCGGCCTTCGAAAGAGGGCCGCCGCGATCTTTTTGCCCTTGCCGGGATCGCTCTTACTTCGCCGCCCAAGGGCGCTGCGGAGCGGCCGTCGCCCGGACGGCTCTGGGTCCGGGCCGTCCGGGCAAGGTATCATCCGATGATCGCCTTCGGTTCGAGGAAGGCGTCGAGGCCGAACGATCCGAACTCGCGCCCGATGCCCGAGTGCTTGAAACCACCGAAGGGCGCCTGTGTGCCGGCCGGAGCTTCATTGATGACGACGCGGCCTGTCTCCAACTGACGGGCGACACCGCGCATCCGTTTGGCATCGGTTCCAAGGACATAGGACTGCAGCCCGTATTCGCTATCATTGGCAATGGCGATCGCTTCTGCTTCCGTGTCGTAGGAAAGAACGCTGAGCACCGGGCCGAAGACTTCTTCGCGCGCAATCCGCATGTCATTGGCCACGTTGGAAAAGACGGTCGGGCGAACGAACCAGCCCCGGTCCAAGCCATCCGGTCGACCTTCGCCGCCGACCAGAAGCGTTGCGCCTTCCTCCTGCCCGAGACGGATGTAAGACTGGACGCGTTCCCACTGGCGAGCGCTCACCATCGGGCCGATATCGGAAGCCGGATCGCTCGAAGGGCCGGTGCGCAACGCGGAAACGGCTTGCGCAAGGCGCGACATCACTTCCGCATGGCTCTGCCTTGAGACGAGCAGCCGGGTTCCGGCGATGCAGGCCTGTCCGCTGTTGCGGAAGGCAGATGCCAGAATATGCGGGATCGCGCGGTCGAGATCCGCGTCATCCAGCAGGATCTGAGGGCCTTTGCCGCCGAGTTCGAGCGTCACGCGCTTGAAGCTTTCCACCGCACTGCGCAGGATCTCCCGACCGGTCGTCGTCGAGCCGGTGAAGGTCACCTTGGCGATGTCCGGATGCCGGCTGAGTTCCGCGCCAACCAAATGGCCGTAGCCGTTGACGACGTTGAGGACGCCATCGGGTAGTCCCGCTTCGTGCAAGGCTTCGAGGAGGATCTGGGTCTGGATGGCGCTCATTTCCGACGGCTTGATCACGATGGTCGTGCCGGCGGCGATCGCGGTTGCAAGCTTGGTGCAGATGAAGCCGATATTGCTGTTCCAGGGCGTGATTGCCGCAGCCACGCCAACCGGTTCCATCACCACCTCCGCATTACCGACGCGTCGGGTGAAGGCGTAGTCGGCCACGGTCTTTGCCGCGACGTCGAACACGTTTGCCGCGTGCGGCACGGAGAAGGCGAGGAAGGACTGCGGCGCGCCGTACTCGGTGGCCATGGCCGCGCGAAGGGTATCGGCGCTGGCAGCGACAGCCTGCCTCAACGCATGCAGCATGGCGATCCGTTCGGCCGGTGTCGTTCGTCGCATGGCAGGGAAAGCACGTTTCGCGGCAGCAATCGCCGCGCGTGCATCCTGCGCGTCGCCCAGCCGAACCTCGCCGATCTTTTCCTCCGTGGCGGGATTGAAAAGCGCGAAGCGCTCGTCGCCGTGAGGCGCAACGAAAGCGCCATCGACATACATCTGCTCAATGATCTTCATCGTCCGATTTCCTGTTGCGATGACAGGGATATGCATCCGAACGATCGTCAGGATAAGATCATCAATCGAAGACACTCTGATGAGGTAGATAGTGCAATGAAGGCGAGCTTGCCCGAACTGGAGGCCGTGGCGGCGATCGCGCGGCTCGGCGGCTTTCGGGCCGCTGCCCGGGAACTCGGGGTTTCGTCCTCGTCGTTGAGCCATGCCGTCCTGGCCCTGGAGGCGCGGCTCAACGTGCGCCTGTTCAACCGCACGACGCGATCGGTGGCGCTGACGACGGCCGGCGAGGCTTTCGTTGCCGAGATCCTGCCGGCGCTTGCCGCCATCGACAACGCGGTCGAGCGGGCGACGGAATCCCAGGCGCGGCCGAGCGGAATGCTGCGGCTCAACACGTCGCCGGGAGCGGCGAAGATGGTTCTGCGGCCGCTGCTGATCGAGTATCTGCGGCGCTACCCGGACATGGCGCTGGAGGTTGCGACCGACAATGCGCTGGTGGATATCGTGGCACTCGGTTTCGATGCCGGGTTTCGCCTCGCCGAAGCGGTTCCGCCAGATATGATCGCCGTTCCGGTGGCGCCTCAGTCACGCATGATCGTCGTGGGGTCGCCGGAGTATTTTCGTGAAAGAACGGTGCCGCTGCGGCCGGGCGATCTGATGCAACATGCCTGCATCCGGGCGCGCATGGCGAGCGGCAGGATCTACCACTGGGAGTTTTCCCGGCGTGGAGAAAGCATCGAAATCGATGTGCCGGGACCGCTCACTCTCGACGACAGCGAGCTCATGCTTCAGGCGGCCCTTTGCGGGGTGGGATTGGCCTATCTCTCCGATGACCACGTGCGCGACCACGTCAAGGCCGGGCGCCTGCTTCCGGTGCTGGAGGAGTGGACGCCGCCATATGACGGACTCTGCCTCTATTTTCCTGGCCGCCGACACGTGCCGTCGAAACTGCGTGCCTTGATCGATCTGGTTCGGGAGCTTCGCTCCGGGAACGCCCGCTCCCCCGAGGCGCACGCTCTCTCCACGCCTTCGTCCGTGCCTTGAAATTTTAACATGAGTATTACAGACAAGTTTATTTCTGCGTGCTAAGAGACACCGCGCTCGGTCGGTCCCTGGCCATCGATCGCCTCCTGGCAGGGGCGTGCTCGGCGCGCCGAATCGAAATTATTTGATCGGATCAGACACAGTGGTCGACACGGATACGCGCCATCAGGTCTATTTCGCCAACCGCACTGCCCTGGTCGCCTATGCCACGCGGATCGTCGGATCGCGAGAAACGGCCGAAGATATCGTGCAGGAGGCCTTCATCCGATTCGCGCCGGCAAATACCGGCAGTCCGCCCTCGGCGGGGCCATCCGGCCTGTCGCTCGCGTATCTCTACAAGATCGTCCGCAACCTGTCCCTCGACCTCCTGAAACGCCGCAAGATCGAAGCGCGGGAGGAGCAGAGCGAGCCGCCGTTCTGGTCGATGCCGATCGAGATGCCGACGCCCGAAGACATCATCCTCGTCAGCGATGAAATAAGACGCATCTCCGGTATTCTCGAAGACCTACCCGAGGACGTGCGGGTTGCACTCGAGATGCACCGTTTCGGCGGCTATACCCTGGAAGAGATCGCAGCCCACCTCGACATCTCCGTCGCGACGGCACACCGCCACGTGCGCTCCGCCATGATGCGGGTTGCGACAACGCTTGCCGGCGGCGCCTCCTAGAATTTCAGGGGTCCCCGTGTGAAAAAAATTCCGGTGCTGATCGTCTTTAAGACAGTGCGAAGGAACCACGGAAGCGTCCCGCTTGCCGGTGACGCCGCTTGACGGGGTAGGGGGCTACAGAAACAAGGTGCTAGGGCGTCGATCATCCAAGCGGCAGGCAAGGCTTTGACCAAGGACAACCACATATCGGAGGCTCTGCTCGAGGAGGCCATGGACTGGTTCCTCGAGTTGAAGGCGCGCCCGAACTGTCGCGAGACGGAGGCCGGGTTCCGTGCGTGGCTGGGCCAGTCGGATCTGCATGCCCAGGCCTGGGAGACGGCTTTGCGGACCTGGCAGCTGCTCGGCGAGGTGCCGCCGGTGAACGAGCATCTTTGGCGCGGGGCAAGACCGTCCGTTGCCGTCGAAACACCGATCCGCCAACGCCGCCGGATGGGGACGAGCGGCTTGGCCGCCGGCGTGGCGCTGGCGCTTGCTGCCTGCCTCGCGCTTTTCGTCTCCGTGCCGTCGCTTTTCGTGTGGTGGCAGGCCGATCATGTGACCGAGACGGCGCAAAACAGGACGGTTACGCTCGTGGACGGGACGATCATCGAAATGGGCGGCGGCAGCGCCATCGCCACCGACATCAGCGCCGGGACCCGCCATGTCAGGCTTCTGAAGGGGGAAGCCTATTTCAACGTTGCCCGCGATCCCTCGCGTCCTTTCGTCGTCGAGGCGGGGGGCGTCGAGGTGTCCGTGCTCGGGACCGCGTTCGATGTGCAGCTGGCGAGCACGGAGACGACCGTCGAGCTGGCGCACGGCACGGTCGCCGTCTCCTACAGCGCCGACGCGCACAAGCAGAATTTCGAACTGGCGCCGGGAGAAATGGTGACGGTGAGCCATGCGACCGGCGCGGTCGTGTGGAGTGCGATCGCGGAAGACGAGATCGGCGCCTGGCGAAGCGGCAGGATGTTCGTCAATGATGTGACGGTCGCCGCAGCCGCCGAGCGGCTGCAGCGCTACCATTCCGCCTGGATCTCCATTCCGCAGCCCGATCTCGCGGCACGGCGCGTGACCGGCGTCTACGACCTAAAGGATCCGGATCGTGCGCTCCAGGCGCTGGTGCAGCCCTTCGGCGGCAAAGTGCGCGAAGTGACCCGCTATGGCCGCATCCTGACGCGGTTTTAATTGGAGTAAAAAAATCAGGAAAAAATCGCGCGCCGGTGAAAAAAAATCCGGGGCCGGTCGTCTTTGGTTGGAAACGCGCGCCCGCAAGGCCGCGTGGAATGCCGAGACGGGGGTAAGATGCGTTCGCCGAAATGCTGCAAGGGACATCTGAAATTCGATACGGGGCGTCGCCGTGAAAGACGGCGCCTGCTGACGACGACGGCGATCGCCGCGTTTTCCTCCCTCGCGCTGATGCCCGTTTCCACGGTCTCCGCCCAGCAGAGCACGTCGCGCGTCAGCAATGCCCGCAGCTTCGACATCCCGTCGCAGCCGCTTTCCACCGCGCTCAACGCCTTCGGGCGACAGTCCGGCCTGCAGGTGACCCTGGCGGCTTCAACATCGCAGGGGCTTCGCTCGGCCAAGGTCAGCGGAACGATGACGGCGGACCAGGCGCTTGCCCGGCTTTTGTCCGGCACAGGCATTTCCTACAGGATATCGGGCGGGACCGCGCTGGTCGGTTCGGCCGTTTCGGCGGGTGGCAGCGCTACTGTCGCTGCGGACGGCGCAACGGTGCTCGATCCGATTTCGGCCTTCGGCGCCGGGCCGCTCGGCGCTGGCGAGATCGTCATCTCGTCGGAAGACCTGAAGCGCAAGAACCCCGCCAACATTGCCGACGTGTTTTCCGGCGAGCCCGGCATTTCGGTCGGCAGTTCGCTGCCGATGTCGCAGAAGGTCTATGTCCATGGCATCGAGGAAACCAGCCTCGCGGTGACGATGGATGGCGGCCGGCAGAACAACAAGGTCTTTCATCACAACGGCACGAACCTGATTGATCCGGGCCTGCTCAAGGCCGTCAACGTCGATGCCGGCGTCGCGCCGGCCGATGCCGGTCCGGGGGCGCTCGCCGGCGCGATTTCCTATGAAACGATCGATGCGCGCGATCTGCTGGACGGCGACGGCTTTGGCGGCTCCGTCACGTCCAGCTACAATTTCAACAGCAACACGGTGACAACCGGGCTCTCGGCCTACGGCATGCGAGACGGATTGGAGTTCCTGGGGTACTTCAACTTCGGAACCGGCAACGATTTCACCGCCGGCAACGGCCAGGAAGTGCAGGGAACCTCCACCGACCTCTTGAGCGGGCTTGGAAAACTCGCCTACGAGTTCGACAGCGGTGACCGCTTCGAGATCAGCCACGACAGCATACGCGACGATGCACCGCGACCGTTCCGCGCCAATATGGGATCGACGACGGGCAGCAAGCCCTGGGAGCCACGCATCCGCGACTACACGCTCGAACGGGGCAACACGGTCTTCACCTATACCGACAGCACGCCCGAGGGCTGGTGGGATCCGACATTGCTGCTCGCCTACAGCAAGACCGAAGTCGAGGTGCCTGTTTATCCGAAGCCGACGCCGGGCATTCCCGTGAGCTACCAGGGTGTCGGCGCGTCGGACAGCTTCAACGGCAAGTTCGAGAACAAGTTCTCCTTCGATATCGGCAACGTCGTCGCCGGCATCGATTTCTACGATGACGAGGCAAAGCTCAGGGATCTCTTCGATCCGGGCTCGGAGAGGGCGCACAATATCGGTCTCTACGCCCAGGCGCGGCTGGAGCCCTTCGAGCGCACGCGCCTCTCCTTCGGTGCGCGCGGCGACAATCAGCGCTTTACCGGCACCACCGGCCAGACGTGGAACAACTCCGGTTTCAGCGGAAACGTCTCGGGCGAATACGACCTCGTCGAAGACCTGTTGACGGCCAAAGCCGGCTACTCGCATGTGTGGGCCGGAATTCCGCTCGCCGAGAATTTCATCATCAATCCCAACTGGGATTATGGCAACGGCCCGAAGCCGGTGACGGCAGACAACTACATCCTCGGGCTGGAGGCAAACTACAACGGCTTTACCGTGGAAGGCAGCGTTTTCCAGACAGATCTCGATGACGCCCGCACGCCACGGTTTGCCGTTGCGCGCGGGATCGAGGCCCATGACGTCCGCTCACGCGGGTTCGAGATCGGCGGCGGCTACAACTGGGGCGACGGCTATTTCAAGGTGAAATACGCCAATATCGACGTCGAGATCGATGGCAAGCCGGCCGATTCCGACCTCGGCACCTATCTCGCCACCCCCGCCGGCCAGATCATTACCCTGCAGGCGGTGCACACATTGACGGACTGGGGCATCACGCTGGGCGCCGATGCCGAAATCGCGCTCGACTACGACGACGTGGCCGCCGGCTCCAAACCCCTTGAAGGTTACGAGGTCTTCAACGCTTTCGTCGAATATGTGCCGCCGCAACGGCCAAACCTGACGCTGCGCGCCGAACTCACGAACATCTTCGATGAAACCTACTCGGACCGCGCGACCTACGGTCAGGAATTCGGTCAAGTCACGCCGCTCTACGAGCCCGGACGTTCCTTCATCCTGACCGCCAGAGCGACCTTCTAGGTCGGCGGTCCCGACTGCGGCTGACGGATCCTCCCGGCGGCAGCCGCCCAAGACGCTCAGGCGGTCAGTCCCGGCCGCCAGAGCAGCGAAAGCCGAAAGACAGGAAGTTCCAGATGCAAGAAGCGACCACCCATTTTGCGACGGAAGACGGCCAGAAGTACCTGACGCAACTCTGCAAGCATTTCGCCCACAAGATCGACGTTGAACAGGCGGGCGATCGCGCCGAGCTCCGGTTCTCCTGCGGCACCGGCTATCTCCAGGCGACCGCCGATGGCCTGAGCATCCGTGCCCGCTCGCCCGACGATGCCGAACTCGCCGACACGAAATCGGTGATCGAAAGCCACCTTCTGCGCTTTGCGTTCCGGGAAGAGCCCGGTCCGCTTGCCTGGCAAGCCGGCGGCTAAGCGGCCCGCTCAAGAAACAGTTCCGATCAGAAAATTCAATGTGTTGGTCGAAAGCGCCCAACGCAATTGCGCGGCTATGCGTGTCGCGTGCCGAGGATCAGGATGAAATCGTCTAGGCAAATCGCAGAAATCGCCACCTTTCAAAGCTTCGCAAACTGCTACCTGCGCGAAGTCAATCCGGGCATCCGGGCCATGCATCGCGCCCCAGGCGGCGCCGTCGACTGCGTGGAATGGTCTCTTCCCAGGCAGCAGATGATCCTGCGCGCCGAGGTGACGTCGCCGTCGCTCTGCGGCCCCCACCATTTCGGCCGGGTATGGGGCAGAGGCGTGTCCGACGCCACCTGGCGCCAGATCGAACTGATTTCGGCGCTCCATATCCTGGTGCACGAGTGCTACCGCCAGGTCGACGAGGCCCAGGCGGACGCCCTGCGCGGCTTCGAACTCGAACTGCTGATGCGCGTGCTCGAAAGCTACCAGCAGACCGCACTCTATATCGACAGGGCCGCGCCGGAACCGACGGACGGTGGACATTTCATCGAAGCGGAGCAGTCGCTCGTTTTCGGCCATTGGCAGCACCCGACACCGAAGAGCCGCCAGGGCATGACCTATTGGCAGCAGGAGAGCTACGCGCCGGAACTGCGCGGCCAGTTCAAGCTGCACTACTTCGCGGCAAAACGCGGCGATATCAGGCACGATTGCGCGCGCGCGGTTGCAGCGCCCGAGATCGTGCGGTCGCTGGTCGGACCGGATACTGACGGCTTCGCGATCGGCGACGACGAATATCTGCTGCCGATGCATCCGCTCCAGGCCGAAGCGCTGCTGCTTGATCCCGATATCAGCGGCTTGTTGGGGGAGGGGCGGCTGCGGCATCTCGGTCCCGCCGGTCCGGCCTTCACCGCGACCTCGTCGGTGCGCACGGTCTACGGCGCCGATGCCGGCTGGATGCTCAAGTTCTCCCTGCCCGTGCGCATCACCAACTCCGTGCGGCTGAACCGTCGCCAGGAGCTTGAAGCGGGCGTCGCAATGGCAAAGCTGATAGACCGGATCGGTTTTGCCGAACGCTCGCGAAACTTCCGCATCATTCAGGACCCCGCTTACATCACGCTCGACGTGCCGGGACACAGCGAGAGCGGCTTTGAAGTCATCCTGCGGGAGAACCCGTTTGTCGGGAGCGGCGGGCGGGGCGTCGTCACCGTCGCCGCCCTGACCGCCGATCCGCTACCGGGTGCGCCATCCCGGCTGGCAAGGCTGGTTCAGGCGGCTGCTCTGCGCGCCGGCGAAAACCTGGCGGAGGCGGCGCTTGCCTGGTTTCGCCGCTATCTCGACTGCGCCGTCGAACCGCTGGTCCGCCTATATGACGATTACGGTATAGCGCTCGAAGCCCACCAGCAAAACAGCCTGCTCGACGTCGGCTCCGGCTATCCGTCCGTCAGCTACTACCGGGACAATCAGGGCTTCTATCTCTCGGAGCGGTACCGCAGCCTGATTGCCAGCCACGTGCCCGAGACGCAAACGATCGCGTCCCTCTATTTTGCCGAGAGCGAAATCCGCGATCGCTTCGCCTATTACTTGATCGTCAATCAGGTTTTCTCGGTGATCAGCCGCATGGGCCATGACGGGCTCTGTGACGAGAGCCTGCTCCTGCGCGAACTGCGTGCACATCTCGAGCGCTATGCCACCCGAATGAGTGGAGCCGGGCGTGACTTTGCCCGTCACGTGCTCGACCTGCCGACGATCGTCTCCAAGGCCAACCTGACGACGCGTCTCTACGACGTCGACGAACTGCAATCCAGCAACGCGCCGTCCCTTTATCGCCCCGTGCCGAACCCGCTCCGGGCGCCGGCTGTTCTGACCGCACCGAGGACCGACCATGCCATTGCCTCTTGATCTCAAGGGCCGCCCGGACGAGCGGGTGCTCCGCCAGCTCGTTGCCGCGCTGCTGTTCGAAGGCATTGTTGAGGCCAGCGAGCACACGGACGGGGATATCAGCACCTTCCACTGGTCGCTCGGTGGTCGGCAGTTCCGCTGCTGCGGCGCCATCGGTCCCTTTGGCCGGCTGCGGCTGGCTGCCAGATCGGTAGAAATGCGCGACGACGCCGACGGCTGGGTCGTGCCGCCGCTGGCGCAGTTGGTATCCGTCCTGCCGGGCAGCGGACCGACACGCGGAAAGCTGCTCAACGAACTGACGCAGACGATTGCCTTCAGCGCCTGGAACGAGCGTCAGGTACCGACGCGGCTGCGCCGCGCCTTGTCATTTGCCGAGTTGGAGGGAGCGCTGGACGAGGGCCATCCCTACCACCCCTGCTATAAGGCACGTACCGGCTTTTCCGTCGCCGACCATGCAGCCTATGGACCCGAAATGGGGGGCGCGTTCCAGCTCGTCTGGTTGCTGGTGGCGCGCAAGCATCTTCGCTGCGCGATCCCTGGTGATGAGGATGCCTTCTGGGAAACGGAACTGGGGGAGGAAACCTGGTCCGAACTCCGGGCGAAGCGGCAGGCGTGCGATGTTTCGCCTGACCTGTTCGGCCTTCTGCCGCTGCATCCGTGGCAATGGCGCGAACTCCGCGAGACTGAGCTTTCCGGCTGGATCGCCGCGGGTGAAGCCTTTTGCCTTGGTCCGGCGGGTGACCGGTACACGGCGACGCAGTCAGTTCGTTCCCTGTTGAACCAGGATCGGCCGCTGGCCGCGAGCATCAAGCTGCCGCTCAACATGGTCAACACCTCGTCGCGCCGCATCCTTGAGGCGCATTCGGTGTGCACGGCGCCGGTGATCTCGCGCTGGATCGCCGGGATGGTTGCTGGTGACCCGGCCTTTCGCGACCGCTATCCGCTCACCGTCCTGCAGGAATATGCCGGCATCATCGCCGACAGCGACGGCCCTTTGGCCGGACAGGTCGCAGCCATCTGGCGCGAGAGTGCGGAAGCGACGCTTGGCTCCGGCGAGGCCGTCATTCCCTTCAACGCGCTGATGATGGTCGAAGCGGACGGGCGTGCCTTCGCCGACGACTGGATCCAGCGCTTCGGTCTGATGCCCTGGATCAACCGCCTGATTGAAGTCGCCGTCCTACCCGTCTGGCACCTCCTGGTGCACCATGGGCTGGCGGTTGAAGCGCATGGGCAGAACATGCTTCTGGTCCATCGCGATGGCTGGCCGGTGCGGCTGATCCTTCGCGATTTTCACGAGAGCATCGAGTTTTCGCCGGGCTTCCTGCGCGCGCCGGAAAAGGCGCCGGATTTCCTGTCGCTCCATCCAGCTTACCGGGAGGCGGAGCCTGACCAGTTCTATTGGACGGACAACCTGGATTCGCTGCGCGAATTGGTGATGGACACGCTGTTCGTCTACAATCTGAGTGAGATCTCCCACCTTCTCGACCACTGCTACGACCTGCCGGAAACGCTCTTCTGGCAGCGCGTCCAGACCGTGCTTGCCGCCTACGAGGCGGAGCACGGCGCGACGGAGCGGCTGGCGCAGCTCGGCTGCAACCAGCCCCGCATCCTGACCGAATCCCTGATGACGAGGAAGCTGCTCGCGCTCAAGCCGGAATACCACCACGAGGTGGCGAACGCCTTGGCCGCAAGAACGCTCCAACGAAGGAGAAAGCCATGATCCGTATCGACGACAGGCTCTATGACGAGGCCTATTTCAGCACCAGATCGGCAGAGCTCGCAGCCGAGATCGGCCTGAGCGCGCAAGACACCGGCCGCTACGCCGTCTGCTTCTCGGAAACGGCCGATTGGCTGGCGCTGTTCTTTGCCATCCGAAAGACCGGCGCGAGCGTGCTGCCGATCCATCCGGGCACACCCTATCCGGCCGCGCGCAAGCTCGCGATCGGTGCTAGCTGCGACCGGCTGTTCTACAACAGCCTGACGGCCGAAGTTCTCGAACCATCCGGCCAGCTTTCGCCTGAAGGCACGCTGTTGCAGATGAGCTCCGGCACGACTGGCGCGCCGAAATGCGTGGCGCGCAGCTGGGCCGAAATCGATGCCGAGATCGAAAGCTATGTCGGCACCTTCCACGAACCGGAGGACATGACGCCGGTCATCGCCTGCCCGACCACCCATTCCTACGGGCTGATCTGCGGTATCCTGGTGGCACTGAAGCGCGGGCAGACACCCGTCATCGTCAATACCGCGAACCCGAAATATCTCCTGAAGGTGCTGCGCGAGACCGAACGGCCACTGCTCTATTCGTCGCCGGCGATCCTGCATACGCTAGCGCGGCTGATGCCCGCGGGCGAGCAGATCCACGCGACGATGACCTCGGGCACGCTGCTGCCCGAGCCGTGGTTTGCCGATATCCGCGCCAAGAGCCGTTTCATGTTCCAGCAATATGGCTGCTCGGAATCCGGCTGCATCGCCATCAATCCCGATGTGACGTCTGCCGGCGACATGGGCTTCGTCCTGCCGCATCTGATCGCCGCCACCGGCGACAGCGCCGAGGATACGGGCGAGATCGTCGTCAGCAACGGCGACGGCGCGCCGATCCACACGCGCGACCTCGGCTACCGCCGCGCCGACGGCATGCTCATCTTCGTTTCCCGCCTGGACGACATGATCAACGTCTCCGGCCTCAACGTCTATCCGAAGGACGTGGAGGATGCGGTCATGGCGATGCCGGCGGTTACCGATGCGGTGGCCTTCCGCAAGGCCGACCGGTTTGCCGGGGAGCGCGTCGCGCTGCTCTTCAGCGCCGAGGCGCCGGTGGCGCCGCAGGCCGTGCGCGAATGGTGCAGCCGCCACCTCGCATCTCACCAGTTGCCGATGGAAATCCTGCAGATCGACGCGGTTCCGCGCCAGGCGAACGGCAAGATCAGCCGCCGCGACGTCGCGGCCCGTCATCTGGCAGGCGAATTCAACAAACCGATTGCGGGAGCCGCATCATGACCGAAAGCGAAGTTCTGGCGGCGATCGAGGCCGTGCTGACCGACAAGATGGCGCATGGACATATGGATGGCTTCGGCCTCGATGCCCGCCTCAACGAAGATCTCTATCTCGACTCCGTCCTGATCCTCGAAATTTTCCTCAATCTCGAGCTCGAATACGGGCTGTCGGTGCCGGAAGAGGCGATCGCGAAACAGGAGATCGAAACGGTCGCCGATCTCGTCACGCTCTATGTGCCCAAGCCCACCGCGACCATCGTGCCGGCCTTTCCGCTCACCGGCGGGACGACCGACGAAGGCGTGCACGGCGAGGCCTATTACGACATCAAGGTCCATTGCTTCGTCAGCTGCGTTTCGGATGGCCTGAAGCGAAACGGGCTGGACCAGCGGCCATTCTATTTCGGCGTCTGGGACGCGAAATTCGCGGTCAGCGAGCGTTTCGAGCTTCTCTATCATGCGCCCGACATCACTCAGGAATTCTTCCGCGGCTGGTTCGAGCGGCTTTACGGCGTCTCCGTCGTCGAGTGGTACGACCCGCAGCGCACCAAGCTCGACAACCTCGCGGTGCTCCTCGGGCTGTTGAAGCAGCGCGGCGAGACCGGCTCGGTCATGGTCATGCTCGACATGTTCCACCTGCCGGAACGCGAGAACAAGTTCAACCAGAACCCCTTCCCGCACTATCTGATGCTGCAGGAGACGGCCGATCCCGACACATGGTTCGTGCACGATCCCGACTATCGCTGGGAGGGCGAGATCGCCCGCGAGAAGGTCATTCACGCCATCATGCAGCCGACCGTCGGTGGCGGTTATGTCTTCGACGATGCCGAGGCACGCGCGCCGTTTGCCGAAGATCTGAAAGCCTATTTCGAGGCCTGCTTCGTCCGGGACCGCAATCCGCTCGTCGATGCCGTCAGAGCGATCGTTGCCGCGCATCTCGATGGCACGAACGGGGTGATGCTTGCAGATCTTGGCGCGGCGGTGCGTGAGCTGCCGGTCATCACCATCCGAAAATATGCCTATGAGCACGGTTTCGCCTTCTACTGGCGGGCGCTGAAGCTGCCGTCGGGCGAGTTCGAAGGGTGGTGCGAGGAGATCGAGGCGCTCGTTCAGGCGCTGAAGACCCTGCACTACGCCTGCATGAAGCTCGCCCAGACCGGCGACCGCGCTCTGGCCGCGCCGGTCTTCGAGCGCCTCGACGAGGCGGACCGGCTCGAAACGAGACTGAAAACCAAGCTCGCCGAGGTCTTCGAACTCTGGTGCGACCTTGCCATCCCCGCGGAAAGCCACACCCCCTTGAAGAGAGTTGCGCGATGAGAGTTTCGCTTTGCACCATCACCTTCCGGCACCACCTGATATCGCTGGACGAGATCGCCGCCTGGGCCGAAGCCAATGATTTCCAGGGCATCGAGCTCTGGGGTGCGCATGCGCGAAATCTCGCGCCGCGTCCGGATCGCAATGCGGAATGGCTGGATGGCTACGGCCTCTCGGTGCCGATGATCAGCGACTACCTGCCGCTCGACGGCGACACGGAAACGCTGCGCACCAAGACGGTCGAGCTTTGCCGGCTGGCGCGCCGGTGGCGGACGCGCAAGATCCGGACTTTTGCCGGCAACCGCGGCAGCGCCGAGGTCAGTGCCGAAGAGCGGCAGGGGATCGTTTCGCGGCTGAAGGACATCTGCGCGATCACCGCCGGCTACGGCATCCAGTTGCTTGCCGAGACCCATCCGAAAACGCTGGCCGACACGGCGGCGTCGACCGTGCGGCTGATCGAGGAGGTCGACCACCCCGCCTTTGCGATCAACTTCGATACGCTGCATGTGTGGGAGGGCGGCGACGATCCGGTCGCGGTGCACCGATCGATGAAGCCGCATATCCGGCACTATCACCTGAAGAACATTGTCGACCGCGCCGACCTGACCGTGTTCGAGCCCGCCAATGTCTATGCCGCCGCCGGCAGCCGGCGGGGCATGACGCCGCTGTTTGAGGGCGCCGTCGACTACGACCGCTTCCTCTCAGAAATCACAGGCGACCCGCAGGCCGATGCGTCGCTGGAATGGTTCGGAAATAATTGCTTCGAGACCCTGCGTGGCGACCGCCAGCAGATCAACCACATGGTCGAAGCGCGCGCGCCTGCCCGCAGAACGGCAGGCGTCTGACGCGGTGATCGACATCGTCCGGCGGCCTGGCCCCTGGCCGGCCGCTACACCGTAGGAAGTCTGTAGATTTCCGTAAGCTCCGTCCGTCCGGCAAGGCAATGCTTGCCGAGCGGGATGAGATCGGAGCGATCCTCGGCCACCAGGTCGAAGGTCTCTCCACTCAGCAGCATCACCACCTCCTCGCCGGGCGCGACCGCCTTGCCGAGCTGCTCCAGCCGGTTGCAGGCATTCACGGTGTCGCCGACGATCGTGTAGGCCGAGCGTCCGGTCATTCCGATATTGCCGGCAACGACGGGGCCGGAATGGATGCCGATGCGCAGGCGGAGTGGTGGCAGGCCCTGTCGTTGTCGCTCCGCATTGTCCTTGGCGATCGCCCGGGCAATGCCGCGCGCCGCGCGGACGGCGCGATCGGCGTGGTCCTTTTGCGCATCGGGCGCGCCCCAGAAGGCCATGACGCAATCGCCGATGAACTTGTCGATGGTTCCGCCTTCGCTCTCGATGCAGTGGCCGAGCAGGTCGAAGTGGCTGTTCAAGAGCGCAGCGACGTCGCCGGCGCTGGTCTTCTCGGCGGTGGCGGTGAAGTCGACCACGTCGGTGAACATGATGGTGACGACGCGTTGGGTCGAGGCCAGGTCTTCGCTGCCGATCAGGTGGCGCACGAGTTTCTTCGGCACGTAGGTCTCGAGCCAGCGAAGGCCAGTCAGCATCGTGTTGTAGGCCTTGGCCTGTTCGTTGAGCTCGGTGAACAGGCTGCCGGGAAGCGGACGGAGCGCCGCAAAATCGAGCATGCCGACGGCACGGACCTCACGTGCCATGCTGGTGACGGGACGAACGATCAGCCGCCCGACAATCCACGCGATGACGATCGCGACGAACAGGACGGCGAGACCGGCAAGACCGGCCCGCAGCAGATCCCAGACCGGCTTCTCCACCGATTCGATCGGAACCTCGACGCCGATGATGAGCGGGGCCGATGCGTAGCCGCGGATTTCGCGCGTCAGGATGACCCGCCCGTCATCTCTTCCAAGCTTGACCGCCCGCACCTCCATGTCGGTGTCGTCGAAAGTCTCGGGTGGTCCTTTCCACAGTTCGGCGAGATACGGATCGCCCAGTTCGTCAAGCGTCGGCAACCGGTGTTCTGCCGACAGCAGCGGATGGCCCGCGGCCATCAGCGGATGGGCCAGCACCTGGTCGCGGCCGTAGAGAACGAAGGGCGTCGTCCCAGGGTTCGAGAGCGCTATCTGGCGCAGGAAATCGGACATGGCATCGACCGTGATGGTCGCTCGGAACATGCCGGCAAATTCGCCCCCGAGGTTCGCCGGCTGCTGTAGGTTCGCGACCGAGGTGCGGATCGCCGGATCGGGCACGAAGTAGACAGGCCCCCAGTGGGCAGTGCCGCTGCGTCGCGCTTCCTCGATCTCCGAACGCTCGTTATCGCTCGTCACCTTGTCGGCGAAGGAAAAGACACCCTTGGGCCCCTGCGTCACGCCGAGGATCTCGCCGTTTGGCCGGACAAAGGAGAGCACGCGAACCTGCGGCGTTGCCGCCAGGGCACCGGTCATCACACGTTCGAGTTCGAGCGTATCCGTTGGATCGAGACGACCTGCGCCGACCTCCCGTGCCAGAAATGCGAGCTGGTCCTCCACGGGTGAAAAGCGGCTGCCGATTTGCGTCTGCACCGCCTCCAGCCCGAGATGCGCCGATTGCACCAGCAGATCACGCGTCGTCCCGGCCGACATGAACCACACGACTGACAGGATGACGGCCGCGGTCAAGGCGACGAGCGCCGCCATCACGATCGCCAGCGTGCGCGACAGGCGAATGGTTCGGGTCCGTTTTTCGGCGTCAGCCGGCTTGGTGATCTGCACGCGCATGCCTCATGTTGCAGCAGGGGCTCGCAATTCGCGTCGCTCTGCCGGGAGTGCACCGTCTTCTAGCTGTTTTGGGCTTTTTTCCAAGCGCGTGCCGACCTTTCCGGCCCTGCGTCAATCTGCCTTTTGCAGCCGTTTGCTGATCGGCGCGAACTCGGGCGTCGCCTTGCGTGGCGTCGTGTCGCGCTCGTTGGCCTCCATCTGCTGCCAGTATTTCCATCCGACCTTCTTCGATCCCAGTTCGTAATCCATGCCGTCCCAGGCATCCTCGCGGAAGCTGTAGAAGGCCCAATGCAGATCCTCCTTGTCGAAAGCTGTCAGCACATCCTCAAGATAGGCCTTGCAACCGGACCAGAGGCGCATGCAGCCGAACTCGCCCGCAACCAGGCGATTGAGCGGCACGCCCTTGTCTCTTGCCCACTGCACCGGCTCTGCCAGATAGGCTTCAACGCGCGCCTTGTCCCACGTCTCTTCCCCATCGCCGAAAGGCACCTTGCCGGGATAGGCATAGGGCTTGTCGCGCTTCATGTTCGGTGCGCTCGTCGCGGCATAGGGTTCGTACATATGGAAGCTGTAGAGCACCTTTTGATCCGTGAGCGCGGCTGGCCAATAGGAAAAGGCGTCGGCGGCCGCATACCAGCCGGCATCCGCCATGACGGGCGTTGCCGGATCGACCGTCCGGATGGCGGCGATCACCGTCTCGTAGAAGGCCTTGAGGTCCGAGGCACTGCCCGCCTTGTCGCCGTACCATGCCTGCATCGACTTTTTGTCGGCATGTTCGGCAAGGCCGTTCTTCTTTTCGGGCGCCGGCTCGTTGACGATGTTGTAGGCGGCGACGGCCGGATGGTCCTTCAGTTCGCGGGCCAGATCCCGCCAGAAGGCTGCTGCCTGGTCCCACCAGACCTTGTCCTGCCAGAGGCGGCCGTCGAACCGGTTGCCGTTGTTCTGCGCCCAGCGCATGCCAGGCAGCGACAGCGGCGCGATGACGACCTTGAGCCCCGCCTTGTCGGCACGATCGAGCGTCTCCTTGAGCGTCTTGAGGTCGGCGGCCGGAATGCCCGCGTACTTGTCGGCATCGCCGATCAGATAGTCGCGCTTGGCCGGTCTCCACTTGTCATAGGAGAGGCGCACCCAGGTGGCGCCGTAGCCCGCGAGGGCCTTGAAATAGGCGTCGTCCGGCGGCAGCCGATTGAAGCTGTTGCCGCCATGCTGGGGCTTGTCCCAGAAGCCGATGAGGTCAGCGGCGCCGGCTGGTGATGCGAGGCTCAGGGCAAGAAGGGCGGAGGCTACGACGCGCATGTGTTCGATCCTGCAGGTTTCGGGTTGGCGCTGCAACCTACTGGCGGATCGTTTCAGCGATGTTCCCTGGGGAACACGGCCGCGCTTATCCCGGCTCGAAAAAGCGAACGGTCGGCGTCAGAAGCCGAATGCGTCCCGCCAACGTTTGCTCCACGCGGCTTGATCGGACATGCTGGCCTGCAGCGACCGGACGGCATCCTTCATCTTGCCGCCGTCGGAGGCGGATCCTTCGGGGGTGCCCGTCTCGCTCGCGGTGATCAGCGCAGCTATGTTGGCGGAGTGGCGGGCAGACAGGGCTCTGCTGGTGCTGTTGCCGTTAGCATCCGGCATGTTGATGAGGTTCGATCCGCCGTTTGCGAAGCGGAAGCCAATGACAAATTCTCCGGCCGGGAATTGTTCGCGATTGCTCTCGATGAGGCTGTAGATTGCATTAGCGATCGCGTTGTCGTTCGTAATGCCGGGTTTCGTTGCCTTTTCTTCCTCGACCAACGCCGCGAAGCGCTCGCTGTCTTCGCTTATCAACATCTTGAGCGTCTGCTTGACGCTGGGATCGCTTGATTTGAACTTTCCGGATTCCAGATAGGTCAACGCGGCAGAGGCATCGCCCTTGGCTTGCTGGGCATCCAGCAGTCCGCTGTTGATCCGGGCCGCCGCTCTGGTCTTCTCCGGGCTGTCGCCGCCCGTACCGCCGTTGACGATGGCGGCGATCTTGTCGACCGCATTCGGCTTGGTGTCGTTGCCCCGATCCGCAGGCGCCTGCACCTGCTGCAAGACGATGAGTGCGGCGGAACTCGTGGAGGAGATGGATATCATCGGCTGTTCCTCTAAACCTCCACCGCCCCGAACATCGAGTGATCTTAAGGTTGTGTTGTTAATTATGAGCAACGTTAGAGGGTGTTCGTTAATGAAAGGCGAATATGGCTCCGCCTTGCAATCTATTGGCGCTGATCTGTCGGTCAGAACGCGCGCTCAGCGGACGGGGCGAGGGCTTCTTTCGGGACGGTCTTGGTGTCGCCGAGTGCGATAACCGTGTCGGCCTCAGTGATCACCGATCGCCTGTGCGTGATCGCCAGCACCGTCACATCGCGGGCAAGCAGGCGAATATGTTCCATGATGTCGCGCTCGGTCGCCTCGTCGAGCGCCGAACTCGCTTCGTCGAGAAACAGGATGGCGGGGTTGCCGTAGAGCGCACGGGCGATGGCGATCCTTTGGCGTTCGCCGCCGGAAAGCTTCAGGCCCCGTTCGCCGACGGCGGTGTCGAAGCCGGCGGGCAGCGCCGCGATGAACGGGAGAATCGCCGCTTTCTCGGCGGCCTCGCGCAATCTGGCCTCGTCGCGCGGGCGACCGAGCAGGATATTGTCTTCCAGGCTCTCATTCAGCAGCACGACGTCCTGCGGTACGACGGCGATCGCGCCGTACCAGTCGGCCCGGTCGATGGTCGCAAGATCGATGCCATCGACAAGGATGCGTCCGCTGTCCGGCTCCATCGATTTCAGCGCCAGCTTGAAGATCGTCGACTTGCCGGAGCCGGTCTCGCCGGTAAGAAAGGTGATGCCGCCGCGGCTGGCGGCAAAGCTGACCGCGCTCAGCCCGCGGCCATTGTCGTAAGCGTAGCCGACATCGTCGAAAACGACGCGCCCTTCACGTGGTGCGAAGCCCGATGCGTGCGACACCTGCCGCTCTTCCGGCGCGCTCCACATTCTCGCCATTGGCCCCAGGTCGGCGCACGAGCGCGCGACGTCGTCGATGGCGTGGGCGATCATCTCGAACGGCATGTTGAGCTGGAGCAGCAGCGTATTGAACAAGACGATCTGGCCGATCGACAGAGCGCCGGCCTCGTAGCGCGGCAGCAGCAGCCAGAACGTCACCGCAAACTGGATCGCCAGCCCAAGACCGATGAGGGCGATCGAACCGATGCGCTGCAGCACGTAGGCGCGCCAATTGTCGCGCACCTCGCGCGCCTTGGTCGAAAAGCGGTGGCTCATCCAGGCGTGGCTGCCGAAATGGCGCAACGTTTCCATGGCATTCATGGCGTTGCCGACAAAGCGGGCGTTTTCCTGCCCGGCCTCCACAGCCCTGTCGAGATAGACGCGGGCGCGGCGGGCGCAAAGCAGCGTGACCGTTATCGCTGCCATGCCATAGATCACCGTGATCGCGACCACTTCGGCGTTGATGAGGGCGCCGAGGGTTGCAAGCGTCAGCAGGATCTGGACGGCACCGGGGATGAAGGCGACGAGCCCCAGCTCGACCAATGTGATCAGCGCGCTACGCCCGCGCGCATTGGCGTTCTGGATCTGCGCCGGATTGTGCTCGACGAAGAAGGCGGTCGTCTTCTTGAGGATGCGTTCGAAGAAGCGGGTGCTGGCGATGAAGCCGAGGTTCTCCGCGGTCATGAACGACAGATACTGCACCATGTGCTGCAGGGCCGCCGACAGGCCGAGAAGCGTCGCATAGATCACGAAGCCCCATAGCAGACCGGGTACGACGATTTCCTGCGACAGCGTGTCGATCAGCCTGGAAAAGACATAGGGAGCGGCAACGCTGCAGACGCTCGAAACGAGCACGATCGTCGCCACGGCCAGGAGCATCCAGCGATCGGCGCGCCAATAGGCGCGCAGCACTTCGGAGATCGGCCGCAGGAGATCGGGCTTGGTGTTTCGAAACATTGTTTCATCCTCGACTCAGTCTGAAACCCGCCCGCTGCCCCTATAGGTCTTTTGCAACGGAATCGCAACGAAAGGATGAATACTATGTCTGTATTCGACCTATGGTTTGATCGAATGTCGAACTCGGCCTGGGCCGCGTCGCGTGGGGGACTGTTTCCTAAAACTTCGTCGAGCGGAGATGTTTACGGCGTGGCTCAAGCCACACCCCTGGCGCGCGGAAGTTGGCCGCGTCCGTCGAAGTGCGTCAATCTCGAAGCGCTGACAGCAACGGCGATCGCGCGCCCACGATATGGACGCGCGTCGGCCCGCGGTTGATGCCACGGTTGTTCGGTCGGTATGGTGCGCTGTCAGACCTGGACGAAGTGATCGTCGGCGACCTGCTGGTAACGCCGTTCGGCCGGCACATAGTCGGGCGCGCGCAAGGGGCTCTTCAGCTCGTCGCTCGCGACATTGCGGCGTGTATGGCGACGGGTCGGGTCGGCGATCGGCACGGCAGCCATCAGCTTCTTCGTATAGGGATGCTGCGGGTTCTCGAAGACCTGCGCGCGCGAGCCGATCTCGACGATCTCGCCGAGATGCATGACGGCGACGCGGTGGCTGACGCGCTCGACGACGGCCATGTCGTGCGAGATGAACAGATAGGCAAGGCCGAGGCTTGCCTGCAGGTCGAGCAAGAGGTTGATGACCTGTGCCTTGATCGAGACGTCGAGCGCCGAGACGGATTCGTCGGCGACGATCACCTTCGGGTCGAGCGCAAGCGCACGAGCGATGCAGACGCGCTGGCGCTGGCCGCCGGAGAACTCGTGCGGATAGCGCGCCGCCATGTCGGCCTGCAGCCCGACGCGTTCCAAGAGATCGGCGACCTTCTCGCGGGCCTGTCGTGCGGTGCCGAGCTTGTGCTCGATATAGGGCTCGGCAATCGCCGCCCCTACCGTCATGCGTGGATTGAGGCTGGCGAAGGGATCCTGGAAGATCATCTGCATGGTGCGGCGCATTTCGCGCAACTGCTTGCGATCCATCTTGAGTACGTCCTGGCCGTCGAGCGTCACCGCGCCGCTTTCCGGTTCGATCAGCCGCATGATGGCGCGGCCGGTCGTCGACTTGCCGCAGCCGGATTCGCCGACGAGCGACAGCGTCTCGCCCGGCTGCAGGCTGAAGGAGACGTTCTCGATCGCGTGCACACGGCCCTTCAGCTTGCCGAGCAGGCCGGCGTGGATGTCGAAGCGCTTGACGAGGTTCTTGACCTCGAGGATCGGCTTGCGGCCGGACTGCACCGTATCGGTGGCTTCAGCGGCGGCGTTGGGCAGGCCCGTTGACGCATCGATCACCGGAAAGCGCATCGGCTGGCTTTCGCCCTTCATCGAGCCGAGCATTGGCACGGCCGAAAGCAACGCGCGGGTATAGGGATGTTTCGCTCGAAGGAAGATGTCCTCGGTGTTGCCGGTCTCGACGGCATCGCCGCGGAACATCACGACCGTGCGGTCGGCGATCTCGGCGACCACGCCCATGTCGTGGGTGATGAAGAGCACCGAGGTACCTTCCTCCTCCTGCAGCACCTTGATCAGGTCGAGGATCTGGCCCTGGATGGTGACGTCGAGCGCCGTCGTCGGCTCGTCGGCGATGAGCAGCTTCGGACGGCTCGCGAGCGCCATCGCGATCATCACGCGCTGGCGCATGCCGCCGGAGAAGCGGTGCGGGTATTCGTCGAAGCGCGAGGCGGCCGAGGGAATGCGGACCTTTTCGAGCAGCCGGATGGTCTCGGCTTTCGCCTCTGCCTTCGACATCGGGCGGTGGCAGAGAAGGGCCTCGGAGATCTGGTCGCCGATGGTGAACAGCGGATTGAGGCTGGTCATCGGTTCCTGGAAGATCATCGCGACATCGTTGCCGCGCACGCGGCGCATCTCAGATTCCGGCAGGTCGAGGATGTTGCGTCCGCCCATCATCACCCGTCCTTCGACGCGGCTCGTCTCCTTCTGCAGGAGCCGCATGATCGACAGCGACGTGACGCTCTTGCCTGAGCCGGACTCGCCGACGATCGCGACGGTTTCGCCAGGCGCAACGGAAAACGAGATATCCCGGACGACAGGCTTCCAGGCACGGTCGACCAGGAAGGATGTCGTCAGGTTTTCGACGGAGAGAACGGGTGCCGTCGAACGCTCCGGCTGGGCTTTGGTCTCGGTCATCTCGTTTCCTCCGTCAGATGCTGCGCGTGTCGTCGTTGGTCGTCGGGTCAGTCGGGCCAGCGCAGCAGGCCGGCGAAGCGGCGTGCGTTGCGTTCGGCGAGCGACGTGGCGATGATCTCGTTCGAGGCTCTCGCCTTGTCGAGTTCCTCGGCGAGACGGCTGGCGACGATCTTTTCCTGGCCCGGATGCAGGTTGCAGGGATCGAGGTAGAAGTAGTTGTGCTCGGCCTCGTGGTCGCGAACGATGATCGGCGGCGCGCCGCGCGCCAGCGCATCGGCGAGATCCCAGGCGGTGATATGGGCTTCCTGCGGGTCGATGTTGACGCGCAGCCGGTCGAGCGGGTTGTTGGTCGGGTCGGCCTCGATCACCGGCTTGATGCCGGGACGGCCGTCGAGCGTCTCGCGCCAGAGGTTCAGGTAACCGGTTTCGCGCTCGCGGATGCCGGCATGGTCGCGGGTTTCCCAGGCCTGAAGCGCCGCCATCACGCCGAGCATGCTTTCCTTGCCGACTTTCATGCCGCGGCCGATGCCGAGGTTCTGCAGGAAGGTGTTGCGCACCATTTCCTTTTTGCCGGCGACGATGCCCGAGGTCGGGCCGCCCAGGAACTTGTGGCCGGAATAGAGCACGATGTCGGCGCCCTCGTCGAGGAAGATGCGCAGGTCGTATTCCGAGGCTGCGTCGACGATGACCGGTACGCCCTTGGAATGACAGACCTCGGCAAATTCCCTGAGGCCCACGAGGCCGTACTGCACGACATGGTGCGAGACGACATAGACGGCGCAGGCGGTGCGCTCGTTGATGGCGCCTTCGATATGGTAGCGATAGGCGGACGTGGCCTGGCCGACGATTACTGGCTTGGCGCCGGCGAGCCGGATCGCCTGGTCGACGGGCGCGCCGTAGCTGACCACATGGCCCATCTGCAGGATGACCTCGTTCTTGAGGCCGGTCGTGTCGGGCAGGCGCTCGATGGCGGCAAGATCGCTTCCGGTCATGGTGCCGGCAACGGCGAGGCTGATGCCGGCGGAGCACGACGCCGTGATGAAGCCGGCTTCGGCACCCGTCAGCCGCGAAATCACCGGGCTCACCTTGCGCTGCAGGTCGTTGATCTCGACGAACTGCGGCAGTATGCCTGTCATGGCCGCGATCGCTTCCGGGACCACGATCGATGCGCCGAGGCCCGTCATCGTGCCGGAGACGTTGATAACGGGGCGAAGTCCGAGAGCTTCGCGAATGTCACGGTCAGGCATAGTGGTCTCCATATGATTTTCTGGCAGGCGATTTTCTGGCGGTCGAAACGGGTAGACTATTCCGTTTTCGCGGAATATCTACCATAGTAATGAAGTATGAGTGAGGCTTTCCGCCACCTGGCGCGGCCGCCATCGGCGGCGCGGCGAAAGCGGAAGCCGAGATTTTACCGGCAGCACGCCCTTCGAGCGGTGCAGGAGTGAAGCAGTGGACAAGACGATGACCGGCGTCGAGCCGACCGACGATATCGAAACGACCGGCAAGCCGCGCCGCTCGCGCGTGAGCGGCATGGATCGCGCTCTGCAGGTGCTTGATTTCCTTTATGAGACGGGTTCTCCGAGCGGCGTCTACGCCATTGCGAAGGCCGTCGGTGCGCCGCTGTCGACCGCTTACGTCATCGTCGACGACATGGTCGAGAAGAACCTGCTCAGCCGTGACGCCGACGGGCTCGTCTGGCTCGGGGACCGGCTCTATCACTATGGCCTTGCCTATGCCCGCTCGCTCGATTTCCTCGGCGTTGCGACCCGCGAAATGCACGACCTCGGCCGCGAAGTCGCAGAGACGATCCAGCTTTGCGGCCGCGACGGTGACTACATGCAGGTGCTCGCCATGGCCGACGGTCCGGGCCATTTCCAGGTGACCTCGCGCGTCGGCACCCGCGTGCCGCTCAACTGGACGGCATCCGGCCGCCTGCTCGTCGGGCATCTTCCAGCCGATGAACGGCTCGAGCTGTTCCGCCGCTGCGCCCGTACCTCGCCGACCGGCCGCGCCGATATCGATCCGGCCGCCCTTTCCGACCAGGCCGAGAGCGCGCTTGCGGCACGGCTGTCGATCCAGGCGGGTGAATCCGACTATGCGGTCGCCTGCGTCGCCGCCCCGATCCTCGACGACAAGGGCAATTGCGCCGCCACGATCTCGATCGTGCTGCCCGAGCAGAAAATCCTCGACGACCGGGCGTTCTACGCCGATCACGTCAGGGTTTCCGCCGAGCGGATCGAAAAGATGATGGGCTGGCGCAGCCACTGATCCAAACTCCTGTCGTTAGTCGTGCAGAGCGACGATCGCCTCGATCTCGACGGTGATGTTTCCGGGTAGCGACCCGAAACCCACCGCCGAGCGGGCATGGCTGCCGGCCTCTCCGAAAACATCCATCAGCAGATCCGAGCAGCCGTTGATGACGCGCGGATGTTCCTCGAAATCGGGCACGGCGTTGACCATGCCGAGCAGCTTGACGATCCGCTTGACCCGCCCGAGATCACCGAGCGCGTCATGCATGACGGCCAAGAGGTTTATGCCCGTCAGTCGCGCGTGCTGGTAGGCACTGTCGACGTCAACCTCTGCGCCGACCTTACCGGCATGCAGGTGGCCGTCGACTTCGCGCGGGCCCTGGCCGGAGAGGTAGAGAATATTGCCTTCCTGCACATGGGTGACGAAGTTGGCGATCGGCGGTGGCGCCGGTGGTAGATCGATGCCGAGGGCTTGCAGCCGCTCATAGGGTGAGACGGCAGCAGAGGTGGTCTTCTTCTGATCCAGACTGTTCACGCGATATCCTGTCATTTCTGAATTCTGGTGCCTTGCCTCAGCGGTAGCTGAAGCCGTGGCTGTGGTCGGGGCATTCGACATGCTGCGGCTGGTAACGGTTGGCGGCAACCACCTCGGTGCCCATCACCGCGTAGCGGGGCTCGAAGAGGCGGTTGAGATGGGCTTCGGCGCCGAGGGAATCGAAGACCCGGAGCTCGCTATCGACGAGGTCGAAGAGGGTGAATTCGGCGCGGGCGCCGACGGTAAGCAGATTGTCCATTGGCAGGCGGATGACCGAAGCCGGCGCCTGGGTCACGGCCTCGACCACCTTTTCGAAGGGCATGCCGACGCTGAGCAGCTTCGACATGGTGGTGCCGAGGTCCCAGACGGACTGGTTCATGCTGCGCAGGTGCACGTCGGTCGAGATCGAGAAGGGCAGCAGACCGCGGGCGATCGCCACTTCCGCGACGCGGAAGGAGAACGAGGCGCCGCCATGGCCGATGTCGAGACGGATGCCTTCGCCGGCGCAGCGTTCGGCAAGCTCGAACAGGTCCTCGTCCTCGATGATGCTGGAGCCCGCCTTGCCGTTGAAGCAATGGGTGACGATGTCGCCGGGTCCGAGGATTTCGAGTACTTCGTCGTAAAGCGCCGGCGGTTCGCCGACATGCACCATCATCGGGATCTTCAGGATCTTGGCGATCTTCTTGCCGAGCTTCACCGGCGTGACACCCCAGGAACCGGTGATCACATGGCTGGCGCGCACCTTCAGGCCGACGATGTGTTCGCGGTTTTCCTGGTAGCAGGCGATGATACGGTCGATGTCGATCGAGCGGATGTCGGAGAGTTCGCTGACGCGGTTGCAGGCGACAAGGCCGATCGAGCCGAGATTGAGGAACGCCTTGATGCGTTCGCGCGACGGCTCGATGATGTATTCGCGGAAACCGTGGAAATTGGCTTCACCCGCCGAGCCCGCGTCCACGATGGTGGTGACGCCGCGCTCCATGCCGCAAAGCTGCGGGCGAACGGAGATATCGGTGCCGCCATGCCAGACATGGGCGTGCAGGTCGATCCAGCCGGGCGAGATCCAGGCGCCATTGCCTTCGATACGGCGTGCGCCGTCCGGGGCCTGAAGGTTCCGGTCGAGTGCGGCGATGCGACCTTCGCCGTCGACGAGGATGTCGATGGTTTCTGCCGGTGCGGCCATGCCGAAGGCGACGGGCTTCACCTGGCGGAGCAGGACCGGGCCCTTGCTGCTGGTATCGTTAGCCATGACTTACAGATCCTTTCTGAGGCGGGGGTCGAGCATGTCGCGCAGGCCGTCCCCGACCATCTGTAGCGACAGCACCGAAAGCACGATGGCGATGCCGGGAAAGAGCGTCACCCAGTCGGCCTGGCCGATATATTGCCGGCCCGAGGCGATCATCGTGCCCCATGTGGGGATTTCCGGGCTGACGCCGACGCCGAGGAAGGAAAGGCCGGCTTCGGCGAGCATTGCATGGGCAAAGAGGAAGGTCCCCTGGACCAGGACCGGCGACAGCAGATTGCGCAGCACGTGCCGGGTCATGATGTGCGGTGTCGAAATGCCGAGCGCGCGGGCGGCCTCGACATAGGGAAGCTCGCGGATGACCAGCGTCGAGGCGCGCACGACGCGGGCAAGCCGCGGGGCATAGACGATGCTGAGCGCGATGATGACGGTCGTCAGCGACGGGCCGAGGGCGGCGACCAGCGCGATTGCCAGCAGGATGTCCGGAAAAGCCATCATCGCGTCGATGACGCGGGCGATCGGCGTGTCGAGCTTCTGGAAGAAGCCGGCAAGAAGGCCGAGCACCACGCCGATCACGGTTGCGAGCGTGACGACGGCGGCGCCGACAAACAGCGACAGGCGTCCCGCGTAGATGGTGCGGGAAAAGACGTCGCGACCGAACTCGTCCGTGCCGAAGAACCATTGCAGGCTCGGCGGCTGCAGGCGGTTGACGATCGAGAGCTTTCCGGGTGCGTAAGGCGCAATCAGCGGCGCGAAGGCGGCGAGCAGCACGAAGACGGTGAGAACGATCAGGCCGAAGGCAACGGTCTTGCGCTTCAGCAGCCGGCGGATGAACTTGCGGCCCTCGCTCTCGGAGGGGGCGGATACGGTGATAGCCATCAGTAGCGCACCCTTGGATCAACGAGGAGATAGAGCATGTCGATCGCGAAATTGATCAGCACGTAGAGTGCTGCAATCACGAGCAGCGCGCCCTGGATGACCGGATAATCGCGGCGAAGCACGGCGGAGACGACGAGATTGCCGACGCCGGGCAGGCCGAAGACGGTTTCGGTGACGACGGCGCCGGAAATCAGCACGGCGGCGGTGAGGCCGATGATCGTCAGGATCGGGATCAGCGCGTTTTTCAGCGCGTGTTTCATAACCACCTTGCGTTCGCCAAGGCCCTTGGCCCGGGCGGTGCGAATGAAGTCGTCGCCGAGCACGTCGAGCATCGAGGCGCGGGTGAAGCGCAGGATCAGTGCCGAGGAGACCACGCCGAGCGCGATCGCCGGCAGTGCCAGGTGGTACATGCGCTCGGCAAAGGAGGAGCCAGGGCCGCCATAGCCTGAGACCGGGAACCAGCCGAAACGCACGGCCAGCACCTGGATCAGGATCAGGCCGAGCCAGAAGCTCGGAATGCTCGCCGCCAGCATGGCCAGCGTCGTTGCCGCCTGGTCGACGAAGGAGCCGCGCCTGTAGGCGGCGTAGATGCCGATCGGCAGCGCGATGGCGCAGGCGATCAGGATAGAGAACAAGGTGAGGAAGAAGGTGGGTTCGGCCCGTTCGGCAAGTGCCGACGTGACCGGCTGGTTGAGGAAGATCGACTGGCCGAGATCGCCCTGCAGCAGCTGTCCGATATAGTAGACATATTGCAGGCCGAGCGACTGGTCGAGGCCAAGCCGCGTGCGCAGCGCCGAAATGTCCTCCTGGGTCGCTTCCGGACCGAGCATGACGGCGGCCGGGTCCCCAGGCGTCACGCGGACGATGACGAAGACGATCGTGACGACGATCGCCATGACGACGATCATGCCCATCAGCCGTTGGAAGATGTAGCGTAACATGGTGGCCTCGAACCTTTCCTGTGCGCCCCGCCGAAAGGTGGAGGCGGAGCGACGCGCCCCTTCAGGCGGACGCCGGGCTTTTGCCCGAACATCCGCCGAAGTCCCTTGGGAGGGGGGAGCTTACTTCTTGATCGAAGCGTTCCAGAAGTACGGCCACGGGGCCGGTGAGACGCCCTCAAGCGTCTTTGACTTGGCCGAGAGCGCGTTGAAGTCGCCGATCTTGATGAACGGCACTTCTTCGAAGATCACCTTCTGCACGTCGGCCCAAAGGGCGACGCGCTTGACCGGGTCGGATTCGGCGTTGAAGGCATCGACCGCCTTGGCACGCGCCGGCGTATCCCAGTTGCCGGGCGCCTTCGTCGACATCATGCCGATCAGCGCCGGTTCCGGCAGGAAGGGGCTGTGGGTGATGTAGATGTCCCAGAGCGTCGGGTCGGCGCGGCGCTGGGTCAGCGTTGCCCAGTCGACCACCTGCAGATCGACGGTGAAACCGGCGAGTTTCAGGTACTCGGCGGCGACCTGCGCCATCTTGTAGTGGAACTCGTACTGGCGGCTGGTCAGGATGCGCAGCGGCTCGCCCTTGTAGCCGGCGGCCTTCAGGAGTTCGCCGGCCTTTTCCGCATCGGCGATGTTGTAGGCGCCCTCGGTGCCAGCATCGGTCCGCCAGGTAAACTGCGACGGGTAGAGAGCGGCGTCGAGCGCATAGAAGTCGGTGGTGCCGAAGGCGGCGGCCATCATGTCTTCCATGCTGAGCGAAGCGCGGATCGCCTTGCGCAGGTCGAGGTTCTTGGTCATGCCGTTGCCGGAGTTCAAGACGAAGACCGGCCAGCCGAACGGCTGCAGCATGACGGGTTCGGAAGCGCTCGAACCCTTGACGCGTTCGAAGGATTCGACCGGCAGACTATCGACATAGTCGTACTGGCCGGAAACGGCGGCCTCGACGCGGGTGTTCGGATCCGGAACCGGCACGAAACGGATTTCGTCGGCATATTGGTGGCGGGCGCCGCCATAGCCGTTGGCCTCGCCTTCCGGCGTTTTGTAGGCGTCGTAGCGGGTCAGCTGGATATACTGGTCCGCCTTGCGCTCCTTCAGCTGGTAGGGGCCGGTGCCGACGAAATCGGTCATCGGCTCGGCCTGCTTTTCGGACGGAAGCACGATTGCCGCGGAGTTGTTGAAGGCGAGCAGCGAGACGAGCGGTGCGTAAGGGGTGGCCAGCGAGATCTTTACCGTCAGCGGGTCGACCGCTTCGATGCCGGAAATCGTCGTTGCCGTCTGCTTGCCGCGCGAGGCGACCTTGGTCCAACGCTCGAGCGAGGCGACGACGTCCTTCGAGTCGAGATCGGTGCCGTCGTGGAACTTGACGCCCGAACGCAGCTTGATCGTGTAGATTTTGCCGTCGGCGCTGATCTCCGGCAGGCTGGCGGCGAGCAGCGGCGTCGGCTTCCAGTCCTTGTCGAAGGTGTAGAGCGTTTCGAAAATGTGTTGCGAGACGATGCCGACGAGGTCGGCCGTCGATGCCATCGGGTCAAGGGTCGGCGGTTCGCCGACGGTTGCGACGGTGATCACGCCGCCCCTTTCCTGTGCAAAGGCGAGGGTTGCCGATGCCACCAATGCGGTTCCAATAAGCAATGCGAGTTTAGTCGATTTCATATTTGCTCCTCCTCATATTCCATAGTTATGCTATGTCGTTCTTTATTTTGGAATATAAAACGGCACAAAGCTGCAAATGTCAACCGGCTGTCGTCGTCGTGTCACAACCGCCGGCAGCGGCAAGCAGGACCCCTTGTCCTGGAAGTGCATAAACGGGTGGGCGCTATCGCGACGGCGCGGGATTTGTTAGCCCGGAGTCCGGATTGAAAAGGGAGAAGAAAATGAAGGTCATCGGCCTGATCGGCGGCATGAGCTGGGAGAGCTCGGCGGAGTATTACCGCATCATCAACGAGACAGTTCGCGAGCGCCTTGGCGGCGTGCACTCGGCGAAATCGCTGATGTGGTCGATGGACTTCGGCGAGATCGAACGCCTGCAGCATCACGGCGACTGGCCGGCTTTGACGGGAGAGATGATCGCCGCGGCGCGGCGTCTTGAGGCCGGCGGCGCCGATTTCCTGATGATCTGCACCAACACCATGCACAAGATGGCAGCGGACGTTTCGGCCGCCGTCTCCATTCCGCTCTTGCATATCGCCGACCCGACGGCAGAGAAGATCAAGGCGGCAGGCCTTCGCAAAGTCGGCCTGCTCGGAACGGCCTTCACCATGGAGCAGGACTTCTACAAGGGTCGCTTGGCGGAAAAATTCGGTCTCGATGTGCTGGTGCCGGAGGCGGAAGACCGCGCGAAGGTGCACGAGATCATCTATCGCGAACTCGTGGCCGGTATCGTCAAGGACAGTTCACGTGACGCCTACCGCGCCATCATCGCACGGCTCGTGGATGCTGGCGCCGAAGCGATCATCATGGGCTGCACCGAGATCATGCTGTTGATTTCGCAGGCCGATAGCCCGGTCCCGGTGTTCGACACGACTGAGATCCACGCGCTTGCCGCGGTCGATCTCGCGCTCGGGGACGCCTGACCACGGCCGACTGGCCGTCGGCCGTGGTCGCACGGGCTAGTGCAGGGTGAATTCCCGGGGCTCGCCCGGAAACAGGCTGAGAAGTGCGATGCCCTGTTGCAAAAGCAGTTCGGCGGCTGGCAAGTCGCCGACGACCAGGTCGTCCGCACAGCCGATGATGATGTTGGCGAGGCTGATCGAGTTCTCCGCGAACCGGTCGTCGCCGATCTCGTAGGCCTTCTCGGCCGTTGCCTCGAGCGCTTCTGCTACCAGCGCCATCATGTTCGAGCGTTCATCCAGCGTCATGGAATCCAGTGTCTTGGCGTCGGGAGTCTTGGCAGTTGTCTGCATGATTACCTTCCCTATTGTTCAAGCCGAAATGGCCGCGCCGGCCGAAGCCGGGGGAAAAGTCTACGACTGGGGTGGGTCCAGGAGGGGAGCCGGCGTCGAACGCGGCTTCTCCATCAAGATCGTGCGTTGCGGCCGGATATGCAAGGAATGGCACCCATGCGGCCGGCGCATGGGTCCGCGGGAGGCCCGCCGAGGACGGCACTTTGACGTGAGCCCGCTTGACCGCCGGATGCGCTAGGCAGTGATATGGGGTGGCGTTGCCGGCCATGCCAGGCTCTCGTCGATCGTCAGGCGATCGGCGGCGCATTCCTGGGCAAGAAAGTCGATGAAGGTGCGGACGGAGGGCAGCAGCCCCCGCCGCGAAGGGAAGACGGCGTGCACGACGCCGGACGCGGGGCGCCACTGCGGCAGGACGGGCACCAGCGTACCAGCTGCCAGGTCCTTCCAGATCATCATCGTCGGCAGTTGCACGATACCCGCGCCGTCGAGTGCCGCTTCGCGCAATGCAGCCATGTCGTCGGTCAGGAAGCGGGGCTCGTGGCGGACGACGGCGCGATCTCCATCGGCGCTTTCCAGCCGCCATTCATAGGTGTGCGTGGCCGAGGTCCAGGCAAGGCTCGGCAATCCCGTCAGTTGTGCGGGCTCGCCAATCGGCGCCTTCAGAAATCCGGGCCTGGCGACGAGATATTGCGAACTGTCGTCAAGCTTGCGCATCACCAGTTCGCTCCTTTCCAGAGGCGGGAACCGGACACGGATCGAAACGTCGAAGCCTTCGGCGATCACGTCCACACGCCGGTTGGTGCTTTCCAGATGCAGGCCGATCCGGGGATGAGCGGTCATGAACCGGGCAAAGAGCCGGCCGAACTGGAACGAGATCAACGCGGTCGGGCAGCTAACCCGGATGATGCCCTGCGGCTCTCCCTGATGCTGCGCGATGAAGGCATCGGCCGCTTCCGCCTCGATTAACACCGCAACGCAGCGCTGGTAATATTCGCGGCCGACATCGGTAACGAAGAACCGGCGCGGCGAACGCTGGATCAGCCGAACGCCGATCCGGTCTTCCAGGACAGCAATGCGCCGGCTCAGCCGCGATTTCTGCGTGCCGATGGCCCGCGCCGCAGCTGCAAAGCCGCCGTGCTCCACGACTTGGACGAAATAATAGAGGTCGTTCAGGTCCTGCATCGTTCTATCAATAGGACGCTGCGTCGAAATTCACAATCTTTTTGCGGTGATGGTGCTGCAGTAGCCTAAGTTCAATCACAGCGGTTCAAGCGGCAACGAAGGTCGCTGGCGGTGATGAAAACCAACCGAAGGAAAGGACTTCCGATGACCAAGCCCTACGTACGCCTCAACAAGGATGATGTTGCCGTCCTGCTCGTCGACCATCAGACCGGCCTGTTGTCGCTGGTGCGCGACTTCGACCCGGACAAGTTCAAGAACAACGTGCTGGCGCTCGGTGATCTCGCCAAGTACTTCAAGCTGCCGACGGTTCTGACCACCAGCTTCGAGGACGGCCCGAACGGCCCGCTGGTGCCGGAGTTGAAGGAACAGTTTCCCGATGCGCCCTTCATTCCCCGCCCGGGCCAGATCAACGCCTGGGACAACGAGGACTTCGTCAAGGCCGTGAAGGCCACCGGCAAGAAGCAGTTGCTGATCGCCGGCGTGGTGACCGAGGTCTGCGTGGCCTTCCCGGCGCTTTCGGCGATCGAGGAAGGCTTCGAGGTCTTCGTGGTCACGGATGCTTCCGGCACCTTCAACGAGGTGACCCGCGATTCCGCCTGGTCGCGCATGACCGCCGCCGGCGTTCAGCTGATGACCTGGTTTGGCGTTGCCTGTGAACTGCACCGCGACTGGCGCAACGACATCGAAGGCCTCGGCACGCTGTTTTCGAACCACATCCCGGACTACCGCAACCTCATCACCAGCTACAACACCATGGCGGCACGCAAGTAGGACACGCCAGACGAGGAATGACGAAAGCCCCGGCCTGGCATGGCCGGGGCTTTTTGCGTTCTCGTCTTGCCGTAGCCGTTACGCGCGGCTGGCGGCTTGCTGGGCGTCCTGCACGCCCACACGGGCGGCGGGCTTGAGCCGGCCGGTCAAGAGCAAGCTGACGGCGAGGAAGGGCACGAGCACGCCAAGGCCGAAACGCATGTCGCTGTATTCGGCGATCAGGCCGATCAGTGGCGGCCCGAGCAGGAAGCCGAGCAGCGCAATGAAGGACAGAATGGCGACGCTTGCGGCCGCCGGCCGGTCCTTCTGGTCGGCGGCGGCGGTGACGGCGAACGGAAAGCCGACCGATACGCCGAAGCCCATGGCGGCAAAGCCGAGAAGCGCTGCCCAGGCAGCGGGGCTTACCACCACCAGAATGAGCCCGGTAATGCTGGCGATGCCGCAGGCGCGCGCCACCGCAACCGGGCCGTAGCTCGCCTTCAGCCGGTCGCCGGCAAAGCGCCCGGCCGCCACCATGAACGCGAAGATCGAGTAGCCGAAACCGGCGCTGGCGCTGGAAAGCCCGAAGATGTCGCGCAGGAAGACTGCCGACCAGTCGGCGACGGCGCCCTCGGTCATGGTGATGCCGAAGACGAAGAAGCAAACCCCGAGCAATGCCCAGCCCGGCAGCTTGCGCCTGGATGGTGCCGCCTCGGCAGCCGCGGCCTCGCCGGTCTTCAGGAGCGGCAGCTTCCGGGCGAAATAGACGCTGATCGGAAGCATACCGGCAGCCGTCAGCGGCACCGCCCATTCCGGCGCCACATGCAGCGCCGCGAAGCCGACGCCAACCAGGCTGCCGGTCATGATGCCGAGGCTCCAGAAGCCGTGGCAGGTGCTCATGATCAGCTTCCCGGAGTGCTTTTCGATCGCGTCGGCCTCGACGTTGAGGCCGAGTTCAAGCGTCGTCAGCGCCGCGCCGACGATGGCGAGCGCCACGAAGAGCACCTCGATGTTCGGAGCCCATGTCGGCAGCCAGACGAGCGCCAGAAAGACGACGAAGCCGTAGAGGATGGTTGCACGTCCGCCGATCCAGGCGACGAAACGACCGGCAAAGGGCAGCGTCAGCAGAATGCCGACGGGCATGCCGAGCAGCGCGATCGCCAGTTCCGCCGGGCCGAGTCCGAGCCTTTGCTGCACGTCGGGAATGCGCGGCAACCAGGCGCCGAAGGCGATCGGTTGCAGGAAGAAGATCAGCATGATGAGCCGTTGATTGGTCATGCGTTTTGTTCCCCGGATAGCGTGTCGCGCGATGCACCCTCGGCAACGGCGGGAGCCGTCGAGCCGATGCGGTATGTGAAGGAATTCTGATATTCTGAAAATTGTTTTCAGAGCTTGTCGCGCAGACCGGGCCCCGTCAAGGCGCGAAGAGGCCGGCAAGTCGGAAAGCGCTGCCTTTCCGAGCGAATGGCTATCGGTGTTGCGAATGTGTCGCCACCAATCCGCGCATTGGTATGGTTCAGGTGAAAAAAATGTACATGCCGGGCAGGGGCGGGCCCCCGACCCACCGCGCCGTTGCGAGGCTTTTGCCCTATCGCAGCAATTTCAGCGATCCCGTCAGCGATCTGACCCACTTTCCGTCGCCGGCAAGGCCGATTCCGTCGATCATCTCCTGCGAAAGGTCGCGTTCCGGAAATTGCGTCTCGTAGTCCGCGTAGCTGTGCAGCGAGCGCGCGAAGGCGGGAAACGGCACGACGACACGGTCGTTGTCTTTCTGCAGCGCCTTCAGGAGCAGCGCACGGATCGTCGCGCCATCGGCCTGGAGGATCGGCACCGGCCGGTTGGAGCTGATATCGATGGTGTTCTGCCTGCTGTCCGTCAGCTTCTGGTTACCGAGACCGGGCATCGCCGAGCCGATGCCGATGGAGATCGCCGCGATCGTGTTGGCGAGATGGCCGGGTGCCAGTTCGGGATTGACGATGATGGCGAGGCGGGTGTCCTGAAGCACGTGGTCTGTTCCTCTCTCTATCTCAAGGCGGCTGGTGGACGGGAGAATAGACCGTGTGGCGAGGAAATTTCTTTCTGACGTTGCGCAAAATAGAAAATATGAGGTAGATTTTACCGATAATACCTCGAATTGAGATAGAAGATGCCCGCGACCCTAACGCCCGCCGATGTAAAGATCCTGAACGCGCTGCAAAGTGACGGGCGCCTGAGCAACCAGGCGCTTTCGGAGGAAGTGGGCATGTCGACCTCGCCCTGCTGGCGGCGCGTGCGGCAACTGGAGGACGACGGCGTCATCCAGGGCTACATGGCCGTTCTCAATCGGCGGGAAATCGGCCTTGGGGTGCTTGCCTTCATCCGCGTGAAGATCGACAGCCACACGGAGGCGGAAGCGGACGCCTTCGCCGACGAGGTGATGAAGCTCGACAGCGTCGTTGCCTGCTACAGCATCGCCGGCGATGCTGACTTTCTGCTCCAGGTCGTCTCTGCCGACCTCGATTCCTATTCTGACTTCGCAATGAAGGTCGTGCGGCGCCTGCCGTGCATCAAGGAGATGCAGACGACCTTCGTGCTGAAGGAGATCAAGGCCTATGGCGGGCTGCCCCTTCGTGCCTCGGCCGGCCAGCGCTGACCCAAGCGGCGGTCAGGAGGCGGACGCCATTAGCGGGTCTTCCCGGACCACCTCCACCAGGAAATCGAGGACGGTGCGCACGCGCAGCGGCACGTTTCTGCGCGAAGGGTAGACGAGGCTGATCGGCAGGCGCGCCGGTGGGAATGCCGGCATGACGTTGACCAGGCGGCCTGCGTCGATGTCGGGGCAGGCCAGGATATGGGAGAGGATCGCAAGGCCGTTGCCGGCGAGCACCGCGCGATGCACGGCCAAGGCATTGTTGGCGACGAGGCGGGGCGCGATGCGCACGAAAACGTCGTCGGAGCCGTCGGAAAACGTCCACTGGCGGCCGTCGCCGGCGCGGCTGTAGCAAATGCATTCATGCGTCCCGACGTCGTCGGGTAACGTGGGCGCGGGGCGCCGGTCCAGATAGTCGGGTGTCGCCACCAGAAACGCGGTCGTCCAGCCGATCCGCCGACAGATCAGGCCGCTCTCCGACACCGGGCCCAAGCGCACTTCCAGATCGATGCCCTCTCCGACCAGATCCGAGGGTTCCTCGCGAAACAGCAGCTCGACCGACAGGCCCGGATGACGGGCGAGCAGGGCGGCCAGGCGGTCGCTGAGATAGAGGCCGAGCGGCGCGGGCACGGTAAGCCGCACGCGGCCCGCTACGAGGCCGGTCTCGCCGCAGGAGGCTTCGGTTAGAGCGTCGACCGCTTCGACCACTTTAATCGCCATCGGGATCATATGCTCGCCCTCGGCGGTCAGCGCCAGCGCATTTGTCGTCCGATGCAGAAGGCGCGTGCTCAGGTGCTCCTCGAGTGCCGAGACCTGGCGTGATACGGCCGGCTGGGTCAGGCCGAGGTCGTTGGCGGCGGCGGAGAACGACCCGGTCTCTGCCACCCGCAGGAAGGCTCTGAGCGCAGAAACGATGTCCATCCGGCTTCCCCCAAACGTTTCGACATAAGCCTTATGCGCCGAGTTTACCCCCGGCGCGCTTTACTGTCCATCGATTAAGGATATCTTATATCCATAAGGATAACAGATGTCCTTAATTAGGAGCAAAGCCATGACCCAGCGCCTCAACTACGCCCAGCAGTCACCCGAGTTTTTCAAGAAAATCTCCGACTTCAGCCTCAGCCTGAAGGACAGCGTCATCGAGCAGACAATCCGCGATCTCGTCAATCTGCGGGCTTCGCAGATCAATGGCTGCGCGTTCTGCGTCGACATGCATGTGAAGGAGGCGAAGATCCACGGCGAGAGCGAATTGCGCCTCTACCACGTGGCAATCTGGCGGGAATCGAATCTGTTTGCGCCGCGCGAACGCGCAGCACTTGCCTGGACCGAGGTGCTGACGAAATTGCCCGAGGGCGGCGTTCCGGACGAACTCTACGAGCGCGTGCGCGGCCAGCTCTCGGAGAAGGAAATCTCCGATCTGACCTTCTCCATCATGGCCATCAACGCCTGGAACCGCGTCAGCGTCGCCTTCAAGTCCGTGCCCGGCTCGGCCGACAAGCTCTATGGGCTCGACAAAGCCGGGCTCAACTGAGCGCGCCTCGGCAACCGTCATGCAAGGCGGCGCGATGGGCGCCGCCGATGGAGGATCCCATGAAAATCGTCATCATCGGCGGAACCGGCCTCATCGGTTCAAAGACGGTCGAACGCCTGCGCAAGCGTGGACACGAGGTGATCGCCGCCTCGCCGAACACCGGCGTCAATACGATCACGGGCGAGGGGCTCGCCGAAGCGCTCAGCGGCTGCGATGTCGTCGTCGACCTCGCCAACTCCCCTTCGTTCGAGGACAAGGCGGTGCTCGAATTCTTCGAGACGTCCGGCCGCAACCTGCTTGCCGCCGAACAAGCTGCCGGTGTCAAACACCATATCGCGCTTTCCGTGGTCGGTACCGAGCGGCTGCAGGAGAGCGGCTACTTCCGCGGCAAGCTTGCCCAGGAAAAGCTGATCAAGGCCGGTGGCGTGCCCTTCACGATCGTGCACTCGACCCAGTTCATGGAGCTCCTGAGCGGGATCGCGCAATCGGGAACAGTCGGCGACGTCGTGCGCCTGTCGCCGGCCTATGTGCAGCCGATCGCGTCTAACGACGTTGCCGATGCCATGACCGACGTGGCGCTCGCCGCTCCCGTCAATGGCACGATCGAGATTGCCGGTCCCGAACGCTCGCGCCTCAGCGATCTCGTCGCCCGCTATCTCAAGGCGATGGGCGACAATCGCAAGGTCGAGCCCGACCGGGAGGCGCGTTATTTCGGCGCTCTGCTTGAGGACGGCTCGCTTGTCTCCGACGACAATCCTCGCCTCGGCCGCATCACCTTCGAAGAGTGGTTCGCAACGACGCCCCGCAAGTAACCGAGCCGGAGGTGCGCGCCGCGCGTCTCCCTCATCTGAAAGGATTTTTCGACGTGATCAAGTCTCTCCTCGCCGCTGTTGCCGTTACCGCAACCCTGTTCGGCACCGCCGTCGCCGGTGATGCTGCCAAGGTGACGCTCGTCTATGAGCATGAATTGCCGAACGTTCCCGGCAAGAGCATCAAGGGTGTCCTGGTGGAATACGGGCCTGGCGGCTCGTCCGAGGCGCATACCCATGCGAGCACGGCGTTCATCTATGCGACCGTGCTCGAAGGCTCGATCCTCAGCCAGGTCAATGACGGCCCGGTGAAGGAATACAAGGCCGGTGAGAGCTTCTCCGAAATGCCGGGCGACCGTCACGGCGTCAGCGCCAACGGCAGCAAGACCGCGCCGGCCAAGCTGCTGGCGGTGTTCGTCGTCGACACCACCGAAAAGGAACTGACCTTTCCGATGACGAAATAACGTGATGCCAAGGCTGGGTGCCAATCGCGCAGCCGGCCCTTCTTTCGGCCCAATTGTTGGAGCCTGCCATGTTCGCCGAGCACCTGCCCTTGCCGCTCATCCTGATCAACCTTCTCGGGGCTGCCGGCATCCTCGTCTGGCTCCTGCAGGGTCGCCGCCGTCCGATGGCGCGGCTGATCGTCCAGATCCTGTTCTTCTCCATCATGACCGCGGTTCTCCTCCTTGCCGGGATGAGGCCGCATCGCGGCGACGACCAGCATCTGCAAGGCGAAGCGGCGTTCCTCGCGACCTCGGCGCGGGTACTTTGGTGGACACACCTCGCCTGGTCGCTCGTCGGCTTCGTTCGCCTCTACATCGTTCTTGACCGGCGGCCACAGGAAGCCCGCCTTCTGCAGGATCTCATCGTCGCTGCCGTCTATCTCGGCGTGGCGCTGTCGATCCTGGGGTTCGTCTTCAAAGCGCCGATCGGCACGCTCGTCGCCACGTCAGGCGTCGTCGCCATCATCTTCGGGCTTGCGCTTCAGAACACGCTCGGCGACGTCTTTTCCGGGATTGCCTTGACGCTGGGGCGGCCGTTCGCCATCGGCGATTGGCTGGCGCTCGGCGACGGAACCGAGGGACGGGTCATCGAAAACAACTGGCGCTCCACCTTTCTGCTCACCAGCGCCCACAATGTCGTCGTCCTGCCTAACAGCGCGCTCGCCAAGGTCGGGCTCACCAACTTCAGCCGCCCTGACGAAACCCATCAGATCTCGTTGCTGATCCGCATTGCTGCGTATCACTCGCCCGGCCGGGCCGAAGAGGTCTTGCGGATCGCCTTGCAGGCATGCACCCGGATCGTGCACGATCCGCCGCCGGCCGTGGCCCTCAAGGCGATCGACGCCGTGGCGATCGAGATCGAGTTGCAGTTTCGCGTCAGAAGCCCGGCGGAAAGGACGCCCGCGCGAAACGAGGTGATCGCACGCGTCCATGAGCATTGCCGGCAAGATGGCCTGTCGCTCGCGCTGCCGGCGTATCTCTACATCTCGCCGGCTGAAACCACGGCAGGGCGCCGCTCATCCGGCGCGCTCTAGCACCCAGGCGAAACTTCGCTTCCAGAGATCGGCGGGGAGTTCCTTCGAGAGGATCTCGATCAGATCGGACAGGCGCACGCTTCGCAGCTTGTCGCGCCAGGCTTCGTCCGCCTCCCACATGATGCGCGCCACCGCGCAGGGCGTCTCGTCGCAGGAACCGGGCGCCCGGCAGGGATTGTTGGCCCGGATGTTGGTGCAGACGAAGGTGCGCGTCCTGCCTTCGACCGCCTCGACGATTTCGAGGAAGGTCAGTTCCGCTGGCGCTTTCGCCAGCCGGTAGCCTCCCGAAGGGCCGAGGGTCGTGTGGACGAGGCCTGCCTGTGACAGGCTTTGCAGCGCCTTTGACAGATACTCCTTCGGAAGTCCGTGGAATTCGGCCAGCGCCTTGGTCGATAGGTAGCGGCCCTCGGGCAGGCCGGCGAGAATGGCGCAACAGTGCAACGCCCATTCGACTTGGCTCTTAAGGATCATACGCTCTAACGATCATTTTTCGTCCGGCAGATGCCGTTCGCATCTATTAAGGACAAAAAATATCCCTATTTTTTCCCTGTGTAAACAGCGCCGGCGTGTGCAACAGGAGGGGTCATGGTCGTTGTCATCGGCTTTCTGCTTGCTCTCAGCATCCTGTTGCCGCTTGCCTTCATCTGGCGACTGTGGTGGCTGAACGAGCCGACCCGGCTTGGCTGGCTGCTGGCGCTTGCAGAAACCGTCGTCCTGCTCGCCCTGATCGGGCTTCTCAACCGTTGGGATATCGCCGGCTTCTGGAGCCGGGCGGCGCTTGCCGCGCTCGCGGTCGCAGCGGCTCTGGTTTCGTTGCCCCAACATTGGCGCCGGCCCTGGCTGTCGCTCGATCGTGGCGCCTTGGCGCGCAGCCTGGTGCCGACCGTAGCCTCTCTCGTCGTCTTCGGTGCAGCACTCGCCTATGTCACCTGGGGCATTGGTGCACGGCACAATCCGCGCGCGCTGACCTTTCCGCTGACCGGCGGTCGCTTCGTCGTCGCGCAGGGCGGCGGCATCGGCGTGCTCAATCATCACAGCGATCACCCGGCGCAACACCACGCTCTCGACATCACGGCGATCGGCGACGCCGGCTTCCGGGCGTTCGGACTGCTGCCCAGGGATCCCGCCGACTACGCCATCTTCGGCAAGACCGTCGTCAGTCCTTGCGAGGGAGAGGTCGTTGCGGTCGTCGACGGGCTTCCCGACCTGCCGCCGCCCGAGGCGGACCGGGACAACCCGGCCGGAAACCACGTGATCGTCGCCTGCGACAGCATGCGGGTGGAACTGGCGCATCTGCGCGAGGGGAGCGTGACCGCGACGGTCGGGGCGCGGGTTTTCGCCGGCGACCCGATCGGCGCCGTCGGCAACTCCGGCAACAGCACGGAGCCGCATCTGCACATTCATGCCGTCGATGCCGGATCCGGAAAGGCGGTTCAACTGTCCTTCGACGGGCGTGTTCCTTCACGCAACGCGCAATTCGCCAGGTGAGAACCGATGCGTGGTTGAGCGGGCGGTGCTTTACACGTTCGATCTGAACGGCCAAAGATAGGCCGCTCACGGGAGGAGCTCGTTCATGGACATCAGCACCATGGCTGCCTTTGCGGCCGTCACCTTCATCGCGGTGGTCACGCCCGGCCCGGACGTGATCCTGGCGATGGCCAATGGCTCTCGTTTCGGCATGAAAAAGGCGGTTGCCGGGATGATCGGCGTGCTCCTTTCCGACTTCTTCCTGATCGCCGCCGTGGCAGCCGGCCTCGGCGCCATCCTCGCCGCCTCGGAGTTCTGGTTCTCGGTCGTCAAATATGTAGGCGCCGGCTATCTCGCCTGGCTCGGCTACAAGATGCTTCGGCCCGGCAGAACCGAAAAAGCCGAAGGACAGAACTCGGAAAACGCCGATCTCGTTCGCACGGAATCCGCGCTTGCGATCTGCCGCCACAGCATGATCGTGGCCATCACCAACCCGAAGGCCTACCTGTTCTTCTCTGCGCTGCTGCCGCAGTTCATCAACCCGGGCGCGCCGCAATTGCCGCAGTTCCTGGCGCTTACGGCCGTGTTCACCGTCGTCGAGTTTGCCGTCATGTTCGGCTACGCCCTTGTCGGCTTCAAGACGACGCAGTTTGCCGCCTTGTCGATGCGGCGCTGGATGGAAAGAGGCTGCGGCGGCGCCTTGCTTGTCTCGGCTGCCTCGCTCGCGCTGGTAAAGCGCGTCAACGGATAGGCGGCGGGTCGCGATAACGGGGTGCTCGGCCGATCGTTCGTTTTCGGGATGCGGAAGGTTCAGGAGCCGGTGGGCCGCCGTGTCGCAGCACTGCTTCTGGCAGGGCTTAATGATAGAAGCGTCGCCGCCGTTTCGGCGGGTGCGATCGAGCCCGCTGCAAACTGCGGCACGCCCGACGGATCATCCGACCAAACGCTGTTTCGGCCGGCGGCCTTGGCGGCGTAAAGCGCGGCGTCGGCGGCGGAAATGATCGCGTGCACATCCTCGTGCCGGTCGGCAAAGGCAATGCCGATGCTGACCGTTGCCGACCGCACGCCCTTGGCCGTGCTCATCCGGCGCGCCTCGAGCGAGGTGCGAATGCTGTCGGCAATGGCGATCGCGTCGGCGCGATCCGCCTGCGGCAGGCAGGCGGCGAATTCTTCCCCGCCGATGCGCGCGATCACGGCGCTGCGCGGCACGGCCTTCGAGAGGATCCCGGCAAATTCCACGAGCACCTGGTCGCCCACCGTATGGCCGAAGCGATCGTTGATCGCCTTGAAGTGATCGATGTCGAGATAGAGCAGCGCTCCCCTGGCCGGTTGCGTGGCGAGATGGCTCTCCAGCTGCGCAAGGAACGAGCGGCGGTTCGGCACACCCGTCAGCGCATCGGTCTCCGAGGCGAGCTTGTAGCGTTGCTGGGTTCGCTCCTTGACCATGGCGAAGAAGGCGAAACCACCGGCGAGGCTGTGAAGAAACAGCTCGAAGGTCAGCAACTGGTACCAGAGCGGCTGCGCCGTTCCCGCCGCCGTGTTGCCGGCGAGCGGCCAGATCAGGATCAGCGGAATGCGGGCGAGGTAGAGCAGGCCATGGGTGGCGAAGACGAAAGCGACGATGTAGGAGCTGGGGAGCTTGCGGAAATTCTCCGACCGGAAGATCTCGTGCGCGATCAGTGCCGAATAGGCGAAGATCAGCATGGAATAGAGCACGATCCGGCTGGTGACGCTCTCGCGAACATAGTCTGAGGAGTAGGTGACGACGATCCACAGGAGCGGCCCGATGAGCGCGGAGGCGATCTTGAGCGGCTGATTGTCAAAGGCGCGCAGGCCGAGCCAGATCATCGCCAGCCCCAGCACCGCGAGCGCGTTGCCGAGCGAGATGGTGATGAAGTTGTAGCCGTCGCCGCGCAGCGTCAACAGGACAAAGCCGAGCGCGCCGATGGCGAAGGCCGAGGACCACAGAAGCAATTCGAGGCTTTTGCGCTCCTGTCGCCAGGCAAGTCCGAAGAAAGCGGCGAAGATCACCAGTGTCGCGAACGAACTGAGCATGATCGTCGGGGTATGCAGGATGTCCACCATCGTCTCCTGATGTTCGCGCGAAACCATGCCCGACAAGCGTAAAGCTTTCGCAAATGACGGCGAGGGGCGGCGTGCGGAGCTTCGGGCAATCTGTGCCAAAACGGCGGTCGCATAGGCAGGAAACGGGTTGAATTCGGCGGCGTCCTGCACGATTTTTGAGGGAGGCGCACAAGTGGAGGCAAGGTCGATGGGCCAGGCGATGCATCGATATTTCATCTTTGAGACCGCAGCCGGGTTCTGCGGCATCGCCTGGAACGATGTCGGCATCACGCGCTTTCAATTGCCGACCAGCACGCGAGATGCGACCGAACGGCTGTTGCTACGGCGGCTGCCTTCTGGCGGGGCATCGGAGCCGACACCTGAAATAGAGGCGGCGGTGGAAGCCGTGCAGCGCTACTTTGAAGGCAGGGAGGTTGATTTCTCCGGCTTCGCGGTTGATCTGCAAGGCCAGGATAAATTTTTCCTGCGCATCTATGCGGCCGCGCGGGCGTTGCGCTGGGGCCAGACCACGACCTATGGCGCGCTCGCCAAGGAACTGGGCGTCGGGCCGGAAGCAGCGCGCGATGTTGGCCAGGCCATGGCGAAGAATCCGGTATCGCTGATCATCCCCTGTCATCGGGTGCTGGCCGCCGGCGGCAAGATCGGCGGGTTTTCGGCGCCCGGCGGATCGACCACCAAGACGCGCATGCTCGAACTGGAAGGCGTCCACCTGGAAGAGCAACAGCCAAAGCCCGCACAGCAGTCCTTTGGCTTCTAAGTAAACTCGTTCGAGCGCGTGCCTGGTGAAGAGGCTTCACGCGACAGGAATTAAGCTCTTGTTTTTACAGCGTTGTCGCAAATCGTTGCGCGGCATGCGTTAGCCTTTGGACCGCTGCGCGGCCTCGCGTTCGTAGACCGCGAGGAAGGCCTTGCCCATCAGTGACTTCTCGTTCTCAATGCTCTGTCGCAGGACCGCCGCGCGGGTTGCCTGAATGGCACGGTCGTCGGGTGCGGCTGCACTGGCGAATTCTATGAGCTGCACCGCAAGGCGGAAACTCCCTTCCTCCGATAGGCGCACGGCTCGTTCTGCAAGCTTTACGGCGCCGCCGGCAAGAGCGGCCAGTTCCGATGCGAGGTCGGCGGTCCGCGGCGGCTTGAGGTGGGCCGCATCGCCATCGAACCAGCCGGCATAGAAGTGATAAATGCCGCGCACGAGGAATTCCGGGTCGTCGTATTTGGCTGCCAGATAGGGTTTGGCCAGATATGCATCCGGCACCTTCACCGCATGCAGGACTTCGTCGAGTGTTGCGCCCCTGTTGAGGAGCGCGAGCGTTTCGCGCACAAGATGCTCGAGCGCCTCTGCCCCGTCGCGCAGCATCTCGGCCGCGCGCTCGTCGCCAAAGACGACCGGACCGTGACCGGGAATGAGGACCGACGGGGCGAGCGCCTCCATCCGCCGGAGTGCCGTCGCCCAATCGGCAGCATAGCGCTGCACCTTGCGCGGATTGCCGGCGTTCGGAAACACCCAGATGACGAAATCGCCGCTCGCAAGGACGCGCCGTTCCGGCAGCCAGACGAATGTTGCGTCGTCGGTCTCGCCCCTGCCGTGAAAGAGTTCGATCCGCTCGCCGCCTATGGAGAGCGACAGGGTGTCGTCATAGACCACGTCCGGTCGCCGCTGGCCGATCGGGTAGATGTAGCCCGGATTGTTGAACTGCTGGCTCTGCGCGATGCTGTTGTAGCCATGCGAAACTTCGTAGCGCTCCATTCGCCGCTTCACGTTGCGGTGGGCGACGATCCGCGGCCGCGCCAGCCCGCGCGCATCCGCTTCCCGGTCGATATCCGTGATCCCGCTGGTATGGTCGATATGGCCATGGGTGAAGACGACGGTGTGTATGGGGCTGTCGTCCCACGAGCGTATGACGTCGAGGGTCTGCTTTGCCGTTTCCGGCTTCGCGGTATCGATCAGGACCAGACCTTCGCGCGTGCGGATGGCCGTCACGCTGCCGCAGAAATAGGTCGTATGGACGGTGATGATATCGTCGGCGACGTGCGTGATGGCACCATGCGAGACCGCGGCGGTCCATTCTTCCATCTGAGCCGTGCCGTCCCACAGACGCTCGAACAACGGGTCGTGTCTCATGATCTTTCTGTCCTTGCAGCAATCGCAGACAGCTTTAGCACCGCCGGCCGCAGTTGGAAGCCGGCACGTGCGGTCTTACGAGCATGTTTCAGGCTTCGGGCTCCATCACCGAAGCCGCTTGCTCACTGAAGAAGCTTGAACAGCTTTCCCAAGGTGCTCTTGTCCTGTGCCGGCTGCTCGGCTTCTGCGGCGGGTTGCTGCTCGGGCTGCGGCGTTTCCGGCGATGGCTGTTCCGCAGCCGTGTCGGGCGGAATTTGCCCTTCGACAGGCGGTGCCGCCTCGGGCTCGGCGCTGCCACCGCCGATGATCTGCTCGATGGAGAGTTCTCGGCCTTCATCTTTCTGCTGCTTGCCGATCGCGCCGCTGAGGATGTCGCGGAGCTTCCCTCCCTTGCCTTCGCCGGACAGGAGTTCGTCGAGCCCCAGCTTGCCGGTCGGCAATCCGAGCTTCTTCAAGGTCGAAAGCGCGGCATCGGGATTCTTCAGAAGGCCCGATAGGTCGGGATAGATGTGCGGAGCGGCAAACGAGCCTTCGATGATGACGGGCACGCCGATGCCTTCCGTCGCGATATCGGCGCCCTGGCCCTGCAAGGATGCGACGACGCGTGGATCAAGCCGGAAGTTCAACTGGTCCTCCGGCAGGTTTGCCTCGCCCTTGCCGCTCATCCGCACCAGCGGGCCGACGAGCTTGATGTCGTCGGTGCGCGCAACGCCGTTCTCGATCGCAAAGGACGCCCCGAGCTCGGTAAAGCCAGTCGCCTTGTTGTCGTTCTGCTTGAAGCCGGACGACATCAGGCCGACGAGATTGTTGTAGACGTCGGCAACGTCGATCCCGCGAATGGCGCCGTCGGAGAAACGCACTTGCGCCGTGCCCTTGAGCGCTCGCTTGAGCGCGCCCGTCGTGCCGCCGGCGCCTGCAATGTCGAACGTCGTCTGCAGCGCGCCTTCAAGGTGCTTGAAGTTCGCAAGGTCGGTGAGCAGCGGCGCGGCCGAAGCGCCCGAAATCGAGGCCTTCACCGCGATCGACGGCTCCGTGCCGGAGCCGTCTGCGGTGAGGCTTGCGGCCACCTGGCCGCCATAGAAGGGGCTTTCGGGAATGTCGAGGTTCGCAATGCCCTCGGAGATCCTCAGGGAAGTTGCGACCGGCCCGGCGACGACGCGGCCGTAACCGAGCTTCTCGGCATCGACCTTGATGGAGGCATCGATCGAGCGAAGTGCGGACAGATCCAGCGGCGCATCCGGGGCAGGGCCTCCGCCCCCTTTGCCCTTGGCCTTCGCCTGCGGCGCTGCCGACGGTGCGCCGGCGAGCCGCGCGAGATCCAGTTCCTTGAAATGGAGCGCGCTTGAAATTTTGAGCGGGGTTCCAAGTTCGACCGCGCCGTTGCCGCTTCCCTCGACCCCGTTGACCGAGAGCGTGGCCTTCTGGAACGCGACGCCGGCAGCGCTTGCCTGTACGTCGCCATTGAAGGCGAATTGCCCGATGCCGCCCGCGTCTGCCTGCCCGATCCAGGCAAGGAGCGTCTGCAGGTCTGCGGCCGCGAAGTTGACCTTGCCGGCGTAGCTGCCCGCAAGCGCCGCCTTGCCGTCCAGCGCAAGCGTCGCTTCTTTCGTGCGCACATCGAGCTTCAGCGGGATGTCACCCGCGCGGGCGTTGGCATCCATCAGCAGGTCGCGGACCGGCAGCGTGAGGTCGATCTCGGCCGGATTGCCGCGCCACACGAGGCTGCCCGCAAGGCGCATCGGCTTGGCAAGGCCCTCGATCTTGAGGGCGAGCTTCTTTGCCTTCACCTCGGCCATCGCCGGATCGGCGATGCCGGGAATGACGATGGTCGCGTCGCGCAGGCTTGCGCCACCGGTCACGTTGATCGTCTTGCGCACGGAGCTTGCGCTCAGTCCGCGAAACGCGAAGGCCGTGTCCATCGTCACGGTCCCCGTCAGCGGCACCGCTTGGCCGGCCAGAGCCGCGAGTTTGGAAACGTCGAGCCCGTTGCTGACGACGCGGCCCTGGAAAATCGGCTCGGCGGCGCTGACGTCGGCGGCGAGATCGGCGGCAACACTACCGGCGTCGATGCCGAGATGCTCGAGCCGCCCGGTCAGTTGTCCGTCCTTGAGCGTCGCCGTCAGCGTGACGTCGGATGCGTCAATGTCGCCGACGGCAAGGGCGCCGACATTGACGCTGATATCGGCGTCAAAGCCGGCCAGCGCCTGCAGGCCCGCTGCCGCCTTGGCCTTGTCCGTCCGGCCTGCCGGTTCCTCGGGCTGCGAGGAGGATGCGGCGGTCTCGCCGCCCCCGAGGAACGCGCTCAGATCCAGCCGCTCGGCATTGAGGTCGGCGAGGAACCGCGGGCGGCTGCCCGGCACGAACAGCGCGTCGAGCCCGAGCGCTTCGTCGCCGATCGTAAGCTTGCCGCCGCGGATCTGGTAACCGCCATTGGCATTCAGCGCCACCTGGCCGCTGGCGGTCAGTTCGGTGAGCCCGGCCGCGAGCTGAGGCTCGGCCTGCAGCGAGAGGCTGAGTTCGGCGGGCTTGTGCTCGAGCAACGGACGCAACGGCGAGACGGCAAGCGTCACCTCGTAGCGCCGGCCCTCGACGCCGGCGCCGGCCGAGAGCGACAATTCGCCATCGATATCCGGAACGGCGAGCGTGAGGTCGAGATCCTTGACGACATCGACCGAACCGCCGGCGTCCTCCTGCCGCAGCGTTCCCTCGCTGATCGAGATCTTGTCGATGGCGCTTTTTTCGAGGAACGCCACGAGAGCGGCGAGCGGATCGCGTGTTTCGCCCGTGTTCGCCTGTCCCGCCTCCCCCCCGTCTTGGGCGGCCGCGGCGGCCTCGGCCTTCGGCCGCAGCGCCACGACAGGGCGCACAAGCCTTACTTCCCTAACGTGCAGGCGGTCGGACCAGAGCGAGGAGAGCGTCACCGAGCCCGCGACTTCGCCGATCTCTGCGGCCATGCCATCGGCATCGAGCGAAACGTTTTCGGCCACCACCGCCAGGTGCGGGACGACGGAAAGCCTGACCGGGCCGTTGAGCGCGATTGCGCTGCCGGTCGCGTTCGAGAGTTGCCGCCCCAGTTCGGCGCGCATCCAGTCGCTCGAAACGAAGCTGGGCAGGATCATGACTGAAACGACAGCGAGCACGCCGAGCGCCAGCAGGCAAAGAAAGAAACGCCGCATGTTTCCCCTCGTTGCGAAAGCGATTGATTCGGTATCGTTTTCCAGCGCGCGCCGTTTTGCAACTCCCGGGGAGATCCGGCCCATCTCTAGGGTTGCGCTATCGCGCGACGACACCCTTTGCGGCGGCGGCTGAATCGCCCATCTCGGCGGCCTTCCTCTCGGCCCCGGCGGCCGAAGCGACAACCGCGCGTGGACGATGCACGAGCGTGACGAGTACGAAGGACAGGATCATCAACAGATACCAGGCGCCGAGTTTTTGCACGGAGACCAGCGTCCAGCCGGCATGCTGCGAGGGATAGATCCAGGCCCGCGACCATGTGCCGATGTTTTCGGCGAACCAGATGAAGAGGGCGACCAGCAGGAAGCCGAGAAGCAGCGGCATGCGGTGGCGAAAGCGAAAAACGCGATAGTGCACCGTGGTGCGAAGGAAGAGGATCGCGGTCAACCCGAAGAGCGCGTAGCGCAGGTCGATGATGTAGTGGTGGCTGAAGAAGTTGACGTAGATGGCAAAAGCCAAGAGCAGGGTGGCAAGGAGTGGCGGGTAGTTGCTGTAGCGCATGTCGAGAATGCGGGTCACGCGCGCCAGGTAGGAGCCGACCGCTGCATACATGAAGCCCGAAAACAAAGGCACGCCGCCGATGCGAAAGAAGCTCGGCTCCGGATAGATCCAGGAGCCGACGGAGGTTTTGAAGATTTCCATCAGCGTGCCGACGACGTGAAAGATCAGGATGACCTTGGCCTCGGCCATCGTCTCGAGCTTGAAGACGAGCAGCGAGACCTGGATGGCGATGGCGCTCAGGAACAGGAAGTCGTAGCGCGCGAGACCACTGCCTTCGGGCCAGTAGAATTTCGTTGCCAGCATCAGGGCCAGCATGGCGCCGCCGAAGAGGCAGGCGAAGGCCTGCTTGATGCCGAACACCAGAAATTCGGTCAGGCCGCCAAGGGGGCCGCTTGCCGGAAGCCGGTCGAGCACGCCATGGGCCGCAGCGTCGATGCGCGCCTCAAGGCTCGTAAACCGCCTCTCTTCGGGCTCTCCAACCATCCGCATCGCCTCCCGTTGCCATCGCTCGTGCGATGGCCTGACAATGCGGTTGAATTGTGGATGGGTGGAAACCGGGCCGTGTGGGGCCGCCGCGCGTCCGTCACCGCCCGCAGGCGGCAGGATGGCGACGGGCCGCAATCAGCGTTCGTGGCGGTCGATCAGCGCGGGAAGGCGTAGCGGTCGACGATCGCCCAGATTTCCCGGTTGACCTCCTGCAGCTGCTCGATCACCTCGTTGATCCGAGCGATCTCCGCTTCGTTGATCTGCTCGATCTTGCCGTACTTGATCGTGTCCTTGCTGTCGAAGATCGCCATCAGCTGCGTGCTCGCCTGGTCGCCGGTTTCGTCGAAGGAATAGATGCAGTGGCTGTACTTGTTGCGGAGCTTCGCCTGCCGGCCAAGCTGTTGGGTAATCGCGAGAATTTCCTGCCGCTGGGCGGCAGGCGTCTTTCCCATCTTGGTCAGCCGCTCGACGAGTTCGATGCGGGCCCGCGTCGTGTTCAGCGTCAGGAAGATGACGATCGCGGTTTCCTTGTCGACCCGGGCGAGGCCGGCGATGAGGTAGATGAGCAAACTCTCCGTATTGGTCCACGTATAGTTGAGTTGTCCGATCAGAAGTAGGATCTCATGAAATCTTGCCATGGGCCCCTGCCAACGCTTTCGTCCGTCAATGGACGAACGTTAGAATATCCCATTCTGGCGGCGAGTAAATTTGTTCCGGCAGGCGCCCTGCAGGGCCTGAAACGCAACGCCCAGCCCTGTCGTCGGCTTGGCGCCAGCGGAAGGTTGATGGCCACATTTTACCTAACCCACGGGTGAAGACATCCGGTCGTCGCCGCTAGCCCGCGGTGGTTAGCCCGAACTGACAACTTACAATGTGTATCGCTTTTCGACAGACTCTCCAGCGCAACCGGCGAGCAGGACGCATCGGGCCTTATGGGGCTAGCACTGCATCGAATGGCAAAATGCCCTTTAGGGAACCTGATCCGGTCCTCTCGACCCAATAGGGGAGAGGCAGCCAGAAGAAAGCAATCGAAATATCGGCATGCGGACGCTGCGGCGTCCAGGAGGAACCATTTTCATTAAGTTCAACATGTAGCCCGCGCATGGCCCAAATCCGCGTATGAGAAGAATGCGGCTCGGCTGTCGCGGCCTCAACTTGAGGTGATCGTTATGAGCAAGGACAAGAATATCCTGTGGCCATGGGATGACAGCCAGTCTCAAGATCAAGACCAGGACCAAGGACAGGGCCAGGGTCAAGGACAACTGCAGGCGGAGCTGCAGGGCCAGCTTCAGGGGCAGGGACAAGGCCAGGGCCAGGGGCAAGACCAGGGACAGGGCCAGGATCAAGGCCAAGGCCAGGACCAGGGACAGTCGCAATACAGCGAATCCTACAACGGCAACCTGAACGGCAATGGCAACCTGAACGGTAACGGCAATGCCAATGCGAACGGCAACGGCAACCTGAACGGTAACGGCAACGCCAACCTCAATGGCAACGGCAATGCCAACCTCAACGGCAATGGCAACGCCAACCTGAATGCCAACCTCAACGAAAACAGCTCGCATGTCGACGTCGACAGCAAGACGACCGTCGATGTGAGCGTCGATCTCGACCTCAGCGGCTACCAGCCGTCCGATGACGATTTCGCCGATATCGACAACTCCTCCATCCATGGCATGGCAAACACGAGCTTCAAGGACATCCTGAACGGCTCGATGAACGGCAACAGCAACGTTGCCAACGTGTTCAGCCAGAACGCCATCATGTCGGATGACGACAGCGCGTCGGACATCAATAACAGCGGCACGCTGAACCAGAACGGCGACGCCAATGCCGGGGACGCCCACTCGGGCGACGGCATCCAGGCCGGGGCAGACGGTGGCGAGGGCGGTAGCAAGGCCTATGCCAACGGCGGCGACGGCGGCGACGGCGGCCATTCGATCGGTGGCTTCGCGGGCGCTGGCGACGGCGATGGCGGCGACGCAGACAACAATGCCGATGCGACCGGCGGTGCAGGCCTTGGCGGCATTGCTGCCAGTGTCGGCGTTGGTGGCGGCAGCTCCAGCGGTGATGCGAATGGCGGTACGGCGACAGCCGGTGCCGGTGGTGCTGGTGGCGCCGGTCTCGGCGTCGGCCTCGGTCTCGGTGTGGGTCTTGGTGTCGGTGCGGCAGCCGGTGGTGACGGTGGCAGCAATGGCGCCGGCAACGGTGGTACGAGCGGCGACGTCTCGAGTGGCACGGCCGGATCGTCGGATGCAGGCGACGGCGGTGACGCTGGCGGCTTCATCCTGCCGATCCTGAACCTTGCCGGCGACGGCGGCGACAGCAACGGTGGCAACAGCGTAGCGGTCGGCGATACCGGCAGTGCTGACGGTGGCGATGCTGGCGATGCCGGCGACGGCGGCAGTGGCTTCGGTGCCGGGTTCGGCGCCGGTGCAGGCTATGGGGCCGGTGCGGGCGTCGGTGGCGCCGGCGGCGGTGGTGGCGACGCCTATGCCGGCGGCGGCTCCACGGGTGACTCGACTGGCGGCGACGGTACCGGTGGTGCTGCAACCGGTGGTCATGGCCTCGGTGGTCTCGCGCTCACGGGTTCGTGGGCTGCGGGTGGCGACGGTGGCGATGCCTATGGTGGCCACGCGTTGGGTGGTGCGGCCGGTGACGGCGGTGCCGGTGGCTTCGCAACGAATGGCGACGGCGGCGCTGGTGGCAGCGCCGGCATGTGGGGCTCGTACAATGGTGACGACAGCTTCGTCGAAGGGCTCTCCTCGGCGTCGGCCGATGCCGTCATCGACACCAACGCCTTCAACCAGCAGATCGTGCTTGGTGCGAACCTGCAGGGCAACACGATCGACATGACGGTTGTTGGTGGGGACTTCACGACCACCGCGGTCGGCGACGACGACAACACCTGATCATAAGGTGATGCCGAACCGCATGCCGCGGACATCGGCATTGAATTGGACTGCGCGGGGAGCCTCTCGCGCAGTCCGGCATGACCCGCCATGCCAGAGGGGACTGCCGGTTACAAGAAGGAGGCCCTGACCTTGTATTCCGCAAAGATCACCGAGGCCATTGCCCATTTCATCGGTCTTTTCGAGCTCTCGGCCGAAGAGGCCCGTCTGCGTGAAATCCACGAGAAATTCGATCCGGATCGAGAGGTCCACAAGGACCCGAAGGAACTCTCGTCTGCGCCGGTCAAGGTGCACGCACCCTACGATCTCGACGATTTCAACCCCGACGTCCCGTACAAGCCGGTCGGACCGGACATCTTCATGCCGATTCCGGACGGCTATGCCGGAGTGTCTTTGCCGGAGTATCCCATTTTTGGCGGTTCCTTTGGTCGCGCCAGCACAGAAGCCTTCCTGCAGGGCGGATCGCCGAGATCGGCGGCCCAGGTGGTCGAGCCGCACATCAACCCGCCGGGTTCGGTCGTGGTCTACAGCAACCAGATCGCCGAACTCTCGGACAACGACTTCGTCAGCGTCGGCGGGCATGGACTGACGTCCAGCCTGCAGATCGACAACAGCGCCACGATGGCCGAACTCATCGATGCGGCACAGCAGATTTCGCTGTTCGGCGACACCGATGTCGCTGGCTCCAGCGATGCGATCGCCAGCCTCGTAACGAACGCGGCTGAAAGGCTCGATGCCTATGCGGCCAGCGGCGAGGCAGAGGCTGAGGGGATGACCGTCAGCCATTTCGTCGCCAAGGCAAGCGCGCTCGAAGGCATCTATGTGAATGGCGTGATCGTCGAGGAAGCGCCAGTTCTGAAGGATCATCTGCCGGGCGCGGACGAGGCCACCGAGACACCGGACGAGCCTGCACTTACGAACGGGCCGGTCGAGGTCAGCGGCGGCGTCGCGTACGGGGAAGGCGCCGTTTCGATCAACAGTTCGGTCGAACTGGAAACCGGCAGCAACACGCTGGTCAACTCCGTCGTGATCACCAGCAACTGGCTGCAGGCGGACGTACTGGCTGTGGCCGGCGACCATGTCGCGGTCAACGCGATCGTGCAGGTCAACGCCTATTACGACAGCGACCTCGTCAGTTCGGCGCTCAGCGGCGGCAGTCCGGAGCAGGCCGCCACCCAGGCGCTCAACATCGCGATGTTCAAGCATGTCCAGCCGGCGCAGGAACCAGCCCATGCGGAAACCGGGGACTTCCCCAAGGCCTGGGCCATCACCGAGGTCAAGGGCGACCTGATGATGGTGAACTGGTTGCAGCAGTTTAGCTTCATGTCGGACCAGGACACGGCGATCCTTTCGGCTTCGGGCTCGAAGCTTTCGATCGTCGCCGGCGACAACACCGCCGCCAACGAGGTTTCGCTGCTCGAGCTCGGATACCGCTTCGACCTGATCTTTGTTGGCGGAAGCGTCTTCGACGCCAACATCATCCAGCAGACGAACATCCTGCTCGACAATGATCTGATTGGTGCCGTCGGCGGATTCCACACCAGCGGGGCCGGTTCGGTCTCGACCGGTGGAAACCTGCTTTGGAACTATGCCGGCATCGTCGAGGCCGGTCGTGCAGGCCCGGTCAATCCGATGTCGGACGGTTACCTGTCGGCGCTGGAGGACCTGTCGGAAGGCAAGAAGCCGTCGGGCGACGACTTTCTGCATGATCCCGCCTTTGCCGGGCTCCATGGCCTGCGGGTGCTCTCCATTTCCGGCGACCTCATCAGCCTCAACTATATCCAGCAGACCAACATCCTCGGCGACAGTGATCAGGTGACGCTGGCGATGAACGCGCTCGAGGCGCGCCCGGATGCGGACTGGACCATTTCCACCGGCTCGAACGCCCTGTTGAACTATGCCGGCATCGTCGATGTCGATACCGGCAAGACGATCTATGCCGGCGGCGGCGCCTATTCGGACGAGGTGCTCATCCAGGCGGAGCTGGTCAAGAACGATCCCTATCTCGGAAGCCAGAACCCGGATGCGCTCGTCAGCGAGGCGGTGATCTTTCTCGGCGACGACATGCTCACGCCGGATTCCGGCCACCAGCCGCAGGACCAGATCTCGCCGAACCAGCACAGCATCGACACGGCCAGCGCCGACCCCATGCACAGCATGGTCGCCTGATGGGAGTGCGGGAGGATAATCATGACCGACCGCACCAATCCGTCTCGGCCGGCGCCCGCCGAAACCGGCGGCGATGCCGCTTCGCGCGTGGAGGAAAAGGAAACACGGTCGGAAACGTCTCGCGCCGATGCCGCGCGGCGGCAGTTTCTTCGCAAGCTCAATCATCAAGAACACGTTCTCAATCGTGCCGTTAGGGAGATCGACGGAGTGGCGGACCAGATAAGAAGAGTGGCGTCAACCGACGCCGGCGACAACGGCAATTGGAGCATTTCACCCGCGGGCTCGGGTGTCGCTGCAAGGCCGATACAGGCGGCGGTCACCGCATCCGGCGTCGCGCCGGTGCGTGCTGCAGCGGCCGCGCCGATGGGGATCGCCGAGGCGGTGACGCCGCAGGCGCCACAGACGGCAACGCCACCGGCAGGCGCCGCGGAGACAGGCAACGTCATGCAGCGGCCCTGGCCGCCGAAGACCGAGCCGGTGGCGCGCGTCGAGATCCGGTCCGCTCCGCGCGACGAAGGGCCGGGCGAGCGCCGACCGATGCAGGAGGAACTGAGGCCGGAACCGCGCATCGAAAAGCCGGCGGAGAAGCCGGTCGTCTGGCCGACGGCGGAGATGAAGGAGCGATATTCTCCCTCGGGCATGGTGGTGATCGAAGCCGATCGCGGACCGATCAAGGTCGAGGCCCGTTCGCCCGATAAGGGTGGCGGATCGTCCGACGGCAAGGGCGGCGGCGGTGGCGGAGGAGGGGGCGCCTTTCACAAACGCCTCGGACCGGTCGATTTCTCCGCCAGCCTCAGGGCCGGCATCAAGGCCATCCGGCAGAACCTGATGATCGTCATGGTGTTCACGATCGCCACAAACGTGCTCGTGCTCGCGATACCGGTCTATCTGTTCCAGATATCCGACCGGGTGCTGACCAGCCGCTCGATCGACACCTTGATGATGCTGACGGCGCTGATCGTCGGCGCCGTGGTGCTGCAGACGGTGTTTGACGGCATTCGCCGCATGATCCTCATGCGAACGGCGGTAGAGGTCGCCGCCCAGCTCGGCGCGCCGATCCTGAGTGCGGCGGCAAGAGCAGCACTCCACAGCAACGGGCGCGAATACCAGACGCTCGGCGACCTGCAGCAATTGCGCTCGTTCCTGGTGTCGGGAACGCTGCTTTCCTTCCTCGATGCACCGATCGCGCCGTTCTTCCTGGTGGCGGTCTTCCTCATCCATCCGCATCTTGGCGCCATCGTCGTCACCTCGGCCGTCCTGCTTTTGATCGTCACGCTGCTCAACCAACGCGCGACGGCCGCCGGCTTCGGCGAGGCCACCAACTACCAGACCAAGGCAAACCTGCATCTCGATTCCATGTCGCGCAATTCGCAGATCATCAACGCGCTGGCGATGATCCCTGAGGCCGTGCACATTTGGGGCAAGGACATGGCCGGCTCGCTCAAGGCCCAGGTTCTGGCGCAGGATCGTAACATCGCCTTTGCCTCGCTTTCCAAGGCGGTGCGGTTGCTGACGCAGGTAACGATGCTCGGCTGGGGCGCCAATCTCGCGCTTCACGGCCACCTGACGGGCGGCATGGTGATTTCGGCCTCGATCATCGCCGGCCGCGCGCTCGGCCCGATCGAGGCGGCGATCGAAGGCTGGCACCAGGTGATCCAGGCGCGCGCCGCCTATGGGCGCATCACCTCGCTGTTGCAGACGTCGCCGCTGAACTTCGAGCGGCTGAAGCTGCCGCGACCCGAAGGGCGCCTCGATGTCGAGCGCCTGCTTTTCGTTCCGCAGGGCACAAAGCGCGTCGTGCTCAACGGCATCACCTTTGCGCTGGAGCCGGGCGACTCGCTCGCGGTCATCGGCAGTTCGGGTGCCGGCAAGACGACGCTCGGCAAGATGCTCGTCGGCTCCATCCTGCCGACGTCGGGCAACGTGCGGCTCGATCTTATGGATCTCAGAAACTGGGACCAGCGGCAATTCGGCGAAAGCATCGGCTACCTGCCGCAGGACGTGCAGCTTTTCCCCGGCACGATCAAGGCAAACATCGCGCGCATGCGCGAGGATGCCACGGACGCCGACATTTATGCCGCCGCCAAACTTGCCGACGTGCACGACATGATCGCCACGTTGCCGCACGGGTATGAAACGGTGGTGGCGGCCGACGGCTCGCCGCTTTCGGGCGGCCAGAAGCAGCGCGTGGCACTTGCTCGCGCCTTCTTCGGCAATCCGCGCATGGTCGTGCTCGACGAACCCAATTCCAATCTCGATACTGCCGGCGAGGCGGCGCTGACGCGGGCGCTGAGTCATGCCAAGCGCGAGAAGATCACCGTCGTCACCATCACCCAGCGGCCCGCACTGCTCAACAGCGTCGACAAGGTCCTGTTGCTCGTCAACGGCACCGTGGCGCTCTTCGGCATGCGCCAGGACGTGCTCAAGGCACTCGCGTCGCGCGGGGTGAATACCGAAGGCAACCCGCTCGAACAAAACCAACTTCCGTAGGCGATCATGAGCGATATGGCCAAAGTACAGGATCTGACCTGGTACGCGGAGGTTCCGCGTTCGATCTGGCGGCATACGATGATCGGCATGGTGCTGATCGTCGTCACCTTCGGCGGTTTCGGCCTTTGGGCCTTCACCGCGCCGCTGGCGGCGGCCGTCATCGCCCAGGGAAGCTTCGTCGCGACCGGGCAGAACAAGGTGATCCAGCATTTCGAGGGCGGGATCATCAAGGAAATCTTGGTTAACGAGGGCGACCATGTCACCGCCGACCAGCCGTTGATCCGGCTGGACGAGACGGCGGCGCTCGCCAACGAACGGCAGTTCTTTCTGAGACGGGCAAGGCTCGAGGCGATCGTCGCCCGGCTCAATGCACAGGCCAACGGCCTGAAGGAGGTGGCGCTGCCGACGGTCCTCACCGAGAACCTGAAGGACGATCCGGAGATCGTGCCGATCGTCCAGAGCCAGCAGCTCAACTTTAAAACCTGGAGAAGCAAGCTCGACAGCGACATCGGTCTTTTGAAGCGAAACATCGAGAGCCTCGAGTTCCGGTCCGAAGGCTTCGAGGAACAATTGAAGTCGGTCCGTGAGCAGCGGACATTGCTCGAGGAGGAATATATCGGCAAGAAGACGCTGCTCGCCAAGGACCTGATCCGCAAGACGGAAATCAAGAGCATCCAGCGCGCCATCGCCGATGCCGAGGGGCAGATCGGCCGGCTGATGTCCGAAGTCTCCGAAACCGGCGCCCAGATCCTGAAACAGCAGCAGCAGGTCAACCAGACCGAGGAGAGCTACCGCGAGGCAGCACTCGACGAGTTACAGAAGGCCGAAGCTGAGTTGGACACGGTGCGCGAGCAATTGCGTGGTGCCACCAATGTTCTGCGCCGCGCGACGATCAATGCGCCGGTGACCGGCACCGTTATCAGGATGCATTTCCACACCTCCGGCGGCGTCATAGAGAGCGGCAAGCCGATCATGGAAATCCTGCCGGCCGACGTGCCGCTCATCATCGAGGCGCAAGTGCTGCGCACCGACGTCGACAATATCCGGGTGGGCGAAAAGGCGACGGTGCGCCTGACCGCGCTCAACCAGCGCACGACGCCGGTTCTCAACGGGCAGGTTTTTTACGTCTCGGCGGACGCATTGCCGGTACAGACGCAGGAGGGCACGCGCGAGGTCTATCTGGCGCGCGTCAACCTGCCGGCAAGCGAGCTTGCGAGGGTTCACAATTTCGTCGTGACCCCCGGCATGCCGGCGGAAATCCTGATCCAGACGGCGGAGCGGACCTTCTTCGACTATCTCACCAAGCCGATCCGCGACAGCATGGCACGCGCCTTCATGGAAAACTGATCGTTTCGCCCGGCGGCAGCACCTGCTGCGTCGGAGTGGGGGCGGCGTGAAACCCGTTTCCGCCCGCCTGCGCGTCGCCTGACATGCTCGCGTATCATCTACGTCGCCGGCCGTTCGATCGCATTTTCTATGGGCCTGGACCGGTGCGCCGGTGTTGCGCTGCGCGCATAGCGCATAGCTGGCCTGCACAAAATCCGCCTACGATTTGGGCAGAAACACTGTATATTCACCTCATCGAAGCAATGCATCTCCTCCCGCAGAGCTTCGACGGGTGAACGATCTCCTCCTCCCATGGATCGTTCACGAGATCAGCGCCACTCCTCCTCCCAGGCTGCTGATCGATTTTTGAGAGCCTGCCGCTCCTCCCGCGGCGGGCTCTTTTATTTTTCGGCTGATGCTGCCGGCAACTGCGTCCCTCAAGCCACGTATCGGCGACGCCCCGCCCCCCCCCCCACGATCAACAATGCACTCCCGCCCACGGAACCAAAGTGCCCAGTTGGCGGTTACGCCTGTGGAGGTGCGTGATGTCTATCCGGCACGTGAAATCCGATCTGCAGTCGAAACCCCAGCGCTGGGCGTTTCACCATGGCGCGGGGCGCCTGCGGGCAGGCGACGCGATCCGCAACCAGGCCACGACGGAGGGCCGGCCGGCCCCGGTGGTCGATGCCGGCGATGGTGGCCTCGTCGCGCCGGATCTTTCGGGATCGCTTGCCTCTCATCGCAACCGGCAGCCGCCGACGCACGACTATAGCCGCCGGACGGTGGGTCGCGAGGCTCTGGCCTCCATTCGCGACCTGCGCGACGAAGACTGCAGCGGCGGGCCGATCTGGGCCGCCTTGCTCGGCGACAATACGAGCGAGGGCATGCGGCAGTTCATCGGGCTCGTGCTCGCCTTCATCTTCCTGTCGGCTGTTTTCTTCTGGTTCCTTGCCTAGAAGACATAGGGCAGCTGGCCCGGGCATTTTCCACGTTGACCGTGGATCGCCGAGGCCTAGATAACCGGCGACATCCCGTCCTCCCTCCAATGCCAGCGAGAGCACCATGCACTACAGAACCCTCGGCCGCACGGGCCTGCGCATTTCCGAAATCGGTTACGGTGCCTGGGGCATCGGCAAGAGTCAGTGGCAGGGCGCAAGCGATGACGAGTCTGCGCGCGCCCTCAACCGCGCGGTCGATCTCGGCCTCAACTTCATCGACACCGCACTCGGCTACGGTCAGGGTCACAGCGAGAAGCTGATCGGCGCTTTGCTGCGCGAGCGGTCGGAGACGATCCACGTCGCCACCAAGATCCCGCCGAAGAACATGCAATGGCCAGCGCATGCCGGCACGCCTGCCGAGCAGACCTTCCCGGCCGATCACGTGATCGCCTGCACCGAGACGAGCCTGCGCAATCTCGGCGTCGAGACAATCGACGTGCAGCAGTTTCATGTCTGGTCGGACGAGTGGGTCGGCCGCGGCGACTGGCTGGAAGCGGTCGAGCGGTTGAAGCGCGACGGCAAGATCCGCTTCTTCGGCGTTTCGATCAACGACTACGAGCCGGACAATGCACTCCGGCTGATCGAGACCGGCGTCGTCGATAGCGTGCAGGTGATCTACAACATCTTCGAACAGGCGCCGGAAGAAAAGCTGCTGCCGGCGTGCCTGAAGCACAATGTCGGCGTCATCGTCCGCGTGGCGCTGGACGAAGGCGGTCTCACCGGCCAGATCCGCGCCGATACCGTCTTTCCCGAGGGCGACTTCCGCGAGACCTACTTCCGCGGCGAGCGCAAGCGCGAGGTCGAGGAGCGGACGCAGAAGATCGTCGAAGACCTGGAAATCAAGCCCGACGCGCTGGCCGAAACGGCGCTGCGCTTCGTTCTCAGCCACCCGGCGGTATCGACGGTCATTCCCGGCATGCGCTCGGTGCGCAACGTCGAGCGCAACTGCGCCATCGGCGACGGTGCCGGCCTGCCGGATACGCAGCGGGCGAAACTGACCGCCCACCGCTGGCGGCGCAACTTCTATCGGGATTGAAGATCGGCGACGTCTCTTTTGAAGACGGGGCGTTGCCGAGGCGTGGGTGCCCGCCGGCTTCTGTTTGCGGGCAGACGTTCGCTTCGGAGGAAAGGCCAATGTCTGAAACGGTCAATGTCCGCTATATGGTCGATGACGTCGAGGCGGCGATCGCCTGGTACACGACCCACCTCGGTTTTTCGCTTCTGTCGAGCTATCCACCGGCTTTCGCGGATGTGCAGCGCGGCGCGCTGCGGCTGCTGCTCAGCGGACCGACGAGTTCGGCCGGCAGGCCGATGCCGGACGGCGAGAAGCCGGGGCCGGGCGGCTGGAACCGCATCCATCTCCTCGTCGATGATCTCAACGGCGAGGTCGAGCGGCTGCGCCGCGCCGGCGTCATGTTCCGCAACGACATCGTCACCGGTCCCGGAGGGGCGCAGATCCTTTTGATCGACCCCTCCGGAAATGTCGTCGAACTGTTTCAACCGGCGCGACGATAGGGACCGCGCGCCCGCTGGTCGTTGATGCGAGCTCCGGGTGGGGGCTCAGCCGGCGCTGGTATCGACCACTTCGAAATCGTGGGTAATCGTTGCGGTCTTGGCGAGCATGGCCGAAGCCGAGCAGTATTTCTCGATCGACAGCGAAACGGCGCGCTCGACCTTGTTGACTGCGAGCCCGCGGCCTTTGACGATGAAGTGCATGTGGATGCGGGTAAAGACGCGCGGCTCCGTCTCGGCGCGGTCGGCGTCGAGTTCGACGACGCAGTCTTCGACCGGCTCGCGGCCCTTCTCCAGGATGTGCACCACGTCATAGGCCGAGCAGCCGCCGGTGCCGATCAGCACCAGTTCCATCGGGCTCGGTCCCGGGGTGCGACCTTCCTCTCCGAAGGCGGTTCCCAAAACGACTTTGTGGCCGCTACCGGACTCTCCGACGAAGGTCCGGTCTTCCACCCATTTGACGCGTGCTTTCATGTGTCTCGTCCTGTTGTAGCCATGGCGTGATCATGGTCCCAAACAGAGCCGATGATCCTCCGTTCACATAGCGTCTTGGAGGGTTTTCGCAAATGGCCCGCGTCCGCTAAAATGGCCACCCGCGCCATTGGTGCGGGAGCGGACCACGCGCAAACCAGGCAACAGGTGTTTTGATGAACGAGACGACGGGAAATGCGCCTGACCGTTCCGGCGCGGTGATCCATCCGCCGATCGCCTGGGTGATGTCGGTGGGCGGTGGCCTGGTGCTCGACCGGCTCCACCCGTTGCCGTTCGTGCCCGCGATCGTGCCGGACGCCCTCGCCGGAGGCATCATTTTTCTCGCCGGTCTTGCGCTTTTGATCTGGGCGGCGGTGAGTTTCAGGCGCGCGGGAACCGAAATCCAGATCCACCGCCCGACATCGACGATCGTCGAAGCCGGTCCCTACCGCTTCACCCGCAACCCGATCTATAGCGGCATGTTCCTCGGCCTGATCGGCTTTTCCATTCTCTTCGACAGTCTGTGGCTGCTGATCCTGCTGGTCCCCTTTTACCTCGTCATCCGCTATGGCGTCGTGGCGCGCGAGGAGGCCTATCTCGAGCGCAAGTTCGGCGACGTCTATCGGGCCTACAAGGCGCGTGTCAGGCGTTGGCTCTAATTGCCCAAGTCGGCGCACGCCCGTAACGACGATCAGGCGATGTAGCCGGAAACACCATCCCACAGCAGTTTCAACGCGGTTACCACCAGCAGCCCGTAGCAGGCGCGATAGACCTGGCGCTGGTCCAACACCCCATGGAGCCGCCAGCCCGACCACACGCCGACCGGAATGGTGAGGAGGCAAAGCGCCATCAGGGTCCAGGTTCCGCCCGAAGGCTGGGACAATAGCAACCAGGGCACAAGCTTGGTGGCGTTGCCGACGGTGAAGAACAGGCTCGTGGTTCCCGCATAGATTTCCTTGCTGAGACCGAGCGGCAGCAGGTACATCGCGAGCGGCGGGCCGCCCGAATGGGCAACCATGGTGGTGATGCCCGAGGTGAAGCCGGCGGCAACGGCCTTTGGTCTCGAACGGGGATGCGGGATCACGTCGGCGCCCCGGATAAACCAGAGCCCGACAAAGGCGAGCGTGATGCCCGCCATCAGAATTGCGATCGCCCGATGGTCGAGCGCACGGAACACGAAGTAGCCAATGCCGATCCCGATCACCAGGCCGGGCACGAGCAGCACGAGGTCCGGCTTCGACCAGGTCGAAGGCTTCCAGTAGCGCAGCGCATAGAGGTCCATCGCGATGAACAGTGGTGCGAGCAGGCCGCCGGCCGTAACCGGATCCATCACGGTCGACAGTAGCGGAATGCCGATGATTGCGAAGCCGCCGCCGAATGCGCCGCGCATGAAGCTGATCAGAAACACGCCGGCAAAAGCGACGAGGACGGTCGCAAGGGTCAGTTCCATGGCGTGGCTCCGCGTTGACGCGCCCGCGACGCCAAAGCGCCTGCGTTCTCAATGAAAGTGGGTTGATGAAAGGAGAATGATCGCAGATACTTCTCGGTGCAATCTAAACATTGTACTCGGAGCAATAATGTCTAACTCCGAATATATCAGGCTGGCCGACGCGATCGCTGCTGAGATCGCAAACGGCACGCTGAAGCCCGGCGACCGCCTGCCGCCGCAGCGCCGGTTTGCCCATGAGCACAAGATTGCCGCCTCGACGGCGAGCCGTGTCTTTTCGGAACTGCTGCGGCGTGGTCTTGTCGTTGGCGAAGTCGGTCGCGGCACCTTCGTTTCGGGCGAGACCAGGCGTGGCGCGGAAGCGCTTGGCGAACCGCGTGGTATCCGGACCGATCTGGAATTCAACTATCCGATCCTGCCCGAACAGACCGCGTTGATCGCCAGGAGCCTCGCGGGCCTCGAAAAGCCCGCCGCCCTGGATGTCGCCTTGAGGCAAGTCACCAGCACCGGAACGGCCGTTGCCCGCAGCGTGGCCGCTGATTTTCTGTCGCGGGACGGATGGTGCGCAACGCCCGAGCAGCTCGTTTTTGCCGGCAACGGTCGACAGGCCATCGGCGCGGCACTTGCCGCGCTCGTTCCGACCGGTGGCCGATGCGGCGTCGAGGCGCTGACCTATCCCTACATCAAGGGCATCGCCGTCCGGTTGGGCATCACGCTGGTGCCGCTTGCGATGGACGGCGACGGCGTGCGGCCTGATGCGGTGCTAAGGGCGCATCAGGAGGCCCGGCTGTCCGCGATCTACATTCAGCCGGCGGTCCAGAACCCGCTTGGCACGACGATGTCTGCGGCGCGGCGGAGCGATCTGATCCGGGTCCTCGAGGCGCTCGACCTCCCGATCATCGAGGATCGCGTCTACGGCTTTCTCGAGGACGATCTGCCGCTTGCGACACTCGCGCCCGAAACCTGCATCGTCATCGACAGCCTGTCCAAGCGGGTCGCGCCGGGCCTGTCGCTCGGCTTCATCGTCCCGCCCCTGCGCTTGCGGGAAAGCATGATGGCCTCGGTGCGTTCCGGCGGCTGGTCGGCCTCCGGTCTTACCTTCGCCGCGGCCCAGCGGATCATGGCGGATGGCACCGTTGCCGAACTGGTCAGGCGGAAGCGCCTCGACGCGCGCGCCCGGCAGAAGCTTGCGGCCGACCGTCTCTCCGGCTTCGATATCCAGTCGAACGAGAACGGCTTCCACCTCTGGCTGACGCTGCCGCCCCACTGGCGTTCGCAGAGTTTCGTCGTTGCCGCGGCGAGGCGCGATATCGCCTTGACGCCCTCCACCACCTTCGCGGTGATGCCCGGCCATGCGCCCAATGCGGTCAGGCTGGCGCTGGCGACCCCGACGATGGACCAGCTCGACAGCGGCTTGCGCACGCTCGCGGGGATGCTGAATGCGCGGGAGGAGGATCTCTATTCCACGGAATGAGTGGTGTGCGGCGATGAAACCGGTCCGGAATGGTCGCGGCATTTGCGATTTCGGGTGGATGAGCCAGCAGACCAACGACTGATCCCAAGGCAGCTGCCGCTCGGCTTGGGAGGGGTTGCCGGGATGGACTTGAGCGAGCGCCCATCCCGCTGGAACACGAAAGCCGGTCTTTCGTGTGGGAAGGGCGGACCTTATCTCGGCGCGACAATCCCGTGATAATAGTCGCCGTCGCCAGCCTCATAGTCAGCAGTGTAGCCGCCACCGCCGGTCTGGGAGCATCCGGCGAGGGCTAGAACCATTGCCAACAGGATTGTAGCGCGCATTTATTCTACCTTTCAGTTGAACTGATCACGACAGGTCTGCCATGTTGGCATACCTAACACGCCCGATGGGGTCTGATCGAGTGCGTGTGGCGATCCGTGCCTATGGCAATGCGACGCGCCTCAAACGTGGTGTGATCGCCTGTCGAAGGCGATCGCGACCGCCCGGCTACGGGCCCTTATTGATGCGGTCGTATCTCCTGTGTCCACCTCTTTCAGGTAGGTTGCTGAGAAGGGCCATAGACTATATGGCCCTTGACCTCACTTCCGGAACAAGGAGGACACATGACTTCGATCGAACCCGTCTATGGAACCGCGACGCTGCTGCTGATTGCGGCGGCAGCCGTCGGCCTGCTTCTTTTTCTTATCCTCCGGTTGCGTCTGCACGCCTTTGTCGCCCTGGTGCTGGTCAGCCTCTTGACCGCGCTGGTGACCGGCATCTCGTTCAAGGATGTGGTCCCGACGCTGTTGCAGGGGTTCGGCTCGACGCTCGCCTCGGTGGCGCTTCTCGTCGGCTTCGGCGCGATGATCGGGCGGATGCTGGAGGTCTCCGGAGGGGCACAGGTGCTCGCGGACCGGCTGATCGGCCAGTTCGGGCCTGAGCGCGCGCCTTTGGCGCTCGGCATCGCCTCGCTCCTCTTCGGCTTTCCGATCTTCTTCGACGCCGGCCTCGTGGTCATGCTACCGATCATTTTCAGCGTCGCGAGCCGCTTCGGCGGTTCGGTCCTGCTTTATGCGCTGCCTTCGGCGGGCGCTTTCGCGGTGATGCACGCATTTCTCCCGCCCCATCCGGGCCCGGTCGCGGCCAGCGAATTGCTGGGGGCGGATATCGGCCTGCTGGTGCTCGTCGGTCTCGTCGTCGCATTGCCCACGTGGTATCTCGGCAGTTACCTCTTCGGGCTCTGGGCGGGCAAGCGCTTCGAACTGCCGGTGCCAACCCTTCTAGGATCGCCGAGCGAGGCGGCGCGCGACAAGGTGCCTCCGTCTTTCGGCACCGTCATGCTGGTGCTGCTGCTGCCGCTCGTGCTGATCTTCCTCAATACCGGCCTTTCGACACTGGCCGCCGCGAAGATGATCGACGGTGGCGCATTGTGGGTCAGCATCCTGCGCATGGCCGGGCAGACGCCCGTCGCCCTGCTGATCACGGTGCTCGTCGGCATGCGGGTCCTCAGCGGCGAGCGCACGCTCAAGGACATGGAGAAGCTGATGGACGGGGCGCTGGGCCCGATCTGCGGCATCATTCTCGTCACCGGAGCCGGCGGCATGTTCGGTGGCGTGCTGCGTGCAAGCGGCATCGGTCAGGCGCTTGCCGGCAGCCTCGAGGCGATCGGCATGCCCTTGATCGTCGCCGCCTTCCTCATCTCCACGGCCCTGCGCGTGGCGCAGGGTTCGGCCACCGTGGCATTGACGACGACGGCCGGCCTGCTCGCGCCCACCGTCGCGGCGACGACGGGCCTCAGCCCCTTCGACCTGTGCTTCCTCGTGATCGCCATTGCCTGCGGCGCGACAGTGTTGAGCCACGTGAACGATTCCGGCTTCTGGCTCGTCGGCCGCTTCCTGCAGATGGATGAACGGACGACGCTCAAGACCTGGACGGTGATGGAAACCCTGCTCGGGGTGATCGGCTTCGGCTTCGCGCTCGTCGGATGGTGGCTGCTATGAGCGAAGATCTGCAGCATATCGTGGTGATGGGCGTGTCCGGCAGCGGGAAAACCACTGTCGGCGAGGCTCTGGCCGAAAGGCTCGGCTGGCGCTTCGTCGAGGGCGACAGCTTTCACCCGCCGGAGAACGTTGCCAAGATGTCCGCCGGCATTCCGCTTGATGACAATGATCGCGAACCTTGGTTGCGGGCGCTGGCGGCAGAAATTGCCAAGGACGAGGCGGCCGGCCGTCCCTCGGTTGTGGGGTGCTCGGCCCTGAAGCGGTCCTATCGCGATATCCTGCGCACGGGCGCGCCGCGCGTCCGCTTCGTGCATGTGCACGGCGACCGCGCCGTGCTGGCCGATCGGCTCTCCCATCGGGCGGGACATTTCTTCCCTGCTTCCCTGCTCGACACCCAGCTAGCAACCCTCGAGCTGCTCGGTCCGGACGAAGATGGCGTCGTCGTCGACGTGGCGCTCCCAACAGCTGAGCAGGTCGATCTCGCCATGCAGGGGTTGGGCAACTAGCCCAGCCCCGCTTGCGCTTTTCGCGTCGGCAGGCGGTCGCGCCACGCGATTGTAGCCGGCATCGGCGAGCGGCTTTTGCAGCTGCGCGGCCGGAACGAGGCGCGCAATCGAGTATCGAAGCCGAAGCGATCCCTGAACGTCCGCACATGCGGGAGCCGAGCTCGAACCCGCGCGTGCTGGCGGAGGGGAGTGGGGGTCGAACCCACCCGGGACAGGCTCGCTGCCCCAACCGGATTTGAAGTCCGGCCATGCCACCGGGCATGATTCCCTTCCAGTCATTGATTTTATTATTATTTCGCCGCTAGAAACTCCGGCATGCTCACGCATTGCTACCGCTTTGCTACCCTTTGCCATCACCTTTTTCAACCGCGGCACGACTTATCATGTCGTCAATCTGCGCGGCTGCATTGGCCTGCATCCCGGGCATCACATGTGAGTAAAGGTCGAGGGTAATGCCAATCGTCGAGTGTCCAAGACGTTCACTAGCGATTTTTGGATGAACGCCGGCGGCCAGCAACTGCGTTTCGTGAGTATGACGCAAATCGTGGAAGCGAATGCGCGGCAGATCCAGCCCCTCTAGGTGCCGCATCCATCCGTCTGTCAGCAGTGCCAGCAACATGTCGGCCTGACGCGCCCTGTGCGTCTTTAGCGCCTTTACAACAGATGAGGGGAGATCAACTACTCTACTCCTCCCTGACTTAGGTTCTTTGTAGTTGACGCCCTCGGCCGTCTGTTCGACACTTTCGACGATGGTATATGCTTCCATCGGAGCGCCGCGATCTCGCCGCGTCTTAGCCCACACATCACCGCCAGTAAAACCGGGATGTGCAATCGCTTGCCTTCAACCGCTTGAAGCCGCGCTGCCGTCTGCGTCGCGTTGTAGGCGAGCATAGGCTTGCGCTCCAGTTTTGGCGCCTTACTAGTCTAGACTAGCGCGAAGCGATTAGAACCGTGCCGGATTTGCCGGGCTTTTCGACAAGGGCCACAGCTTGGCCGACATCCGCGAGGTCGAACGTCTGCTCGACCGGAAAGAGCTCCGGTTTGCTGGCCGCGAGTTCGAGAGCCAGCTTGAGATCGACCTTACGAATTTTCATGGGAAGGCCCACCCACCGCCCGACCGTCACGCCAGACAGCCGAATGTCGCGTGTAGAAAAGTAAAGTGCTGGGACCGAGATCGGCTGCCCGGAAAGATCGCCGTAAGACACAAGGCTTCCGCCTTGAGCGAGCAGTCCGCCGCCGGACTGCGGCACGCATAGCTGTCTCTCCTTGAGAGGTGGAGCGGCGGTTAGCCGCTCCTGGTTTCGGGTTAGACCTGGGCCTGGCCGCCGTCGGCAAAGAGTTCGGCGCCGTTGACGAAGCTTGCATCGTCGGAAGCTAGGAATAGGGTCGCCTTGGCGATCTCCTCGGATTCGCCGACGCGGCCGAGCGGGATGCGCGCGGCGAGATAGTCGAGCAGGCCCTGCTGCTGTTCCTTGTCCTCGCCGGCAAGCTCGACCAGGCCGGGGGTGCGTGTGGCGCCGGGCGAGACCACGTTGACGCGGATGCCGGTGCCCTTCAGGTCAAGCGCCCAGGAGCGTGCCAGGTTGCGGACCGCGGCCTTCGAAGCGGAGTAGACGGAGAAGGCAGCTGTACCTTCAGTGCCGGCGGTCGAACCGGTCAGCACCACCGACGAGCCCTTGCTCAAAAGCGGAAGCGCTTTTTGTACAGTGAAGATGACGGCCTTCACATTGCGACCGAAGGTGTCGTCGATCTGCTCCTCGGTGATCTGGCCGAGCGGCAGCATGCTGCCGCCACCTGCGTTCACAACGAGGATGTCAAGGCGGCCCTGTTCCGCCTTTACCTGGGCGAATAGCTTGTCGAGATCAGCGTTGCTCGAGGAGTCGGCCTGTACGCCCACCGCGCCATCACCGATCTCGGTCACTGCCTCGTCGAGCGCATCCTTGCGGCGACCGGTTATGTAGACGCGCGCGCCCTCGGCGGCGAATAGCTTGGCGGTCGAAAGGCCGATACCACTGGTTGCTCCGGTGACGACGGCGATCTTGTTTTCAAGTCTCTTGGTCATTTTACTCTCCTGATGCTGGGCGCGCGAAAGGGTTCAGCCCGGATGCGCGGCCTGTTGACGTTCTTTAAACTGTTCGGGAGGGGGTGGCCGTTGGCCTCGTCGCCGTCCGATGAGGAGAAGTTAGTTCGTCAGGCTGGCGGCGAGAAGCCGCTCGGGATGGAGACATTATCCATGGGTATGGATGGTCTCCGTCGTCTCATTGCGTCGACGTCGAGCATCGACGGCTTCGAATGCCTTCGCTGCCCATTCTGTAAAGGCGCGCAGACGCGGGTTTAAAAATCGATCGGCCGGATAGACTAGATGAAGGGAATGATTTTCCGGTTTCCATTCGGCCAGCAGTTCGACCAGCGCACCGCTCGCGAAATGCGGTCTTGCGAGGAAACCGAAGCTCTGACCAATCCCCAGTCCCGCGAGAAGCGCGTTCAAGTGCGCGGTGCTTTCGTTGACAGAAATGCCACTGGAGGCCGGAAGATACTCGCTTCGCTCTTTGCCGCGCTGAAACCGCAATGGAAACCGTTTTCCAGATGACGCGGAGAAGTAGCTGACGATCCGATGCTTCTCGATTTCATCAGGCCGCTCCGGCACCGGAAAGCCATTCAGATAGCTGGGCGACGCGCAAATGACGTAATCCAGCTCGCACAGCTTTCGTGCCTTCATTGACGAGTCACTGAGCACTCCGCCGCGAATGACACAATCAATCCCTTCACTGATAAGGTCGGCGGGGCGATCGCTGACCCCGAGCATGAGGTCGATATCGGGATATTGGTGTTGAAAGTCGGAGAGCGCAGGGATGAGGATTTGGTTTGCGAGCACGGAGCCGATGTCGACGCGTAGCTTTCCCTTGGGTGCACTGCGAGAACCGGCGACAGCGCCGTCCATGTCATCGAGATCGGCAAGGAGCTTCACCGCGCGCTCGCGATAGGCAACGCCCTCGGTGGTGATCGTGACCGACCGCGTGGTGCGCTCCACAAGCTTTGTCCCGAGATGCGCCTCAAGATCCTGCACTAGTTTACTAACGGAAGACCGGGGCAGGTTCATCGTATCCGCCGCCTTGGCGAAAGAACCGGCTTCGGCGACGCGCACGAATGTACGGATTGCGAGTATCTGGTCCACGAAACGTCCGCTGAAAGGTGATGATGATTGCAATCTATAACCCCCTCGGCGTGAAGAGCCACGTAGGGTCTTGCGAAAAGTGGATAAAGTTGCGTCGTTCTGCCGGTTGCGAATGGAAACGACGCAAGCCGACGCCTTTGGTTCAATGAGCGAAGGTCCACATCCTATCTATTCCCTATGGCAGCATAACCGGCTCGGCGGTTCGTATCCCTTCAAGGCAATGTGGCTTAAGACGCAGGTCCCGCGGGACCTGCAATCTTATTCCGTTTTCACTGGAAGGAGTAATCAGCGGGCACCATCTGCGTTTCTATGAAGAAGGTTACTACGTCACCAAGTTCTGGGATTGCGAAGTCCAATCCCCATTCGCTCCGCCGGATCCTGCCGGTCGCCGAGAAGCCGATCTTCGGGACGCCCATTATAGGGTGCTCTGCCATCGAGCCGTTGAAAGTGACGTCGAGCGCTGCCGGGTGCGTCTCACCGCGGAAGGTGAGGAGACCTTCGACGATGCCGGTCTTCTCGCCGGTCACGTGGATCGTCTTGGAAACGAAGATGATCGGCTTGGCTGCTAGGAAGGTTTCTTCGCCGCCGATTTCTGCATCGAAGTCGACCTTTTCCGGCCAAGGATAGTCGGTGCGAACCGAAAGCGGATCAATCGTGACCGAGAGCGTGGACGCCTCCGGCTTCTCCGGCTTCCAGTCGAGCCGTGCATCGACTTTGGTGAAGCGCGCGGTGTAGCGCGAGAGACCGGAATGGTTGAACGACCAGTTGAAACTCGAATGCGAGGGGTCGATCTTGTAGGCCCCGCCCGGAGCCGGATCAGGGGCCGCGGCAAGGGCGAGGGTCGTGCTCAAGACAAGAGCAAGGGCGGATGCTGTAATGCGAAGCATGGATGTTTCCTCGGACGTGGAATAAGGCGGATGTCGGCTCAGGCGGCCTTGTTGTGGCCGACGGCAAGGAGCCGCTCCCAGACGCGGCCGGGCCGGGGAATGTCGAGGTCGAATACGGTCTCGAGCGTGTCGGCTAGATGGTCGGCGCTCGTGATGCGCTGCTCGCTGAGGCTGTTCGCCGTCACACGGCGCAGACAGTCGTTCTGAAGAGCAACATAGCCGTCTGTTGTGTGTCGCAGGACAGCGAGCGCGTTGGTAAACGGGGAGCCGGGATCTTGCGTGAGCCAGCCGTGAGTTGCAGCCATCGCCGCTTCGTCGCTGTGGTCGGGCCGGAAATCGAAGCTTTTCGCGATGCCGCGTGCATGGTTGTTGAAGCGCAGCCAACCGCCGTCCGCCTGCATGATCGAGAAGTCGAAGCCGCGCTGGCTGATCGGGCCGGTGGCGAGCGGCACCGGCTCGACGATGGCGTCCGCCACGCCGACTTCGGCAAGATAAGGACGATCGAGGTCGACACGCAGCGTCAGATGATTGCCGATGGCGCCGTCGCCGAGCTTCTCTCGGTCGACGCCGCCGCAAAGACGGGTCACGCGAAAGCCGAGTCCGGCAAGCGCGGCGCCGAAGAGACCATTCATCTCGTAGCACCAGCCGCCGCGCCGGCCCCTGACCATCTTCGCGAAGGCAGCAGCCGGGGTAATCTCGGAGGGCCATCCCATGAAGGCGTCCAGCGCCTCCCAGGTGAAGGTCATGAGATGAGCGCGATGCAACTGCGACAGGCCGCGGATGTCCAGGCGAGGCGGCCGCTCAAATCCGACCCGGACCAGATAGGCCTCGAGCTGTGTGGCTGTCAGGGTCATTCCGTTTTCGTTCGAAGGCAAATGTGTCATCCTTCGGTATCCTTTCGATGGACCGTTGTTAAGGTTCCGGTGATGTGTTTGGGGCAGTTCAGGCGACCTCGCGGTCCGCCTCGGGTGGGAAGGTCAGGCCGAAGTCCCTGGCGACCGAGGCGATCTGCTCGGGCGTTTCGGGCTTGCAGAGCTCGACGATCGGAAAGAAGCTTTCGAACCCGCCGGGTGTAACGACGACCAAGAGGCGGCCCTCCGTCTTCCCGACATTGCGGAAGCGGTGCGGTACGCCGCGCGGCAGCGCGATACAGCCGCCTTCCGTGAGTTCGACATAGTCGCCTGCGCACCAGAAACCGAAGCGGCCGGCCAGGACTCGGAGGAACTCGTCCTCGCGCTCGTGCATATGCAGAGGTGGGCCTTCGCCCGCTGGCACAAAGGCCTCGAACATGCCTAGTGAACCGCCAGTATTGGCCGCCATCATGCGGATTACATGCCTACCGAACGCCATCGCTGGCGTCCCATGCCCCGGCGGCGAAACCGCCGCGTAGGTGAACTTGTTCATCTCTCTCTCCAGGTTCGGATCGCATCGGTCATCGATGCTTCCGCTAATGCGGCCGGACGCCGACGTCCCCTCGCCCCGGAATGCGAGGCGGGTTAGGATGTCTTCCGCTCAGGCGGCATCGGGACCGTCGAATACGTGGCGGATGATGTTGTCGAGGCCGTCCAGCCGGCACAGCGTTATCTGTAGCGCGCTGCGAAAACCGGCGTTCCTAAATGAATGTGCAAGCCGTGCCGAATATCCTAAAACCTTGCTAAAAAGGCCAAGGATGCGCAATGGGGGATGGCAATGAGACTAGATGATAGGCTCCACGATTTTTTTAATCGGCCGCTGATGTGCATCATCGCTGTGGTCGACAACACCGGCCGTCCGTCGGCGGGGCGGGGCGTTGGCTTCCACCTCCTGAAAGACAGCGAGACGATCGACGTCATCTTTTCCGGTTGGCAATGGCCGCGGCTCGAGCCCTGCATCCGGCAGACCGGGCGGATCGCCGCGACGTTCGTCAGCCCTTCGGACTATGTCAGCTATCAGCTGAAGGGTTTCGCCGCGATGCGGGAGACGGAGACACCCGACTTTGATCGCGCCGACTGTTTCATGACTGCAGCGACTGACGAACTCGAATCCCTTGGCGTTCCCCGGCGCCTCATCGCACCATGGTTGACGGCACGCGAGGCACGGGTCGCACGGCTCGCTATTAGTGAAATCTACGTCCAGACGCCCGGCCCGCTTGCCGGCATGCTGGTGGGTGAGCGCTTTGGCGCGAGGTCTCAATGAACCTGCGGCTTTCCGACCTTTCTGCTTGCTTCGAGGGTGTCATCCCCTCCATCATCGCCACCGCCTCGGCCGACGGCATGCCGAACATCTCTTATCTCTCGCATGTGGTGCGGGTCGACGAGGAGCATGTGGCGCTTTCGAACCAGTTTTTCGCCAAGACAGCGGCGAATGTGCGCGCTAATCCCAAGGTCACGCTCATCCTCGTCGATGGATTTACCGGCGACCAGTTCTTGCTTGACATCAGTTTCGTGCGTTCGATCGACGCCGGCGCGCTGTTCGACAAGATTGCCCGTCAACTCAAGGCAAGCAGTGCGCAGGTGGGCATGTCGGATGTCATGCGGCTCAGGAGCGCAGACATTTTCCGCGTGCACGGAATCGAAAAAGTTCCCTCACCGGCAGAAACCGCCTCGGCCATGGCCAGCCGCGCACCCGTTAGCCTTCCCGCCCTTTCTGAGGCGATGAAGGCCATCGAGCAACAGGCCGAAGCTGACGAGATCATCGATAGCCTGCTCGGCGCCATTCAGCGCGTTCTCGGATATGTCAATGTGCTCGTGCTCATGCACGACAATCATCGCCGCTGCCTGATCACAACCGGCAGCATGGGCTACGAGCGCTCGGGACTCGGATCGGAAATCGCCGGCAGCGATGGATTGATCGGCGCTGCGGCAACGAGTGGCCAGACGATCAAGGTCAGTGACATGAGCCGCGTGCGCCGGTTCGGCGAAGCGATTGCGCTGGAGTCGGAAGGGGCTGAAAATGCTACGCGCACCATCGCTTTCCCGCAATTGCCAACGGCTATGAGCCAGATTGCCGTTCCTATGACCGCCGGAGGCACGGTGCTGGGCGTGCTCTTCATCGAGAGCCCGGAACGGCTCGCCTTCCGTGAAGAGGACGAGGCTGCTCTCGAAATTCTGGCGGGACAGGCTGCCAGCGCCCTCAGAGCCAGCGAACGGGAAGCGGCAGCCGCCGAGTTGAGACCAGCGGCCCGCCTGCCCGAGCCTATTGCTGTCGGGCGAGATGTCCGCGTCGTCCATCACCGCTTCGACGACAGCGTGTTCGTCGACGGTACTTACATAGTGAAGGGCGTAGCCGGCACCCTGCTGCGCCTGATGCTCGAATGGCATCGGAGCGATGGGAGGAGCGAATTCACGAACCGGGAAATGCGGCTTGCGGTCGGTGCCCGCATGCCAGAGATCAAGGATAATCTCGAAACACGCCTGCTGCTGTTGCGTCGCCGGCTCGAAGAGAAGCAGGCGCCAATACGCCTCGTCCGCGTTGGCAGGGGCCGTGTCCGGCTGGAGGCGGAAGGACCGCTCATCCTCGACGCGACCGCAGGCGATTATCCGTGAGTTGGCGTCACAGAGCGCCCATTTCGTCTATCGGCATCTAACGGAGGGCCGCCGCAAACGTCGCCTGATCGCTCCTGGACGGCTTGGTCCTCGGCTCACATCGACGAAAACGACAGGTTCGACATAACCGACATTTATTGGCGGGCACGCATACGCGGCCACTGAATACTATGTCCAGCACCAGTCCGGCGTTGCAAATGCACTGTGACCGAAGAGAGGCCCGGTGGGAAAATGGAAATGCAGGTCGGAGATGCGCACAGGACGAAGGCTGCGGCTGATGACGCCATGAAGGCGACAGTCTACTGCAAGTAGCAGCTGCGTCCAGGATTCGAACGATCGGCCTCGGTGACGAGGTTCATCATTTTTCCTGTGTCGGACAAGTTTTCCTCGGGCACTTGCCAGAGATGCAGCGGATCGAACGGCTGTCCTTGAACTGTCTCAAAGCACCTGATGGCAGGGTTTCCTGGGTGTTGCGATGATCGAGAACGACCATTCTCCCTGTCACTTTCCTGGAGAGCTTGCATGCCCGATGACGGACAGCCAAGCGAGGCCACCGAGGGCACGCCTCTCAAGAAGGCGAAAACGAGCGAAGAGATCGAACTCCGGCTTGTTTGCAACCACGAAACTGGAACGGATCGATCGTCTCCCTATCGGCACCAAGCATCCGCGCGGCGATGAGCGCGTCTGCGAGCCAATCAAAAGCTCTTCAAGCACGAAATTTTTGCAACAGGCACCTCAGGAGGCGATCAGCGCCTTCAATCGGTCGCTAGCTGCGGCAAAGCCGTTCAGGGAGACGGAAAGGGGCGTCATCTGCCCGTCGGCGCTGGTGCCGCCCAGCTTCAGCACCTTGCCGGTGCGCAGCCGCTCCAGCATGGCAGCGTCGAAGGTCGCGGGCACGAGGCAGCCGGCCGGAATGCAGGTGCTGAAGCGGAGCGCTTCGCCCGGCTTCTCCTCGTCCACGGCGAGCGTGATCCCAGCATCGAGGAGCAGGCCGAAGGGCAGGACGAGCGTTGCCTCGAGCGCGCCCGCCTTTCCGTCGCGGACTTCGATCGCCAACACTCGCTGGCCGCTCTGCTGCATCTGCTGCTGGGATGCAGCGCATTGCCGGGTGTTATCGATGATCCGGCAGGCGACGCTCCAGTCGCCATAGCTTTCCTGCAACGAAGAGGCTCCGCCTGGAAGCCCAGCCACTGGCGACTTATCCTCGGCCCTTGCGGGCATGAACGAGAGGCCGAAGAGCACAAGGGCAGCGGTTGCGGAAATCATCGTAAGGGACGTTTTTCTCTTCATTTCAGAACCTCAGATTGAGTTCGGCCTTCACGCCATGGTCGCGTGCGCTGTCTGAAAGCTGGCCGGTATAGGAAAGTTCCAGCGTGGCCGCCGGCGTGAAGTCGAATCCGAGGCCGGCTTCGAGGAGAAGGCTGTCCTTCGCCACCGGCGTACCGCCTACGGTGAAGAGGTCGGAACCGGCAAAGCCAAGGGTGGAGTGAGGCATCGTATCGCCCATCGCATGGCGCCAGCCGATCGTGCCATGGAGCGCGCCGGTGGCTTGGCCAAGCCCGATCTCACGCTCTGCCCGAAGCCCGAGCGTCGAGAAGGTCACCCCTTGGACGCCCCTTTCGCCGGAAAGCGGGCCGATGCCGCTGGTCTCTCGCCAGCTCCCGGTATCCAGCCTCACATGGGCGAGATTGGCGAAGGGTTCGAGGCGGATGTTCGCGATATCCATGGCATAGGCCACTTCGCCGAAGGCCTGGAGGTTTGTGGCGCCGTAGTCCGCGGCAAGCGCTTCGGCAAGGCCGATGAGATCTATGCCGCGCCGGGTCTCCATATCGTGCCAGGTAAAGGCAAGGCCAGTGCGCAGCGAAACCCCGCTCAGCACCGTGCCAGCATAGACACCCGCGTGATAGCTCTCAGTGCTCGCCCGCGAGAAGCGATCTTTCGCCTCGAAGCCGGAATGGCTGTACCCGCCGAGGAGGCCGACCCGCCATTCGTCCAGGAAGAGCGCATCCGCGCCGAAGAGGATGCCTCGGGTCGAGCGCTCTAGCGCGGCGGCATTGCCGTCGCTATCCGTGTCGCTCCAGGAACCGAAGCCGATGCTCCAGAACACCGGCCCTTGATCGTCGGCAGCGGTGCTGGTGAACGAGCCGTCCGGGCCATAGGTAATGACGGGATCGCTCCGCACGGTGGTTTCGCCGAAAGCGGCGCGTAGCCGGTCGTTGATGGCGTCGCGTACATGGCGGCTGTCCTCGAGGAGACCGGTCGCGGTGGATGCGTGGATTTCGCCCGAAAGCTGGTCGAAGGCGATCCTCGCCGTCCTGCCGTCGAGCTGGGCGATCCGGTCGTGCAGCCGGTTGCCGGGAGAAAGGCTGTCAAGCGCCCGGGCGGTGGCCCGCTGGTTGCGGCTTATCCCTACGTCCTCGAAGGCGGTGCCGTTCCGCTTGAGCGTCAGGCGAATGTCCTTCGGCTCATAAAGTAGCGCGACGTCCAGAAAGGCGAAGTCGGAGGTCACCCGGTCGAAACGCCCGGTAATTCCTCCATCGGCTGTAAGTATGCGATAGGCGGCGGCGGGATCGTAGCCGCCGGTAGCGCCGATATGGGCGGCGGTGCCGCCGAGAAGCATGGCCGAGCCGGTGACGCGGATGATGTCTGCCGCGCCGATGCCTGGTGCGGCCTCCACCTCGTAGCGTCCGCCCCTTTCCATCACCAGATCGCCATCGACCGTCAGCATGCCCGGGGAATAGCCAGGGGCGATCGTGCCGCCATCGTCGATGGTGAGCACCGATCCCGCCCCGGAACCGAGCGTGCCGCTGCCTGAGAGACGGCCGCCCTTTCCGATCAACACCGATCCGCCGAGCTCCCTGTCGACGACGAGCGTAGCGCCGGTGACGTCGGTCAGGCCGGCAAAACCGGTCGTGTCGCCGGTAAGCGTCACCCTGCCGCCGCCGGTGGCGGAAAAGCGTCCGGTGCCCGTCAGATTACCGGCAAAGCTGCCCACTTCCGCCTGATCGAGGGTGAAGCGGCCACCGGCGCCAATCGCAACATCGCCGGTGAAGTGGGCGGTTGCGGTGCGAAGAGTGCCTGCCTCCACCGTCCAATCGAGGCTGGACGTGCCGGTAAGCGTGAGGCTGCCTGCGCCGCGCTTGACCATGGTGCCGGACACCCCGCCGAGGCTGCCGATCCCGCCGGCAAAGCGGCCGTCGGCCGTCTGGTCGAAGACAACCGTCCCGGCATTGCCGATGTCGCCGCGGATCGAGGTCGCAGTGCCAATGAGCGTTCCTGCCCGCACGAGCGTGTCGCCGCCAAAGCTGTTTGCGCCAGAAAGGACAAGCGTGCCGCGGTCCTCCTTTACGAGATCCGTATCGCCCTGAAGGGAAGCCGAGATGTTCGCGGTCATGGTAGCCCCCGCCGTCGTGCCGTCGCCGACGCGGATTACGGTCTCGCCTCCCGTGCCGGCAAGGGTGAGGGGGCCGCCGGTGAGGCGGTAGCCGTCTGCGACAAACTGCATCCCGCTCACGCCAACCGCGCCGCCTGCATTGTCCACCCGAACCGTGCCGCCCGTGCCGCCGAAGATCGCCAAGGGCGGGGAGGGGCCATAGCCGCCATTGCGGATGCCGGCCGCATCGGTCCAGTTGCGGGAGCCGAGACTCCAGGTGCCGTCGCCGCCATCGATCCGTTGGTTGCCGTGGAGAGCGGCATTCCCGCCGTCCCAGAAGGCAAGGGCCGCGCCCTTGGTGGACACCAGATTGAGCTGGCCGGACACCGCGGTCTGCACCGCCAGACTGTCGCGTTCGCCCGAGGAGGGGATCGCGCCGATCTCGAGGCCGTTGTCGGTCAGGCTGCCGCCATAGGACAGGATGCGATAGACGCCGGCACTGAAGCCGCCCGCATCCGAAATATCCAACCGCCCGTCGAGCGTTACGTTGCCGCCGACGTCGAAGAGCGCGGTGGCAGAGGGCGTTCCAAGGGCGACATCGAGCACGGAGCCACTTGACAGGGAGAGCCCGCCGAGCGTCAGCGTCTGGCCGGCGCGGCCCTCAAGCCTGCCGCCATTCTCGACCGTGACGATGCCTGTAATCCGGCCCGTGCCGGCAAGAGCGCCGGCTGCGATCTCGATCCGCCGGCTGTCGATGGACCCGTCGACCCTCAGGCGTCCGCCGCCGACGCGGATCGTGTGGTCGGTATCGCTGGCGCCCGTGAGGGTGAATGTGCCCGCGCCGACCTTCTGCAGGCCGTAGCCCGAGGCAAGCGGCGCCATGCCGGAGAGATTGCCGGCAAAGGTGAAGTCGCTGCCAGTCGTGCCGACTGTGATTCCGTTCGGCCCAGCATAAGTGATGTCGGCAAGGCCTGCGCCCGTCAACTCGCCGAAGGTTTCGCTCTGCTGGAAATCGATCCGCGCGCCTGCATCCAGCGTCAGCCGGGCGGTATCGGCAATCGACCGGTTGGCCGTCCGGCTCCAGTTGTCGAGCCAGAGCCTGCCCTGGCGCACCCTGACATTGCCGGTAAAGCTGTTGTCGCCGTAAAGGCTGAGAGTGCCGGCGCCGGTCTTGTCGAAGCCCGCATTGCCGGAGATCGTGCGGTAAAGTCCGGCATCCTGGCCCGCATCGACTGCGAAAGTGACATTGCCGTCGAGCGCAACCGTGCCCAGATTGGAATAGGGCGAAGAGGCAAAGCCGAGCGTCGTGCCGCCAGCCATCCGGATTGCGCCCGGACCGAGCGCGCCGGCGTCCAGAAGGCGGAGAGTCCCCGCCTCGACCCGCGTGCCACCTGCATAGGTGTTGATCCCGCCGAGCGCGAGCGTGCCCGCGCCGCGTTTTGTCAGCCCGCCGCCCGAAATCACGCCGCGGAAGGAAGCGGTCGCCGACCCCGCCACATCGAAGATACCGCCCGTCGGCCCCAGCATCGACACGGATCGGAGGCTATTCAGATTGCCGGCAATCTGGAGCGCGCCGCCGGAGAAGATCAGGTTGCCGCTCGACGCGCCGAGCGCCGTGTCTGCCGCGATGCGGAGCGTGCCGCCCCGGATGTCCGTGCCGCCGGAATAGGTGTTGAGGCCAGACAACGCGAGCGTGCCGAGATCGTCCTTGATGAGCTTGGACGTGCCAGAGAGCGCAACCCCGAGCGTGGCGGTCATGGCCGCTCCCGCCGCGGTGCCGTCGCCGACGCGGATGACGGTCTCGCCGCTTGCGCCCAGAAGCACGAGGCCATCCCCGGCTAGTCCGTAGCCATCGGCGGCGAACTGCATGCCGGTGATGCCGATCTCGCTGCCCGGGTTGTCAACGTTCACCATCCCGCCCGTGCCGGAGAAGACGGCATAGGTGGGGTTCGGATTATAGCCGCCATTGATCGCGCCGTTCTGGTCTGTCCAGTTGGGCCCGGCGCTTGCCATATCCATGCTCCAGGTGCCGGAACCGCCCTCGATCCGTCCGTTGGAGCGCCCTGAGGGCTGAGCCCCGTCCCAGAAGCCGAGGGTGAGGCCGGCGGCATTGACGAGGTTGACGGTGCCCGCAGCGCCCGTCTGCACGGAAAGCGCGCCTGGCTGGGCGCCAGCCGGAAGCGTGCCGATATTCATGCCACGGTCGATGAGCACACCGCCATAGGTCATCAGCCGGTAGATGCCCGTGCCGAAGCCGCCCTTATCGACAATGTCGAGCCGCCCGTCGAGCGTCACGTCGCCCCCGACAGCAACGAGGGCCGCATTGCCCGGCGCACCGAGACCGACGGAGAAGATGCCGCTCGAGGCGAAGGCGAGATCGCCGTCTACGGCCAGCGTCTGGCCCTCCTCCTGCCGGAGCATGCCGCCATGATCGACAAGCACGGAGCCTGCGATCCGCCCGGTGCCTTTCAGCGTGCCGGAAAAGCCTGCGGTCACCCTTGCCGCCCGGCCGACGGGATCGCCGAACGTGCCCGCTATGGCAAGCGTGCCGGCGGAAACGGTCGTCGCGCCGGTATAGGCTGCGCTGGCATCGTTGAGGCCCGAGAGTGTCAGCGTGCCGTTGCCCTGCTTGATGATCTCCCCGCCGCCGGTGAAGGGCGTCAAAACCCCGATCGAATAGCCATTGGTGGCGATGAAGGCGCCGCCCGCGCCGATCGAGATGTCGCCTGCGGCGAAACCTTTCAGGAAATCCGCCTCGTGGGCACTTGCCACCAGCGTGCCCCCGTCAAAGCGAAGCGATGCCTGTCCGATGCCGCGCACGAGGCCGGGTGCGACGAGCGATCCGCGCGCGCCGCCCGTGCCGTTGAGCTCGACGATGCCGAGACCCGAGGGACTGAGGCTGCCGCTCAGGCGAACGGGGGTGTCCGAAATTACCCGGCCATAGTTTTCGACGCGGAGCGTGCCGCTTCCGGCATCACCGAGCTCCAGCCGGCTGGTTTCAAGCTGGGTATTCAGTCCGCCGACCGTGATCATCGAGCCGAAACGGGCATAGACCGTGTCATTGACGATATCGGCACCGCCTGCCATCGCGATGTTGCCCTGATCCGCAACAGTCAATCGGTAGTTGCTGTTGCCGGTCATGGTCAATGTTCCCGTGCCGAAGACCATCAGGTCCGCCTCACCCGGACCATTCACAATCCTGCCGGAAAATGTGGTGTTGCCCGATTGCGTGACGGCCACGTAGCGGCGCGTGCCGGCTGCCAGATTGGTGATGGTGCCACCGCCGCTGAGCGACCCGACCGAAACCGGGTTCGAGCCGCCGAGCGCCAGCGTCGCGCCGCTCGCGATGGTGAGCGCACCGCCCATGGTGTTGAGGCCACCGGAGAGGCCGGAAAGCTGCAGCGTTCCCTCTTCGATGATCGTGCCGCCCGTCTGGGTGTTGTTGGCGGTGAGATTCAGCGTGCCGGAGCCGCGCTTCACCAGCGTTCCCATTCCGCTGAGCCTTTGCGAGATGGTCACGTCATAGCCGCGGTCCTCGTAGTAGAGTCCGCCCGCGCCAATCTCCACCTCGCCGGGCGCAAGGCCGCGGATCAAATCCGTCTGATCTCCCTGCGGGCGCAGGATGCCGCCATCAAAGAGCAGCTTCGATGTGCCGGAATCGGTAGTGATCACCCCCGCCGTCAGGATGCCGCGGGATGCGGCGGTGCCGCGAACAGTCGCTTGTCCGAAGCCATCGGATCCGTAGCCGAGGGTGAGAAGGCTTGCATCCACCTCGCCGCCATTCTCGATCACCAACTGGCCCTCGCCGGACAGGCCGAGGATGATGTTGCCAGTGCTTTTCCAGAGCGCGCCGGCGCCCGTGACAGTAGTGCGGCCGATGAACCCGCTGTTGGCACCGAAGAAGGCATTGCCGGTCGTGGTCAGCTGGCCGCCGTCCTCGACCCGTACATTGCCTTCGGCAAGCAGGCCGACCACGGCGATGCGGGAGGTGAGCGAGGAGCCGGAGCCGGCAACTGTCACCGTCGCCGTGCCGCCCGTGTTGTTGGCGATCTGGAGGAAGTCGGAAGAGGCGGTGGCCCCCTGGTCGATCCGGATCGTGCCGGGGCCGCGCGAACCCGCATCAATGGAATAGGAGGCTGCGAGGCTTGCACCCGCACCCGACAGCACCACCTCCCCGCCGTCCGCACTGAGGGTGTAGAGCGTATTGGCGCCGGTCATCGTCAGCCGGCCGGTCCCTTCCTTCCGGAGATAGAGCCCCTTGCCACCGTTCTGGAGGCGTCCGCTAAAGGTGGTATCGGCCGCCTGATCGGACAACAGAATGCCGAGCAGGGTGGAGCCGCTCTTGGTATCGGAGACCGTGCCTGCGCCGGAAAGACCGCCGACGCGCTGCGTCGTGCCGTAGAGATCGAGCCTGGCGCCCGCCGCGATTGCAAGCGCGCCCGTGGCGGCGCCCAGGGTTCCCGCGCCATCCACCCTAACCGTGCCGCCCTCGATGCGGGTGCCGCCCGCATAGCTGTTCGTGCCGGTGAGGAGGAGCGTGCCCATATCTGTCTTGGTGAGGCCCGAACTGCCCGTCAGCGCCGAGCCGACTGTGGCCGTCATTAGCTGGCCCATGAAGGTACCGTCGCCGACGCGGACCACGGTTTCGCCGCTGCCCCTCAGATTGACTGGATCGCCCGTCAGCCCATAGCCGTTGACGGCAAATTGCAGGCCCGTGACGCCGGTGGCGCCGGCGGAATTGTCGACGGTCACGGTGCCGGCGGTTCCCTGGAAAACCGCAAAGCTCGGATTGTCATAAGCGCCCGTAAGGAGGTCGTTCTGATCGGACCAGCCGGCCCCATTCGCGGTCCAGGTGCCGCTGCCGCCGTTGACCTGGCCGTTCTGGTAGAGCGCGAGGTTCGGTCCGTCCCAGAATTGGTAGCCGAGGCCCATGGTCGTGCGGATCATGTTCACCTGACCGGCGATCCCAGTCTGGACGCTGAACTGGTCGGGCGTCGAGCCTGGCGGAAGCGCGCCTATCGTCACGCCGCCGTCGATCAGCGATCCGCCATAGGTAAAGAGCCTGTAGATGCCGGGGCCATACTGGCCGGGTCCGAAGGGCGAGGCGGAAATGTTGAGCGTGCCGTCGAGCCTGAGATCGCCGCCGACGGAAAAGAGTGGTCCGGCGGAGGCGCCAGCGAGCGCGACATTAATGGTTGAGCCCGGCGAGAGGAGGAGATCGCCGTTGACGGTCAGCCGGCGGCCGCTCTGCCCCGTCAAGCTGGCGCCATCGGCGATGGTGGCGGTGCCATCGAGCGTGCCCGCGCCGCCGAAGGTGGCCGCGGCGTGGACGAAGACCTGCGCCGGCGTGGTTACGGGATCGAAATCGCCATAGCTGCCATCGAGCTGCAGAGTTCCCGCCTCGACCACCGCCTTGCCGCGGAAATAGTTGGCGCCGGTGAGCGTCAGCGTGCCGGCACCGATCTTGTGCAGGTCGCCCGAGCCCCGGAAGGCACTTCCGATGGTCACGTCATAGCCGTTGCTGTCGATGAAGGCCCCGCCCGCGCCAATCGACGGCTCCATGCTGCCCTGCATGAAGTTGATACCCGAATACGTTGCGCGCAGGATGCCGCCGTCGAAGAGCAGGCTCGCATTGCCCGGGCCGGGAAACACGAACATGGTCTCCAGCACGCCGCGGTTGCCGGCAGTGCCCTGAAGCGCAACACTGCCACCCCCATAACGCATGCCGTCGAAGCCCCAGCCGAGCTGGACGGCCTGGGCGCGCACCAGCCCGCCCTGTCCGATCCTCAGCTGGCCGGTCCCGTAATTGCCGAGCGTCAGCACGTTGCCCACGCGCCACTCGCTTCCCTGGCCGTCGACATTGACGAACCCATAGGATCGGTAGTCGTCGGCAATCACTGCCTGCCAGCTGCTATCGACGACCGCGCCGTCCTCGATATTGACGGTGGCACGGCCGGATTTTGCGACGGTGAGCAGCGCACTGGTGAATGTTGAACCGGCGCCCGTAACGGTCATGCCCACCCCGAAATTGCCGGACTGTGTCTGATCCGGACCGAGCCCGAGGGTCGCATATCCCGAAGTGACGCTTCCGCCGTTCTCGACCTTGAACTGGGTGGAGACGGTCGCTCCGATGGTCAGGTCGCCCTTGATGACCCATGGCGAGGGATAGGTACCGCCGCCGGCACCGTTGACCGTCGTCATTCCGCCGTCGAGCGTCACGTCGGCTGCGGTGGCAGGCATCCCCGTGGTCACCAGCGCCAGAAGCGAGACATTGGACAGCCAGGCGGTACGATTAAACAAGGTGCAGTCACCCATATAATCAACTATGAAGTTTATATTTCCAGGCCGCTTCTTTCCCATCAATGCTTGCACCCCGCTCGGCATACGCAAAACGCGACGCCTGCTCCGTCTCTCGTGCCTTATCGCGCAGCGGCCATGGTCCTACCAATCCAAAGTTTGCACCTATTTTTATTCGCGTATTAATAGACGCAGTTACGGATGAAACTTCGCCCATGCTCTCCATCGCGCTTGCCGAATATTGTGAGGCGATTATCGCCATTTCGCCCTCCCGCTGGCCAGTGCGCAAGCTGCTGAACCAGTTCGGCCGCTACTACGCGGCCTACATGCTGATCCATAACTACTACGGCTGGCTTGGCGACGACCCGGCGCTTCCGACCCTCTCTCGGCTAAAGAGGCTGTCGAGCCTCAGCCCCCGCCACACCACCCATTTCGTCGGCGTGCTGAAAACGGCGGGCTTCGTCACCTCCGAGCCCGTGGCAGTCGACCGGCGTCAGACGCTCCTTCGACCCGAACCGGTGCTAGTCGAGGAAATCGGTCGCTCCATCCTCGCCTTTCTTGCGGCCCATGACCGGATTGCCGGCACTGCGCATGCCGCCTTCCTGTCTGGTTCGGTGGAACGGATCGGTGCGATCATCCATCTGTCTGCCCGGCAGATCCTTGCGGGCGGGACGGTTATCTCGCCCTTTCCGACGATCGCCGCCATGGCGAATTATGACTGTGGCTATCCCGTGCTGGTCGCCCTGATGGCGGCGCATTACGCAAGCGAGGCGCGACGCCCGGTGCCACTGCTGACGCTCGAGCCGCTCGCCGAACGGTTCCAGGTGTCGAAATCCCATGTGGGCAACGTGTTTTCGTACCTCAGCAGCGTCGGCCTCATCGATGCCGGACGCGGCGTAAGGCCGGCGCTAGTAGAGGAATTCGAGCGCTGGAGCGTTGCCGAGATGAACCATTATGCCCTTCTCGCGGCACGTCTTACTAGCGACCACGGGGCTTGTGGTGCTCTGAATGCCTGAACCGGCACTGGTTCCTCACCCTTGACGACGCGCCCTGCATAATCCCAATAGCGTAAGCAGCGATGTCGCGTTGTTTGATCAACGGCCGTAAAGTCGCTTGTCGGTGAACTTAGGCAATCGTTCTGCACAGGGGGCGACGCCTCGCTTTGACCCACCCCAGGCGTCGAAGGTTGACCCCAGCCGATCCCCATCCGCGCTCCGGCTTGTAAGCCATCGCCCAAATCCAAAGAAAGGGCCAGAGAGCATGGAGAGTGAATAAGCTGACCCAGCCGGCGGCGTGAATCGCATCTTGATGGGGATGCTCCCTCTTTTCCGCGAACTTGTAGGGAATATCGTGGATTGCAATTATCCCATAAAAAATCATAACCCCAATAAAAAGGAGCAGAACCAAGGCCACGTTATTCAGAAACGGGTCGCCGATCCTGTCTATCATCGTCGTCTCCCTGCTTGGCCTTCATCATTCAAGGTTTGTTACTTTGTTCTGCCGGCGCAATAAAGTTCGATGCATCGGTCATAATATCAGACGTCGTTGCGAATATTGTCAGATACTTCTCGATTGCCGTCTCGGCGTTGAAGAGCATACGCTCCTTTCCGAGCAGAACGTCCAGTTTTGCTCGTCGCACGGCGTCCAGTACGCTGGGGTTCAGACCAGCAAGCCAGACCGTGGCATTCTGCTCTTTTGCCCGCCTTTCCCCCTCGAGGATCATCTGGAGCGCCGAGTACTCGACGTCCGGCACCCTGCTGAAGTCCAGTACGAGCACGCGCGGCCTGTATTGCGCCACGAGGCTCGTGATATGGTCAGCAACGTTCTGCGCATTCACGAAGAACAGCCTCCCTTCAGGGCGCAGGATCAACAGTCCAGGGAAAGTTTCGTCGTCAGGGTGCTCGCTCGAGAGTGGCCGCAGCACATTCGTGCCACGCTTTCGTCCGATCACGTAGACTGGTGGATAGGCGGTCTGGCTGGCTAGTCCGATCAGCGACATTATGATCGCGATGACAATGCCCTGCAGCGTCCCAAAAGCGAGTACACCTATCGTGGCCACGATTGCCCAACGAAACTCCATTCGACGTATCTGTCGGATCGCGACGAACTCGCCTGGTTTGATGAGTGGCGCGGAATAGACAATCACAATTGCCGCCAATGTCGCGTTCGGAAGCAAGCCAAGCAGTGGCGCAAGGGCGACCATGGTGGCGAGCGCGGCAGCTGCCGTGACAAGGGATGTACGCTGTGTCCGTCCTCCAACCGCGCGCACCACGCCGGTCTGCGATGTGCCACCGCCGGCCGGCATGGCACCGATGAGCGCGCCGGCGATATTTGCCGCACCGGTCGCGACGAGCTCGCGATTGGCATTGATCGGCGGGTCCTTGGGCCCAACGAAGGCCCGGCCCGCCGCAATGGTTTCCGTGAAACTCATCAAGGCGATGCCCAACGCAGGAGGGAGCAGAGCTCCCACCATGTTCGCATCGGGAACCCTAATGGAAGGAAGGCCGCGCGGGATATGCCCGACGATGGACACGCCAAACTCGGAAAGTCCCAGCATTGCCGACGCTGCTATTGCCAGCCCGACAGCAATAAGCGGCGCCGGTGAATGTGGCTTCAAGAGATCCATGCCGATAAGCAACGCGCCGGTGGTGAGCGCGACCGCGAGCGTCGGGAGAGAAGTTTCAGGCAGATGGTGGATGAGTGTCAGCAAATCGGAGAAGAAGGATTGCTTCGCGATATGAAGCCCAAGCAGTTTGGGGGCTTGGTCAAGAAGTATGACAAGACCTATGCCGGCCTTGAACCCCGTCAGCACCGGGCTTGAGATGAAGTTGGCGACAAAACCGAGACGAAGGAGCCGGGCTAGCAGCAACAGGCCACCCACGAGCGTTGCCAGGGTGGCAGTCGCGGTCAGCAGCTGTGCCGGGTTTCCATCGGGAACAACCCCGCTGATTGCAGTGCCCGTCAGAATGGCGAGCGTTGCAGTGGAACTGACGCTAAGAACGCAGGACGAACCAAGCAGGCCGTAGACGGTCATGGGAACGAGGGCCGTATAGAGCCCGACTTCGACCGGAAGGCCAGCGACCCCCGCGTAAGCCATGGCTTTGGGTAGAACAACCGCCGCTGCGGTCAGCCCCGCGACGATGTCAAAGCGAAGGGTCTCGGGGACGCCTTTGAAATTTCTGGAGTCGCCTGTCATTGTCGTGCCCTCTTCCCACGGTCGGGCTTGCCTGGCGTTTCAGAATGCGCGCCAGTTGTTGATCTCAGTTCTCCAGATCGGCTGGGATGCGACCCCGATGGACCGCGGTCTTCAAAGCTGCGAAGTCCTTCTCGGTCTGATCGGCATAGAAAGCGGAGAATTTGCCAATTGCTTCATCAAACTCGTCGCTCGAGCCGAGGTATCCGCTGATTGCTGCCGGGTCTCCGGATCTGGCGTGGGCCAGCGCCAGCGCCCATCCGCAAGCCTCTGCGTAACTGAGCAGTAGTTCAGTGTCGAATTGTTCGACAAGCGGCTTTATTTTCACGTCCCGCAACTGTCGAACATAGTATTGCCTACCGGACACCGAAGCGGTGACCCAGCCTAGGAACATGTCGGATGCCGGCTGTATGAGGCGCTGACCCATTACGACGCGCTGACCATGATGAGAAAAGCCGCTTTTGCCGATATATGCTTCGAGACATGATGGGGCGGCTTCTTTGAATTGTAGGAATAAAGGATCGTTCGATGCGGACATCAGTAACACGATCCAGCAGTGTCGGCCCACACTGCCTACGCCAACGACCTTCATCGCAGCGTCGACCAGTTCGTACCATTCAAGCAACGTCTTGCGCTCGTCCGAAAGTGAGGCACTGTACGCGCGGAACGTCTCTCTTACAGTCTCGTCAAACTCGGACGCACTCGCTGCTTTTGGATGGAAGATCAGCGGAGGCATGTCGTGGATCCGCAATTTTCCACCGACGACATTTGTGATTTTCAACATCTCGACTTCGGAGCCGTGTTGACGGTTTGCTTCTTTGACGCGCTTCTTCATACGACCCCGTTCATGGGCCAAGTCGAAGAGGTTTTCCGCCGTGATGTGCGAATACCAAACATCGATCGGGTGCATCTTGGAATATCTGGCGAGATGCTTTCGATAGGCGTGTGCGCAAGCAATGGCGGTTTCCCTGGCAGCCGATTCCGTGTGGCCGTTCACGCGCGCCGCAAGTACAAATGACGTCGCCAACCGCTTCACATCCCACTCCCAGGGGCCGACCAAGGTTTCGTCGAAATCATTGATGTCGAAAATGATGTTTCGTTCGGGAGTGGCAAAGCCTCCGAAGTTCGCCAAATGGCAGTCACCACAGGCTTGTACTGGGATCCCAGTTGATGGCGTTGCGACAAGATCTGCGGCCATGATTGCGGCCGTACCACGATAAAACGCGAAGGGTGATTGCAGCATTCGTCCGTATCGGATCGGAACAAGCTCGGGAATACGATCAATATCAGCAGCCTGAAGGGTTGTTATGGGGTCCTGGCGACCTTCGGGATGCTTCCAGAAGCTGTGTGCTGCTCGACCGACCTTCTCTCTAAGCGCTCTGCCGGCCTGCTCTCGCACTTCCCGAGCGTTAAGCTTGCTCAAAACATTCGAGCCATTCACTAAGTCGTTGTCGACACCCCCAGTACTCCGCAACGAGATTAGTGGGGCGGGGCTACCTGCATCGGCCAGATGTTCTAAATTCTTCCCGCGTGAATGCATAGCGACTTCCCATCTTCCACACGATCCAGCCATCGCCAAGAAATCTAGCCCATTTCTGCGTAGACCTGGCTTACAGGGCGAGCATGCGATATCCGCAGGTTTACCTATTTGCCGCATTCGCTGCAGTTGTGCATTGATCCGCGTCAATGAGGTCGAATGTAGAGAACCTATAGCGCGGCGATAAGGATGAGGTGCGCTAGGACAAGCTGGTGCGTCCAGCTATTGAAAGTCCGGCTCCAGGAAAGGGAGTTCCCGCCCGATATTGAGTGTTGCGGCGTGGACGGTGACGGCCACGGCGAAGCGTACACAGCAATCATGTGGGGCATGGGAGTGACCCACGATAATGATCAGATCGCAGGGGCTGAGACTTTCTCATCCGTCGAAGACAACATGTGCGCGGCCGATATGCGAGGCGCCGTCGCTCAGCCGGGGTCTGGGTGTTCCCAGGTTTTGATGGTGCGATCTTTTCCGATGAATGAGAGGAAGCACTATGGGCCAAATACGTCACGGCAGCGCCACGACCACGCACGCCGAGCAGCAATACAGCGATCGCAAGCTTCGTCCGCGGAACTGAGCCGGAACTTCTGGCAATTAGACGCGCAAGCGCCCTTTTTGGCCTCGCGGTCCGTGCGGTGAGGGAGGGTCCGGTATGTCCGGTCGCCGCATGGCAACCCGCCAAGTGTACCACGGTTTTTCGCTACGTCGTCGCGATTAGGCAAGCGCCAGAGTCCAGTCAAATTACCAGTTGCACTATGTGGGAAAAGGGCGTCATTGCCCACTTTCCACTGTTATCCTTAGCGGTTTTGTAAATGATGAAGTCGCGCCCAACGGTGAACGTTCCGTGCATAGTGATTTCATTACCCGTTGAGAGGATGGCCCGAAGCTCGTTTATGTGGCGCTGCTCAATCTGGCCACTGATCAGTTCGGCCAGGACTTGGTCAAGGGTTGAGGGTTGTATGTCCGTCATGGGAAGCCTCCGAGCTGTTACGGCAGGAAGATTGTTAATGGCGTCAGAAAATGAGGACGGTAGGCAAGAGTTGGTATTGCCTCCCCGCCGCTAATTGAGCTTCGCTCACGAGCCAGCGAGATTCAATCGGTCGCGACCGGTTGGCCGTCAACGGTCGGCCTCAATCTCTAGACCTCTACCTTGAGTGACCTTGAATAACCCTAATTGTCTGGCATGCAATTTGAATTGATTTAAGCCTGCTTGGCTTCTTGCGGATGCCCGCCGTTTCCTGCTTAGATCGCCGTTTCGTAGCGTTGCCGCATATCGGCATCGTCTTCATCATCATCACAAACGAGATCGCGCCCGGCAACAAGCCGCCGAACGACGGCGGAGGCAATCTTGGACCGATCGACCGGGGAATGACCTGCAGCCACTGAGGCGGACTGCCATGAGCTATGTTGAAACACTAAAGCGGCTGCTCCGATTTAAACTCGAAAGTGGTCACTACCGTCTTCGGGGTGTAATCGTGAATCCAGGCGGCAGGCTGGCCCCCGAGAGTGAACAGGGTGGTGGCGGCAATCTGAATTCGCATGGCGCATGGGTGCGCGAGCGCCTGACGGACATGGATCACCATCCGGTAACTGTCGATATCCTCCACCTTCAACCCGCAGACTTCCCCGACCCGCAAACCCGCCGCATAGGCGCACGTCAGCGCCACCCGCGCCTTCAGGCTGGAAACGGCCTCGAGGAATTGAACGACCTCATCAGCCGACAGAACAACCGGGAGCGTGCGCGGCTTACGCCCATACGGGATCCGCTCGGGCACATCATTCTGGCCCAGCGTGATGCCATAGAAAAACCTGAGGGCGCAAACGATCTGGTTCAGTGACGCCCAGGATATCCCCGTCGCGACCAGATGAACCTGGAAGGCGTGAAAATCCTCAAGATCAAGCTGATCCGGTGACCGACCGAAATAGCGGCTGAACTTCTGAACGGCGTTGATGCAGGATCGCTGGGTTGCCGGAGACAGATTGCGGACCGTCATGTCCTCGATCATCCGGCGGCGTAGAGGGCTAAGCTCAGCCATCTGGACCTCCTGCCTGAAGGGTGGGTTGCAACACCACCATTCAATCAGTCAGGAGGCTCCGGTCAAAGTCGGCCCCATTCGCCGCGATAGCGGCTTAGTTCAATCCTGAATCTCAAAACCCGCGACATGCTTTAGTTGATGAAACGAGGACTGATATTGGTAAGCAACATCACGACCTTGTCTTCGATCGCCTGGCATTTATCGGCGTATTCGGCCGTTAGCGGTTCATTCGACATGGCATGCTCGCTCAACTCGTCGCGAGTGACCACGGCTACGCCATAGGCTTCGATCAGTGTGCTCAGCGCCAGAAACCGCAGTTCTAAGAGTTGCTTGCGGTGCCGTGGCAGCCGCATCATCAGACGCGCTCGGCCGATTCTCTCGAAGTCCAATGGCTGCCGCCTCTCTGTTCGAAGACTGTCATTGTCCTCTATATGTTGACTGTCAGCAATAACGAATTCATCGTGTACGCCCGGACCGGCTCGACCATTTCAGCGCTGCGCCAATAGCGAAAGAAAGATGCTCGGCGGCGATCAGGATCAGACGTTCACCTTTGATCGCCGCCGTGCACCAGGGTCTGACTGTAATCTTCCGCCGCCAGTCCCTGATTTCTGCAGTGATTTTCAGCAGCCCCTTGGGACGGAGGACGGATGGCGGCAGCCCGGGAAATTTGGGGCTGGCATCTCGCTCAAATTCGAAAGCACCTTTCGGTCTGGATGAAATAGCTTATTTCAGCGCCATTGCCGGCGGATATGCGCGCAGACGCCTCGGCGTCGGTCTTGTTGGGCTGGATGGAGCCAAGCCCTTATCGGGAGCATTTGACCGTGCGGGTGATCAGATGCGACACGGCGGGCGGGTCCCGGCGTCGCCTTGAGGGGGCCTGAACGCCCAGACAAGAACGGCCGATAGGGCGACCAAAAGCAGGCAGAAGATCAAGCGGGAGGTCATTGCGCCGCTCCTTCACATGAGACCATTGCGGTCGGGAAACATGAGGTTTGGGCAAGGAACCGGATGAGCACCTTTTGCAAGGTCACGGCAGCCGTTCGGTTTCAAGGCCACTTCGATCGGGCCATCGTCGCAGTGTCGATGAGCGGCAGCTTCTGCAGGTAATGATGTCGCTTTGCTAGAGCTTGTTCGGCTCGGATATGGCTGTCTCCAATTCGAAACGATACCATCATAGCATCGTAGTATTGGAAGTCCGGAAATGCGGGCATACGGCGGGCGGGCTCGGAAGCGTAGGGCGAGCGCTGCTTAGCCAACGACATGCGACCGCGCCACGCAACGGGCCGCCCATGGCATTGACGGTCGTCAAAGAACAAAATCCCAAGCGGCGCGCAGGCGCCGATCGCCTCAGGATTGGACCTTGTCAAACCGCTGAGATTTCCGACGCAAGGTGGTAGATGACAGCATCGCGACGCGAAGCCGATCAGTCGAGTAATTGCCGAAGCTGCCGGGCAAGTTCAGCGGCGGTATAAGGTTTCAGCAACCATGCCGAGCCGTCGGGAAGGTCCGTTTCGGTGACATTCGCCGCGGCATATCCCGAAGTGAGAAGGATCTTTATCCCCGGGCGGAATTTGCGAACATGGTGGGCGAGTTCAGCGCCGGTCATGCCGCCCGGCATAACCATATCCGTGAACACCAGCGAAACCTCCATGTTATCCGCGAGAAGCTGGAGCGCCTGCGTGCCGGTTTCGGCTTCCAAAACGCTATAGCCAGCGTCCAAGAGCCGCGCCACGACGATGCGTCTAACTCGGACATCGTCCTCGACGACGAGAATGGTTTCGTGCCCGCGAGGCAGCTCGGCGGCTGGTTGATCCGGCACCGTTGCGGGCCTCTCATCCTGAGACTTTCCCGTCTCAGCAGGCAAGAAGAGCCGCACGCTCGTGCCTCTGCCCGGCTCGCTGTAGAGTTGAACGTGCCCCCCAGACTGTTTGACGAAACCATACACCATGCTAAGGCCGAGTCCCGTACCGGCTCCAGTGACCTTGGTCGTAAAGAATGGCTCAAACGCACGCCGTCGGACATCCTCCGACATGCCCACGCCCGTATCGCTGACGGTGATCAGGACATATTGTCCCATGCGGACGTCCGGATACATGAGGACGTAGTCTTGATCCAGGCTCGCCTTGCAGATCTCGATTAAGAGACGGCCGCCCGACCGCATTGCATCGCGCGCGTTCAATGCCAAGTTTAACAACGCATTCTGAAGTTGCGAGACGTCGACAAGCACGACGTTGTCAGAGCCTTGGATCATTGTGGACAACTCGACCGTCTCACCGAGCGTTCGCCCCAAGAGGTTGGCAAAGCCGCTGATAAGCTCACCAACGTCAACCAGCTTCGGAGCAAGCGGCTGGCGTCGGCCAAAGGCCAGAAGTTGCGCCGTGAGCTTTGCGCCGTCGTCGGCTGCCGCCTGAGCTTCCCGTAATAGAGGGGCCAGGTTTTGATCGGTAAGGCGAGCTTCAATCATCTCCAGGTTACCGATGATGACCGTAAGCAGATTGTTGAAGTCGTGTGCAAGGCCGCCGGTAAGTTGTCCGACGGCTTCCATTTTCTGTGCCTGTCGCAACTCTTCGTCGATGCGTTGACGGCTGGTCAGATCCCGTATGAAGCCGGTGAAAATACGGCCGCCGGGGGAACGGGCCTCGCCAACCGACAATTCCATAGGGAAGGTGGTGCCGTCTTTGCGCTTGCCGGTGACCACCCTGCCGATGCCGATAATTCGTCGCTCGCCGGTGCGCAGGTAGTTCTCCAGGTAACGGTCATGCGCCTCGCGATCGGGTGTCGGCATGAGCATCTTGACGTTCGACCCACGCACCTCGGTTTCCGAGTATCCAAAAAGCCGTTCAGCCGCCGCGCTGAAGGATGCTATCAGCCCCTTCTCGTCGATCACCACCATCGCTTCGGGGACAGTGTCCAGGATAGACTTGAGATGAAGTTCTCTCGACACGAGATCGGCCTGTGCGTGCTTCAAGTTAGTGATGTCACTGTCAAACTGAGCAATGGAACTGCTTTGACCGTTTGGAAGGCTGGCCCAATGGCTTGCAACAAACACTGTGCTGCCATCCTTGCACTTCTGGGTCAGTTCCCCGGACCATGACCCCTTTCCGGTGACATGCGCGTGGATATCGTCGGCCGGCTCGGGAAATGCGGTCGCAAGTAGATCGTGGACCACTTCACCCTCGGCCTCTTCCCGTGACCAGCCGTACAGTTGCTCGCAACCGCGGCTCCAATGTCTAATCGTCCCGTCAGCCTCTCTCACGATCAGGTTTGCCCCTTCCAGGAGACTGACGACTTTCCTGACCTTCGTTTGCGTCATAATCAACCGCCACGTTATCGAGCGAGCCCGGCTCGTGCTACCTTGGAATTCACCTGAGCCAAACCGAGATCAGTATCGTCACCGTCCGCAATCGATTGGAGCCCATGCCACTTCAAGACCATGATCGAGCGCCTGTCGGGGGCAATGATAATTCCCTTGCTCGCAAATTTGGTTATCGTTCGAGATACCGTCTCTATCGTCATGTTCAAGTAGTCGGCGATATCGAGCCGCGTCATTGGAAGATTGATAAAGGCGGTCCGCTCACCCTCGCCGTCTCTGGCCATAAGAAGCAGGAAGTTCGCAACTTTTCCGTCGGCGCTCCGACGAGACAACAGCACTGCCTGGTCCTGGGCTGCCGTCATTTCGTCGCAGAGCTTGGAAAAAAGCTGCCCGCGCAAGTGCGGTTGGCGCGCGACATCGTCTTCGAAGCGGCTGCGGGGGTATCGACGCAGTCTTGCCTCCGTTATTGCTTCAACCGTGTAGAGGTAGCGGTCTTTGTGGGAGACGCCCAGGAGATCACCGGGTCGCAAGAAACCCACGATAACCCTGCGGCCATCTGCAAGCAGGCGCAACGCGCGCAGAAGGCCATCTTCGACTTGGAAGACGTATTGGGCATCGTCCCCTTCCCAAAAAAGCGCCTGACCTGGCACAGCCTCAATGACAGGCTGCAGGTTGAAGACGGAAGACAAGTCAGGAGGTACAAAGGAGTACTCCAATGCTCTAGGGCCGCCTTGCGTGGCAACTGATTGAAGGGACATCGCGCATCCTCCACCTGACGCTGAGTGGGGAGGATTTCAACATCTTTGCGTGAAGCGATATCGACGTGCCTGCTACAAATCGTGCTATAGTGTAACAGATTGTAACGGCATTTCTTCGCCGCCGCCGACCTGCAACCGGAACCGTTCATGAAGCCCAAGCCGAAGAGCCCTTCTTCTTTGAAGAATTCCGTCTCGACGTAGCTTGCCGTCGTTTGACGTCGAAAGACGGCCGGGAGATCGCGCTGACGACGGGCGAGTTCGAAATGCTCTGCACCTTGGTGAGACATGCAGGCCGCGTTCTCAACCGCGAGATTTTGATCGACCTGACGCGGGGCCGATCACGTGAAGCTTTCGATCGCGTGATTGACGCTCAGATTGCCAGGCTTCGCCGAAAGATCGAGAAGGACCCTCGTCAGCCCGACCTCATCAAATCTGTAAGGCGGGTCGGCTACGCGTTCAGTGCGCGGGCGGTCAGATAAAAAGTTTGACAAGTCGCCGCACAAATATCCTTTGGAATGCTGGGATATACCTAACGAAGCGGGATAAGGATACCGTCGAACTCCATTTCAGTTTCTCCCGCCCCAACCGGCCACCGGTTGGTTCGCAGACTGGCGATGTGAATGGCGTTACATTGTTTCTTGCGGGCTGCGGTTCTTATGTATCGAAGCAGTGTCTCGCACACCCCGCGCGCATCAGCGGCAGTGATGCTTGCGAAAACTGGAACGGAGAGGTATCGGCCAAGCCGCTCACTATGCCTGGCGCGAAGTATCGCAATCCCCCTGACATAACCGCGCGGGTCCTCGACAACCACAATGTCTTCGACATAAGGAGAGGGATAATTCCGCAGGAGATTTGTTGCGCACACCTGTCGCCACCCATCGACATCGATGTCGTAGCCGACGGCAGAGACCAGGCAATATGCCCGCTCGATCTGGGAAGCGTCAATTGGGCCGACGACGTAAGCAGAAGCCATGATGATCTACCCTGCCAGTTGGTGAAACGGGCCATCCTTTCCTCAAGAGTTTTCCCACTGCCTCAATCCCGTCATTGACGAGCGTCAATGCCAGCGTCGGTGATCTGGATTTTATTTGACTTAACAGTGGTGCGAGCAGGAGTATGCGCCATGCCGATTGATCTACGCGGCTGCAGCGTGCTCACCCTTGATGAGTTGAGTTCGGTTGAACTTAGCTTCTTGCTGTGAACCGCGCCGGATTTGCCGGAGGCTCCATCTTCTCAGAAAGGGGAGCCGATGGAGCAAGACAACAAACAAATTTCACCGGACGTCCGGGCCCGAGCAGTGCGGATGGTTTTGGATCACCAAGGCGAATATTCCTCGCGATGGGTAGCGGTTTCCTCGATCGCCGCCAAGATCGGCTGCACGGCGCAGCCGTTCAAGGAATGTGTGAAGAAGGCGGAAGTGGACGTGGCCGAGGCAGGCATCGAGCCTTCCGTCGGAAGCGTCGGCGACTCATGACAACGCCCTCGCCGAAACGATCAACGGCCTCTACAAGGCCGAGGTCATCCGTCGGCGCGGACCATGGCGCAGCTTCGAAGCGGTCGAATTCGCCACCCTCGAATGGTTGGAATGGTTCAACCATCGACGACTTCTGGAGCCAATCGGCAAGATCCGGCCTGCCGAAGCCGAGGAGCAGTATTACGCCATGCTGGACGAACCATGGCTTCATAATTTAACCAAGCGGCTTCCGGCAACCCTGGCGCGGTTCATCCGGCGGCTAAGGTTGTAGTCATGACCCACCCGATCAGGCTTCACGTCGGCCCGTCTCCGCTGGTTGTGGGGCCGACCAGTGCGACTATGATCGTCGAAGGCGAGGTGCCGTCTGCTGCAGCGCGAGGTACATGAATCAGTGGTCCCGTTTTGGGAATGACTGAATCGAACTTGCAACATGAGCGGCAGCCAATTTGTCTTCTTCTATTGTTAGCAGTTCCTTGAGTATTTCTTTCTTTGCAGGGTCATTCTCCCTGGAGATCAAGCCTCTGAAGTTCTCGATGTTCGCTTTCGCTATGAAGATCTCGAACATTGGAGTGCCTCACTTTTCATTTTGGAGGCGGAAACGGCATCTGCAGCGATCCGGTTGGCAATTCATGGAAGCTTTTAGCCGGTTGATTTGACGTATGGCTTCGGATTCTCGGACGGTAGCTTGTCCTTCAGGGGGCCGCAGACTTGAAAGTCCGCTGCGACAGCGTCCGCATTCATTCACTGTCAACTCGCTATCTTGCGCTCGACGTCTCGACTGTGCAACCCGGCACCCGGTAGTCTGAGGAACTATCTAGCCTTGGCTTTTGGGCACGCCGGTTTTCCGCAGGCCTACCCCATCTGCCCTCTCGACAGATTGTCGTTCGTCCTGCCGGTGAGTACAGTGATGTTTTACCAGCCGTCGGGGCCGAGGGCAGTCGACGTGGTAATAGACGGTCTGTCCAGCGGGTGAGGAGTTAGCGAATGCGCGCAACGTTCGTATCAATGATCGCCGCCACACTTGCAGCGATTCAGGCAGTACAGGCACAGGACATCCCGCAGGGGCGCCAGCTCGCGACCGAGGCCTGCGCTGCCTGCCACGCCGTCCTCGCTGGTCAGGCTCGGTCGCCCATTGCAGAAGCGCCCAGCTTCGAAACGGTTGCTGCGACACCGGGAATGACCGCGGCAGCACTCAACGTTTGGCTGACGGCTCAGCACCATCCGACCATGCCGAACATCGTGCTCTCGCAGACAGATGTCGAGGACCTCTCGGCCTATATTCTCAGTTTGAGGAAATAGACACCTGTCCAATTGATCGAACCGAAACTGCGAAGCGGAGAGCCAGCAGCCGCTGACCGATAAGCGAAAAATACCGTTGCCGCATGTCTGTGATCCGATAACGGATGCGGGGCCCGCCGGAGGCCTTAATTGGATCGACTGAACATCTTGCTGCGCATAGCGAACCGTCTCCTACGGTTGACCCTCAAGTTTCTAATCCGTTCGTAATAGTCACTCGCCGAGTCGCAAAATCAAAACCTGATATATATTAAATTATACGGCGATCAATTTTGAGGAATATCAAAGATATATTGTTTTTATTGCAATATATTTTCTCTGCCGCTGTTGGCAAGGGAGGAAATTCCTATGAGGACGAATATTCTAACCCGTCTGAGTACCCTCAGTTCAGCGCTTCTTGTCGGATGCGCCCTGACGACCGCTCCGACGTGGGCGCAGAATGCGAAACCCAACATCCTCATCATTTGGGGCGATGATATTGGGCAGTTCAACATCAGCGCTTTCAACCATGGGATGATGGGTTACCGGACGCCGAACATTGACAGCATCGCCCAGCAGGGTGGGATGTTTACAGACTGGTATGGACAGCAAAGCTGTACCGCCGGGCGCGCGGCTTTTATCACAGGCCAATCGCCTATTCGCACAGGCCTTACCAAGGTCGGTTTGCCCGGCGCACCGGAAGGTTTGAAGAAAGAAGATCCCACGCTTGCCGAGTTGCTCAAACCACTCGGTTATACCACCGGCCAGTTTGGCAAGAATCATCTGGGCGACCGCAATGACATGCTGCCCACCGTGCACGGCTTTGATGAGTGGTTTGGCAATCTCTACCACCTTAACGCGGAGGAAGAACCGGAGAACGTCGACTATCCTAAAAACCCGGCCTTCAGGGCGCAGTTCGGTCCGCGCGGCGTGCTGCATTGCTTCGCGACGGACAAGGACGATCCGACGGTCGATCCGCGCTTCGGAGCGGTTGGAAAGCAGAAGTGCGAGGACACCGGCCCGCTGACCAGGAAGCGCATGGAGACCGTGGACGAGGAAGTCACAGAGGGGGCAATCGATTTCATCGACAAGGCGGCAAAGAACAACAAGCCGTTCTTCGTCTGGTGGAACTCTTCCCGAATGCACGTGTTCACGCACCTGAAGAAGGAAAGTGAAGGCAAAACCGGCCTTGGTGTCTATGCCGACGGCATGGTTGAACACGATGGCCACGTCGGTCAGCTGCTGGCCAAGCTCAAGGAACTCGGCATCGAGGATAATACCATTGTCATGTATTCCAGCGACAACGGCGCGGAGTTCTTCAACTGGCCCGATGGTGGAACGACGATGTTCCGGGGCGAGAAGAACACCCAATGGGAGGGCGGCTTCCGTGTTCCCACCTTCATCCGCTGGCCCGGAGTCATCAAACCCGGAACCACGATCAACGAGATGGGCGCGCACGAGGATATGATACCGACCTTGCTCGCGGCGGCGGGCGACAGCACCGTCAAGGAGGACTTGCTGAAGGGTCGCAAAATCGGCGATACGACCTACAAGGTTCACCTCGACGGGTACAACCTGTTGCCCTTCCTGAAAGGCGATGTAAAGGAGTCGCCACGTCGCGAATTCCTCTACTGGACCGACGGGGGCAGCGTCGCTGCATTGCGCTACGACAACTGGAAACTATCCTTCCTTCGGCAGAACTCCGTCGGCATCAAGGTCTGGGAGACCCCCTTCGAGGAACTGCGTTGGCCGATGCTGACCAATCTGCGAATGGACCCGTTCGAGCGCGCTTCCGATGAATCCACCGGTCATCCGCAATGGGCGGCGGAACGAATGTTCGCGTTGGCCCCCGCCGCGGCCTACGTCGGTCAATGGATATCTAGCTTCCGTGAATTCCCGCCGCGCCAGAAGCCCGGCAGCTTCAGCCTGGACCGCGTGATGGAGGCAGTGACCGCAACGTCCAAAGGCAGCAACTGAGGCCGCTACTAACGGGGGCCGCGGCAGTCTTTGCCCATGCGGCCCCAAGTCTAGACTAAATACTCGGCACGTGATGTCGTCACACAATTCGGGATCGGTAACACACCCACAGCCTGTTCTTCTCAACCAGCCAGGCCTACTGAAGGTGGGACTACCTGGGGCGTAGGCCCGGTATTCCCTATACCGACGGCGTCGGACGACTTGCTTGGCGGACAGAACTGGGACCGGGTTCGACTGCCGTCGCTGTCACGCTGAGCGTCCCCTGGACGATCGGAATGCTGGCCAATCTGGTCGTTTGCCGGAGACGACGACCGCAGCGATTTCAGTTCAACCCTCCTGGAGCCTTTCGTCGCGCACACAACAAAAGACGCGTGACGTCCACCCTCAACACCGAAAGCGCCTAAACTTGGAAGCGGATGAGTGATCGGCTCCGATCAAATTCCAGGTGGCGATACTGGTCGGTATCAATGTTGCGCTAGATCAATGCCAACACGGAGGCAACGAGTCAAATTGCGTTGAATATTCCAGTGCACACCCGACAGGAGGGCGAATTATGAGGGTTTATTCAATGAGAGATATCGTGTCGGGTAAGTGGTTTCGATCAGAGCGCCGCGAAACAGTTATGAAAGTGACTTTCGCCGCGCTTGTCTTGTTGTTGGATCCCATGGCTTTTTACACGTCTCCTGCAAATGCTGGTGATGGTTCCTTTGGCGCCTTTCCCTTTGTGGTTCATTGTGAGGGGGATCGCATCCATCGGTTTTTCTATCTGTCCAAGATTGGTCCGGATGGCGTTGCCGTCTATATGACGCCAGATCGTCAGGCAGGGACCATATCCATCGATGGAACAGCCAAGCGAATTTTGGACGAAGTAGCAGGAACCTGTTCTGGAAAAACACTTGATCAGCTGAGATCGGCTGGCCAGGTCTATGACATGCAACCTGTTCCGCATTGACAGCGGGCAACGGCAATTGCGCAGGAGCAATCGGCCCACCTGTCACATAGTCGCAGGGACTCCCAACCAGGCCGAGCGATGCGAAACTTCGCAGCACGAGGTGTTGCATGACATATCAAAGTCGCGACAGCTCAAGATCGCTTCAGGGTTCCGCGCTTTCAGCGGCACAAGAGCGGTGAACTACGCCGACTATAGAGACCAACGAGGAGGAACGGGCAATGGACTTCACGGTACTCCGTTTGACGTTGCCCAGAATGGCAGTCTCCGCAATGCTGGCGGTCAGCCTGTTCGCCAGCATTGCGGAAGCCAAGGATATCTCCTCCTTTGGGGGGACCGAGCTTGGCACGGTTCCGGAATTTCATCCCGAACTCGGGATGGGGTGGCTGGAAGGATACCTTGATCAGAAAGCGCTGCCGAACAGCCTCCTGCTCATTCCCAGACCTCCAGAAGCTGGGTCCACGGCGCAATTGCTGGACGATGAGGTCGCACGAAACACCCTTGCTCTACGCACCACGCCGCGGTTCGCCTTGGCAGAAAATGACTTCGACCTGAAGTTTTCAAGCCTGATCAGCGACTTCTCATGCGCATTGAACACCCAAATCACGGAGGAAAATGCTCCGTATCTATCGACGTTGCTGCGTCGATCAGTCAGTGATCTGGGTCTTTCGACCTACACTGCAAAGAACTACTACCACCGAACCCGGCCGTTCCAGCAGAACAACGAACCCATCGGAGTTCCGAAGTATCGGGCGGAGCTGGCGAAGGACCCCTCCTACCCGTCGGGACACACGGCGATCGGTTGGGGTCTCGCACTCCTTCTGACAGAGATCGTGCCTGACCGTGCGGACGAAATTCTTGCGCGCGGCCGCGCCTTCGGAGAAAGCCGCATGGTGGTTAATCATCACTGGTATAGCGACGTGGTCTGGGGCCGTTTCATGGGGGCGGCCACTGTCGCGCGCTTGCACGCAAGCCCGACCTTTCGTGCGGATTTGGAGGCTGCCAGGGCCGAAGTTGCCGTAGTGCTTGCTAAGGGCCTCGCTCCGGCAGGGGATTGCAAGGCGGAAGCGGCGGCGCTTGCCTTGGGGTTCCAGGCCAGCGATGTGACAGCGATTGATATTCTTCTGGAGCCGGACACAACCATGCTCCAGCATGCTAAAGCCAACAACGCTCGTCTGCTGAAGGCCTATCCCGCGGGCTTCCCACTCGATGCGGCCCATAATCCCCACATCACGCTCATCCAACGCTTCGTGCGGACCGCCGACCTCGACAAGATGTACGCCAGGATCGACCAAGTTTTTACCAGCGCCAAGGTGGCGGATATGAAGCTTGCGGCGATCAAATACTACTACATCCCGACCAATGACCTCGGCGTTGCGGGCATTGTGATCGAAAGAACGCCGGAATTGGTCAAGCTGCAGGCAGACCTGATTGACGCCGTTCGACCGTTCGCAGTGGCGACCGGAAGCTCCGCGGCCTTCGTTACCACGCCTGACGATCCGCTCATCGATCCCCTATTGATTGGATATGTTTCGACGTTTGTTCCGGAGGCTTCCGGTGAGCATTTCAACCCGCATATCACGACGGGTGTCGCCGCCCGAAAATACCTCGAAGACATGATCGCCGAGCCGTTCGAACGGTTCACGTTTTCGCCTGCCGGCGCCGCCGTTTATCAACTGGGGCAGTTCGGGACGGCGGCAAGGAAACTCAACGCGGTCGATGTGAATCGCTAGTTCCATCCCGATTTCACCTGTGTCGCGGAGGCAGCCTTGAATCCAGCCCGGCATTTTCCGCCCTCGCGGGTGCTATCATCGGCAGTATGACCGCGCTGAGCACCACTTGGCTCACGCAACGAGCACAGTTTCACAATGCAGTACGCCAAAAAGAAAGGGAGAAGCTGGAGGCGCTCTACAGCGATTTCATTGATGAGGCCGCGCGACTCTATGGAGACGCGCTGACTCATCAGACGGAAGACGTCACCAACATGATAAGGCTTTACGCCTTGATCGGACACATGCGTGTGATGTCGGCCCGCCCGGTGATCAGCGCTGCCGAACGGATCGAGGGGCGCATTCTCGAAGCCTACCTCGGCCCGAATCGCAGCCTTCATGATGTCACGGAGACTGTCAGGAAGGGCGACTTGAACCTGCTCACAGAGTTCAGCGAGGCCTGCAGGGATGACTTGTCCACGCGGACGCGCTGACCATTCAACGGTGGCAATCACCAGCGCCGCCAGTGCCCTTGCGGCTTGTCCTGAAAGTACCCATGCGATCGCCGCCAGAAGAAGCGTCACCACAAGAAAGGCCAGCGCGCAACAGTCCGCGAGGCGAGACATCGGCGCCTCGGCATTTTTCGAAGCCTCGATCGTGTCGAGTCATGGCGGCGTGACAGGGGAGGGGCTGGACGCCTTTGGCCGGACTGCGGCCCATGCGCGGGACCAAAGTTCGTCACACCGGCGCAAAAATGGTGCCATCGTCGAACGTAGTGCCGTAATTTGCTTGGACATGTTTGAGTTTATTCTGAAGTATGCTGTCAGAAACCAGTTCGTGGTGGGAACCACTTGGGGGAACAATGCAAGCACATCTCTTTTCCATCGCAACCATGACATGTTTTCTGGTGGTTGGCGGTGCCTTGGCTGCCGACCTCAAATCACCGATGACGCCCGAAGTCCAAGAGACTGAGACTGCTGGCGGTTGGACCTTCTCGTTTGCACCTTACTTTTGGGCCGCAGGCCTGAAAGGGGACGTCGCATCCTTTGGTTTGCCCGAGGCGCATATCGACGCGAGCTTCGGCGATATATTCGATCACCTAGAGTTCGCGGCGATGGCGATGGGTGAAGCGCGCTATGGTCCCTATAGTGTTTTCGGTGACGTGATCTACACGAAGATTTCAGGTCAAGGTGCGACGCCGCGGGGCGTTGTTGCGTCTGATGTCTCGGTATCTGCCGAGACCTTCGCGGGATTGCTGGGTGTAGGTTACACGATTTTCGAAGATTCCGCGGCCCGGTTTGATGTCGCCGGCGGCGCGCGCATTTGGTCCGCTAAGAACGAAGTCTCTTTCAGCGGGGGCATTCTCGATGGACGTTCCGCAACCGACGATGCGACATGGGTCGATGCGGTCGCCGGTCTTCGAGGCACCTATTCGATCACACCTGAAATCTATCTCACGGGCTGGGGCCTTGTCGGCGCCGGAGGAGCTGATGTCGACTGGGATGTTGCCGCCGCGATCGGATACCGTTTCAACGAGACTATTTCAGCTTTGGCTGGCTACCGGGCACTAGGGGTCGACTACAGCAAAGACGGGTTCGTTTTTGACGCCGTACAGCAGGGGCCAATACTGACTCTGGAAGTTCGATTTTAGCAGCTGCGCGATAGAGGGCGCACGTGACGCCCGCCCTACAGCTCAGTCGATATTTGGAGATGTAGTATGGCGTTGTCTCTCGTCCGCCGCGTCATGGCCCATGCAGTACCGAGCACCGCGGCAGCACTGTTCCTTCTATCGGCTTCATCCAGCCTAAGCCTCGCACAGGAACGGCGACCAAATATCGCCCTCATCGTTGCCGACGATCTGGGGTACGCGGATATCGGCAGCTTCGGTGGCGAGATCAGTACTCCAAATCTCGATGCGCTGGCATCGGTCGGGCTCAGATTTACGAATTTCGGGGTGAGCGCGACATGCTCGCCGTCGCGGGCGATGATGTTGACGGGCGTCGACAACCACATCGCCGGTCTGGGCAACATGGCCGAATTCATGGCTCCAAATCAGAAGGGAAATCGTGGTTACGAAGGATATCTCAATGACCGAGTCGTGACAGTGGCATCGTTGCTGAAAGACGCGGGTTACAATACCTACATGGCGGGCAAGTGGCACATGGGCGAGGACCCTGCCCATTGGCCTGCGGCTCGAGGCTTCATACGCGACTTGACCTTGATCCCCGGTGGCGGAAGCCATCTCGATGATATGTGGGGGGCAAAGGGGCAAAAGCAACTCTATACGCATAATGGGCAAGCGATCCAATCCTTACGTCCGGGCTTTCATTCGAGCGAGGATTATTCGTCGTCAATCATTGACGACATCGAGAAGGACCGCGGCGACGGAAAGCCGTTTTTTGCCTATCTGGCATTACAGGCCCCACATGACCCCTTTCAATTACCCGCTGAATGGCTCGACAAATACAAAGGTCGTTACGATCAAGGTTACGACGCTACGCGCGCAACCCGTATAGAGCGTATGAAGAAGCTTGGCATCGTCGATGCAACTGCGACCACGTTTCCGCGGCTCCCGAGCGTCCCCGCATGTACCGAGCTATCCGATAACGATCGACGCCAGTCCTCGCGGAGAATGGAACTCTACGCAGCCATGGTCGAGCATATGGATGCCAACATCGGCAAACTGATCAGGTATCTCAAGTCAAACAACCTTTATGACGATACTTTGATCATTTTCCTTTCGGACAATGGCCCCGAAGGCACGATGATGAACATGGGGAAGCCGTGGGACAACAGTCGCTTCGAGGACTGGGGCAAGAAGGGAACCTTCATTCAGTACGGCGCAGCTTGGGCCCAGGTCAGTGCCGGTCCGTTTCGTCTCTTCAAGGGTTTTCTGTCCGAAGGCGGCATACGAGCGCCTTTGATCATAGCTGGGCCCGCCGTCCGGGGAAGCGGGAGGATATCCAACGCGCTCGCGCACATAATGGACATTCCGGTGACGATATTGGCCGCAGCGAACGTACCACACCCGGACGAGTACGACGGCAAAGCAGTTGCTCAATTGCAAGGCAAGGCTCTTGTCCCGATCTTGAATGCTTCGCGCGCCTCGGTTCGCGATTCATCCGATTGGCTCGGCTGGGAACTTTTCGGCAGTCGAGCCATTCGGCAGGGCGACTGGAAGTTGCTCTGGTTATGCGAACCCTATGGCACCGGTTCCTGGCAGCTATACAATTTGGCCGCCGATCCAGCCGAGACAGTCGATCTTTCTTCGAGCCAACCAATGACTAGAGAGCGGCTAATTCAGCACTGGGCTGAATACGTCGAAACAAACAATGTTATTTTGCCCGAGAGTTCGCCCGTATGTGCCGCATCCGCGAACTGATGGAAGGCCATTCGACCCTGCAGGCGATCGCACGGCACTACGGAAGATGCGCGACGCGCTTGAGCAAGAAATTGCAGGTTTTGAACGCAATCTGCGTGCCATCCCCCACCGGGATGACTACGCACAGCGGCTCATGACGACGCCCGGCGTTGGCGTCCTGGTGGCGCTGACATTTGTGGCGGCCATCGACGCGCGGAGCGATTCCGCTCATCATGCGCGGTGGCGCCGCACTTCGGATTGACGCCGAAGAAATATCAATCGGGCGTGACCGATCATGGTGGTCGCATCTCAAAGATCAGTGATGGCAGTGTGCGCACCGCGCTCCACGAGTCGGCCAATGTCATCGGGACGCGACCGGTCAAAGGGGCAGAGCTGAAGTGCCGGGCGCTGGCGGTCGCAAGACGGGCCGGTCCCAGAAAGGCGCGTGGCGCGCTGGCCCGCAAGCTCTTCGGCCGACGCCTTGTAGTTGAGGCACTTTCTCGGCTGGTCGTTGAGCCGGCGAGCAAGCTGAATGAGCTTGCGTTGCGACACTCCTGTAAAGTCGGTACCGCCTGGCATGCTTATTCAAAAACGTCCACTGACCCCAACCTTTGCGCCCGCAGATGTCTCACCGTCGCCTTCGATGTTGAATAGCAGACCGGTGTCGATCGACCAGCTCTCCGCGGTTTTTAGTGACAGTCCGGCCGAAAGCGAGCCGAACATGCCCGCGCCGTCAAGCCCGGAGTAGCCGAGCGTGCCGGCGAGCTTGGGCGTCAGCGTCATCTCGTTCTCAAGGCTGAACTGCCGGGCAATCTCCGCCCTCAGACTGACCCGCAATTGCTCCTCGGTGAAGCCCTTGAGGTCGATGAGGTCGCCGGCGCCGTTCTTCACTCCATAGTCGTCAACCGTCTCGGAGAAGTAGACGGCCCGCAGCGCCGGCGTAAACACGGTTGCATCGTCCAGCTGCCATTGCCCCTTGACGGAGGTGTCCATGAGCAAGCGGCGCGTGTCGAACGTGCCGTCAAAGGCGTTCATATCGATGGTGTTGGACGAGCCGCCATAAAGCACGCTCGTATCCCAGAAGATACTCTTGCCGAGTTCGAATGAGGCATAGGGGCCAGCGAGCCAGCCATTGCCGGACAGCTCCGCATCCTCGTCGGTCGGGTCGGTCATTCGGTCATAGTGGAAGGACAGGCCGAGCAGCGCCTTCTCCGACAGCAGATAGTCTGCGCCAAGCGAGACCATGCCGAAGTTGCCCCACTTGTCATCGTCGTCCTTACGGCGGTGCATCAGGAACGTGCTGTCGAGCCAGATGTTGAACGGCGAGGCTTCTGCCTGGTCAATGCCATCGGCGCTGTCGCGCGCAGCCTCGATCTGGGCAAGACTGGTGGAAAAGCCAAGTGTAACGGCATCGGTTGAAGGTGTCATACGGGTGGTAACCGCATCCGTTCCCGCCCCCATCCGCCGCCGGTCGATCAGCCCCGGCACCTTGAGGGTCGAGGCGATCAGGTTCTGCCGCGTCCGCACGAAGTCGCGCACGAGCGCGTCGATCTCCGCAGCGTGCCCGGACGCATCGAAGGCGAGATTGTAGGTCACGGTCCCGGTGTTGGAAGTACCGAGCGCACTGATCATGCGGAAGCCGACGCGCACCTGGCCGGAGTAGGCCCTGCTGGGCGTGAACTTCAGATACCAGCCAACCGGGGCGGCGACCGGACCGACCTGTGCCAACTCGCCCTGGATGATCGACGCCGTTCCGGCTTGGGCCGGTTCGACAAAGGTGGTCTCGGCCCCAATGAACGGACCGCCGGTGGCGCCGCGATTGAGATAGACATCGGGCGGTGCGGACCCGGCCGGGACATCGACCACCTTGTCGCTGACCGTGATCGTGCGGGCTTGGACCTTGACGGTATAGCTCGCCGTTCCCGTTGCGCCGTTGCCGTCGCGAGCCTCGATTGTGAACGTGTAATTCCCGCCGGCATCCGCGGCCAGTGGGCCGGTCAGTTCACCCGTCGAGATGTTGAGGGCCATGCCCTTGGGCAAGGCGCCGGATGCCAGGCGATAGAGCATCGGCCCGGTTCCGCCTTTGGCGGCAATTGGCTGGCTATAATCCTCGCCGGCCATGGCGTCCGTGAGCGCTCCAGCGGGTGGCTGGAAGGCGAAATCGACTGGGGCCGCTACAATCGCGATCGAATAGCGTGCGGTTCCGGCAGCATTGTTGGCATCGGTTGCCGTCACGGTAAAATCGTGGTTTCCGGCCCGGGTCGGGGTGCCGCCGATCGCGCCGGTGGCGCCGTCGAGCGCGAGGCCCGCAGGAAGCTGGCCCGATGTGACCGCATATCGATAGGGCGCGGTTCCGCCCGAGGCGATGACGGTGGCGCCGCCATAGGCGCTTCCGGCGGTTCCGCTCGCCAGCGCGCCAGTCGTCGGCGAGAAGGCGAGTGTCGGCGCTGTCACTGTGATCGCCACCGTTGCGGCAGGCGAGGTGCCGGTGGCGTTGGTGGCCACATAGGTGAAGCTGTCGGAACCGGAATAGCCCGGTGTCGGGGTATAGGTGATCGCGAGTCCCGACACGGCGGCCGTGCCGTGCGCCGGCTGGGCGCCGATGGCCACGGAATTCGCTGCGCCGCCGGTGAGATCAAGCGTGATCGGGTTGACAGCGGAGTTTGCTGCGACAGTCGCACGCACATTGTTGGCTGTCGGAGCCTGCATGACGATGGCGATCGAGTAGCTTGCGGTTCCCGTTGCGTTGTTGGCGTCGGTTGCCGTCACGGTGAAATTGTAGCTTCCGGCGGTCGTCGGCATCCCCGAGATGCGACCGGTGATGCCATCGAGCGCGAGGCCTGCAGGCAGTTCGCCTGAAGTCACGGCATAGCGATAGGGCGCGGTGCCGGCCGACGCGACGACTATGACGTCATAGGCCGTCCCGACGATACCCCCGGTCAACGTGCCGGCTGAGGGCGCGAAGGTGAGCGTGGGTGCCGTGACGGTGATGGTCACGGTCGCCGCATTCGACGTACCGCTGGCGTTGGTGGCGGTGTAGGTGAAGCTGTCGGAGCCGGAATAGCCTGGTGTCGGTGTATAGCTTATCGCAAGTCCCGAAACCGAAGCTGTGCCGTGCGTTGCCTGCGTGCCGATGGCCAGCGTATCGGCAACTCCGCCGCCGAGATCTGGTGTGACGGCGTTCGCCGCGGAGTTTGCCGCGACGGTTGCGCTCACATCGCCGACGGTCGGCGCCTCGACCGCAATTGCGATCGAGTATGCTGCCGTCCCCGTAGCGTTGTTGGCGTCGGTGGCCGTGACCGTGAAGGTGTAGGCACCGGCGGTCGTCGGCGTTCCCGAGATAAGACCGGACGCTGGATCGAGCGTCAGCCCGTCCGGCAGCGTGCCGTTGACGGCGTAGGTATAGGGCGCGGTGCCGGCTGCGGCCGTAACGGTGACGCCGCCATAAGCGGTCGCGGCCGTTCCACCCGGTAGCGCGCCAGCCGGCGGCGAGAAGGTGAGGGTCGGCGCAGAAACGGTGATGGTCACGGTCGCCGCATTCGACGTACCGCTGGTGTTGGTGGCGGTGTAGGTGAAGCTGTCGGAGCCGGAATAGCCTGGTGTCGGTGTATAGCTGATCGCAAGTCCCGAAACCGAAGCCGTGCCGTGCGTTGCCTGCGTGCCGATGGCCAGCGTATCGGCAACTCCGCCTCCGAGATCTGGTGTGACGGCGTTCGCCGTGGAGTTTGCCGCGACGGTTGCGCTCACATCGCCGGCGGTCGGCGCTTCGACCGCGATCGTGATCGAGTAGGCCGCCATCCCCGTTGCGTTGTTGGCGTCGGTGGCCGTGACCGTGAAGGTGTAGGCACCGGCGGTCGTCGGCGTTCCCGAGATAAGACCGGACGCTGGATCGAGCGTCAGCCCGTCCGGCAGCGTGCCGTTGACGGCGTAGGTATAGGGCGCGGTGCCGGCTGCGGCCGTAACGGTGACGCCGCCATATGCGGTCGCGGCCGTTCCACCCGGTAGCGCGCCAGCCGGCGGCGAGAAACTGAGGGTCGGCGCGGAAACGGTGATCGTCACGGTCGCGGCATTCGACGTACCGCTGGTGTTGGTGGCGGTATAGGTGAAGCTGTCGGAACCGGAGTAGCCAGCTGTCGGGGTGTAGGTGATAGCCAGTCCCGAAACCGAAGCCGCACCGTGCGTCGGCTGGGTGCCAATGGCCAGCGTGTCCGCCGCGCCGCCACTGAGGCTGAGCGTCATCAGATTGGCCGTGGAGTTTGCGGCAACCGTCGCACTCACAGCGTTGGCGACCGGAGCAGGCTTTGGTGTGACCGAACCGGACGGATCGGAGGCCGGACCGGGGCCGATGCTGTTGGCGGCCGTCACTGTGAAGGTGTAGGCCGTTCCGTTGGCAAGGCCCTTCACGGTGATGGGACTCGATCCGCCGGTTGCCACGGCACCACCTGGATCAGACGTCACGGTGTAGCTGCTGATCGGCGTGGTGCCCGCATTCACAGGGGCGGTGAAGCTGACCGTCGCCTCGCCGTCACCCGACACAGCGCTGACATCAGTCGGTGCATCCGGAACTGCGCCCGCGCGATTGACGACGATGTCATAGGTCTTCTTCGTGACGGCGTCCTGCGCCGTAACCACGATCCTTATGGCGTTGTCGCCGACCTGGAGGCTGACGGGAACGCTGCCCGGCGCCGAGACGACGGCTCCGTTGACCGAGACGGTGGCGCCGGGATGTGTGCTGGCCGGCGTGACGGCGATGCTGGTAACGCTATTGGCTACCGAGAGACTGTAGCTGGTGGTGGCGGCGTCGAAGGCCGGCGTGAGCGTGCCGTTGGACATGCCGATGCCCGAGAGACTGGCGTCGATTGAGGGCGGCGTGACGATCATGGGCGTTCCGCCGGTGAACGCACTGGCCATCTCGTTGCCAGCGATATCCTTTATGCCCGTGCCCGCGGACAAGCTGAGAGCCAAGGTGCCGTCTCCAGAAACATTCGCCACATGCACCTGATAGGCCGATCCCGATCCCGACACACTGTCGATCGTGCCTTGCGCCGTTCCTGTTTTCACCAGGGTGAACTTGCCGATGTCCACCGCCATGACCGGTTCGGAAAATTCAACGTCGAAGATCGTGCCGGTCCCAGCGGGTTTGATTGACGCGACGGTGGGCCGGACGCCATCGATCCTGATGCCTGACATGTCAGCAATGTTGCGCAGTGTTACGTCTGCGTCCGCTACGTGGTAGTAATCCTTGATTGTGGCGCCTTCGAGCGACATCGACCCGATCGCGATTCCGTCTTCGTCGAGATCGTTTTCGACAACCGTGTAGGCGAACCTCATTGTGCTCCAGCCGTATCCGATCAAGTTCATCCTTCGCTCGACGGCGCCAAGGACAGCCTTGAGGTGCGGGACCCCGTTGCTGATGGCGATCCTCTGATCGAAATCCACGTCGAACATCAGCGAGGCGCCGATCGCGTAGGTTCGTGCGGGCGTGTTGACTGGCTTGACGGCGGTGACGACCGGCGTGGAGCCGTAGGTATAACCGTTCGCGCGCGTCACGGAGGTGTTGTCGACGGTCGTCACGGTCACATCGGCCGGTCCGGCAGTTCGTGGCGGCACGGTGGCGGTAATCTGGGTGGTGCTGTCGACGGTGAACGTGGTGGCAGGCGTGCCGCCGAAGGTAACAGCACTCACACCGATGAAGTTGGTGCCGGTGATGGTCACGGACTGTCCACCGGCCGTACTTCCGGTGGAAGGGGTGAGACCGGTGATCGTGGGAGGTGCGCTGCGCGTGACGACCACCCGATAGGTCCGCGTGACCGTGCGGTCCTCGGTCGTCACGGCAATGGTGAGTGTGTTGTCGCCAACATTGAGTGGCACGGCGGTCGATGTGCCCGATACGGCGCTGAACCCGTTGATCTTCACCGTGGCGGTGGTTCCGGGCGTTGACGGTGTCACGCCGAGGGTGGAGACGCCGTTGGCCACCGTGGCCGTATAGGTCAGGGTATTGGTGTCGAAGGCCGGCTCGAGGTTGCCGCTCGACAGGGCGAGACCGGAAAGTGCGGCGTCCAGCGGGTTGCTCTTCGTGACGCAGACGACGTCCATTCGCCAGGGAACGGTTGTCGAGCTTTGGTTTATGAATTCGACATAGATTCCACCGTCAACGAGGTTTTGCCCGGAAATCGATGCGGATTCGTTGCCAGTTACAACACCGGCTTCATAACCGGTCGCGAAGTATTCGACGCCAGTTCCAGAGATCGCATAGAAGTACGCGGTTTCCCAGTAGAATGGATTGCGGATCAGGTCTATGTGAAGCCTGTCCGTCGTTAGAAAGTCACCCTTGGGGTAGGTCTTCGAGAAGGCTCCGACGTCCTTCCCGTCCAGGTCGGCAACGATATCCTCACACCCTTTCGACGCAGCGAACGCTTCTCCCGCCACGGTCACGAGGCTGGAAAGAAGGAAGACCAGGACCGTGAGCAGCCGGATCTGATTGCGCCAGAACCGGCGCAACCTTTCAGCCTTCGGCAACGCCTCCACCGGCGTGGCGACGCACATTCGTTCGACGATGTCGTCACACAGCATCGCCGAAGTGCTGCCGCCGCTTGCACTGCGAACGGCTGTGCTGCGGGAGCGTGCGGCCGTGGCCGATCGATAGCGTGTCATGACGGATTTCTCGCAACAAGAACCGCGCCATGGCAGGCGCGCTTCGTGTTAGCTCGGAGAAAGTGCCGTCTTCAATTGATGCAGGCTGTCAGGCGTGGAAATGCGCACTCCGTGCCAACGACCCTGCATTTGCGGCCAAATGGGCGGCCTCGACGACGCACCGACCGTTTGCCGCTGAAGCTCTTATCGCCCGATCAGGCCGATCCATTGCGACCAGTCGGTCGCCGACAGGCCAGGCGCGGATTTGAGCAGGGCGGGATGATGCGCCGAAAGATGCCGCAGCTCCCGCGGCGACATGCCGAATTCCCGACGAAACGCGCGGCTGAAATTTGCCGCGTTGGTAAAGCCATGCGCTGAGGCGAGATCTGCGATTGCAACGTGCCTGTATTCCGGCGCTCGCAGATTTGTGAAGGCGCGCCGCAGGCGCTGTTGCGCCAGGAAAACCGAGAATCCCCCAACCAGTTCCAGAAGACGGTAGACCGTTCGGCGCGAAAGGCCGAATGCGGCCATGACACGCTCCACTGTCAGATCGGGTTCGAGCAGGTGGTCGGTTATGTAGCGCCGGACCTCGATCGACAGCGCATGGCCGACGCTTGCTGCGTTGCCCTCGCTCGTCTGGCTATTGATCGCTGCGCCGGCAAGATCAAGCAACGGAGACAGTACCGCCTCCGCGTCGCCGACGGAGATATGATCCAGCTGTTTGTGCAGGCTGCCGAGCGTGTCCCTCAACAGCGAAACGAGCGGCATGTTCGCCGGTAGGACTAGTTCATGATTGTCGTCCGGGCGCTTGAGACGCGGGGCCAGCATCTGGCGCGGAATGACGAGGCTGAGATGCTCATGATCGATTGTCGATGTGGCGAGCGGCTGCGCCATATCGATCACGTAGAGGTCACCGGGGCGGGCAATGCTGTCGGAGCCGCCGCGGCTGCCGCTTTGACCATTGAGATAAAACTGCACGAGATACCCGTCCATGCCGTCGCGGGCGATCTTGTAGCGGGACCGATCGAAGTCCTGACCGCTTGATCGCGTGCGCGCGACCCCGACACCTCCAATCAGGGCCGCATCGACGCTGGCAAAGAACGGTTCGTCGGACGGGCCGCGGAGACGTGTGTCGAACAGCACGCCAATCGACTCTCGCCACATCAGATGCGCATCCTGCTGCCGCATGCTTGTCGTGTCGAACCGAGAGCGTGGCAATCCGAAGTGCTCGGCATCTGCGACTTCCGAAGGTGCAGCTGCTTCAAATGACGCGTTCATAGACTTCATTCATTGGGTGGGCTCGCCTGCAGAGAACCTGCAAGCTTCGATTGATTTCTAATGGAAGCGCAAGTTATTGAAAACTGCGGACAAAGCAACCATCAGCGGGAGTCGCGAATCGAACTCCGAGAATCCCAGACGCGGCCGACGCACTACCTCCGCCAACTCGCGGCGCGTAGTCTTTCCCCGAGCGGATCCATGCCGGGCAGTCCGCTGGGCCACTGCTGTAGAAACAAAAAAGGCCGGGGCGAAACCGCACCGACCTTCCTCATCATCACCTTTTCACCAGTGCCAGTACATCCGTGGTCAAAGGCATCAGGTGATGGCGGCGTTCGCGAGCGGCAGAAGATTTCCAGCGCTCATCAGCGAAACCGATGCATGTGATCTAAGGGAGAACTGCGTTTAAAACAAGTCCATTTTTCAGATTCGAGTTTCCGCATTGCGGAGCGAGGTAAAAGAGCGCAGTGTCGATCCTTCGGTGGCCATTTAAAGGGCGCCGCCGCTCAGGCGATGCCTGGCCCCAAAGAAAGGAGGACCTATGTCTTCCGCCTTACCCCCATACTCGTTGTCCGCCGATCTCCGGAAGATCAAGGAGTTCCTGGCCAGCTCTGGACTCCTCACCTTAGAGGGTTCCCAGACGTCCCCTGACCACAAGAGATCATCACGCGTCATCCGCAACTTTCGTGCAGGGGTTACGTACCCCTCGTTCGTCAAGAAGTAGGAGGCGGCGATGGCTCACTTAGCTCGACAACGCGTAGCCCTAATCCATTTCGCAATACAGGCTTCGCCTGCTCTGGCAATCGGATTTGTTGCCTACATGACGTTTAGGGGTCTCTTCTAAGTCGAGGCGAACAAGGAACAGGCAAGGGCTTTAGCTCACGGCCCTGCCATTCTGAATGCCCGCCAACCTCTAATTTCCACCGGCCGATGGACATTGTTCAATTTGCCACCCTTGGTCTTTGCCATCGGGCAATCCTTGCGTCCTGGCCGCGGGACCACGCGGTGCGTTTCGCTTGTCCATGCGTTGAATATCGGGAACGTCAGGTCCAATTGTCATCGACGAAATTCAATTGGCGTTGCGAAGTAGATGTCGCTGACTAACTTTCAGGGCGAATGGCGACTTCAGTCCAGCTCTCCTTCCAAGCGGGTCAAGTCGCGTAGCCTGGGAGTGTTTGCGTCAAGCGCCAATGCCGCGACTGCCGTGCTATGCCTTGAGAGCGACCGACCCCGATGCTGCTCTATTGGATGTCCAGTTGATGAAGAGGACGTCGGGACCGGTCGCCGAGGCGCTTGGCGACCGTGGTGTGTCCGCTTCTTGGTTGCAAGCGCGCTCGGGAGCGAGATCAGCGCATACCCCATCGACGCCGATGCTCGAGCATAGGAAAACCGGTCGACCCTGTTAGACTCATTCCGTGCGTACAATAAAAAGAAAAATAAATCGACGAATGAACCGGAACGTCAGGCTATCGTGATGTTTTCATCGGCATAAGGTGAATATTTCAATATTTCAATTGAGTTTTAAAAAGTATCGTTTATATGTTTTTTCATAGAAAATTGATCGCGAATTTTGAATCTGCGCTTCTGCGCAACCAGATATCCTCTCAAATTCAAAAAGAAATATTTCTGGAAGAATCGACGATTGAAAGGAAATTATCCTCGCTTCAGGCGCGGTAAAGTGGTTCAACAGCACCAAGGGCCTCGGCTTCATTCAACAAGGTGACGGGGTATCGATGTGTTCGTGCCTATCTCGGCGGTTGAATGCGCTGGGCTCGCCGGCCGACGGTCAGAAGGCAACATTCGACGTGGTTAGCGACCGCAAATCGGGCAAGAGCTCGGACGACAATCTCAGGCCGGAATAGTTTGTCATTCGCCTTTCTCTGACCACGGATGTACTGACAGGGAAGCATTTGAATGATGGGAACAGGTCGGGGAAGTAACCCGACCTTTTTGTGTCTTGGGACTTTCATTTTTTCGGGGGATCGCCATGAGCCGCGCCGGGTTGGGAATTGGCAACAAGGTTGTGCTGAGGGCGAGCGCCACACAACAGGCCTTGGTCAGCCGCTTTGGCCGGGTTGTCGGCCTGTTGCCGACCGATAGTGACGAGGCCCGCTATCGCGTACGGGTGGAGGGCGAGACGTTCGAGCGCTGCCTACTGGCCACAGACATCGAACACGCCGAAACTTCGGCTGAGGACGCCCCTGGGGCGGCCGCCAGCCGGCCATGGCTCAAGCCATTGAGCACAAAGCCTGGCAGATAGTCACGGGCGACCAAAACAGGAGAACATCTTTTGCAAGTGCTCGTCAGAGACAACAATATCGATCAGGCTTTGCGCGTTCTGAAGAAGAAGATGCAGAAAGAAGGTCTGTTCCGCGAATTCAAGGCGCGCAGCTCCTATGAGAAGCCCTCGGAAAAGCGTGTGCGCGAAAAGGCAGAAGCGGTGCGGCGGCAACGGAAGCTGCAGCGCAAGAAGCTCCAGCGTGAGGGCCTGCTGCCTGGACCGTACAAAGCGGCGAGAACGCGCTGAGCCTTCGGGCAGCAAGCATCACATCAGGAGATACGCCATGACGCCACACACCAACGCCGCATTTAAACCGGTGAAGATCTCCGCCAGCGAAAAGGCGGCAGCCACCGATCATACGGCAAGAGCCATCGTCGCCGCCGAAAAGATCGCTCGTGAAAAGAAGACCGAGAAGCTCAAGGCGCAGCGCCTGGAGAATACCGCTTCGCAAGCCGTTGCAGAGGCGCCTGCAACCAAGCCGGTTCGTAAATCACGCCGTCGGTGACTGCGACGGCACGTAGTGCCTACACGCAGCCGGAAGGATCCAGAGTTGCGATAACGCGCATCCCTTGCGACTTTTCAGTCAACAGAAAGTAGCCTCATGTCATCCGCACACCGACAGTCCTTGGCCCCCTCCGACCTGGCAATGCTCGATGGCGTATTGCGGCGCGCCGGCTTTCTCGTCGAACGCTTCAAGGCGGTTGTGGTCACGGCAGACACCTTGCTTGCCGAACTGCAGAGCCGGAAGGGACTGCGAACTCCACGGCAGATTGAAACCGAAAGTCTAGAACAATGGGATGATGACGGAGGGGCGCCACGAGGATCCAGCGGAATGACTCGCTACACTGCCACTCGACGCCAAGTCTGGCCGTCTCGGGGCAGCTTCTAAACCGACAGTTCACCGCCTTAATATCCCAACCTTGAAATCAGCCTGCCGAACGGAGAACTCAAAAATGCCCCGACGATCCGATCCAGCGTTGGCTCTCCAGATGATCCTGGTTCTATCAGCAGCACTGTTGTCCATCCCCTATGCGTATGGTCAAGAAACGCTTTCGGTGCCCGCGAATGCCGAAGCCAATCGCTACGGGTCGGGGTGGGAGTGCAATCGCGGCTTCAGAGAAGTGGCCCAATCCTGTGTTCCCGTTACGGCGCCCCATGACGCGTTCCTGACCAACGAAACCTACGGCAAAGGCTGGGAATGTCACTACGGCTTTGCCGAACGGGGCGACGAGTGCCTTGCCGTTCAAGTGCCGGCTAATGCCTATCTTGATTCATATTCTAGCGGCCATTGGCGATGTATGCGCGGATTTCTCCGAAATGGCCAGGGATGCGACCGGATCGAGGTGCCGGAGAATGCGTTTCTTACCGACTCGAGCTACAGCGAGGGCTGGGAATGTGACCGCGGTTATCAAGTTGTTGGCCGCAAGTGTGTCGCGCTGCACGTCCCTGAGCATGCCTATTTGACAACGAGCGGCAACGAATGGCTATGCGATCGTGGATATGAAGCGAAGGACCAGGCCTGCGTCGCCGTCAAGGTTCCCCACAACGCGAGCTTCGCGGATACACCCTACGGCCTGAAATGGAAATGTGACCGCGGCTTTGAAGCCAAGGGGGCAGTATGTTCCGTAATCGAGCTTCCTGAGAACGCTCATCTTGATTATTCCGGTAACGGCTGGGAGTGCAACCGACCGTATCGGCCAAGCAATGGGGTGTGCCGCATTGATTGATGACATCTGGCAGCGCCGCGGGTTGGCTCGAGTGCCCAGAGGCCTCGAATTTCTGTATCGGGCGAACTTTCCTCGCTCTTAAACACGTACCCCAGCCGAATTGCACGCCGCAACAAGCCGGGGATCGGCGCCAATCGTTGATTTGATGGCAGACCGCGATGCCGACAAGGGCCACGCGAAAACTGCACCGATCCTCCTCATCGGCGCCTGCATCAGGGGATGGCGGCATTCGCGAACGGCAGAAAACCTTCCAGCGCTCGGAACAAGCTGTCTACTTGTCAGGCGACCATGAAGTACCTGCAGAAACGAGGCGACCGACCCGTGTCATCGTCGCGGACGACACGACATATCGCATCGAGGTGACTGTTTGGGTCAGCGAGCGACGGGTCCCTTAGTATCCGCGCGCATCCGTTACCGTTCCTGTGCAGGCACTGCACGCGGTTGGAATTTAGTGGACGAAACGGGGGCTGATATTTGCAAGCAACAGGACGCCCTTGTCTTCGATCGCCCGACATCTCTCAGCGTACCCGGCTGTCAGGGGGGCATCCGGTTTTGCATGCTCACTCTACTGGTCACGAGTGACACGGAGATACCGTAGGATTCGATAAGAGTCCTTTTGAAAGTTGCTTGCGGTGTCGTGGCAGCCGCATCATGAGGCATGCTCGGCCGATTTTCTCGAAGTATCTCCCCTCCAGCTCGCCGCCCGACTGACAGATTGGCCGAGGTGCCTTCGCGTCGATGGCAGCGAACGCTATAAGAATAGCCAGATGCCAACTTGAACGGTCAAATGGTTCGCCATCACCAAGGTTCTGGCCTCCCGACGATGGGCGGCGGACATTTCCGTGTGCCGTCGAGTGCGCGCGGCGCGGGCGGATGGCTAAGATTGCAGTGTACTTACCGGTAGGACGGCGGACAATCCGACAAGTAGAGATCAGCCCGGAGGCTCCCTGAATGCGCAGCAAATCTCGGCACACAGACCATGGTGATGGCGCGCAGTCAGCAGTGGTCGCGAAGCCGGTTGTTCATCGATTGCGCCGTGCTGCGTTGTTCGAGAAATTGGGGCCGGGGCTGATCACCGGGGCGGCAGACGATGATCCGAGCGGCATTGCTACCTATTCGCAGGCGGGCGCGCAGTTCGGGGCCAACATGCTCTGGATTATGTTGTTCCTTTACCCGCTGATGACCACGATGCAGATGATCAGTGCCCGGATTGGACGCGTCACCGGGCACGGGCTCGCGGCCAACATGCGCCGGATTTTTCCGCCCTGGGCCGTGACCGGCCTCGTGGCGCTGCTTTTCACCGCCAACACCATCAACATCGGCGCCGACCTCGCCGCCATGGGGGCTGCGGCGGAACTGGTGCTTGGCTGGGGGCGCCACCTTTTCACGCTTCTGTTCGCGCTGCTTTCCCTGACACTTCAGGTGCTGGTGCCCTATCACCGCTACGTCCGGTACCTGAAGTGGCTGACTTTGGTGCTCTTTGCCTATGTTGGCGTCGTCCTAACTGTGGAGATCAACTGGGGCGAAGTCGCCCTGCGGACCGTGACGCCGGAGCTCGCCCTGACGGCAGAAACAGCGACCATGGTGGTGGCGGTCTTCGGTACCACCATCAGCCCATATCTGCTCTTCTGGCAGGCGTCAGAGGAGGTGGAGGACGAGGAGGCCGACCCGACGACCGATCCGCTTATCGACCATCCCGAGCAGGCTCTCGTCCAACTCAGCCGCATCCGTTGGGACACATACATCGGCATGGCCTTTGCCAACCTCGTCGCCTTTTTCATCATCCTGACGACTGCCGTCACCTTGCATGCCGCAGGCATGACCGATATCGAGACCTCCGCCGACGCAGCCGAGGCGCTACGCCCGATTGCCGGCGACCTGGCGTTCGCCCTGTTCAGTCTCGGCATCATCGGCACGGGCCTGCTGGCTGTGCCAGTCTTGGCGGGCTCGGCGGCCTATGCCGTTTGCGAATCCCGCGGCTGGGCAATCGGGCTTGAGCACAAGCCGAGGGAGGCGGTCGGGTTCTATTGTGTGATCGGCCTCGCCACTCTCATTGGCCTCGGCGTGGACTATTCGGACCTTGATCCCATACAGGCGCTGTTCTGGAGCGCTGTCCTCAACGGCGTGATTTCCGTGCCCCTTATGGCCGCCATGATGATCGTGGTATCCCGCAAGGACGAGATGGGTCAGTTCGTCGCTTCTTTTGGGCTGCGCGTGATGGGATGGTTCGCCACCGCCTGCATGGCGGCGGCGGCCATCACGATGTTCATTCTCAGCTAGTGAGCCGACCTGATGCGATTGCGCTGACGCGCGTGTTTGACTCGGCCTAAGCACGATCGCCGAGCCGGCGACATGCGGCAGACGTCGTATTTAGGCAGCGTGCGAGCTTGCGAAGCCCTCGTATTTCCTCCGCTAGCGCGTCCGCCTTTTCTCCAGAGTTGCCCGATTGCTTGATGATATCGTGTGTCGTCGTAAGACGTTGCTTTTGCGTGAAGCAGGGAGTCCGTAGGACTGGCGTCGCCGATATTGATGTACGTCAATGCATAAAAGGATCCGTGTGTCATTTTTAATCTTGGTATGTCGTCCTGTTTCGACCGGGAGACCGATAACCGCGAGACGGTCAATACTTGGGGGAATGAAAATCCATGTGTTTCGCTTGCAGTCCGTTCGCCGGCGCCCTCGGCGCGGCCCTATCGCGCCGCTCGCTCCTAAAACACACAGTCGCCTGCGCCGCGTGGGCCGGCATGGCGGGTGCTACGGGAACCTTCGTCTGCAGTTCAGCGGAGGCGGCAAATGAAAGCAATGACACGCTCTATGTCGGCGGCCCGATCGTCACGATCAATGATTCGCAGCCGACCGCCGAGGCGGTGCTTGTTCGCGGTGGCAGAATCGTCGCCGTCGGCGCACGCGGCGAGGTCGAACGGCAGGCTGACGGCCTGGTTACGACCGTCGATCTCATGGGCAAGACGATGCTTCCGGGTTTCGTCGATCCGCACGGCCATGTCGTCATGGTCGGGCTACAGGCCCTAGCAGCGAACCTGCTGCCGGCACCCGATGGAGAAGGCAACAGCATCTCCGCGCTGCAACGTGTCCTGCGCGACTGGACCGCCAACAACAGCGACGTCATCAAGCGCTATGGCGTCATCGTCGGCTTCGGCTACGACGACTCGCAACTTGAGGAGCAACGCCACCCCACCCGCGCCGATCTCGATGCGGTTTCGTTCGACACTCCGATTTTGATCGTCCACCAATCCGGTCATCTCGGCGTTCTCAACAGCAAGGCACTCGAGGAGGCGGGCTTGGTCAAGGGGACGCCCAATCCGCCCGGCGGCGCGTTCCGTCGCGAGGCCGACGGAGAGACCCCAAACGGTGTCTGCGAGGAGGCGGCCTTCTTTGCCGCGGCCGGCAAGCTCCTGGGCCGTCTGGACGCGCAAGCCTATCTCGAAATGATCAAGGCAGGGGCAGCGTTCTACGCCTCATTCGGATACACGACCGTCCAGGAAGGGCGCGCCATGCCCGGCAGCGCAACCATGCTTGCGAAGGCGGGCGACGCAGGGCTGCTCGATGTCGACGTCGTTGTCTATCCTGACATCTTTCAGTCTCTCAATGAAATTGCGCCTTCGCGCGAGTACAGGAACCGGGTGCGCGTCGGCGGCGCCAAAGCGACCATCGATGGCTCGCCCCAGGGCAAGACTGCGTTTCTCTCGCAGCCTTATTACAAGCCGCCTGAGGGACAGGGCCCTGACTATCGCGGCTACGCGGCGATCACCAAGGAGCAAATCGTCGATGCCGTCGATCTCGCCTTCGCAAACGGGTGGCAGATCCTCACCCACGCCAATGGCGACGCGGCGGTCGACTGGTTGATCGAGGCGGTCGGCGCCGCAACCGCGAAGCACGGCCCCGGTGACCGGCGCGCGGTCCTTGTGCACGGCCAGACCGCGAGGCTCGACCAGTTGCCGATGCTGAAGGACCTCGCCATCCTGCCGTCCTTCTTCCCGATGCACACCTATTATTGGGGCGACTGGCACCGTAGTTCTGTCCTTGGGCCGGAGCGCGCGGAACGGATCTCTCCCTGCAATTCCGCGCGCAAGCTTGGCATGATCTTCACAAGCCACCACGACGCGCCGGTGGCGAACCCAGACGCGATCCGTGTCCTGTCGGCGACCGTCACACGGGTGACCCGGTCAGGCTATGTGCTCGGCCCCGAGGAGCGCGTCGACACGCTGACGGCGCTCAAAGCCATGACGATTTGGCCCGCTATTCAATACTTCGAGGAGGCGAACAAGGGCACGATCGAGCCCGGCAAGCTCGCTGACTTCGTGATCCTGAGCGCTAACCCGCTGGCGGTGAAGCCCGAGGAGTTGATCACGCTCAAAATCGTCGAGACGATCAAGGAAGGAAAGAGCGTCTACAGAGCGACGTGAGCGGTCAGAACAAAGCGCGGCCGCTGGTTGCGGGACGCACCAGTCCATTGGAGGGGAGGCGGATGAGCACCGGTTTTTCGACGACTGCGCCGATACGCTGGTTCGCGGCGACGGCCGCCATCGTCACCTGCAGTGTGGCGTCAATACCCCAGGCCAGCGCGGCCGACGAAGCGCGTCGGTTGATCTCCGCGCATGGTCACACCATTGAAGCCTTCGTCTTCGGTCAGGGACCGGAAACGCTGATCATGGCGGCCGGCAACGGACGGCCTGCCTCGCAATTGACGGATCTCGCGAAGGCCGTCGCTTCCGCAGGCATTCGCACGGTCGTCTACAACTACCGCGGGATTGGCGCGAGCGACGGTCCGCTCGACGGCCTGACGCTTGTCGACTACGGCAACGATGTCTGGGCGATCGCTGACGCGCTCGGCGTGCAGAAGGTGCATCTGGCCGGCAAGACCTATGGTAACAGGGTCATGCGCGCCGCGTCCCAGACAAAGCCGGGCCGCGTCGTGACGATCATTCTGGTCGGGGCCGGCGGCGAGGTTCAACCTTCGCCGGAAACGATCGCGCTCTATAAGCGGTATACGGACCCTGCGACACCCAAGTCCGAGTGGTTGTCGTTGCAGGCGCAATTGATGTACGCGCCAGGAAACGAGCACCTTGCCGAGAAGGACGCCGATGAAGGCGCGTTCCCGGCAATTGCAACGGCTGAGGTCAAGGCCAGCGAGGCGACGCCCAAGGAAGCCTGGAGCATGGGTGGAACGGCTCCGATGCTGGCGATCACCTGCCTTCTCGACCGTGTCGCCGTGCCGCCGAACGCCTACAAAATCGCGGAGATGCGCCCGAACACCTGGCTCGCGGGGCTGCCCGGCTGTGGCCATAACATGATAAACGAACAGCCCGAAGAACTGCGCCGCCTGATCGTCGGTTTTATTCAGGCTCGATCCAGCGCCAAGAAATAGCGGCTTGGTCCAGCGCGAATACTTGCAACTCGTCCCAAAGCGCGTCCTGCACGCGGAAAAACCGTTTCGATGGAAAGGGGTCGGTATGAGTATCCGAAGCCTAACACTTACGACGGCGATGATCGCCGCAATCGTTGCTGGCCCAATGCTAGGAGCCAGCGCACAGGATCGCCAGCCCGACTGGCGCGAACTCAACGCCTACACTCTAGGCGTCCAGGCGTACATTTACACGTTTCCTTGGTCGTATATGACGGAACAACGATGGTTTCGAAGCGCCGATGTCGGGCACCAGGCGAACCAGTTGTTCCATTTTCGGGAACTCAAGGACGCGAGCCACGTCGATGGCGGTTCACCCAACAATGACACGATCTACTCCCGCTCCTGGCTCTATCTGAAAGACGAGCCGATGATCCTCACCGTGCCGGCCATCTCCGACCGCTATCACTCGGTCGAGCTCACTGATTTCATGGACGACAATTTCGCTTATGTCGGCACGCGAGCGACGGGCGACGGGGGTGGGAGCTACGCGATCTTCGACAGGAACTGGACAGGCCCACTGCCCGCGGGGGTGACGGCGCTGCCCCCCTCGTCCACGCCCTGGGGCTTCCTCCAGGTGCGCACCGCCGTGAAGGATGCGTCGGACCTCGATGCGGCCCACGCGATCCAAGACCAGTACAAACTGACGCCCCTCTCGCAATGGGGAAAGCCCGATGCCCCCGCCCCCCGGACGGCCGAGATCTGGCAACCGCTGGACCGGGACGCCGATCCTCTTAACGAATGGCGGACGATCAATCGTTCAATGCGCGAGGTCCCCCCCGACCCGCGCGACGCGGACATCCTGCAATCCTACGCGCGCATCGGGGTCGGAGCCGGGCTCGACATCGACGCCCTGGACCCCGCAACAAAGCGCGGGCTGGCGCGCGCAGCCGTGGACGGCCGCAGGATCATCTATGACGCGTTCGCGGCCGGCTACGGGCAGACAAATATCAACGGATGGAACTACCCGCCGCCGTCGACGGGCCGGATGACGCAAGCCCGCGACTGGCTGCTGCGCGCGATCCAGCCGGCCGTCGGCTTCAACGCGAACGACCCGGTCGAGGCAACCTACCTCAACGCCTCCGTCGATGGAGAGGGGCGGCCCCTGACCGGCGAGACCCGCTACGTGATCCACTTCGACAAGAGCGGCGAGCCGAAGGTCAAGGCCTTCTGGTCCCTGACCATGTACAATAAGGCGTACAATCTCGTTGATAATCCCATCAACCGCTACTCCGTTGGTGACCGCAGCGGGATGAAGCGCGACGCAGATGGCGGATTGACCATCTACCTACAACAAAACTCGCCCGGCGCGGACAAGGAAAGCAACTGGCTGCCTGCGCCGGAAGGACCGTTCTTTCTCTTTCTTCGTGCGTACCTGCCGGCAGACGACATCGTGAACCAGACATGGCGCCCACCGAAAATAACTGCCGTCGGCGAGTAGCGCCTTGATGTGAGTACATATGGCCTCCGATAATCTGCCCTTCAGCCAAAAACGATTGCAGCAGACACTAACAGTCCAAATTAGGCTTAACGTTCGTCGTCAGGACCAGACGCGTTCATCCAGTTCAAGCCTGCGATGGTGGGCCGAGCAGACAGCTTCACTTGGGAGGACCCGCGATGTGCGTGATGTGCAACCCGGCATTTGCCGAAGCGTTCAGGAACTACAACTTTCCCTCGCGCCGACAGATCCTGAAACTCGCGGCCGTGACAACAGCCTCCGCATTCGTCTGCGAAGCGGCCACCTTCGTTCCAGCGCAGGCTCAGGAAGCTTCCCTCCAGGATCTTGCCACTCAATTCGACCGCAAGGACTTGCCCCGCGTCACGATCTATCCCGCCAAGGAAATCATTACCCTCGATCCCGACAAGCCGTCCGTAACGGCTGTCGCTGTCCTCGGCGACCGCATCCTGGCAGTCGGCTCTTTGGACGAGCTGAAATCCCTGGCCGACGGCCAGTCCTACGTGATCGACGAGACCTTCGCCGGCAAGGTGATCACGCCGGGCCTGATCGCCCAGCACGATCACCCGCTCCTGACGGGCCTCACCATGGTGTCGGAGATCATCGCCATCGAGGATTGGGTCCTGCCGTCCGGGGTCGTGCCCGCAGCCAACAATCCTAGCCAATACCGTGCGAGGCTCACCGAGGCCAACGCAAAGCTCAAGACTGCAACCGAGTTGTTCGTGACCTGGGGTTATCACCCCGTCTTCCACGGCCCCCTGACCCGATCGGATCTGGACCGCATCAGCAGCACGAGGCCCATCATCGTCTGGCACCGGTCGGCCCACGAATTCATCGTCAACAGCAAGGCGCTCGAGGCCTACGGGATCGACGCGGACTTTGTCTCCGGCCTACCGGATGGGGCGCGAAAACAGTCCAGTCTCGCTGATGGCCATTTCTGGGAAGGCGGCATGTTCGGCGTCATCCCGAAGCTGCTTCCTGCAATTGCCACGCCCGATCGGCTTCGGCGCGGGCTCGAATTCGTCGTCCGCTACTATCACGCGAATGGCGTGACTCTCGGCTGCGAGCCCGGCGGGCTGTTCTCGAAACAGCTTCAGGTCGCGCAGAACGCAGTGTTGTCCCGTGCCGGCAACCCGTTTCGTTTCTATTTCATCCCGGACGGCAAATCGATCAACGCCGCCTTTCCCGACACCACGATCAGCGAGACGGAAAAGGTGCTCGGCTGGGGCGAGGGCATGACGGCCATGATGCCCGGCGCCATCAAGCTGTTCGCCGACGGAGCGATCTACTCCCTCGCCATGCGGGTGCGTGACCCCTATCTCGGCGGGGGGCATGGCGAATGGATCATGGATCCGGACTTCTTCGCACGGGCCTTCAAGATCTACTGGGACGCCGGCTACCAGATCCACGTCCACGTCAACGGAGACGCCGGACTCGACATGGTCCTCGACACCGTCGAGACCAATATGCGCCGCCATCCGCGCTACGATCACCGCACGGTCGCCATTCACCTGGCAGTCTCGCAGAAGGATCAGGTCGAGCGCATGAAGCGGCTCGGCGTGGTCGTCAGCGCCAACCCCTATTACGTGCGGGCGCTGGCGGACGCCTATACGAAGGATGGTCTCGGTCCGGAGCGGGCCGACAACATGGTGCGTCTGGGAGACATGGAACGGGCAGAGGTGCCCTTCTCGCTTCACTCGGACATGCCGATGGCACCCGGCCAGCCGCTGTTCCTGATGCATTGCGCGGTGAACCGCACCACCGCGTCCGGGCGCGTCGCGGCACCGGACCAGCGCGCGACCCGGCTCGGCGCGCTCAAGGGCGTCACGCTCGGTGCCGCCCACTCCCTGCGCATGGAAAACGACATCGGCAGCATCGTCCCGGGCAAGCTCGCCAATTTCAGCATCCTCGACGACAACCCGCTGACTGTCGATGCCGCAAAGATCAAGGACATCGCTGTCTGGGGGACGGTGTTCGAGGGTAGGGTCTTGCCAGTCGCGCGAACTTGAACGAGGAGCAATCCCGTCTGCGAGCGGGTCGCGCACGCGTTCAGCCAAAAGAGCGCGTCGTCAACGACCGCTTGGGGGGCACAAGCGCGAGCGTGATGATGTTGTATTCGGCCACTGCCGGTCAGGTGCGCACCTCAGTGTCACGCGGTGAACCAATTCATGTCCAGGAACCGCGCAACACGGGGGGTAGCTGAAGTTGGCGCACCGGACGTGTCTCTTGAACGGCAACGTGAAAGTTCAGAAAAAATAGTCTGCAGAAAGGTATTTGCAGAGCTCCTGCGTTATTCGCAGGGATCGGGTTATCGAACCGCCAGTGCCAATTTCCTTTCAAAATGTCAGCGAGCATTTCAAGGTGAAATGGCGAAATAGGTGGCCCGACAGGACACGAACCCGCAACCAATCGATTGAGCCGACGGCTCTATCCATTGAGCTACAGGCTCCACCAGAAACGCTACAGGGTGACCCGACGAATGTGCCGTGATTGTTTCCGTTATGTGCGTCTGGGACCGCATAATGTATCCTGCTTTTATCAACCAAAGACAGCAAGGATGCAAACCATGTGGTCGCGAATGCCGCCGGCGCTGCAATTGCTGCAAATCTTTCGCGCCGCGACCGGACGTCAATTGCGCAGAAGTCCGGACGTCGGCATCGTCGTCAAATCAGGAGTCGCTGTCTTTGGTTGATAAGGGCCATGGATCCACTGGAATCTGTTAGCAACGCGCTTTCGCAGCAACGATAGCTTCAGCCTGAATGACGCAAAATTCTACCTCTCGCTTCGTCATCCCGTTCGCGGCATTTGAGAACCGTTCGATGAGTGCGGCAAGGTGCTGATCAAGTGTCGTCTTGAGCGCGACACCCAGCAACCAATTTGGGGATGCCCCTAAAGCGTCGGCAATCCTCACGAGCGTCGACAGATACGGTTCTCTGCGGCCGGACGCGTAGTGGGCGTAGCGACGCTCATCGAGGCCCACCCGCCGCACTGCTTCAGCATTCGAAATGCCGAGCTGACGGGCCCGCTCCTGTGCGACGGTGCTTCGCGGATCCGGTGAGGCCGCCGCTTTCCTCGAAGAGGCCTCAAGGCATTGCGCCGCTCGCGTCAAGATTTAGTGGCTGTCAATTCGAGCTAGAGCAGATGCCATGAGGCCGCTTGGCCGGGTAGGGCTCCGGCGTCGTCGCGAGGGTCCAGCGCTTGGTAGCCGGCGCCCTGTCCTTCGGGCAAATGGTGTTGCGTCTTACGGTTAAGTCGGATGCGAAGAAGGTCGCGAACTATTTCATCCGGCGATCCGACGATGTCGTTCTGAACCTTGAAAAAGAAAAGGCTCGCGAAAGACATGCACATGTGGCGATCATACCTTCTCACCATGTCTAAACGCTTCGGCGAACCGGCCCATCAGCCGCACGAGGTCGGCGACATCCTTCTCCTCCCATTTTTCGAAGATCGCCTGGCTCATTCGCTCACGAGCGGCGTCGATCTTGTCCGTCATGCGCTTTCCCTCAGGCGTTATGACAGCTTCGCGAACGCGTCGATCGGAGACGCTGCCCTTGCGTTCGACAAGACCCAGGCCATCAAGCTTGGCGACCTGACGACTGACAGTCGTGTAATCCAGTCCTATGCGCTCAGCCAGATCAACGACACCGATCGGCCCCAATCGTTCAATGGCGACAAGAAGGCGAAACAGCGCCCGGTCCAATGATATCCCGGCTTCACGCACGAGTTCGTCGTCGCGCTGGGGACGGTTCATTGCGCTGACAATCTCGATCAGGGCGCCATGAAGATCGCGCATCATCGCGGAGGTGTGTGTATTTTGCACATTCTTTGTTGACATCGAGCTCCACTCCATTTATGTGCATAATACACACATGGAGGCAGAGATGACAAATGATTTCGCTGCGGATGTACTCATCTGCGGAGCGGGGGCGGCTGGCCTGTCGCTTGCTATCGATCTCGCGCGGCGCGGGATTTCCTTTCGATTAGTCGATCGAGTGGAAGCGCCATTTCGCGGATCGCGCGGCAAAGGAATTCAGCCCAGAACACAGGAAATTTTCGAAGACCTCGGCGTTCTCGACAAGGCAGTGGCCGCGGGTGGACTTTATCCCCGTCAGCGCACCCATCAAGACGATGGACGCTACGTAGATGCCGACATGGGCGAGATCATCCAACCCACGCCGGCAGAGCCCTACCACTTGGCCCTTATGGTTCCGCAGTTTGTGACCGAACAGATTTTACGGTCGCGTCTTGCGGAGCTTGGTGGCCGGGTTGAGTTCGGCCGGGAACTGAAGGGTTTCGAGCAGGACCAAGGAGGTGTGACTGCGCGAATTGCTGGCGGCGACTGTGAAGAAATCGTCCGAGTACGTTGGTTGATAGGCGCCGATGGCGGGAAAAGCTTCGTGCGACGTTTTCTTGGTACCGGTTTTCCCGGTAGCACGCTTGACGCTCGGGCTGTCGTTGCGGACGTCGAACTCTCTGGGCTTTCTCGTGAGGTCGCCCACCGCTTTGCCAGGAGCGGCGACATGCGCTTGCAGGTTTGGATCGGCCCGCTCGCCGGTACAGATCTGTTCCAGATACAGGCACCTGTCGCGAGAGACGAGGACGTGGGACTCACTGCGGAGGGACTGACGCGGTTCGTTTCGGAGCGGACAGGTTTAAGCGACATCATCGTGCACGCTGTTCACTGGGCCTCAGACTATGAAATGAACGCTCGCCTAGCCGACCGCTACAGAACGGGCCGCACATTCCTGATCGGCGATGCCGCTCATGTGCATCCACCAACTGGAGGCCAAGGTCTGAACACCAGTGTGCAGGACGCGTACAATCTGGGTTGGAAGCTATCTGCCGTCGTGCGCGGTGCACCAGATCACTTGCTCGACAGCTACGAGGCTGAGAGGCGACCCGTCGCCGCTGCGATGCTCGGTCTGGCAAATCGGCTGCTTGACGCACAAAAACAAGGAGAAATGCTACGCGGACGGGACGTGCGTCAGCTCGATATCGGCTATCCGGAATCCGAGTTGTCGCTGAATTTTACCGCGAGCCAAGGCGCTCTTCCCGCCGGCGCGCGCGCTCCGGACGCTCCGATGCGTGGCGCGGGAGGGCAGGTCACACGCCTCTTTGAGTTGCTGAAAGGTCCCCATTGGACTTTGCTGGCATACGAAGCTTCAAGGGCCACCTTCAAGTCATGCCCAGGCTTGCACATTCACCGTGTTGGGAAAGATGGCGAGTTTCATGACGAGTGGCAGCATTTCAAGGATGCATACTCATTGATGCCTGGAGATTGCCTGCTGATCCGCCCGGACGGATATATCGGCGCGGTCTTCGACACGGACCGAACCGACGAGATCGATGGTTATTTGGCAAATGTCGGCCTGTCCTCGTTCCAGGAGGACTGCCAATGAAGGCGGCGATCGTCTCGGTCATTGGGTGCGAACCTGCCTTAGGGGAGATTGCGCCGCCCATCCCCTTCTTTGGCGAGAACTGGATCAAAGTCACCGCAGCCGCGATCAGCCGTGTCACAAAGGCGCGCGTCTCCGGTGCCCACTACAGCGCCAACGAAGTCCTTCCGTTTGTCGTAGGCATCGATGGCGTCGGCAGGCTGGACGATGGGCGGCGTGTATACTTCGGTCTTCCCCGGTCGCCCTTCGGGAGCATGGCTGAATTCGTTGTCTCCGCGCCTCGCTTTTGCGTCCCGATTCCGGACGATCTCGACGACTTCACCGCAGCCGCCGTTGCCAATCCGGGAGTGTCATCGTGGGCGGCGCTGACAGCGCGCGCCCACCTGCAGCCGGGTGAAACGGTTTTGATCAATGGAGCGACCGGGACCGCCGGGCGACTCGCAGTGCAGGTTGCCAAATGGCTCGGAGCCGGCAAGATCATTGCAACTGGAAGAAATCCGATCGCCCTTGGAGAAATAAAGCATGTTGGCGCCGTTACGGCCATCCAGCTTGGCACTGACCCGGCATCGCTCGAACGCCGTTTGGTTGACGAATTCGAAGAAGGCGTCGATATCGTAATCGATTATCTGTGGGGCAAGAGCGCGGAGTGCCTTTTGTCGGCCGCCGCAAAAGCTGGCTGCAACGGGCGGCCGCTTCGATTCGTTCAGGTGGGATCGGTCTCGGGCTCGCAGATCGATTTGCCTGGGGCATTGTTGAGAGCATCAGCGATCGAGCTGATGGGCTGCGGCATTGGCAGCGTAACTGTCGAAAAGCTGGTTGAACTCACTGGCGACGTGCTGCGTGCCACAACCCCAGGTAATCTCGACATCAATTTCAGGAAGGTCCCATTCGCGGATTTCGACAGGGCATGGCCCAAGGACGACAGCACATCACGGACTGTTTTCGACCTTACGCAAGGGGCGACGTGGGCATGACCGAAGCTGCATATTCTAAACCGGCCTCCAGTATGCGCCGGAACAGGCAAATCTTGGCGCCGCTCTTCCTGATTGTTTGCATTTATTCTGCTGGTATGGCGTCGGTCCTACCCATCTTGCCGTTCTACCTGAGGGACATGGGGGCAACTCCGCTCATATTCGGCCTCGTTATCGCGACGGAAGCATTCACTCAGTTCGTGGCCGCGCCAACCCTCGGCCAGCTGTCGGATCGGTTTGGGAGGAAGCGCATTCTGCTCGCAAGCCAAGTTATGGCAGCTGCAAGTCTCCTTCTGCTCGCAACGGCTCCAAATATGCTCGTGGTATTGGCCGCGCGCGCGCTCTTCGGTCTAACGGGCGGTAATTTCTCGGCTGTCGCGGGCTATGTCGCTGACCACACCGCTCCTGAGGATCGCAGGCAGGCGCTTGGCATTTTGACCGGCGGCGTGGGCTTGGGCGGTATCAGTGGGGCCGGCCTGTCAGGGCTCCTATCGGATACTTCGCTGACGATGCCGATCTTTGCAGCCCTTTTTCTCTCAGTAGGCGCCATTGGCCTGACGTTGTTTGCATTGAAGCGAGATCAAGCCGTCCTTCCTCAGCCCGGAAACTATCAGCGCGAGAAGATCTCGTTTCGCGCCATCATTTTCTCTCCGGTTATCCGCATACTTGTCGTTGTGATGTTATGCCATTTTCTTGCCTACGGCATTTATAGCTCGCAAATGCCGATCTTTCTCGCAGAGACGTTTATCTGGAACGGACAGGCTTTTGGCCCGCAGCACCTCAGCTACATCGTCGCGGCGGATGGAGTGATCAACATCCTGGTCCAGCTCCTACTTCTGGGTTGGCTTGGCCGGCGCTTCTCCGAACGCAATCTGATCATCCTGATCTTCGGCTTGGTCTGCACCGGGTTTCTGATCGCAAGCCTTGCCACAACCGTGCCGCTTCTAGCCTTGGCTGTGGTGTGCGTGAGCACAGGCGATGCGATGGCCAAGCCAACCTATCTTGCGGCCTTGTCCGTCCATGTGCCGGGTAACCGTCAGGGGGTCGTCATGGGATCCGCCCAGTCACTGGGTGCCTTGACGGACATCGCCTCGCCGCTGATCGGCGGTTTCATCCTAGGTCATAAACTGTACGGCGTTTGGATCGGCCTGGCAGTCGGCGTCGCTGCCGTAGGCGCTGCGTTGGCGGCGGCAAAACTTCCCTCGACCGATCCGGAAGGACGGAAGCGGTAAGGCTGATCTGTCTCACAAGATTCTCCTCCGCTCCGCCTGCAACGCTGCGCGGTTGCCTTCTCCAACGGAGTGATTGATGAAGCTCTCAAATCGAGAGGGGTGTGCCCGAAAATTTGTAGGCATGCATCTTCGGGTCGTATTCGTCAGCGTGTCGATCCTCGTGGCGGTATTTTCAAGCGGATGCGCGCCGCTGCAACGTCCGATGTACAGCGCGTCGGAAGCTGCGCGCGCTCAGATTTCAGGATTTGAGAACATCCGAGCCCACGTTGACGATCCGCGGCCACCGGCTTCAGCTTATGACCCTTGGAAGCCGGTCGTCCCGAGAGGCAGGCCGACTATGCTTGCCATGTCAGGCGGCGGTTCCGGGGGAGCCTTCGCGGTAGGGATCCTATCCGCATGGAGCGAACTTGGAACCCGACCTAATTTCACGGTGGTGACGGGAGTAAGCACGGGAGCGCTGATTGCACCCCTTGCTTTCCTCGGGCCTGAGTATGACGAGCAGCTCAGGCGCCTTTATCTGTCGGACAAAACCAGAGGTCTGATTGACATCGAATGGAAAGGCGCAGGTATTTTCTCTCCCGGCCTCCTGCAGGGGAGCGCCTTGCGTGACGCGGTACAGGAGAACATCACAAGCGAAATCCTGCATCGTATCGCACGCGAACATCGTGACGGGCGGCGTCTCCTCGTAATGACCACAAATATTGATACACAACGCGCTGTCGTATGGAATATTGGTGCAATTGCGAACAGCGGCCGCTCAGACGCTCTGCCCTTGGTGCGCCAAATACTGGTCGCATCTGCAAGCGTTCCGGGGATATTTCCGCCTGTATCAATTAAGACAATCGTTGATGGAAAGGAGATCGAAGAGCTTCATTCCGACGGAGGCAGTTCGGCGCAGTTTTTTACTCTTCCCGAACACTTGCTCGTTGCCCCCAACAGCCATGCGCACGGTCAGAACCTGCAAATCTACGTGATCGTCAACAACGCCCTGATCCCCGAATTTTCAATGTCCCGAGCGAGAGCCCTGCCGATGATGGGGCGAGCCTACAGCATCCCTCCTGAAGTCACAGACGAAGCAGGGCTTAATCGCGCTCTACAACTTCGCGCAGCGATCAGGCATCCATCTCGACATTGCATCAATCGATGCGCAGGTTCCATACTCCATGTTTGATCCATTCAACGCCAGCTATATGAAGTCAGTCTATCTCATCGGTTATAGAAACACCCTAAATCATCGAGCCTGGAGTAAGCGCCCGATATTCAAGCCGGCCCCACGGTGAGTTTCAGTTCGCGATGATTGGTTCTGCTGACGCTTCATGACCTTCGGACTGCTGCCTGCCCTTCAGATCCCTCAGCGAGCTCTCATGTAAGTCTCGAGGTAGGCGACGCCGAACTCGACAATATCCCGGGCTGAGAAGCACAGACCCGTCGCCTGGCCGAAGGGCTGTTGGATTGCTCTTCGTTCAGCAATGAAGGTCGCGGCAATCGTCTCGATGGCGTCCGGTCCTTCTTCGGATGCAAATACTTCGACGATTCCGTTGGAGTCAGGTTCAATGACCTCAACCCACCGCGTCGACCCGTCGGTTCCCGCTTGTGGAGCCCAGTACGTGACCCACCGCTTCTCGGGAATACGCGCAACAGCTTCTGCATAATGAAGAACCGTGACTGCATCGAGCGGCGCTCCGAGAAGGAGGACCTTCGCATCAAGCTCGATGATCCTCGCGATCGGCGATCCGGGTCCATAGCCTGTGCCAAGTGCGTGGGGTTCAACGATCCAGTCTGCCTTTGATCCAACAGCGAGAATCGAAGCGTCCGGATGCGCACTGCGCCTGACTTCGTCCAGCGACAGCAGAAACGAATTCATGGCGCCGAAGCCAGGATACGCGGGCGAAAGCCGTTCGAACTGCGGCCAGTCGCGCTCCTCGCAAGCCGGCATACGCTGACCGCCGAGCGTACGCTCATAGGGAGAATACGCCCAGGACACGTAGGCGGTGACGGTCCCGGACGGCCCAACCGCCGTTTGCAATGCACGGGCAATGGTCATAGGCCCGTCCTCCACTGGCCCAATCCTCCGCAGGGAGGCGTGTACCATCACCGTATCCCCGTCGGAAACACCGAGTGATCTCAGTTCGGACGTGGCGCGATCGAATGTCAGCAGGTCCATGCATCTCTCCGAATAACATTAGATCTCGAGCCCAACGGTCGTTCTCCGCCAACAAATGTTACCGACGAAAGGCGAGTTGAAGCCCCAACCCGATCATGATTGTTGCGGAGAACCTCTCCTGCATCACAACTAGCTTCGGGTATCGCCGCAGGTCGCGTGAGACGGCGCTAGCTGCCAATGCGATAACAGCTTCCGCCAAGAAGGCGGTCAGCTTCATGATTAAGCCGAGCGCAAGAAGCTGGATCTGGTGATTTCCAGCCTCAGCATCAACGAACTGCGGCAGCAAAGCAGTCATAAACATAAGGCCCTTGGGATTCGTCAGTGAAGCGATAAATCCGTCGCGCACTGCATGTGCGGGAATGACCCCGATTTGTGCGGCCTGATCCGTGTGAGGCGAGTGCCGACGGCGAAGCAGACTAACACCACGCCAAACAAGGTAGGCGCCGCCTAATACTCTGATGACATCGAAGAGCATCGGGTATGCATCCATCAGGGAGCCTATTCCCATGGCAACAAGCGGAACCTGGATAAGGCCCGCCAAGGCAAAGCCACAGACTGTGAGCAAAGCCGATGCTTTCCCATGCCCGATCGCCCTGCTGACAACCAGTGCAAAATCCGGACCCGGCGTTACCGACAGGATGAGGACGGCAACCACGAACGCGAGCAGGATATCGATGTTAGGCATGGCTCACCGCGTCAGAATGTCGGTTGCTTTAGGATCGGCCGGGACACCGTCAATCAGGAAAACCTCCCCTTGCGAATTGGCCACACGTAGACCGAGGATCGCCTGATAGTCTGCGGACCTGTACCAGGCCTCGGCATTCTTGAGGTTCGTCAACCTCAAGACGATCAGGTCGAAATCTGGTGCCCCTTCTTTCACGTGCTTCTCACCGCCGTGGATGATGAACCGTCCTTCATAGGGCTTCAGTGTCTCATCAATCCTTTCGAGATAGGTGACGGCGTCTTCGTTCAGGGTAACGTTCCGCAAGGTGGCAACGGCAAAAGATGTCATGGATTTCTCCGCGTATCACTGACTGGATCATGCTCCTGCCAGACGTGAGGGCGAGCGCACACCGTGAGCAATGCCGCCTCAATTATCTCCGCAGCAAGCGAGTGGAGCTGAGATCGACGGGCTTGCCCGATCATGGTTCGAATTGGACACTCGTGATGAGGCCGGCGTCCTGAAGCAGCGTCAATGAGAATGCCTTGCGAAAGCTGCTCAAGGCGGAGAATGACGGTGCTGAAACATGCAGGGCAAAGACGACCGGTCTCTTCTCAGTTCGTCTCAGATAGCCGACATACCAGCCCGAGAACCGCCCTTCCCAGGCGCCGCCCTGGTCGGGACCTGTGCCTGTCTTCCCATGAAGGCTGATTGATGCTTGGGAGCCCTGAAAGCTTGCCCGCTCCAGAGAATCCAGGTTTGCTCGCGAAACACCCAGTTCGCCTGAGACAAGCTTCTCAAGAAAGTCGACCTGCTCCCGCGTTGAGATCTTCAATATGTCGCCGAGCCAGAAGTGATCGGATCCTTCAGGCACTTCGGAATTACCGTAGGCCCATGAGGTCAAGTAATCGCGATAGGCCTCAGTCCCGATTTCGAGCGCGAGATCCCGAAAATACCAGACCGCGGAGCGCGCAAATGCTTGTTCAAGCGTCTGGCCCTGCTTCCATACATCAGGCCAGAACTCCTCGGCCGGACGTTTCACCGGATCCCAATCCCGCCAGTGGTCCGGCGAGGTCGACACACCCGTCTCCAGCGCAATCAGCATGTTTGGTATCTTGAAGGTCGAGAAGGGAGAGTGGCGAGTGGTCAGATCGCTATCGGCTAGGACATAGTCGATGCCACTTTCCAGGTCCCGGGCCAGAAATTGGACCTTCGTGCCGTGGAGCTGACTTGAGTGCTCGTGGCGATCCAGAAACACAGTCTCCGCATGCAGATATCGCAGCGAACTAAAGCACGTGAAATACACGAGAGAAATGACACCGAATAGGGAGAGAAGTTTTCTGTTCATTTGAATCAATGGTCCCATGTTTGACCGTGTGCGATCTGGCTGGTACGGCTGAACCAAACCTGAATCCAGTGATGAGTATTCAGGATCGCATGAGCAGGATTCACGATGGAACTGGGCCGGTTTGACCTCAATCTCCTGAAGACGCTTGATTTCCTAGAGCGAGAGCGAAGTGTCCAGAACGCTGCCACGAGGTTGCACGTCACGCCATCGGCCGTCAGCCATGCGCTTGCTCGGCTGCGGCGAGATCTCGGCGATGTGCTCTTTATCCGATCTGGCAACAAGCTCGTCCCAACAGAGCGCTGCCGGGTGGTCCTGAGGCAGATCAGACCTCTGCTCAACTCAGTACACGGCGCGCTCCGAACTCCCTCGGCTCACACTGACTTTGAGTGCAACCCTCAGTCACAGGCACGAGACTTGAGAATTGCGATGCCGGGAGCCGTTGAGCTTTCGCTCGCACCCCTGATCACAAAGAAATTGCGCGCAGCGGCACCCGCGTGGACTCTGGAGATCCTGCCGTTCGAGCGCCGCAGCTATGAAAAGGATCTAATCGCGGGAGAGGTAGACCTGGTCTTATCCATCGGAGGACATACGCCGCCCATCGAAGCACTAAACTCCAGGACCCTCTGGCATGATGAGCTGGTCGTCGTTCAGGGCCCGAACGGACCTCTAGAGCGCGAGAAAGCGATTGGGTTGGAGGCACTCGCGACTCTAGACCAGATCTACGCCCAGGCCTGGCCGATTTCGCACCACTACCTGGATACGGTCATGGCTCGCCGAGGGCTGCATCGACGCATCGCCTTCAAGACAACGAGTTACGCAGCGGTTGCTGCTACTCTCCTTGAGACCGATCTTGTCTGCGTCATGCCCGAGCATGCTGCGCAAGCGATAACAGGACTTTACGGGGAGCTGAAGATTTTTAGCCTGCAGCAGCGCCTTGAGGCCACTTTGTCACTCGAGTACACGCGTTCATTCGAAATGACGGTTGCTGGAGCCTGGATCATCTCAATTGTGGCAGAACTCGCGCTCCATCGATGACATCCGGGTCGTGCAGGGAAATATGCGCCAAGCGATGGGCAGTATTATAATCCAGTCGAGACACGGCCGCTGCCTGGCATCACTATTAGGGTCGTCTACTGACAGTCCGAATCCGGCCGAAAACTCACTATGCTGCGGTTTGACGCACTTGCCTGTTGAAGGCAACTGGAAGCAGGTCAAAGGCAAGATCAAAGAACAGTGGGGACGGCACACTGACGATGATCTTGACGTGATCGATGGCAAGTGCGATCAGCTCGAAGGCAAGATCCAGGAACGTTACGGCTATGCCAAGGATCACAGAACCAAAGATATCGACGATTGGTATCGGCGTCAGACCTGGTAACGCTCAACCCCGCTTCGGCGGGGTTTTTTCGGTTTTTTGTTGGCCGCCCTCAACGAAGTAACTTGTTGACAACGTTTCACCCGGTGCATGAAGCCGTTGGATTGCGATTGATGGCGCTGGCAACATGAACAGCTTGCTTCGTTTGAAGGTTGCCGCTCGGGTCGCGCTGGCCTTATCCTTGCTCCTTGGAGCTTTTTGCACATTCTTCGTGGACATTGCGGCTCAGTGCCAGGGCATTTGCCACGTCGCGTGCGAGGTCCCTTCGGGCGATCGTGGCCGTCGCTGGATCGCGCGCGCGCAGAATATAGGACGGATGCCATGTAATCAGGACCGGTCCGCCGTGTATGCCCGGTTCCACCTTGCCGCGGCGTTCCGCCATGGACCGGTCGTCACCCGTGAGTGCAAAGGCCGCCGAGGCGCCCAGCGCCACCGTAAGCTTCGGTTTGATTAAAGCGAGTTCCAATCCTAGCCAGAACCGACAGTGAGCAATTTCGCCGCGATCCGGATTGCGGTGCAAGCGCCGCTTGCCACGAGGGCTAAATTTGAAGTGCTTGACGGCGTTCGTCAGCCACAACTTTCGCGCATCCATCCCAGCGTCAGCAAGCAACTCCCGCAACAATAGCCCGGCCGGGCCGGCGAACGTACGGCCTTCGATGTCTTCCCTGTCTCCGGGCTGTTCCCCTACCATCATCAGCGCGGCGTCTGCGGCCCCTTCGCCCCAGACGGTCTGCGTCGCCTTTTCGCAAAGACGGCATTCACGACATTGCGCCGCGGCTTTGGCAGCGTCCTCCAATGTATCGATCCGCTTTGGTGGCTGCGGCATTGCAGACCGATAGCGCTGTGAAACCGGGGCTGCGCCCAGTCGCGGTGTGGAGACGCCGGCCTCGTGCATTTTCTGAACGCGCGCTTCCGCGTCGGCGAGCATTTGCGGGATCAGGCGCGTTTCGGGCAGATTGTGCCAATATTTCTTAGGCATCTCCGATCGCATCGCGTTGAGCTTGATCCGAGCAGGGTTGAAGATGTTGCTGAAATAAGTCGCCCAAAGACTTTCTGCTGCATCTTCTGGCAGGTCGGGTTTTGTGCCACCGGGACCAAAGCTCAGCGCGCCGCCAACAAATCGGGCGGTCAGGCGTGGCGTCGCGATCACCCAATCCATGTCACCGAAGCGGCGTGTAAAAAAGAAGCTTCCCGGCTCCAGAGTGTTGTGCGTCGGCTCGAACCAAGCTGCAAAGCGACGACGGGAGGCCTGCACCGGCGCTTCCCGGAACCGGACGAAAGCGTGCATCTTGTGAATGTCCCGATCGACGGATTTCTGCATCAGCAACAGTTTACGGCCGAGCGGGTCCGCAGGCGAAAGCGGTTCACCTTCGCCTCTGTCGAGGCGCCAAAGGGCGCGGTAAAGCAGCGGCAGGCGTTCAGATGCCGAATGCCAGATTACCGACTTTGCCAGGTTCATGAAGGCCTGTGGAACCCGCGTCGCGTGAACGCCGGGACGTTCGGGCAGGGGTGTCGTGTCGAACAACCCTCCACAACCATGCCAGTCGATCTCTTCCGGAGCGATCCGGTGGCTGATAGCCCGCCTTGCAGCGTCGCGCCAGGCATCAAATGTTCCCTGCGCGGCAAGTGAGACCCAGTAGGTCATAGGAGCTGTAGTTGTTGCGGCGCAGGAACAAGGCGCGCTCGAAGATCGCTGCTATCGGTCAAAGCGCCCGGGCTCCAGCCCGCAAGAGCGATGAAGGGCCTTGCCTTGCGGGTAAGCGCTCCCATTCGCGCGAGATCCTCGACGCGAAGGCGATGATTGCGCCGCGCGGTGATGATGCGGTCGACGACCCGCGTGCCGAAGCCCGGCACGCGCAGAAGGACATCGCGCGAAGCGGTATTGACGTCGACCGGGAAAAATTCCCGATTTCGCAATGCCCAGGCTGTCTTCGGATCGAGCTCAAGATCTAGGTATCCCCCTTGTGTGCCAGTTGCGATTTCGTCTGCCGTGAACCCGTAAAATCGCAGCAGCCAATCGGCTTGATACAGCCTGTGCTCGCGCACAAGTGGGGGACGGACCAGGGGAAGCGCTGCGGAAGCATCCGGAATTGGAGAGAACGCCGAATAGTAGACGCGCCGCAGATGGTAGCCGCTGTATAGCCGGGTTGCGCAGGAGAGGATGACGGTATCATCGGCGCCATCGGCGCCAACTATCATCTGCGTGCTTTGGCCGGCAGGCGCGAAGCGTCTTGGTTTGCGACCGGTGTGGGTCTTGTCTCGCGCAGCTTCGCCCTCGAGCCGCACCTGCGCCATGGCGGCGCGAATGGTCTCCGGCCGCTTTTCAGGAGCGAGCTGTCTTACGCTCGTGTCCTTTGGGAGCTCGACATTGATCGACAAACGGTCTGCCCAAAGACCCGCGTCGCGTATCAGTTCGGGTTGAGCGTCGGGAATAGTCTTGAGGTGGATGTATCCCTTAAAGCCGTGGACTTCTCTGAGCGTTCGAGCGATGCGAACCATATCGGCCATGGTCTGATCGGGTGAGCGGATGATGCCGGAAGATAGAAACAGCCCCTCGATGTAATTGCGCCGGTAAAACTCGAGTGTCAGCGAAACGACTTCCTCGACGGAGAACCGCGCACGTTCGACGTTGGAACTGACGCGATTGATGCAATAGGCACAGTCGAAGATACAGAAGTTCGTCATAAGGATCTTTAAAAGCGATATGCATCGCCCGTCGGGTGTGTAGGCGTGGCAAATGCCGCTGCCACCGGAAGATCCCACGCCGCCTTTTCGTGAATCTCGCCGCTCGCCGCCGCTAGAAGCACAAGAAGCGTCGTACTTCGCTGCGTCCGCAAGGATCGCCAGCTTCTTTCGAAGTGCCATGGATGTCATAACGCGACTTTAGATGTTCACGATATGTTCGTCAATGCTTTTGCGCTATCTTCAATGTTTCCGCAAGGGGCTACAAGCGTGGCCGCGGTCGATCAACCGATAGGCACGCTGTTGCCTTTAGGCGAAGCTGGGTCGCCTATTGAAGCTTCACGGTCGCATTGAAAGTTGTCCCGCTGGATCTCTTGTATTCGTATGTACCGTGAAGTTGGCTCATGACACCACGAATCAGACGGCTACCCATCCCTTTGCGCGCCGTGGACGGATCGAAACCCACACCATTGTCTACAATCGTTAGAGATGCGCGATCCTCGCCCGATTGGAAAGAGATCTCGATATGTCCGGGGCAGCTGTCGGGATAGGCATATTTGAGGCTGTTTGTCACAACCTCGTTCACAAGCAGCGCGATTGCCGTGGCTTGCTCCGGCGTCAGTTTGAAGTCACCAATGTCATAATGGACCGAAACGTTGTCGCCATAAGCCGCGACAAGTTTGTCTACTACGGACGGTATGAGATCGCCGGCAGACACGGCATCAAACTGGTCATGTTCGTAGATCTGTTCGTGCACCGCAATCATCGCACCAATACGGTCAAACAGCGCCTTCTGGGCGTCAGGCGGAAGTTGTTGCATCCGAATTATGCTTTGAATGCCCTGGAAATTGTTCTTCACACGATGGTGGATTTCGCGCAGCAAGAGCTGATTGTCGGCCAAAGCTGCTTGCAGATGCGCGGACTTCGTGACATCGCGCCGGACCAGGTGATGAATCCACCCCCCCGCAGCAATCGAAGCGATCGCGGCCAGCGCCAGAACAGCCAGCGCGATGGAAAGGTCACTCCAAAACGGCGCCAAACCGGCCCCATAGTCTTCAGAGGCGACCGCGATGAGATCCGTCCCATCCACACGACGATAAGCCACAACTCGACGAACGCCGTCGGCAGGCGACGTAGCAAAATACGTGCCCGTCGGAGACGAAGGCAAGTACTCCGTGAACAGAACGTACTTGCTCATGTTCAGTGGACCGTCGGCAGCCGGGTATCTTGCGACCAGTTCGCCATCGTTTCGTATCATGCTGACAGTGGAGTTCTCCCCGAGCGAAACCGCCTCCCAAACTTCCTTGAGCAATCTGCCTTCGAAGGAAACCATTGCAGCTCCGGCGAAGACGCCATTCCGTTCCAGGCGCTTGCTGAAAACGAAAATTTGGTGATGGTTCAGCCGGCTTACGAGCAGGCCCGAGACGTAGGATTTTTGGCCAGTTGCAAGTGCGGAGAAGTATGGCCGATCCCGAATGTCGATCGGCCTAATATTGGGGTCTGTTGAGAACAACGTCCGGCCGTTGCGATCAACGACGTAAGCCTGAACCTGCCCAGGCAGGTCTGACACCGCCAGATTGATGTCTGCCACTTCGTCAGACGCGAGCCCAAGCGTGGGGCCCAGCGTGTCGTCAATTCGCCGAAGGGCCTGAACAGCCAACGCATTGATCCAGCTTGCATTGGTCGCCACAATCTTTGATGCGGCCGCGGCACGCTCCTCGGTTCGAAGAATCGAAGAGCGATAGCTCTCGTAGACCCACAAGAAGAGTAGGACGACGAGCGCCGCAAACATGGCCGCCACGATTGATGTGGCAGCGGTCGAGACCGCTAGCCGCTTACCTGTGTCCATGCAGCCGCCCGCTCCAAACCCTACAGCCAGTTAATCTTAGAAGTCTGCTTGCACGATGCAAGGGTGAGTCTCCGGGAATGCTGTCAGGCTTGCGAGGAAGCGGCCCTATAATTGCTCAGTTTGCGAACTTTCTGCCGTGAATATTATCGATAGAGTTTCGCGACGCATTGATTGTGCAGGCGGCAATGGCGGTTCCTGCCGGCACTACAGCGACGACGGCGATAGCAGTTTGCTCGCCTGCTGCACTAGGTTGAAGCACCCGATTGGATCGATGCGGCGCCGAGCGAACTCGTCGGTGAGCTCTTGCACACGCAAGCCCGATCCCGGCGGCTGGGCGCCATTATTTTGCGCCAACCGTGAACAAAGGCTTGCCCAACCTCGCCGCATCGATCTCGATGCCGAGACCCGGCGCTGTCGGAGCAGATCCGAAGCCCGCGTTGGAACGGGGTGTACGGTTCGCTAGATGGCCGTCGGTCCAGTCGTTGAAAAACGGTGTCATAAGGAGGGACTCCGGGCGAGTGGTGGCCGCGACGTGCGATGTCGCCGCGGTAATGATGTCGCCGCCCCACATGTCCTCGACGGACACCGCCATGTTCAACTCCTGAAGCAAGTCACGGGCCTTTACGACATTGGTCAGCCCGCCGAGCTTGCCGAACTTAAGGTTGACGGATACGGCATTGGCCTCAAATTTTGCACGGTAGACTTCGTCGTGATTGACGATGGACTCGTCAAGCACCAGCGGGATCGATGATCCGCGGTGGGCAAGAATGCAGTCAATCGTGCTGCGGCAGGGTTGTTCCACATACACAGGAAGACCGCTCAGCCCCTGCAGCGCAAGCTTAGCGGACGCGAGCGACCAACCGCCGTTTGAATCGGCCACGATGACAGTTTCCAAATCACCGGCTTCAACGCTTGCCCGCGTACGCGCTATGTCGTCGAACGGATTATTGCCGACCTTCAACTGGAAGCGATTAATCCCTGCTTGTCGACGTTCGCGAATAAACTCAGCCATCGCCTCGGGGCGATCCAGCGGGACCGCTTCGTAGATTGGGAACCGCTCATTCTGAACGCCGCCAATGAGCGCCGAAATCGGTCGGTTCAATGATTTGCCGAAGATATCCCAGCAGGCGATATCGAGTGGGCTCTTCGCGAATTCCTGGCCCATCAGCGTGCTATTCATAATACGCGCTACGTTGCCGATATTGGTTGGATCGGCGCCGACGAGTGCTTCTCCGAGATCTTTCAAGGCAGTGCGAATCCCCTGCGGGAATGTCGGGAGATAAACCTTTCCGAGTGTTGTGATTTCGCCCCAGCCGATGAGCCCTTCGTCCGTGCGGATGCGCACGACCGTGCCATCCTCGGCCGCGGCTACGCGGTTGCCAGACATAACGTAAGTGCCGTGGGCGTAGCCCACTTCGTATTTGTAGACGTCGATGCCGATTATCTTCACCTGAAACTCCTTGATGTTGTATATTGTATAAAATATAATTTAACGGCATTCAAGTCAGCGTCCGCTTGAAGGCAAGGAAACGTGACAAGGGAAAGCAGGAAGAAGGTCAGGGGCGAATGTTGTTTAAAATTTCGAACCCCGGTACGAAGGATCACGAGTTGGTTAGGATCGATGCCATGGCTACAGCCGCAAAGGGCCTCAAGCACAAGACGATGGCGTCTGCCGCGGCCGAGGAAATTCGCAATCGCATCCTGGCGGGCGACTATCCCCCAGGCTTTCAGCTGCGTCAGGATGGCTTGGCGGAGGACCTCGGGATGAGCCGCATCCCCATCCGTGAGGCCCTAGTCCAACTTGAAAGCGAGGGACTGCTGAAGATCTTGCCCCACCGGGGGGCGATCGTTGTTCAGCTTACGCCCGATGAAATCGAAGAGCTGTTCAACATGCGGCTTCTCCTTGAACCGTTTTTGTTCAAGCGGTCAGTTCCGCGGCTAACGAGAGACGACTTGAAGGCGCTTCACCAGATACAGAGGCGCTACGCCGCGTCTATCGATGAGCTCGATATTGATGTCTGGAACGAACTGAACACCGAGTTCCATCTCACACTCTATAAGCACGCACGCAGTCCGCGTGTATTCCTGACAGTGCAGAGCCTGCTCGTCGAATGCGACCGGTACACCCGGATACAGCTATCGACCATCCGAGGTGATCGAGGACGGGCGGTCGCCGAACATGCGGAGCTTCTGCGTCTATGCGAGCATGGCGCCTTCGAGGAGGGCGCGCGCCTCATGCGCGAGCATATCGACCATATACGCCGCGGACTGACGACTATGCACAGCCGTGATGAAGTCGCTGAGGCGCTCGAAGGCTGACACGCCAAGCAAGTGGACGGTGCAAAACCGGAATTGTAGCCGCGGCATAGGAGCCGACATGCGGATCGGTCGCAAGTTGGCCGTTGTGTCGCAGTGGATGCTCAGGGACGGAACCTGCTTCATTGCTCGTAAAGTAGACCCAAACCTGGGGCTTTATCGAAGGAGGTGACAACACAGAGCTTGCCAGAGCCCGTCAGCATCTGGCGGCCGGTTTGAACGTCCGGGAAGCCGCGGCCCGCGTGAGGTCGCCCTCGGTAGCCGACCTGGGCACCGGAATCGACTTCCTCGACCCGTGTGTCTGAGTGTGCTATTTAAGTAGTCTTTAAAGTAGATTTGCGTCACTGTCGGACAACGATACATAGCATCTTCGACTGTTCCGTTCCGCCTCCAGTCATCCTCTGAACGGAGCATCCTACCTGCTCAATACGAGATCATGCATGCGATGAGGGCCTCTGCGCGTAGGGAGGCCAAACGATCGTTGATCGGAAACACGCCGTGAACAAGCGGTCCAAAGTTTGGCGCGGCCTGCTGGTCTCCGCTGCAGCCGCGTCCCTGTATAGCCTCCCGATGCAAGCCGCCGAGGCCAAACCCAACATTGTTGTCATCCTTGGTGACGACATCGGCTACATGAACGTATCGTCCTACGGCGGCGACATCATGGGGGCCGCAACGCCCAATATCGACCGTCTTGCCAAGGAGGGCCTGCGGCTGACGTCATTCTATGCGCAGCCGAGCTGCACGGCAGGCAGGGCAGCCTTCATCACGGGGCAGCTGCCAGTGCGTACAGGTCTCACGACGGTCGGAACACCGGGATCGCCGATCGGATTGCAGAAGGAAGACATCACGCTTGCGGAAATCCTCAAGACCGAAGGGTACGCAACAGCCCAGTTCGGGAAGAACCATCTCGGCGACCTCAACGAGCACCTGCCTTGCAATCATGGCTTCGACGAATACTGGGGCAATCTCTATCACCTCAATGCCAACGAAGACCTTGAGGATCCGGACCGCCCCTCAGATACGCAATTCCGCAAGAAGTTCGATCCGCGCGGGATCGTCTCCTGCACTGCTGGCGGCGAGGTCAAAGACGAGGGACCGCTATCGGTCAAACGTATGGAAACCTTCGACGAGGAGGTCGTCGCCAAGTCTCTGACCTATCTCGATCAGCGCGCCAAGGACGGTAGACCTTTCTTCCTGTGGCACAACTCGACCAGACAGCACGTCTTCATCCATCTCAAGGACGAATCGCGCAAACTGTCTCGCGCCGGCATCGACGACACCTACGGCAATGGGCTCGCCGAGCACGACGCCCAGGTCGGTGAGCTCCTGGACAGGCTTGATGCGACGGGCCTGGCGAAGAACACCATCGTTGTCTACACAACCGACAACGGGGCCTATCAGTACATGTGGCCGCAAGGCGGCACGTCGCCATTCAAGGGCGACAAAGGTACCACCTGGGAAGGCGGCGTTCGCGTGCCGGCGATCATTCGTTGGCCGGGCGCTCCTGGCGGTCGGGTCAGTTCGGAAATCGTCGACATGACGGACTTAATGCCAACGCTTGCAGCCGCGGCCGGAGACAAAGACGTCGTCGAAAAACTGAAGGCGGGTGCGACCTATAACGGGAGGAGCTACAAGCTGCATCTCGATGGATACGATCAGACCGCCTTATTTGCTGGCAAGACCGACAGGTCGGCACGGAATTTCGAGTTCTATTACGACGAGACCACGCTGACGGCGATCCGCTACAAGCAGTACAAGATCTCGTTCTCAGTCAAGTCCGGCGAACGCTGGGACGATCCGCTGCAAAACCTTAGCCGTCCGCTGATTACCAACATCCTGATGGATCCGTTCGAGCGTCAGTTGGGGGATGTCGGCCGTCAGTTCGAGGAACACAAAACGTGGGTTCTGACGCCGATCATCGGCATCGTCGCCCAGCATATGGAAACATTCAAACAGTTCCCGCCGCGCCAGACGCCCCTCAGCGGCAATTTCGGCAAGACCATCGAAGGCATCCAGGCGCAGTTGAACCGCATTCAGCAGAGTCAACAATAGCGTCCCGTCAAGTCGAGACCGGCAACGGTGATAGGCTACCGTCGCGGGCCAAACGGGGAGGATATCGGCATGTGGACAAACATAGTGCCACCGACCGGCGCCGTTTCATTGGTTGTCGCCGGATTTCTGTCAATTTTGGGCGGGCTCTGCCAAACGGCGACGGCCGCCGACGGCGGTTCCGTGCTGCCATTTCAACCAACGCCGTCCAAGAGCGTCGCCGGGCCGACGTTGAAGGATTCCGTTCACCAGCGCCGGGTGGAAGAGCGACATCTTCCTGCCAATGCGCCGAACATTCTCATCGTGCTCATGGATGATGTCGGCTTCGGGGTCGCCGACACCTTCGGCGGCTTTGTGCATACGCCGACATTGTCGCGATTGGCTGCCGAGGGCATTTCCTACAACGCCTTCCACACGACGGCGATATGCTCGCCTTCCCGTGCTGCGCTTCTGACCGGACGCAATGCCCACAGGGTCGGTTCCGGTACGATCGCGGAACGTGCGCTCGATTGGGAGGGCTATGTCGGCGTTATCCCGAAGACCTCGGCGACCGTCGCTGAGGTGCTGAAGAACTATGGCTACAACACAGCGGCCTTTGGCAAGTGGCACAACACGCCCGCAACCGAAACCACAGCCATGGGTCCGTTCGATCGTTGGCCGACGGGCTACGGTTTCGAGTATTTCTACGGGTTTCTAGCCGGAGAGACGTCGCAATGGGAGCCACGGCTGGTGGAGAACACCTCGCTGGTCGAGCCGCCGAACGACCCGAAGTACCACCTTACGACCGATCTCGCCGACCATGCCATCACCTGGCTCCACAAGCATCAGGCCTACTCACCCGACAAGCCATTCCTGATGTATTGGGCGCCCGGTGCCTCGCATGGCCCCCATCACATCTTTCCGGAGTGGGCCGATCGATACAAAGGCAAGTTCGACGGAGGATGGGATAAGTTGCGTGAAGAGGTCTTCGCCCGCCAGAAGGCCTTGGGCTGGATCCCGGCCGATACGAAGCTGACGCCACGGCCAGAGAGTCTGGCGGCATGGGACAGTATTCACGAAAGCGAGCGACCGTTCCAGACCCGGCTGATGGAGGTCTTCGCAGGGTTCACCGAGCACGCAGACTTTGAGGCCGGGCGCGTCGTCGACGAGATCGACAAACTCGGCCTACGCGACAACACGCTGATTTTCTACATATTCGGTGACAACGGATCGAGCGCCGAAGGCCAAGCCGGGACGATCAGCGAACTCCTGGCGCAGAACGGCATCCCGAATACGATCGACCAGCATCTGAGGGCGATGGACAAACTCGGAGGCATCAAGGCGCTCGGCGGTCGCGATATGGACAATATGTACCACGCCGGCTGGGCATGGGCGGGATCGACGCCGTTCCAGGCGACCAAGCTCGTCGCCTCCTACTTCGGGGGCACGCGCAATCCGCTCGTGGTCTCATGGCCGTCGAAGATCGGGCCTGACAAACGGCCCCGCTCACAGTTCCATCATGTCAACGATATTGCGCCGACGATCTACGATGTCCTCGGCATCACGCCACCGCTGGAGGTCAACGGTCAGAAGCAGGACCCGATCGACGGCGTGAGCATGGTCTACAGCTTCAACGATGCAGCTGCCGCCGACACCAAAACCGAGCAGTACTTCGAGAACAACGGCAGCCGGGCGCTCTATGAAGGCGGCTGGATCGCCTCGGTATTCGGCCCGTTCGTTCCGTGGCAGGCTTCCCAGCCGTTCAACAAGGATTGGGATCCGGATAGGGACACCTGGGCACTCTATAATCTCGCCAAGGACTTTTCACAGGCTGACGACCTTGCGGCGATCGAGAAGGATCGACTCGCCGCCATGAAGGCGCGTTTTCTTGAGGTGGCCAAAGACAACAAGGTCTTTCCGATCGGTGCAGGCAACTGGCTTCGGCTGCATCCGGAAGACCGCATCAAGACTCCCTATACGAACTGGAGTTTCGACGCCGACACGATCCGCATGCCCGAGTTTACGGCGCCGGGTCTTGGCCGGGAGAGCAGTGTCGTCATGGTGGACGCAGACTTCCGCGAGAACGCCAACGGCGTCCTCTACGCGCTCGGCGGGGCAAGCGGCGGGCTTGTCGTCTACATGGATGACGGACATCTTGTTTACGAATACAACATGATGATCATCGAGAACTATCGGGCCCGTAGCCCCGACAGGCTGCCGCCCGGCAAGCACCTGATCGAGATCGATACGACGCTGCAGAGCCCCAGGCCGTTGTCGTCCGCGGATGTCGTCCTGAAGGTCGACGGCAAAGCGGTTGCCCGCACGACGGTAGCTCGGACGGTGCCCGCTGCATTCACCGCATCGGAAACTTTCGATGTCGGCACAGATCTCGGTTCTCCGGTCTCACACGTCTACGCCGAGCGACGGCCCTTCAAGTTCGACGGCAAGATCGATGCAGTGAAAGTCCACCTGAAGTGATGGGAGTGCCTCGGCACCGAGTTTCGTGTCGATAAAACGTTGACGAGCGGGTGTAAGCCCACGGAGGATAAAATGTCTTTCTATAGAACACTTGCAAGCGGCGTTTTTGCACTCAGTCTGCTGGGTCCGGCCCTTGCCCAGTCCGTGCTGAGCAAGGCGGTCCGGACCAGCGAAACGATGGAGCCTGCGCTTTCCTTTCCTGATCAGGACAGAACTGCAGCCGAGAAATTAGCCGAATTGCAGAAGAGAATTGGTAGAAAGCCCAACATTGTCTGGTTCCTGATCGATGACATGGGATGGGGTGACCCCGGCGTTTATGGTGGCGGAGCAGCCGTCGGTGCGGCGACGCCCAACATGGACAGGCTCGCGCGCGAAGGCTTGATGCTGACCTCCGCGTATTCACAGCCGACCTGCACGCCGACCCGCTCCGCGATCCTCACTGGACGCCTGCCGGTGCGTACGGGACTGACCCGGCCAATTCTCGCGGGAGACAAGATTACCAAGAACCCGTGGGGCGAGGAAACCTCGCTTCCGAAGCTCCTGGGCGAGGTTGGCTATGCGACCGTGCTTTGCGGGAAGTGGCATGTCGGGGATGTCGAGGGCATGCGTCCGCATGAGATCGGGTTTGATGAATTCTATGGCTTCTACCCAGCCTCGCAGGAACTGTCGAAAGCCCTGGATAAACGTCGCTATCCAGATCTGGTGCTGAACCCCGAACGGATGCAGATGTTCCGCGACACTGGAGCCAGCGAAGCTCTGATCCACGGCTTCAAGGGCGGAGAAACGACCGTCGCACAGAAAATGGAAAGTCTTGACGACATTGCCGAGGCCGACCACACGCTTAAGGAGTTCAGCGTCGCGAAGATCAGGGAATTGGCCAAGGGCAACAAGCCGTTTTTCCTGGAACATGCCTTCATGAAGGTCCACGCCGACAACTTCGCTTCCAGGGAGTTCGAAGGCAAGAGTGACAGCAAATATCCCTACAAGGACGCGGTCGTCGAGGTCGACGGCTATATCGGTGAGATGGTGAAGGCGCTGGACGATGCCGGGGTGCTCGATAATACGTTCATCTTTATCACGTCGGACAACGGCCCCCAGATGGATAGCTGGCCAGATAGTGGCACGACGCCGTTCCGGGGGGCGAAGGGATCCGCCTGGGAAGGCGGCGTCCGCGTGCCCGGCATTGCCTACTGGCGCGGCATGATCAGCCCCGGTCGACAGAGCGACGAATTGTTCGATCTGATGGACCTCTTCAACACATCCCTCGATCTCGGTGGCGCTTTGGACAAGATCCCAACCGACCGCTACATCGACGGCATCGACCAGACGTCCTTCCTGCTCGCCGACGGTGGCCACTCGAAGCGTGAGAAGATCTACATCTGGAACGAACAGAACTTCATGGCCATGCGCATGTACGAATACAAGATCATGACCAAGGTGGTGGAAACCAAATCGCAATGGCTGGATATCGACATGTCCACCATCACCGACGTCGGGCTCGCCCCCTGGGTATTCAATCTCTACATCGACCCGAAGGAGCAATATCCGGTCGGACACCGCATGAACGCATGGCTTGCGTCACTTGGCGCAGAGATGAAAGCGCATGCGGCGACGTTCAAGAAATACCCGCCAAAGGACATCGGACTGGCGCAGTAGGTCAAGGCCCAGTAGCTTGCCTCGAAATCTCGCACCGTTGTCAACGCGATGCAAAGCCTTGAGCCCTGCGTCCCGCCGCGCTCCGCCAGGCGATTTCGAACCTTCTATGTCGCGGGAGGTGTCGCTGTCGCTTATGTCGCAAGCGCCGCACTGACCTGTTCGCGCTCAACGCACAACAAGTCCAGTGGAGCACGCCTGTGGGATTTGTTCTTCTCAATAAAAATATCGAATCTTCTTATGTTTTCTGTAGCGCTATAGACGTTTATCGGGTTGCCTCGCTTTTCAGTGTCGGAGGCAGGAACCAGCGTCTAGTGGAAGGCCGCCGCAAACGTCGCCTGATCGCTCCAGCGAACGGAACGTTCCCGATCCCTCATCCTCGATGCTGCCGACGCGGCGTTTCGGGAAAAGGGATTTGCTGCCACTTCCTTTGAGGAAATCGCGATACGGGCGGGCCTGACCCGCAAGACGGTCTACAATCTGTTCGCGTCGAAAGACGAAATCGCCGCGAAGCTCATCGCTCGTATGGCAGCGAACGACGCGCCCTATCGCGATCGGATAGAGGCCGGCGACGACGTGATTCCCTTGCTCGAAGGCGCCTTTTTCGACAACGCGCGCTGGTGCTTGGCGAACCCCTCGCTTGCTAAGCTGGCGCTTGCCCCGGCTGGACGGCCATCCCTTGAAGCGCCCCCCGATCGACCATCATTCCAACGGCTTGTCAGAGATATTCTGATGCTCGGCCAGCGGCAGGGTGTCATTCGCATGGATGACGACCCCAATTTCATGGCGCTGGTTCTTCTTGGACTCTATGGGCAGGCGATGCTTTCAGCCCTCGCTGCAGGCCAGTTCACCGAGGATGACATCAGACACATCATCCGTATCGTCGTTGAGGGCATCGGGGTGCGTTCATAACGGCGAGGCGTCTTTTCGCGCAAATCCTAAAACCTGCAATAGAGCGGCCGCCCCCGGGGGCGTGTCGTACGTCCTTGTCGCAAGTGACATCAAAGTTATCGCTGAACGAGGCGGTCTCCTACGTCGTGAAGCGAGGCTCGGGGGAGCCGCTATAACTGATAAGCTTCTTTTGGCTGCGTTGAACATTCGTTATCCAGGTGCTGCGTCAAGCAACGGCCGTTTGGCGACCAGCATGCTGATATGGTGGGCCCGGCAGGACTCGAACCGTCAACCAATCGGGCCGACCGCGCTGCTTTCTTTCGGGCCGATTCAAGCTCTTGGTGACGTTGGCATCTTGTATGTTTCCGTAAAGTACGTATTTTACGGAAAATGGAGGTGCATGATGACATCCACCGTAACCGCCGCTGCGGTCTCCAAGAATTTTGGAGCCTATCAGGACGCGGCCGTGCGCGAGCCGTTGATTATCACTAAGAACGGCCGACCGCGCACGGTTTTGATCGCCTATGAGGACTACCTTCGATTGATGCGGCGCGAGCGCCAAGTCGAGCTGACGAGCGCGTTGGATGCCGACGAGCTCGCCGCAGTCGAAAAATCCACGATGGATCCCGGACTTGACCATCTCAATGCCGAATTGACGAAGGACAAGAATGCTGCCGGCTGAGCCGAAGGTCGGCTGGGTCTTCCGCTATTCCTATCTCTGGCACTGGCAGCATTTGGAAGGACGAGAAGAAGGGGACAAGGATCGCCCAGCGCTCGTTCTTGCCGTCGTTGCCACCTTGGAAGATGGAACGCCGGTGGTCCGGGTCCTTCCGATCACGCATACGCCACCTTCCGACCCGGCAAATGCCGTCGAGATTCCGCCGGCGACAAAGCGTCGATTGGGGTTGGATGACGAACGCTCCTGGATTGTTGTGACGGAAAGCAACCGCTTTGCCTGGCCAGGGCCGGACGTCCGACCGCTCGACACGGAAAGCGGCTACCACGGCCCGTTGCCTCCGGCCCTGTTCGAAGAGGTGAAGCGTCGTTTTGTCGGGCTAGCGCGCAGCCAAAGACATCGGGCGACCCCGCGTAGTTCTTAAAAGCGATTTGTTCCGGCAATTTCTGCAAAATGGCGCATCGCATGACGTCCCCGAAAAGACGGGACGGCAATTACGGGGTTCGCTAGCATCTTGCGCCGAACTCCCGTGAAGCAACCGTCAAGCCGAAGGGCAGACCAACCCTAGCAAAGGCTCGTTGCGCGTATGTTCACGGTCTGGGCCAAGCAGATCGCATAATGTATCTTCGGGAAATCTTGAGGCAGACCGCGCCGACTCTGCGGGCGTCTGCCAATCAGGAGAGTCGGCCGTTGCGAATGGCTTGAAGCTCAGCGAGGAAGGCAGTTGCAACCTCGGTCGCTTCAGACGCGTCCCCGGGAGCGACGTCCAGACCATGCGCAGCTCTGTTCATCGCGTGAAGGGCGCCTCGAAATTGGTCCGCGGTTTTCGGCGCAAGCCCGAGGCGTTGGAGTTCGGCAAGCATCGCACCAAGCGCCGCAGGTCTCTCGTTGTCAGTTTGGTCGGCCATTAATAGCCGGATTTCACGTTCGATTTCTATGCGAGGCTTTATTAGCTGTTCGAGGTGTCTGGCTGTTGGTTTCCACGCAGAACTGAGCCGGTTAGGCGCATAATTTCCATTGAGAATTGAGCCATGTGAACCTTCCCCCAACGCGGAGAGCGACGGGCAACGGAGTGATCCACATGGGACTTTTAAACATCATCCGTCGGATGGCGCTACGCGAGAAGCAGTCGATCCGCGAGATCAACCGGCGCACCGGGCTGTCGCGTAACACGATCGCACAGTATTTGAACGCGGGCACGATCGAGCCGACGTTTACGGTACCGGAACGGCCGAGCAAGCTTGATCCATTTGCCGACAAACTGGCGGCCTGGCTGAAGACAGAGGCCGGAAAGTCGCGCAAGCAGCGCCGAACACTGAAGCAGGCACATGCCGACCTGGTGGCTCTCGGCTTTACCGCCTCCTATGGCCGGGTAGCCGCTTTCGCCCGCGAGTGGCGAGCTGATCGGCAACGTGAGCAACAGACGACGGGCCGTGGCATATTCGTACCGCTGTCATTCCGCCCAGGCGAAGCATTCCAATTCGATTGGAGTGAGGACTATGCCGTGATCGGCGGCGAACGCACAAAGCTTCAGGTGGCACACATCAAGCTATCGCACAGTCGGGCTTTTCTGGTCAGAGCCTACCTGCTGCAAACGCACGAGATGGTCTTTGACGCCCATTGGCACGGCTTGCGTGTGTTCGGCGGCGTCCCTGCTCGCGGGCATCTACGATAACATGAAGACAGCAGTCGATCGCGTCGGCCGCGGCAAGGAGCGACAGGTCAATATCCGGTTCCTCGCGATGACGAACCACTACGTCTTTGCGCCTGAGTTCTGCAATCCCGCTGCGGGCTGGGGGAAGGGCCAAGTCGAGAAGAATGTCCAGGATGCCCGACCGCGGCTGTGGCAGCAGATGCCAGACTTTCCGGATTTGCTGGCGTTGAATACCGGGCTGGAACAGCATTGCCAGGACCTGTGGCGGGAGACGCCGTATGGCACTTTGTCCGGTGCGATCGCGGATGTTTGGGCTGATGAGCGGGCAGCATTGATGGCATTGCCTATCGCTTTTGACGGCTTCGTCGAGCAGAGCAAGCGCGTCTCGCCGACATGCCTGATCACCTTCGAGCGTAATCGCTACAGCGTGCCTGCGTCTTTTGCGAACCGGCCCGTCAGCCTGCGGATTTATCCCGAGCGACTGGTCGTTGCAGCCGAGGGCAATATCCTCTGCGAACATCCGCGGATCATAGAACGCAGCCACGACAAGCCACAACGAACGATTTACGACTGGCGGCATTACCTTGCCGTCATCCAGCGCAAGCCCGGTGCTCTGCGCAATGGTGCACCCTTCCTGGAATTACCGGTGGCCTTTCGGCAACTGCAGGACCAGATGCTTCGCCGCCCTGGCGGTGACCGCGAGATGGCCGACATCCTCGCTCTTGTGCTTCATCACGACGAACAGGTCGTCGTCAGAGCTGTGGAACTGGCGCTGGATCAAGGCGTCGCGACCAAGACGCATGTGCTGAACCCGCTGCATCGGCTGATCGACGGCAAGACGACTGACGGTCCCGACATCGACACACCACAGGCGCTGGCCTTGTTGCGCGAACCCAAGGCCAACGTCGAACGCTATGATGGTCTGCGTGTCCGGATCGTGGGAGGTCGCCATGCGTCATGATCCCGCAAGTGCCGCCGTCGTCATCATGCTCCGGAGCCTGAAGATGTATGGCATGGCCCAAGCGGTCACGGAACTGATCGAGCAAGGTGCTCCAGCTTTTGATGCGGCCGTGCCGATCGTGTCCCAGTTGTTGAAAGCCGAAATGGCCGAACGTGAGGTTCGCTCGATCGCCTATCACATGAAGGCTGCGCGCTTCCCTGCCTACAAGGACATCTCCGGATACGACTTCGCCGCCAGCGAGATCAACGAAGCGACGGTGCGCCAACTGCACCGATGCGAGTTCATGGACGGAGCGCATAACATTGTCCTCGTCGGCGGGCCGGGCACAGGCAAAACACACGTCGCGACCGCTCTCGGCGTCCAGGCTATCGAGCATCACCGCCGAAAGGTCCGCTTCTTCTCGACCATCGAATTGGTCAATGCGCTCGAGCAGGAGAAGGCGAAGGGCAAGGCAGGCCAGATCGCCGAGACGCTGGTTCGTCTCGATCTGTTGATCCTGGATGAACTCGGATATCTTCCGTTCAGCGTGTCAGGCGGAGTGCTGCTCTTCCACCTGCTGAGCAAGCTCTACGAGCGCACCAGCGTCATCATCACCACCAACCTCAGCTTTAGCGAATGGGCCACGGTCTTCGGCGATGCCAAGATGACCACCGCTCTGCTCGATCGCCTGACCCACCGTTGCCATATCCTCGAAACCGGAAATGACAGCTTCCGCTTCAAGGCCAGCTCGGCCGCCGCGGCACAGAAGAGGGGAGAAAAGACCAACCCATTGACCAAACCCTGATCAGAAAACCATACTTAGAGGTGGCTCACTTCTCGGTGGAAAAACCGGCTCAGTTCCGCGTGAAAACCAACACGACAGCGACCTCATTCACACCACCGGAACAGCATATCTGAACGGTGCCACCGTCGCCCATCTCGGCACGACCGGGAGCTACCGGCCATTCTCCACGTACGTCATCCTGACGGTCGACGGCGGCGTCGACGGCAGGTCCAGCGATGTCGTCTCCGACTACGCGTTCTTGGTGCCCGAGCTTGGCTATGACGCGAACAACGTTTATCTCGAACTGACACGCAACGACATCGACTTCGTCGACAAGGTGAGGACGCGGAACCAGAGGGCGACCGCGGGAGCCGTCGATAGCCTCGGTCTCGACTCGGAGGTTTACGGCGCGGTCGCCATTCTGCCTGACGACGAGGGACTGATCGGCAAAGCGTTCGACGCGCTTTCCGGCGAGATCCATGCATCGGCCAAGACTGCGCTGATCGAGGAGAGCCACTTCGTGCGCGATTCCGTCAACGAACGCCTGCAGGCCGCATTCTCCGGGGCTCCGACCTCCGTGCAAACCATGGCCTACAGGTCAGATAGGCTGCACGCCACGTCGGTCGATGGCGAGGGATTGATGGTGTGGGGCCACGCCTACGGCGCCTGGGGCACGACTGACGGTGACGGCAACGCCGCAACGCTTGACCGCTCGATCAGAGGTTTTCTCGCCGGTATCGACGGCACGTTCTTCTCTCCTGACGTGCGGGTCGGACTGCTGACGGGCTACAGCCACACCTACTTCGCTTCGGGCGACAGGTCGTCCCCCGGCTCGAGCGACGATTATCATTTCGGGCTTTATGGTGGCGGCCGATGGGATGCTCTCCGGCTGACGGGCGGATTGGCTTATACTCGGCACGACATCGGAACCAATCGTTCCGTCGCTTTCAACGGCTTTTCCGATCGTCTGGCCGCCGCCTATGATGCCCACACTTTCCAGGCCTTTGGCGAAGCCGGATACCGGATTGATACTGCCGCCGGCTACTTCGAACCATTCGCCGGCCTTGCCTTTGTCAATCTGCGGGCAGGGGCTTTCAGCGAAGATGGCGGTGCGGCCGCACTGGCGGCGGGCGCCCAGTCAACGCAAACGACCTTCACCACGATCGGACTGCGCGCCGCGACGGACCTGGGCTTGAATACGTCGAAAGCAAGAGCGCACGGCACGCTCGGCTGGCGACACGCCTTCGGGGACACGGTGCCTCAATCGACGCAGATCTTCTCAGGCGGCGACGCATTCGCGGTTGCAGGCACCCCGATTGCCGAGGATGCCGCGTTTATCGAGGCCGGTCTCGATTTCGAGATCCGCCCGGGCGCCAGACTAGGACTTTCCTACAATGGTCAGATCGCGACCGATGCGCAGGAACACGGTTTCAAGGCGAGGATCGACGTGCGGTTCTGATAGGTGGTAGTCAAAGCTGAGCGCTTTGGCGGATCTCGCCTTCATGTCCCCAAGCCCTGTCAGCTATAAGCGTCATCTTTAGCCGACTTTTTGTTCGCTCACGCAGTCTCGCTCCACTTCCATTTTCCGTTGAGCCAGCGTTTGGTCGAAGAGATGCCGCTGGAGTGTCAATCAGCGTCCAAAATTCACCCCTTATCGGCATCCAATTTTGACCCCCTGGTGATGTAGATCAGCGCTTGGCCTGCCCGGCGCTGGCCGGGGATGCAGAGGGTAGGCCAAGTGCGGGTGATGG
>NZ_JACVBP010000009.1:0-148837 GCF_014852425.1 Ensifer sp. ENS09
CAAAACCCGCAATGAGCGGATAAATCCCAAAGGGATTTACCGCGATGGCGCGGGGTGGAGCAGCCCGGTAGCTCGTCAGGCTCATAACCTGAAGGCCGCAGGTTCAAATCCTGCCCCCGCAACCAAACAATTTTTCAACGAAAACATGAGGATATCGTGTCGACCGCTGCGGGCCAGCGGTTGAGGGCCCGGACCCACGTCGTCACCGGATCGTCACCGCAGAGGCGGGCCGCCTCCAGCCGTATCAGAGTATCTTTATGCCGCTGTGGGGAAGTCGTGGCTTCCATCGCAATCCCACCCCGTCGAGTTCCGGCGTTTCGCCGTTCGCCGCGATGAACTGTATATCACATTCCACGAACGCGCGGTAGAAGGCGTCCCTGGCCTTGGCCGATCGCTCGTCCAGCCCCCCCTCGAACCTGGCGACGGTCCGTACAGTGACCCCGGATTTGGCCGCCAGATCATGCTGCGTCCAACCGAGCATCATCCGTGCTGCTTTGCATAATGCGGGCGTAAGAACCGACGTCATTCCGCTCATGGACCGGTATAAGAACCAGTTGTCAAATAAGGCGTTTTTTATGCCAGAAATGTCTTGAAAAAAGACAAAAACGGCGTAGTTTGTCCTCGTGCGGTGAGGCCGAATCAACGGGCGCGCTCGCGGCTTGGCGTGATACAATGCGGTCCCGGAACGATAGGAAACGATCATGAGAGCATGGGTATTCTCCGATCTCCATCTGCACCCCGCCGTATCGAGCCTCGACGGATACCCGATCCCGCAAGCCGATGTCTGCATTTGTCCGGGCAATATCAGCACCGCCGGCATGGCGGCCGGCGTCAGGCTTCTCGGACGCTCCATCTGCCCGAAGATGCCGGTGATATTCGTTCCCGGCACCTGCGACTACAAGGGACGATCGATGCCCGAGGTCATGGACGACGCTCGTGATGAGGCGGAGCGTTACCCGGGACTTCATCTGCTGCAAGAGCAGACCTTGATGTTGGACGGGATCATGTTCGTTGGCGCGACCCTCTGGTCTGACCTTGGCGTCTTCGGCGACCAACGCGAGGCCATCGTCCACGCCCGACGTTCGAAAGACTACATCGAAATAAAGACGTCGTCGGGTGAGGCGCGGAAGCGGTTCAGCCCGCGGCAGTCCATACGCCTGCATGAGAAGGCAAGGCTCTTCATCGAGCAGCAGCTTGCGCGCTTTCAAGGGTCGACAAGCGTGGTTGTGAGCCATCACGCGCCCTCGCTTCAGTCAATGCCGCACGGGTATTTGAACGATCCACTCGCGCCCACCTACGCGTCATCGCTCGAGCGCCTCATCCTCAAATCGCGACCGGACCTGTGGATACACGGCGGCCTCTGGGCCGGACGGCCCTATTTGATTGGAGGCACGACTGTGATGGCGAATCCGAGGGGTTTTGACGGCGTCCCATATGCAGCGGCAATCGGCGACGGCTGCACCGCCGGAGGAATGGTCATCGATCTCGAACGAAGTCCGGAGTTTCTTCTCCCTCTTTCGTCGGAGGAAAACGAGAGCGGAATACCGGGCCGAGAGGGCCGCGAAGTCTCCCCGTGGCGCGCCGAGTGGGGCAGCCATAATGGCTGAATGGAACAGGTCGACAACGGCATCCACAATCGGACGTCTGCGCGGTCGGGCGGACGATCTTGATGCCGCGGCGAGCGGACGGGTGCCAGAGCGTCCGATGGCTGTTCTGGGTTCTTGGTCTTTCACAACTCGGGCGTCGCCATGTCTCGTGGGCCAGGCCGTCGGCCATCCCAAGATCGACGACGGGCGGCGCGCTTTCACGAGCGAAGTCTACCACGTCGATCCCGACCGTCGTTTAGCCCGCACGCTGTCACGCTGGTCCAGGCTGGGGTCCCACGAGCCAATAGACGCGATACCGGGGATTTCACCACTCCGAGAACGCTAAAGACTACCGACATCCGAATAGGAGATTTCGATGCCGATCAAATCCGGCAAACGACTTCGCGTGCCCTGGAGGCGGAAGGAAAAGGGCATACGGGATGCCCATGAGGAACACGATTGGAGAAAATGTGAACGATTCGTCTAAGAATTGGTTTGGAATGACCCGTGAGGCGCTAGCAGACCACCTTCATCGACTTGCCGACGATATACAGACGCCAGACGTCAGCCGGGCCAGCTCGGTCGATGTTGTCGATATAAATTCTTGGTTTCTCGCTGCGCGACCCGTGCCCTGCCTCATAGGACGTACGAGCGGTCATCCTACGATCGCAGACAGGAAAACTGCGCGAACAAGCGAGCTCTTCTATTTCGATCCTGAACGGGGTCTCGCTCGCTCGTTTTCCCGCTGGTACCGGCTGGGTACACCCGATCGCTCAACTCCCTGGCACTGACGCAACGGGGCAAACGATGAAAGCTTGGATTTTCTCCGATCTCCACACCGAGTTTTACGAAAAGCCCGTTCCGTTAAAGGTTCCCGAGGCCGACGTCTGCATTTGCGCCGGGGACATTTGCGACGGAGGGCCTGCCAGGAGCGTCCGATACTTGGGAGACCATGTGTCGCGCTCGATGCCGGTAATTCTGGTCCCCGGCAATCATGAGTACTACCGCTCTTCTATCTTAGAGGGCCTGAAGGAGGCGTTGGACACGGCGTCGGAGTGCTACCCTAACGTCCATGTATTGAGCCGTCGCGCGATCACACTTGGAGGATTTCGTTTTGTTGGCGCGACGCTATGGAGCGACTTCAACCTCTACGGCAACATGTCGTGGGCGATGCGTTGCGCCCAGGACGAACTGAACGACTATCGCAAAATCAAAGCTTCGAAAGAGCCGTTCCAGCGGTTCACCTCTGGCCATGCGAGCGGCTTCAATCACATGGACAAACACTTTATCCGGACCACTCTTGATGAGCCATCCAACGGCCCCACGGTCGTCGTGACGCATCACGCGCCAAGTGTCCTGTCTCTCGCTCCGGAATTTGTAGGGGCTCCGCTGACGCCGAGCTTCGTCTCCAATCTCGAGCCCGATATCGCCAAGTACCAACCGGTCGCTTGGATACACGGCCATCTGCACAATCGAAGCGACTACACCATCGCGGACACCCGGGTGCTCTGCAACCCCCGAGGATACCTGGATGAACCGGTCCCCGATTTCGATCCGGGCCTTGTAATCGACCTGGGAGGGCAGACAGGTGACTAGACGTTCTGACAAGCGGTCTCGCTGCCCCTGGAAACTGTCGAAACCAAACGACGATCCTTACGTGACCCTGCCGATTTACCTCGCCTATTGCGGCGTCGCGGCGGCCCTTCGCCGCTGGAATCGCAAGAACTCGAAGTTCATCGCCATTCTGCAAGTCGAGCACGACTGCTACCTGCCGATTTATTCCCAGGCTGCTGAAGTCTTTCTGATGGGGCTTTGGGACGAGCGGGACTACAATCCGTGTATCAGCGCTTGGGACGAAAAACGCCACAGGGATCAAGTCGTGGCCCTGAAAAAGGACCAGGCGATTTTCTTCGCAGGGCCAGACCGAGAGCTGGACACCGAAGCGTGGCTTCTCGCGGATGTCGTGGTGAGCGTCGCGCCACCGACGAGACGGCAAGCAGAGGCGGCGCTGCGGCGTTTCGGTATTCCTGTGACCGGCAGGGACGTCGAAATCCTGTTATCGGAAACATGGTCTCGACTACATCAGGCTTTCCAAACGCGCCGCCAGCCGGTTTCCGCGATGGAGCGGCTACGCCAGTATCCCCGTGCTTCAACCATGGCCGCAAATGAAGACCCCGAAGGGCCGTCGCTTGACGAAATGCACGGGTTCGGACCGCTTCTCGAATGGGGGCGCGACCTCGAGATCGACTTGGCAGACTACAAGGCCGGACGTATCCAGTGGCAGGAGGTCGACTCTGGAGCCCTGATTTACGGTCCGCCCGGTTCGGGGAAAACCATGTTCGCCGGTGCGCTGGCCAAGACCTGTGGCGTTCCGTTGATCTACGGCTCTGTTTCCGCTTGGCAGATGGCGGGCTCTCTCGATGACCACTTGAAAGCCATGCGCGCCTCTTTTGACGAGGCCAAAGCACAGGCTCCGGCGATACTCTTCGTCGATGAGGTCGACACTTTCGGAGACCGAAGCGCAACTGACCGCAACCGTGGCTACATGCGCGGCTTAATCGCCGGCTTCCTTGAATTGCTGGACGGCTTCAATCGGCGCAAAGGGGTCATCGTCGTATCGGCGTGCAACAACCCGGATCACCTCGACCCGGCAATCCGCCGGCCAGGCAGGCTCGGTCAGCATTTTGAGGTCACGCTGCCTGACGAAAATGCCAGGCATTCAATTCTGAGATATCACAGCGGCATCGACCTCGATCCGAACCAAGCCGAGCAGGTCACGCTTGCGACCGAGGGCTATTCCGGAGCCGACATCGGGCAACTCGTGCGGTTCGCAAAGCGATCGGCGCGACGGCGACGGGAAGACTTCGCCGGTGCGCACATTGTCGGTGAATTGCCGCCGGCACCCGAGCTTCCGGCCGACTACCTTCATTCCGTTGCTGTGCACGAGGCCGGCCACGCCATTGTCGCCGTTGAGCTCGGGTTCGGTGAACTGGTGAGCGTCAAGATTGCCAGCTACGCCATACCTGGGAACGGCAATCAGGTCGGCGGGGCGATCTACGCGATGCCGCGGCATATGCGTAGGACCAGAGCTGCATACCTTGACGATATCGCCGTGACTTTGGGAGGCATTGCTGCCGAAACCGTGGTGTTCGAGGCATTCTTCGACGGCGCGGCAGGTTCCCATAATGCCGACCTGAACACCGTGACCAGAACCGCAACCCTCTTGGAGGCTGGTCTTGGCATGGGACACACGCTGATGGTGGCGGACAATGCTGCCAGCCGCCTCGAGGCACTCCGCGCCACCGACCCCGGATTGCGGAAACGGGTGCATGACGTCATCGCCAACGAGTTCGAGCGAGCCAAGGAGATCGTTCGAAGCCGACGCGCCGCGTTGGACGAGATCGCCGGACGCTTGGTCGAAGCAAGATCGCTGACCGGCGACGAGGTGCGGGAGATTGTTGAAAGACACCGTCGACCGACGGTAAGCCTCGCAAAGCTTCCGCGCAGCATGGCACATAGACATGCCGAGAAAACGTCGATCCCGAAAGAGGCAAGCGGCCCGGTCGATCAGGTCGAAGCCGGGAACGGAGCAACGCGCTGAAGGCCGCTCTTTTGGGTCTGGTCTCGATGAGGTCGGGTTTCGTCCACTCGGGCGACGTATCTCGGTATCCAAACAACGATTGGGCGGTGAGCGGGTAAAAACGGCGTCGGAGGCTCAACCGGAACCGTCGGTTTCGAGGAGCGACCCCGCAACAATTGTGGATGACCCATTGGGCTACGACACTCGCGATCCGTCGTGGGTTCGGAAGGCGGCCGACGATGCCTTGTCTGGTGCGGACAAGGACGTGATTGAAAGAGAAGTCGATGCGGCTTTGCGCCAATGGGGGCTGCGCAAATGATGGACAAGCGACGACGTCATGCGGTCTTGTGATGCCAAATTGAGACTTGCGAAACGCCTAAGCGGTCGTCATGTGCAATCACCGCGGTCAATGCCTAAAGATCGAAAAGGCTCATTTGCCGCCCTTCGATTTCTGCGATCAAACGTTCTTTCGTCTTGGGGCTTCGGAAAAGCTGGTACTGAGCTGCGCTTTTTACTGTCGCGCAAGCGTTTGCCACCAGCGCAAGCGCCTCGAGGACCAGTTTCCGCGCGTCGTCTCCAGAAGGGAGCGGGGCTTTTTTCTGCGTTAGGATCAGGCGGGCGGCGTACAGCACAAACCAGTGGCCGTAGACGAGGTACTGCTGCTCGCCCGTCGGCTCTATCGCGTCGCGTTGTTTCGCGACATATGCATCGCGCATCTCCTCGATCAATCGATAGAGTTCAACAACACGGCACAGGTCGTCGATAAGATAGTGTTCGTGAAAGATCGCGCCGAAACGTTCGCCGAAAATCTTGTCGGAGTCCGCTTTCGCCCGGTCTGGCTCTCCCAGTTGGTGAGAGAGCAGTATCTGCCCGAGTTTCAACGCGTCCAGCCGACGTTTGGGGTCGCGATCGGCGTGCATGTTCCGCTTGCGCTCGAAGAAGTAACCCTGATCGTGGAATGCTATTTCGAGTTTTTTCAAGACTGGGTGGTTGGCTCTGAGGTCACGAGCCTGAATGCGAGCCTGACTGTTCGTGGCCACGGCGACGCGTTCCGTGATATCCTCACGGGCGGTAGCATAGACCCGGACCATAAGCACGACGTTATCGAATGCCTCCGGAGATCGCTTGTAGGCCTCGAGCAGTGAGTGCGAAGTTTGAGCGCCGTTGACGATCTGGAAGTCTTCGATCCGTATCACCGGATTGGAATGCCCCTTGTTGTAGGCGTAGTCCTTGCAGGTGATGGTGATCCCGTTGTTGAGGTACCAGAAGAGGTGGCTGTCATCGGAGGCGGCCGTTTGGATGATGTGGCTATTGTAGCCACCGTTTGACCCCAGGAAGATGCGCAGGTTTTCGTCGAACAGATGGCGCTTGATGGATTTTCCGTCGGAGGTCCGGATCATCTCCACGAAAGAGCGCGCGTCAACGGAGGCGATCACGCCCCGGATGTCACCGTCGCACCTCTCGAACGCTTCCCGCCCGATGACCTGAAGGCTACCAACTTCGCGTTCCTTCCCGGTCGCGCCGATGTCCCGCATGATTTCTGCTGGACCATAGACCTCGTACTCGACGTTGTGCATGGACTGGAGCGTGCTGTCCAAGATTGTCTGTGCCGAGTTCGAAAGTCCTTTCCCGTTGCTGCAGAAAACGACCCGGTAACGGCAGATCACGCCTCTTCGATGCAGGTTCCAGATGCGCGAGACCGCCTCGGTCAGCTGAAGGTTCCCGGTTTTCGAAAGCCGGTCCTCCTTGTCAAATAGACCATGCAGGAACGAGCCGATCTTCAACACTTCGTTGTCGTTGATCGTGCGATCGGTGGAGTCGAGGGAGGTGCGATGTTTTGACTGAAACACGTAGACCTCGGCCCGGTCATCTCTTTCGAGAATCTCGATCGCGTCGACGCCGAGGTCGTTTCCTCCGTCGACGATCATTTCTGGATAGTCTGAGGAGCGATCCGGAAAGTACTGCTCCAAAACAAGATAAAGAAACGCAAGCGATTGCTTGGCCAATGCATATCGCGTTTTGGCCCCAGAAACCCGTGCCTCCACTATGTCCCATTCAACAGGTGAAACCGCTGGCATCCGTGTCCGATCTCGATTGAAGATGCCCAAATTTACCCGGTATACTTGAAGTGGGCAAAGGTGGAAGATCGATTTTTCGCCGTGTTATCAACATTTGCGAGGGCGGTTTACATTGCAAGAGGTAGTTCTCCTGCGAAATGTGCGAAACTCCGCCAAAGGCGTCATAACCGTACCGTCAGCTCTTGGGGTTCTTGACCTCAGCAGGGCCAACGCCCTTCTTCACCGGTCCCTTGGGTTGAGGCGGCTTTGGTTTCGCCCCGCTTTTCCCCTTGGGCTCTTTCACATTTTTTGCGTCAGGGGTTTCGACCTGCTTGGCCATTGTTTTTACTCCAAATGTCAGGAAGCGGATTGTCGGGGGTCACGGGGGCGATCGTGAACTTCAACGACTGGACGTCATTGCGCTCGCTTTCCACCCCCGCCGATCCGGAAAGGAACACGACATCAAAATCGAGGCCGAGCTTGTCCTTCGCGACGACGCCGAATTCGGCATCGTACGTTAGGGCATCGGCCTGTCCCATCGGATAGGTGTACGAATTGGCATCGAGCCCTTCGACGACGGTCGAAAGCCACTCGGTGAACCCGTATCTGGCGCGCGTGTCGGCACCTACGTTCCCACACACGTCAGCGTCTGCCGCCCACATGTAATAGCGGAAGTTGATTTCGGTCTTGATCGTGTTGGTGGCGACAACCGAGCGCGAGAAGCTTGGAAGGAAGTTGCCGACCCCTCCGGCAAAACTGAACACAAACGGACCACCCGTAACGGGCTTCGCTGCGACGCTGAAGTCTTTCGTGTTTTTATGGACAACCTTGAGTGTAAGCGTCCCCGCAGCCACCGTTCCTTCCAGCCGCTTGATTTGACCCGACCGCTTCTCCTTCATAAGGGCGGTAGCGAAGGCACACTTCAGCGCGCCGAGTATGGCTGGTACCTGGACCAATGAAGAGTCCATCCGCGTTACGGGCGTGGCGCACGCGCTGAGCCCGAAAGCCAGCGCTGACGTCATGCACAGCTTCTTCATGGCGGGTTGGACCCTTTCGTTTGTGGAGTACGTCTTAGGGCAGACTCATCGAGATCGGGCAATGATCGCTTGGCTCCACTTCCGAGAAGGTCAGAACCGAGCCGTCTTCAAATTTGTTTGGCGTGCCAGTGCATGTTTTCAGATAGTCGGTCGCGAAATCCGTGGTTTTCGCTTCGGCACCCATCGGATACTGCTCGGAAGCTAGGCTCGCGAAGGGTCCGTCGCCACTTATGACGAAGTAGTCGATCTTGCTGTTCGACTTCGGGCTGTACGGCAGGGGCCTGCCTCCGGCAGCGGCGATCTCCGGGAACTTGGCGTTGGCAGCCGAAATAATCGCGCTCCCTCGGTTCGGGAACGACGCCCAGCATTCTCTTTGCGTTGGCTCGAAGCGAATGCCGCCGTCGGCGGCTTTGAACTTGGCCGCCACGTTGTCGTTGTGATCGATGAGCTGGCGATTGAAGTCGCCAGCGACAATCACAGTCTTCCCGCCCTGACGCTCCTTCTTGATCCAATCAAGGAGCACGTCCACCTGCTTCATCAGCGTCGCGCAATCATCCTTCTGATCGGCGCTCGTTTCGGCGCTGTTATTCTTGCATGAGGCCTTGAGGTGCACGGAGAGGATGACGACCTTTTTCCCGTTCCGGTCGAATTCGAGACCGACGCCACCCCGGACCGGTCTCGGCGCGTCGCCGGCGCATTCACTGGTATGCATCACGGCCAATTCGGGGACTTGGACTTCGTTAGGTGTTCCCAGCGATTTCTTATAGGCAATCGCCGTGAAGATGTCTCCAACGTCCTCCTTGCATTGCGTCGCATTCTCCAAGCAGCGTGTTTCGAAAACGATCTCGTATTCATCGGACAACACGGCTCGTGCGCTCTCGATGCTACCCATCTCCTGGAGGCCAATAACGTCCGGAGCGACCTTCGCAACGATGTCTCGGATGTGCTGATACTCAGCCTCGTCCCGTGCGTGTCCGCGCAACGGTATGCCCGGTTTGCCTGCGAGATTTCCGATGTTCCAGCTGGCGATTTTGAGGTCGGCCGGATAGGCATCGGTCGAACAGAAGACGGCGACTGCGGATAACAATCCGAACCATACAGATCGAAACATTTCCCATCCCCCCGGATATATGCGGACTCGATCATATTTCACCTTTTAGGCGAGTCAATTCTCGATTGTATTGTAAGTGGCGGCGTTGGGTTGGTTGAAAGCGACGGCGGCTAACCGAACGAACGCGCGTCCGACGGGATGATCCCAGCTCTCGCCAGAGTTTCATCTGGCGCTCGACATCCGTTAATGTTGTGTTAGCTTTCAGTCATGTGAGGGCGCGCGCATGCATTTCGAGATACTCAGATTTCGACCGATATATGCCCTGGTGCTTGCGTCCTTGCCGGCACTATGTGCCCCAAGCGTCTGGGCGAGCAACCTCGACGAGGAGTTTTCCGAGGGCAAGCTGGTGAGAGCCCATTGGTGCGCCTGCCAACTTGACGAGACGCTCCTCTCGTTTCCCAAAGATGAGGACGGAAGCGACGACCTTATCGCTCGCATTACCGTCAATAAGACCATTGCTGGTGAAAAAGACTGCAACTACGACGCGGCTTGCAAGCCCTATGAGGATCTCGAGGAAAACCAAGGTGAACGGTTGGGGCCTAGCTTTATGCAGGTTCCACGAATGGATATCACGGCAGAGGGAGCGAAGCACAAGAAGAATCCCTACTGCCCATATTCGGACCCAACGGACGACCGATGTCTGCAACGCCAGGAAATGCGTCTCACGCGCACCTATCAGTATGCCTTTGAACGCCAAGTCGATTACACGATCCGGTTTCGCATGCCGGAGGAGATCGGAAACGAAACGGATTCACTCCGCTGGGTTATTGCTCAATGGAAACAGGAGCCCGCCCAACAGGTTGTTGTCCCTGCCGTCGAGCGAGAGCGTACGATCAACGATAAGCAGCAGGGGAAGAAAGATAAGTGGGAACCGAGCCCGTTCCTTGCGCAACGATTCGATGATGGCATTCTGCACATCACCGTCCAGGATGGCGACTGCAGATGCATCGTTGCATCAGAGAAGAAGCCGGCAACCTGGACGCATGGGTGGGAGGCCGGCAAGCCGCCGCCGGACTGCAGGTACACTTACCCGTCGGCCTTGGAAGATCGCCAGTGTGCCAGTTCCCTGATCCTCGAATTCAATGGAGAGCCGAAGCTCACCACGGCGAGGGGTGTCTGGACGGAGATGAAGTATGAAGTCCAGCCGGGGCGCAAAGGCTCCGGTGGATCGATAACTGTGACACAGGACGGCAACCTTGTGGTCAAAGTCACGGGCAAGATTGGCTATGACGATGTCCCGGACAACCCACCAAAGCAGAAGTTCAAGATCGGTCATTATCGCGACATCATGCCGACGAGCGACACCATGGACATCGATAAAGTTACGGTCGTCGCCAAATGAGACATTTCCGATTGCGGGCCAAGGTCACAGGTTGCTTAACGCTGGCCTTTCTTCTGTTCGGGCTAACGGGAGCGCAACCCGCGGAGGCCACAGACAACGAGCCAATCCGCCCGCCACCGAAGCCGATCAGCTTACCCAAAAAGATCGAAATCGGTGACATTCGATATGTCTGCAGGCGGGGAAGCGGCACATGCCAGCTTTCGGATTTCATGGAGAAGGCCCGGGTGTGTGCGCTTCTTGTCATTAGAGATGAGAAGTACCGGATCGAGGAGTTTGGGCCCTCGGACAAGTTCTGCAAGGAGAAGGGCGAGAGGAACGGTCGGAAGAGGCTCTATGGAGTGGCATCCGTGGCAAAGTCGATTACCTCGACGCTGCTGGGCCACGCGATCGCCGTTACGCAAGGCGCGCGAACGCGGCAAGACTTCGAAGCGGCTCTCAGCCGCCCGGTCGACCGCTATGTGTCCGATCTCCACCTGCTCATTCCATCGGCGTATGTCGGTGTTCCGCTCGACCGGGTTCTGCGCATGCGATCGGGGGTCTGGTGGACGGAATACGGATGGAAGGGGTTCGGTTCAGGTGCCGGTTTCTTCAGTCAAAGAGTGAGGCAGATGCATGAGAGCGTCCCGCATTTCGCACGACGCTACGTGCTGCGCACGATTTGGCGGCCCACATTCAACTATTCGGCGCTCGATACTGCGATCGCAGCGCAGGCCGCAGACGACATGTTGGGCGGCGTGCGATTGACCAAGTTCCTGGAGACCGGAATATGGGCTGCAATTGGGGCTGAATCCGAGGCGATGTGGGGCGTCGACAAAGCGGGAACCGCGATCGGCCCATGTTGCTTCAAGGCGACGGTCGGAGACCTAGCCCGCTTTGGATTGCTGGTGCTTCGGCGGGGGAAGGACCGTCACGGGAAGGAGATCATCCCCGAGGCCTGGTTTGACGTTGCGACAATTAGCAGGGGGCAGGCCGACGAAATCCCACCCGAAAACCGATCTGCCAACGCCGGCTGGCCAATGCATTATGGATACTTTTGGTGGCTCAATGCAAAGGGCACCGACTTCGCCGCCATTGGACGTGACGGTCAATTCATTCACATATTCCCGGACAACGGTACGGTCATCGTGCAGATCAGCGACTGGAACGCTTGGACAAATGGCGATGAGCGCGAGGTCGATAGCTTCGAAGCGCATAAGGCGCTGGTCACGACAATCGGCCGATTGCCTTGATCTCCTACAAATGAGTCATCCGTTGGCTCAACAAGCAAATGTGTGTCCAAAGCGTTCGGCTCGTGCCTTACACGGGAGTTGGAATTCGCCGCGCCAAATACCGACGTTCGCCGCACGAGCTGTCCTCTCAGCAGCCGCATACGCTCCATCGCTGTATCGCGCCCAGTCCAAGGCGTTACCACTCTCGACCAACCATCGATTTACTTCTCGCCCGTCGGCGCGAAAGCAGACGCCGACGAGCCTCTGATATCGGTCACGATCGGTCACCGCGCAGCGGATTGGTCGAGAGGCCGCGAGAAATCGATCAAGCGCGTCTGCCGCCGCCTTGCCACACCGATAGGAACCTCCATCGCCATCGGAGCATTTTTGCCAACTTTCCGGCGCGTCCACGCCCTGAAGCCGCAGACGTTTGCCCGCGATTTCTATCGTGTCGCCATCGATCACGGTGGCACGGCCTGTGATCGTGTCCGAGCTAGAGGCTGGGACAGAGGACAGCAGCAGGGCTGCGACAATGGGTGCAATTCGCCTAAACAACTACGGTAGCTCCTATACGTGCCGGCACCTGCGTGGCCCGTCCTCTGTTTCGCACGACATCCATTCAGAAAACGTCGTCTTTCCACACGGGTTTTCTGATCGTCTTGATCCTGACGAGCGTTCGAATTCGAAGCTTTCCAATGTCGTGTCCCCAGGGCAGCTCGAAGATGGCGCGGAAGTAATCCTTTTGTTTGCACGTTTCGCACCGAAAGTGCGGCGCGATCTCGTCTATCGCGACATCGCCGCAAAGCCGCAGCAGGTCGCGGCAGCGATAGCGTTGGGTGATCCGACAGTGCATGCAGTCGATCCGGACGATCTGCCCGGTCTCTTCGGCTTTGGAAAGCGTGTGCATTCGCTGCGTCCGAGATAGTCCATTTGGTTCCGGCATCGCGTTAGATAGCGGCTGCCGAACCTTCCTCATGATCGGAAGCGCTTGATGGACGCCACCCGCGCGTAAACCCGATGCTCATCGAAATCTCGGCCAATGCGAGCCGCTCGCGAAGGAGACGACAGTCGTCGAGCAACGTTCGGATCGTGGCGATCGGATCACCATCGTGCCAGGACAACGCTGCTGCCAAATCATCGAGATCGGTGGTTTCCAGCGGCAGGGCGGCTTGTTGAGCTGCAGGCATGATTTCTCCTTGTCCGCTTGCGCGGAATTGCTCGTTCTCATCTAGGGAGGCGGCCGAAACGCCGATCTGTTCTTATTATGTTCTGGCGCGTCAGGAGGAGTCAAGTCGAGATCGCAATCACGGCTAGGCCGTGGAAGTGGACGACAAGGTGCGTCCTTCTCGATCATAGCGACCAGTCAACCATGTCGACGGTGCAGAATGGCTCGCCGCAATTTGAAATCGCCGTTGGCGAGGACTACAAGTGAAGCGGGCGCTTCGGCTGGGGGGAAGCAATGGCAGCTTGGCACTATGTCATCAAACAGGAACGTCTGGGTCCGGTCAGTGATGAAGACATCGGAGAACTGGTTCGCAACGGCAAGATTTTGAGGGACACGCTGGTCTGGAAGTCGGGGTTCGAGGGCTGGCGACCGGCAGGTGATGTACTGGCATCCTTCTTTGTTGAGACACCGCCACCGATACCGACGCCGCCCTCCGTGCCGCCTTCGGCACGGATGAGTGAAGAGGCAGCGCCTCCACCACAAGATGACGCGCCGCTGAAAAGCATTCGCATGAGTTCGTGGTCGCATCCTGAAGCGACTGGGCCATGGCCCCGATTTTGGGCGCGGGCAATCGATTGTTGGCTTCTGGCTCCGACTTTATCTTTTGTGATCGCCATAGCCGCGGCCTTCTATGCACCCACACTGTACGTGCAGTTTACGTCGTTGAACTCCACCGTGCTGGGGTTGGGCTTGCTTCCCGTTGTGGGAATCGTTCTCGCGTTGATGATGGCCGTTATCGGAACAACTCCAGGTAAGGCGATTCTCGGAATACGTGTCACGTCGATCGCCGACGGCAACAAATTCCTCTTCTATTTGATCCGCGAATTGAAAGTATGGGTGTTCGGACTTGGATTAGGCATACCGTTCGTCGCGCTTTTCACCCAAATTTACCAATGCCGCCGCGTGGGGGCGGGCAACGCTGCCGGGTACGACGAAGGCTTCGCTATGGTGGTGGGGAGGCCTTCGGGCGTCCGCGTGGGGGTGGGAGCTGCATGCGCCGCCGCACTCTTTTTCGGCATGGTCGTCCTAAGCGCGATCGACAAAACAGCTCAGGCTGAAATCGAGACAACGAGAACTTGGCGGAACCCCATCACGCAGCAGAACGCCGAGATCGCCAGAACATGGACAGATGAGGAGATGAAGACAAACACAGGTCGGCTTTTTTATTTCGCCTCAAACACACTATCGGCAGAAGCCCTGTTTGGTCACGAGGTGATTGATGGTGGGTTAGATGTCGAGACGTATGGCGAGGCTCTGGGGAAGGTACTCGCACCGGACCTCACCCTGACATCCGGATGGATTCCAACCACGGTCAATGGAAAGCGTGGGTTAAGGGCCACTGCCAGACCGTTGAAGTTCCCGCAAACGCACGTCGAGGTTCTCGTACGAGTGAGTGGAAATGATGCATGGCGTGTGTTGGTCTTCGCGGTTGGGCGGCCGACCAACGATCTACCTGGTAGGGACAATCTCGTAAATGCGCTCTTCAGTACTGCCGAATATTAGCGTCGTTAGATCGGAAGGGTTTCGCGAACATAATTGATCGCGCGACGCCGCGGTGTTCATTTAGGTACAAGATGGGGACATGAAAAGGGAGCATGTCCATCCGCGATTTTCGGTTGCCCAGTCGGAATGCCACAGGCAAGGGACAACTCGCTTTTCGCCAAAGCCCATTCTTCCATCATGACCGCTCCTCGAGCATCGGCGGGCCTTGTCTCGTTCCCTGGGTTTATGTAACTGACATGCAACTAGGGATGGTCTGGCGAGTCCAGCGAGGGGCCTTCGTATATGTATGCTGATGATGATTTCCAGTTGCTGGAAGCGCGAACGAGTCAAGTTCAGGTCGAAATGCCGTGGCGTCGCCAACCGGAGTTCATGGATCCCCATGTCACGTTTTCCGAGCAGTCTCGTCAGCTATCGGAACTTGCTTCTGAGCATATAACGGCACTCATCGGCAAAAACGGTACCGGCAAATCTCATCTACTGAGCTCGATCGTTCAGACCTTCCTTTCGATTGAACAGGTACAGCAACAGAAAAAGCGTTCTCTTCGGGACCTGCCGCTCGAATACTTGGCCTATAGGCTCAATGGTAGGCATTGCGTTGTCCAGATGGCAAGCAAGCCGAGACTCGTTGAGTGTCTGGTAGACGGTTTCCTGGTGCGAGTTGGCGAATTGCCGCTGCCGAAGCGCGTCGTTGCCCTAACCATCAGCCCATTCGACAAGTTTCCAGTTCCGAGGTCGCTCCGACACTCTGTTAAGCCCGTGGAGCCGTCCATATACGAGTATCTTGGGCTTCGCGATCAGTTCGGCAAGGCCTCTATGGAATCGCTCCTGTTCCGGTCTCTCAATAATTTGTTCGAGGAGGGTGAGAATGAAGCGTTGCGCCGTATCAATATTGGAGCTGTCTTCGAATTTCTCGGCCTCGAGCCTTTTCTGACCGTCATTTATCGGCTTCGCATCGGCTCGAGACTGCAGAGAATGCTGAGGTCAGGCTTTAGCGGGGACGTTCGAGAGTTTCTCTCCTTTTCCGACCAACGCAATGTGGAGGAGTTCCTCAGGAGCGATTTCGCCCTCGGTGACTTGACCGACCTATTGCGGCTGGCTGTGAGCCGGGAAGAAGGCGGGTTTGTTCATACGACTGCCGATTTCGGCTTAGGCGGAAGCCTTGATGATACCTTTCGAACTCTGCAACCCCTCCGCCGAGCCGGTCTGCTTCGTCTCTCCGGTGTAGAGGTAAAGCAGGTCAATGGACCCCGTTCGAATCTCAGGCGTGCAAGCTCCGGCCAGCTCAGCATGATCTCGGCTTTGTTGGCTCTGGCTTCAGTCATCGACAACGCCAGTCTTGTCCTGATCGATGAGCCGGAACTCAGTCTGCATCCGGAATGGCAGGTCGATTACGTCAATCTCTTAGTAAAGACGTTCGCTCGCTTCAAAGGCTGTCACTTTGTCGTGGCCACACATTCGCCGATGGTGGTGTCGCAACTCCCGAAACACGCCAACATCATTGCTCTCGACCGGCCGAATCTGCCTCCGTCGGAGGAGATCGCAGGGCAATCCGCAGATTACCTTTTGGCGGAGGTTTTCGGCGCGCCAATGCATGGCAACCTCTACATCCGGGAGCGAGTTGTCTCGGCCCTCGGTTTGATCGCGGAAGGCAAGGCGCGAAGTTCCGAGTTCGAGCACGTACTCGCCGATCTTGCAAATATTGCAAAGGTGGTGCGGCCTGATGATCCTATCAAATCCATTCTAGGCGACATATCCGAAGTCGCGCGCGCTGCGGGTACGAAAGCGCCGAAATGAAGCCTGTTCAATACTCTCAAGCCAGCAAATCGATCGTGGAAAAGTTCGAGGCCAAGCCTCCTGCTGAGCAGGTTGCAAGCTTTTGGAGCGAAGCTGAGGTGAATTCCGTACGAAAGGAAATCAAGGATCACTACATCGCTGAACAAGAAATGAAGTGTTGCTATTGTTCATTTGAAACGCTCACCAAACATAATGGTGTATGGAATGGCGAGCACATCATTTCGAGGGATGCTGATCCCCGATTCATGTTCGAGCCTTTGAATCTCGCGATATGCTGCAAAGACTGCAACACCAAGAAGAGCGCGAAGGAGGTCCGGAAGGATCCAACGAGGAAAGGCTTTCCGGATAAATCGGAGCATTACGATATCGTTCATCCCCACTTCGATACGTACTCAGACCATATTAGATGGATGGGGAGGGTTGTATGGCCGATCTCGCGAAAGGGGATCGCGACAGCGTCTATTTGCGACCTTCACCGATACGGTCTCGAAGCGGCAGGCGCACAGAAAATTCCTCGGCATCCAGCAACATACAAGCAGGTGGGCACGCTCTTAGATCCACGAGCTGATGCTATGGAACTCAAAATGGCGCTCGCGGCTTATGGGAAGTTCGTTGAAACCGTACCACAGGATTGAAGTAAGCCATCGCCCACTTGCAGCGAGCAAGCTAGTATTTCGCGCGTGCAATGTCGCGAGCGCACGGATCGCGATGCCGGTCGCGTTAGGCGATTGATCAGGGTGAAGATATGGATCCACGTAGCGGGCAAGTCATGACCTTGTTGGGAAGCGTTGCAATCGCGCTGATAACAGGAGCGGTCGCTTACACCGCGGCCAGGATACAGTCTCAAGCGGGAATTCAAGCGGCGATCGAGGCCGCAAACGCCGGAGGTTTGGTAGGGTACACCAAAGGAAATGGCATCTGGATAGTCGGGCAGGGGGACAAATCAATCGTCTACTGCGAGATATCATCGACCGATACGGGCATCCCGGTAAAAGACAGAAAAATTGATTGCACTGAAAGTACGAACGTTCTTACCTACTAGAGGCATGCGCTTCAGCCAGTAGTTCCTCGACTCGTGGTGGCAATCTCGTCCGCCACCGCCAAGGAAGTGCTGATGATCGCTGACGTTCCCGCGCAAAATGGGACCGCTATGGTGGCCATTACGGAAAGTGAGGGCGAGTACTCCTTCTCACGGGGTCTCGTCGCTCCCATGTGTCTAACGCAATGCATCGCCGTATCTCTGGCAGCTATGTTGCAAACGGATGAGGCCGGTTCGCCACGTATTCCAACCGTCACAGAGAACCTCCGTCGTAAGGCGTAGCCTTGAGGGCTCAAGCCGGGATAGGCTATTCACACCAGTGTATGCGTCCATGACGCACCCAGAAGTGCGAGCGGCAACCTTTGCCTCGCCAGACCGATGGATGAAGCGTCGGTCGGGAAGCTTCATCCATCGTTAGGTCCCAACGCGGCTTCGCCCCGTCGACAACGAGCAATTCTATGGTGTCGCCGCACCCGCACGGGCAGCGCATGCCGACGCTCCAGTCGTCATCATCGTCGCGGGTCAGCACAAGGTCGCGGCGCGGCAAGGTCTGCGGAAGGGCATCTCCCTTGACAATGCTAATTCGGCGGGCGGGGCCGTGCCGGTCCCAAAATCTTCGAAGCCATCTGCCGATCTTCATGCTGCGTACCTTTTCGTCCTTCTAAGCGAAAGCAGACCCAGTAGGGGCTCCGTCAGACCCATTGCGAAGTTGCGGCTATCACCTAGCTTGAAGTCATCCTCCGAATAATGATCCTCGTCGCATGCTGCCAGGCTGAACATCGTCCGTGCATAAAGGCGGTTCGATTCCTGGCGGAACCGATAAACACGCGCGATGAACTCATTCATCAGGGCGGCGGATGCGCGCATATTGAGCGTGATGACGGACGGGGCTTCCTCGGGGAGGCCCTTGATGTAACCCGCTTCCACTTCCTCATGGAACGTGTCCGGGTCGACCTTGCGAAGATACTCGGCGCGCAGACCCTCAGACGTGTACACCTTACGGTCGGCCAGGTTTGAACCGCCGGGCTGCACGTAGTCGATACGACCACATACGTCCGCGATGGCAGTCACCCCGTCGTCGATGAACGTGGGTATCGTCACACCCACGTCGAAGAGCGGAATAAGGAAAGTGGAAGCGATTAGGTCGGCAATAAGGCGCCCCTCCTGGCTGTCCACGCAACAAAAGATGACGTCGCATTGTCCAGCTAGCTCGATCGCTTCACGTTCCCCTATCGCGAGCGGTACGGGAACGCCAACACCGTCTCCCCGATGGGACGCGATCGCCTCGGCAAACATCTCGACCTTAAAACGGTTCTTTTCCGCGTCTTCGGAGGTCGAGTTCAAGATGCGGTTGAGGTTCTTTTTCTCGATCCTGTCAGAATCGATGAGAGTAACCGAGAACCCCAGACGTGAAGCCTGCTCGGCCGTGATCGAACCAGTTCCCGACACACCGATCACGGCCGCCGAAAGGCGATTGGTCTCACGGGTCATGTCGCCGGTGAACGCCAACGGGCGCTTTGACGTGACGCCGTTTGAGATGTGGTCATTCCACCAGAAGCTGATGTCGTCGCCGGCAACGGTTACGAGGTCGACGGGGTCACAGTTCATATTCGCGTCGTAAAGGCGCGCGCGGATAACGCCATCCGGCGTCATGATGGCCGAACCGTGGTGTTCGCCGAACGCCTGGAACAGCCCGGGAAGCACTCGCGCGTCGCTGGCGTCGTCCACCTCCGAAAACTCCAGCCACCCACCTGGGTGAGAATGCAGGAGGACGATTACGAGGCCTTCGCGCTCTGCGATGTCGATTGCATCCTCGATGTAGGCCCCGGGCCAGACAATGGCATCGGGCGTCCTCCTGGAGCACGCCTCGTGCGGAATGAGGATTGTCTGCTGAACTACCAGCCTGCGGCGCGGCAGAGGTGAATGCGCGCAGATAAGGATGGCGGCGGCCTCGTATCCGTCGCCCGGTAAAAGATGTTTCATCAGCGTCTTGTGCGTGACGCCGGCGAAGGCCAGGGTGACAACGGGCTTCATTCTCCGACCTCCTTCGCGATTGCCGACTCAACGAGAGCGAGGTGAGACAGGATACTGTCCTTCTGCGGATTCCAGGGGGAACCGGTTCCGCGGTGTCGCGACCAGCGCTGGTAGGGCAGTCCGTTGATCGATTGGAGATGCTCTGTGGCCGGGATCATGCCTCCCGCCGCCTTCTGCAGCGGCGGGTAGACATAGAACATATCGATTTCGGCCTGCGGGTAAGTCGGAGGAACCAGGATCGCGACCGCTGCGGACGAAACCGTGTATCCGGGGGGTACGGTGTACTCTCGGATGATCAGCCAGCGCTCACCGCGGGTCACCGCAGTTTCCCATGGCAGACCCAGTTCATCGAGATAGGCCTCGTCGACGTCAAGGAGGGCGAAGTCACGACGGGACGCGGGACGCGCCTCGCCGTTGTTCACGTCTTTCGCGGTGAGGCGTACCTTCTCGATCCCCGGAGTGCGGAGGTCGATCGTATCGTTCACCGTGAGCTGCTGCTTCGGCTGACCTGCTACCCGGAGGATGATAATCCACGCATTCGGGTCGAAGCCGGCCCGGGTCAGGGCGTCGACCACAGTGATCGTGGGCGCGAGTGAGATGAGCTTCTTGCCTTGGACATTCAGTTCCCAAGTTTTGGGCGCGCGGCTCACGAATTCTTCGACTCCCCCCGACTTGATCTTGATTGAGTCCTGATCTTCGACCAAGCGGTCCGGGACGTCCTCGCGTTCCATGTAAATCAGCTTGTCTGCCGGGATCCGGCCGAGCTTGCGGATGACCTGGCCGGAGACCGTGTCGGCCGGCCAGTCGAGTTCGGTGCCGTTGATGGTGATGCGGTTCGATGCGTCCGCCTCGGCCACAATGAACATCGTACCCTTGCTGAGGTCTGCTTCCTCATGCGTGCGAAGGCCTTCGAAGTCACCGTCCTTCATCCACTGAATAATGAAAGGACGTTGGTTCTCGGCGAAACCCGCGACCTTGGCGATTTTGCCACCAGTCGGGGTCTCCGTTTCCAACTCAAACTGACCGAAGGCAAGGTCAGTGCCGGCGATTTCGATCGTGATCTTTTTTGCTGCATTCGCGTTCATAGCCAATATCTCCATGGCAGGGGTTTCCAAGCATTGCCAGCTCCATGCCCGGGTGCCTGTTGAAAGTGGTTCCCGGATGTGGAACACTCCTTTTGTGGCACGACTCGATCCCGACATCAATCGGCGTTACACATTTGGTAACCATTTTATCCACAGATGAACGCGGTTATGTCTTCAAAAGATGCGACTCATGGGAATCGGAAAGCTCTGCGATTTGGCGAAGGACGGCGATGAATACCTCGCCGGCGTAGCGGCAGTGCTGCGCACCGAGCTGGCCGCCGGGTGCTGGAGGTCGAAGGACGAGTTCCAAGCGACGTATCCGGGGGCGCTCATCGACGGTGCGAAGGCCAGGATATTGTTGGAAGCCGACTACGTGGTCGACTTGATCGTCAATTTCGATACTGGAATGATGTTGATCGAACACGCTGGCAAAGCGAGCCAGACCCTGCCACGTCATGCAACGAAGGGGAGAGCTGCATGACCATTCGGCCAATTCGCACCGAAGCCGACTACGAGGCTGCGCTGACGAGAGCGCGAGAACTGATTACGCAAACGAGCCAGTCCGCGATCGACGAGCTCGACGTCCTCCAGGCTCTCATCGAAAAGTGGGAGCGCTCGGCGCACCATTTTGGGAGCGCCACCCCCTCCGAAGCGATCAAGTTTCGTATGCAGCAATTGGGCCTCAAGCCTCGCGACCTGGAGCCGTATATCGGTGCGAAGTCGCGTGTCTCGGAAGTGCTAAGGGGCCAGCGACAGCCGACTGTCGATCAAATCCGCGCCCTTCACACTCATCTTGGAATCCCGATCGAGTCGCTGGTCGGTGGGATCAAACACGAGCCACCTGGCGGACAATCGACCGCATCGGCCGCCGCGATAGAGAAGCTGCGGAAGCTCGGAGTAATGATGGCGCGCGAGACTTTTGAGGCTTTCATGTCTCGCGCGGCCTCGATTTCTCCAGAAGTGGCCATGCTCAGGAAAACCAGAACCGAGAGGACGAACGCCAAGACGGACTTCGGCGCGCTGGAGGCATGGTGCGCCGCGGTGTTGATTAAGGCCGAAGAAATTGAAGTGCATTCCGCTGCTGAGCCCGACGAAAAGTCTGCTCGTGACCTTGCGCGGCTGAGCCGTGTTTCGGATTGGCCGAATGAACTGAAAGAGTATCTTGCGAGTATCGGCATCGCGTTCGTCGTGCTCGAGCATCTGCCGGGAACCTATCTTGATGGTGCGGCCATGTGTCGGGCTGATGGCGCTCGAGTCATTGCTGTGACGCTCCGCCACGATCGTTTGGACAATTTTTGGTTCACCTTGCTGCACGAGTTTGCCCACGTCGTGTGTCATCTCGGCAAGGACATGCCCTTGATCCTAGATGATCTCGAGGTCAACAGCTCCGATCGCATGGAGGCTCAGGCCGACGAGTTTGCGCGAAACGCCCTAATCCCACCGGAGATTTGGTCCAAGCACGCGACGGCAGACATGAGCAGCGCCGAGTTGGATGAAGTTGCCGAGCTCGCTGGTGTTCATACTGCCATCGTTGCGGGCAGATGGCGTTTTGAACAATCCGACTACCGCAAGTTCACCAGATTGCTGGGCCGCGGCGAGGTTCGGAAGTATTTCAATTAGTGCGATGTTTGATCGCGCGCCTGGTGCGTAGGTCGTCGGGCGTGAGGCTTGCCGCCTTCAACGTGAGAAACGCACTCTCGGCAGGACTGTGTCCCTCGCGTCCACACGTGTAAACTTCAGAATGCGATCCACGCGACTTCACGCGTAGGGGAGCCATCCCGCGACGGTTTACGTTCGACGCTCGAAGACTTCGACCGTGCGGCCATCTGGATCACGGCAAAGGAATGACAAGCGGTTTCCGTTTTGCTCCATCTCTGGAAGCTCCAGATCCCACTCGGTGAATCTCTTTAAACACCCACGGAGATCGGAAACCTGGATGTACACTACCGTTCCGGTGCCCGCGACGACACTTCCGTCATTCTGCCGCAGCACCAAGTGTGATCCCAGTTGGATGAGCCTGGGTGTCTCACGAACTATAGGCAGGCCAAGTAGATCGCCGTAGAACGCCGTGGATTTCCTGAGGTCGCCGGCAAACAAGCCGATCCCGACAAGATCAGCTCGAGGAGAGGGCGAGGTTGGCTCGTCAAACTTGAAGGCATTTTGTTTGTTGACCCGGCGGTCCTGCGAACGGGGTCTTTCAAGTTTTTTCACAACGATCGTCTGCTCTCGATGACCGTCCAAAACCCAAGATCGCGTCCGTAGATTATCGCTCTTCGATTTGACCATTTCCACAGCATGGACGGTCCTCGGGAGCCCCGGAGGAAGCGCAACGGTGCCGTGGCCGTCCAGGAACTGATAAAGATCATCAATGAACCGCTGGCCGATATCATCGAACGGAAGGTCGGTTGGCACGACGTCTTGGAGCTTTGAGGACAGTTCCACCAAGAATTCGTAATCTTGAACTTCTCGAACGAGCGAGCCAAGCCAATCGAATCCGCTGATGGCTCCCGACAGGGCCCCTGTCATTGAGGCGATCGTGTCTGTGTCCGTACCCTTGGAAAATGCGGCAGCCGCCACGCCTTCCATCGGCCCCGGTGCATACCGCGAAGCCAAGTATATCGCAGCACTGGCAGCGACGGTCCCGGCTCCAAGGACACGCTTATCGAAGCAGCCTATCGCCTCAAGGGTCTCCTGTTCTACGCTTAGGGCTCCAGCTTCCAAGCTGTTGAGGGCCAATTCGAGCTGTCGCGTTTGTGCGTCGACCGCCTCTATCCATGTCGCGCCAAAATTGTGACCCACGGCGATTTGTCGCCAGCCTGACCAGACGTCGTCTACCTCGGGCATTTGTGCCCAGGCGTTGCGGTTCCCCAGGACTTCCTTGATTAGTTGTCCGTATTCGAGGGTCCGGCGGTTACGCATGGCGAACCACAGTGCATATCCGTACGTCAACGCTCCCACGACCCCCTGAGGATGGCCGTGAGTTATGAGGCTATCAACGGCAATGTCTCTGGCAACGATATGAAACGGCTGCTGACCGTCCACCAAGACATGGGCCGCAATTCGCATCGCTGCGCCGTTGCCGCCTGCATTAAAGTATTTCGCCGAGTCAGCAGGGCTCCCGAGCCAGGGCGGCACACCTTTCAGCCAAGACCTAGCAGCACGAATGGTCGCGCCCCCGCCACCCTTCTCGTATACCGTCCAAAGGGGCAACTCGACCCTAGAAAAGTAGTCCCACCAGCGGCGATGTTGAAGGCGTGACCGTCCTACGGCAATTATAAGCTGTGTATCGTCGCTATAGCTGCCAGCAGGTATACGCTCTTCATGGGGTTGGAACCGGCCCCCAGATCGCTTCATCCAGCCCTGAAACCCTCTTAGAGGGGGGCGACGGATGGGCTGAGCGCCCATCCGGTATTTGTATCAATGAACTCGCCAGATGTCAGGCGCTGAGATGCTGCTCGAAGAAGGATTGCAGCTTATCGAACGGGATCACGTCGACTTTGTCGTAGAGATCGGTGTGATTTGCACCTGGGATGATCATTAACTCCTTCGGCTCTGCCGCGTTGGCGTAGGCGGTTTCGCTGAAATACCGCGAATGTGCCTTCTCCCCATGAATGAACAGAACCGGACGCGGTGAGATTTCCGCGATGTAGCTCAATATCGGCATGTTCATGAATGATATCGGCGTGGTCTGCGTCCAGGAGTTGCCTGAGTTGACGGCGCGGGCATGGTATCCGCGTGGCGTCATGTAATAGTCGTGGTAGTCGACCAAGAACTGCGCCTCGCCACCTTTCAGCTCATTGTAGCGTGGCTGATAAGCAGGCGTACCTTTTTCCGCATCTGCCCAACGCTGCAGGCTTAGTTGCTCCAGCGCCTTCGTACGCTGCTCAAGCGTCACGCTGTCGTTATAGCCCTTGGACATGACGCGCGTCATGTCATACATCGTGCTGGCCACAACGGCCTTGACGCGCTTGTCCACGGCGACGGCATTCAATGCCATGCCACCCCAGCCGCAAATACCGATTACACCGATCCGATCGCGGTTGACTTCGGGCCGCAGGCCAATGAAGTCCACGGCTGCGCTGAAATCCTCGGTGTTGATATCGGGGGAGCCGACATTGCGTGGTTCACCGCCGCTTTCTCCGGTATAGGAAGGATCGAATGCCAGGGTGACAAAGCCGCGTTCGGCCATGCTCTGTGCATAGAGGCCCGACGATTGCTCCTTCACAGCTCCAAACGGTCCACCTACGACGATGGCAGGCAGCTGTTGCTTGCCCCGGTCCTTTGGCAGGTAAAGATCGGCTGCCAATGAGATGCCGTAGCGGTTCTTGAAACTTACCTTCTGATGATCGACCTTTTCGCTCTTGGGGAAGACTTTGTCCCACTCGGAGTTGGCTTGGGCAAAGGTCGGCGCACCGGAGACTGACGCGACGCCGAGCGCTGCGATTCCGACACCCGTCATCTTCGAAGTCTATCTCATTAATAGCGAAGCTTGCGCGTGTTGCGGAGACGACCTGCGCACGGGTTATAGGCTCTCGTTATGGCCCTGGTACGGCTTATCGGCAGAAGGCCATGCCGAGAGTGGGCCAAGGAGGCGGCTCTGTTCGATTGGGCCGAATCCAGACTTGGCCACCACCGTCTGCCGCCCATGGCCAATGGGGTACAGCCGTCGCCAGTACCTGCGTGAGTTGGAGCACACCGGGTACACCGAACGACAACTTTCGAGACATCGCCGAGCAGGCTTAAACGGATCGTCCCCGATACGCGTTGGGTTTTTTGAGGACCAGCGCATCGAGCCTGACCCCTCACGGTTCGTATCCGTCGAAAAATGCCGACAGCAAGATGTCCATCATGATCCTCAAATGCGTAAGTATATAGTGCAGGAGAAGGTGAGGCGAGAACGCAGCAGATAAGGTTGGGCGCGATTAAAGAGCTTTCCAGGCATTGACGTAATATAAAACCCGGGCGACCCTTTCAGTAGACAAGCACGAATGAAAGCCCGACATGACTGACTGTGTAATTCCGATTTCCGCGCAAGCCGATCTATTCCATTCAACTTTTCCAAACTATGTCGATATCTCCGATCGGTTGGCCGACTTCGTTGATACGCTTACTTCTGCGGAGGTCGCGCCCGCCGAGATAGTGCCCCCGACGACGGTTGTCGGACGAAGCCTTGTCCACAACGGTGATGCGGCCGACATTCTGCCGACGATTGAAGGCGAAAGCGTTGGCCTAGTCGTGACAAGTCCGCCTTACAATATCGGGAAGTCCTACGAGAAGCGGACCTCGCTGGCTCACTACGTCGAGTTTCAGAGGGCAATAATTCGGGAATGCCATCGCGTCCTGCGGCCGGACGGCGCAATGTGCTGGCAAGTTGGCAACTACGTCGAAGACGGAGAAGTCATACCCATCGACAGCATCATCATTCCCATATTTCGCGAACTTGGCATGAAGGTCAGAAACCGCATTATTTGGACGTTTGGCCACGGTCTTCACTGCAAAAATCGCCTTTCAGGACGCCACGAAACAATCGTCTGGGCCACGAAGTCGGACAAATACAGGTTTGATCTCGATTCAATTAGGGTCCCGCAGAAATACCCCCAAAAGAAGCATTATAAAGGCCCGAGAAAAGGAGAGCTAAGCGGGAACCCCAGGGGGAAGAACCCGGGTGACGTTTGGGATGACATTTCCAATGTGAAGCATAACCATCCAGAAAAGCTGGATCATCCTTGCCAGTTTCCCGAAGCGCTGATCGATCGCCTGGTTCTCGGACTTACCGCGCCTGGCGATAGCGTGCTCGATCCGTTCGCCGGAACGGGAACGGTCGGCGCTGTCTGCAATCGCCTCGGACGGCGTTCAATTCTTATAGAGCGCGAAGAGCGCTACGCGAGGATGGCCGCGCACCGGCTTGGGCGCGGGTTGACGACAGATCAATGCATGTGAGGCAACGCCAGGGGCTCGAGTGCCCCTGACGTTGCAGGTAATACTACTCGCCCGCCTACTTTTTCGCTGTCGCTCGTAGAAGTTCGCTATCATTGTATATTTGATAAAATGAGCCGACGATCAGCTGTTCTGAAAAGCGAATTCGGGTACGAAACGCGCTATGCACCGGAGGATGGCAAGTCGATCCTCTTTCGGAAAAGCCGAGCTGGCAATCCTGCCAACGTGCGTATCGCATCGATTGGTTCCGTCCGGCATTTACCGTAAACAGAATCTAAATGAACCAGCGGTTGAAAAGAGACCCGTCCTAGATTACCACCAAATCTGAGGGGAACGGGGAGCATTCCAAAATTCTTAGATACCTACTGCTCATGGTGTGGGCGTTCACGGCTCCCCCGACGATGGCTGCGGATATCGCCAGAGTCGTAGACGGAGACACGCTGGATATCGGCAACGTACGTTACCGTCTCCACGGCATCGATGCTCCCGAAGCCGGTCAAGTCTGCAATGCTTCTGACGGCGGCGCTTGGCCATGTGGCAAGGAAGCGATCCGCAAGTTCGAAGATATCGTCGGCGGGCACGAGGTCGTCTGCGATTCCAGAGGCACCGATCCCTACGGGCGCGTCATCGCGGTCTGCACCGCGGACGGTCGCGACATCAATGCTGAAATGGTCGGTTCGGGATACGCTTGGGCGTTCCGGAAGTTTTCCGAAGACTATACCGGGCTGGAGCAAGAAGCTCGGTTGGCCCATCTTGGCGTGTGGCAAGCGGAAACAGAAGCGCCATGGGATTTCCGCGCGACAAAATGGACGGCTGCCGTTTCCCAGGCTCCCGATCGGAAGTGTCCGATCAAGGGCAACATCAATCGGAAGAACGAGCGCATCTATCACACGCCGTGGTCCAGGGACTACGCAAAAACCAAGATCAATACCGTCAGCGGGGAGCGCTGGTTCTGCTCGGAGGACGAGGCCGTAGCGGCTGGATGGCGTCCTCCCATCTGGGGACGGTAGTCCCTGTAAATCTTTGGGTACACTATGGCACCGCGTTTTGACTCACTAAACAAGCTCTTCGAAAGCGTCAGGGAAGCCAATCACGACTTCCGCGTGACGACCGACCCGTTTCCGCCGCTCGACGTCGAGAAAATCGAGCGGACGATGGAGCTGGAGGAAAAGGGTAAGCGGAACGGCCAGTCGAACTCGCCGCCGGAGGACTCCCGTGATCTCGACGAGGTCGAAAGGTCTATTTCGGAGCGGATCGATAGCCTCCGAGACGACGCATTACAAGTGCTGGAGGGCCATCTCAACAACCACGCCACTCGACTGCGCAATCTCGATTTCGATGGCCATTTCAGCAGAATCCAAGTCGTGAACAACGCCAGCGTCGACGACTTCAAGGCAGACGTCTCCACAGGTCGCGACGAGTTATTCGGCCTGCGAAACGACTTGAAGGAAGCTGACGAGGAACTAGCCGACTTCCGCACTCGAAACCGCCTGGAAAAACGCGTTGCGCGCACAAAGGGGGCGCTGGCGACGATCCTGAAATGGTGCGTCATCCTTGTCCTGTTGATTGTCGAAACGGCGGTAAACGGTGTCTATCTTGCGAAGGGCAACGATCAGGGTCTTGTCGGCGGCATCGGGTATGCGTTTTCGTTCGCGTTCGCCAACGTCATCGCGACGGTAGTGCTTGGATTGTTCGTGGTGCCGCGGATAGTCCATCGCGCTTTCTTGTGGAAGGTCGTCGGCCTGATCGGTATAGCCGCATGGCTGGCCGTCGCGCTCGGTCTGAACTTGGTGATGGCACACTATCGCGAAGTGTCCGCCACTGCTTTTAACGACGTCGGTCGCATCGTTATGGAACGGCTTTCCACCGCTCCGTTGATCATGAACGACATTGATTCCTGGGTGCTTTTCGCAAGCGGTGTGTTGTTTTCGATCATAGCTCTGATCGACTCATTGTTGATGAAAGATCCTTATCCGGGGTACTCCGAGACATATACCCGGTACCTCGACGCCCGAGATGACTACGTCGACGGCAAGGCCGATCTGATCGATCAGCTCAAGGAAATCCGGGACGACCACAATCTGAAGGTCGATGGCATCATCCGCGCGCTTTCCATGCGCCGCAAAGAATGCGCGGCGATTATCGATAGCCGGACGAAAATCATCAGACAGTTCTCAGAACACCAAAGCCATCTGGAAACCTCAGGGCGGCGTCTACTCGCGACATATCGAGAAGCCAATCGGTCGACCCGCGCGGCACCTGTGCCTCAACGGTTTGCAACGCCGTTCAATCTTGCCCGGCGAAACCCAAGCATCGATACCTCCGACGACTGGAGTGACAACGAATTGGCAGGCCGCATCAAGGAAGCCCAGCGGGAAATGGCGGACCAGATGACGCGCATCAGCTCGGAATTCGATGCGGCGGTTACGGCCTATCACCAACTCGACACTATTTTCCCGGAGACGCTCAATGGCCCGGCGCAGGCGTAGAAGAAGAGACGGGTCGCCTTGGGCGATCGTCGGCATAGTCGGCCTTTTGACCTTGGCGGCGGCAGCCATCGGAGGGTTTGTCATCTTGAAGTCCAGGACAGGTAAGACGCCACCTCTTGACGCCGACCTCTGCCCTGCAACGGGTGCCGTTTCCGCCAGCGCGATATTGCTGGACCTGACGGATCCAATTTCCGACATTACGCAAGTAGACCTGAAACGTCAGTTCGAGGCCACCGTATCGAACATCGGCATCGGCGGACTTATCGAGGTCTATGCGATCACGAATGAAGAAGGCAAGCTCAAGCGAACGTTCCGCCGATGCAATCCCGGGACAGGCGCGGAAGCAGATGAATGGACCCAGAACCGCCGCAAGATCCAGCAGCGATGGGAGGAGGCCTTCTCGAAGCCGCTAAAGGAATTGTCAGACTCGATCGGCAGCGACAGCGAGTCGACGACATCGCCGATCATGGCCGGCGTGCAGCGCATTGTGATCGAGAGCTTTTCGGATCCCAAACTAAACGGGGGCCCCAAGCAACTGTATGTCGCCTCCGACATGCTGGAGAACACCGACGCGTTTTCGATTTACAAGTCGGGAGCGGACTATGAGGCGTTTCTCAAGAGCCCGGCACGAGACCGGTTCCGAACGCCTCTCGACGGAATTGACGTGAAGGTCTGGGCCTTTCAGCGGGAGTCCACGCCGGGCGATCGCGACCTGGCAGAGTTTTGGCGGCAGTGGGTAAGGGCGAACCGCGGTGGATTTACGGGGTTCGAACGCCTGACGGGGATCAAGTAATGGAAAACGCCAACGTAAGGTCATTCGTCCGGGAATACGGCCCGATATCGGTCTTCGTGCTGATGACCACCTTCGGAGCCGCCATCATTTGGGTCGGCAAGCTCTTCGACATCGACATTTCGGTCATAACCACGATCCCTATCTTGCTGATGCTGGCGTATCTCACGCTCAACCTTTTGCCGGGGCTGCGCGTCCGAAGCGAACAGGCAGGCGACAATCTTTACTACATGGGGTTCATCTTCACCCTCGCGAGCCTCGGGATTTCGCTTTACAAGTTCACTGGGGAAGCTTCCATCGAGGACGTGGTCCGAAACTTCGGTATCGCCATCATCTCGACGATTACAGGCATCGCTCTTCGAATTTTCTACAACCAGATGCGGCGCGATCCCGGCGATATAGACGCCGCGGTACGCATCGAGCTATCCGAGATGACGCGCCGCGTGAGGACGGAGCTCGATACCTCGGCCCTCGAATTCTCGAGCTATCGCAGAACGAGCAACCAGATGCTGATGGAGGGGTTCGAGGAAATCGCCAGGCAGGCCGAGAAGAACGGAGAGGCTATCCGCGCCTCCATCGAAGCCATGTCGGTGAAGGCCACGCAAACGATCCAGGAGGCCTCGGAAAAGCTGATGGCGACCTTGGACAAAACGCATGAACACGTCGCCGAGCTCGCGCAAAAGAATGTTGCTACGGTGGGCCAAGTCGCGAACCAGGTGGACAAGTCAGTTGCGGAAGTCGTCCGACAAACCGAAGCTCTTTGCAAAGCGATGGGTACCGCGACGGAACGGTTCTCCTCGGCGCGGTCCCCGGAGGAGGTTCTGCGCGTCGACGTCACGCCGGCCGTGGAAGCCCTGAAGGGCCTGGTCGACGGAAACCTTGCCGCCATCGAGGCGAACTCAACCGCAGCACGCGACGGCGCGAAGAAGGTCATTACCGCCCTCGGGCCGTTCAAACAGGTGGCCACGCACCTCAATACCTTGTCTGCGGATATCAAGGATTCTACGGCAGCGAGTGCATCTTCGGCCGCCGCGCTTGCAAGCGCCTCGGGACAAATACAGGAAGCAGCGAAAGCGATGCACTCCATGCTCGAAGCCGAGCGGAAATCGGCTGAACGGCTAAAGGAGTTGGCGGGAACGGTGAACACCCTGGACCTGCGGAGCAGCGAACGCGCCGCGCGATACGCAATCCATGCTGATCGGATCGAAAAAGCGCTTAACAGATTTGAAGCCGAGCCTTCCGCCGCGCCGGTCTTGAAGATTGTTGCCGACGGCGATGACCCAGGAGAGAGCACACCTGCGATTTCAGGTACAGAGGCGAAGCCCGGTGGGGATACTACGGAATCATCGACGGAACCCGCCGAGCCCGAGACTGAAAAGCCGCGTTGGAGCATTTGGAACCGATGAGCGACACTGCGGTAGGAGCGGAAGGACGTGGCTATAATCGGGGTCTCATTCTCGGTTTCACGATGGCGGAGTCCTTGCTGCTCGTGGTGTTTTGCCTGCTCCTGGTGACCGCCGCCATCATTTCGAAGGAAAGGGATCGTGCGAGTGAGGCGGAAAAACGTGCCGTGCTGGCAGAGCGGGAAGTCGCGGAAAAGCGGGCGCAAATCGAGCGATTGATTCCTCAACTCGTTGCCGCGGGCCGTGTGAAGTCTCTGGACGAATGGCGGGAGCTCGTGGAAGCGAAAACGGCGATCGATGATCTCTCGAAGCAATTGTCGAGTACGAGTACCGAACAGATGGTCAGCGAGTTGAAGCGGATCCTCGAAGATTATCGCGAGCTGCAATCGCTTGAAGCGAGCCGGAAACAGCTAGAGACCGATCATGCAAACGCGGAGCTTGAGGTGGAGTGGCTGAAGGAACAGCTAGCTGCGCTGAAACCGACGTCTAAGCCTCACGAGTGGCCGCCTATCATTACGTTGAGCGATGCGAAGAATAACTACTTCCGCTCCGGCAGCGCCGAGGTTACCGCCAACTTCGAGGAAAAACTGAACAGTTCTATCGCGGAACAGATCGCAAGCAATCTGCAGGCGTACGGCGCTGACATCGTCGAAGTGATAGGTCATACGGATGAGCAGCCGCTTTCGCGCAGCACCTCGAACATGGACAAGAACGCGATTGACGTCTTGCTTTCCCGCAAGGACGTAGGTGCGCTCGAGCCGGCCGACAACGCCGGGCTCGGGCTGGCGCGCGCAATTTCGGTCGCCAATGTGCTTAGGGCGAACCCTTCGCTCGGTGGCGTGACGGTTCTGCCACTGTCGGCAGCTCAACTCATCCTGCCTGGCGACAAATTGACCGGAGGGGAGGTCGGTGCTGTTGAGACACGACGCCGGATCGAAATTCGTATCAGACGCCGTGACACCGCGACGCAATGACTTGACGACAGGGGACAAACGGGAATGAAGCGCACTTTGAATCTCGTCGCTGGGTTCGGCTCTCTGATGCTGACCGCCTGTGCGAGTACCTCGCCCAGTCCCGCGACACTTCAAGCCCCCGACCGTTCGGCTCTGAGCAGCGCTACTTTGTGGCAGGCGCTATCGATAGCCACAACGACGTCCGAAAAAATGGCGATCGAGGCCGAACTTGCGACTCGCGGCGAGACATCATTCGGCAGCGAGTATCTCGGTCGTCAATCGGCTGCCTTGGTCGGTGTTTCTTCGTATGCTCGCACAAACTCGAGTTCCGGTGATCACGACTGCGCGGATTTCGGATCATCGGCGCAGGCGCAGAAGTTCTTCCTGGCCAACGGCGGGCCGTATTCTGACCCGCACGGCCTCGATCGCGATGGCGACGGGATGGCTTGCGAATTCGGTACCTTGTTGGTTTCGAACGTCGCCCGATACCGGACAACGTCGGCCTCGGCGCTGATGTCCAGTTCCGTCCCAGCATCCAACGGTCACTGCTTTGTCGGCCCCCGCGGTGGGACATATACGATCACAGCGAGCGGTCGGAAAAACTACGGCGGCTGCTAAGCGTCACTACGGGGATTGCGCTCATGGCCCCCCTACTTGGGCTGCGGTCTATCGGTCTACGATCTCACCCGCGCAGTACTCTGTGGCGGTCACATCATCTCCATGGTCGATGGCGGCATCCATGCCGCCGACCCGTCGGCAGTGCTTCCGTCTCGGATAGGGTGGCAGCACATCGCCAAACCGCTCAGCGAATATCTGTCTCCCGCAGAGCACGGCATCGCAAGCGAACCTTCGTGTCTGTACGAGCAGCCTGACGCGTTTCCCAGAGAGGGGAAGGTCCGCGACTTGGCGGCGATAGCGACTTCGAACCGTTCGCGACATTCGTCCGCATGCCGGACACGCCGCCGCCGCACCGGCTCGGGAAAGCAAAATGCAGGTCTCATCGTCAAGGTGGGTGATGCGTTCGGCGATGAAGCCAGCCGGTACCAAATCAGAGGGGCGAAACTTGGTGCTCATCATACTGATTCCTTTATGGAAACCAGCAAAGCAGCATCGTCACAACTGCATCAAAACTGAGTCAGAGCCAGTTTTGGACGCCGATTGACATGCAACAGGCTTGCGTAAAGCTCTCACAGTGGATTTGGTCGTACTTCGATCCGTGTCGCCGACACGTCCGCCATAGTCCCCTGACCTCAGTGCCCTTCGGGACGAACTCCGGCCTTATGGACACCCTGTCCTTGGAACCGTTTCATTCCACGAAACAGCGGATCGGAATAGTTCACGTCGACGATCCGCATGAGCGCCACCTCAAGACGTTCGAGCGCATCCCGCCGGCGGTCGATCAGCCAAAGATGGGGATCGAAAATTTCCGAAATGCGCCGCGTGTCGACCTTTCGATGCGCTGCGGCTCGAATATCATCTGCATCCGCGCCTTCGTTCGCCAAGACCCATGTCGCCAAGCCTGCCAGACCGCAACCCGGCCGACGAATGTTTGGCTCTATGTTGGCACGTCTGAAAGCGCGCAGCAGAGTTGCGGCGCTGACTGGCTTATGGGCGTCGGCTTGCGAGGGGAAGAGGTCGCCGCCGCCGCGGCCGTCACGAAAATCGAGAGCGCGCAAGATCAACGCCTTCGAGAGGCGCGTCAGAGGGACCGTTGCCGATCTCTCGTTTTTACGCGGAGGAGCAAACCAGACAGACCGCTCCAGATCGAAGTCGACCAATTTCATCGGGGCGATGCGAGACGTCGGCAGCACCGTCGTAAGGGATAGCAGAAGCACGCACGCCTCTTGAGAGACAGGCGTGGCTTCGGCCCTTGCTGTCAAACCGGACCATACCGCCACAATAATTCGATCGGGGCTCCAGTCGGTCCAATACTCCCACTGCATCGTCCAATCCTCCTGACAGACACTCGACTTTCGGGGCACGGGCGCGCGACATGGACAGTCGCAACCGCTAGGAGAACGTTCGTCGATTTTTCGGGTCGGGTTTGTGTTGGGCCGGTAGCACGCGAGAACCCGAAGCGTTTGGTTCTCGCCGAAAGACGGTGGTTATGGCCCAATGTCTCAAGTCCATGAGGTTCGCTACGCTCGGACGACGGGTTGCCGGAAATGCTACGAGGACCGGACTGGCATACACGGCAGGAAGCAATGCCGCGCGCGAACGATTCACGGCGTCCCGACTGCTGTGACCCGGCGGTGGTCGAAATGCGGTCGAGGCGGACAGCCAGCGAAAAGTTCCCATTTGGGCCTTTGCGGCGGGAAGCTCCTTGGCGTTGCCAACCGGCGTTGGACGAGAGGCTTTGCCAGCAGTCGGAAGAAAGAGGGCCTGGACCGTCTTCTGGTCGCGATGTCGTGACGTGGTTTTCATCGGGAACACCCTTGAGAAGCTTCGTTTTCGTTGCCTTACTGCCGATCACCAAGACTGCGGAAAGCGCGGAGACCGAAACAGCGGATCGGAGTAAGTCAAGCCGACGATCGACATCAGCGCCTCCTCGAAGGCCTCGAGAGCGATCTTCGACCTTTCGAATATCCAGTCCTCTTCGCGGATGAACTTTTCCCTGCGAAGCAGTTCATGTTGCGAGGTGCGGTGGATGATCGCGTTGACATCGCCCGACTTGACCCCGGCCTCCATCATGACCCAGGCCGCCGCGGCCGGCAGGTCGTACGCCGGCCGTCTGATCAGGGAGCTGGGGGCTATTCCGGCCCGTCGGAACGTACGGCTCAGTACGGTCTGCGCCATCGGAATTTGCCGGTTGAAGCACCCGGGAAACAGGAAGTCGCCATCACGCGATTGTCTGAACGAATGTGCTTGTCTGATGAGGGCTACCGCCAGTTTGGTCAACGGCAAGCGATAGGCGGGCTTGCCGTCCCTTTCGGGGACATTCCAGATCGATTTGCGGAAATCGATCTCGTCGAGCCGAATAGGGAGTATGTAGCTCGGCGGGCGGACGGTGACCAGAAACAACAGGATTGCACACGCCTCGCGGGAAATGGGCAGACCGTCGTCCGCTCGGGTAAAGGTCGACCACACGGTCAGGATGATCCTGGAATGCGTGGACTGTGGGGCGGGAACTTCCAACATCGCGCACCTCAACGCTTGGGTCGTGGGAAAGCGCAGGGCCGCGAGCGACCCTGCGTCCGGTCGCGTCTCTCAAAGCCGTGCGAGCGTCGAGGACGTGGATCGCTGGATCCTCGTTTCGAGCCAGGCGATCAGGTCGGCAATCCGGTATCTCACTCGACGACCGAGCTTTAGGAATGCGGGACCGTTCCCTTTGCAACGGAGCTTCTCGAGGTAGGATTCGGACAGGCGGCAGAATGCGGCGGCCTCGGATGTTTCGAGGCAGGTCGTAGCGAGTTCCATGTGTTGGTCTCCATCTGTTTAGCCGGTGGTCCAGCGAAACTAGGATGTCATACCGAGATGGAACGGTCCCGGTATGTTCGCGAGAAGAAAAAGAATCCAACTTACCGGATTTTACTGAAACGCTCCGAAAGCCACGGGTACAGAGGTCTTTGACGTAGGGGTTCGAAGCCGAACACATCCCACACCGAAACAGAAAAATCCACGACCGGTGTCCTGGCGATGCCGGGATCCTCGCCCGTGATGCTTCTCCAAACGGTACGCATCTTGCGGACGAAAAGGCGGTCGAATCCCTTGTTGTTTCCTCCCCGGTCATGAAGAAGCCGACGTTGTGCCTCCACGAACCGTTCCACGGCATCGGTTGCCTCCGTGACGGCCCTGATGACGTCGACCAGTTCCTGGCGCTGTTCACTGCTCCTGTAGATGTCGCTTCCATTCGCCTCGATCGCTTGGAAATCGCCCTCAAGCTGTCCTATCAGAAGGTGCATGTTGGCTAAGGAGACTTGACGTTGCTCCAGGCGTTCGCGGGCCCGCCCGCGGTCCTTTGACGCCTGGTAAGCTGATTCCCGCGATAGACAGGCGCACTGGACGGCTTCAATGATCTTCATGGCGCAGTCCCTTGGGTCGCCGACAAGCCCGTCGGAACGATTTGCCAGCGCAAGGGCCTCGCTTAAATCGACGGGCCCACTTTGAAGCTTGCGTAGAAAAAGGAAAAGCTCCTCCGTCATCGCTTCCCTGAGGATGGGCAGGTAGAGTTCGTGGCATCCGTAATCCCGCTGAGCTTTGTTCATGACGGCGCTCCATCGCTTTCTTCGGCCGTTCGGCGGCGATTCAGTGCGTTGCCGATAAGGTCTGCGGATGCCTCGAGCACCCGTCGCGCGGGGCTTTCGCCGATGTGCGCGTAGCGCTTCGTCGTCTTCGCCTGCTTGTGTCCAAGCAGGCTGCCGACGATTTCGAGTGAAGAGCCGCCGGTCAGGATCGCGACGCTGGCGAAGGAATGCCGCAGGTCATGAATCCGTACGTGGCCGATGTCGGCGAACTTGAGCACCGCCCGCCACTGCTTCTTCACGTCGCTTTTCGGTCTCGTGGGGTCAGAATCCTGCGGGAAGACGTACTCGCCGATCCTCGGCATCCGCCGGAGGATTTCCAACCCCGCGTCCGGAATGAGGATGGGGCGGAATCCCACTTTCGTCGGCCGGCGGAGGACACCGAGCTCGAAATCGATGTCCGTCCATTTCGCGTCGAGGTTTTCACCGAGCCTCGTGCCCATCAAGGCCAGGAGCCGGATCGCGTCGGCCGCGTTCGCGCTGATCACATAGGGCGGGCGTCGCCTCCCGATGTACTTCGACTGCTTTCCCGGCTTCGCCTCGGGCGGCGTGTAGGGAATGCCGGTGGTTTCCGCGATCAGGATCGCATCCCCGAGCTTTATCATCTCCGCTACGGCCAGGTAGCGTTCGCAGCCGAACTCCTCGAATTTCTCGATCCACTTCGCCGGGTTCACGTTGCGGCTGATGTGCTTCGATTTCGCCGCCTTGCCGTACAGACTGCTGATCAACTGTAGGCAACGGTTGGCGACGACGGGATTGGTAAGCCCGAGTTTCAGATGGAACTTTTCGACTTCTTCATGGGTGATTTCCGTCAGCTTCCGCTTACCGAACGCCGGACCGACATGCTTCTTCATTAGGGAACGATACGTCTCCAGCGTCGACGCCTTGGGGCGGGCGTGCAACGGCTGTTGCTTGGCGATTCCTTCCCTTGCGGTGATCCACTCCTCGGCGAACGCCCCGAGCGTGGGCATCTCCTTCAGTTCCGCCCGTTCTGCCGAGGGGTCGCGGCCGTTGAGCTTGTTGCGGACATGCGCGCGCGCTCTTTCCCGGGCCTGCTCGGGAGTCAGCGCATCGCCGCTCCGTCCCAACGGCACCCGCTTGACCTCGGAGCCTCTGCCGCTTCCATTCCGGTATTCGTAGAAGTATGATATACCAGCGACGATCCGTCTCGCCTGGAAGCCTTTCAGCTCGCTGTCGCGCAGGACTGTTCCGACCGCCGCTTTCAGCAATTCGCGGATGGTTTGAATCGAGATTTTTGCCATGTCGTGCTTCCGCCTCCTCTGTGCCGGCGGCGAATCTCATCGTCACCGCGTCGTCAGGTCGAAGGCAGCGCCGTCATACTCGGTGACGCCGCGGGGGCCTTCGACCGTCGGAATGATAACGCCAAATAATGCTAATATGCAAGCAGAAACAAATACATAGCAAGCGCATGCTGCTCCGTGCAACGGAGAGCGGGAAAACGGCCGTGAGGTTCATAACCAAAAGACCCAAGGCTCATAACCTGAAGGCCGCAGGTTCAAATCCTGCCCCCGCAACCAAATCACACAAAAGCCCGCAAGGAGAAATCCGGCGGGCTTTCCGCGTTCTAAAGGCGACAAAAACTCAGATGGGCGCAGGCCGAAAGTCGCCAGAGCAGGCAACGACCAAAGAACCGAGCACCCCGCCAGGATCGCATTCAGCCCAAACGCACGCTCCAGTGGGACATAATGGTCGCAAGCCAAGAGGAGCCATCGATCGCGGCGGCGGCCTGCAAAGCGGCCCTCACTCCGGCGGCTGCAGTCGATCCTTGGGGACGATCAGGCGTATGATCAGGCCTTGCGAGTGCCATTGGCGGAGAATTTCGCCGCCGAACTGCCTTTCGATCGTCAGCTTGGCGAGCTTGGTGCCGAAGCCCACGGTCTCGGTCTGGGTTACCGGAGGCCCGCCCTGTTCGGTCCATTTGAGTTCCAGGGTTTCCCCGCGATCGATGCATTCGATGTCGAGGGAACCGGTGGCGGTCGAGAGGGCGCCGTACTTGGCGGCGTTGGTGGCGAACTCGTGGACGACCAGGGAAAAGCCGGTGATCGCGGCGCGCGGGATGCCAAGATCGCAGCCTCGCGTCGTGACCCGGCGAAGGCCTTGGGGCGTATCGCCGTCATAGGGTGAGAGCAATGTCGAAAGCAGCGCCTGCAGATTGGCTCGGCCTTCGCCTGCACCGTCACGGTCCGGCGTCGGCAGAGTGAGCACGTGCGCGCGCGCCAGCGACCCCAACCGCGCGACGACGGCTGATGCCAGCTCTTCGGCGGATGCGGCGGCCTTGGCGCTCAGCGACACGACGCTGCTCGAGACCATGAACAGGTTTTTTACCCGGTGCGCCATCTCCTGGATCAGCAGATCCTTCTGCTGCTCGGCCTGTCGGCGCTCGCTGATGTCACGGGCGATCTTGGAAGCGCCGACGACCACGCCGGTACTGTCGCGGATCGGTGAAATCCGCAGCGAGATCGGGATGAGCCCGCCATCCTTGCGCTGTCTGACGGTCTCGAAGTGGTCGACGCGCTGACCGGCGCGAACCTTTGCCAGAATCTCCAATTCTTCGCCGAGGCGATCCTCCGGGATCAGCAGCGTGACCGGGTTGCCGACGGCTTCCTCGACCGTATAGCCGTAGAGGCGCTCCGCGCCGACGTTCCAACTGGTGATAATGCCGTCCAGATCCATCGACAGGATCGCATCTTCCGAGGATTCGACGATCGCCGCCAGTTGCTGGGCCGCGCGTTCCGCCTGGCGGCGGATCGCAAGCTCACTTTCGGCTGCCTTGAGCAGATGGGCGTTGTCGATGGCGATCGCCGCATGCGCCGCGATCGAGGTAACCGTCGCCTCGGTCTCGGCGGTAAAGACGCCCGGCAGGTCATGGCCAAAGAAGAGCCCGCCGTGAACATCACCTGACCGTGAGACCACGGGAACCGCGAGGTAGCTTACCACCGGCAGGTGCCCCTTCGGCATGCCGAAATGCGGTGCGGACTTTCCGTAGTGCGGGTCGGTTCGGATGTCGTCGGAGCGTACGAGGCCGAGACCGCGAAAGGTCGGATCGAACACGGCGGTGTTGCGCGGCAACTGGAAATTCTCGAACGCCGCGCGCGGTGCGCCCGAGAGGGTGTAGAGCGTGTAGCGCTCGCCGTCCGGGTCGGTGAGATTGTAGAAGAAGGCGCCGAACTTTGCGCCGGTCAGCTCCGTGGCGGCATCGGTCACGGTCTGCACGATGTGATCGAGATCGAGATTGCCGGCGATTGCCTTGGCTATTCGGTCGACCGCCTGCAGCCGGCGCTCGGCGGCCTTGCGCTGGGAGATGTCGAGGATGCTGACATAGGTGCGCTCGCAGCGCGCGCCTTCGAACGTGACGGTGAAGACCACATGCAGCCGCCGGCCGCGCAACGTCTGCACGACGGCCTCGCTGCCGAAGCGCCTCTGACCCTGCCACAGCGTCACCAGTTCTTCGAGAAAGATCGGCGCCGTCTCCGGCAGAAAGACGTTGGAGAGCGACCGCAGCAGCTCGTCCTTCTCGGTGGCCTCGAACAGTTCCACAGTGAAAGGATTGACGTCGACGATACGCACCTGCGCGATCGCTTCGGTCAGCCGCTCGGGGTGCGCCTTCAGATGGGCGCGCAGATCCTCGACACCGTCCGAGCGAAGCCGATCCAAGAGATCGCAGACCCCGGAAAAGTCCTGCTCCCAGACTGCGACTCCGGCGTTCTCGAAAATCTCGCGAAACCGCGCCTCGCTCTCGCGATAGGGCTGTTCGGTGGCGTTTGCGCCACTATTGTCGACCAGCATATTGACCGCTCCCACGAACTCGAAGTGGAACCGCATCGGTGATGGCTACACGTTGCGAAAGGCCGCCGCTGCTTGGCGGGGCGTTCTGAAAAACTACCGCAAGCGCGCCGAAATGCAACGGTGTCCGAGGGGAAGAAGGCTCTATCAAGCGTCCTCCCTCAGTGCCGGAAACGCAAGATGGACTTGGGCTCGGCGACGAGCAGGGCCGCGGCCTCGAGCAGTTGTCGAGGGTTGAACGGCTTTGCCAGCAGAGCGGTGTCGGCAAAGCCGGGCGGCAGAGCCTCGCGACCGTAGCCGGATACGAAGACGAAGGGGACCTTCTTGTCGGTCAAGGCTGCGGCGATCGCATCAACCGGCTGGCCGCGCAGATTGGCATCGAGCAGCGCGGCATCCAGCGCCATCTCGTCGATCAGCCGCAACGCATCACCGGGTGTCGCCGCAGGCCCGGCGACCTCAGCATCCTCTTCCTCCAGGATAGCGGCGATTTCGAAGGCGATCAGCGCCTCATCCTCAACCACCAATATGCGCTTTCCCTTGAGCTTCGTCGGCGCAGCCTCGGCACCGGCGGCCGGTCCTGCCGGCAAAGGTTCCTCCGCGTCGGGCTTGGCGCTCAGTGGAACATCGGCCTCGAGCGGGAGCCGCACCTGCCATCGCATGCCATCGGCCTCGGTCGTAAGGCGGGCACTTCCGCCGCCGCCCGTCGCAACCTTTTCGATCAGCCGCGTGCCGAAGCCTCGACCAAGCGGGGCTTTGAGCGGCGGTCCGCCCCGTTCGGTCCAGTTGAGACACAGCGCACCGCCGGTCACGCTCCAATCGATCGAGACCGTTCCCTTGTTCAAGGAAAGCGCGCCGTGTTTTGCCGCGTTGGTCCCGAGTTCATGGAGGACCATCGCCATATGCGTTGCCGTCTGCGCATCGAACCGCACGGGCGGCCCTGAGATCTTGACGCGGCGCTCGTCGGCGGTTCCCCACAAGAGCTGATCACGAATGATGTCGTCGAGATCAGCGCCTTCCCAGGCCGTACGGGTCAGCAGCGAGTGCATGCGTGACATCGACTGCAGGCGTCCACTGAAGCTGGCTGCAAAATCCGCGGGGTCCTTGGCTGAACGCAACGTATGCTGGGCGATCGCCTGAACCGAAGCGAGCATGTTCTTGACCCGGTGGCTGAGCTCGCTGAGCAGGCGTTGCTGGGTTTCTTCCGCCCGCTTGCGGTCGGTGATGTCACGCGCCGCGCCGAACCATTCGGCGATGTCCCCTTTGCCATCGAGCATGGGTATCGCACGCGAATGAGTCCAGCCAATACTGCCGTCGCGGCGGATGACCCGGTGCTCCATTTCGAAGACGGCCTTGCTATCGATGGCATCGCTGATGCGAGCGAGCATCAGCGTCTGGTCTTCGGCCGGTATGTAGGTTTCGAGCCAGCTGTCGCTCGGCTCGTCGGTGTCGGCGACGAAGTCCTTGCCCTGCAGAAACCGCATCTCGCGCCAGTCAGGACCCATGCGGTAGACGACATCCGAACTCGCGGTGACCAGAGCGCGGAAACGCTCTTCGCTCGCGCGCAGGGTTTCGGCGACCTCGGTGCGATATTGAGAGATCTTCAGGTGCGCCTCGATCCGGGCCAAGAGTTCGCGCGCGCTGAAGGGCTTGATCAAGTAATCGTCAGCACCCGCCTGCATGCCCTCGATCCGGCTTTCCTCGCCGGCGCGCGCGGAAAGAAGAATGACAGGCACGGTGTTTGTGCGCGTATCCGCGCGTAGGCGCCTGAGCAGTTCGATCCCGTCGAAGCCTGGCATCATGATGTCCGTGACGATCAGGTTCGGTTTTTGCGACGCGACGGCGGCGAGTGCGTCTTCGCCGTTGCCAACGATCTTGAGGTCGTATTGCGCGCCGAGAAGCCGGCGCAGGTAGTCGCGCATGTCGGCATTGTCATCGACGACCAGCAGGGTTCGGCGGCCGCCGTTTCGTGTTTGCGCCGGATGTGGCGCCGGTTCGACCTCGGGGAGGCCCGCATCCGAGGACGGATGATCCGGCAGCCATTGCAGCGCCTCCTCCACGAATGGCACGGCGCCGATCGTGGTCGACGAGCGATCTTCGCCGTTGCCATGGCCATTGCCCTCGCCATTTCGGTGTATTGCGGGGGCGCGGCTGCCTTTGGGGATCGTCACGCGTATGGTCGTGCCTTCATCGAGGTGACTTTCGGCCGAGACCGTTCCGCCGTGTAGCTTCACCAATTCCTGGACGAGGGCGAGCCCGATGCCTGAGCCCTCCTGGCTGCGACCCCTTGCGCCTTCGACACGATGGAAGCGCTCGAACAGCCGGGGCATCTCGTTGGCCGGAATGCCGATGCCGGTATCACGGACCGTCAGCACGAAATTGTCGTCCCCGGCCGCGAGTTTGACGGCGACGTCGCCCTTGAGAGTGAATTTGAAGGCGTTCGAGAGCAGATTGAGAACAATCTTTTCCCACATCTGCCGATCGACATAGGCCGGTTCCGGCAACGGCGGCGTGTCGACGGTCAGGTTCAGCCCGGCCATTTCCATCGCCGATCGAAAAGCGCTGGCAAGCTCCGCCGTTGCCGTCGCAAGGTTCGTCGGCTCGAAGCGCGCCTGCAGCCGCCCGGCTTCGATGCGCGAGAATTCAAGCAGCGTGTTGACCAGCTTGAGCAGGCGCAGCGAGTTGCGATGGGCAATGAGCAGACGGTCGCGATCGTCGGGGCGCTCGCCGCTGCGGGCCAGCAGGTCCTCAATGTGGCCGAGCATCAGCGTGATCGGCGTGCGGAACTCATGGCTGACATTGGAAAAGAAAACGGTTTTCGCCTTGTCTATTTCCGCTAGTGCCTCGGAACGCTTACGCTCGTCCTCATAGGACTGCGCATTGGTGATGGCGCTGGCCATCTGCGCCCGCATGAGATGCAAGAAGTCGTGGTAGTGCTCGTCGAGCTTCAGGCGAGGATTGATGCCGACCACGAGAAAACCGGCTGCATCGCGGGCATTGGCTGCAGGCAGCGGAAGCACGACTGCCGTGTGCGGCAGGTTGGGATGGTTCTTGCTCGCGGAAGGCGGGAAACGGCGTCCGAGATCATCGACAAGGATGGGGTTCAGCTCGGCACCGAAATGCCAGCCTGCGGAACTGTCCTGTTGCGCCAACTCTACCTTTGCCGGGCATAGCGCTTGGTTCGGTTTAAGGCCAGCCAAGCCAGAAAGCCGGGCTCGTTTGCGGCCGGGCTCCACGAGGTAGAGAAGCGCGAAGGGCACGTCTCGTTCGTGCTTCTTGAATGTTTCCGTTGCGATCGCGCAGGCCTCGTCGGGCGTTCGCGCATCGCCAGAGCGGGAAGCGAGATCCCGAAGGACCACGATACGACGTTCTCCGATTACCTTTTCGGAAATTTCGGTCACGGTGGCGAGCACCCCGCCAATCCCATTTGCTGCGGTTTCGTCCGGCACGGGGCTGTAGGCGATGGTGAAATGGGTTTCTTCCAGGAAGCCGTGCCTGTTGATTTCGAGCTCGATGTCATCGTTCCAGGTGGCTGGACCGCCATTGAAGGGCGTGTCGATCAGCGGCTTCAGAACATGCCAGATCTCGCTCCAGCATTCGCTGACCGGTTTGCCGAGTGCCCAGGGGTGTTTTGCGCCGAGCACGGGGCGATAGGCCTCGTTGTAGATCGAGACATATTGCGGCCCCCACCACAAAAGCAGCGGAAACCGGTTGCGCAGGAGGAAGGGGACCATGATCTTCAGCGTCGGCGACCAATTCTCCATCGGTCCGAGCGGGGTCGGCGACCAGTCAAAGTCGTCGATCAGCGACTGCATCTCGTCGTGAGCTGCCGGCCACGCCTTTTTCTTGGTTGCTACCTCGTTGACAGACGTGTTTTCGCCGTCTGACATGGCGTTGATCCCCGATAGATGACGCTCAAGCAACGTAAACGCTCGGTTTCGGTAACGGTTCCCTAGCTGTGAGCCGTACGATGTCGGGACGCTTTTTGGGGGAGGAGGGGGATGGAGATGGAGCAAAAGCATGACCGCCCTTGCCGAGAGCGGCCGTGCGCGATGCGGGTGGTGGAAAACTAGCCGTTCAGCACCGTGCCATCTTGCGGATTTGCAGGTTTCGTCGCCAGCCAGAAGAGCAACGTAACGAGGCTGAGCGCTGCACCCATCAGACAGACGCCCTGCCATCCGCCATGGGCGTAGGCGACGGTTGAGAGGGACGATCCGAGCCCGCTGCCGAGCGAATAGAACAGCATATAGGCGGCGGTCAGCCGGTTCTGGGCTTCCGGTCGCACGCGATAGATCAGAGCCTGGTTCGTCACGTGCACGGCCTGAAGCCCGAAGTCGAGGATGAGGACGCCGGCAACGAGCCACAGAAGCGAATGGTCCAGAAGCGAAATCGGCAGCCACGCGGCGAGCATTAGCGCGAGCGATATCCCCGTCGTCCCCTGTCCAAATCCGAGATCGGCCCAGTGTCCGGCTCGCGAGGCGGCGAGCGCTCCGGCAACCCCTGCCAGCCCAAAGAGGCCGACCTCAGTATGCGACAGCGAAAAGGGCGGCACGCTCAGCGGCAGGACAAGCGGGGTGAGCAGCGTCGTCACGTTGGCGAAGATCAACATCGCGATGATACCGCGGACGCGCAGAACCGGCTCCTTGGCAATCAGCGTGAAGGTGGAGGAGACAAGGCGGAGATAGCTAAGCTTGCTCGTTTCCCGTTGTTGATGCGGCAGCAGCTTGTAAAGCAGCAGCGCGATCAAGAGGGTAAGCGCGGCCGATACAAAATAAACCGCCCGCCAGCCGGCCAGATCGGTCAGCAATCCCGCGACGGCGCGAGCCGACAAAATGCCGATGACGATGCCGCTGGTGACAAATCCGACCACCCGGCCCCGTTGCGAAGGGTGGGAGAGGCTGGCCGCATAGGCGACCAGCGCCTGCGTGAGCACGGCGAGCATGCCAACTGCGGCAATGGAAACCATCAGCATTTCGACGGTCGCCGAAAGAGCGACGAAGCCAAGGGCGACGACCGAAAGCAGCGACTGAAAGACGATGATCTTGCGGCGATCGAAAAGGTCTCCGAGAGGAACAAGCAGGATCAGCCCGAGCGCGTAGCCAAGTTGGGTCGCGCCGACGATCAGGCCGGCGCGGGTTTCCGACAGATCGAGATCGGCAGCCATGACGTCGATCAAGGGGTGAGCGAAATAGGCGTTGGCGACGGCGAGGCCGGCGGCGAAGGCAAAGAGTGTCATCATCGGACGCGTCAGCCGCGATGCCGGGCGGGCACTGCCGACCGGGCAGGGGACATCGTTTGCAGCGCCGGCCGGCGCCGCAGCAATTTTACCATCCATTGGACGTGTTCCTTGTTTTGGTTTAATAATGAAACCAAGGAATGGATATCATTTTGGTTTCATAATGCAACCAAAATTCCAGATGGAGATTATGCATGGTGGCCCGCAGACGGCTGAAGGAAGACTATTGCCCGAGCGCGCGATCGTTGGATGCGATCGGCGACTGGTGGTCGCTGCTGATCGTGCGCGATGCTTTCGATGACGTCCGCCGCTTCAGCGACTTTCAAAAGAGCCTCGGCATTGCCAAGAACATCCTGACCGACCGCCTGAAAACGCTCGTCGAGCGCGGCATTCTCGAAACGGTTCCGGCCGGCGAGGCGAAGGCCCGGGTCGAGTACCAGTTGACGGCGATGGGCCGCGACCTTTTTCCGGTCATGGTCGCCTTGCGGCAGTTCGGGGAAAAGCATTTGTTTCAGCCGGGTGAGGAGCATTCCCAATTGGTCGAGAAGGAAACGGGCCTGCCGGTTAAGCTCGATATCCGCACACAGGATGGCAAGCCGATCGATGCGGCAGGAACAGTGCTGATCAAGGTTCTCGAGGCGTGACGTCGCTTCAGGCCGGCTCGCGCGCTCGATGCAATGAACCGTTCTAACTTTAGACGAATATTCAGCTTTCTCTGCTAGTCTGCACCGAGTCTTTCCGCAGTTCGGGAAATGGGCGATGGGCGTTGTGACGCTAGACCAGGTAGAAGGCCAGATCGCGCGGGGCTTTCGCTATCTGCATTTTTCGCCGGAGATTGAAGAACTCTTCCGCAGGGACTATGCGGCAGAGCGCGTGCAGCTCGCCGCAATCTGGGGCGCGATCGGCATCTTCATCTACGATCTCGTCTATTTCGGCGACCACACCATGTTGCCGGATGTCTTCGCCGGGTTGTTTACCGTTCGCTTCCTGGTGTTCACGCCCTTCGTCATTGCCTGCATCCTGGCGGTGCGCCGCTGGCCGGACGCCCGTCTCTACGACGTCCTGGCGGTGGCGATCGCGGTGCTCGGCGTCACCTTGCCGATGGCGGTGGCCACGCAGAGCACCAGTCCCTACCTTTTCGTCTACCAGAACGGCAATTCCGCCGCCTTCCTATTCTTCGTCATCGCGCTCCGGCCGCGGTTCTTGGCCGTCGTTTCGGGGCTTGCGCTGATGTGCGCGTCGCATTTCACCACGACGCATCTGACCGGCGCTTTCGACGACGTAACCTATTCCGGCATCATCACCTTCTATCTGACGCTGTCGATCTTCCTGGCGGTGAGCGCCTATTTCCTGGAGCAGAAGGACCGGCAGAATTTTCTCAATCAGCTGAGAGGCAGCCTCCTTTGCCAGCAACTCGAACGCAACGCTGAGCGGGATGAACTGACGGGTCTGTTGAACCGCCGATCGCTGGCGCGGATCGGCGGCATGCTTTGGAACGAAGCACCGGGCGACACCGCGATTTCGGCGATCTTGCTCGACATCGACCACTTCAAGCGGTTCAACGACGTTCACGGCCATATCGAAGGCGATGCCTGCATCCGTGCCGTCTCGCAGTGCATCCGCTCCACGGCCGACGAGGCTGCCTTCGTCTTCCGTTTCGGCGGGGAAGAGATACTGGTGCTGGCGCCCGGACGGGAGCCCCTGCCGGCCTTGGCGATGGCAGAGCGGATCAGGATGGCGATCGAAGGGCTGCGCCTACCGCATCGCGGACTGACCGATGGCTGCGTGACCGCGAGCCTCGGGGCAGCGACGGCGATCGCCGCGGATACCACGCTCGAGCGGCTGCTGCAGAAGGCAGACGACGCGCTTTACGAAGCCAAGCGCATGGGCAGGAATACGGTCGTGCTGGCCAAGGACGCCGAGCCAGACGCGCAAGTTGCCTAAGCGGCAGTCGAGCCGGGAAAGGTGCGGCCTCCCGGCCTCCAAATCAGCGACAGGTCCGGCGTGCCCTTTCATAACAGGGGACGGCGATGACGCGATCGGCCGAGGGTTGGGGGAGGATGTCCATCTGCACCCCGTAGATGCGTTCGAGGGTCGTCTTTTCCATGATCTGGTTCGGCTGGCCGCTGGCGACGAGCCGGCCGGAATGGAGCGCGACGATCTGGTCGCAGAAGCGGCTCGCCATGTTGATGTCGTGCAGCACGAGAATGACAGTCAGCCCGCTGGCGCGTGACAGGGTGCGAACGAGTGAAAGCACCTCGATCTGGTGGGCGACGTCGAGAGCGGCAGTCGGCTCGTCGAGCAGCAGGCATGCCGCGTTCTGCGCCAGCAGCATCGCGAGCCAGGCGCACTGGCGTTCACCGCCGGAAAGCGTGTCCACCAGCCGGTCGGCGAGCGGAAGCATGCCCGTGCGCTCCAGCGCCCGCACGACGCTTTCGCGGTCGTCAGGTCCGAACCGGCCGAGCGCCCCGTACCAGGAGTAGCGACTCATGGCCGCCAGTTCCCGAACCGTCATGGCCGGAGCGGCGGGGATCTGCTGCGGCAGATAGGTGAGCCGGCGCGCAAACCCGCGGGTTGGCCAGACGTCGAGGAGCCCGCCATCGAACTTCGCCATCCTCCGCCGAACCGGCGCGCGACGACAGATAGCGTGAAAGGCCCGCACGCTCGCGCATGAAGATCAAAGCCAGCTTGTCGTCACGGCTTTTCATCGGATTGAAGTCGCCCCCGCCATCCCCGCACCGGTGCCGGCGCGGGGAATGGGATAGCCGGCCACAGACCGGAGCGCAATAGTGGATTTTAAAACTCATGTTATGGGCGTGTGCGGCGATAGGGATTGCGGCGCGCGGCTATCTGACGTAAATATTGCCCGTCGCGAAAAGCGGCCGCTTCCCTTGATCCGCTCAGTGGCGGAGTAAACAGGTGGACGAATTGGCGTCCAGGCGGTCGAGTACATGCCATCCCCGCCTATTTCGGCGCGGATCGGCCAGCGTCTCCCAGAACCAGATATCTGACATTTCGTCAGCCCCTGCTCGCGAGCCATTGGCGCCTGGCGGTGCCGCACGCTCGCGTCTACCGGAGCGTGCCATGACCACACCCCCTACCATGAAGAAACCACTTATCGTTATTTTTGCTGCCATTGTCCTCGATGCCGTCGGAATCGGGCTGATCTTTCCCATTCTGCCGTCGCTGCTGAAGGAGGTCACGCAGACGGACGACGTCGCGCCGCTCATCGGCACCATGACAGCCCTCTATGCAGTGATGCAGTTCGTGTTTGCACCGGTGCTCGGTGCACTCAGCGACCGCATCGGCCGCCGGCCTGTCTTGCTGCTTTCCCTTGGCGGCGCCGCCGTCAACTACCTGTTTCTGGCTTTCGCCTCCAACCTCTGGATGCTTTTCGCAGGTCGCGCGATCGCCGGCCTGACGAGCGCCAACCTGGCGGTGGCGACGGCCTATATCACCGACATCTCGCCGGAGGACAAACGCGCCCACCGCTTCGGCCTGTTCAATGCCATGTTCGGAATCGGCTTTATCGTCGGCCCGGTGCTGGGCGGCATCCTCGGCGACCATGGCTTGCGGCTGCCCTTCATTGCAGCCGCCGTTCTCAACGCCTGCAATCTGCTGCTGGCGCTCTTCGTCCTGCCGGAATCGCGCATTCCCAGCCGGGAGAGGATCGATCTGGCCGCGCTCAATCCGCTCCGTCCGCTCGGCTGGGCTTTCTCCACCAAGGGCCTGATGCCGATCGTCGTTCTGTTCATCGCCTTGAGCGCGACGGGCGAGGCCTACAGCACCTGCTGGGCCCTGTGGGGCAGCGATGCCTTTCACTGGAAAGGGCTGTGGATCGGCCTTTCGCTTGGCGCCTTCGGGGTCTGCCAGGCCCTCGCCCAGGCTTTCCTCCCCGGCCCGGCGGTGAAACGGCTCGGCGAACGCGCGACGATCCTGACAGGTGTTGCCGGCGCGTGCGTCGGCTTGATCGTCATGGCATTCGCGACGGAGAGCTGGATGATCTTCGCCGTCATGCCGATCTTCGTGCTCGGCGGCATCGGCGCGCCGGCTTTGCAGTCCCTTGCGACCCGCCAGGTCGATGAGACCCAGCAGGGCCAGTTTCAGGGCGTGCTGGCGTCAGCGGTGAGCCTGGCGTCGATCGCCAGCCCGCTCGCTTTCTCAAGCTTCTATTTCGTCTTCCGGCAGGAATGGCCAGGCGCCATCTGGCTGTCGGTCGTCGCCCTCTATCTGGTGGCCGTACCGCTCGTTCTGTCGCTACGATTTGGGCGACCCGCCGAGGGCTAGGCCGGCATCAGGCCGCTGGTCGCGCGCTGCCGGCGGCCGCCTGCAGCCAGCCCGAAAGGTCCTGCTTCAGAAGCGCGCCGAGCCTTTCGGTTTCCGGCGCGTAGAATTCGACCAGCCGGTTGCGCAGGTCCGTCGGCAACGGCACATAGTCGAGTTCGCGGGCGACCATCGAGCGCAGGCCTTTCACGATGGGATTGCTGCGGAACGGTGCCGCGATCGGCTTTAGCGGCTGAAGAAATCGGCGCAGCTTCGGCGGCACGACAGGCACCGTCTTGTCCTTGACCTTATTGACGACCGGATGCAGCGGCGCGGACAGCTGCAGAAAGTCTCTGACCGCGTCGAGATGCGCCTGCGGGTTCTGGCGCATATGCTCATAGAGCAGAACCTGCAGGTTTTCAGCCGGAAACAGATCGAGATAGGCTTCCAGCTGGCGGCAATAGAGACCGCCGACCAGGAAACGTCCGCCCTTTGCCTGGCGTGGATCGAGATACCGGGTGATGTCGGTGCCGACTTCCCCGCGGCGATAGAGCATGCAGTAGTCGGAATAGGCGCGGTCGACGGGATTGCGCAGCTGCGCGATCAGCCGTGCCCGCGGCAGCGCCTTCTTGATGCGGGCCGCCGCTTCCGGCTCGTCGAGATAGGAGTTGGATTTCTCGCCGACGATGGTCTGCTCAGGCTTGGGCTCGAATTGTTCCAGATACCAAGCGTCGCCCTTGTCGAAGTTTCGGCTGAAGAAGTGCAGCTCGGGATCCGGCATGTAGACGGAAGGGTTTTGCTGCAGCGACTGCTGTAGCCAGGTGGTCGCGCTCTTCGCGGCGCCGATGATCAGGAAATCGATATCCGAGAGCTGCATGTCGTTCTCTTTCTTTCCGCTGTCGGTGGGCTCAGTGCGCGGCGTGCGCCGAGATGTCGGAGGGCCGTTTTCCGAGAATTCGCTGATAAATGCTGACGATGCCGTCGACATGGGGCTTGATGCCATAGGCGGCGAGCGTCGAGGTGCGCGCCGTTTCGCTGATGCGTTGCCACTCGCCTCTGTCTTTCAGCAGGCGCTCCATCGGGGCGACGAATGCCTCTGGGGTTTCCGGCTCGACGAGAAAACCGGTGACGTCGTTCTCGATCGCCTCCGGGTTCCCGCCGTGGTTGGTGGCGACGACCGGGGTGCCGTACATCATGGCCTCGATGAGTGTTCTGCCGAACGGCTCGCTCATGGCCGGCACGAGGAGAATGTCGACGGCGCACATATAGGGTGCGACCGGATGACGAAATCCCATGAGGTGGATCTTGTCGGCGATCCCGAGCGCGCGCGCGCGTTCCGCGGTCTCAAGGTCGAGCCGCGGCCCTGCCTGTTCGGGCGTGCCGAAAAGCAGGCCGGCAATCGGGAAATCCGGATTGCTGCGGTGAAAGGCATGAACCGCCTCGACGAAACGGAGAGGGCGCTTGCGCTCATTGAGAAGTCCGAAGTAGCCGACGAACCGCGTCTCCTCCGGCAGGCCGAGTTCGCGCACCAATGCAAGCCTGCTTTCCTCCCGATCGGGAATCTGGTCCGGATGCCGGAAGGGGCTGTGCAGCACCGAGATACGCCCCTCGAGCGGGAGCAACGGTTTTGCCGGCTGCGCAAATCGTGAGACCGTGACCACGTGCTTGGCAAGAAGCGGCGCAAGCATGTTGACGGCCCGGGCGCGAGGGTCGCCGCGGTGGTGCCACAGGAGTTTGGCGCCAGCCAAGTAGGTCGGAAGCGCCCAGGTCGTATGAATCGCGCCGTCGTTGGTGTGCACGATGTCGATGTTGTGTCGTCTGAGGAGCTTGATGATCTTCACCATCGAGATCGGATAGCGCAGTGCCGAGAAGGATTGCTGCGTGAGAGGCCGATCCCGTTGCGGCGAGAGGATGTCGATATCCTCGATTGTGACGTAGTCGATCTTGTTCTCGTCCAGATATCTGGAGAGCGCCTTGCGCGGATGATGGACGAAGACGATGGGATTGATCCGTTCCCTGTCGAACGACGATATGAGGTTGAGCGCGGAAATATGGCTCCCCCCGATATCATCACCCGAAAATGGAAATCCGACGGTAATTGCTTTTTGAGACACGAAACGAGGTCCCGAAAGTAAACTAAATATGGCGAAACTATAGCACCGTCTTATTGCTACTTCGAGAGGCTAAGAGCGAGAGTTATATACCTATTTCGGGTGATGCAAATAAATCGAATTGACGAACTATAACAAAAGTGGAAAGCTTCGCCCCGAATTGCGCGAAAAATATTCTTTTGATTGACGATATAGGGCGGAATGAATTGCCCTGAACAAGCGTTTTCAAGCTTCTGGAGCGGGGCCTCGCCAAAAGGCTTTGGGAGTAAACTATATGCTGATTGAGATTTTCATGCCGCGCACATCGCCACGTGCGCAGCGGCCGGCCGGTCATTTCGGTTCTCGGCCTATCCAGCAACAGACACGGCGCGCAAAGGCTTTTCAGCATGGTGCGTGCACGCTTGCCCTGCTTTCTGCCTTCTGCGGTGTCGAGGCTTCGGCCGCCGAGCCGCAGATGGTTGCGTTTCCCGGTGCCGAAGGGCACGGGAAGATGGCGCAGGGCGGCCGCGGCGGCCGCATCATCCAGGTGACGAGCCTTGAGGATTCCGGTCCCGGCACGCTGCGCGAATGCATCGAGGCGACCGGGGCCCGAAATTGCGTGTTTCGCGTTTCCGGGATCATCCGGCTCAAATCCTCGCTCGTGATCGGCGAGGATAACAACTCGGTCTCGATCCTCGGACAGACCGCGCCGGGCGGCGGCATTTTGCTGACCATCGACCAGACGAATGACGAGTTGAGGCACACCCCGCTGGTTGCCAAGCAGACGCACGACGTGATCGTCCGGCATCTGCGCATTCGACCGCGGCTGCCGAACTCCGTCAAGAACGTCCATGCGGCGGTGATCGAAAACAGCCAGCGCGTCTATTTCGACCATACGTCGATGTCCTGGGCGACCGACGAAAACGTCAGCACCTATTCCAATACGACGGATATCACCATCGCGAACTCGATCTTTGCCGAGGGGCTGAACAAGCACAGCAAATGCACCCTGCTCGGCGCCGACCCCAGAGTTCCGCAGAACATTACCTTCTGGCGAAACGCCTGCATTTCCAACAACGACCGAAACCCCGACAACAACCACTACGGAAAATCCTGCATCGAGATCATCAATAACGTGTTCTTCAATGCGCGGTCCGAATGGGGCGAGGTGTTCTCGCAGTATCCGGGCGGCACGCCGATTTCCTATGTCGGCAACTACTTCAAGGCAGGTCCGAGCACGGTGGAGAAGACCTACGCCATCAAGTGGCAGAATGTCGAAAGCGCCGCCCAGCCGCAGATCTACGAGAGCGGCAACGAGTTGTGGGCGCCGCCCTCCAAGTCGCTTCAGCTGCTTTCGCCGGGAACGGACCGATTCGTGGTGAACCGTCCGCCTTGCCCCTTGGCAGTTGATACGCTCCTTGCCGCCGGTGAGGCATATGAAGAGGTTCGCGGCCAGTCCGGCGCGTTTCCCCGTGACGATCTCGACGTCGCCTGGATCAAGGATATGGGCGCGAAAGGCGAGAGGGGAGCAGGGCGCATGGTGGTTGCGCCGGGCGAGATCCCGGCGATCGAGGAGGCGCACGCCTATGCGGACGAGGACGGTGATGGCATGGCCGACAGCGTGGAGGAAAAATTTGGCGGCGTCGTCGGTGTGAACGACGCCTGGGAGCCTGCCTCGACCGGTGGGGGCACGCGCTTCGATCAGTTCATGGAATGGCTGTCGCAGGAGCGGATTGCCGGTCGCTACCCGAACTAACGGGTGGCCTACGGTCTCTTTTCTGCAGCGGCCCGCAATTGTCGGAGTGCCCGAGAATGTCCGTCGCAACCATGAGGTCAAATCGTTCTTGGTTCGACGGCAAGCAACTATTGCTCTTCCGGACGCGGTATAATATGGTTTTCTAAATTTGAATGTTATTTCTATGTCAGTATTTTACCTGCGTGGCATTGCCTCTTGCCGCGCAGAGGCTGTGCGAGCGTGCCTTTAGTTCTTTGACATCAGGTATTTCTATCAAATTTATATGTTAGGGCTCTCATGCTGACCATCGATCGCAAAGTCGAAGCGCCTCCAGGGCGAGGCCAAATGCCTGCGGTTCAGTATCGGGAGGCGCGCGTTGCGCCGCGCGGATATGGCATCCGCGATCTGTTCGAGCTTTTCCGCCGGTATCGCGTGGTCTTCTTCTCGCTGCTGGGATTTGCGTTGCTTGCGACGCTGCTGACGGCCGCCCTGCTGCCGCGCTCCTATACGGCAGCTTCGGCCATCGTCTTTGACCGCAACGACGTTCGCCCCTATGAGGCGCAGGTCGAGTTGCGCAAGCTCGAACGCGACCGGTCGGTGATGGAAACCGAGCTGGACGTGATCCGCTCGCGCGTCTTCGTCGGCGTCGTCGTCGATGCGCTCAACCTGGTCAATGATCCCGATTTCAACACCTACCTGCCGGAGACCCGCAGCGAGCACGAGACGTTCCTGCAGTCGTTCTTCGCCAACATCTCCGAGTTCATTTTCGGCGCGCCGAAAGAGAGCACCCAGAAGGAGCGGCTGATCTCCGAAAACGTGCAGCGCAACCGCGCCATTTCGACCCTGCTGAACTCCTATGTCGTCACCCGTACCGGGGAAAGCCTCGCGCTGACGATCCGCGTGGTGCAATCGAACCCCTTGAAGGCGGCCACAATCGCTGACGCGCTCGCCGAGCAATATCTCTCCTGGACGGCGAAAAAGACCGAAGAGGCCACGAACAACACAGTTGCGTATCTGCGCGGCGAGATGGCCAACAGCGCCACGAGAATTGCGGGCATGGAGCGCGATATCGCCGCCTTTGCCCGCGACAGCGACCTGACCTTCGATCCGCAGGACGATGTTCTGAGAGCCCGCATGCTGCAGCTCAACGAGCAATATGTCACCTTGCGCGTCGAAGAGGCGGGCGCGGTTGCGAAGTACAACGAGGCCAAGCAACTGGTGTCTGCCGACGGCAAGGAACTGGCCGGCGGCGCGCTGACCTCGACGCAGCTTGACCAGTTGCGTGGTGAAGAGGCGCGGCTCGAGCGCACGCGCGCGCAGCTCGGCGCCAAGTTCGGCAAGAACCATCCGCTCGTCCTCGACGCCGCGAACGAGCTTGAGTCCGTACGCTCTATGATCGGCAACGAGGCCCAGCGCCTCGTGCAGGAGCTGGCCAACAACGCCAAGGTCGCAACGGTGCGCGCCGAAAAATTCCAGGCGGAACTGACCGCGCTACAGGACAAGGTCCAGGGCCGCAACCTTGCCGAAATCCGTCGGCGTGAACTTGCCCGCGACCTTCAGTCGGAACAGGCGGTCTACGACCAGATCGTGCTCAGGCTCGGTGCGCTCAATCCCGAAAGAGGCGAGTACAAGCCGACCGCCCGGATCGCGTCCTACGCGGAAGTGCCGACGAAGCCGACATTCCCGAACAATACGCTGGTGATCGTCGCCGGCAGCATCGGGGCAGTCCTGCTCGCAGTCGTCGGGGTCATCATTTCGGACTCGCTGGAAAGCAGGCTTTACCTGCCGCGCGACGCCGAGCAACTGCTCAACCGTCCGAACCTTGCCAGTGTCCCCGACATGCGCAAACGGCTGCGGAATTCGTCGGCCTTTTACCACTACATGCTGAACAATCCGGAGTCGCCGGCGGCGACCGCCATGCGCACTTTGTGCATGGCCTGGCTCACGATCGACCATGAGGCGGGCGGCAAGGTAGTAATGTTGTGCTCGCCGGCACTTGGCGACGGCAAGACCACGGTCGCGCTCGGCATGGCGACAATGGCAAAGGTCGACGGGCTGCGCCCGATCGTCATCGACCTCGACATGTCGGCGCAGAGCGCGCCGAACATTGCCGGCGCCAACACCAAGGATACCGCGATCACGGCGCCGCTCGAAGGCAAGGTCGATATCAAGAGCCGGATCGCGACGTCGCCGGCCTATCCCCACCTTGAGTTCATTTCGGTGCGTCCGGGCCTGATGAACCTCGATGTGCTCTGCGCCGAACTGCGCGACAGCTACGATCTCATCATCGTCGACGCACCGGCCGTCGAGGAAAACGAAGGCGTGATCTGGCTCGCATCGCACGTCGATTCCGTCATTCTGGTCTGCCGCTCGGGCGGCACGACGGATCGCCAGCTCGCCAATGTTCAGCAACGGCTGTCGCTGAACCACGCGGTTATTCTCGGCAGCGTCATGAACTACTGTGACCGTTCGGAGTAGGCGCCGCGGTCGAACCGGTCGATGAGGGGCGCTCGCAACTGGCGCGCGCCGATCGCCAAAGCCGGTTCAGCCGGTCTGCTGATCATCCCATCGTCAAATCGCGAAAGCCTTGATGTTCGACAGCCGAGTCTATTGCGCGCCGTTCGAGCACGCGATCGGCCTGGCTTCATAGCTGCAGCAGCATTCGATCTGGTGTGGCGGTAGCGCTACCGCCTGCGTCCGGTGACCGAGGCATCCGCCTTGGCAAGGCTCATATTCCCTCGGCTCGGCAAAATTCGTCTGAAGTCTGAGCGATATATAGTCGCGTCGATAGATGGCCGGATCGGCAACCGAAAGGCCGTGCCGGCCATCAGCGTCTGCTGTCGAGCTTGCGGCGATAGGCGATCGCCATCTGCACGAACCAGACGCCAGACATCACGATATGCGCAACGTTCGCGCCCACGGCGCCGACGCGCGGGATGAGCACGACTGCCGTGAAGAGGAAGAGGGCGCCTCCGAGAAGCGCGCTTTGTAGCAGGATCTTTTCGTGCCCCATGGCGAGCAGGGCCGAATAGAGCGTCCTGCCGCAAAGAAAGATGATGACGGCGACGAACTGCACCATGACGAGAGAGGCGGCCGCCTCGAAGCCCGGCCCGGCCGTCACGCGCAGCACCCATTCGATGGTCAGGTGGGCGCCGATGAGGGCGCAGACGCCGAAGGCGAACAGCAGCCATCCGGTCTGGCTGACGGTCTTTCTGAACTCGTCGATCCCCTCGGTCGCCCAGACGCGCGAAAGATCCGGATAGAGCACGGCCTGGACCTGTTCTCCTGCTTGCTGTGCGATCTTCGCCACCCGCTTGGCGATATGGTAGAGGCCAGCCGATCCGGGGTCGGCGAGGTAACCGACGAGAAGTGTATCGAATTCGAAGGCGCAGGCCTGGATGATCAGCGCCATGTTGGTCCACAGCGAGAAGCTCCAGAAACCGGGGAAGCGGGTTCGGATATCGCCGAGCGGCACCCACATGACGCCGGTCAACCCCTGCTTGCGCAACTCGCGGAAAGCCCAGGCGGTCCTGTTCAGGCTGCTGCAGATCTGCGACGCCATCCACAAAAGCATGAACTCGAACAGCCCCCAGCCGAGATAGACGCCGGCAAGGCACAGGAGCGCCCTGAGGATGCTGGCGGCGACCTGGCCATAGGCGACAATCTTGAAGCGGCCATAGAGCCGCATCACCGCCGTCGGCATGCCGGTCACCTGGAAGGGCAGGACCGCGCAGTAGATCAGTACGAAGCGGCTCATCTCTTCGGAAATGCCGAAAAGCGGGCCGGCAAACAACACGATCAGCACCGCCAGCCCCCATCCCGCAAGCGCGGTGGCGAGATCGATCAGCAGCCCGAATTTGAACAATGCCTTCAGGTCGTCGGTCTCGCCGACCTGAAGGGCCTTCGCCCCGTACTTGATCAGCGGTTGCCAGGAGCGGAAGCTGACGAAGCGCTCGATACCGCGCGTATAGGCAAAGGATAGGGCCAGGAGGCCATAGTCGGCAGGACCGAGCGCACGCGCCGTCAGGGCAAAGCCGGCCAGTCCGATGAAGGCACTGGCGAAGTTGCCGGTCAGCAGGTGTGCTATGTTCTTGAGCCGTCCGTGGAGGTCTGCCTCGGCTTGCCAGGCTAAACGATACTTTCTTGTCTTTTTTAGTAGTGATTCCAATAATATCACAAAATTACATCCTGCTTCGAGGTTGCAATTACGTCTGTTTCATGGAAGAATGCTAATATGTGTTTTAGTGTTCTCGCAGGGCGAGAAAAATTTGTTTCCCTGTTTCTGGGAAAATTTGATTACTTATCCATATGCAATTAAAAATTGTGCCGTGGAACCTACTTTTGAAGCATATCATAGTGACCCAAAGAAATTACAGAGGTCTCGTAAAATAAATTCATCCATTGTTGGAGTTTAATTTCCGCTTCTCTTGGTGCGGTTGAACCATCGTGAAGTTCGGATCTATTCATTAGAGGGAAGCATGAAGTTTCCGGCTCAAACAATTTTTCGCATCGTCAGTCATATCGCTTTCGTCGCGGCGGCGACGTTGTCGCTGACGGGTCCCCTCCACGCTGCCGGCGCATCGACTGCCAGTACGCCCAGCGCCACCGCATCGGGCGCTGCGACAACGACCGCCGTACCCACGATTCAAGCGGCGCCGGCCGCCTACCGGGTTTCGGTCGGGGACGTGCTGTCCTTCGACATTTTGGATGACGCTGAGCTGCCGACGTCCCTGACGATCGGCACCGATGGAGGGGCCGCCTTTCCGTTGATCGGCGCGTTCAAGATCGAGGGGCGAACCATTCCCGAGGCGGTCGACGCCTTACGCAACGAGTATCTCTCCCGCCAGTTGCTGACCGATCCGAAGCTGTCGCTTTCCATCGTAACGGTTCGCCCAGTGCTGATCCTTGGCGAGGTGCGGACGCCCGGCTCCTTCGCTTATTATCCGGGGCTGACGGTCGAACAGGCGGTCGGCCTGGCCGGTGGACCGCAGACGGCGATGAGCAATCCGGCTGACCGCATCATCGCCCAGGCGAAGCTGCGCGGCACGATCGAGGAAACGGATGTCGAGATCGTGCGGGAGGCGGTCTACACCGCCCGGCTTTACGCACAATTGCGCGGTTCCGAGAAGGTCGACCTCAAGGATATTCCGGAAAGCGTCAAGATGTATGTCGATGAAGCTTCCGTCGGTCCCGTGGTCGCGATCGAAGAGAAGATCCTGAAGACGGACCTGCTGTCGACAAAGAACCAGATGGAGATCCTCAACCAGAGCATCATGCAGACGGAGGCGAGCCTGACGATCCTCGACAAGCTCAAGGAGCAGCAGGAGGAGGTCGTCGCGCTCAACGAACAGGTTGAAGCGAGGACGCTCGCGCTCAGGAAACGGGAGCTGAATACGGAATCCGAGCTTTCACGGGTGAAGATGGCGACCTCAAGCGAAAAATCGCGCTTGCTGGAGCTTATCTCCGAGATCGGGCGCTCCAACCGCGAGCTCGCCAATCTCAAGCTACAGCTCGAAACCTTGAAGGCAAACCGCGAGAAGGAGATCCTGACCCTGCTCCAGGAGCGCGAGGCCACGCTCAAGAAGCTCGAAACGCAGCGTCAGACGACCAAGGAGCAGATGGTCCTGATGGCTGCTGCGGAGGTCGATTCGAGCAAGCAGGATGACGTCTCGTTTCTCTACAAGATCGACCGGGAGACCGGTCGCGGCGAGACCAAGGGCAGGCAGAGTATCCAGGCGACGAGCCTTACCGCCGTGCTGCCGGGCGATGTCATTTTCGTATCGATCGCCGGCCTGTAGCGCCGGCATGTTCGCGACTTCGGTCGTGCATAGAAGGAGAGTTGCGTGAGGGGCGAGTTCGCATGTGGGCTGACGTCGGGTTTGGACCGCGGGGATAACCGCCCTTGTCGGGAAACAGTTCTGAGATCGGCGGCGATCGGCGTGTTGGGGGCGGCAAGATGAGCCTGATGGAAACACTCGGACGCACGCTGGTCATCGCACCACATCCCGACGACGAGGTTCTGGGCGCCGGCGGGACGATGGCGCGGCTGGCGACGCAAGGAAACGACGTCTTCGTGGCGGTGGTCACAGAGGGAAAACCACCGGCCTATGACCGGGCCTCGGTGGAGGCCGTTCAGGCTGAAGCGCACGAGGCGCATCGGATTCTCGGTGTCAAGGAAACGCGCTGGCTGGGTTTTCCCGCCGCAGCCCTCTCCGAAACCTCCCACTCGGCACTCAATGCCGCGCTGTTCGAACTGGTGCGCTCCATCGCGCCGCAGACGCTGCTCGTCCCCTTCGTCGGAGACATGCATATCGACCATCAATTGATCTTCCTGTCGTCAATGGTGGCGGCAAGGCCGCATCAGCCCGGTTATCCCAAGGTGATCCTGGCCTACGAGACGCTGTCGGAGACCAACTGGAACGCGCCCTATGTGACGCCCGGCTTTGCGCCGAACGTGTTTGTCGACATCAGCGACCATATCGACCGAAAGCTTGCGGCGATGAAGGCATTCAAGTCCCAGGTTCGGGCCGCGCCGCACGAGCGCAGCCTCGAGACCTTGAAGGCGCTCGCCACATTGCGCGGCGCAACCGTACTCAAATCGGCCGCCGAGGCCTTCGTGATGGTGCGGCAGGTCATCTGAATTTCCGGAGTTTTCACTCGAGCGAGGGAGCAAGCTGTGGCGACGTGGCCGGTATATGACGAGGAACAGATTGCAGATGTTGCGGCGGTCTTGAGGTCGGGCAAGGTGAATGCCTGGACCGGGCCGCACGTCGCAGCCTTCGAGGAAGCCTACGCCCGCACCCTCGCGCGTAAACACGCCATCGCGCTTGCAAACGGCACGCTTGCGCTGGAGCTGGCGCTTTTCGCGCTCGGTTTGGAACCCGGCGACGAGGTGATCGTGACACCGCGCAGTTTCGTCGCCTCGGCGTCGTGCGTTTCGTTTTGCGGCGGCGTCCCCGTCTTTGCCGATGTCGACGAAAACAGCCAGAACATCAGCGCCGCAACGATCGCACAGAAGATCACCAGCCGGACAAAGGGCATCATCGCGGTCCACCTGGCCGGATTTCCCTGCGATATGCCGGAAATCATGGCCCTCGCCAGACAGAAGGGACTGTGGGTCATCGAGGATTGCGCCCAGGCCCATGGCGCGGAGATCGACGGCAAGCCGGTCGGAAGTTTCGGCGATATCGCGGCATTCTCCTTCTGCCAGGACAAGATCATCACCACCGGCGGCGAGGGAGGGCTCATCGCTCTTGACGACGAGGCACTGTGGAAGAAGGCGTGGAGCCGCAAGGACCACGGCAAATCCTATGATGCGGCATTCCTGCGAGAGCACCCACCGGGTTTCCGTTGGCTGCATGAAACGATTGGCACGAACTGGCGGATGACGTCGCTTTCGGCGGTTCTCGGCTCGCGGCAACTGGAGCGCCTTCCGGCATGGCACGCGACGAGGTCCCGCAACGCTGCGATCCTCGACGATGTCGCCCAAGAGCTTGCGGCGTTGCGCGTGCCGACGCTGCCGAAGGGATATCGCCACGCTTACTACCGCTACTACGCCTTCGTTCGGCCGGAGGCATTGAAGCCCGGACACGACCGCGACTGGATCGTGGCGGCGATGAACGCGGCGGGCGTGCCGTGCTTTACCGGAAGCTGCTCCGAGGTCTACCTCGAGAAGTGTTTCACCGATCTTGGGCTTTCGCCGGCCGAGCGGCTCCCGGTCGCACGCCGGCTGGGTGAAACCAGCATCGCGCTGCTCGTCGATCCGGCGCAGAGCGAAGAGGCGATGACCAAGGCCGCCCGCTTTTTGCATGCCGTCGTCACCGAGGCGTCACTTCCCGCTTTCGGGCAGCACGCGCCGGTGCTTGAAATGGAAGCGCGAGCATAAAGCCGCCCTTTCGGAGACGGCCGCGTCGCCGCGACGCGGCTGCCCGACCATACCCTGACCGGTGCATAGGAGTTGGAGATGAAGCGGTGCTTTGACATCGTCTTTGCCTTGATCGCGGGCCTTCTGAGCCTACCGATCATTCTGGTGGTCGGGATTGCGGTCGCCATCTGGCTCGGCCGGCCGGTGTTGTTTTACCAGACCCGGGCGGGGCTCGACCGGCGCCCGTTTCGCATGATGAAGTTTCGGTCGATGTCCGATACGCGGGACGCTGACGGCCGCCTTCTCAGCGACGCCGAGCGCACGGGACGGTTCGGGCTTCTGCTTCGCCGGACGCGCCTGGACGAATTGCCCGAGTTCTGGAACATCCTGATAGGCGATATGAGCCTCATCGGCCCGCGGCCGATCCTCCCGGAGACGATCGAGGCGCTCGGCGAGCGCGGGGTTCGTCGCTGCAGCGTTCGGCCGGGGCTCACCGGCTGGGCCCAGATCAGCGGCAATGCCATTCTTTCGAACGACGACAAGCTCGATCTCGATCTCTGGTACATAACCAACCGATCAGCCTGGGTCGATCTGAAGATCATCGCTGAAACAGTTCTGGTGATGATCTTCGGGGATAGGATCAGCGAACGCCGGCTCAGCGCGGCACGCCAGAGCGTGCCTGAGCGATAAGATCCCTTTGCCGTAATTCGGGTTGTGGCACCGGTTCGGGCTGGGCAAAAGTGTCCGGCGCCGGTTTTGCCGCGCGTGAGAACGCGATGTAGGCGCAGGCAAGGGCGACAGGCAGCACGAGCGGGAATGGCCAGAAACGGCTATAAGCGTGCGGCACGGCATTGGCGACCAACAGCATCATCGAGACGTTGGCGAGGATGCAGCCCGCAAACGGTCGCCCGCCTGGAAGCCGCGCCACGGCCAGCGCCGGGCCGAAGGCCGAAAGCAGCATCACCAGAAGACCGAGCGCCGAGATCAGACCGCCTTCCGTCCACAAAAGCAGATAGAGATTATGAACCGGCTGGTGAATGGCGCTCGCGATCCGGTACTGGTCCGCGCCAACGCCGAGCAGCAAGGTGCTGTCGGTCATGTTCATCGCCTCGTAGATCAGCTCGACGCGATGATCGAACGTGCCCGCCTGGCCGATATCGCCGCTTTCGAGGGCGCCGAGCACGCGCTTCTGGAAGGCTGCCGGAAGATAGTCGCGGGCGGAAGTGAAAACCGCGAGAACCATGCCGGCGAGCAGAACGACGTTGATCATCAGCCGCTTCCAGTTGACGCCAATGACGGCAAATGCGCTCATGCCGAAGACGAGGGCGATGAGGCCGGTGTTGGAGCCGGTCAGCAGGATTCCGTATATCAGGATCAGCAGGGCGAAAACCGCATAGATCCGGTTGATGCGTTTCGTCGTGATCAGCAAAAGCAGGATCGGGACGGCAAGCGCGATCACCGCCGCGCACTCGTTTTCGCGCTCCATCAGACCGCTGAAGCGGCCGTTGCCGCTGACGAAGTTGGTGTTCGTGCGGCCATCAATATGGATGAGATAGATGCCCTGGAAACACAGGACGAGGATCGAGAACACATAGGTCTTCGCGAGCAGGACGAGCTGATCGAGCGTACGACCGCTGAACAACAGCACGACGAAGAGATAGGCGTAGAGATACTGGGTGACGACCACGATGCCGCGCATCGGGTCCGGGCCTGCGATGCTGCTGACCAGCAGGCCGGAGACCAGCATCGTCAGCCCCAGCCACCACAAGCCGCTGCTGACGCGCCCGAACAGCTGAAAATCGATGTTGCGGTTGAGCAGCGCAAAGCAGAAGCAAAGCAAGGCGAGGAAATCGGCGACGGTGAAGTTGGTATCGCCGTAGCGAAAGTAGTTCATCGAGCAGAAGAAGACGGCGCCGACCAGCAGCAGGAACTCGATCTTTTTGGTGAGCACGATGCCTGGCGCATCGCGGCGCGCGGCTTCGCGACGAGGAGCCAGTCCGGCCGAAAGGGTATGGTTGAACATGTTCATGGCATGCCGTCACCTTCAACCGATACGAGGCTGCTCGCTTGAGCCTCGTTTTCAGGCACTCTAGCCTTTTTCTCTTTAGTCCGCTTCTTTTTCGCGAACCTCTGGTCCGCACTCACGACCCCAGCCGATGAAGCCTGGATTGGCGAAGTCGCAATCATTTGCCTGGCGCCGCTTTCCGTAGCGGAACGGTTGCCCGTCAAGCGTCGTGACGCGTCCGCCGGCAGCGCGCAGCACGGCATCGCCGGCAGCCGTATCCCATTCCATGGTGCGCCCGAAACGGGGATAGACATCGGCGAGCCCCTCGGCGAGCAGGCAGAATTTGAGCGATGAGCCGATCGAGGTGCAGTCGCGGATAGCGTTGCGCTCCAGGAAGTCCGCCGTTTCGGCATCGCTGTGCGAACGGCTGGCAACCGCGGTCAGATTTTTGGGCCGTTCCCGGCACCGTATTTCCGTGGTCTCGGTGACGGCAAAGTCGGCCGTCACCTGAAACTTCGCCGCCCGTCCGCCTTCGGCGACATAGCCGACCAGCCGGGCGGGCGCAAAGACGACGCCGGCGATCGGCTCGCCGTCGCTGATCAAGGCGATGTTGACGGTGAAATCGCTTCGTCGGTTGATGAATTCCTTGGTGCCGTCGAGCGGGTCGACGAGGAAGAAGCGCTGGCCCTCGATTTCGGGCACGGTGCCTGCCGCGACGGCTTCCTCGGCCACCACCGGGATATCGGGGAAGGTCCGTGCCAGAATGGCAAGGATGATCTCTTCGGCACAGCGGTCCGCTTCGGTGACCGGCGAACAGTCGGGCTTTTCATCGACGGTGATATCACGCGCGTAAACGTCGAGAATGGCCTTGCCGGCCTCTATCGCTGCTGCCGTGAGCGTATCGATCATCATCACTCTCCGTACTGCCGCAGGCGGCGTCGTCTTCACCGCGCCGGACTGGCGCCTATTGATTGTCGAGATAGGCCTCGATTTCGCCTGCAAGTGCCGTGACTTCGCGGCCCACGGTGTGCAGATGGATTTCCGGCGTCTCCGGGCGCTCGTAGGGCGAACTGATGCCGGTGAAATTGCTGATCTCGCCGGCGAGCGCCTTCTTGTAGAGCCCCTTGGGATCGCGGCGTGCGCATTCCTCGATCGGGGTATCGACGAAGATCTCGATGAATTCGCCGGGGCCGAACAATTCGCGGGCCATGCGGCGCTCCGAACGGAAGGGCGAGATGAACGACACGAGGACGATCAGGCCCGCCTCCGTCATGAGTTTCGCAACCTCGGCCACCCGCCGGATGTTTTCGACGCGGTCTTCTTCGGTGAAACCGAGATCGCGGTTGAGGCCGTGGCGGACGTTGTCGCCGTCAAGCAGGAACGTGTGCTTGCCCTGGGCGTGCAGCATTTTCTCGACGGTGTTGGCGATCGTCGATTTTCCCGAGCCGGAGAAGCCCGTGAACCACAGCACGCGCGGCGTCTGATGATTGAGCGCGGAACGGGCCTTCTTGTTGATGTCGAGGGCCTGCCAATGAACGTTGAGCGCGCGACGCAGCGGAAAGTCGATCATGCCGGCGCCGACGGTCGCATTGGTGAAGCGGTCGATCAGCACGAAGTTGCCGGTTGTCCGGTTGTCCTTGTAGCTGTCGAAGACGATCGGCGCCTGGGTGGAGAGGTTGCAAACGCCGATCTCGTTCATGCGCAACGACTTTGCCGCTTCCTCGGCAAAGGTGTTGACGTCGATCTGGTGCTTGAGGCTGGTAATGGTCGCGCTGACGCTGTCGACTTCCGTGCGCAGGATGTAGCTGCGTCCGGGAAGCATCGCATCCGGGTGGAGCCAGATAACATGCGCCATGAACTGATCGGCGACATGCGGGCGATCGTCCGGCGGCACGAGCATGTTGCCGCGCGAGATATCGAGCTCGTCCTCCAGCACAAGCGTGACCGACTGGCCCTCGACTGCGCGTGCAAGCTTGCCGTCATAGGTGACGATTTCCTTGACTCTTGAGAGCTGGCCGGATTTTGCCACCGCGACCGGATCGCCGACAGCGATGCTGCCCGATGCCACCTGGCCGGCAAAGCCGCGGAAGTCGAGATTTGGGCGAAGGACGAGCTGGACCGGGAAACGGAACTCCGCTTCGGCCGCCTCTTCCTCGATCGGCACCGTCTCGAGATGCTCCAGCAATGTCGGGCCGCCATACCAGGGCATGTTCGGCGAACGGCTCGTCATGTTGTCGCCAAAGCGCGCCGAAATCGGGATCGGGGTGATCGTCGAGAAACCGAGGTTCTCCGCAAAGGCCTTGTAGTCGGCGACGATCGTGTCGAAGACCCTGCGGTCAAAACCGACGAGATCGATCTTGTTGACGGCAAGAACAACGTGGCGCACCCCGAGCAGGGACGCGATGAAAGAATGCCGCCGCGTCTGCCGAAGAATGCCCTTGCGGCTGTCGACGAGCACGACGGCAAGCGCCGCCGTGGACGCTGCCGTGACCATGTTGCGGGTATATTCCTCGTGGCCCGGCGCGTCGGCGACGATGAACTTGCGGCGCGAGGTGGCGAAGAAGCGATAGGCAACGTCGATGGTGATGCCCTGTTCCCTTTCGGCCTCCAGGCCGTCGATCAGGAGTGCGAAATCGATGTCGCCGTGGTTTGCGCTGTTGCGTTTCGTCTCGCGCTTGAGTGCTGCGAGCTGGTCGTCGAAGAGCAGCTTGCTGTCGTAAAGCAGCCGGCCGATCAGCGTCGACTTGCCGTCGTCGACCGAACCGCAGGTCATGAAACGCAGAAGCGATTTCTTCTCCTGTTTGGCCAGATATTCGAGCACGCTGCCCGGTGTTGCGGGAATGCTGGCGGTCATTAGAAGTACCCCTCCCGCTTCTTCTTCTCCATCGATGCGGTTTCGTCCGCGTCGATCAGGCGGCCGTGCCTCTCCGACGTGCGGGCGGTCAGCATTTCGCGGACGATGTCCTGGAGTGTCGTGGCGTTGGATTCGATCGCAGCGGTGAGCGGGTAGCAGCCGAGCGTGCGAAACCGCACCAGGCGCTGCTCGACCTTCTCGTCCGCATGGAGCGGCATGCGCTCGTCATCCACCATGATCAGCATGCCGTCCCGCTCGACGACCGGACGGCGGGCGGCGAAGTAGAGCGGCACGATCGGGATGTTTTCCTTGAGGATGTATTGCCAGATGTCGAGTTCCGTCCAGTTGGACAGGGGAAAGACACGAATGGATTCGGATGGGCCGACACGCGTGTTGTAGCTCTTCCAGAGCTCGGGCCGCTGGTTCTTCGGATCCCAGGCGTGCTGAGCGTTGCGGAACGAGAAGATGCGCTCCTTTGCCCGGCTCTTTTCCTCGTCCCGCCGTGCGCCCCCGAAGGCCGCATCGAAGCCGTATTTGTCGAGCGCCTGGCGTAGCGCAACCGTCTTCATCACATGCGTATGTACGTTGGAGCCGTGGGTGAAGGGGTTGATCTTCTGCTCGACGCCGTCGCGATTGATATGAACAAGCAGGTCAATGCCGAGTTCGGCCGCAGTGCGGTCGCGAAACTCGATCATCTCGCGGAATTTCCAGGTGGTGTCGACATGGAGGAAGGGGAAGGGCGGCTTGCCGGGATAAAATGCCTTCATCGCGAGATGCAGCATGACGGAGGAGTCCTTGCCCACAGAATAGAGCATGACCGGCTTCGCGAAGGTCGCAGCGACCTCTCTGAAGATGTGGATCGCCTCGGCTTCCAGGCGCTGCAAATGAGTTAAGGACATCGGCGTGAATACTCCAAAACTGCAAAATAAAAATTCTAAAATCTCAAATTTATATCTTTTGTTTCAGTCCATGTTTTATGTATTAACTAAACTTAAAACCGAACTGCACTTATTGTTTTAGGTGTTGTTTCCAGTGGCTGTACTTGGCGCCTCCGAGCCGCGAAAGACCCAAAGTCGAGACGCCAGATAATTCCAGACAAAGACGATCGGGACGCTGATCACCTTGGCGACTGGTGCCGGGATCAATAGGGCAAGGCCCGCGACGATCGCGGTCGATATCAAGAGGCCCGTCAGGGTGGCGGCGACGAACTTCACCGCCTGCACATGGCTGTGGGCGGCGCGGAAGGTCCAGGCGCGATTGAGCATGTAGCTGACCGCGATGCCGCAGGAATAGGAAACGAGGTTCGCAGGCGTTGGCGGCGCCCCTGCGAAATAGAACGTGTTGAACAACGCCATGTCGAGCAGGGTCGTCACGGCGCCCACGGCCGCAAACCGGGCAAGCGTTTCGCCGGCGCGCTGCCGGGAGCTAGCGTCTTTTGTTGTCGGCAGCGACATCGCCGCGCCTCCAGTCCGGCATCGCCGGCGTCGGGCGCCGGTGTTCGTCATTGTTGATCGAAGCTTCGATGATCGGGGCCGGGCGATGCTTCGATTGCATGAAGATGCGGCCGACATACTCGCCCATGATGCCGAGGAAGATCGCGTTCAAGGTAATGGAGAGCAAAAGCAGCATTGTGGTCGTGGCAAAGCCGGCGGGCCAGTCCTGCCCGAACAGAAGCTTGCCGACGAGGTAGCCGAACAGAAGCAGCAGCGTGGCGGCGCCCATCACCAGGCTCGCCATTGAGGCGAGCCTGAGCGGCGTCAGCGAATGGTTGAGGATGCCATCGACGGCAAGCGAGAGCATCGCTTTGAACGGGAACTTGCTTTCGCCGGCTACACGGGCCTGACGGTCGTATTCGAATCCGACCTGCGAAAACCCCATGGCGCTGATGAGTCCACGCAGATAGGGAGACGTGTCGTCGACCTTGCGCAGTTCGTCGAGGATGCACCGGTCGACGAGCCTGAATTCGCCGGCGTTGAGCGGCAGATCGTCCTCGCTGAGTGCATTGATGCACCAGTAGAAGGCCCGGCGGATATGGGTTGTCAGCCAGCCGTCGGTGAGCGTCCGGCGAATGCCGTAGACCACCTGGTGCCCCTTTAGCCAGAGATCGATCATGCCGGGTATCAGGTGCGGCGGATCCTGCAGATCGCAGTCGATCTGCACCGAGCAATCGCCGGTCGCCGCCTTGTAGGCCACGAGCAGCGAGCGCTGGTAGCCGATGTTGCGGCTGAAGCGGATCACCCGAACACTCGGATCCTCGCTCGCGATCTCCGTCAGGATCTCGAAGGTTCTGTCGGTGGAGTGGTTGTCCGTGAAGATGATCTCGCGGTCGTATTCGGGCAGGCTGCGGAACATGTCGACGATCGCCTCGTGGGCGCGCCGGACATTGGCCTCCTCGTTATAGGCCGGTACCAGGATCGAGATTTTCTGTCTCTTTATCATCTCGTTGTCACCACCCTCAGACGGTCTTGCGCGTAGCATGGCCATCGGTCGAGGCCGGCGGTACGACGGCCCGGTGCCATGCGATGGTGCGGGCCAGCCCTTCCGCAAACGGTATGCGGGCGCTCCAGCCGAACAGATCCTTGGCGCGCCCCGGCGCTGCCCGGAAATCGCGGATGCCGCCTGTCGAGGTGGCCGAACCGTATTCGATGAGGGCGGGGTCGGCGCCGGTCTGTTCGACGATCAGCCGTGCGACCTCGCGCATCGGCGGGGCGATGCCGGTGGCGACATTGACGAGCCGGGTGCTGACCGGCGCATCGGCAATCCGCAGCAGTGCTTCGACGACATCGTCGACATAGAGCAGGTCGCGCCGGTCGCTGGGATGGCGGACGAGGCAACGCTGGCTGGCAAGGCAACGCTCGATGAAGGACGGAATCATGAATTCGGTCGATTGCCTCGGGCCAAAGACAAGCGCCAGCCGCGCGGTGATCACCGGGAAGGGCAGGCGTGCCTGCAACCCGCCGATGAAATGGGTCGCGGCCGTCAGTTCGGCCCCATAGGCGTTTACCGGGATTTCGCGGCTGTCTTCCTCGTAGGGGGCGGATGTCGCACCATATTCGGCAAGCGATCCGGTTCGGATGATTTTTCGCGGTGGATGGCGCAGCGTACTTGCCGCGCCGAGCAGGCCGAGCAATGCGTTGAGATGTTCGCGGATGCCGGCCTTGGCGTCGTTGAGTTCCGCCTCTTCGCGCCGGCGCGTGCGGGCGGCGAGATGGAAGACGATTTCCGGTTCGACGTCCTGCAGGCAACGGCGCATGGCATCGTCGGACTGAAGGTCGAAATTGTGCCGGATGAACGCACCGTCGATGGCCTCGAGCCGGCTGTCTTCGGAACCGGGCCGCACCACCACATGTACTTCATGGCGCGCGTCGAGGCAGGTTCGCGTCAGATGCGAACCAATGAAGCCAGCGGCACCGGTGATCAATATTCTCGACATGCGCCTCTTCTCATCTACGCGTGACCGCCGAGGACCGAAGATCCGTCTGACGCGCCTCCCCTTGGCCGGAAAGGCGCGTTTCGTGTTCGCTCAGAAGAACGAGGCCGGCTGATGATCCCGGCGCTTCGTGGCGCCGGAACTTGCATACCGCTGGGCGAAATCACGGAAGGACTGGTGGATATGGTCCAGGTGCGCCTGTGTCAGGCCGTGGTGGCAGGCAAGCAGGATGCCGCCGCGCATCACGTCGTCGGCGACCGGATAGCCGCGCGGTTCGACCTTGCTGTGAACGCCACTCATCGCCGGCTGGCGCAGGATGTTTCCGGTAAATACCGGGCGGGTCTGGATGTCGCGCTGTTCCAGGAAGATCTGCATCTCTCGCCGGGTGAACGGCGCATCGGCGCGCACGGTCATCGGGTAGGCGAGCCATCCGGTTCGCGAAAGCGGCAATTGCTCCGGCAAGACGAACCAGTCCTCGTAGGTCTCGAAGAAGGCGCGCTGCTTGGCGAAGTTGCGCTCGCGTGCGTCGATGTTCTGCTGCAGCCGGTCGAGTTGGACGAGCCCGAACGCCGCGCCCATTTCGGACGGTTCGATGTTGAAGCCCAGCACCTCGAACACGAACTTGGCGTCGTAGTCGAAACCGTCGAGATCGATGTTGAACCGGTTCTCGATGGTCTCTGATTCGACAAAGAGCGAGGATGTGCGGCCCCAGGAGCGATAGAGCATCGCCTTGCGCGCCAGTTCGTCGTCGTTGACGCAGACCATGCCGCCGTTGCCCGCCGCGGTGATGACGTGTGAGCCATAGAAGCTGGTCGTGCTGATATCGGAGCGCGCGCCGGTGCTGGTGTCCCTGATCGTCGCGCCCAGCGTGTCGGCGCTGTCTTCGATCACCAGCAGTTTGTGGGCGTCGGCGATGGCGCGAATGCGATCCCAGTCAGGCAAATTCCCGATCAGCGAAGGGATCATCACCGCCTTCGTCTTCCTGGTAATCATCCGCTCGATCGCATCGACGTCGATATTGTAGGTGCCTTCGACGACGTCGACGAATGCCGGGATAAGACCGGCGCGCACGATCGGGGCGACTGTCGTCGCAAAGGTCAATGCGGGCGTGATGACCTCGGATCCCTTCGGGAGGTCGGCGATTTCGATGGCGAGATGGTTCGCGGACGAACCAGAGTTCACCATGATGCCATGCCGTTTCGCAAAGAGCGTCGCGACACGTTCCTGCATCGACCTGACGGCCGCGCCCATCTGTGTCGATGAGCGCAGGACTGCCACGACGGCGTCGATCTCTTCCTGACCGTAAACGGACTGTCCGTAATTAACTCGCATCTTTCCAATCTCCGATGTCGCGCAATGGCAATGGTCTTGCTTCGTGTTCGACTTCCTGTTTCCAGGCGGCGGCGTATTGCTCGATCTGATGCTCCGAGAACGACCGGATGGTTCTCGGATCCTCCCGGTACTTGCGGTACCAGGCGACAGTCATGGCCACGGTGTCGCGCAGGCGCAGCACCGGCTTCCAGCCGAGTTCTGTGCGGGCCTTGGTGCTGTCGAGGCGTAGGATGGTCGACTCCACCGGCGCGTTTACTTGCGGTTCGACGATGTATTTCGGTGGCGCGTCGCCCCATTGGCCGACGACCATGTCGGCAAGCGTTCCGACATTGACGGTCGCTTCCTGGTCGGGGCCGAAATTCCAGCCGCCGGCAAAGCGCGTTCTGCCGTGAAGCAGGTGCGCCGCCAGCATCATGTAACCGCGAAGCGGCTCGAAGACGTGCTGCCATGGCCGGATGCTCGCCGGATTGCGCAGCCGCGCAGGGCTGCCGCCTTCCACCGAGCGGACCAGATCGGGCACGAGCCTGTCAACGCCCCAGTCGCCGCCGCCGATGACGTTGCCGGCGCGCACGCTGACAAGTTGCGGCCCGTTGGGGTCATTGAAGAACGAGGATCGATAGGCGGCTGCGACGAGTTCGGCGCAGCCTTTCGACGAACTGTAGGGATCGCGCCCGCCCATCGGGTCGTTTTCCCGATAGCCCCAGACCCATTCGCGGTTCTCGTAGCACTTGTCGCTGGTGACGACGATCACGCCCTTCAGGGACTTCATGCGCCTTGCCGCATCGAGCACGATGGCGGTGCCGACGACATTGGTCGCATAGGTGTCAACTGGGCTCTCGAAGGAGGCCCGCACCACGGCCTGCGCGGCCATGTGAATGACGAGATCGAAATCCTGTCCGTCGATTGCCCGCGCCACGTCGGCGGCAGACCGGATGTCGCCCTCATGGCCGTCGATGACGTCGGCAAGGCCGGTCGCCAGATAGAAGGACGGTGTTGACGGTGGCAGCGAGAGGCCGACCACCGATGCACCCAGTCGTCTTAACCAGAGCGAAAGCCAGCCTCCCTTGAAACCGGTGTGTCCCGTGATCAGGATCTTTCGACCACGGAACGCGTCGGCAAGGTCGATCTCGCTGGTGATCAAAGCCATGTCCTACATCCGTACGTGATGGGTGGAGGGTGCGGTTGTCGCGGCGGCCATGTGATCGCGTTCGAAGTGCAGCCACGGCGGATCTTCGCTTTCGCACAGCCCGTTCAGGTAATCGCGATCGCGGATCGTATCCATCGGATGCCAGAAGCCGTGATGCTTGTAGGCAAACAGTTGGCCGTCCCTGGCGAGATTGGTCAGCGGCGACATTTCCAGCGGTTCGGAAAGGCTCGGGATGTAGTCGAGCACGCCGGGTTCAAAGACGAAGAAGCCGCCGTTGATCCATGTTTCCTTCTTCTGTACCTTCTCGGTGAACTCGACGACCTGGTCGCCTTCGATCTCGAGGTTGCCGAAGCGGGCCGGAGGCTGAACGGCGGTAACCGTCGCAAGGCGCCCGTGCGAGCGGTGAAACGCCAGCAGCGCCTCGATGTCGATGTTTCCGACGCCGTCCGAATAGGTCACCATGAAGGGCTCGTTGTCGAGCCATTCGCGCAGGCGCAGGAGCCGACCGCCGGTCATCGTCGACAGGCCGGTGTCCACGACAGAGACATTCCAGTCGAGCGGATGATTGGGGTGCAGCACCATCGAGCCGCTTCCGAGCGCGACGGTAAAGTCCGCGGTCGACAGATGGAAGTTATGGAAGAAGCTCTTGATCGACATGCATTTATAGCCGCCGGCAACGACGAAGTCGCGGTGCCCCCAGTGGCTGTAAATATCCATGACGTGAAGAATGATGGGTTTGCCACCAATCTCAACCATCGGCTTAGGAATACGCGTGGTTTCCTCGGCCAGGCGCGAGCCAAGCCCTCCCGCAAAGAGAACGACTTTCATAGCGGTCTCCAAGAAGATATGTTTGGGATAGTGTTGACGTCTCAGGTTTTATTCATGAGCAATCGCGATCCAATGCGCGATTTGAGCGTTTTCAATAACTGATAAAAATGCACGTCAATAAAGGCAGGCGGTTACCTGCGTGCTACGGAATATGTCTGGATAAATCCCAGGGTTTCCGTTATGTTAAGTAACTAATATACAAGAAATACCTTATATTCTGCTGGGCTGCAAGCCTTTTTACGTGTCAGGTTTATCCCTGCACGCTTGTCGGGGTTGTCCCGCTAGGCCGTGCGCCACTGCGCATTACGATCCTGTGTGATCCATTTGAAGTCGTGTGCGACCGCATCGTTCCCGTTGCCAGCCCGTATTTTATACTTCGTCTATTTTTGTTCGGAGTTTTTACATGACCTATCCAGCAAGTGTTTCTTCGGAAAGACCGGGCTCCGTTGAAGGAAAGTCAGTCGGGATTTTCTATCAAGTTGCCGCAGCCCTGTTCTTCCTGTTCGTTTTTTATTTCTTGCTTCTTCGGATCATGAATTTCGAGATGCGGCGAGACGAGCAGCTGTACGTCCCGCCGGCCAGGCTCTTGAACGACCATGCGCTATACGCCGATTTCTTCTACAATCATCCGCCCGCCTCCGCCTGGTACTTCTACGCCATCAGCAAGTTGACGGGGTCGAGCGACCTGCTTCTAAGCGGTCGCCTCGGTGTCTTTCTTGCCTGGATCCTCCTGACTGTTGCTGTCGGCGGCGTGGTGTATGTGTTGACGCGCTCGGCCTGGGCAACGGCCTGCGTCGGCATCCTGTCGCTGGTGAACGAGTTGTTCCTGACACAGACGGGTGTTGGCGCCACCAACAATTTCTTGCCGTGGCCGTTCGCCTTTCTCGGCCTCAGTCTCTTTCTTCTGGCCCTGCGTAATGAACAGCGTCGTTCGTTGATGGTGGCGCTCGCCGGATTTCTGTTGGCCTTGGCCGTGTGCTTCAAGTTGAGCGCCATCGCCTTCATCCCGGCCGTCGCCGTGGCCGCATTCCTTCTGCCGCGCTCGCTAGCGCTGAAGGATCGTATCGTAAAGGTCGCGGCGCCGCTGCTCATCGGTGGACTTGTCGGCGGGGCGCCAATCCTTTTCTACCTCGTCAGGGATCCCCAACTCTTTCTGGCGCACGTGGTGCGCTACCATACCGGTCCGCATCCGCAATACTGGCGGCTGATGAGCGGCGACGGGGAGGGCGGGGCGATGTCGCTCGCCCAAAAACTGGTCATGGCGCAGGACATATGGCTTGCGCCAGCCGTGGCCGTTGCGCTTGCCGCACTCATCGCCATCGCGTTCATCGCCTTTGCCCGGCGCACGGACAATGCAGCAGCCGAACCAAGGCTGCGCATGGGGGAGGTGCTGGTCCTTGCCGGCGTGCTCTTCTGCAGCTTCGTGCTGAGCTTCGTTCCGACGCCCGGGTTCCCGCAGTATTTTGCGCCGCCGCTCGTCTGCCTTCCTTTGGCGTTCGGGCTTTTGCTCGAGGCACTTGGGCCGCGCGCGCTGCCCATGGTGCGGCCGATCCTGCTGTCGGCCGTGCTTGTCGTCCTTGCGGTCAACGCGCCGCGCCTTGGCCAATACCTCGGCAAGGCGACCCATCCGCAGCAGTGGACGACGATGCGCGTGCATGAGGGAGGTGTGACGATTGCCGAGAGGATGCAGGCTGCCGGCGTCACCGGCAAGGTTGCGACGCTCGCGCCCATCTATCCGCTGGAAGGCGGCCTCGATGTCTATGCCGAGCTGGCGACAGGGCCGTTTGCCTACCGCACCGCCGACATGACGAGCCCCGACCTGGCGAAGTACTACAAAATGACATCGCCATCGACAATCGAAGCGCTGTTCGAGAAAGACCCGCCGGCGGCGTTTCTGCTGGGCTTTGAAGACGAACTGGAAAAGCCGATGCGTGCCTTTGCGGAAAGCCACGGCTACGTGCAGTCCGCCTCACTCGGCTTCAAGGACAGATATGGGATCCCGACCCTCTATCTGAAGCCAGCGACGCCGCCCGGATCGTGATCGGGCGATGCGGCGTCGCCTTCCTAAGGCGGCGCCGCGTCAGGTCGATACGCGCGCTGCCGGGTAAAGCGCCTGGGCCTCTTCAGGCGCCGCGATGACATCATCCCATAGCTGAAGGACCGCCTGGATGGCGTAGCGCGCGGCAACCGCGCGCGCGCCCATGGCACCGATCTGCTGCCGGAGCGTTGCGTCGGCCGCCAGGCGGGCTATGGCGTCTGCCAGCCGGTGCGTGTCCTCCTTAGGGACGAGCATGCCAACGGCCGGCGTGTCGATGATTTCCGACGGCCCCCAGGGGCAATCAAAGGCGATGCTGGCAAGGCCGGCTGACATCGCCTCAAGCAGCACGTTCGGGAACCCTTCGAAGCGCGAACTGAGGACGAAGATATCACCGGCATTGATCCATTCGACCGGTGATTTCGTCGTGCCGGGCAGCCGAACGCGGTTCGAAAGGCCGAGGCGTCGGACCTGTTCCTCGAGCGCCGGCCGTTCCGGGCCCTCGCCGAAGATGGTCAGCGTCATGTTCGGCGCGCGCCCCGCGATATCGGCAAAGGCGTCTATCAGCAGGTCGAAGCCCTTCTGCCTGTCCAGGCGGCCGACGGCCAGCACCCGGGTGCTGGAGCCTGACTGTCTGTCACGCACATGCTGAAGCGTGATCGGGTTGGGGATGATCACGGCCTTGGCTTTGAGGACCGGCGGCAGCGAATTGGCCGCTTCCGTCGTCTGCATCACCAGCCGCTCAGCCAGGCGGGCCGCCTGCGGCCGCGCCAATCGCCACAGCCCGTTCATATCTTGCGTGTTGAAGTTGTTTCGTTCGGAAAGCACGAGCCGGAGGCCGAGGCCGCGGCTGGCAAGCACGACCATGATGTTGACCTTCGTCAGAAAGGAGATGACGAGGTCGGGCGACAGGGCACGCAGGCGCGCGCGCAATCGGGCGATACGCTCGGCCGTCCTGAACACAGGCAACGTCGAGCCGCCGCCGAGCGCTTCGACGCGGACGGACCGGTCGTAGGCGAAATAGGTCTCAGGGGTTTCCGCATTGAGGGCGAGCACGTGCACCTCGTCACCGCGGGCCGAGCGATGGCGCGCGAGGATGTTGACGACCTTTTCTGCGCCGCCGGCACCAAGCCCCGAAAGCACGAACACAATTCGCAATGGCGGCTCCTGTCTCGATTGGGACAGGCGGACAATCCCGCCTGCGCCCGACCCGACCACGGCCTAGACGGCGCTCATCCAGCCGTGGGTCAAGGCGAAATGGACAATCTGTGCCCGCGTGTGGAGCTGCAGCTTCTCCGTCGCACGGGCCTTGTAGGTTTCGATCGATTTGACGCTCACGTTGGCGCGCGCGCCGATTTCCTTGTTGGAGTACCCAAGGGCGACGAGGCGCAGAACGTCCTGCTCGCGACGGGTCAGCCCCGGCACTCCGGCCGTCTTCATCGCGCGCGAGCCGGGATTTGGTGCCGTGCGGGTGAGTTCCTGGGCGGTTGGCGGATCGAGATAGAGCCCGCCATGCGTGACGGAGCGAACGGCAAGCAGCAGGTGCTCGGGCGCGGAGCATTTCTGGATGAAGCCCTTGACGCCGATCTGAAGCGCCTGCTGTGCGTAAGAGCGTTCCGGGTAAATGGTCATCACCACAACATAGGCCGAAAGCTGCTGCTTGAGGATTTGTTCGGCGAGCGTAAGGCCGCTCATGTCGGGAAGGGCGATATCGATGACCGAAACATCCGGCCCGGTTTCCTTGATCAGCGCCAGTGCGTCCGCACCTGTTCCCGCCGAGCCGACGCAGACGATATCGCTGGTCGTCTCGATCGTCGCGCGGGCGCCGACGATGACGAGCGGATGGTCGTCGATGATGACTGTGCGTATCGGCGTCGTCATGATGCCAGCCTGACTGTCGGCGCGAAGTCCGCCGGCATTCGCGTAGGTCGAGCCCCCTTGTCGTTGTCGTTCATGTGTCGGTCCCCCTCTCCGAATTCTCTTTCCACAGCTTGAGCCGTGCGGTGGCTGCTAGAAGTTCCTCAGGAAATTGGAGTAACGCCGTTCGATGTTGTGCAGCGTGTATTCGCTTTCGATGCGATCGCGGGCGAGATGCGCGTAGCGGGCATATTCCTCCGGCGAAAGGTCGAGCACCTTGCGCATGGCGTCGGCAAAGGCCTCGGGATTGCGCGCAGGCACGACGATCCCGGCATTGCCGGCAACCTCTGCCGCGTCTCCGACGTCCGTTGCCACCACCATTTTCGCGTAGCTCATCGCCTCGGCAACGACGTTCGGAAAGCCCTCGGTTCTGGAGGACAAAGCGAGAATGTCGATGCTGCGGTAGAAATCCTCCATGTCCGCGACTTCGCCTCTGAGGTCGATGGCCTCGCTTGGCAACCCGGCATCGGCAATCAGCCGCACGACTTCGGGATTGTCCCAGGCCAGCCCCCGGCCTGCGGCGAGAAAGCGCGTGTCGGGATGGGTGCGCAACACCGAAGCGGCGGCGCGAAAGAAGGTGGCGTGGTCCTTCTGCGGGTGGAAGCGTGCGACGATGCCGATCCGCCGCGCCGGCGCCTCATGGCCGGCCGCCACCGCCGGGATTTCGAAGCCGTTCGGGATGACAACCGAATTCAGGTTACGGTAGCCGTAGGCACGGTGCATTTCGCGGGCGCGCGACGAATTGTAGATGATGCCGGAGGCCGAACCGGAGAGCACCCGGGCAGCGGCGATCGCCACGTGCGAGCTTCGCGACAGCGAGGCGACGTCATCGAGCGACTGGCGAACATTCCAGATGACCGGGGTGGCGCGGCGCGCAAGTTTGGCAGCGACCGTGCCGACCACCATGGCGTGGTACATCCAGCAGAGCATGACGCTTGGCTTTTCCTGGCGGATGATGTTGGCAAGCCGCATCGTGCCCTGCAGAATGGCCGGGAGCGAGTGCGCGCCAAGCGCCACATACTGGACGCGCGGATTGTCCGCGAGGTCACGGTTTCGCGCCGAGACATCGAGTAGCGATACGACCATGACGCGTTCGTCAGATGACGCCTTGAGCAGGCGCGCGAGCATCGTCTCAGCTCCGGCGCTTGCGCTGAAATTGGTGATCAAATGCAAAATCATACCGTGGATCCGAAGTTGCGCCGCCGTTAGGGCATTCCTCCGCATTCCCTGAGCCTGACGACAGGGCACACTGGCGTGTATCCCGGCGCTGGTCACGAGCATTAAATTCCTGGGCGCGCCATGCACGCCAGGACATCAACTTCCTATTGCCTCGAATTTGGAGGGCACATCGGACGCGATCATTTCTGAAATAGGTTCGTACTCTAAATTGGCCTTCCAGGGCGCACCCTAGAAAAGCAGTGGATTCAAGATACAACGCCAGACACTGTCATGCAATTATTCTCTTGCAGTATAGCCCGGCTCTGAAATAGCATCCCGTCATATCATACTTGAAATACATTTATATCGCCCGGATGGGTTATTTCTTCCCTTGGTTGTGATCCGAGTTGTATATTGCGCTCTGACACATTGTGCATTTGAGAACCAAAATGCGTTTTGCTCTGGTTGGTGCCGTCGAAGGATCCCGGATCGCACTCGATGCCCTGTTGGCGAAGGGGATGTTGCCCTCCCTTGTGGTTACGCTGCCGCCGGAGGCTGCAGACCGCCATTCCGATTTCGCGGACTTGACGACACCGGCGCGCGCGGCAGGCAGCGCGGTCTGCCACACGACCAATGTGAACGGCGAAGACACGCTTGTAGCCATTCGCGCCAGCGACCCGGACCTCGTCCTGGTCCTCGGCTGGTCGCAGATCTGCCGCCAGGCCTTCCGTGCCATCCCGCGGCTGGGCGTGATCGGTTTTCACCCGTCGGCGCTGCCGCTCCTGCGAGGCAGGGGTGTTATCCCCTGGACCATCCTGCTTGACGAAAAGACGACGGGTTCGTCGCTCTTCTGGATCGACGAGGGCACGGATTCCGGCCCCATCATCCTGCAGCGTCTGTTTTCCGTCGCGCCGGACGAGACGGCGCGCAGTCTCTACGGCAAGCATGTGCGCAATCTCGCGGAGATGGTGCCGGAGGCTGTTGAATTGGCGGCAGCGGGCAGGGCGCCGCGGGTCGAGCAGGATCACAGCCTGGCGAACTATTGCGCAAAACGTGTCGCCGAGGATGGCCTGATCGACTGGCAGCGGCCGGCGGCGGAGGTGCTGCGCCTGATCAGGGCGGTCGGCGATCCCTATCCTGGTGCCTTTTCGCGTCAGGACGAAAAGGTCGTCCATTTCGATGCGGCGCGGGCCTTCGCGGACTCCTTTCGCTACATCGGCCTTGCCGCGCAAGTACAGACCCATACGGCGGATGGTTTCACAGTCATGTGCGGAGACCGGCAGTGCATCGAGGTAACCGCGTGGCGCACGGCCGACGGCCGGCGCCCGCCGGTGCACAGCAAGTTGGGAGCGTGATCGCGCGGGCATTGGCATCGGGCTCAGTCAGGCGGGACCACGGCGATTGCTTTGCCCCCCGTCCTAACAGTCAAGGAGAAGGCGTGTATGGCGTACCGGTCGTTCAAGATCCTTGTCTCTTCCGCAGGAAGACGTGTTGGCCTGATCGAGTGCTTTCGTCGGGCAGCACGCGCGCTGGACATCGATATCCAGATGCTGGCCTGCGACCTTGATCCTAACATGAGCGCCGCCTGCGCCGTCGCTGACCGGGCCTTCGCGGTCCCTGCCTATAATCACCCGGAGTTCACCGGCCGCCTGGCGGAGATCGCGCGGGCGCATGATGTGCGCCTGCTCGTGCCTACGATCGATCCCGAACTGGTGCCGCTTGCGGCCGCGGCTAGGGATTTCGCCCGTTTCGATTGCCGCGTGCATGTGAGCACTCCGCCTGTCATCGACATCGTGCGCGACAAACTCGAAACCATGCGCGTGCTCGACGCGGCCGGAGTGTCGGTTCCGCGAACCGGTATGCTGGAGGAGGTTCGCGGCGAGCTTTCCCGTTGGAACTGGCCGCTGTTCCTCAAGCCCAATGCCGGGAGCGCAAGCCGCTCGATCAGCATGGTGCGCTCAATGGCCGATCTGCCGGAAACGACCGCAGAGCCGATGATCCTGCAGCAATATCTCGACGGCCCGGAGCATACGGTCAATGCGTTCGTCGATGACGGCGGCACCTTGCAGTCGGTCATTTCGCATCGGCGCTTGCGCATAAGGGCAGGCGAAGTCGAAAAGGGCGTCACCGAGCGTCATCCGGTGCATCGGGCGATGGCCGAGGGCATTTTGCGGGCGTTGCCGGACTTGCGCGGCGCGTTCTGTTTCCAGGTCATGGACGATCGGCTCACCGGCCCGCGGGTAATCGAAATCAATGCCCGTTTCGGCGGTGGCTATCCGCTCGTGGACCATGCCGGCGCGACCTTTGCCCAATGGCTGCTGGAGGAAGTGGCGGGCTTGCCGAGAACGGCGCACGACGATTGGCGCGAAGGCGTGCTGATGCTGCGATACGATGCAGCGGTCTTCAGGGGATAGGCGGATGGGCGAGCAGGTGCTTGTCTTTGATCTCGACGATACGCTTTATCTGGAGCGGGATTTTGCCTTAAGCGGCTTCAGGGCCGTCGATGCCTGGTTGGCGAACCATCTGGGCGCGGAAGGCTTTGCCGGGCATTGCGAGGCAGTTGCCGCGCGCGGGCACAGCGGGCGCGTTTTCGACACGGCCCTGGCGGCGATAGGCATCGCCGCCGACGAGGCGCTGGTAAGCCAGTTGGTTGCGGTCTATCGGGGACACCAGCCCGAAATCACTCTGGCCGCCGATGCTCGTCGCTATCTGGAGCGTGCGCGCGTCGGCCAAAGGGCGATCATCACCGACGGGCCTGCGGCCACGCAACAGGCCAAGGTCAAAGCGCTGGGGCTCGAAGCCCTGGTCGACCGGGTGATCTTCACTGACCTTTGGGGGAGAGAATTCTGGAAGCCGCACGCGCGGGCCTATGAGGCAATCGAGGCCTGGGCCGACGTCATGCCGGACAATCTCGTCTACATCGCCGACAATCCGCTCAAGGATTTCGTCACGCCGCGCCGGCGCGGATGGCAAACTGTGATGGTGGCGCGCGAAGCGCGGGTCCACCGCACGGCGGCACCGGACGAGGCGCACCAGGCCGACAGGCGGATCAGCGATCTCGATGAACTGGACGACGCCTTGCGATCGCTCGCCGCGGGCGAAGCGGTCTCGCGCTGAGCTTTTCGCCAACTGGACTGCTAACACGGGCAGGAACGGGTGGTAGTGGCGGCCACGGAGCGCGTATTCAAACCCGCGGCCGCCGGTGTTTTATGCGAAGGTAAAGTCCGCGGCGCTGAAGTTGGCCGCAGACAGAGTACCGTTCGGATCGTCGACGACGATCTGGAAGGCGTGACCAGCCGAATCCTGCGCCTTGAGGATCACGTCGCCACTCGGGTCGTCATAGGCATAGACCGTGCCGGGGCCACCGGTGTTGGCGTAGCGGGTGATGCCGAGCTTTTCGAGAACGATGCGATCGAGACCATCCTGGTAGTCCATGATGGTATCCTGACCGACGAGCGCGCCGGCGCCCTTGAGCACGAAGCGGTCGGCGTCGGCGCCGCCCCAGAGGAAGTCTGAGCCGGTGTCGCCGATCAGGGTATCCCTGCCGGCATCGCCGCGGATTGTGTCGTTGCCGTTGCCGCCATAGAACAGATCATCGCCATCGCCGCCATTCAGCGTGTCGTTGCCGTCTTCGCCGCTGATGCTGTCGTTGCCGCCATCACCATAGACGAGGTCGTCGCCTGCGCCGACGCTGATCCTGTCGACGCCGGCACCGCCATGGGCCTCGTCACGACCGCTCTCGGAATCGAGAATGTCGTTGCCGTCGCCGCCGTCGAGATAGTTGTCGCCGTCGCCGCCGTCGACCCGGTCATCGCCGATGCCGCCATAGACGTGGTCATTGCCGGACTGGCCCTTGAGCGCGTCGTTGCCGCCTTCGCCGTAGATGTAGTCGTCGCCGGCGCCGCCGCCGACGGCCTGCGTCGTCAATTTGCCGGTCGCCGGGTTGATGCGGTTGACGAAGCCGTCATTGCCGTCGCCGGCATAGATGATGTCATTGCCGGCACCACCGTCGATGTATTCTTCGCCGGCGCCGCCGTAAAAGGTATCGTTGCCAGCGCCGCCGAGCATGGTGTCGTGGCCATCGCCGCCGTCGAGGATGTCGTCGCCGTCTTCTCCGTCGAAGATGTCGTTGCCCAGGCCACCGACGAAGTGGTCGTTGCCAAGGCCGCCATCGAAGGAGTCGTTGCCGACGCCGCCTTCAGCATAATCGTCGCCTGGACCGGCCTTGAAGAAGTCGTTGCCGTCGCCACCGTACATGCGGTCGTTGCCGTCGCCACCGTCGAGATAGTCGTCTCCGGCATAGCCCCAAAGGCTGTCGTCGCCGCCATATCCATAAATTGTGTCAGCTACGTTCGTGCCATAAAGCGTGTCAGCTACGGGTCTTCCCTTAACGATCATGTTTCCATCCTTTATTAGTGGGGCAGAATACGCGCCGTTGCTTTTACCGACCGCCGCGCAAAGACAGCAAGCGACCGGAGCGTGTGAAAACTGTGATCTGTCGCGTTGAATGGTGGGGGCTTAAAATAGCATCTATAAGCAACCGCTACAACAGATGTATAGTAACTGCTCAACCCCCGGCACGTTGACATCGGGGAACACTTCCATCGATACGGCCCCACTCAAATTCCTGGAAACGGTGTCGTTGCAGCATGGTAGACAACAGAATCACAAGCGGCAGTTTACGCTCTGCGTTCCGGCGCAGCGTTATCGATCTCGGCTTGTTCTCGACGGTCGTGAATGTGCTGGCGCTGACATCGCCTCTGTTTCTGATCCAGGTTTATGATCGGGTTTTGCCCTCTTCCAGCATCGAAACGCTCGTCTATCTGACGATTATCGCGTTCCTTGCCTTCGCATTCCTCGGCCTGCTCGATGTGATTCGGGCGATCTACGCCGTGCGCATGGCGGCCAAGCTCGACAGCGAGCTCGGGGCGGCTGCCTTTGCAAACGTGGTCGCGGCAACGGGCCGGGAACCGGGCGACATTCAGCCCTTGCGCGATCTTGCGACAGTCAGAGGCTTCATCGCTTCACGCGGCACGCCGGTCCTCTTCGATTTGCCGTTCTCGCCGGTGTTCGCGGCACTGCTTTATCTCCTGCATCCAATGCTCTTCCTGATGACGACGATTGGCGCGATCGTGATCCTTCTCCTGGTTTTCCTCAATCAGTACATGAACAAGAAGGCGGCGCAGTTCGCGCAGGAGCGGATTACCAGCGCCAATCTGACGGCGCAGATGTTCAGCCGCAGTGCCGAGACGGTGCGTGCGATGGGCATGACGAACAATGTCAGCGAGGTCTGGGGCCGCCAGTTTGCCGCCGCGACTGCGGCAGCCGACGGAAATCTCGTCGTCAACGCCATCTTCGGCGGCATATCGCGATCGATCAGAATGATCCTGCAGATGGCGATCCTCGCTGTCGGCGCGACCCTTGTTTTGAAGGGGCAGATGACCGCTGGCATGATCTTCGCGTCCTCGATCCTGTCGGGCCGCGCGCTGCAGCCGCTCGATCAGCTGGTCGGGATCTGGAAGCAGGCGATGGAAGCGCGCAGCGCCTGGTCGCGGTTCGAAAAGGTGATCGAGGCCGGCAATGCCGATGGCCGCAAGCTTCTGCTGCCAAACCCCGCAGGCAATATCGCTGTGCGCGATCTGCTCTATGTTTCGCCGGACGCGGGAGCCGACCCCGAGCCGATCCTCAAACGGCTGAACTTCACGATCGCTGCCGGCGAAAGCGTTGCTGTGGTCGGACCGAGCCGGGCGGGTAAATCGACGCTTGCGCGGCTTTTGACCGGCGCCGTTGCCCCGACCGCGGGTTCGATCACCATCGACGGTGCGGACCTGAGAACCTGGGACGCGGCGCAGCTCGGCAGCCTCATTGGCTATCTCGCACAGGACGTGCAGCTTCTGCCCGGCACGATCGCCGCCAATATCTCGCGCTTCGAGCCGGATGCGGCGGACGAGACGGTGGTTGCGGCCGCGCGCGCGGCACATGCCAATGATCTCATCCTGGCGCAAACGAAGGGCTATCAGACGCCGATCGGGCCCGGCTCCAACAATCTCTCCGGCGGTGAGCGGCAGCGCATCGGGCTTGCGCGCGCCTTCTACGGCTCTCCGCGTCTTCTCGTTCTCGACGAACCGAACGCCAACCTCGACAGTGAGGGGGAAGCGGCACTCGGACGGGCGCTCAGAGACGCGAAGGAGCGCGGCGTCACGGTCGTCATCGTCACGCACCGCATTTCGATCGCAACGACATGTGACCGGATCCTGGTGATGAAGAATGGCAGGATCGATGACTTCGGCCCAACGGATGAGGTGGCGCGGCGCGCGCAGTCCGAGCGGGCGGACCGGGCCGCGAAGGCAGCCGCTGCCAAGCGGCCGTCGAACCTCCCACCGGCAAACATCTCCGCCTTCCTGCCTGGCAGAACCGGGGACCGGCCATGACGGCGGCGGGTGCTCGGCGTTCCTGGCGGGAGGCGATCGTGACCGATACCGGGTTTGTCGCCCGGCTCGGCTATGGGACGCTTGCTCTTATCCTTGTCGGCTTCGGCTATTGGGCGGCGACGGCGCCGCTCTCCGGCGCTGCCGTCGCTTCCGGTACGATCACGGCCACGGGCCGCAATGTCCTCGTGCAGCATCTGGAAGGCGGGATCGTCAGCGAAATCGCGGTACGTGAAGGGGATGCCGTTGCCAGGGGCCAGACGCTCGTGGTCCTCGACGACACCGTGGCCCGCACCCAGCTCAACCGCCTTGCCAAGCAATGGGTGGCACTGAAGGCGCGGGAGGCGCGTCTTGCCGCCGAGCGGGACGGGAAGCGGGATCTGACGATCGCGATCGGCAATGCGCCGGCCACGATGTCGGCCGCAAGCCGAGACCTGACGGAAGAGCAGGTCAAGGAGTTTCAGACCCGGCTTGCCCGCTTCACCTCCGAAACCGTCATCCTGCAGCAGCGCGTCGAAAGCCTGAACGATGGGCTCGATGGTCTGGCCGCGCAGAAGGCGGCAGTCGAGAAGCAGACGCAGATCGTGCGCAGCGAAGCCGAGCGCAAGTTCAATCTCCTGGAAAAGGGGCTGACGAACCGCACGGAGTACACGCAGCTTCTTCGCGTCGAAGCGGACCTGCTCGGCCAGGTCGGCATGCTGCAGGCGGAAGCTTCGTCGAGCCGCACGCAGGTGGCGGAAGCGCGTGAGCAGATCGAACGGCTGAAGACCCAGCGCGTCGAGCAGGCGGTGACCGCGATGAACGAGGTGAAGACCGGGCTCGCCGACGTCGAAGAACAGGTCGAGGCCGCACGCCGGGTGCTCGAGCGCACCATCGTCAAGGCGCCGGTGGATGGCGTTGTCGTCGCCTCGGTCTACAATGCCGTCGGCAGTGTCGTCGGTCCCGGCGAAAAGATCATGGAGATCCTGCCGACAGGGGACCTGGTTGTCGATGCGCGTATTCATCCGCAGGACATCGACGTCGTCCATGTCGGTCAGCCGGCGAGGGTCCGCCTCTCGGCGCTCAATACCAGCCTGACGCCGGAGGTTTCAGCGACGGTTGCCCATGTCTCGGCCGACCGCCTGACCGATCCGGCGACGCGCGAGCCCTATTACCGGGCCGTGCTGCGCCTGGATACGCCGCTGCCTGCCGGCGTTCGCATGGAGCAACTGCATCCGGGGATGCCGATCGACGCCTTCATTGAACTCGGCGACCGCACCTTCCTTGAGTATTTGATCCGGCCGATTTCCGACTCCTATCGACGTGCCTTTGCCGGGGAATGAGCCCACAAGGTCTTTCCAGCGCAAGATTGCGCTGAACCGGCGTCTCGGCTGATACGCGGGGAGCTCCTTTGGCATGGTCCGCCTCCGGTGGTCTGGGGGCTGTCGGCGTCGCTCGCCCTTCACCCGAGAGCGGTTCCGGGATGCGTACTGGGGAGTGTTGAAGCGCCTTCTCCAATCGCACTAAGATTTGTCAGATGTATATTTTCGGATTTACTGCAAAATGTTCGTTCATTAATTTTGTAAATGAAAATTCTATCTTTTTTTGTACGTAAAAGTGCGCGAAGTTGTTTTCGAAATTTGGATTTTATTTCCATATTTCGAGTGGTGCATTCTGCTCCCGGAGGAGCGGAGTGGTCGCTGGTTAATCCTAAAGGGCTATGGATCAATTTGCAGTAATACTATTGAGTTCTAAGATAATTATGTAAATATCTTCCGATAAAACGAAAAGATAATTTACACGCAGTTTTCGGCGTGCGAGAGTTTGGGCGAAGTTGGCGTATTTTATTGCGAAGACCAAAGCTTGTATCCGTGCATAGATAAAATAAATTTCAGGTAACTTTGTATGATCTGATCTGTATCAGAATTGTATTCCAAACAAATTCAACGAGACATGACGTCTCAAGGCGCATCATTCGTCCGTCCGTTCTCGGCGCGGCGGTTGAATGGCGTTCTATGGATCGAAGGGTGTCGCATGCATCGCAACGAGGCCGCTGCCCAGCCCACGCAAGCCGTCGCCCCGTCTCCGCCGTCCATGGCGAGATACTGGGCAAGGTTCCTCACAATATTCACCTGGTTTGCCGCTGTCGGACGCGCACTTTTGCGCTTGGCGGCAAGAACGGCCGTATCCTCGGTCAAGCAGGTTCGTCGATCGCGTGTGCTCTATGCGATGGACATAGCGTCTGCAGCTTTGGCGCTCGTGGCCGCCTTTTTCCTGCGTTACGGTTTCGACGCGATGTCGACCCGTCCGGAGTTGATCTGGGCGCTGGTATCGACCGGGCCGCTATATCTTCTTGCCTGTGCGCTCGCTTTTCCGGTCGCCGGATTGTACGCCCGCGATTGGCGCTACTGCTCCGTTTCGGATCTGCGTTCGATCCTGCAGGCCGTCTTGATCAGTTCGGCGGCGCTGGTTTTGATGTCGTTCTTTGCGAACCGCCTGCAGGATATGCCGCGAAGCGTCGTGCCGCTCGAGGCGCTGCTTTTGACCGCATTCCTGTCGGCTTCGCGGCTGAGCTTCCGGCTTGACGAACTGGCGTTGCGCCCGAGCCGGCGCCAGCCGGTCGCCGAGGACAATGCCGAGCAGATCCCGACCTTGCTCGTCGGCAGCGGCCATGCGGCAGACCTCTATCTGAGAGCGCTCCGCCGAGATCCGCATTGCAGCCATAAGCCGGTCGGCTGCCTGGAAGTGACGCCGGAGCATACGGATATGACCTTGCGCGGCATTCCGATCCTCGGCGCGCTCAGCGATTTCGATAGTGTGGTCTGTGCGCTTGCAGAGCGTGGGCAGCTGCCGCGCCATGTCGTCTTTACCGAAGCGCTTTCGGCGTTCGGCGAGGGGGCGGAGGATGTGATGCGGCGTGCCGAAGCGCGTGGTATGACCGTATCGCGCCTGACGCAGATCACCGAACTAAAGAGCGCCAAGCAGGAAAGCCGTTTCGAGCTGCGCTCGATCGAGCTGACGGATCTTCTGGAGCGCCCGCAGGCAGCCCTCGACAACGAGGCAATTCTGCGCCTCATCCGCGGCCGTCGCGTCCTGATCACCGGCGCCGGTGGTTCGATCGGCAGCGAGCTTACCTTGCAGGTGGCAGCGCGCGAACCGGCCGAGCTCATACTGGTCGAGAACTGTGAGTACAATCTCTATGCGATCGATATGGAACTCGGAGAGCGCTATCCGGCCGTCAAGCGGACCGCAAACCTTTGCAACGTCCGCCGGGCCAATCGCGTCAACGATGTCTTTGCCAAGTATCGGCCGGAACTCGTCTTCCATGCTGCCGCACTCAAGCATGTGCCGATGGTGGAGCTTAACCCTTGCGAGGGCGTGCTGACCAATGTGATCGGCACGATGAACGTGGCGAATGCCGCCCGCCGCTTCAAGGTGCAGGCGATGGTGCAGGTGTCGACCGATAAGGTCGTCAACCCGACCAGCGTGATGGGCGGGACCAAGCGGCTGGCCGAACTCTATTGCCAGGCGCTCGACCTTCATTGCCTGAAGAAGGGGGCTGGCCCGCGCTTCATGACCGTTCGCTTCGGCAACGTGCTTGGTTCGAGCGGCTCGCTGATCCCGTTGTTCAAGCGGCAGATCGCCAAGGGTGGCCCGCTGACGGTGACGGATCCGCGCATGACACGCTTCTTCATGACCATTCGCGAAGCCGTCGAACTGACGCTGCAGGCTTCGGCCTACGGTCTGGAAGGCGAAATCGGCAAGGGTGAGATTTTCGTTCTCGATATGAATGAGCCGATCAAGATCATCGACATCGCCAAGCGGATGATCCGGCTTGCCGGTCTTACGCCCGGCAAGGACATCGACATCGAGATCATCGGCCAGAGGCCCGGCGAAAAGCTCTATGAGGAGCTGTTCGATAGCGGCGAGCAACGCATCAGCTCTCCCATTCCCGGCGTGCTCGGCGCGATCCCGAATGCCGTACCCCTGACGACACTCAAGGAGATGTTCGCGCGCCTGAAGCTTTTTGCCGAACTCGGCGATCAGGCGATGGTTTTTGCGATCATGAACAGCCTTATTCCCGGCTTCGACAAGCATCCGGCCGAAGGTACGGCTGGGGCGCCCTCGTCGGATGACGGGGAGGAAGGGGCCGCCGACGCCGATGTCGCGCATCTGACTGACGATGTCCTGCAAGCAGCGCTGTCGAGCCTTAGGCGGGGGCCGCCTTCGACGCCGATGCCGATGTGATCTGTGCGATCTTTCGAACGCTTGTATGGAGCGCGGCCTGATGTTGATTGACGCGAGCGACTATTCTCCGGTCAGGCAGCCGCCACAGCGAGCGGCTGTCGCCGCAGGATCGGCGGTTGCCGGTGTGGTGCCGAAACAGCGGATCGCGGTGCTTTCGAGCTACAGCCGTTCGCTCACCAATTTTCGGCTGGAGCTGCTGCGGCGCCTGGTCGAGGCTGGCCATTCGGTTCTGGCCGTCGGGCCGGAAGAGGACGAGGACGTCGTTCGTCAGCTTGCCGAGATCGGTGTGGAGTTCGTCCGCTCGCCGATGGCACGCACGGGGCTCAATCCCCTGACGGATCTGACGACGCTCTGGTCCTATTGGCGGCTCTTTCGTTCACGGCAGATCGATGTCGTGATCCCCTATACGATGAAGCCGATCGTCTATGGCGGCATTGCCGCCCGCCTGGTCGGCGTCAAGCGACGGTATTTTCTCGTGACCGGCCTTGGCCATGTCTACTCGGATGCCGCAAGCAAGCGGTGGATCGGGCGCCGCATCAAGCAGCTGAGCGTGCTGCTCTATCGGCTGGCGCTCAAGGGGGCTGGCGGGGTCTTTGCCTATAACCGTGCGGATTCCGCCGACATCGAGAGCTGCAGGCTGATCTCCGATCAGCGCGAGCTGACGCTGGTCCCGGGCTCTGGCGTGGATCTCGACCACTATGCTTTTTCGAGCCCGCCCAGCGGGCGCCCGGTCTTTTTGCTCGTCGCGCGCCTGCTGAAGGACAAGGGGATCGGCGAATATGTCGAGGCCGCGCGCCTCGTCCGCCAACAATTTCCGGAGGCAGAATTTCGTCTTTTGGGGCAGTTCGATCCAAGTCCAGCCGCGATCTCGGCTGAGACCATCGACGGATGGGTCAAGGACGGCAGCCTGAACTATCTCGGCGAAACCACGGATGTGCGCCCGCATCTCACCGATTGCAGCGTCTTCGTCCTGCCGTCCTACTATCGCGAGGGCATACCGCGCAGCATTCTCGAGGCGATGTCGACGGGGCGCGCGGTGGTCACCACCGATCTGCCCGGCTGCGACGAGACGGTGGTCGACGGGCTCAATGGTTACCTGGTGGAGCCGCGCAACGCCAAGCAACTGGCCGAAGCCATGTGCCGCTTCCTGAGAGCGCCTTCGCTGATCGCGGACATGGGGCTCAGGTCACGTGAACTCGCCCAATCAAAGTTCGACGTGCATGCCGTGAACAAGCTGCTTCTTGAGCGCATGGCATTGATCTGACGGGCACATTTCACCCTTTTACAGAATAGTCGCGAATGTTCTCCAAGAAAAGAACAACCGCGACGATGCTTTTCTAGAAACCTTTCGGTTGCGCGTGTTTCTAGCGCTTCAATGAGAAACTCATAATTTTCGATGTATACATTACTAATAGTTGTTGAATTGACGGTTGCTATGCATAATCGCCTTCGAGGGATATTTGAGGCGATTGTCTTACGATGGCAGGCAGCGTCGTTCACATCATCAACGACCTTAACGGAAACGGCGGCGCCGAGCGCCTGGTCGTGGAGATGGCGCAGCGACAGACGCGGTTTTCGGCAACGGTAATCGTGTGGAAGGGAGCCAACAACGAGCTCCTGGAAGACACGGCCTTCGCTGCCGTGACGATCATCGCGGTCAAGCTGTCGAGCCCCCGTTCGATTGCCAAAGCATGGCGCGCGATGCGGGCGGCGGACGTCGTGCACGTCCACCTGTTTCCGTCCCTCTATTTTTGCGCGCTCCTGCCCTTTCGGAAAATCTACACCGAGCACAACACCTGGAACCGCCGAAGGGCGAGGCGGTGGCTGCGCGGTATCGAGCGCTGGGTCTATGGCCGTTACGACTGTGTTGCGGCGATCAGCACACCTGTCCGCGACCACTTGTCCGAATGGCTGGCGCCTATGGCCGCGAAAATCCACATCGTCGAAAACGGCGTCAGCCTGGACCGGTTTGCGTCGGCGCGCGACCGCAAGCCGAGACAGGATGGCCTCTTCTACATTGGCATGGTTGGAAGCTTCACCGAGAAGAAGGACCAGGAAACCATCGTGCGCGCCCTCCAGCGGCTTCCGGACAATGTCCATGCGGTCTTTGCCGGTGTGGGGGGTCGCCGCCCGATCGTCGAAGAACTCGCCGGCGCCCTGGGCGTGCGCGAGCGCGTCCACTTTTCCGGCTTGGTCCGGGATATCCCGGCGTTCCTCGGCCGCCTTGACCTCTATGTGCAATCGTCCCACTGGGAAGGCTTCGGCGTGGCGGTTGTCGAGGCGATGGCATCGGACCTGCCGGTCCTGGTCAGCGATGTCGGAGGGCTGGCCGTCGTCGTTGACAACGACGACTACCGCTTCCCGGCGAAAAACCACGGGCAGCTTGCCGACCGCATTCGAGAACTCGCCAGCGATGAGGAGAAATATCGCAATGCAACAGCCTATGCGCGCCGCCGTGCGCAGGGCTTTTCGATCGACCGGACCGTCTCGTGCTACGAGGATCTTTACGATCTGATCAAGCCCGGTCCGCCGACATTGACGACGGCCGGCGCAGATACCGGCGCCTCTCGGTTCCGCCGTTCCTCGCACCCGTCACAGGATCTGCCCTGAGTAGTCGCGGCGTTCTGTCGGGGGATGTGGAGAAAGCAGGAGGTGACACGATCGGGCCACCGGGATCGTGGCGTGACGCAGTGGCTCATTCGAAAGCAACTGCTGAAATGTAACTTGGAATCTCCGGGGGAGTTGGTATTATCCCTGCATTGTTTTCGAATATATTGAAATTAACTGTTGTCGTTTTCATGTTTTGGGAGCCGATGTCGGCCAGTTTATCCTCAGGATCGTTGTAGCGGGCGCTGAGCCCCTGTCTGGAAAGGCAGGCGGTAGAGTTCGGCCGCTGCCTGACGCCCCCAGGGTTCGAGAGCCGCAGGCAATTTTTACAGGTTTGTCCGACCATGGTGATGAGCGCCCGGCAATTTTATTCGGGAAACGATGGCTCGACGGACTGGGTCCGGGAGTCGGAGTTCTTCGCGAGACTGAAGATGCGAAACGGCACCTTCAAGCTCACGCAGCCCTCGCGTTTTCGTGAGCTGGAAACGGCATTCAGGCCCTTGCTTTCGCAGAGGGCAGGGCAGTTGCGGGAGGTGCTCGATGTCGGCGTTTCCACCGGCGTGACGACGGTCGAGCTTTTGCGATACCTGGAGGCCTGCGGGGCGAAACCGAAGATCACCGCCACCGATCTCTTCATCGACGCGCACATCGTCGACGTGGCGCCGGGGGTTCGCGTTCTTGCCGATCCGGAAGGCTGGCCGCTGCAATATGATGTCGCCGGTCTTGCGATCCGCCCCTGGATCCGACGGCTCGACTATGTGTCCCTTGCCTTCATCCCGCGCCATCTGGCGAAATCCATGCTGCAGCCGCGCCTTCGCGCGCTGATCCGCAGCGGCAGGAGCGAGCCGGTCCAGATGATCACGCGGTCGTTGTCGCGCGACGATTCCATCGCATTCGTCGAGGATGACATCATGCGGCGCTCGCCGGACTTCGCCGGCCGCTTCGATCTCGTCAGAGCCGCGAACATTCTCAACAGGAGTTACTTCTCCAACGCGCAGATCCGCTTGGCCGTGTCCAACATTCGATCCTATCTGAGCGGCGCCGGAAGCCTGCTGATCGTGACCCGGACGAACGAGAAGGGCGAAAACGGGGGAACGCTTTTCGAGGTCGGCGCCGACGGCCGGTTCACGGTCCTGATGCGCGTCGGCACCGGATCCGAGGTTGAAGACTTGATCCTCGGCTGTCCGGGGCCCTGACGCTCTCCTGCCGGTTTTATCGCGGGCAAGCCTTAGCCTTGTCTCTCATCAAGTCTCTGCGAAACGGTAAACCTGGCTGCGGGAGCCTTGACGGCGTTTGGGCGACAAGGAAGATTGCAACCCAGACGGAAGGTCCGGTCGCGGACGCACTGGCCGAGTGCCGGTCGCGCTCCACGGTCGGCTCGGCGGCTCAGGAATCCACTTACACTTAAGATCCAGGCGCCTCCGATCGCGATGAGGTGTCGCGAGGGAAAACGGCTTGAAAAGGATACTGGTTACCGGTGGAGCCGGCTTCATTGGCGCGCACCTCGCCCGTCGGCTCATTAAGGCTGGCTATGACGTGACCGTCCTTGATGATCTGAGTTCGGGAAAGCGAGAAAACATCCCGCAGGCTGCGACCTTCATCGAGGGGTCGGTGCTCGACCGCGACGCCGTACGCCGCGCGCTCGCCAATGTGGATGCCTGTATCCATTTGGCGGCGATCTCCTCGGTCGAGCGGTGCAAGCGGCAACTGACGTCATCGCACGCAATCAACATAACGGGGTTCCTCACGATCATCGAGGAACTTGCCCACTCCGGGGCTCATTTTCCGCTTGTCTACGCCTCATCGGCCGCGGTTTACGGGGCAAGCCAGGAACTACCGCTTTCGGAAGCCGGACGTTGCATTCCGTTGTCGCCTTATGGTGCGGACAAGCTTTCCTGCGAACTTCACGCGCGGTCTGCCTATGAGGTCTACGGCATAGCGAGCCTGGGTCTGCGTTTCTTCAACGTGTACGGGCCGGGGCAGGATCCATCGTCTCCCTATTCCGGCGTGATCGCGAAGTTCGCCGAACGGCTGGAGCGCGGTGAAAACATCACCATCCATGGGGATGGCCGTCAGACCCGTGATTTCGTCCATGTGGACGACGTTGTGGAGGCTTTGCTGCACGCGCTTGGGCGCTGGGACACGGGCGCGCGCATCGTCAATGTTTGCAGCGGTGTCGAGACATCGATCAGCGACCTTGCGCGGATCATGATCGAGGAAACCGGCAGCCGCTCGGATCTCACCTATATCGACGGCCTACTGGGCGAAGTCAGGCGATCACGCGGGTGTGTTGAAACGCTCTACGCAACACTCGGCTATCGCTGCGCAACCGACCTTCGAACCGGGCTCGCGCGACTGCTGCAGTGAACGCGATGGCGAGGCGGCCTGCGGGTAGCGACGTTTGCCGGCCGCCAAGAGGGTCGATGACGCCACAGGCAACCGATTGCCGTTGGGCCAGGGCGCATTCTCGTCCGCGAAGGCGTTCCGCTAAACTACCATTCTTGGGACGCCGACAACGGCCCAGGCGGGACTTGTCAACGGATCTGCACCGCGGGCCGGCCTCCCGCCAGTGCAACCAGCGGCTCCATGACATGCCGCGCGCTGAGCCGGCGAGGGGAGGAGGGAAGCGGCTCGGCCATGTCTTCGGGCGCTCCGCTAACACGCCGAGTGCAAGTTCGGGAAGCGGCTCCCGCTGGCTTCAGACGCCGGATTTGAGCTTGCCGCTGATGTAGCGGAACTCCTGCGTCTTGCCGCCATAACCATAAGCGGCAGCCGAAACCTCGTGGACCAGAACGTAGCTCTCGTGGTGCACCCGCCCGAGCAACTGTTCAAAGCGCCCGAAGATGGCCTCGAGATAGGCAGCCATTTCCTGCTTGGTGTTGGTGCCGTCGACGACCTTGATGTCCAGCCAGAAGCTGTTGATATCCTGTTCGGCAAGTGACTTTCCGCCGGCGAACCAGTGTTCCGGGTCCGCATAGGTGACGACGATTGCTGTGATCGTCGGATCCTTGCGCAGGTGGGCAGCCGTCAGTTCGCTGACCGAGGCGGCAATCCGCGACGAGAGTGCCGGGTCCGGCTTGCCGCTGACGGTGACGTTGATGATGGGCATTGGCTGGTTCCTTTCGGGTTTCCCATTTCTTGTGTGAGCAATCTGCCATGTCTCTGCATTCGAAAAAATCGAATTGTTTGGCATTATAAATTCGACTAAATTGAAGTAATGCAAAACTTCGATCCTGACCTGCTGCGCACCTTTCTTGCTTTCGCCGAGAGCGGGTCTCTCGCGAACGCGGCTGCGGCCGTGGGGCGGACACCTTCGGCGGTGACCGCCCAGATGCAGCGCCTTGAAACGATGATCGGCGAGCCGCTGCTCGCACCCTCAGGCAGAGGGAGGACTCTGACGCCGGCCGGAGAGGAATTGGTCGTTCATGCACGCCGCATTCTCGAGGTACACCGGGATGCATGGCTAAGCCTGAAGGGGGCCAGCACCGACGGCCGCCTGGCCCTCGGCTGCACCCAGGATTTCGCCGACAGCAACCTGCCGGATCTGCTACGTCGCTTCGGGCGCACCCATCCGCGTGTGCGGCTGGACTTGAGGGTCGGCCGATCCCGTGAACTGACGTCGGCCTACGATCAGGGGCTGATCGACGTGCTGATCGTCATGCGGGAAGGGCCGACACCCGACGAGATCGCCATTTTGCACGAACCGATGCTGTGGCTATCGGCATCGGATGCTCCATCCATGGCTGACAGCGAGTTGCCGATTGCCGTGCTGGATCCGCCCTGCGGCTTTCGCGCGGCTGCGACGGCGGCCCTCGACGAGGCGGGGCGCCACTATCGCATCGCGGCGACAAGCCCCAGCCTTTCTGGTCTGCGCGCGGCGGTGCGAAGCGGCATCGCCGTCACCGCGCGCACGCCGCGCTTCCTCGGAGAGGGCATAGCGCTCGCACCCCCGGCACTTTCGCTACCGGCATTGCCGAATGCGGAATTCAGCCTGCGGCTGAAAGCAAAGGCCGACAAGCCGGCGTCGAGCCTGGCGACATTGCTTGCCGAAGGCTTGGCGGTCGGTATCGAGCGGTGGTGAAGACAATCGCCCGGAAAGACTGCGGCGCGGCCGCGTCGATCTACGGGGCGCTCCAGATCCGAGCACGCAGCGACAAAGCGAGATCCGAAAGCCGCCGCTGCCCGGAAATTGTCGACGATGACGCTCACATCTGCGCGGTCATACCGCCGTCCACGGTCAAGGTGATGCCATTGACGAAGCTGGCGGCGGGCGAGGCGAGGAACACAGCCGCTGGCGCAATCTCCTCGGGTCGGCCCCAGCGTTTCAGGGGAATGCGGACATCGACGAAGGCCTGCAGCGCCGGGTCGGCGGCAAGTGCCGCATTGGTCTCGGTTGCAAACCAGCCGGGCGCGATCGCATTGACCGTGAGTATCGCCGATCCGAGCTCCACCGCCAGCGAACGGGTGAGGGCATCGAGACCACCCTTGGCCGCTGTATAGGCGGGGTCGCCAGGCCGCGCCACGGAGGCGGCGATCGAGGTGACGAAGATCAGCCGGGCGGACGAGGATCGGCGAAAATAGGGAAGTGCCGGCATAGGCGGCCGTCAGGTCCGTGTTGACGAGGGCGGCAAAGGCCGCAGGGTCCATGACGTCGGTCCCACGCCGATCGCGCTCGCCCACGGCATGAATGAGGACGTCGAGTTGGCCGGTCTTGGCCGCGGCCGCCGCGACGATCTCTTCCGCATCCGTTGAAACGTCGCCGGCGACAAGGTCGAGTGCGATGCCTTCGGCGGCGGCCTGGTGGCGCGCCATATCGAGGGTCGCTTCATTGCGGCCGTTGATCGCAACAACCGCGCCGGCCCGCGCGAGCGCCTTTGCCATTTCAAGGCCGAGACCGCGGCCGCCGCCCGTTACCAATGCCGTCATTCCGCTGAGGTCGAACATCTCGGTCTCCGATGCTTTCCGCCGATTCCGGAGTGAGGCTACACCAAATCCGGACAGGAGAGCTTTAGCGCCTGCCGTTGCCGCCGCCAATGGCGCAAGCCCGCCGGACCGCAGACCAATCTTGAGCGGTTACCGTAAAGCGCTTGCGCTGCACGGCCCGGCTGTCTAGTTCGGCAATTGCAATCGCGTCCGATCCGAGGGCGCAGGTAGAGAGAGGTAACAAGATGACAGTGTCCAACGCCGTGCGCCGGTCGGCTGAAGCCGGTCTGAAACGGGACGACCTGATCGTCTCCACTCTTTCTTCTGGCGGCAGGGATGGCATATCCCGCCGCAACAGGATTGCATTTTCATGTTTCTACTCGAACAAGCCGCCTATCCGGCTGCTCAATCCGTCCTAAAGGACCTTTCCTCCACCCACGTGGCCATCGCTGCCGTACTCGACGGCACCCTAGAGGGTGAAGTCTGGGTCGATCGCGCGGTAGAGCCGCGCGTTGCGTTGCTCGCCAATGGCGATGCCTACTATCTCGCGGGCCTGCCCGATGAGGCGGGCGAAAGCTTTGCCGAGCTGAAGGAACTGATCCCCGACTGGGCCTATTTCTTCGTCGAAGACCGCTGGTCCGATCGTCTGGGCGACATCTGGTCCAATGGCTTCGCCCGGCCGCATCCGCGCGTCAGGATGGGTTTGCCGGCAGTAAGTCATGGCCTCGCGGCGACGGCGTTGCCTGACGGCTTCCGCCTCGTGCCGATCGACCAGCGCCTGCTCGATCTGGAACCCGGCGATATCGAGACCGTGACCGATCTTATGGAAGGCTGGGCCTCCCCCGAAGTCTTCCTGGAAAACGCCATCGGCTTCTGCGTGCTTCACGACGGGTCCATCGTCAGCCATTGCGCAACCGACAGCGTCAGCGGCACCCGTTGCGAAGTGGGTGTCGGGACCGAGCCTGCCTATCGGCGCCTGGGGCTCGGCAAGGCGGCAGCGGCTGCGACGATTGCCGAGTGCGTCAAGCGAGGTCGGCCCGATATCGAATGGCACACGCACGCCTCCAACAAGGGGTCGATCGCGATTGCCAACGGCATCGGCCTCATCGAACGCGATCGGCATGTTGCCTATAGCGGAAACTTGCCGGCGGAGAACGTCGGCGATCTCGATCTCGATACTTGCCGGGAATGGGGGCTGCATCTGGAGCGTGCGAGCGATCACATCAACTGGTATCGCTTCCACGCGACCGGAGCCTGGACGCTTGCCGGCGACCGCACCCGGGCGCTTGCCAATCTCCGCCAGCTTGTCGATGGCGGTTGGGAAGGCGGGGCCGAGTGGCTCGAGGGCTACTGGGCCGTGCAATCGCTCGTCGACGATCCCGAATTCAAGGCGATCGTGGCGAAGCAGCGCGCGGTGAGCGAAGCCTAGCCATAAACAGGCCGGCCGCGCCCTTGGGGCGCGGCCGGTCTTTCGAAGCGGCCGTGTCGACCGGCCATCCATGCGTCACTTCATCGTATAGACGTCGATGGTGAAGTACTTGTCGTTGATCTTCTTGTAGGTCCCGTCGGCACGGATTTCGTCGAGGGCCTTGTTCAGCCGCTCGCGCAGGTCGTTGTCCTCCTGGCGCACGGCAATGCCGACGCCTTCGCCGACGAATTTCTTATCGGTGATCGGTTCGCCGATCAGTTCGCAGCATGCCTTTCCGTCGGCATTCTTCGTCACCCAGTCGAGCAGCGGCAGCATGTCGCCCACCTGCAGGTCGAGGCGGCCGTTGACCATGTCGAGGTTGGCCTCGTCCTGGGTCGGATAAAGCTTGATCTCCGCGTCGGGATAGGTGGCGGTGATGTATTCGGCCTGGGTCGTGCCTGACTGTGCGCCGATCACCTTGCCCTTGAGCGCCTCATTGGTGAACTCGGTAAAGCCTGCACCCTTCGGGGCCGCATGCGTCATGGCTGCGAGGTAGTAGGGATTGGTGAAGGCGACCTGCTTCTTGCGTTCCTCGGTGATAAACATCGAAGCGATGATCAGGTCGTATTTCTTGGCGACCAAACCGGGAATGATGCCGTCCCAGTCCTGCGCGACGACTTCGCATTCGACCTTCATGCGCTCGCAAAGTGCTAATCCGATGTCGACGTCGAAGCCGCCGATCTTGCCGGCGGGATCGATGAAGTTGAAGGGCGGATAGGCGCCCTCCGTGCCGATCTTGATCTTCTCGGCGGCCTGGGCCGTGACCACCGTTGTCGCCATGACGGCGAGCACTGCTGCTGCAATCCGCTTCTTCATTCGCGTTCCCCTTGTTGCGCATCATTCTTGATGCTTCCAGGGAAGACTAAGTCGCGCTTGTCTATAAGCGAAATAGATAGGCGCGATAATCGGTATTGTTTTGGTTGATCTGTCTGGCGGCCAGGTCCTACTTGTAGCGACCGTGGCGCTGCAGCACTTCGACCTTGTAACCGTCGGGATCGACCACGAAGAAGAACCGGGCAAGCAGCGCGCCGTCTCGGTTGAAGTCGACGATCTTTCCCGGGTTGAGGCCGGCTTCCGTGAGCCGCTGATGTTCGGCGTCGAGGTCGTCGACCGACAACGCCAGATGACCATAGCCATCACCGAGCGCATAGGGCTCGGTCCGGTCCTTGTTGACCGTCAGCTCCAGCTCGAATTCGCTTTCCCCGTTCCTGAGGTAGATCAGCACGAAGGTTTCGAACTCGAGGCGTTCAGCGATTTCGAGCCCGAAGGCCACACGATAGAAATCGATCGATCGTTTCTCGTCGAGAACACGGATCATCGAATGGATCGCTTTGGCCACGGGCATATCTCCTTCACGCTATGATCTCGGCGGCGTAGCAGAGTGTCGCCGATGAGGGAACCCCGCCGGGCGGGAGATCAGGTTTTTGTCTTTCGCTTCTTCAACTGCTGTTCGCGGAAGAAGATGAAGAGGCCCGAGGCGACGATTAGTGCCGCTCCGACGAGCACGGTCGGGCGCGGCGTGTCGCCGAAGAAGAACCAGCCGAAGACGACGGCCCAGAAGAGCAGCGTGTACTGCAGCGGGACGACGGTGGCGGCATCGGCGAGCTTGAGCGACCGATTGACGAGGATATGCGCGAGCATCGCGACGATGCCGAGCGCGCCGAGTTGCAACAGCGCTTCGCCATCGACCGGCGCCCAGCCGGAGGGATTGGCGGCAACGCCGACGAGCGAGAAGATGAGCGCGCCGACGATCTGCCAGAAGACCAGCGTCGTGTCAGGCGTGGAGCGGAGCGTGCGACCGAGCATGAGGGCAAAGGCGAAGGCGGTGCTGCCGGCAAGCGCAATCAAGGCAGGAAGGCCGAGGCTTTCCTTGGAGGGCTCGAGCGCGATCAAGACGCCGGCAAAGCCGATGAGGATCGCCGTCCAGCGCCGCCAGCCGACCTTCTCGCCAAGCAGGAACGGCGAGGCCGCCGCCACATAGATCGGCGCGGCCAGCCAGTAGGTCATGGTATCGGCGAGCGGCATGTAGGCGACCGCGAAATAAAAGGCCGAGGCGTCGATGGCAAAGAGCAGCGAGCGCAGGGCCTGGAGGCCGGGCCGCTCGACCTGGAACATCGAGCGCAGGCCGCGCCTGAGAATGAAGGGCGACAGGAACAGAAGTGCCGCAACGCTTCGGATCACCATCAGCTGGCTGACGGAGTAGGTCGCGACCAGCCATTTCCCCATGACGTCGTTCAGCGAAAACATCAGCATGCCGAGCAGCATGATGAGAACACCGGTGCGGGCGGCGTTCGGGGCGGTTATGGGGGCGGAGATCACGGTCATGTCAGGGCCTTCAATAAGTTGCGCACGCCATGCCACATTCAGCGCGGCCGATCCATTGCCGTCTGTATATGGAACCATAAGTTTTGCGAATGAATGGGCGGCGGTGCCCGGGGCGGCAGCCGAACCAAGACAGAGCTTGGCAACAACCGTTTGGCGATCCACCATCAAAGCGAGTGGCCGCCCCCTTGACGTTCCGCCTGACACTGCTAATTAGTCAAACGTTCCCGCCGTCCAGACATCGGATCGCGGGTCGAACACTGGTGCCGGGCCCCTCTGGCGAGAGTTTTTACGGCGCTCTCGTGATGTCGGTACCGCCAGCAAATTAGCCGGCGGATTAGCTCCCATGAAAACTGATCTCATGCCTCACGCATGTGCCCCTTCGGCCGTGCGAATTTCTGTTTTGAAACCTCATCTTTTCACCGAATCCGGCGTCGTCCGCGCGAAGGAGGCACGTCGATGAACCAGCCTCAATCGCATTCGAGCGCGCTCGGCTATTTCACCTGGGCCTTCATCGTCACGGCGGTCGGCCTTGTGCTCGGCGCCTGGCTCGGCTGGCAGTCGACCGGCACCATCGGTGGCATGGCCTCCGTCTTCTTCATCTGTACCGTGCTTGCGGTGCTCGAAATCTCCCTGTCCTTCGATAACGCCATCGTCAATGCCAACAAGCTCAAGGACATGACGCCCGAGTGGCAGCATCGCTTCCTGACCTGGGGCATTCTCATCGCCGTCTTCGGCATGCGTATCGTCTTCCCGCTCCTGATCGTCGTTATCGCAGCGAAGATCGGTCCGATCGAAGCGATCGTTCTGGCAGCAAGCAAGCCCGAAGAATACGCGCGCATCATGAACGACGCGCATCTGCCGATCGCGGCCTTCGGCGGCACCTTCCTGATGATGGTCGGTCTCAGCTACTTCTTCGACCATGAGAAGGACGTGCACTGGATCAAGTGGGTCGAAACCAAGATGGCGCGTTTTGCGACCATCAAGGGCGTCGAGATCGCGTTTGTCCTCGCGCTCATCCTCGGCTTCTCGACGCTGCTTGAGCCGGCAGACGTGCACACCTTCGTCTATTCGGCGATCTATGGCCTTCTGACCTTCCTCGTGGTTGAGGTGGTCGGTGGCCTGCTCGATGCGCAGCAGGAAACCATGAGCGCTGCAGCAAAGGGCGGCTTCGGTGCCTTCCTTTATCTCGAAGTTCTCGATGCCAGCTTCTCGTTCGACGGCGTTATCGGCGCCTTCGCACTGACGCAGAACCTCTTCATCATCGCGATCGGCCTAGGCATCGGCGCCATGTATGTGCGCTCGATGACGATCATGCTCGTCGAAAAGGGTACGCTCAGCGAATATCGCTATCTGGAACACGGCGCGTTCTACGCGATCCTGATCCTCTCGGTGGTCATGTACTTCCAGACGCTGGTCCACATTCCGGAGGTCATCACCGGCCTCGGCGGTGCTGCGCTCATCGGCATCTCGCTCTGGTCGTCGATCCGCTACAACAAGCGGGAACGACAGGAAGAGCTTGCTGGCGCACACCAGGAAGAGCGGGCTCGCGCAGAAGCCTAAGCGGCGGACGCTCTTTCAAATCGGAAACGGCCCGGCGGAAACGCCGGGCCGTTTTTCTTTCGGCTCGGTTCGACCGTGCCGCGTTGTCAAATCATGCAGCACACCGGATAAGGAACGAATGCTGGCTGACGATCTGAAGAATGTGCTTGAGGAGCTATACAGGGCAGGTGCCCATCGCGTGCCGGCCGAAGACATCGATTGGCCGCAGGACTTGCATGCGGCGGTCTTCCGTGCGCTCAACATGCAGTACATGATCCGTCGGCAGGACGATGCCGGTCGCGTCGAGTTCTCGCTGACGCGGGCCGGCTACGCAGCAATTGATGCCGAAGTGCCGTGGTCCCAGATCCTTCGGACCCGATTGCGGGATTTCCTGCCGTTCGCAAAATCTCGCTGATACCTTCAAATGCAAAGCGGCCCGGTGGTCTCTCGACCCCGAGCCGTTTTTTGATCCCTGGGAGGATAAGGCGCCCCTCGGGGCGCTGGAATTTGTTAGCCGCGGCGCGTGTCCGGGAAGTTCGCGGGATCAATGCCCAGCGTGCGCAGGTCGCTTGCCTTCGGGCGGCGGTGACCTTCGACAGCGGCGGCTGCAGCGCTAGCAGCGCCGAGAACTGCGAATGCACGACCGATGAAACCCTTATGATAAGTTGTGGTAGCCATCTTCTTGCTCGCTTTCGTTTTCTCTTTGATGAGCAAAAGATAGGGTTTGGTCGGTCTTTTTGCAATGCACAATGAAGCACGCCAGCCATGCAGTGGAAGCAGGCTGGTTGAACTTGCGACGGGTAGGCGTCGGACCGCCCGCCCTCTTGACTCGGGCCAGTGAAGTGGCGGGGCGTGATGGCTTAAGTTGCCGGCTGCCGGAAAACACAACGGCCCGGTGGTCTGTCGACCCCGAGCCGTTTTTGATCCTTGGGAGGATAAGGCGCCCCTCAGGGCGCTGGAATTTGTTAGCCGCGGCGCGTGTCCGGGAAATTAGCCGGATCAATGCCCAGCGTGCGCAGGTCGCTTGCCTTCGGGCGGCGGTGACCTTCGACAGCGGCGGCGGCAGCGCTAGCAGCGCCGAGAACTGCGAATGCACGACCGATGAAACCCTTGTGATAAGTTGTGGCAGCCATCTTCTTGCTCGCTTTCGTTTTCTCTTTGATGAGCAAAAGATGGGGTCTGGCCAGTCGTATTGCAATGCACAATCGGACAGGCCAGCCATGCAAAGGAAGCAGGCCCGGTCGGTTTTCAAACCGGCCGGACCTGCGGATAGGCCTTGGGAGGAGGCGCTATGTCGATCGGGTCCGAAAGGGGTTCCGGACCCGATTGTTATTGGGGCTTAGTCTTCGTTGGCGGCGAGCTGCGAAAGGACTTCGCCGCGGCCACGGGCCCGAAGGATGAGCGGTACGATTAGCGCTGCAGCTGCGATGATCAGGAGGCCTGCGGCAATCGGCGAGGTGAACAGGACCGAGTAGTCCCCCTGGCTGATCGCGAGCGCGCGGCGTAGCTGCTGTTCCGCGAGCGGGCCCAGGATCAGGCCGACGACAACAGGCGCGATCGGATATCCGAAGATGCGCATGGCGTAGCCGAGCAGGCCGAAGGCGAGCAGCATGCCGAGTTCGTAGACCGACGGGTTGGCGCCGATGGTGCCGAGCGTGGCAAACAGCAGGATGCCGGCATAGAGCCAGGGCTTCGGAACCGTCAGCAGCTTCACCCAAAGACCGATGAGCGGCAGGTTCAGGACCAGCAGCATGAAGTTGGCGATCAGAAGGCTGGCGATCAGGCCCCAGACGAGCTGCGGATTGGTCGCAAACAGCAGCGGTCCGGGCTGGAGGCCATATTGCTGGAAGCCGGCAAGCATGATGGCCGCAGTTGCCGTGGTCGGAAGGCCGAGCGTCAGCAGCGGAACGAGCGTACCGGCGGCCGACGCGTTGTTGGCCGCTTCCGGACCGGCGACGCCTTCGATCGCGCCATTGCCGAATTCTTCGGGATGCTTCGTCAGCCGCTTTTCGGTGGCGTAGGACAGGAAGGTGCCGATCTCGGCGCCACCAGCCGGCATGGCGCCGATCGGGAAGCCTATAAGCGTACCGCGCAGCCACGCCTTCCAGGAACGTGCCCAGTCGGACGCATTCATCCACACCGAGCCACGGACGGCCTCGACCTTGTCGGGCCCCTTGTCGCCCTGTGCAGCGATGTAGAGCGTCTCGCCGATCGCGAACATGGCAACGGCGAGGGTCGTGACCTCGATGCCGTCAAGCAGTTCGGGAACGCCGAAGGAAAGGCGTGCCTGCCCGGTCAGCTGGTCGATGCCGATGACGGAAAGTGCCAGACCGACAAACAGTGACGTCAGTCCGCGAAGGGTGCTGTCGCCGAAGGCGGAGGAAACGGTGACAAAGGCGAGAACCATCAGCGCGAAATATTCGCGCGGACCGAAAACCAGGGCCAGCTTGACGATGTAAGGCGCGATGAAGGCAAGAGCGAGCGTGGCGATCAGGCCGGCGACGAAGGAGCCGATCGCGGCCGTTGCCAGCGCTGGCCCGCCGCGTCCTGCTCTCGCCATCTTGTTGCCTTCGAGCGCAGTCACGATCGAGGCGCTTTCGCCAGGCGTGTTCAATAGGATCGACGTGGTCGAGCCGCCATACATGCCGCCGTAGTAAATGCCGGCAAACATGATGAGCGAGCCGCCGGGATCGAGACGGTAGGTGACCGGCAGCAGGAGCGCAACCGTCAGGGCCGGGCCGATGCCGGGCAGGACGCCAACCGCCGTGCCGAGCGTCACGCCGATCAGCGCGTAGAGCAGGTTCATCGGCTGCGCAGCAACCAGCAATCCCTGCATCAGGAATTCAAAAGTAGCCATGGTCGTCGGCCCTCTTAGAAGAACAGGCGTTCAAGCGGCCCCGCGGGCAGCGACAGAAGCAGGAGCTTGGCGAAGATTACCCACACCACAAAGCAGATCGCAATGCCGACGGGGAGCGAGAACCAGAGCTTGCGCTTACCGAAACCGCGTGCGGTCAACGCAAACAGAATGCCGGTGGCGATCGAGAAGCCTGCAATGTTCAACAGCAGCATCTGGGCGGCAAGACCACCGACGATCCAGATAACCGGAGCGACTTCCTGGTGATCACGCTCTGGAAAATCGCCGCGAAACGCTTCGATCGCGGTCCAGATCGCAAGGCCGAAAAGACAGCAGGCGATCGCATAGGGAACCGTGGTTGGTCCGACCTGGGAGTAGCCGGCCGCGCCGGTCAGGCGGGACACATCCCAGAAAATGAGTCCAGCGATAGCGGCGAGAACCACCGCGATGAAGAGCGCCGCCCGATCCGGGCGACGCGTTGCAGTTGAAGGGTGATGCCCCTTGGTCATTTCACCAGTCCAATGTCCTTGAGAACGCCTTCGGTCGCCGCAACGTCCTTGTCGAGCTGGGCGTTGAAGGCGTCACCGGCGAGATAGCTGTCCTGCCAACCCTTGGTCTTCAGGACTTCCTGCCAACCGGCGGACTTTGCAAGCTTCTCAATGTCGGCCGAAACGGCGGCCTTCTGCTCGTCCGAGAGGCCAGGAGCGGCTGCGACCATGCGCCAGTTCTCGACGACGACGTCAACGCCCGATTCCTTCAGCGTCGGAGCATCAACGCCGGCAATGCGCTCGGCGCTGGAGACGGCGAGCAGGCGGAGCGTGCCGGCCTTGACCTGCGACTCGAACTCGCCATAGCCCGAGATGCCTGCGGTAACCTGGCTGCCGAGGATAGCGGCAAGCGCTTCACCGCCGCCGGAATAGGCGATGTAGTTGATCTTGGTCGGGTCGACGCCGGCCGCTTTGGCGATCAGGCCAACAGCGATGTGGTCGGTACCGCCGGCCGAGCCGCCAGCCCAGGACACAGCACCCGGATCCTTCTTCAGAGCTTCGACGAGGTCGCCCATGGTCTTGATATCGGACGAGGCCGGAACGACGACAGCTTCGTATTCGCCGGTGAGGCGCGCGATCGGCGTAACGTCCTTAAGGGTGACCGGGGACTTGTTGGTGAGGATTGCACCGACCATGACGTAGCCGCCGACGATCAGGGCGTTCGGGTTGCCCTTCTGCTGGCTTGCGAACTGGGCGAGACCGATCGTGCCGCCGGCGCCCGGTACGTTCTGAACCTGAACGTTGCCGGAGATGCCTTCCTGTTGCATGACCGTCTGCAGCGAACGGGCCGTCTGGTCCCAGCCCCCGCCTGGGTTTGCCGGGGCGATGATCGTGTAGTCGGCGGCAACTGCCGGGAGCGACATGGCACCGGCGAGAATCGTTGCGATGAAAATATGTTTCAAGGTCAGTCCTCCGTGAGGCGCGTTTTCACCGCGCACGTTGTTGCTGTGTGCGAACGGGAAGACGGCGACGGGCTCTTTCGACCCTTATCGCTTGACCGGATTGGTGGCTTCCTCCCAGTACGCAACCGGCGGCCCGCCTCCACGGGTGCCAGTGACCTTAAGGCACCATAGAAAGCTGACATTTAGCTGACATCAAGCCCCGAATGCGAAAATCCTGCCGCACCGTTTACGGAATCTTAGGTTCTCGCATGCGCTGACAGGCGATGTTGCCGGTCCCCGGCGTTCAAATTGAGCAAATTCCCGACCGGATTTCTTGAACGGAACTACGAATCGTTGCTCGGATATTGCCGCCAGCCGGGCCGAGCCTAGGTATGAGGAAGCAACGCCGACAAGGCGAAGACAGGGTTGCGCCGAGCCCGCCTCGAGGCGAGCTCCGGCAGATGGGAGAGTAAAATTCGATGGCGAAAGCGACGACCAAAGCGAAAAACAACGATGCGGCGGAAGACGCCGCTTCCCCCTCCGCGCAGATCGATGCGAGGATCGCGGAACTTGTCGACTGGCGCGGAGCGACGCTCGCGCAGATACGAAAGCTGATCAAGGAAGCCGATCCTGACGTCGTCGAAGAATGGAAATGGCGGGGTGTCCCGGTCTGGGAACATGGCGGCATCATCTGTACCGGCGAGACCTACAAGGCTGTGGTGAAGATGACCTTTGCCAAGGGGGCGGCGCTCGATGATCCGGCCGGTCTTTTCAACGCCAGCCTCGAAGGCAATGTCCGGCGCGCCATCGATATCCACGAGGGCGAGGCGATCGACGAGGAGGCGTTAAAGGCGTTGGTGCTTGCTGCCGTCGAACTGAACCTTTCCGCGCAGGCCCTACGTTCCGGGCGTTCGCGGACGAAGGCTTAAGGCTGAAGCTTGCGGGGTTTGCGATCTGTCCGGGAGCGCCGCGCTTCCGGTCCATCGCCGTCAATGGAGCCTTAAAACTTCGTTCCATTTCGCAATCAGCCGTGAGCGCTTCACCTGGTCGAGATAGACCATCAGGCCTGGGCTCACCGGCACGGGGCGCAACTGGCCGCCAAGCATCTCCTGCATGGTGTTGGCGGTATTTTCGCCCGCCACCTCGGGGCTGACGGCCGGGATCTGCAGTTCCCGTGCCATGATCGTCTGACCTTCCTTGGACATGAAGAATTCAAGGTAGCGCCGGCCGAGGTCGGGGGAGGCAGCGGCCTGCGGGACGAGGCCGATGCGCGACATCACCACGGTATAATCCTTCGGCAGAACGATGCCGACATCCGGATGCCGAGCGGCCCAGTCCGCCGCATAGGATCCGAGGATGTTGTAGCCGAGCACGAAGCGGCCATCGGCGACACGCTCGAGGATTGCTTCGCTCGTCGAGTAGAGCTTGACTCCTGCCGCCCCCATGGCCTGGATGACATCCCAGATATCGCCGAACTGTTCCTGGTCGCGTGACATGAAGAGGAAGCCGACGCCGGAACGCTCGATGTCATAGGTTCCGATCCTGCCGAAGACGGCCGCGCCCTGGCGCTTCAGGTAATCAACGAATTCCGCGCGCGTCGACGGCGGCTTCTCCTTGGTGAAACTCGGCTTGTGATAGACGAAGACGGCAGGCTCAAAGGTCAGCGCATAAGCCGTGTTGCGCCAGTTGGCCCAGGCCGGCCAGCGGTCGCTCATCGGCAGGTCGCTGCGCTGGGCGTAACCGTCGTTGCTGAGCTTGACTTGCAGGTCCATGGCGGAAGAAAAGGCGAAGTCCGCCGTCTTCACTCCGGCGTCGGTCTCCTTGATGATGCGGTCGTAGATTTCTCCGGTCAGCATGTCCTCATAGCGCACGGCAACATCCGGATTGGCCCGCTGGAAACCGATGATCATCGGCTTTGCGAGCGGCTCGTCGAGTGATGAATAGACGACCAGCGTGCGCACGTCCGCTTTGCCGGAAAGAGCTGGAAATATGATGGGGGCCGCAAGGAGCAGCTGGGGACAAAGGGCGAAAAAAAGAAAAGAAATCAAGAACCGCATGAATCCACAATGCCTCAGTGTCGCACCGTTCACAAGCAAGGCGTCGGCGGATAAGGTGGTCGGGGGAGTGATGATAATTGCGTATCTTGCTTGTTGAGGACAACCAGGACCTGGCCGAGGGCCTGTCGGCGATCTTGCGCGGCAGTGGCTATGCCGTTGACGTTGTCAGTGACGGTGCGTCGGCGCATGCGGTGGCCGCCACCGAAACGTTCGATCTCGTCATTCTCGATCTTAATCTGCCGGAAATGGATGGCCTCGATGTGCTGAGGGCGATGCGTGCTCGCCAGAACCGCGCCGCGGTCTTGATCCTGACGGCAAGGGGCGCGCCCGAAGAGCGGATCAAGGGGCTCGACCTCGGCGCCGACGACTACATGATCAAGCCTTTCGACGTCGGCGAGCTCGAAGCGCGCGTGCGCGTGCTCTTGCGTCGTCAGGCGGGCCTCAGGGCCTCGACCGTCAGCTACGGCAATGTGTCGCTCGATCTCAACACCCGCAGCTTCTCGTCCGGCGGCGCGCCGATCGAGATCCCGGCGCGCGAGCTCGGACTTCTCGAGCTTCTGTTCATGCGTGCCGGCAAGGTGGTCGCCAAGGATGCGATCATGCAGTCGTTGACCGGCTTCGACGACGACTTGAGCTCCAACGCGATCGAGCAATATGTCAGCCGGCTGCGCAAGCGGCTCGCGCCGCATGGGCTGACCGTGCGCACCGCCCGCGGCATCGGCTACTATCTCGATAAGGCGGCCGGGCCGGAATGAGGACGACGGTCTATTCCCTCCGCCGGCGCCTGCTTGGCTGGCTGTTGATCTCGACGGTGGTGATCGGGGTCATCGCGCTGACGGATACCTATCGGGAGGCCGTGACGACCGCCAACGTCGTTTCCGATCGGGTGCTTGCCGGCTCGGCGCTGGCAATCGCCGAGCGCGTGGTCGTGGCGGAAGACGGATCGCTCGAAGTCGACATCCCCTATGTCGCGCTGGAAATGCTGACGTCGGCCGCGCAGGACCGGGTGTTCTACCGGGTCGACGGGCCGCCCGGCCAGTTCATCACCGGCTACCAGACGTTGCCCTCACTGGCGGAGGAGCCCGGCGCATCGACCACCTTTGCGGATTCGATCTTCCGCGGCGAACCGATCCGCATTGCCGCCCTTCGCCGCTCCGCGTCAACCGGCATCAATTCCGTGCCCTTCGTGGTCACGGTTGCCGAAACGACGATCGCGCGCCGACATCTGGCGCAGACGATCCTGGTGCGCTCGGCGCTCCGCCTCGGCATGATGATTGCCGGTGCGGCGGTGATCGTCTGGATCGCGGTTACCTTTTCCTTGCGCCCGCTCTACAGGCTGGGTGACGCGATCTCGGAGCGCAGTCCGGATGATCTGCATCCGATCGGCGAGCGTGTTCCGAACGAAGTCCAGGGTCTCGTCGATACGGTCAATTCCTTCATGGGGCGCTTGCAGTCGGCGCTCGATGCGCTTCGCAATTTCACCGGCAATGCCAGCCACCAGCTGCGCACGCCGCTCGCCATTATGCGCACGCAGCTCGCCCTGGCGCAACGCGCCGGCTCGATCGAGGAGACGCGAAGTGCTGTGAAAAAGGCCGACGAGGCGGTCGCCAATGCCGAGCGCATTCTGGGGCAGTTGCTGCTGTTGGCGAAGATCGACGCTGCCGGCAAGGACGAAACCGGTTCGCTCGAGCGCATCGATTTGGTCGAACTGGTGCGGGAGATAACGGCAGAGCATGTGCCGGCGGCTGGAGACGCGGATATCGATCTCGGCTTTGACGGTGAGGGTGAGGCTTTCATCCGCGCCGAGCCGTTGCTCATCGGTGAACTCCTCAAGAACCTGATCGGCAACGCGCTGCTTTATGCCGGCCGCGGTGCGGAAGTGACGAGCCGTGTCTTTGCGCGGGAGGTTTCGGTGTCGCTGGAGGTGGAGGATAACGGACCCGGCATTCGGCCGGAATTGCACGAGACGGTGCTCAGGCGTTTCGAGCGTGGCGGCAGTGACGCGCCCGGCTCAGGGCTCGGACTGCCGATCGTCGAAGAAATTGCCGAGCTTTATGGCGCGACGACCAGCCTCAGCGAGGGGGCTGACGGCCGCGGCCTCAAGGTGACCATCCGCTTTCCAGCGGGCTAAGCACGAATAGGCTCAACCCGGCGCCGCCAAATGCGGGCCGGTTAAGCGAAAGCCATCTGCGAGCGGTCAGCCGACACGTTCACAGGGCTGGGGCAATTCAGGTTTTTTGGGGTCTTGCTTAGCGGCCGCGGTGGCCGAAGAAGGAAGCTGTCTCGCGGGTCTGTACCCGCAGCATCGCGTTCCAAAGCTGAAGAACGAAACGCGGCTGAAACTGGCTCGCAAGCTTGCGCTGCGACAACATGGGAAGTCTCCAATAGTTTTGAACGCCTCTCTTATAGTGCATCGCCAAGGATCTTGCCAGAGCGCGTGCGCCGGGGCAGCCCTGCGCGCCAAGCATATGTGGAAAACGGCCTGAGCCTGGCGATATAGCCTTCTCAACAAAATAAAATGCCGGGATGACTTTCGTCATCCCGGCCAGTTGGCTTCACTGGGAGGAGAGTATTGCTTTTAGGACTCAGGCCTTCTTGCGGTTCTTCTGTCGATAGACGTCGATCACGACAGCCGCGACGATGATCAGGCCCTTGACGATTTCCTGGTAGTAGGCGTCGACCCGAAGGAAGGTGAAGCCTGAGGTCATGACGCCAAGGATGATGGTGCCGATGACTGTGCCAGTGACCCGGCCGACGCCACCCGTCAGCGAGGTTCCGCCGATAACGGTCGCGGCGATCGCGTCCAGTTCGTACATAACGCCCATGCCGGCCTGTGCGGTCTGGGCACGGGCGGCAGTGACGACACCAGCCAGCCCCGCCAGCATGCCGGCAATGGCATAAACCTTGATCAAATGCGCCTCGACATTGATGCCGGAGACACGGGCTGCCTGGACATTGGCGCCGATCGCATAGGTGAACTTGCCGTAGCGGGTGTAGCGCAGCGCGATGTGGAAGATGAGCGCGACGACCAGGAAGACGATGACGGGCCAGATGCCGGTTCCGATGAAGTTGAACTGATCGGTGAGACCTGAGACCGGCTGGCCCTTGGTGTACCACTTGGAAATGCCGCGTGCCGAAACCATCATGCCGAGCGTGGCGATGAAGGGTGGGATCTTCGTACGGGCAATCAGCTGGCCGTTGATAAAGCCGGCGAGTAGCCCGATGCCGATGCCAAGCCCGATCGGGACGATCGCCGGCATATCGGTCAAGGACGGATAGAGCGCGCGCGGCCAGGTGGAGGCCTGGGCGACGCTTGCCGAAATCATCGCCGTCATGCCGACGACGGAACCGGAGGAAAGATCGATGCCGCCCGTTATGATGACCTGGGTGACGCCGACGGCGATGATGCCAATCACCGAAACCTGCAGGATCATGATCGTCAGGCGCTGCGGGTTCATGAGGAAGCTCTGGCCGACGAAAATCCAGCCGAGGATCTCATAGACCAGCGCGATGCCGATCAAGACCAGGAAGATGTTGAATTCAGGCGGCAAGCGGCGCCTTGTCCCTGAGAGCGGTGCGCTCGCGCCCTGTGCGGCGACATTGGTATCCATTTTCATTCCTCCCTTTCGTCGGGTGGCTCTTCGCTCAGCTCGCGGCGAGCTCCATGACCTTGATCTGGGTTGCTTCCGCCCTGTCGAGGAAGCCGGTGACGCGGCCCTCGTGCATGACCATGATGCGGTCGCTCATACCGAGCACCTCGGGCATCTCCGAAGAGATCATGATGACGGCGACGCCGTTGCGCGCGAGTTCGGTGACGAGACGGTGAATTTCCGCCTTGGCGCCGACATCGATGCCGCGTGTCGGCTCGTCGAGGATCAGGATGCGCGGATTGGTGAGCAGCCAGCGGCCGATCAGCACCTTCTGCTGGTTGCCGCCCGACAGGTTCTCGATGCGCTCCTGCAGGTTCGGCGTCTTGACCCGCAGCTTTCGGCTCATCTCTTCGCAGGCCGCGGTGACCTGTTTTTCGGTGACGAAGCCGCCCTTGACGAAGCGGTCCTGAAGCACGGCGATCTGCATGTTTTCGAGAATATCGAGGATCAGGAGACAGCCGGTGTCCTTGCGATCTTCGGTGAGAAACGCCATGCGGTTCCTGATCGCCTTGTTCGGGCTGTCGATCGAAAGGGGCTTGCCGTCGATCGAAATCGTGCCGGAGCTTGCCGGCGTTACGCCGAACAGGGTTTCGGCGACGTTCGAGCGCCCGGAGCCGACGAGGCCGGCAATGCCGAGGATTTCGCCGGCGCGCACGTCGAAGGAGACGTCGCGGAAGACGCCGTCAAGCGCCAGGTTCTTGACCGACAGGACAACGTCGCCGATCGGCACTTCCTCCTTCGGAAACATCTGGGTGATCTCGCGACCAACCATCATGCGGATGATGTCGTCGCGGGTAACGTCGCTTGAGGCGTGGGTGCCGATAAACTTGCCGTCGCGGAAAACCGAGAACTCGTCGGCGATCTCGAACAGCTCGTTCATCTTGTGGGTGATGTAGACGATACCGATGCCCTGTTCGCGCAGGTCGCGAATGATTTCGAAGAGGTGCGCGACTTCGCGCTCGGTCAGGGCAGACGTCGGCTCGTCCATGATCAGGACGTCGGATTCGTAAGAGACCGCCTTGGCGATCTCGACCATCTGGCGGTTGGCCACCGACAGGTGACGCACTTCGATTTCAGGATCGATCTTGATTTTCAGGCGATCAAAGAGGCGGGCGGTGATGCGCTTCATCTCGCCGTGATCGACGAAGCCAAAGCGGTTCTTCGGTTCCCGCCGGATCCAGATGTTTTCCGCGACCGTCATGAACGGCATCAGGTTCAGCTCCTGATGGATCATGGCGATGCCGTTTTCGAGGGCGTCGAGTGGCGACTTCAGCCGGATTTCGGCACCTTTAAGCTTCACGTCACCTTTGTCGGGCGTGTAGATGCCGGCGAGGATCTTCATAAGCGTCGACTTGCCGGCGCCGTTTTCGCCCATCAGTGCGTGGACAGTACCGCGCTTCAGCTTGAACTCGACGTCGTCGAGTGCGACGACACCCGGGAATTCCTTGCGGATGCCTTCTGCAGAAAGAAGATATTCGGCCTTCGGTACGGCGCCGCTGGCGCGCACGGCTGCCATCGTTGTCGGACTGAGCGTCATGTTCCTTGCCTCCCCGTCGTTTCCGGCTGTCGCGGAAAGTCCTCATCGCTGGCGGGTAACCAGCCCATTTTACCGCGTACGGCATCCAATAGACGCAGAGATTTGCGGTCGGACCTGCAATTTTTGAACGAGAGCGCGGGGTTCCCGCGCTCTCGATTGCGGCGATCAGTTCTTCGCCTGGTACTTGTCGAGGTTGTCCTTGGTAACGAGCTCGAAGGGAATGTAGACCTTCTTGTCCACCGGTTCGCCCTTTGCAAGCTTCAGTGCGGCGTCGACCGAGCCCTTGCCTTGGCCGGCGGCGTTCTGGAACACTGTGACGTCGAGATCGCCGGCGGCCATGGCCGCCAGAGCGTCCTGCGTTGCGTCGATGCCGCCGATGACGACGCTGTCCATCGAACGACCGGCGGCCTTCAGCGCCTGGATCGCGCCGATCGCCATTTCGTCGTTGTTGGAGATGACGGCGTCGAACTCAAGACCGGCCGAAAGCCAGTTCGTCAACAGGTCCGAGCCCTGCGTACGCGACCAGTTGGCGGTCTGCTCCTCGACGATCTCAATGCCCTTGCACTGGTCGGTGGCAAGCACGTCGTGGATGTCCTTGGTGCGCATGCGGGCCGCCTGGTTGGACAGTTCGCCCATCATCACGACGGCCTTGCCCTTGCCGCCGAGCATCTTGCAGATTTCCTGCGTCTGCAGCGTGCCGGATTCCTGCTCGTTCGATGCCACGAAAGCCTGCTTTTCCGGCAGCGTGTCAACGTTGACCGGTTCGCGGTTGACGTAGACGAGCGGGATGCCGGCATCCGCGGCGATCTTCGACATGGCAGCCGTCGCATCGGTATCAACCGGGTTGACGATGATCGCGGTCACGCCGGCGGCGATGAAGTTCTGGATCTGGCTCTGCTGTTTAGAGACGTCGTTCTGCGCGTCTTCGATCTGCAGTTCGACGCCATCAAGCGTCTTGGCGTAGTCAGACATGCCGTTTCGCAAGACCGTCAGGAAGTTGTCGTCGAAAAGGGCCATGGATACGCCGATGGTCTCGGCGTGGGCTGCAGTGGACATCATCAGCGCCAGCGCTGTGCTGAGCACGAGTTTCTTCATTGTCTTTCTCCTCCACAATGGTGCCCGGCGACACCTTCTCCTGCCGGGGACGCAATGCCGGATTGCGCTCATTCATTTCAAAAGCGGCACTCCCGCTGCGCTTTCGAATAAAACGGAATAAACGAACCAGTGAATTGCGATTACGGAATATGTATTCCATTTTATATGGGCGCCGTCAAGGCCTGATGCGGCGCCCGCTGTTGATTTGCGCGCCTCGCGCGAGGGGCGCTTAGATATGGCTTCTGATGTAATCCATGCTCTGGCCCACCGCGGCGGCGGGATCTGCCAATCCGTGGACTTCGGCGGCGAATGGCTCAAAGGAGAGTAGCCCTGCATAGCCCGCCTCGCGTAGGCGCCGAATCTGTCCAACGTTGTTGAGCAGGTCGCTCTGATCGACGAGAACGCGGTGCGCATCACGCAGATCCGACACAGCCACGCGTTCATCGGTGACGCCGGAAATGTGGATAAGACCGGTCATCTCGGGATAGATTGCATGTTCGCCGGCCAGGTGGTGGTGAAACGTGTCGTGCACCAGGCGGAAGGTCTTCACACCCTCGACTGCCTTGATTGCCTCAACAGCCTCGGTCTTCGAGCGCAGCGAGCAGATCTCGAAGCCGAGTGGTTCGACGAGGCCGATGATTCCGGCCTTTTCGAGCATCGGCTTCAGTGCCGACAGAGCCTTGCGAAGATTTGCCTGGCGCTCGCCATCGGCCTGGCCCGTGCCGTCGTTTACGGGAACGAGGACAAGGGCTTTGGCGCCGCAGTCGCGCGCATAGGCGATCAGTTCTTCGGCTTCGACCTGACGCGCCTCGTTCCATTCGTTGAAACGTTGAAGGGCATTGATCGAGATGATCGTGATGCCGTGACGGCCGGCGAGGGCGGCGACATCCTTCGCCGGCGTGCCGTCGAGGATGGCGTTGTCCGTGAGATCGTTGCGGATTTCGACGGATGAAATGCTGAGGGATCTGGCGAGTTCGAAAAAGGCACCAAGCGGCAGGTTCGGCGTCGTCATGTGGTTGAGGGCGAAGGGCAGGGCGGTCACGGGAATGTCTCCTCCAGGGGGATGGGCCAAAGGTTATAAATGGAACGTTCATTCCATTTATAACCTTGCGGACAATTCACCAACTGCTGGAGCGCAGTCAAAGCGCGCAACACTCAAAGGCCTTGCATTGCTGCAAGATTGTCTTTCGTCGGTGATGGAAGTCTTTCATTTCTGCGTGGGTACCAAATTCTCTCTGACATGCTTCCTAGTGGTTAAGAGATCTCCGATCGCTCCTGGTTCGAGTTGGCAATTGCATTTCTGAAGGGGAGATGGTTTTTGGCCGGACGAAGTTGAGAATTTTAGCGGCTTGAGACAAAGGGATGAACGAGCTGGACGAAGTATCGCCAGAAACAACGCGCCCCTGGCACCCGAGATGGGGTTCCAGAATAGGGGCATCCTTTTTCGTGCAGCAGGCATTCCCCTGGCTGCGGAACTACTTCGGGGATGCGCCGCTTCATTCGACGCTGTCATCTTCACTCGACGGGATCGTCTCTTGGGGCGGTCGGTTGCCGGCAAAGGCAGCTATCCGTATTGCACGCCTCAGAGGTCTGCCGCATTGGCACCTCGAAGATGGCTTTCTACGCTCCGTGGGTCTGGGCAAGGAAGGCAGTGTGCCGATTTCGATTGTTATCGACGACAAAGCGCTTCCGGTCGAAGCGGGTCGTGCCTCGCGTCTAGAGTTGTTGATCGCCGAAGCGGGTCGTACGGAGTTCACAAACACGGGCGCCGCCATCCGGGAGGCCTTGGTGGCGAACAAGCTTTCTAAATACAACAGCTTGCCCCACCATAGTCCGCGCATTGAACGCACTAACCGGCGCAGGGTGCTGCTCGTGGATCAAGTGTACGGGGATGTTTCCGTTGCAAAGGCGCTCGGATCGCCGGCGTCCTTTCATCGGATGTTGGATGATGCCCTCGCTAGCGGCGCTCAGTGCGTTGTTCGGACACATCCAGATGTGATCGCCGGCCATAGGCGCGGCTACATGACAGAGCGGGCTGCCAAAACGCCCGGGATCATCTTGATGGCGGACAAGGTCTCTGCCGCCTCAATCCTCGAAATCGTCGATGAGGTCTGGACGGTGTCCAGCCAAATGGGCTTCGATGCGCTTTTGCGGGGATTGCCTGTCCGTTGCTATGCAACGCCGTTTTATGCAGGCTGGGGTCTTACCGACGACCGATCGGGCAATGCTTCGCAAAGCACCTTGCGTCGCAGGTCGGCGGCGCGCCCAACGCTCGATCAACTCACCTTTGCAGCTTTAAGTCTCTATCCAGTGTATCGCCATCCTGAGACATGGGTGCAGTTGGATACACTGGCGGCCATTGACTACCTTGTGAAAGAAATTGCACAGACGCGGCGCGAAGCGTAGCGCCGTCATTCTCACGAACCACCAGCTGCCTAGATATTTTCCGGTGTGAAGAGGTCGAACGGCAAGAAGGTTTGCCCCGGCGCCCCGGTCGGGCCCTTGTCGATCGCCTGGATCATCAGGTTGATCGTTTCGCGGGCGAGGGCTGCCGTCGGGGTCGATATCGCCAGTGTCACGACATCGTCGCCAAGGGCCGCACGGGAATCCGGTGTCAGCTCGTTGACGACAGCGATCAGTTTCCCCTCAAGCTTTTCCTCGCGGATTGCCGAGATCGCCCCTTCCATACCGCCACCGCAGACATAAAAACCGATCAGGTCCGGGTGGCGCTGCAGCAGATTGAGTGTCGCTTCATGGGTGATCTGGGCGGTGTCGAGGTTGACCATCGTATCCAGCACTTCGAAATCAGGCGTGTGCTCGCGAAAATAGGAACGAAAGCCAATCTCCCGAAGCTCGTGGCCCAGAAAGCGGTGGCTGCCGACGAAGGCAGCGACCTTGCCGGGGCGCTTGGCCGCCTTGGTGATCATCCACGCGGCTGTGCGGCCGACCTTGTGATTGTTGAGGCCGACATAACCTTCACGGACGCCAGCCGCAAAATCCGATAGCAGGGAGAAGACGGGGATGCCGCGTTCCTTGAGTTCCTCGATCGCGGTGGTCACGGCCGGGTAATCGGGAGCGACGAGCGCAATGGCCTGGTTGCGCGCCGCGGCGGCCCGGAGCTTCTCCGTTATGGCCGATGGAGTGGAATTTGCGACGAAGTCGACCTGCGCGAAGACGCGGGCATGCGAAAGCGACAGTGCCGCGTTTTCGATTTCCTTCGCGACTGTTTGATAGAAAGCCTGCTCCGGCTTTTGCAGCACGAAACCAAGCCTGTATTGCGGCAGGTCCTCAAAGACGCGCTGCCGGATCAGGCCCACGGCGTGATAGCCGATTGATTTGGCAGCCTCATAGACGCGGCGCGCGGTCTCTTCCCGCACGGGGTGGCGCCCGTTGAGTACGCGGTCGACGGTGGCGACACTGACGCCGGCAGTGCGCGCAAGGTCGGCAATGGTCGGACGGTTGCTCATTGCGTCTCCTGATAGGTTTGCATCACGCGTGAAATGCGAATGATGACATCATTTGAGAGAATATATCATTGCTGCATTGAGGCTTGGCAAAAGTCAACCTATCGTCATTGCACGACATGAGACGTCGCCGGCCGGATCGGACCGGACCGCGGGAGGAGCGCAAATTACGATGATGCCGACGAAGCGAGACTACAGCCTGCTTGGCCGAGATGCCCAGGCGGCCGTCGCCAACGGTCTCTCGGCTGCGGAGTGGTACCACACCTACATTCCGCGCAAGCAGATGAAGGAGCTGATGAAGCGCGAGGATGGACCGGCCATTCGCGATACCGCGATCTGGCTCGGCTGTCTCGTTCTGTTCGGTGCACTCGGCATCATCTTCTGGGGCACGTGGTGGGCGGTCCCGTTCTTCCTTGCCTATGGCGTTCTCTACGGTTCGGCCTCCGACAGCCGCTGGCACGAATGCGGCCACGGCACGGCGTTCAAGACGATGTGGATGAACGATGCCGTCTACCAGATCGCCTGCTTCATGATCATGCGCAATCCCGTCACCTGGCGTTGGAGCCACACGCGCCACCACACGGATACGGTGATCGTCGGCCGGGATCCCGAAATTGCCGTCATGCGGCCGCCGGATCTCCTTCGCCTCGTCCTCAATTTCTTTGGCGTGCTCGATGTCTGGCACGCGATGATCGATATGGTGCGCAACACGTTCGGTATAATCAGCGCCGAGGAAGCGACTTTCATCCCTGAAATGGAGCAGCCGAAGGCGATCCTGGTCGCGCGCATCTGGTTTGCGATCTATGCCGCGACGATTGCCGCCTGTTTCTATCTCGGTTCGATCCTGCCTCTGATGCTGATCGGTCTGCCCAGGCTCTATGGCGCCTGGCACCACGTGCTGACCGGGCTGCTGCAGCATGGCGGTCTTGCCGACAACGTGACCGACCATCGGCTGAACAGCCGCACCGTCTACATGAACCCGGTGAGCCGCTTCGTCTATTGGAACATGAATTACCATGTGGAACACCACATGTTCCCGATGGTGCCTTATCACGCGCTGCCGAAGCTGCACGCCATGATCAAGCATGATCTACCGGAACCGAACCCGTCGATGCTTCACGGCTACCGCGAAATGATCCCGGCCTTTCTGCGGCAGTTGCGGAACGAAGATTACTTCCTGAAGCGCGAGCTGCCGGCGACGGCAAAGCCCTACCGGGAAGAATTTCACAGCGATGCGATCGTGCACGCAGCCGAATAATCAACGAATGCCAGGAAACGGGAGGAAATCATGAGCGGAAACTGGGTTGAAGTCTGCGCAGCGGACGAAATCGACGAGGAAGATGTCATCCGCTTCGATCACGACGGACGCACCTTTGCGGTCTACCGCAGCCCCGACGATGAGTATTTTGCCACCGATGGGCTCTGCACCCACGAGCACATCCATCTCGCCGATGGCCTCGTGATGGACGACATCATCGAATGTCCGAAGCACAACGGCCGCTTCAACTACAAGACCGGTCAGGCCAAGGGCGCTCCCGTGTGCGTCAACCTGAAGACCTATCCCGTGAAGGTCGAGGCGGGAAGCGTATTCATCGCGCTCGGCTGAAGCCGTTCTCGATAAGATTGGGCCGCCGCGGCGGGCAGGGAGGTTGAGATGGGTTCCATCGTCATCGTGGGCGCCGGCGAATGTGGCGCAAGGGCCGCCTTTGCCCTCAGGGAAAAGGGATACGACGGCAAGATCACACTGATCGGCGCGGAACCGCATCTTCCCTATGAGCGGCCGCCTCTTTCGAAGGATGGTCTCGAGGCAGAGGTCCCGCCGAAATATGTCGCCGATGCCGAGCGCTACGCGGCGGCAGCGATCGAAGTGCTGACGGATACCCGGGTCATGGCCATCGATCGCGCCGAAAAGCGCGTGACGCTCGCAGACGGAAGCAGCATCGCCTATGACCTCCTCTTGTTGACGACCGGTGCGCGAGCCCGAACTATCGACGGTATGGATGAGGCGCCACGCCGCATCCGCACGCTCAGAACCCATGCCGATGCTGAAGAGATCCGCCGCGAACTTTCGCCCGGCCGCAAGCTTGCGATCATCGGCGGTGGCTTCATCGGTCTGGAGCTTGCCGCAACGGCGCGCCGGCTCGGTGCTGCCGTATCGCTTATCGAAGGGTTGCCGCGCATTCTTTCGCGCGGCGTGCCGGAGGATATTGCGGCGGTCGTTGCCGCGCGGCATCACGCAGAAGGCGTCGATATACGATGCGGTGCGAAGATCGAACGTATCGAAGCGGATGGGAGCTGCGCGCGCGTCGTCCTGGCCGGCGGCGAGACAATCGAGGCCGATCTCGCCGTCGTTGGTATCGGCGCGGTCCCGAACACGGAGATCGCAGCCGTCGCCGGCCTTTCGATCGAGAACGGCATTGCCGTCAACGCAACACTTCAAACCAGCGATCCGGATATCTATGCCGCCGGCGATTGCTGCTCGTTCCCGCTCTGTCACTATGGGGATCGCCGGATACGTCTTGAGGCGTGGCGCAATGCGCAGGATCAGGGAACGCTCGTTGCCGGCAATCTGCTCGGCGCAGGAGAGGCGATCACCAGCCTGCCGTGGTTCTGGTCCGATCAGTATGATCTGACTCTGCAGATCGCAGGGCTTGCCGACGGCGCTGCGACGACCGTGCGGCGCGAACTTACCGACGATGCCTTCATTCTTTTTCATCTCGACGATACCGGTCGGCTGCTTGCGGCCTCCGGCATCGGACCGGGCAATGCGGTCGCGCGCGACATTCGGCTTGCAGAAATGCTGATTGCAGCCCGAAAACGGCCGGATCCGCAGGCGCTCATCTCGCCCGAAACCAAGCTTAAAGCACTCCTCGCCGCCTAGCGCGAGAAGCAAATCTCGTCCTGTTTCCATGATTTCCGGAGCCTTCTCATGAAAAGCCACCGTCCGACAGTTGCCGATCTTTTGTCGATGAAGGGCAAGCGCCAGCTCACCATGCTGCGTGTCGAAACGCTGGATGAGGCCGAAGCGGCGGAAGCCGCCGGCATTGATCTCGTCTCCGTCCCGCCGGCGCTGCTGGGGCCGGAGTTTCGTGAGGTGGCGCCGACCTGTTTTGCCTTTCCGGGCCTCGAATACGGCGACTACGTCGCCGCGGAAGACTATATGCGTGCAGCCTTCAAGGCGCTGAAGGCCGGTGGCGACGCGGTCTATTGTGCGGCCGGGCTTTCGACCGTCCGGCGGATGCGCGAGGAGGGCATTCCCGTCTGCGGTCATGTGGGTCTCATCCCTTCCAAGTGCACCTGGACCGGCGGCTTTCGCGCCGTCGGCAAGACCGCGCAAAGCGCAATCGAGATTTGGCGGCAAGTCAAGGCGCTCGAGGAAGCCGGCGCGTTCGCGGCGGAAATCGAGGTTGTCCCGGGAGATGTTGCGGCGCCAATCAGTGCCAGAACCTCGATGCTGATGCTTTCGATGGGAGCGGGGTCAGGCTGCGACGCCCAATATCTGTTTGCCGCCGACGTGCTCGGAAGCAATCGCGGCCACGTGCCGCGCCACGCCAAGACCTATCGCAACTTTGCCGCCGAATACGACCGGCTTCAGCGCGAACGGATCGCCGCGTTCTCGGAGTTTGCCGAGGATGTGCACTCGGGCAGCTACCCGCAAGAGGGGCATCTCGTCGGCATTGACGGCGCGGAATTGCGCGCATTTCTGGCTGAACTTGAGCGCGGCTAAGGCTGTACGCCTTGCGCGGAAGAGGGGGCTTGGTATAGTCCACGCGCCAGTTCAACTTTTCTTTCCGCGACGGATCACGATTTGAGCGCCCTTCTTCAGGACAGTCTCACCTTTGTCGGCTTGCTGGCTGCGATTTACGCAGCGACGGTGGCGCTGTACTTTATCCTCGGTTACGGCATCACCTGGCTGAACGACCGCAATCCCGAGCGCCGCATCCAGAAGGGGCGGCGCGGCGAGAAGCGCAAGGCCTTCGAGATCCGCCAGAGCATGGCCTCGATCCTCGTTACCTGTACATCGGTCGCGATCGGCCTCTTTGTCCAGTACAAGGGCTGGACCCTGTTTTCGACCTGGGACTTCAGCTGGTGGACGGCGGCCCCACTCTTTGTGCTCTGCATGGTGCTCTTCGACGCCTGGTTCTATTTCGCCCACCGGCTGCTGCACACCAAACTCTTCTATAAGTACCACCTCTTGCATCACCGTAGTGTCGCGCCGACGGCCTGGAGTAACGATTCGATCGGCCTGGTGGATACCGCCATGAGCCAGGGCTACTACGCCGTCATCACGCTTCTTGTGCCGTTCCCGCCGATCATCCTCCTAGCCCACCGGCTGTTCGATCAGATCAACGGCACCTTCGGCCACGCCGGCTTCGAATACTTCGCCTCACGCACGGCGCGGTATCCTTCGCCAATGCTTTGCACGACCTATCACGACCAGCACCACGCCGAATTCAAGTACAACTACGCTAACTATTTCTCATTCTGGGATCGCTTGCTGGGGACCGTCGCGCCGAACTACGATCGGCGGGTTGAGGCGTTTGAAGGCGAGGTACCTGCTGTAAAGCTGCGAAAGGCTGCAGGCGCAGCGGGGGCGCTTGAAGGGGCGACGGCCGACTGAAGCGTTCTTGTGTCGGCGGAGCGCTTGCAAAAGACCTCTACCTGAACTGCTTTGGCGATCGATATTGTTGTTTCCAATTGACTTTTCTGCGAATGAATGGCTCGAGCGAGATTTGAAACCGCTCCAGGTGGTTGACGGATGGGAGCAGATGGTCCAGCCATCGCAGGATGAATTCAGCGTTGCGATGAAGTACGGTGCGAGGCATTACGCTGACCGACCGGTCAAGCTACTAGTGCGCGACCCCGATCATCGCCTCGGGCGGCGACTGCGAATTGCGCTGAAGCGGGATGGCCGGACGCCGGATACGGTAATTCGCTCGTTCCTGATCGATAGACGTGGCCGCGGGCGATTTTACGGTTGGATGCCGGTGCAGTTGCAGGCCATGATCCTGCTCATCGATAACGCTACAGCAAACAACATGGCGGAGATTGAGCCGCAGATTACGATCCGACGGATGTCGTTGATCGAGGTCGCGGTTCTCATCGCCTTGCGGCGGACGCTGGCCCTTCTGCAGATCGTTTCGCTCTTCCTAGCAGGCAATAGGAAAGGAGCGGAGTTTCGCTTCGTTCGGCAATTCGACGCGCTTTCTGCCCCTGATTATCAAGACTGGATCGAAGCTCAGGCGCTGGCGGCGCAGCACGCGAACCGGGACGATCCCCGCCACTGGCCGGGCAGGCCGCAAATCCTCGTTTCGATAGAAGACGGCGACGACGCTGTGGTCGCCGAAACCAGGGCGTCGCTTGCGGCGCAGACCTGGAGCGATTTTCGAGAGATTCCAGCGAGGGACGTGATCAAGATGGTGAAGGCTGGCAAGAATCTCGACGATCAACTCTGGGTTCGGCTACCAGCTGGCATGCACGTTACGGCGAATGCCCTGGAAAGGCTGGCCCAGCCTTTTGCCGTCTCGGCCGATGTAGCGGTCGTCTATTGCGACGAAGACCTTATCGACCGACGCGGAAGGCGCTTAGCGCCCTTCTTCAAGCCGGCCTGGAATGAACCGCTGGCTGACTCCGGCTGGCTTCCGCTTGAAGGAGCGCTTTTTCGTCTATCCGACATACCTGAAGGTATCGACCTAGAACATGCGCGGGCTGCCGAGATTGCGGTTGCCGTGGTGCGTGCAAAGTCGCGGGAAATAATGCATCTTCCGGAGATACTGCTGCACCGAGGACTGGCGTGCCGCCGAAGCTGCGATTTCTCGAAAATAGTTCAACCGAAGCGGATAGGCCCGTCAGTCAGCGTGATCATACCGACGCGCGACAGAGCCGATTTGCTCGAGACGTGCCTGAAGGGGCTCTTTGAGCACACGGCGCCAGCGGATCTAGATGTACTCGTGATTGACAATGAAAGTGTCGAGCCCGCTACGTTCAAACTATTTAAGCGCTACGAGCAGTTGGGCCTCATCCGCCGGATACCGCTTCCGGGCACCTTTAATTTTTCGCGGGCATGCAATATGGGCGTTGATGCCGCACGCCACGATTTCATCCTCCTATTGAACAACGACGTGGAACCGATCGGTCCCCAATGGCTGGAGCATTTAGCGGGAGAGCTCGATGATCCGACGGTTGGAGCCGTCGGCAACTTACTGTTGTTCCCGGATGGCTTCGTTCAGCACGGCGGAGTTACGCTCGGTGCAGGTACGGTCGCCCGGCACAGCTTTCACTTTCTTGACCCGAAGGGACGGGGCGACAAGGGGCTTCTCAGGCAGCGCCGAGACATGTCGGCGGTGACTGCTGCCTGTTTGCTGACGCGCAAGACGCTCTGGCGCCGCCTTGGCGGCATGGACGAGGAAAAGCTGACCGTCGCGTTCAACGATGTCGACTATTGCCTGAAAGTTCGCGAGGCGGGTTTCCGTGTTGTCTGGACGCCGGCAGCGGCGATGTTGCATAGAGAAAGCGTTTCGCGCGGTGCCGACGATACACCACAGAAGCGACTGCGCTTTGCGCTGGAGGAGCGAGCCATGCATGAGCGCTGGGGCGACACCCTGAAAACTGACCCCTTCTACAATCCGAACCTCTCCCTCATCGCTGAAGAGTTTGTTCTTGAAGCCTTTCCGAGAAATTTGGCACCGAGGTCGAGCACTTGACGAGTTTGCGCGAACGGTTGGCCGGCTGGATCGAAAGACGATTGCCGCAGCCGCGACTTCGGCCGGGTTCTAACGGAGGCCCTCGCCGGCCAGTGAAGCGGATCATCGTTTTTGGTCGCATTCCGAACCCCACCTTCGACTATTATCTCGCGGCCCGCCTTGATGCGCCGGACATGCCGCCATATGAGGTCGCCGATATTCGTGGCGGCGAAGCACTGGCCTTAGAAGCCGATGGGGCCTTAGTCATCCTATGCCGCTATGCATCTCCATTGGTTCTGCGCTGGATCGAACAAAATGCTGAACGCCTCTCCGGTGTGGGCCTGTTTCTCGACGACGACATCGCTGCGGTTGTAACAGGCAAAGACGCAAATTTCTTCTATCGCTTATCTCTCTGCTACCTAGCTCTTTGGCCGCTCCGCGAACTGAGCCGACATCTGGATTTCGTTTGGGCCTCGACGCCGCACCTAGCTTCACGGCTCGCGGATGCCAAAGCCGTGGTCTTGCCGCCAGCACCGCCGAAGCCACTTTGGGAAGCGGGCGGGCGCGATGAAGACCAGCATCGTCAGTCAGACGGAGATGTCTTGATCGGCTATCATGCGACGGGGGTCCACCTCACGGAACATCAATTCCTTCGACCAATAATTGCCGATGTGCTGCGCGAACGGCCTCAGGCTCGGTTCGAGGTATTTGCCGATCGGCGTGCCAATCGAATTTGGCAGGGCTTAGAACGGGTGCGGATCCGGGAACCTTTGCCTTGGACGGAGTACGTCGCTGACGCGAAGGCTCGGCGCATCGATATTATGCTCGTACCACTCGCTCCTTCGCATGTGAACGACAGTCGATCGCCCACCAAAAGGATCGATGTAGCCCGTTACGGTGCAGCGGGTATGTTCTCGCAGGGAGCCGTTTACGGTGCTTCTGCAGACACACGCGAGTTGCTGCTCCCATATGTCGAAGAAGTTTGGCGCCACCACATTTTGCAGCTTATTGACGATCAAGAGACCCGGAGGGTGCTTGCACACGCAACGAAGATTGTAGTCTTGCAAATGACCGCGGCAGCGGATAGGGGTCTCGGAAGTTTGATGCGAAGAAACGCCTAATGTTGCCGCAATCGCGTTCCGAGTTTGCCTCTTTAGGCCTCTCGGACGACGCAACACATTGAAGTCGCATTCTCGTGAAATAGCGCGGGGCGATGAGAGTATGAGACATAAGACGAAAGGCTCGTGCGGGACCAGCGCCCAAATGCCGTCACAACGCGGAGCGAATGGATTGCCTGAGGCCGACAAAACGCAACCTTTTTTTCAAGGGGCAAAGGGGTCTCTTGCCTCTCGCGCGAACATTGTTACCGCCTTGATTCTTCGCGACATGCGAACTCGTTTCGGCCGGTCACACTTGGGTTACCTTATCGCGATTGGGTGGCCATTCGTCCATCTATCTGTACTTGTTGGGATAATGGCGTTTGTAAACCGCTTGGCACCGATCGGTGGCGATCCAGCGGTTTACGTATCCACTGGCGTTCTTCCGTATATCCTATGTCTTTATCCAGCGAGAATGATGGGAATTGCGCTTGATTTAAACCGATCTCTCTTTCTCTTTCCGGTTCTATCCACGTTCGACATCATTATCGCAAGAGCTGTCGTTGAATTTATGACCGCCTTTGTCGTGGTAATATTGGTATTCATTGTGGGTGCGTCAATCGGCGTGGATTTAATGCCGCTCGATAACTTCGTTCTTGCATCCGGAGTTGTGACGACAATTTTGCTTTCATTGGCAATGGGGTTGGTCAATGTTGTGATGGCCTCGCTGTTTGGTATGTGGCATATAGTTTTTGTTTTGCTGATGGTAATTATGTACATGGGGGCGGGCGTGTTCGTTCCGCCGTCTTTTTTGCCACCAGACCTCCAATACTATATGTGGTTCAATCCCTTATTCCACAGCGTTGAGTGGATCCGATCTGCGTATTACGAGGGATATGGTGACGAGAATCTCTCCAAGTCGTACCTGATTTGGACCACTTTGATATGTTTTTTGCTGGGATTGATGGGGGAACGCTTCCTGCGCGGAAAGTTGCTAAGCGGATGATAAGTTTAGACAACGTCTTCAAATATTTCAAAACAAAGAGTGGGAACAAACTGATCTTGGATCATGTTTCCATCGACTTCCAGCCAGGCACCTCTTACGGAATTCTGGGTATCAATGGAGCCGGGAAGTCCACAACGATGAGGATGCTGGCGGGCACCGAGCTTCCGAACTCGGGCAAGGTTCGGAGGCGAGCTAGAGTTTCGTGGCCACTCGGGTTTTCTGGAGGATTGCATCCGTCCATGACGGGACGCGAGAATGTTCAGTTTGTAGCGCGCCTTTACGGTCAAAACCCAAAAAGCGCGGTCGAATTTGTGGAGGACTTTGCCGAAATTGGAGCATATATCGATGAACCATATCGAACGTACTCCTCAGGGATGGCACAACGATTGGCATTTGGTTTATCGATGGCAATAGATTTTGAGTGCTACCTAATCGACGAAGTCACCGCGGTTGGGGACGCCCGCTTTCAGGCGCGCTGTCATGCAGAATTCGCCGCGCGCCGTGAGCGGTCTGATATTATTATGGTTTCACACTCGATGGAGACGATTCGGGAGTATTGCACTCGAGCAATCGTGTTGGCTCATGGCGTGATGTACGAATACTCCAATATCGATGATGCCATAGCGCTCTATAATAAGTTGAACCAATAAACATGCGAGACTCGATGGAGCTCCAAGTCGGTGAAACGGACGCACCACAGCAGGCCGCCGTCGCAAAGTCGACAGCAATTTCCTTTGAGCTGAGACGCGCCGCACGTCGCGCCAGGACGCCAAAACCGAATGTCAGTGGGGGCGGCGGCTTTAGGGCGCGTCGGAGTGACAGGGTTTTCCGGTGGTTTGTAGTAGTAAGCTTTGTGATAGTTTTCGTGATGCCAGGCATCGCTAGCGCTGTCTACTTTGGTGTCATCGCCTCTGACCGTTTTGTATCAGAAGCGAAGCTCGTGGTACGATCCAGCGGGGACAACTCGGCGGACATGTTGGGGGGGCTCTCGTCCCTTTTGAGCGGGGGGCCGTCCAATGATTCTTCTGTGGTCGCTGAGTACGTGAGAAGTGGCGCCATATTAGATGAGATAAGCCGTACGATTGATGTGAGGAAATTGTACTCACCCGGTACAATTGACGTTTTCTCTGAGCTTGGCCTGCACGCTTCACGCGAGGACTTGATAAAGTTTTGGAGGAAGCAGGTAGACGTGACCGTAGAACGGAATACCGGTCTTATTACTTTGCGCTTACAGAGCTTTTCGGCAGAGTCGAGCTTGGACCTTCTGAACTCAGTTCTGCAAATCTCCGAGCGGACGGTCAATGATCTAACAAGACGAAGTGAGAAGACACGACTGAGTGAAGCAAGATCAGAGTTGAATTTGGCGAAACACGCGCTTGAGAAAGCGGTTGCGACGCTTCGCGACATAAGAAATGAAATGGGGATCCTGGACGTAAACCTTGCCGCCAAGTCCTACTCCGCTATCGTGACGAGCCTCAAGCTCGAACTTGCAAAGGTAGAAACTGAGCTCGGCTCATTGCGAGACAATAATGCGTCTAACGCTCCCCAAACTCCTGCCCTGGAAGGCCGAGCATCCGCACTCAAGGAGCAGATAAGCAACTACGAAACACAAATGGCTGGGGTTACAGCAACTAGCCGCATGGGGGAGAAAAACCTTGCAGACCGTGCGACGCAATTAGCGCAGCGGGAATTTGAAGTCGAAATAGCGCGGAACGAGTACGAAGCCGCGATCACAGCCTTCGAGAGTGCGCGTCTGGTAATGGAGAAGCAGCGAGCATATTTGTTGACCTACGTTAAGCCGAAACTAGCCGAAGATCCACTCTACCCGAAGAGGGGCCTTTGGATACTTGTTTCTTTGGCTGTGTCGGGGTTAGCGTGGGGGGGAGTTGTGGGAGCCGCGTCATTGGTCCGGGACCATACGGCGTAGGATATTGGGATGCTTTTTTATATAGACATAGATACTGGCGAGGCCATATCCGGTTGGCTCATCCCTGACAACCCAGGAGACATTCCAGAGTTCGTCTTGCGGGCTCCGGATTGTCAAGACCTCTTCCTGCGCGCAAATGTGTTGCGCCAAGATTTGCGGGATTTGGGTCTCCACTCCTCCGGGTTGGCGGGCTTTCACTTCGATTCCAGGATTGCTCCTTACCTATCCGAACTGTCCGATCTTAGCATATATGAGATGTCGACCGGATTACTGATTTACCGCAGGATCACTGAGACACGGCATCTAGCCAAGAAGGCTATGTTCGCCGACGCGAGCGCCTTCCCGCAGGGGAAGCTCTTTCGGAGCTTTCTATCACGGTTTTCTTATAGCTATCCAATTGCGGAGCGGTTTTCTCTTGAGACCCTCAATACGATCATAAATATGAACCACGCGCGCTCAATCTTTATGTGCGGGCAACTGAATTGGAATCGCTTTGGACCTGCGCTGAAAGAACAATCTTTCTTTACGGCAGCCCTGCTCCGAGACCCTTTTGAGGAGTTGGCGGAAAAGCTGCTGATGCTCAGATATATTCTGAAGAGTCCCCGTGCAACAAAGGTCGGTGCGATCGCTGATCGATTTGGTCCGCTCATGTCTCTTGCAGAGGGGATAGAGCCTGGCGACAGGAAGTCAGTTTTGGCATCCTTTCGCAAAATTACTCCTGATGCTCGCAAACTACTCCGCTCGCCAATGGTTTCATTATTTGGATCTACGCCTAACGAAGAGCTCCAACGTCGGAACGTAAGCCTGGCGCTCGATAGTCTCTCATATTTCGATGTGGTGGGTATCAGGGATCGCTTCGCCGAATATAGATACATGGTCAATCAATTCTTAGGCGACGATGTTATGTCCAACGCTAATCCAGAAGTTATTTCAGGTACATCTGAACTAGCAGGAATATTTTCAGAGGTTGGATTGGTTTCTGATTTACTGGACGAAGACTTGGCGCTGTATTCATTCGCAAAGGAGGCGGTCGCAACAGGGTTAGAAGCGGGAGCTACTGGTCAGCCAGCTTTGACTGGGGCAGGTCGCGCCAATGTTTAAATTTTTGGCGCCGAACAAAGGTTCAAGCCGCCTGACAGAGCTTGGGAAAACGGAAGGGGGCGAGCCCACCAAATTGGATGCTGTCCACACTAGGAGCAGCTATGTCAGGGTCAGGGGTGTCGCAAATCTCGTCCTGCGTGGTTCCTATAAAGATTGGGGTAGCGCGAGGCACCAGAGCTACGTGGGAACCGGTGGAGGCGGATTGCTTTGGCGCAGTTTCTTATGTGTTGTATTCATGCCGTCGTTCTTTGTTTTCCTCTATTATTCGCTTTGGGCGTCGGACGTCTACGTGGTCGAGGCCAAGATGGTGGTGCGAGAAGCGCCAGGGACTGAAACTAAAGATATGTCTGGTGGTCCCGCCTCGCTGCTAAGAAAGATTGGCGTGAGCGGAGCGATTGGGTCTGCAAGAGACTCTATGATAATTTACGATTATATTAAAAGTCGCTCACTTATAGAGGATATTGGTGGAAAGTCCGTACTCGCTGAGGTTTATTCAAGCCCCTCTATCGATTGGTTCTCACGTTTAGATATCGAGAAAGACATCGAGCGGATTCGAGAGTATTTCCGGGACCAAGTAACGGTGTCAGTTGATGGGCTTTCGAACATCCTAACGTTGCGAGTTCGAGCATACGACCCTCATGATTCACTAAGACTTTCGCAGAAAATTATTGCCGCCAGCGAGCGTTTAATAAACGAGATTTCACGGCGCAGCCGCGTGGATGCCGAAAAACTAGCGAAAGCGGAGATGGAGGTCTCCCTTGGAGAATTGGCATCAGCCCGCAGCCAAATGTTGGAATTCCAACAAAGGAGTGGCGCTTTAGATCCCATAGAATCTGCTAAGCAGATTACAGCGCTCATCTCGGATTTGACTTCGGAGCAATTAAAGCTCGAAAGCCGGCTCGCCACGGCGGGAAACATTGGAGTGACAGCGCGGCCCGGGGATACATTTGTACGAACCCGAGTTGACGTTCTGAAAGGGCAGATCGAACGTCTTGAGGCGCTTCTTACGGGGAATGGGAAGCATTCGGTCTCAGAATCGCTAAGGGAATTCGAACTCCTCAAGCTGCAGGAGGAGTTCGCAGAACAGATGTATAAGTTTTCGCGAACAAGCTTCGAGGACGCGCGCCGAAGGCTCCTGTCACAACAACTTTATCTTTTGGTAGTCGTTCCACCTGCTTTACCGGAGGCGGCACTTTACCCGCGCGTGGTACTAGATACCAGTGTCTTTCTCCTGGGATTTTTGGTTGCATGGGGGATCGGAAGCTTACTCGTGGCGAGCATCTTGGACAGTCGCTAAAATGTCGATTGTGGTCAATTCGGTTGATGTTTCAAGCGTCGGAGGACCAGGGCCACTTTATGAGAATAGGGAGAACGACGGAAATTGAAGGTATTGGTGCCGCCGGTTGAAGGCAGCCGCAGTTGGCCCTGCCGGAATAGACGATTTCGGTGCGGTTGCTTTGCAGCACTGATTCTCCTAAACCCTTTTCGGGCTCCATGGCCGCGGCTCATCACAAGAGTTTCAGATCCGTTGCGCATTTGGGCCGAGACAAAGTTGCGGGCTGTGGTTGGCCGGGTAGCGAACGAAAAAAGGAGGCGAAATTGAAAGGAATTATCCTCGCGGGAGGCAGCGGCACCAGGTTGCATCCGATGACATCGGTAATGTCGAAGCAGCTGATGCCTGTGTATGACAAGCCAATGATATATTATCCCCTTTCAACGTTGATGCTGGCCGGCATACGCGAAATTCTGGTTATTTCGACACCGCACGACCTTCCTCTCTTTGAGAGGTTGCTGGGTGATGGTTCTAAATGGGGGATGGAGTTACAGTATGCTTGTCAGCCCGAACCAAAGGGGTTAGCCCAAGCGTACATAATTGGCAGTGATTTCGTAGGTGCAAGCCCGAGTTGCCTCATACTCGGTGACAATATCTTCCATGGCCACGGGCTGGTCGATATCCTTCAATCCGCGGCATCGACGTCGAACGGCGCAACTGTGTTCGCCTACCACGTCGCTGATCCGGAGCGTTATGGGGTAGTCGAGTTCGATGCCCAGATGAGGGCTGTTTCCATCGAAGAGAAGCCGCTGCGGCCGCGGTCGAATTACGCAGTGACAGGGCTTTATTTCTACGATGGTAACGTTGTTGAAGTCGCAAGGGCACTCAAGCCGTCGAGCCGAGGGGAGTTGGAGATCACTGACATCAATCAGGCGTACTTGATGGAAAGTACGCTCAATGTTGAACTGATGGGCCGGGGATACGCTTGGTTTGATACCGGAACCCCAGACAGTTTATTGGGTGCGGCTGAGTTTGTTGCAACCTTAGAGCGTCGCCAGGGTATTAAAATAAGCTGCCCTGAGGAGGTTGCGTTTGAGAAGGGCTTTATCACAGCAGAACAACTATTTAGACTTGCGTCTGGGTATGGGAAGAGTGCTTACGGGCAGTATTTACAGTCGCTAGTAGCAGTTTGATTGAGCTTGTATGCGGGTCCATATTGTGGCGGTATTATATTGTTTCCAATATTAAGTATTGTAACTCCTTGCTTTCGAACCCCCTTGTATTATTTGGAGCGGTTGGCTTCTTGCCTAAACCCATGCAAAGAGAGGATCGAGTGGATAGTCGTTGACGATAGCCCCAATTCTGCCGTGATCCAGATTTTCATGGAACGGATTAAGGGGGCGTTCCCAAACGTAAAGCTCATCCGACATTCCGAAAACAGAGGTATCCGATCAGCATACGTTTCTGGGTTCACTCAGGCATCAGGAAAATACGTAGGTATCCTCGATCACGACGATGAGGTGAACCTTGCCCCGTTGCTCGATTGCCTCTTAGGGTGCGGGGATGAGATTGATCTTCTTTATACAGACGAAAGGAAATTTAGTTCTGCTATTATTGAGTCGTATCATAAGCCCTCATTCGATATACTTAGTGCTGTTCAGTATTTCTATCCGCATCATATTACTCTATTCCGGACTGAGGTGGCAAAACAGATCCTTTTGGCGAGTGATACTTCAATAAATCTTGCTACAACGACTTTTGATATTGCGTTTTGGTACGAGTACCTTTTCTTCTTTCGGGAGAATGGACTTCGCGTGCGTCATGTTGCGCAGGAATTATATGGTTGGAGAATCCACCCTGGAAGCACAGCCGCGTCAATTGAGCAAAAGCCGTCTCACATAAAAGAACGAAAGTCGATCGCAGAACATTTTTTTGACCGCTTTGAGTCAAATTATACCGTCGATGCCAGAGCTGATATTTCCTATGTAATTAAGGGTGAGTTTGGCGAGAATTTCGATAGTGCATGTGAGTACATCGGGCATTATTTCTATATCGACTTTGTGCATACAAATGGCGGCATCGTTTCCCCCCATTACGAAGTTGTAGCGCTCTCGCCGATTTCGCTCAGAAGGCTTCGAAACGTCCCATTTGCAGTTTTGGCAACCTATGAGCGCCACGCTCAGTTAATCATTCCATCTGCGCCGGCGTTGGAGTCAGGTCGGTCCCATCCCGAAGGGGTGGCTTTTCTTAAGGACTGGGATCCGCGCACTCGGCTTGAATTCAGAACTTATTTGAGGCTCATTTCGAAGCAGGCGAACGCGAAGACAGCTAGCCGCCTCATTGTACGCGAACTTTGTTTATAACGGGAACACTATCTCTTGAACGAACAAGATGCCAAAGTATCGGTTGTACTTCCGGTTTTCAACGGTTCTCGTTTTCTTAGCGAGACGCTAGAAAGCATCGATCGCCAAGATTACTCTTCGATTGAGTTGTTGATTATCAACGATGGTTCTTCGGACGATAGTCGCTCCGTGATAGAGAGTTGGCTTGCGCGCCCGAGGAAGTTTAAGGCAAATTGTACCGAGAATTTTACAAATATGGGCGTTTGCGCTGCGCTCCGCGCAGCGACGCGATCCGCGACTGGTGACTACATCGCACAAATCGGTCATGATGATGTTTGGGAGCTTGATCATATCAGTAGCCTAGTCGCCCGAATTGAAGAAACCGGAGCGATTGCCGCATTCAGCGAGCTGTCGTACATCAATGGAGATGGAGAGCCAACAACTGCAGGCATCTTTAAGCACGCTAAGATCAACTCTAGCAATCGTTTTGAGTTGTTTGCTGATTTGCTGGGCGGAAACTTTCTTTGTGCCCCGGCATCTTTGATCCGTGCTTCGGCCTTGAAAGTCTCAGACTGGGGCTTCCATAATGAAAGACTTCAGGACTACGAAGTATGGCTAAACTTGCTCAGCAGAGGTGATTTCTGTTCACACAGCAAGAGGACGGTTCGATATCGCATTCATGGCGAGAATCTCAGTAATGGGTCGACGATGCTTGTCCAAAGTCAGCTGGAGCTATTTGGAGTGCATCAGCGTATTTTTTCGTCAGCTTCTTTTCTTCATATGCTTGAAGACTGCAGAAATACGAAAGGGTCACTTTTTTCGCTGTTGGAGAGGATGAGTCATAGTATTTTGTCTGTAGCGAACTACTTTGAACCGTTAAAGCTTAATTTTTTGACTGCGCTCGATATAATTCAGGAGCGTTGGGAGTCGGATAACGATATCTCGCATTTTAGATCGCAATACGCAGCAATGTTTGGGATGTTGCGCAAAAGCCTACTTATTTCGAAGACAAACAATTCGCTTAGACCGGTCGATCGACCTGGCGTTCCGCTATTAGTTCCCACGGGTCTTGAACTTACTGATCTGTTTAGTTTTCTAATCGAGAGTGGGTGGTTCAGGGACGGACGCGGACTTGACCTAGTGGGGCATGGGCTTTCCGACTTTTACTTCCTTGCTCTAGAAAGCGAAGTGCGGCAGCTCCGTACTTATGAGCAGTTCGACCGGGCTTACTCCGAGCGCCGCGTTTTCGTTGCCTCCTCTGCAAGCGAGTCAAATGAACACGTCGTGATTCCTGCCGACAAGAACAACATTGGTTACCTGCATTTTGATCGCATCTTGCGAGCGATTGAAGATGGTAGAACTGGGAAACGTTAGTAGAGCTCAATGACCAATAAGAAATTTCGGATTCTGATAACTTCGGCTGGAACGGCGACCGCGCTCGGTGTAATTAAGGCGTTGGCACACCGTCCAGAGTTCGAGATCCACACTGCGGACGTAAACTCCCAGGAGCTCCTCGCGATAGGTGCATTCCCTGTGATGAGCCATTCCGTAGTCCCCTATGCTACAGACCGCGACAAATTTCTATCGTCGATAGATTCGATTATCGTTGAACGCGATATATCATTTGTGTTTCCCATCCACGACGAAGAGATACGTTTGATATCGGCATTCAGAGAACATGCGCCAAATGTGGGGTTCCCAAAGTTTTCCCCCCAGAGTGTCAGTGACTGCACGGACAAGTATGAAATGACCAGGATATGCCAAGGCGCAGGGATTCGAGTCCCTCAAACGTTCTTGGCAGCGGAGTATGGCCGCTCTCCCTTTTTTCCCGTTGTAGTCAAGCCACGGCGGGGCGTGGGTAGTGTGGGCTTTCGAATTGTACGAAACGACTTCGAGCTAGAAGGTTTGGACGTTGATAAAGTAGTACTGCAGGAGGTATGCACAGGGCCGGAGGTGACTGTTGATGTACTTGCGACACTTGAAGGTACCATTGCGATTGCCCGTGAGCGAATTGAGACCAAATCTGGCGTCTCTACAAAGTGTAGAATTGCCTACTCGCGGGAGCTGGCTGATATTGCGGCGTCGATCTCGGAAACTTTCGGCCTAGAGGGCCTATTTTGTTTCCAGGCGATGAAAGTTGGCGAGAGTTGGGCGGTTACCGACATAAACCCCCGGTCTGGCGGAGGTAGCGCTATGACAACAGCCGCTGGAATAAATCTATTCGAAGAATATTTCCTTCAGCAGGCTGGCTATGAGGATGTCGACCGTTTCAAAGCGCTAGAATTGCACGCAAGTTCGTTACAGCCGACTCTCGTCGTTCGGTATTACGAGGAACACTTGTCAAAGGGTTGTATTTAGCGTGAGGGTCTCTATTGATTTCGATGGAACAATTGTTGATTGCAGCCGGAAGCAGATTGCGTGTTTAGCGGCTGCTGCTGCTGAACTGCGTCTAGAGTTCGATTGGGACGCTGTGTGGACCGATAAACGGCTTGGAGCGTCCAATAGGCAAGTTCTTGCAAGCAGAGGGTTGGATTCGAACCTGATCGAGAAGATGTCTGTTTTTTGGGTGAAACACATCGAGACCCCTGAATTTAGCAAGTTCGACATTCTTTTGGACGGAGCGCTTTCGGCTTTGCGTTTTCTCGCTGGCAACTGTGAGCTCCACCTTCTTTCTGCTCGCCGTAGTGAGAAGGAACTGAATAATCGGATTGAGAAACTTGAGATTGCAGAATATTTCCAATCGATTACGGTTGTTTCGCCGGAGCAGGTTATGGAAGGTAAGCGGAGTGCGTTGGAGAATTTGAAGGCGGAATACTACATTGGCGATACGGAACACGACTATCGCGCGGCGATTGCCACTGGTACAAGGCCCGCTATTGTGTCGACCGGTCAGCGTTCTCCAGAGTTCCTGACTTTTCACAATGTGTCACCAATCTACAACAGCCTGGATGAGGCTGTGAGGAGCATCTTGCGTGCGTAACACCGTACATGATTGCCGTTTCATAGAACTACCTACTTTTCCAGATCACAGAGGAAAGTTAGCGTTTGTTCAGAATGATCGGGTGCATTTGGAGTTCGATTTTTGCCGGCTGTATTTCCTGTTCGATGTCCCGTTTGGTGGGCAGCGTGCCGGTCACGCACATCGTGCTCTATTCCAGCTCTTCTTTGCTTTCAGCGGAGCGTACGACCTTCACCTTGATGACGGTGCCAATATTCGCTCGGTTAGAATTGAGCAACCCAATCGTCCGTTTTTTGTTCGCCCAAATATCTGGCGAGTTGTTGATGGGTTCACGTCGGGTGCGGTTTGCGCGGTTTTGGCGAGTCAGCTGTATGACGAAGCGGATTACATCCGCGATTACGATCAGTTTTCAGAGTACGTGAGGACCCTATGAGCAATACAGTGAAATTTCTTGAACTGGGAAGGTTGAACGACCGATACTGGCCTGAGTTTATGGTGACCGCCGAGCGCACAATCAAGAGTGGGTCTTACATAGGTGGCGATGAGGTCACGGGGTTTGAAAGGGAATTCGCTGATTATTGCGGTTCGAAATACTGCGTAGGCGTGGGAAATGGATTAGACGCATTGGTTCTGGCGCTGCGTGCGCTTGGGGTAACGGCAGGAGACGAAGTCATTGTGCCAGGCCAGACTTTCATAGCTACCTGGCTTGCTGTAACTGCTGTCGGAGCTAAGATCGTCCCGGTCGATGTTGAGGAAGACTCTGCTAATGTAGATGCATCAAAAATAGAGGCAGCCATAACGCCCCGAACCAAAGCTATAATCCCAGTCCATCTCTATGGCGCGACAGCGGGAATGGCAGAGATCATGCGTATCGCGCGCCTGCGAGACATCTACGTGGTAGAAGATGCAGCGCAGGCACATGGGCACGTCAGGTTTGGAAAGCGCGCTGGAACGCACGGTCATGTGGGTTGTTTTAGTTTCTATCCCAGTAAAAACCTCGGCGCCTTGGGAGACGGAGGAGGGATAGTAACTGACGACGAAACGATCGCGAAGCGCGTTCGGTTGTTAGCCAACTACGGTTCGACCGAGAAGTATGTACATCAAGAGTGCGGTACAAACTCGCGTTTAGATCCAATCCAAGCGGCATTTTTGCGTCTCAAGCTGCAAAACCTTGATTGGATCGCGGAGAGAAGAAAGCAAATTGCAGATGTATATTCTGAGGCACTTCGACGCAATAGCTCGTCTGTTCGTCGGTTATTGGGAGAGAGTTACGATAGCGTTTGGCACAACTTCGTTGTCGTAGCTGATGACCGGGAACATTTGGTTGCACATCTGAGAAAGCATGGCATCGAAACTGCTTTGCACTACCCGCTTATCCCATCTCTTCAGGCTTGTTATCGTGACGAGTTCGCAACCGCGACATTGCCGATTTCCAAGAGCCTCAGTGAGCGGTCGCTGAGTCTGCCTATCGGTGAGTACCTGGAGCTTGAGGAAGTCACACGAGTTGCGGACGCGCTGCGCCAATATGAAGGTAAATGAACGCGAAAGACTTCAAAGACTATGTCACCTGGACTGGAACGTAAAAATCGTTGGAGGCGATTGGGTTGGGCTAATTCTCGGCCGCGGCTCGAGAGTCGCTCTGGCTTCATTGAAAAGTGTCCACAGCCCGGCGCCCTGAGGGGAACAAGTTCGGCTTCGGCGTTCGAAGTTGCGGGGCTGCTTGAACAGCGAAGCCGGTTGTCGATGCTATTGCTCCAGTATGAGGAGAGGCTAAAAGACGCGAACGAGGATCTGATTGTAGCTGGAAGTCGAAACTCGGAGGAGGCTGCAAGTCTCTTAAATTCGTTACACGACAAGGTGCTAGATCTTTCAGCTAAAGTTGCGTTTGATGAAAAGGCCCGACGAGCAGTTGCGCACATTATTTGGAACACAATTCAAAGGCAGAGGATGGCGCGAACTGCCGCAAAACTTCGAAAGAAACCCCTCTTCCACGAAGAATGGTACACCCGGTCGTACCTTGGTTCCCATAGACGCGACGCTGATGCGGCTATGGACTATGTCTCAAATGGTTTTTGGAGGGGCAATTTTCCAAATCCACTCTTCGACACTAGATACTACCTGCGGCAAAACGCTGACGTCTTGATGTCGGGAATTAACCCGCTGCTCCACTACACGGAACGTGGATGGCGGGAGGGTCGTGATCCGAATGAGTTCTTCTCGATTACTTGGTACCTTAGCCAGTATCCAGACGTTCGGGATCGGCACATAGACCCGCTTCAGCACTACATTGAGTTCGGCGCAGCCGAGCGGAGGGATCCCGGACCTGCTTTCTCTACGGCTCGCTATTTAGATTCTCATCCAGAGATCGAGAGTGCGGGGCTCAATCCTCTGGTGCATTTCCTCCATAGCGGGAGAATGAGTGCCTAATGGTGCTGCATAACTTGAGTGGCAGGTATCAGGTGCTCGATGTGGTCAGAGCGTGGCGTTCAGAGCAGAACGAGTATTGGTTGAACAGGGCTGAATAGGGTAGTCTTAAATGTCAAGTAAGCTGACTCTGATAAAACCGCGTAGGTATAGCGATGAACGAGGTTGGTTTGTTGAGACCTACAGTGAGGCTAAGTTCACGTCTGTTGGTATCGCTGAGAAATTCGTCCAAGATAACCATTCGCTGTCTAAACAACCATTTGTTGTTAGAGGATTACACTTCCAAGCGCCGCCCTTTGAACAGGGAAAACTCGTACGATGTGTGAAGGGCAGAATTCTCGATGTTGCAGTAGACATTCGTCGTGGCTCGCCGACATGGGGAAAATGGATATCGGTTGAGCTTTCAAGTGAAAACGGTTGGCAGCTCTTTGTGCCGGCAGGTTTTGCACATGGATTCATGACGTTGGAACCGCTTTGCGAGGTTGTCTATAAGGTTTCCAATCCCTATTCGAAAGAAAATGAAGGTGGCGTCAAATGGAACGATGTCGCAATCGGTATAGATTGGCCCGTCCAAAATTCAGAGCATGCGATCTTAAGCAAGAAGGATGAGGAGCTTCCCACTCTGGCAGGCTTGGATAGCCCATTTCAATATGACGGAGCACCGATGGAACTCCGCGAGTTAGAAGTCTAATTACAAGGAAGACTTATGCGAGTACTTGTTACAGGTGGTTGTGGGTTTATTGGATCCGCCTTGGTGCGGCACCTAATTGAGCGCACAAATAGCAGCGTACTCAATTTTGATAAGCTGACGTATGCGGCGAACTTAACTTCTGTGGCTCAAGTAAGCCAATCAGAGCGCTATCGCTTTGTACAAGGAGACGTAGCAAATAAAGAGGCAGTAGAAGCGGCTGTGCAGGAATTTAGGCCGAATGTGATTGCACATCTTGCTGCCGAATCCCACGTCGATCGGTCTATTGACGGCCCGAGGGAGTTTATCGACACGAATATTGTTGGTACCTTTACGCTGCTCGAAGTTGCACTCAAGTATTGGCGGCGGTTGTCGAGCGATGAAGCCAATGTATTTCGGTACCACCATATCTCAACTGATGAGGTTTTTGGGTCGTTGGGAGACGAAGGTCTATTCACCGAGGGAACGCCCTACGATCCCAGATCGCCCTATTCTGCCTCAAAAGCAGCTTCCGATCACCTAGTTTCGGCTTGGGGGCATACCTATGGTTTACCGGTTCTTTTAACCAACTGTTCAAACAACTATGGACCATATCATTTTCCCGAAAAGCTTATACCTCTGCTAATCGTTCGCGCATTGGCTGGTGAAAACTTGCCTGTGTACGGCGACGGGCTGAATGTACGCGATTGGTTATTTGTTGAGGATCATGTTCGCGCACTTCATGCGGTGTTCGAACGCGGTGTCCCCGGAAACCGCTATAACATCGGTGGAAATTCAGAAAGAACTAACATCGACGTTGTACGTGCTGTTTGCGCGATCCTTGATCGTGTGCAGCCCCGAAAAGATGGCAAACTCTACGAAGAGCAGATTACGTTCGTATCAGATCGGCCTGGCCATGATAGGCGCTATGCTATTGATGCTCAAAAGATCAAGCGCGAACTCGGGTGGGCGCCGGAGGAGTCTTTCGAGAGTGGCTTGGAGAAGACCGTGCTATGGTACATAGAAAATCGTGAGTGGTGGCAAAAGATCGTAGCTCGCGAGAATCCATCTTCGCGGCGCGGACTCACTGGGTAGTTTGAGATGCAGGTACTAGTGACTGGAGGCAGTGGGCAGGTTGGCGGAGAGATACTTCGTCGCGGTCTCGGTCCCAATGTGGAGGTGGTCGCGCCGAACAGGAATGAACTAAACCTCGCTGATTTTTGTGAGTTACGTCGATATGTGCTTCTGAACCGGTTTGCGGCTGTTGTTAACTGCGGTGCATATACCGCCGTTGACAAGGCTGAGAGTGATGTCAGTGATGCTTGGACTATCAACGCGCTAGCACCCGCTGTTTTGGCGTCTGCTGCGGCGGAGCGTGGAATACCAATTGTACAAATCTCAACCGATTATGTTTTTGATGGAACAAAGGTTGGAAGATATGTGGAAGACGATCCGACTCGGCCCGTGAATGTCTATGGCAATTCGAAGGCCGCGGGCGAAGCGGCAATTCGAGCTCTTGCGGTGCGTCATGTCATTCTCCGGACGGCATGGATATTCAGTTCTCACGGCAGCAACTTTTTGCGCTCAATGCTTCGGTTGTCTCAAACACAAGATCAGGTGCGAATAGTAAATGATCAGTTCGGATGCCCCACGTCGGCGACAGATATTGCCGGCGCCGTCGCGGCGATAGTGACTCGTTTTCTCGAGGATAGGGACGCGTGTCTCGGAACCTATCACTTCGCCTCCGCCGGTGAGGCGACTTGGTTCGATTTTGCGTCAGAAATATTCCGTCAGCGCAGCACGGCGGGAAGACGGGTCCCCCAGGTCATTCCGATTTCCACCATAGAATATCCTACCCCCGCGAGACGGCCACAAAACTCTCGCTTGTCGACGCAGAAGTTCGAAGCTGAATTCAGTTTCCAAGCCATGGATTGGAAAGATGCGATTGCAGGGGTTCTGCAAGAACTTGATGAAAAATAGAACTCCCTCGAACGGCCTATGCGAATGTAGATCGTGAAGCCGAATCTTTCCGAATAGAAATGCTGAGGAAATTGATGAAGATCCTGATCGTTGGCGGCTCGAACTCTTTGATAAGAGACGGATACGTCAAGTATTTCTCTGAAGAACTTCGACATAGATACGAAACAGTTGAATTCCGAAACGTCTCAATCGGGGGTACGGTCTCCCTTACGTCGCTAGTTTTGCTTGACCAACTAAATTTCCATCCCGATTTAGTTATTTTTGAGTATTCTTTGAATGACACGGGGCACCTTAATCACTTGGAGAAGGGATCCGAACTAAAAAAATACTTTTTAGGAATAATTTTTAATTTTCTGGCGAGGCGGTTTCCTGAAGCAAAAGTACTTCCGTTAATCCTCTCAGCGTCACCTTTCTATGACATGAAAGTCCGCAACACAATTTACCTTGCCGAACTTGATTTTTGGCGGCGAAAGGGGATTCAGCCAGTTGATATGCGAAGGCAACTTTTTGAGCTTTTCGGTACTCAAGCGCCTGAGTTCTTATACTCGGACACGTCACATTTTCATCGTGGTGCAGCGTGCGCGTTGATCGGGAAATTCCTTGCAGCAGCGGTCCCAGCCACGCTTGCTCTGCAAAGATCGTTGGGCCAACTTAACACTTCGCATTCTGAAAATCAGTTGGATATGGTCGATTATTATAGTGCTCGGGATCTGATGGAGGGCTCGGAGGGGAACACCTCGTTAGAGCCGATTTTCAACAGGCATTTAAATCTTGAATGCGTAAAGGTTATGCCGGGCGGTCGCGTTCGAATCCCTTCAGCGGGGAATGTGCTAATGGTGGCATTTGTTTCCGATGATAGCCATCAGTCATTCACGCTTGTATCGGGCAGTTCAAAAACATCGATTGCCGCTCGGCATGTCGATGTCAAAGCAGGAAAAATCGTTCTAACTTCCGTACCCCTTATCATTCGTTCATTCCAACTGGGCAATGAGTGTCACGAGTGGCTCGCGCTAGATGAAAGCAACGACCCTTGGGTGTTTGATTGCTTTCTACCGCCAGGAATGTCTCAAGCACAAACAAGTTTCAGTCTCGCAGGTCTCCTCATTCAGCGCTGAATATTCGTGATCGCGACGCGAGCCACCTCTCCTTTACTAATTTGGAACCGCGAGATACGTCATATTATATGAGTAATATAAGACACGTCTTTAACGACGTCGTAAGCGACGTGTCTTCGGCGAGGTATGGGATGCGTGTCGAAATTCTTGGGCAGGAACGGCGGCGTCGGTGGGGTGATGAACACAAGCTCGACATTGTCATGTCGGTTGGAGTTTCTGGCGCTACGGTGACGGAGGTGGCTCATCGGCACGATGTGACGCGGCAGCAAATTCACACTGAATTAGCCCCCGAAAGGCCCGGACATGCTCCCCCACTTAGTTAAGTGTGTAGGAGTAGTGTCGGCATTATGACCAACATCAAGCATAAGATAGAGGTCCTCTCTGGGCCTGAACGACGGCGGCGCTGGAGCACGGCGGAGAAGCTGGCCATCATCTGACCTGCCACTGAATCTTCATCCAGCTGCGACTAGAGCCTCCGCGGGGTTGAACCGCCCCAAGTTTCTGGACCAGCTGAGGGTAGAGTTTTCCGGCCTATCTCAGGGAAGCGGGCTGGCGACGCTTCCCGGATTCATCAGTGAGATCGGTACCTTGTTGCCGATCGCACCATGGGGCCGAAACTCGTTGTAGTCTCTGCGCCAATCCTCCATCTTTTCGCGGGCGTCCGCAAGGGTCAGGAACCAATGCTGGTTCAGGCACTCCGCTCGGAAGCGGCCGTTGAAGGCTTCGATAAAAGCATTGTCCGTGGGACCCGGCCGTGAGAAGTCCAGGATCACGCCCTTAGCATAGGCCCACAAGTCGAGATCGCGAGACACAAATTCTGTACCCTGATCGACACGGATCGTCTTCGGATAGCCAACCTGGCGGCACACCCGTTCCAGCGTTTGCACCACGTCTTCACCGCGATAGCTGTGACGCGGATCAAGCACTGGCACGTAGCGTGAGAAAGTGTCGACCACCGTGAGAACCCGCAGTTTCTTTCCGGTCGCGAGCTGATCATGCACGAAGTCCATCGCCCACACGTCGTTCGGACCGATCGCCATCTGCCGATCTTCCCGAAGCTTTGCCTTGACCCTGCGCTTCGGCGTCTTGTTGCGCAACTGCAGGCCCAAGTCTCTGTAAATGCGATAGGTTCGCTTGATGTTAGTGCACCAACCTTCACGTTCCAGCAGCACATGCACACGGCGGTAGCCGTAGCGCACGCGCGTTTCGCAAATCTCCCGAATACGACGTTCCAGGCCGGCCTGATCGGCACGGCGAGAGGTGTAGTGGTAGGTCGACCGATCGAAGTTCAACGCTCCACAGGCACGCCGGATCGAAATCATCCAATCCCGGCACATGCCCTTCACCACCTCACGCTTGCGAGCAGGCCTCAGAGCTTTCGGCGGATAACATCCTGCAACATCTCGCGATCCAGCGTCAGATCCGCGACGATCTTCTTCAGTCGCGCATTTTCGTCCTCGAGCTGCTTCAGCTTCCTCATCTCCGGCGGCAACAGACCGGCGTATTTTTTCTTCCAGTTGAAATAGGTCGCCTGGCTGATCCCTGCGTTCCCGCAGATCTCCGCGACTGTCACCCCTTCATCACCCTGCTTCAGAATGAACGCCTTCTGCGCGTCCGAAAATTGCGATGCCTTCATCGTCTTCCGTTCCCTCCCCAGCCAGGAAAAATCACCGGAAAACTCTAACCAACATCGGTCCAGTTTGAAGGGTTCAGATCACCTGGGCCTATGCGCAACGGACCAGCGCCTCACAATGAGCTCGCCCGCGACTCCCCGACGTGCTCACAGGACCTCCAGCGAGCAATCGACATCACCGTTGCAACCGCAAAATCAATGGGGCGGAGACGCCACATACGCTCCTCGTCCGTCAACAGACTAATGCCGTGGGCTGCTCGTCGCGCTCACTTACATTTGGCGGGAGGATCACCGGAGTTAGTTTAGCGAAAACTTGGTATTCGCAATTGATAAGATAGTGCATGACCAAGATTAAGAATGGAATTTGAATTCCAGTCACGGTACGACAGGGTAGAAGAGCCAGGGGAAATGCAGGTTGGTATGATTGACGTAAACGAGAAATTGTATTCGCAAGGCGAGTTAAAAAACTTGTGGATGCCCAAGTCGAAGCCCGATGATTTTTCTTATAATGATGGCGACGAAATCGAAAGTCGTATTCTGAATATCGTTTCGAATGCCGAAGATACCTCGATATTTTCCGAGGAGCTTGCAGCAGGCATAACAGATTGGCCAACCTTGTATCATTTTAGCGCTCGTCGAGCCAATTTGATTCGCCCTATCGTCGACTATATAAATGGAAATGTCTTGGAAGTGGGCGCGGGTTGCGGCGCCATTACGCGGTACCTTGCAGAATCTGGGAAGCAGGTTCTAGCGCTTGAGGGGAGTTCACGCCGTGCGCAAGTAACTGCGCACAGATGCGCCGATGCAGAAAACGTTACTGTAGTTTGCGACAACTTCGATAGCTTTGTGCCCGCTCAAGGACAACTATTCGATACAATCATAATTGTCGGGGTGCTTGAGTATGCCAGAAAGTTCTTCGCTGCGACTAAAGAACAAGACGGATGCCTTGAGTTTTTAGGAAAGGCTGGGCGCTTGCTGGCGCCGAACGGGCGGGTTATTCTGGCGATAGAAAACCAACTAGGTCTAAAATATTTCGCTGGATATCCAGAAGACCATGTTGGTGATACCTTTTATGGGATAGAGGATCGGTACCATGCCGGTGACGTTGTCACCTTTGGACGTAAGGAATTGCAGTGCCACTTAGCCACAATTGGGCTCAAATGTCACAAATGGTGGTTCCCATTTCCGGACTATAAGTTGCCGACAACTGTGATTTCGGAGAAGGCTCTCGAAGAAACGACGGGCTTCGATGCAGTCGCTCTTTGTTCCCAGTCTGCACTCGCCGACCCGCAGCGCCCAAGTCGCACCGCCTTCTCTCTACAACGTGCTTGGGGCCCGGTCTGCCGGAATGGCTTGCTGCCTGATTTAGCCAACTCCTTTCTAGTTGTTGCTTCAAAGGAAGAGCTCGAAGATACGAATACGCTAGCGATGCATTTCGGGACGGACCGACGCAAGGAGTTCGCAAAATCGGTACAATTTGATCTTGTTGATAGTGGCATACAAGTACGACGGAAGGCACTTGATGAAAAGAACTTCGAGACTTCTTATAAGGGAATTACTTTACTTCTTGAGGATGAGACCTATACGAGAGGTGAACTTTGGCATTCTCTGTTAGTGGACCTAGTTTCTAGACGGGGGTGGCACACAGGCAACCTTGTTCGCTGGGCCGAAATTTGGTGGGCTGCGGTGAATGAAAAAGCTGGGTTGCTAGGGGCTGAAACACCATTGAAGCCGCATTCGACGCTTCCAAGTGAAATGATTGATGCAATTCCTCGAAATTTGATACGGTCTCGTGATAAGTTCACGTTCGTGGACCAAGAGTGGAAACCGGAGTCCAATATTGAGGCTGGATACTTGCTCTTTCGAGGGCTACTTGATTGCTTGTTGATTTTGGAGAATTGCGCAGAACCCAGTCGGGATACAGCGCGAACCATCGATCACCTCATTTTGGATTTGATGTATGAGCTAGGATTCTGGGTCTCCAAGTCCGAGATCCTGCGCTATCATGATTTAGAGAGCCAATTTCAGGAGCGAGCTGCGCAAGGCAAATCCGGTGACGGAGTTTATGCGTTTGGTGCGAGACTGCTTCCAATTACTGGCGGGTTCGAGGAACTGGTGTCAGCCGCTACCAAGCTTCAGGCAGTTCGACGAGACAATGATATCGTTGCGGATGTGCTAGCGCAAAAGCAAGTCGAGCTTAGCGGAATGCACGAACAGGTGGTGCATCTGAGCGAAAAGCTGGGACATTGCCAGGGATCTTACTTAAAGGTTCTGACAGAACTGAAGCGCGTTATGGATCTATCCAGGGAGCTTGATATCAGTTCACCTTTGTACAATCAAATCCAAGGCGTTTTTCGAATGGTGTTCGCGGAAGAATGGTATCTCAGTGAGAACAATGACGTTCGGGAAGCGGGCGTCGACGCTTTCTGGCACTTCTTGAGATACGGCTTGGAGGAGGGAAGGCAGCCGAATCCGTACCTGAAGTAGCGTGCTGATGTCGTTGAAGTGTCTGCTGCTCAAACTCAGCCCGATGGCCTTTGCAAATTGGGCAAAGAGAGTTTTGAATCAATCGCTCCGGAGCGTGCTGAAGGGACATGAATATAGGGGATGGCTGCGGCTCTACGAGGCGCAGCAGATGGGGCGTATTTCTCTTTCTTTGCAAGTGGCGTCGCTTCCAACGATCTCTATACTTATGCCAGTGTACCGACCAAATATTGCTCATTTTATCCAAGCAGTAACGAGTGTTTTGCGTCAGACCTATCCATATTGGGAACTCTGTATCGTAGACGACGGTTCTTCTGACGCTCGCATTGGAAAAATACTGGACCAGTACGCTACTCTCGATTCGAGGATTAAGGTTCAGCGCCGGTCGGAAAACGGGCACATTTCAGTAGCGACCAATGACGCATTTCTGCTCTCTAGTGGAGATTGGGTAGGCACGTTAGATCACGATGATCAGCTCGCACCGCGTGCCTTGGAGGCTGTTGCTGCGGCGATTATTTCTCGACCGGATGCCCAAATCGTCTACAGCGACGAAGACAAAATCGACAACAAGGGCGCCAGGTATCAGCCTTATTTCAAGCCGCAATTTTCCCCTGAACTGTTGCAGTCACAGAACTATTTCAATCACCTCACCGTACATCGTGCAAGTAACATCCGTTCCGTTGGCGGCTGGCGACAGGGATTCGAGGGCGCGCAGGACTATGATCTCAACCTTCGGATCGTGGAGCAAATCAGGGGCGTGGGGATAATTCACATCCCTCTGGTTCTGTACCATTGGCGAGCGGTGAAAGGTTCGACTGCGTTTAGTACCGGTGCAAAAAGCTACGCGTTATCGGCGGGGCAAAAAGCTGTGCAGGAGCATCTAGACCGTCGCCACATTAAGGCAATTGTTCAGCCGATTCCGAAACAAATTGCCTATCGTACGCGGTATTTGTGTGCTGAACAGCCTCGAGTGTCGATTATCATTCCTACAAAAGATAAAGTTCATATTCTTCGAAATTGCATTGAGTCTATTAGAACGAAAACGAGCTATGAAAATTACGAAATTATTATTGCGGACAACAATTCTGAATTATCCGAGACGTTGAAATATTTCGATGAGCTTAAGGGAGTCGCGATTGTAAGGAAGTGCGATGTCGAGTTTAATTATTCTGCGATTAATAATATGTGCGTGGCCAATTGCGAGGGAGAGTTTGTTTGTCTCCTCAACAACGATATTGAGGTAAAGTCCCCGAACTGGCTGTCGGAGATGGTAGCGCTCGCGTGCCAAGATGGAGTGGGATGTGTAGGTGCAAAATTGCTCTACTCCGACGACTCGATACAACATGCAGGGGTAGTCACAGGAATTGGGGGAGTAGCCGGGCATGGGCATAAATACGTCTCGAACAAAAGATCAGGGTACTTCTGTAAACTTAAATTGGTCAGCAATGTTTCTGCGGTGACAGGAGCGTGCCTGGTTGTAAGAAAGAAGACGTACTTTGACGTGGGCGGATTGGATGAGGATAATCTTGCAGTTGCATTCAATGATGTTGATTTCTGTCTTCGCGTTTCTGAATTTGGATTGCGCAATGTATTAACGCCGTTTGCAGAGCTATATCACCTTGAAAGTTACTCAAGAGGCCTCGATAATACGCCTGAAAAATCAGTAAGGTTCCTTAAGGAAATTCGCTACATGCAAAGACGTTGGGGGGAGAGGTTGCTCAATGATCCATATTATTCTCCGAATTTGACTTTGGAGCGGGAGGATTATTCGTTGCGCTTCCCCCCCCAGCTTTAGCCATTTGTGTGTGTATGGGCGATGAGATCGCATACTTCCGATTCAGGGTGAGCGGCTTGTTGGACCGATCAACGATTTTAAAGGCGATCTCGATGGGTAATCCTCCCATTTTTAACGGGGTTCTGCAGTAGAATTCACGCGGCCATTTTCAGTTTCTGTGCGGGTGTGATGCCGCCGATAACCATTTGGGGCGTTCGTTGTTATAGGTCCACGGCCATTGCGTGGCGAATTCTTGTGCCTCCTCGATGCTTTCGATGATGTATTGATCTAGCCATTCGTGGCGAACGGTGCGGTTGTAGCGCTCGACATAGGCATTCTGCTGCGGCTTTCCGGGCTGGACATAACTCATATACGTTCTTGCAGCCACCGAAGGTAACGCATCGTCCAGCTCCTCTTGCCGGGATAGATACGGCCGTGCTTGAGCATGACGGCGTTGACCTGCTGGCGATGGGTGCGCAGCGTATCGACGGCACACGTGCGAGCGCGGACAAGGTCGCGTATGGCCTCATGACTGTGTTCCGGCGTGCAAATTTGACCCCCTTGGCGGGGTAATCGGCGTCCAATTTTGACCCCCCTCAGATTTCATCTGACCATCCGGCTTTTTGCGGCGGATGGAGCGGGAGTTGAAGCGAGTGGATA